>CAVXUI010000005.1:0-298995 GCA_963764985.1 uncultured Chloroflexia bacterium | reverse complement strand
CAGTTTATTGAGAACTGGACTTCACGGGAATGGGAAGAGGGCTTTAGCCAATACGCTCCACTGCGGCGCTAAACACACGCAATACGGCTTGGTGCCGACGCTCATGGCCTCGCAACTTTTGCCTGCAACGTCTCGGCGGGCCATGTCCGCGGCACAAGCCTGGCGTTGGGCGGCTTCAGATGCGCGCAAGTAAAGTGCGGCGATGACAGAAATCCGTTCATTGACATCCTTCAGTGAAGCAGACCTCCGCCGTTGTGCGACAGGCTATGTGACCAATAAGCGATATGACGTGTCCTATGCCGACTCAGAGGCGTTGACAGCGTTCCAGCTTAGGCTTATAGAGCTAGACAAGCCGTATGTGGGGCTAGCGGGCGAGTTCGACGAAGACACGCTCAGCCGATACGAGAAAATTGTTCAATCAGGCTGGTCATTTGGCGCCTACGAGGATGGTAGGTGCATCGGCGTGGCGATAGCAGAAGCGCAAGGCTGGAACAAAACCGTCATGGTTTGGGAGTTCCATGTGGACGAGCAGCACCGGCGAAAAGGCATAGGACGGCAGTTGATGGAACGGGTGATCGAGAGATCTGAGCATGAGGGGATGCGTGCGGTGATCTGCGAAACGCAGACTACAAACACAGGAGCAATCGCGGCGTATCGGCGGCTCGGATTTCGAATGGAGGCGATCGATATTTCACTGTATTCAAACGAAGATTATCCAGACAAAGAAGTGGCCGTGTTCATGAAGTACCGTATCGCCACGGTAGACTCGGTGGAATAACGAAAACTTCGAGTGGATGTGGTCGATGATGTTTACCAGCGCTGAGCATGAACTTTTTGCGTTGCAAGGGCTGATCAAGCGCAGCGGTTTTTTGCCGCCTGCACAGCTTGCTCACGCGCGCGAACTGATCTTCCAGCGATGTGAAAAAGAGGGCATCTGGAAAGACGGGCATTGGCTACTTACTCAACAGGAGTTTCTGCCCGGAGTCGCTGCTGGCATGGCGCTGGTCAAACCGCTGAATCGGCATCCGGCGATTATCGATCTTGCCGGAGGAGAGACGCTGGTCGCTGCCAGCGCACTGGCAGGTGCTCGCCCGTTGTATCCGATGAATGCTCATCCAGCGCTGCTTTGCACGCTACCGAATGCCAGCACGTGGTGGCTGCCGCACCAGACTTGGCATCTGGATATGCCGAGACTCAGCGAAAGCGGCCTTCCGGGCGTCCAGGTTTTTGCGATCCTTGATGATATAGAGCCGCAAGGTGGTGCGACACTCGCAGTAACTGGCTCGCATCGGCTACTCAACGATGAAGGGCGTATCAGCTCAAGCAATCTGCGCAAACGCTTGAAACGCGAGGCGTATTTTGCCGAGTTGATGTCGGACAAGTCGATCAACCGCATGCAATTTATGCAGGGACCTGGTCACGTGGGAGATGTCGAGGTCAGCGTCGTTGAAATGGCAGGTGAAGCGGGCGATGTGTACTTCATGGATCTGCGCATTCTTCACAATATTGCACCGAATGCACGGTCGAAGCCGCGCCTGATGCTGACCCAACGCTATCTTCTGGAGCATGCGCGCGGCGAAGTTTACGCGCACTGACTTTAACCTGCATCACTGACAAGGTGGGTTATGAAACAGACTCTCAGGAAGCCAGCGCGGGCCGACCCGATTGCGGGTGAATTTATCACCGAAGCGTTCGACTATGACGGTGGTCGGCAAGTCACGGTGTACGTCCCGCCGCATCCGCCCACGGCGATCGTCTTCGCCGGTGATGGCCAGATGATCTCGCAGTGGGGCAGATTTCTCGAGGCAGCGCATGTGCCGTCGACGATGATCGTCGGCGTGCACCGCGCGGCCGACGAGACGCTGCGGCTCCACGAGTATTCGCCGGGCTTCGATCCGGAACGGTTTGCGGCACACGAGCGGTTTTTTGTCGAGGACATCGGTGCGTGGACGCGGTCGCGTTTCGGGGTAACTCTGCCCGCCGAGCGCACGGCGGTGTTTGGTGTTTCGGCGGGTGGGGAGCTCGCGCTCGCCATTGGGCTTCGACATCCGGACCTCTACGGCGTCGATCTTTTCAGGCTCGCCCGGCGCGGGTTACCGGCCGCCTGACATGATGCCGACCATGTTGCCTCGCACGTATCTCGTCGCCGGCACGCTGGAACCGTTTTTCCTCGAGAACGCGGCTCGGTGGGCGGCTGCGCTGCGCGATGCAGCCGCGGATGTCGTGATGCGCACGCGGGTCGCGGGGCACGACGACGCGATGTGGCGAGAAGAATTTCCGTTGATGCTCGCGTGGGCGTTTGGCGCCGCCTAGCCACGCGATTTTGCAAGGTGTTGCGCGAGAAAGGCAAGCGTGCGCTCCCAGGCGATCGATGACGCGGCGGGGTCGTACTCAGGCCGATCCGATTCCATAAACCAGTGCGCTGTCTTGGCATACCGATGCAGCGTCACATCCACACCAGCGCTTTTCATGTTGCGCTCCATCTCGCGTATTTGGTCGAAAGGCACCCACTCATCCGTTTCGGCATAGTGACCCAACACTTTTGACTTCATTTGACTGAAATCGGCACTCCAGCCGCCGTAAAACAAGACGGTTGCGGCCACATCGGGCTCGTTTGCGGCAGTCATGAGCGCCCAGTCCGTGCCCATCGAAAACCCGATCAAAGCGACTGGCTCGCCTGGCTGAAGTGCGGCGAGATAGTCCTTCGCGGCCTTGATGGTGGCTCGCATGCCGTCAAAATCGCTTTCGACTTTTTGCTGAAGAATTTTTGTTTCCTCGATCGATGTGCCAACAAGGCCGTCGTAGTAGTCGGGTGCGATTGCGGTATAGCCAGCTTCTGCGAATCGATCACAAACCTGCTTGAAGAACGAATTGAGCCCCCACCACGCAGGTAAAACCAATATCCCAGGCCCACCATTGGCCGGAATAGCGCGATACAAGTGGAGTGGTTTTCCAGCAACATCTATGGTTATTTCTGATCTGGTAATGGGCATCTGGTTCTCCTATGAGGAGAAATCATAATGGAACAAAAGTTCTTTCGCATATACGAATAGTGCGCAGTGGCCGCGTGGCACAAATCTGTGTTGACGAGGCGTGTTGATCAAATGGTGCCGGATCAACACGGGTCACAACGCCGACGTCCATGGCCGGCGAAGTTTCAGCCGTCTGCGGCACAAGCTCATGTTGGGCCTTGCGTTGTTGAAAGGTGCGCCCGCAGACGAGCCTGCGTTGGGGCTCGCAGAGGTGCGTCGAAGATCGCCGCATCCACTGGATCAATCGAGTCGCAGCCATATCTGGTGCAGGCGTTGTATGCTGTCCTTCGCAGAGCAAACCTGCGAACAAAGGAGTTTGGAGTATGTCTCGAAAAATAGTGTTTACGGATAAGGCTGCCAAACCACCGGCCACGTATAGCCAAGCCGTCAAGGCTGCCGGATTGATCTTCGTGTCAGGGACTTCACCAGCAGATCCGGTGACGGGGAAATTCATCGGGGAGACGGTACAAGAGCAGACGCGGCAGTGCCTGAAGAACATATCGGCCATCCTTGAAGAGGCTGGTAGCTCAATGGAGAGGGTGGTGAGCGTTACGGTGGTATTGGCAGATGAGGACGACTTTTCGGGCATGAATGAAGAATGGCTGCGATGGTTTCCAAACAACCCACCGGCGAGACAAGGAGCGAAGCTGCCAGCCCGAATACCGGGGCTAAAGATTTCTATAGCGGCGATAGCCGAGGCATAGCAAGGGGAGGCGCTTTTCCTCCACGCAACCGCTTTCTAACTTCGAGCGCGGGGCTTGCCGAACAAAGCCGCAGAAGTCGATGTTCCAACGCGGCAGAAGAATAAATCCTCCAACGCGGCTTTGGAGGCGTAGCTCAAACAAAGCGCGATGAAATTGACGGCACTCGCGAAATCGTCGCCTAATCGGGGTCACAAGTTTGCTCTTCCGCGTCCCGCACCGCGTTCGCAGCGGGCATAGTTACGATCATCTTCGCAGAAGCACTCGGCGGCGGCTGGTTTTGCTCCGGCACGGCGCAACCCAACACGCGTTTGCAGCCGACTGGCCATGGCCAGCGTTCATTTTTCGCTTCCGGGCGGCCAGCGGCTGAAACGCAGCGTTGGGCCTTGCGCTGAATACGGGTGCATTTTTCTAAAGGGGAGCGGCAATTGGCGTGGCCCCAGTGCGCGCCTGCCGGGTCCGCAGGCCGTAAACGGCCATGCTCAGATACGAAGCCCTGGGCTGTATGCCAGCGCTCACAGGATTGGCGTCGTTGTGTGAATGCCGGCTAAAACGGCCGCCACGTGCGCAAGTTGTTGCCATCAGCCCAGGGCTTCGTATCTGAGCATGGCCGTTTACGGCCTGCGGACCCGGCAGGCCTAAGCATTGGGGCCACGCCAATTGCCGCTCCCCCTTAGAAAAATGCACCCGCTGAATACTACAGCGTAGTGCTGGCCGTTAGAATTGTCATCCAGAATGTGATCAGGAAAGCATATGTTGATGCAAGCAATATGTCCGGATTGTGGTGCGCGTGTCGATAACGGGCGTGATGGATGCCAGGCCCTTTGGGATAGGCTTTCCTCTGAAGACCATGCAATCGGAATAGCATTTGATGCTTACTGCATGCAGCATCTGGAGCGCTATTGCCGATCGGCTAAATCATATGCCGCTCACCTGACGCGGCTATGTTGCGGTGTTGAATACGGCGGAGATGTTCGCGACGCCGAACCAAACGATAGAGTTAATGCGGTGCAGGGCTGGGTAAGCAGCGTTTGGCAGGCCTATGAATCACAACATGAACTTGCACGCCTGTGGATAGCGCAAGCACGGCATGTCCGATAACGACGTTGGACCCGTCGAAGCGGTCCACAGGACTTGGCGCCGGTGTCCGTGCCCGCGTCGATTTTGGCTGTGGGAGGATCGTGTGGACCATGTCCGCGGCACGAGCCTGACGTTGTGCAACTCCCGTTTGTCGAAGAAGCCGGATTTGGTATACTTTTGGTATGCAAAAAAGTATGCCCAACGTGAAAACGGCGGTTTCCCTGAAGCGCCAGTTGTTTCAACAGGTGGACAAAATAGCGCGCGACCAAAAGCTACCAAGAAGCCAGGTGTTTGTCTTGGCGCTGGAAGCGTACGTTGCGCAATATCAAAATCGAGCCTTGCTCGAACGACTAAACGCGGCATATGCTGATGGTCCGGACTCGATCGAGAAAAAGCGGGCAAAGGCAGTGCGCCGAACGCATCGGCGGGTCGTGGAAGGTGAATGGTGATTCGGCAGGGCGAGCTGTATTGGATCGATTTAGGAGAACCAGAAGGCTCAGGACCGGGTTATCGGCATCCACACGTTGTTGTCCAGAATGATGTCTTCAATCAAAGCCGAATAAACACGGTAGTAGTCTGTGCGCTATCGTCAAATTTGAAGCGAGCGAATGCCCCGGGAAACGTGGCGTTAAAGACCGGCGAAGGTGGTTTACCGAAGGCAAGTGTAGTCATCGTGACGCAATTGTTTACGGTTGACAAAGGGCAACTGGAAGAAAAAATTGGTGCGCTATCGGCAAAGCGTGTGCGGCAGATACTTGATGGGATAGACTTGGTATTGGAACCGCGTGAAGTTGAAAAATAGTCGTGTGTTTGGCGATATGTTGCCCCAACACGGCTTGGCACCGGCGTCAACGGCCGGCGAATTTCGGCTGTGTGAGGCGCTGCGTTGACCATGTTCGCGGCACGAGCTTGGCGTCAGGCCTTTCTCCAAGTCAAGGACAAACCCGCAAAATGCCGGGTTGAATATGGCAGGCAATCGTGGCAATATTCGACAACGGAGTTGAAGTGATCAATCGCACAACTCACTACGTCGAGTTTGACGGAATCAAAATACATGTGCTCGATTGGGGAGGCTCAGGCCCGGATCTCGTGTTACTTACCGGCCATGGCGTCAGGGCTGACAATTTCAATGCACTTGCGGGTCGCTTTCCAAATCTCCCGGCTGATGCGGATGCAGACGTATTAGACGACAGAGTATGTTCCAATGACGGAAAGAACCATGAAGCTGAAGTAGTGCAACACATGACTGAGTTTTACGACCAGATCCTAAAGTGAGTCTTCTGATGTGAGCGCGAAGTCGGCATGAATTGTGAAAGCCAAAACGGCACGAGCCGGGCGTTGGGCGCTCTGTGAAATCATGGCGCACTCGCTGTAACGGTGCTACTATCTGCTGTGAATGAGCGATCACGAGGATGCCAAACTGGCGTTGCATCGCGCCGAGAACTTCCAACTGCTTCAACCCTTGGGGCGCAGCACGGTTTTGTTGCGCATTTGGCAATATCCAACCTTTACACACTGGACCTCATGGACCGTCATCGCCGCAAATCAAGGGCTGCTGTTGCGCCGATTGATTTGGACAGGACACGCTCCTGCTGGCGTTGAGGAACCGGTCCTGATTGGATCAGAAGCAATTCTGCCGCGCGAAACCTGGAAGTTGGTTGAGACAGGCCTGATGTCACTGCAAATCAAATCGCTGAAGCTGGATGGCCTGAGTGGACTTGACGGGACCGTCTACGGGGTCGAGTATTCAAAGCTGTCCGTTGGTGTTCAATTGACCTGGTGGCATGCGCCACCCGCTGAGTGGATAGGCATGTCGGATTGGTGGCAAAAAGCGATCGCGGCATTCGAAGGGCAGTTGCCAACGCACATACCGCAAAGATCGTAGGGGCGTCATCTGGGCACCAGCGTCGGGCCTTGGTAGCCACACCGTAACAGGCAATTAGCATGCTCAAAATCTACCAACGCTTCTTCCAGGTTGTTTGGGCGATCAACTGGCAATATCGCGCAAATTTTCTGCTGAGCATCTTTTACTCGTTTGTGACACCGACGATTTCGTTGTCGGTGTGGGTCAGCGTTGCGCGCGCCAACGGGTCAGTCGGCGGGTTTGATCAGAACGACTTTATCGTGTACTACCTGCTCGTGCTGCTCGTCAGCGTGTTTACAAACGAATTCGTGGTCTATATGTTTGCCTGGAAGGTGCAGGGCGGGCAGCTGTCGAGCGAGTTGTTGCTGCCGGTGCACCCGATGTTGACAATCATCCTGGTCGAAAAAATCGCCCACAAGTTGATGAATACGCTGATCATGCTGCCGCTGTTTGCGATTCTGCTGGCGATCTTTCAGCCGCAGATCCATGTGACGGCCGGCGGCGCCGCGCTCGGCGCGCTGGCGATTGTGCTCGGCTTCTGCGTCAATTTTTTATTCGGCGCGATTATCGCCAGCCTGGCGTTCTGGACCACGCGCGTCTACTGGATCGCGCAGTTGTTCGGCTTTGCACTCTGGCGGATGTTGTCCGGCGAGCTCGTGCCGTTGCCGTTGTTGCCCGGCCCGATCCGCGCGATCGCGCAGGTGCTGCCGTATCAGCTCGGGTTGTACTTCCCGGTGCAGGTGTTGACGAGCAAGGCCACGCCGACCGAGCTGGCGACCGGCTTTGCGCTGCAGGTTTTTTGGATTGCGGCGTTGTTTGTGATCTTTTTGCTGCAGTGGCGCGCCGGTGTGCGCCGCTATAGCGCGGTGGGGGCTTGATGCAATTCTTTCGCGTCGTGCGCGCAGCCGCCAAGATCAACATGCAAAACGACCTGGCGTATCGCGGCGAGGCCGCCGTCGGCATTGGTATGGCGATCTTTTGGGTGGTCTACGAAATTGCGTATGTCAGTATCATCTTTGCGAATACGACATCGATCGGCGGGTGGGGCGCCGGCGAGGTGATCGCGCTGACCGGCATGTGGAAGATCATCAATACGCTGCTGTTTGCGTGGATTTACCCGAGCTCAGAGGAATTTTCAAACGCGATCGGCAGCGGCGAACTGGATTACGTGCTATTGCAGCCTGCCAGCAGCCAGTTGCTCGTCAGTGTGCGCAAGTTCGTCGTCTGGCGGCTGATCGAGGTGCTGCTGGCGGTCGCGATCGTGATTGGCGGCCTGGCCTATGGCAACGCGCTGATCACGCCGCTGCAGGTGCTGTCGTTTCTGGCGCTGACCGCGGCCGGCATGACGATTTTGTACAGCCTGTGGATCGTCATGATCGCGCTTAATTTTTGGGCGACGCGGCTCAGCAACGCGGTCTCGGTGCTCGGCGCATTTTCGCACGCCGGCCGCTTCCCGCTCAACGTCTATCCGAGCTGGCTGCGCGCGGTGCTGACGTTTGTGATCCCGATCGGCATCGCGACGAATGTGCCGATTCAGTCGCTGCGCGGTGAACTCAGCGCCCTGCAGACGCTCGGGTTTTTCGCCATCGCCACGCTATCGGTCGTGCTGTCCGCGGCGATCTGGCGGGCTGGATGCAGGCGCTATGCCAGCGCCTCTAGCTGATGGGCGCGCACCGCACACACAGCGGGTTGCCGCCAACGAAGTCTTGTTCACAGATGTTTGGGGCGAGCTCTAAGTGATCTAAGCGATTTGTAGGTGGCTGCCAAGAACATTTGTTCTATACTTTGCGAAGCCCCTCGTCATGTCGCCGCGCCACATCAAGAACACCGAACGGTTGGAAAAAACCGTCGAGCTGCTCGACCGTCGCTACGGTCCTGGCACGCTGCAACTCGCCCGTGATCTGCCGCTGGCCACCATCCCGCCGCACATCGCCACCGGCTTCGCCGCGCTCGACGCGCTGACCGGCTGCAACGGCATTCCGCTCGGGCACATCACGCTGCTCACCGGCAAGACCACCAGCGGCAAACTCTCGCTGGCCTATCAACATCCTGGCCCGCGCGCGCGCCGATATCGCGGTGATCGATTGCACCCGCACCAGCGACCCGGACACGCTCGCGCGCTTTGGCATCGATCTCATCCGCATACGCTCTTCGCGCGCGCGCCCGAGCCCGAACGCGCGGTGCCGCTGCTCTTCGATCTGCTGCAGGGCTTTGGCCTGCGCGCCATCCTGATCGATGGCTTGGGCGATTTGCTGCGCACCCGCGCGATCGCCCGCGGTTTGACAGCGCGCTGCCGCAGCTCACCGCGCGCATTGCGCCAGGCGCGCTGCGCGCTGCTCTGCCTGGATGAACCCGCGCCGCCCTGGCTGACCTGGCTCAAACTCGGCAGCGGCGCCATCGCCCACGCCGCCAGCCTGCAGATCGATATCCATCGCGAGGCTTGGACTCCGCGCGCCCGATGGCGCGCTCACCGGCTATCAAGCCCAGGCCCGCCTGCTCAAAACCCGCTGGGGCAAATCATGCCGGCCAGACCTGCGATCTGGCGATGACGCTGCACGCCTGACCTGCCCATGACCATTCTTTGCGTCGACCGCCCCGACATTTTCTCTTCGCCCTCGAAGCGCGCAAGCACGGTTGGGACGCGCAGACCCCGGCCGCGCTGCTCGGCCCGGATGGCCGGGTCTGGGCGGCCTCACCCGCTCGCGCTGGCCGGCGGCGCGCGCCCGGCTCAGCCCGCGGCTGGCGCGCGCGCGTTGCCCGGATCTCGCGCTGCGCGCGCTCGATCTGGCGCCAGGCCGACGCCGCGCAGAGCGCCTTCAACGGCGTGCTGGCGCGCACCGGGCTGCCGGTCGAGCCGCAGGGCTATGGCGCGGCGTATTGCGATCTCAGCAGCTGTGGCCACCACGCCGGAAGACGCCGGCCCGGTCTGCGCCGATCTCGGCGCGCAGATCCGGCGCGAACTCGGCGTCGCACTCACCCCGGCACTCGGCGTCAATTGCGGCAAGTTCACCGCGCGCGCCGCCGCCGCCAGCGTGCAGCCCGGCCGCATGCGCCTGATCAACCGCGCCGACGAAGCGCGCTTTCTCGCAGCGCAACCGCTCGCGCTGCTGCCGCTGCCGCCCGAGGCTTTGCAACAACTGCGACTGGCTGGGCTTGCGCACGCTGGCCGATTTTGCGCGGCTGCCGGCCGCCTCGGTCGCCGCGCGTTTTGGCGCGGCTGGCAAGCTGGCGCACCTGTGGGCGCAGGGCCGCGACGCCGCCCGGTGCGCGCGCTGGCTGCGCCGACGCCTGAGCCGCTGGTGCTCGACTTCGACACACCCTGCCCGCCGCGCCGCCGGCCGCGGCGGCGGCCACGCGCGCGTTGCAGCCGCTGCTGGCCGCGCTCGCCGCGCGGCTGGAGGGCTGCAACCGGCTGCAGACTCGATCTGCGTTTTATCGACCGCGGCGCGCAGACGCAGACGCATGTCTTCCCGCAAGCCCACTTGCACGCCGGCCGATGTCGATCGGCGCGCTCTGCGCGCGCGCTTGACATCGCAGCCGTGGCCGGCTGAGCTGGTCGGCCTGCGCATCGCGTTGCTGGATATGGCCGAGCTCGCGCCGCAGGTGTGGACGCTGTTTGGCGAGCTTGGATTTGCGGATGGGAAGCAGACCGCGCCCTTTGCCCGGCTGGCCGGCGCGCTGGCGCTGCGACACGCCGGCGCGTTCTGGCAGGCCGACGGTGGCCGACCCGGCGCATCCGGCCGCCGAACGCCGCTCGCGCTGGAGCGCGCTCGCGCCATGACGCGCATCTGGCCGGATGGCGACCCGATCACAGTCACCGTCGATGACGACGCGGTCTGCCGCGCGTCTTCGTCTGGCACGACCGCGCGCACCCGGTGGCGCAGATCGAGGAGCAGTGGCAGATCTACACCGACTGGTGGAGCGACGACGGCGAGGTCAGCCGCGAGTGCTTCCGGCTGGTTACGCGCACCGGGTTGCTGTGCGAGATTTTTTTCGACATCCTGGCGCAGGGCTGGCGGCTGGGGAGGCTGTATGACTGACACCGCCGGATGGGTCGAGCTGCATGCGCACTCGTACTTCTCGCTGCTCGACGGCAGCACCTCGCCCGAGGCGCTGGTAACGCGCGCGCAGGCGCTGGGCATGTCACGCGCTGGCGCTCACCGATCACGACACGCTGGCCGGCGCGATCCGCTTTTGGAGCGCGGCGCGCAAAGCCGGGGTCAAGCCGCTGATCGGCGCCGAACTCACGCTGAACGGCGGCGCGCATCTGACCGTGCTGGCCGAAACCCAGCAAGGCTATGCCAACTTATGCACACTGCTCACCCGCGCGCGTTGCGATCAGACGCATGAGGCGCTGCGCGCGGGCATGCCCTGGCCAGGCAAGGTGCCGCCCGCTGCTCAGCGCCGAACAGTTGGCCGAACATCGCGACGGCCTGATCGTGCTGACCGGCTGCCGGCGCGGGCTGCTGTCCTCGGCGCTGCTGCGCGGCGATCCGGCGGCGGCCCAGGCCGGGGCCGGCTTGCTGGTGGATTTGTTTGGCCAGGAACGCGTGGTGGTCGAGTTGCAAGACCACGCCCTGCCGGGCGATCGCGCACTGGTGCGCGGGCTGCTGGGCGTGGCGCGCGCGCTCGGCCTGCCCGTGGTGGCCACCGGCAACACGCATTACGCCACGCAGGATCACGCCCGGCTGCGCGATTGCCTGCTGGCCATCGACGCCAATTTAAGCCTGACCGAGGCGCGCAAACGCGGGCTGCTGCCGCACAACCACATGCAGGCGCTGCCCGCGCCCGCCGAAATGCTGCGGCGTTTTGCCGAGTTGCCCGAGGCGCTCCCGGCCAGCCTGGAGATCGCCGCGCGCTGTCAGGTCGATCTGGATTTTGGCCAGCACCGCCTGCCGCAGGTGCATGTGCCGGGCGGGGTCAGCGAGTTCAGCCATCTGTATCAACTCTGTCATCAAGCGCTGCCCGACCGCTATCCATCGCTTGCGCCGCGCGTGCTCAAACAGCTGGCGCATGAGCTCGATGTGATCGAGCGCGCCGGGCTGGCGCCATTCTTTTTGATCGTGGCCGACATCGTGCGCTTTGCCCGCGAGCGCGGCATTCGCTGCTCCGGGCGCGGCTCGGCCGCCGGGTCGATCGTGTCCTATCTGCTCGGGATCAGCCACTGCTGCCCGTTCGAGCACGATCTGCTTTTTGAGCGCTTTCTCTCGGACGACAAACACACCATGCCGGACATCGACATCGACTTCGACAGCTTCCGGCGCGAAGAAGTCATCCAGTATGTCTATGAAAAATATGGCCACGAGCGTGTGGCCATGGTGACCAACTATGTGACCTATCAGACGCGCTCGGCCATCCGCGATCTGGGCGCGGCCCTGGCTTTCCCGGAGGCTGTGCTGGATCGGCTGGTTAAACAGATCGACTCGCATTCCGCGGCCGACGCGGCCACGCAGCTTGAGGCCCTGGCGGTGTCGTCCGACGCCAACGCAGGGGACGACCCGCACCCGATCAACACGCTGGCCGGGCTGGTGCGCCAGATCGATGGCGCGGTGCGCCATCTCGGGATCCACAGCGGCGGGATGGTGATCACCGGCCCGCCACTCTCACAGGTGGTGCCGGTGCAGCCCGCCACCATGCCCGGGCGCTACATCATCGAGTGGGACAAGGATTCATGCGAAGACGCCGGGCTGATCAAGATCGACATTCTAGGTCTGCGCACGCTGGGCATGATCGACCATGCCCTCGATATTGTCGAGCGCCAGACCGGCGCGCGCCCGGATGTCAATCGCATGCCGCTCGACGAGCCCGCGCTCTGGGAAATGCTGGCGCGCGCGGACACCATCGGCACCTTTCAAGTCGAATCACGCGCGCAGACCCAGATGCTGCCGCGCACCAAGCCGCGCGAACATCCGCGATCTGGCGGTCGAGATCGCGATCATCCGGCCGGGTCCGGTGCAGGGCGGCGCGGTGCATCCGTATCTGCAAACGGCGCGCCGGGCTGGAGCCGGTCAGCTATGACCATCCCGCGCTGGCGCCAATTCTGAAAGACACCTATGGCGTGCTGCTCTTTCAAGAGGACTGTCTGCGCATCGCGATGGCCATCGCCGGGTTTGGCGCGGGCGAGGCCGACAGCTTGCGCCGCGCCATGTCGCGCGCGCGCTCGCATGAGGCCATGGACGCCATGCGCGCGCGCTTTATGGACGGCGCGCGGCGCGCACGCGAGCGTCGATGCGAGATCTGTCGCGGGCGCCATCTTTGACAAGCTGGCCGGCTTCGCCTCATATGGCTTCTGCCGTTCGCACGCCGCGGCTTTTGCGCTGATCGCATGGCAAACGTTGTGGCTCAAACAGCATCACCCGGCCGCGTTTTACTGCGCGCTGCTCAACGCGCAGCCGATGGGGTTTTATTCGCCCGAGGTGATCGTGGGCGACATGCAGCGCCACGGCATCGCGCTGCTGCCGCCGGATGTCAACCACAGCGGCTGGGGCTATGGCGCGATTCACGCGCGCGCGTTGCGCATGGGGGTGCAGACCATCGCCGGGCTGGGCGAGAGCGCCTGGGCGCGGGTGCGAAGCCGCGCGCGCGGCGCAGCCGTTTGGCACGCTGGCCGATTTTTGCCAGCGCACGCAGCTGCCGCGCGGGCTGGTGTCCGATCTGATCCGGGCCGGGTTGTTCGACACGCTCGATGAACGCCGGCGCGTTGTTGTGGGCGCTGGGCGAGGTGCGCTATGAGACCGCCGGGCTGGCCATCGACAGCGCAGCCGGCCAAGATCGCGCTGCCCGCGCTGGGCGAGCTCGAATCGCACGGTCTGGGACTACACGCTGACCGGGCTCTCGGCCTCCGGGCCAGTGATGCGCCATTTCCGGCCGGCGCTTGAGCGCGCCGGGGTGATGACCACCGCGCAGGTGCGCATGCAGAAAGCCGGCGTGCGGGTGCGGGTGGCCGGGATGCAGGTGGTGCGCCAGATGCCCGGCACCGCCAAGGGCGTGGTGTTTATCTCCTGCGAAGACGAGCACGGCTGCTCGACATCGTGCTGCAACCGCGCACCTGGGAGCGTTCCGGCTCGCCTTAAGAGCGAGGCGTTGTTTGTGTTTGATGGCATCGTGCAGCAGACCGGCGGCGCCACCAGCGTGTTGGCGGCACATGTCGAAACGCTGGCCGCGTGAGCGCGCTGTGCGCTGCGCTGTGCATGGCGCTTTCAAACGCGCGGTCATTTCGACGCGCAGCGGAGAAATCTCGAATGCGGAAGCAAGCAGACGCTTTCGCGCTACGAGATCTCTCCGCTGCGCGTCGAGATGACCCGTGATTGGCAAAGCATTGAGCGTATAAACGGGTCGGATGCGCACCAGCGTGTTGGCGGCACATGTCGAAACGCTGGCCGCGTGAGCGTGCTGTGCGCTGTGCTGTGCATGGCGCTTTCAAACGCGCGGTCATCTCGACGCGAAGCGTCGAGATGACCCGTGTGGGGCAAAACCTCGAGCGCATAGCGTGTCGGATGGAGGCACAAAGCGCGTTCACGCGATAATTGGGTGCGATGAAACCAAGTCCTGCTACACAACACTTTGTATTTGCACCCGAAGTTCGCGCCGCGCTCGCCAATGGCGAACCCGTCGTCGCGCTTGAATCGACGCTGATCACACACGGCTTTGCCTATCCGCGCAATCTTGAGATCGCGCGCGCGATCGAGGGCGCTGTGCGCGACGCTGGCGCAGTGCCGGCCACGATTGCGGTGCTGGCCGGCCAGATCACGGTCGGCCTGACCGACGATCAGCTCGAGACGCTCGGCCGTTCGAGTGGCGCGCGCAAGTGCAGCCTGCGCGATCTGGGGATCGCCGTCGGGTTGAAGCAGAACGGCGCGACCACGGTGGCGGCCACGATGTTTGTTGCGGAGCAGGCCGGGCTCGATGTCTTCGCGACGGGCGGGATCGGCGGCGTGCATCGCGGGCACCCGTTTGATGTGAGCAACGATCTGGACGGGCTTGCGAAGATAAAAGTCACCGTGGTCTGCGCGGGTGCGAAAGCGCTGCTTGATCTGCCGCTCACGTTTGAGCATCTTGAAACGCTGGGTGTGCCGGTGATCGGCTACGACAGCGACACGGTCGCGGCTTTTTACTCGCGCGACAGCGGCATCAAGGCCGATGTCAATGCCAGGTCCGCGGCAGACGTGGTCGCCATCGTGCGCGCCCGTCGCGCGCTCGGATTGCCGGGCGGTGAGCTGGTGTGCGTGCCGGTGCCGCTGGCCGACGCCCTGCCGGCTGACATCGCTGAGAAGGCCATCGTTGAGGCGCAGCAGATCGCCGACGCGCAAGGCATCCACGGCGCGGCCGCCACGCCATTTTTGCTCGATCAAATTGCCAAGCTCACCAACGGCGCCTCTGTGCGCGCCAACATGGCGCTGTTGAAGAACAATGCGCGGGTGGGGGCGTTGATTGCACGGGAGAGCAAAGAATCCAGAATCCAGAATCCAGCTGCGTAAATCGCGCCCATCGGCGCGTACGGATAGCCGCAGGCATCGCCTGCGAACGGGTGCGGCATTGCCAAATACCGCAGGCCATGCCTGCGGCTATCCGTACGCGCCGATGGGTGCGATTTACGCAGCTGGATGCGCCGTATGCATGAAGTGCGCACCCGCATTAAGATATGCAGCTAACTGCAAACGCACAGCGTTTGCCACCCCGTTCTGGATTCTGGACTCTGGATTCTTTACTCTTCACCCATGGAAAACATCCTCTTTGACACTGACCCTGGTATCGACGACGCCATGGCGCTGTTGCTGGCGCTGCGTTCGCCGGAACTCAACATCGTTGGCCTGACGACCGTGTTCGGCAACACGCATGTTGAAGGCACCACGCGCAACGCGCTGAATCTGCTCGATTTCGCCGGCCGGCCGGATATTCCCGTGGCGCAGGGCGCCGATCATGCGTTGCTGGTGCCTCGTGGCCGGCTGGGCGAATTTGTGCACGGCTCGGATGGCATGGGCGATATCGGCTGGACGCGCGTCAACAACCCCAACCAAAAACCTGACCCGCGCACAGCTGCGCAATTTATCGTCGACACCGTGATGGCGCGGCCGGGTGAAATCACGCTGGTGCCAGTTGGGCCGCTGACCAACATCGCGTTGGCGATGCAGCTTGAGCCGCGCATCATCGACAATGTCAAGCGCGTGGTCATCATGGGTGGCACGATTTTGGCGCCTGGCAACGTTTCGCCCACCGCGGAAGCCAACGTGCACAACGATCCGCATGCCTCGGCCCTGGTCTTTGGCGCGAACTGGGATCTGACCATGCTCGGCCTCGATGTCACCGAAGCCACGCTGATCGATGAGATGTTCTTCGACGATCTGCGCCGCTCGGGCGATCCATTTGGCCAGTTTATCGGGAAGATCATCCCGTTCTACCAGCGCTTTCATGCCTCGGCCTATGGCTATCAAAACGGCTCGACAAACACACACGACCCGTCGGCGATCATGTATTTGATCAAACCGGAGCTGTTTCGCATCCGGCGCTACAGCGTCAAAGTGCCGGTGGACGGCGTGACTGCCGGCAGCGTCATCGCAGACCGGCGCGGAACATTCTTTACGACGCCGAAAGTCAACTGCGCGATGCAGGTGCATAGCCAGGAGTTGCTCAGCATGTTCAAGGCACGCCTGACACAGCACGGGCGCTAAGCACGTCGTACACGGCGTACAACAAAAAATATGACACTCTCCGGAAAAACTATTCTGATCGTTGGCGGCGCAAACGGTATCGGTGCGGCCACCGCGGCGTTGTGCGTGCAGCGCGGCGCCCATGTTGTGATTGCCGATTACGCGCAGGCGCAAGGCGCGGCGACGGCTGCGGAAATTGGCGCGCGCTTTGTGCAGGTCAACGTCGCCGACGAGGATTCGGTGCGCGCGCTGTTTGCGCAGCTCGACGCGCTGGACGGGCTGATCCAGACGGCCGGCGTGCTGCGCGGGCCGTTTGTCGAGATCGAAGATTTTGGGCTGGACGTGTTCAAACAGGTCTTTGACATCAACGTGACCGGCAGCTTCTTGTGCGCAAAACACGCCACGCCGTTGCTAAAACGTTCCGCGCAGGCCCGTTCACGGAACGCCGTGATTGTCTTGATCTCGTCGCAGGCCGCGCACAATGCCAGTTCGTCCTATGCCTATGGCAGCAGCAAGGGCGGCGTCAGCAGCCTTGGCATCACGATGGCGGTCAAGCTTGAGCCGTATGGCATTCGCGTCAATGTCGTGGCGCCGGGCAACATCGACACCGCGATGAAGCGCGGCGTGATCGATGCCGAAGTCGCGCTAAAGGGCGGCAAGTCCGAACAAGCGCAGCTCGCGCTCGGCAACGCCGATGGTGTGGCGAAACTGCTGGCCTTCTTGGTCAGCGATGACGCCGATTACGTGCGCGGCGAGATTCGGACGCGCTAAGGCGCATAGAAAATCTTAGATCCGGCAAAATCGCATCTCCCGCGCGGAGCGAGGGAGATGCGATTTTGCCAAAAACCATCTGTACCCTCTCGCGGAGAATAACCCCATGAAACTAGGTGTCGCCGGACAATTGCCAAAGCTCAACAGCGGTCAGCCGGCCTTCTTCCCCGCCGATTGGCGCCAGATTGATTTAGCCACCACGCAGCGGGTGCGCGGTTACGGCTTTCGCGGTGCGCAGTGGTTTATCAACAAACCACTGGAAGCCGACGACGCCGATGTGCAGCGCGTCAGCGCGGCGTTTGAAACAGCGGGACTCGAGAACTGTCAGCTCAACGGCTGGTATGAGCCGATCTGCAGCTACGACCCTGCCATTCGCGCCGAAGGGCTGCGCGGCGCGGAGCGGCTGATTCGGATTGGCGCGCGCACCAACGCGGTCAGCGTCTATATTCGGCCGGGCGGGCACAACCCAAACGGGCACTGGTATGCGCATCCGGAGAACCACTCGCAGCGCACGTTCGACCTGCTGGTGGCATCGTTCAAACAACTCTGCCATGTCGCGGCAAACGAAGGTGCGCTGGTTGCGGTCGAAGGGCACGTGTTGTCCGCGCTGGACACACCGCAGCGCATGCATGCGCTGGTGCGCGCGGTTGACTCGCCGGTGATGAAGTTCAATCTGGATCCGGTTAACTTCACCGGCACGGTGCAGGGTGTGCACAACACCGATGTTGTCTTGAACGAGCTGGATGCGCTGCTGGGCGATCAGATATTTGTCGCGCATGCCAAAGATCTGGCAATTGCGGACAAGCTGGTGCTGCAGATCGACGAAGTCGTGCCAGGCACTGGCGCGATGAATTACCCGCTGTTTATGCAGATCTTCGAGCGCCGGGCGCCAAACGGTTACTTCATCATCGAGCATTTGCCCGACGCGCAGTTGCTCGAAGCGCGCGACTACGTCGTGCCGCTGGCGAAGAAGCTTGGCATCGCTCTGGAGGTGTAGCCCACCTCCAAGATGGAGCCCACCTCGAAGGTGGGCTCCATCGCGCGAGCAGGTGTAGTCCACCTCCAAGGTGTAGTCCACCTTGGAGGTGGACTACACCTTGGACACCTTACTTGCGGCCGATGACCGGCATATAGATCGAGCGCTTGATATTCTCGCGGGCGAGATGGCCGGGCACAAATGCGCGGCCGCGGGTGAGTGGATCGCCGAGCACCGAGTAGGTGCGCAGCGAGTCTTCGGCGTTAGTGCCGGTCTGCTGATGCAGCAGCAGATATCCGGCCGAAGCTGCTGCGCCGACCGTCGACGGCGAGGCGTTGTTAAACGTCTTCCAGTAATGCTGGAAGAAGCCGGTCAGCAGCGGCTGGTGCCCATACATCACGCCGAGCCCGGTCGAACTCCATGTGGCGATGGCGCCGGTGTTGTTGCCTTGCAGCACCAGAGTCTCGTCGAGATAGGCTTGTTTGCCGGGCACAGACTGGCCCTTTAGCTCATGTTTGTGGAACGAGCCGGTCAGACAGGTCATCTGCAGCACGATCGGCAGCTTGTCCACGTTGGTCAGGTCCTTGACCTCAAAGTCATACAGAAAGGCGTTGCCATACGGGTCGCTGACCTCGAACTTGCCCATGCGTTGCTCGTTGCTGTGGCCGATATACGTGATAAACGACGCGCCAAAGTTAAACGCGGCTTTGCCCGCGGCGGCTGGCGGGTTGTTGCCGGGTTGCGGCACGCCGAGCGCATACGAGGCGTTGTTGAGCACGTTATACGGATCGTAGTACGCGCGCAACAGCAGCGGCCCGGTCGCGTGCACATTGTTGATGATGTGATCGGCAAACGCCCAGAATGGTCCGGCTGGATCGGTCTCGGGCGGGTTTGGGAGCGGGCTGCCGATCACGATATTGGTCTCGCCGGCCGGCTTCCAGTAGTTGTCCACCATGTGGCGGAACTTGGTGCGCCAGGAGGCCGCCACAAACTCGGTGTTGATCGTTTCGTAGCGCACGATCTTGTCCACCAGCGTGTTGAGCTGGGCGGCATCACCCACCGGCATGCGCCCAAAGATCAGATCCGGGATCGCGTCATCCAGCGGCGCGTTGCCATCAAGCTGGGCATAGCAGGGTTCGCACGCGGTTTCGGCGGCCGGCGGGTTGTCGATGTTCTCTTCGCCGCGGAAGCGATCGACATCGGACAGATAAGGCGGGATCAGCCGATTGAACGTCAGGCCGTCGTCGAGGATGCCGCGCCAGTCGTAGTTGCCGTCGCCGACGAGGATCACGGCTTCGGGTTTTGTCGTCGAGACCGAATACTGATACTGCAAAAACTGCCGGATCGCATCGGGTGACACGTGGCCGTGGCCCCACAGCGCATACAGCGATTCCGCTGCAATGACCTGCGATGTCCAGCCCTGCGTGTTGCGCAGCGCGATCAACTCGGCCAGCTTGGCGTTGCCGGCCAGGCTGGCTGGCGCGATGTAGTAGGCGCGCTTGTTCAGCGGTTGCGCGGCTGCGGCGCTCGGTGCATAGGCTGTGACGACGCCGATATCTGTGACGTTATTTGCGCCGCTCATTTCAAAATTGGCGTTTGCGGCCGCGGTAAAAGCGCCGCCGCCGCTGCGTTGCACAAGCTTGGGTGCGAGCGGGTCCGTCACGTCATACAGCACGCCGGTGGCGTTCGTCACCTGATAGACGCCGGCGGCTTCCACGCCAAACGCCGCGCCACCGCCGGCAAAATTCAACTGCACCGGGCGTTGCCAGCGAAACTCGTTGACAAAGGCCCAAACGCCCTGCGTAAGCTGCGCTGTTGTTGGCACACCGGAGGTGGCGCCGGTGCCGGTGGCTTCGAATTGGCCGTTGCCCTGAAAGCTGACGGTCGCGTTGACGCCGTTGCCGCTTAATACGATGGCATAGGGCGCGCGTGTGCGCGTGACGCCGCGCACGGTGTAGGTGCTGTTGCCGGCGCCGCCAGGCAGCACATTGGCTGCGGCGGGAATAGCCCAGGTTGAAAATGACGGATCGATGCTCCGCATTTCAGCGGCGAACCAGTGGTCGCCATCGTTGCCGGGCTGCAGGCCGTAATACAACTTTGATGGCTTTGTGCTGCCGCGTTCAAACGCGGTCAGTGTGCCGGTTGCCGCAGCGGGCGCGGCGACCGAGGTCATGCGCGCGCAACCGCCGGCGATCAACCAGTAGACATCGCTGCTATTGTAGCGATCGCCTGGCGCCTGCGCATAAAAGACGATGGTGCCATTCCCTGGCTCATGCACGGCCAGCGGCGTGCCGCGATAGGTCACGCAGGCGTTGGCGGCGGTGAGCCCGGCCTGGCTGAGCGCAGCCGCGGTGACGCGGTGCAGACCGGGCTTTGTGACGCGCATCCACGAAGCTGGATTGAGCGCGGCTGCGTAAGGCGAGGGTGATGGGATTGCGCCAACCGACGCGCTGCGTTCGCCCGCCGCAATGATGCCCGATGGGTCGGATGCCAGCGTTGCGCCGCGCAGATCGGCGTTGAGCGAGCGCACGGCGCGGTTTGCGCCATTCCTTGTGTAGAGCTGGCTGAGTGCGAGCGTGACGAGGCGCTGGCCGCGGTAATGCCCGTCGCGCAATACGGTCACCGGCGCGCCGGGCAGGGCGGTATTGGCGGCGCGCTGCAAAACCGTGGCGCCGGACTCATCGGTCGAGCTGAGCCGCGCCGCGATGTCGACGTGGCCGGCATAGGGCGCATCGACGCTGCTGATGGCGCGCAACGATGTGTCAAACGCCGCGTCGTCGCTGATCGCGAGCGCCACAATGCGGCCGGGCACAATTGTGTCGCCAAGCTGGACGCGCTCTGTGGCGAGCTCGGCATCGCTGATGGCCGCGGCTTGCGCGCGTGTGGATGACGCGCCTGGCGCAACCTGCAATGCAACACCCGTTGTTGTAACGGTGACGCTGATCTGGCTTGGCGCTTCACCTGAAGTCTGGGAGCCCTGCGTGTGGGTGGCGTTTGCAACGTGTGTCTGTGCGCACAACACGCCTGCGGCAACCAGGGCGGATAACACGGCCTTGTAATTCATAGCGGTAAGTTTAGCTTGTCCAACTTTATAAACGTCTGACAAAAGCATAGGAGGGCAAAAGAAAGAGCCCGATTTCGTTCGAAATCGGGCTCTTGTTTGAGAAATCAAGCGGAGGGCTTAGGCCGATGGGCGGAGTTGGCGCACCCTTTTCGACGCAACCCTTTAGCTGCGCTTGCGGCGCAGCAGCGTGCCAGTGGCCGCCAGGCTGGCGCCCATCAACATCATCAGGCCGGGCAGCGCCGTCGTGCTGGTGTCGCCGCCGGTGACCGGCAGAACAACCTGGCAGACTTCGCATTTCACAAAACCGGTGTTGTTGGTCTCAAGATCGCCACCGCTGGTCGTGCGCAGGATGACTGCGTTCAACGGCTGAGCGGCAGAGCCTTCGCGATAGCGCAGGGAAATCTTGACGGTGATAACTTCTTTCGGATCCACGTTGCCAATGTCGACGATGTACTCGTCGCCCGTGATGACCACCGTGCCCTTTGTCGCTGTCACGCTGAGGAGCTCAAAGTAAGGCGGCACTTTCTGAAACAGTTGCACGTTGACCGCAGTGGTGTCGCCATTGTTGCCGATTGTGGCGACGAACTCAGTCGGCTGACCCGCCTGCATGCAGGCGGTGCAGCCGGCAAGCACAACATAGGGATCAGCAGTTTGGCTGACCGCCGGTGAAGAATTATCCGGTGGGCGCGGTGTCGCTGTTGGGACGACGGCTGTCGCGGGGACCGGTGTGCTGGTCGGCGGCGGCAACGGTGTCTCGGTGACCGCAAACGGCTTCGCCGCATTTGTGACCTGGGTATTTCCGATCAGCATTGCCGACGCGAGAAGCATCGCACCTGCGGCCATTACAGTGACACGGGTCTTATGCAAAAATTTCATTGAATCTCCTTAGAATGATGGACCTGTCTGTTCTCGAAATCGACGAAAGACGGCAAATTAATAGTGAATGTCTAACTCCGATGAGTCTGTAATCAGAAAGCGAATAAAACAACCGACATTCGACGTAATTTGTTCGCCATAAAGCTATACGTACATTGCTTTACGCTACGATCAATGTACTCGATTGTAACATTTTGTTGTTTTGACGCAATAAAAATTTTGCGAAGCGGTTTCAAAACGGCAATGGCGGCAAAAATAGCAGTCGTAACGTACTAATTGCAAAGAGTTCTATCAAAGCCAGACTCACACCGACAACGGCAAATGGCATGAGTTGTCTCAGGGTTTCCAGCGTGCCATAACGTCGTAGGACGATAAGCGTAAGCATGGTGTTGGCGAGCCCAAGCATCACGATCACACCGCCGCCGCTCAACGCCACGAGCGCGCCATACGCTGCGCTCGGTCGCCACAGCACGCTGCCGATTAGCCCGACCGCGACCAGCAGCAGCGCGGCCAAATCGCGCCAGCGCTGCAGCACCGGTGTTTCAACAATGGTTCGCCACGTCGCCTGATTAAACAACGCCCCGGCAAACAGGCCGAGGCCAATGCCCATTAACGTGCCGGTGATCAGACGCAACAGGTTGCTGGGCTCATACAAAAAGACTTCACGCCGCAGCAGCAGCACATACGAGTTAAAGCCGTCAAACGCCCATGCCGCAAGAAACAAGCCGAGCACGAGCAAGTAAACCCCACGCGGATAGCCGGCTGCGCGCACGCGCAACCGGGCTGCTACGACGACGAGCGTCAGCGTGGCCATTGCAAACATGCCGGTGTCGCGCGCGCAAACCGGCAATTGCTGCTGATCGACAAAAAATGACCTCGCCGGGATACGATGGCAGACCGCCAGCCCAACATAGTCAAACGCGCGCAGCCACGCAACCGGCACGAGGGATGCCACAACCAGCACCGCCGCAAGCACGCCTAGCGGCAGCCAGCCCCGGTGCGGCGTGATCATGGCGTCCCCGCGCGCGCGATCAGCACGGCGACGATCGTCACCAAACACGCCCACAACAGCGCGCCGTCGCTTTCGAGCAACGTAAAGGCTGTTCGAAACACGTTGCGCACCCGCACAATCATGCTCTCAAATATCTGCGTGATGACGTTTGCCCGCGCGATGGCTGTTCCCATGCCTTGAAATGCCTCGCCGACGTCGTAGCGCCGAATCACCAGCGCCAGCGCAATGCCGATCGCCGCCGTCGCAGCCAGCTGGATCCAGCCCCACGCCCCGGCGGAGCGGATGCTCTGCGTGATCGGCGCGCCGCCCATCAGCGTGACGCCAAATCCAAACAACAGCGTGTGCGCGGCTACCGCCAGCGCGGCCGGATGCCGTGCCGCGTCACGCATGCCCTCGGCCAGCGTTTCCCGCCAGCGGCTGAGCGGGAGGATCGCCTCCAGCCAGCTTGCCAGATGGACACCCGCCGCCACGATCAACACCACATTCAAGATCGCATCGATCGGCCCGCCCGCGGCAATTCTGTTCGCCACGCCCGCCCAGACTGAAATGGCGCCAGGCAGTGGGAAACCTGCGATGATCGCCAGCGCGATCAAGCGAAATGCAAATGGCGCCGTCAACAAATGGACTGCGCACAACCACATGACTGCCGACACCCACGGCGCGCCCGCAATGGTGCTGACCAAAAACAAACAGGCGCTGGAATAGAAAAGACAGGTGCGTTCACGCTCGGTCGACTCTGCGGACAACGCCAGCAACGACCACACCAGCGCGCCCACCAACAAGAGCGCAATCGACCACAACGTCAGCGTGGGACCGTGCGCCAGCAGCGCAAACGCGCACAGCACCCCGGCGCGATGTTGCTGGGGGCTGGCCGGATCGCGCAGCGCGCCAACAATCGGCGCGCGCGCGAAAAGGCAGACCGCCACGCTGGTCAGCAATGGCGTCAACGGGTTGTCGGTCGTGATCGTGTCAAGCAACTGGCTGCCGCTGCGCGAGGCGTTCAACATCAACATCAGGCCGGACACAAGCACGCCGATGCACTGCGGCAAAAAGGCCTGCATCACACGCGGGTTGGGGGCGTTGCCGGCACTCTGCCAAAGGGCGGCCAACACCATCAAGGCCATGCCGATCAGCAATGCTTGCGCGCTTGTGCCTAGAAATGCGAGCATCGCGCCGAGCAACAACAACCCCTGCGGCAGCATGCGCTGGATCGGGTGCACGCCTGGATCGAGGGTCTCCGTGTTGAGCAGCAGCGTAACAGCGATCGCGATCACGCATGCCGCGCCACCGACGCGTTTGCGCCGTGCGAACCGCCGTGCCGATCCCCAGCGGCGCGCCGAGGAGCGAGCTGTTGGACCAGCCGCCCAGCAACGTTTCCGGACCGAGCGCATACCAGAGCCAGGCGCCAGCCAACGCCGCCCAGGCAGGCACAGCGCCGAGCAGCGACAGGCGCGCGGTGGGGGCGGGCAATGCCTGTCGCACGAGCACGCTGGATGCGAAGGCCGCACCCACTGGCAACGCGAACAGCACAAACACGATCAAAAATGCAATCACAATTGACTTTCCAGCGGTTTAGTCTAACACTGGGCCGAATGAATTTACTCGATAAGATCGCCGGCACTGTCTATGGTCAGGCCCTTGGCGATGCATTTTGCATGCCGGCGATGTTGACGCAGGAAGACACGCGCGCGCTATTTCCGATCACGCCGGAAACGTTTGTGCAGGCTGCACCCACGCATGAAGTGCATCGCGGCCTGCGCGCCGGCCAGATCACAGACGACACCGAGCAGGCCGATGTTTATCGCGCGGCGTGTCATCCAGGATGGCGGTCTGACCCGTCGCGGCGTCGCCGAAGCCGTTGTGGCCTGGTATGACTTTGTCGACGGCGACCACATTTTGTTTGTTGGGCCAAGCACGCGCCGCGCGGTCGCCAAGATTCGCACCGGCGCCGATCTCGCGCTCACTGGACTTGGCGGCGACACAAACGGCGCCGCCATGCGGGTCAGCGTTGTCGGCTGCGCTGTTCCCGGGCGATATCGCGGGCGCGGTGCGGGCGGCCGCCGAGAGCGCCATCCCGACGCACAACACGCCGGTGGGTTGCGCCAGCGCTGCCGCTGTTGCTGCTGCGATTGCGCGCGCGCTTGTGCCGGCGTCGAACTGCGCGACGTGCTGCTGGCCGGTGTTGAAGGCGCCGATGCCGGGCACGCGCTGGGGCATGTGTGGCTTGGCGCGTCGGTCGCGCGCCGCATTGAGTTTGCGGTCAGCCTGGCGCGCGATCAGCACGGCGACGACGCCAGCCGGCTAAAGGCGATCTACGATCTGATCGGCACATCGCTGGCTGCCAGCGAAGCGGTGCCCGCCGCGTTTGCGCTGGTGGCGCTGGCTGATGGCGATCCGCTGCGCGCCGCGCAAACTTGCCTTCGAACTGTCGGGTGATGCGGACACGATTGGCGCGATCGCGTGCGCGATTTGCGGCGCGTTTCGCGGAGTGGAAGCGATCCCGGCGGCGCTGCGCGAACGCTTGCGCGCAGCCAACCCGCACTACGACTTTGACGCGGTGATCGCCGGCTTGCATGCCTTGGCGACATCCAAGAAGCCATTGCAATAGGCGAACGCGGCGAATGCCAACGTGCGCATTGCCGACCGGCTCGCCGGATCCGAGCGATTTGACGCACAAAAAAGATGCCCGCGCAGCGCGCGGGCATCTTTTTTGTGTCGGAGGTAGATGTTAGTCGTCTCTGCGCGAGCTGCCGCTGACGCGCGTCACATAGTAGAGCAGTGTGAGTAACGCTTGCGCGGCTGCGGCGACATAGGTCAACGCCGCTGCGTCGAGCACCTGTTTTGCGCCAGCCTGTTCGGCTTCGCTCAACAGGTTGTTCTCTTTGATCATCACCATGGCCCGGCGGCTGGCGTCAAACTCGACCGGCAACGTGATCAGCGCGAACAGTGCGGCCAGGCCAAAGCCAGCCACGCCCACCCAGGCCAGCGTATTGCCCAGCGCCGTGCCCAGCCCGAAGATCAGCGCGCCAGCCATGAATACCCACGGCCCAATCGTGCTGCCGATGTTCACAAGCGGGACGATGGCGCCGCGCAGTTTGAGCAGCACGTCTCCCTGCTTATCCTGCATGGCATGGCCAAGCTCGTGCGCCACGATCGCGACCGACGCCACGCTGTTTACGACCGAGCTTTGCGACAGTGCCACAGATTTTGTGCGCGGATCATAGTGGTCGGTCAGTTCGCCGCCAATCTGCTGCGTGCTGACATTCAATCCGAGCGTGCGAATCAGCACTTCGGCAGCGCGCTGACCGGTGATGCCAGATGACGTGGGCACTTGGACGTATTTTCCGAACGTGCTTTTTACTTTGTTCTGAGCCCAAAGCGCCAGCAACAAACCAGGAAGTAGAAACAACAAATAGGTCAACACAGAGTCCTCCAAATGATGCCACCGGGGTCACAGCGCCGCAAGATTTAGCACTGCGCATACGTGCACGAACCGGTGAAACTCGCGGTGAGTATTCCGCAAAAGTGTATGAACTATATGAGAAATCTGGAAAAAAGTGAACCCACGCTGCTCAGACGTGGGTTCTGCGAGAGGAGAGGAGGAGAAAGAGGATTTCTCAGCCTTTGTGACGGAAATATTAGCCAGATCGACGACGAAACGCATGCGTCTAAGGCCCCAAAGCGCCTACATCCTTTGGCTTAGCCGCTCGCTTTCGGCTGGGAGCACAGCCAGAAGGCGCCAGAATCTGCTGCACGTGACTTGTGGTTGGGTTAGGGCGATTTCCCCTCCCCGCCGAATGAGGGCGTTTCACGCACGAGCTCACAGAGATTTGTCCGGAGAAAGCACCATCTCCCCGCGCGGAGCGCGGGGAGATGGTGCTTTCTCCGGTAAAAATGCCCCTAACTACGCGGCGAAATCGTCGCAAAGGGATCAGCTACCCTTTGGCAACTACGCGTCATGTGCGATGGACTTGGCCGCAGGCCATGGGCAACTCGAAATGACGGCGCGGCGCGGCATTATGCTGCGAATTCCGCCTGAAACCAGTCGACCGTGTCCTGGATGCCGATGTCGTGCGGGGTGTATGCAAAACTGGGAAACCGCGCCGCAAATTTCGCGCCGTCGAGGACAAACGGCTTTTCAAATTGATAGAGCACCTGGGCCAGCCGTTTTGCGTCCGGCACCAGCGCGCCGACGAGTTTGAACACCAGACCTGTGCGAACGCCGATGTTCTCAGGTTTGCCAAATGCGGCAAAAACCTTTTTGAGAAAGGCGTTGCCGGTCAGCGGCTCAGGTCCGGGAACATGCCAGGCCTGGCCTGCGCTGTCGGCGGCATCGGCCAGCAACACAGCGGCAGCGGCGACATCGGGCATATAGGCCATGTTTGTGGGGGCGTCGAGCGAACCAAGCCAGAAAGCTTTTTTGTTGCGCAGCGCGCTGTCAAAGAGCACGCTCATAAAGCTGCCGCGAATATGGGCGCCGTAGAGCGCGGGCAAACGCAAAATAACCGTTTCGATGTCGCCTGCCTGGTGCGCATCCAGCAGCGCCTGCTCGATCGCTGCGCGCCACTTGCCGCGCTCGGTGCTGGCGGCGTGCGGGTGCGATTCCGGGATCGGCAACACCTCTGGCGGGCCATAGACATCGGCGTTGCTTGGAAAAATCAATCGCGCGTGCGTGCGTTTTGCCGCGGCTACCAGCGATTCGGCCAGGTTGCCGAGCTGCTCCGGCGCGTAGACGCAGTTGTAGAGGACGCTGCCGCCGGCGCACCCATCCAGCACTTGTTGTGCTTCAAGTGCGTCGAAGGCAACGATTTCAGTCGCTTCGGGCAGCATGCTTTCGGCCAGCTCCCGATTGCGCACCAGCGCACGCACTGGGCGTCCTTCGGCACACAGCTGATGCACCAGCGCGGAACCCAGGGCGCCGGTGCCGCCTAATACGATATGTAGCTCACTCATCGTCGTGGATTGTACGGTGGCGGAATTGGGTGAGCCTCCGGGAAGCGGCCGGGCCGCGGCCCGGCCGCTTCCCGGAGGCTTACGCCAGGAGCTGCGATGTTTTCGCCGACGACTTCGGCGATTCTTCGTCCGCCCTGTGCAAATTCACTTTAAACCCTGAGAGCGTCAGACATAACCCCGTAAACCGTGGACTTTTTCTGGACTTCCGATCCTCAACTTCTGCCATATTCAGGTCCCGCGGGCAACCGCGAGCAACGAGACGCCATGGTTTCGCTCAAGACCATCTGCGTTTCATCACACGTCATCGACGTTCACACCAATCGGTATCGCAGATCGCTGCGCTGCCAGGGGGAGGCTTGGTGCACAACGTATCGCGTTCATCATCGAATATTAACCGCACACTGCTGCGACGCTGCCTTGCGAATCTGGACAATCCCGCTGCGCTTGGGGCAACGCCGCTCGCGGCGCTGTCACTTATCGATGCGCGCCTGGGCGTGGAGTGTCGCCCTGATGCGTCGCATGAGCGCGGTCGTGAGTTGCAGCGTGTTCTGCGCGAACTGCTATCGAGTTTGAAACCACAGAACAGCATTGAGCGTGCCTCCGATCCGCTGTGGCGCCCGTATTTGTCATTGCACATGCAGTATGTGCAGGGCCGGCACCATGACTTTGTCGCGCAGCACCTGAAAGTATCGACGGCGGCGTTCTATCGGATCGTTGGAGAAGCTGTCGACGTGATGATCGAGCGGCTGCTGCAATTGGATCAGCAGCCGGCGCCGGCCCAAAACGTGCCGCCGCCTGTTACACGTTCGTATGCGCACGTCTTGCCATTGCCGAGCACCCGCACTCTGATCGGGCGCGAACGTGAGCTATCCATCCTGGTGGAACGCGTGCGCACTGTCGAACCGGAAACCCTGCGCACCTTTGGCGTTTATGGTCTCGCTGGCGTCGGCAAGACCGAGCTGCTCAAACAGCTGGTGCACGACGGCGAGGTCAATTCTGCGTTTGACATCGTTTTGTGGGCCGGATTGGGCCGCACGCCGGATTTGATGGCGCTGCTCAACAGTTGGGCGCGCATGCTCGGTGTCTCCGATCAGCTGGCTGGCGCGGCCACATCGATTACCGCGCTGGCCCGGGTGTTGCACGGCCATGTCGCCAGCCGCCGCATATTGATCGTGCTGGATGATGTGTGGTCGTCGTGCGCTGCGCTGCCGTTGCGCGTTGGCGGGCCGGGCAGCGCGATGGTCTTTAGCACGCGATTGCCCGAAGTGGCGGTGGCTCTGGCTGGCAAACACACGCTGCATGTGCACGAGCTCTCGCGCATGAACGCAATGGCGCTGCTGCACGACTTTGCACCTGACGTGCTGCACGCGTATCCCGAACAGTTCAACCAGCTGGCTGATGCGCTCGGCGGTTTGCCGCTCGCGCTCGTGCTGGCCGGGCAGTATCTGCAGGAGGCGGTGTATATCGGGCAGGCCCGGCGCGTGGAACAGGCCCTGTCGCGGTTGCAGCAGACGTTGTTTCGCCAAACCTTGCAGGACCGCAGCGTCATCGCCGATGGCGTCGACCCCTCCGAGCGCACGCTGGCGGCGGTCGTCACGCAGACGTTGAGTGTCCTCAGCGATGCCGCCCGCCGCGCCTTGCCCGCAATCGCCACGCTGTTGCCCAAGCCGCACACCTTTTCAGAAGAAGCGCTGTTGAGCGTGGCTGGCACATCGACCGATGTGTGCGATGAGCTGGTCAACTACGGCATCATCGAAGTCGCTTCAGCCAATCGCTACGCGATGCACCAGATGATCGCGGACTATCTTCGCGACCACGAAACCCAGCCCTGTCACTGGGAGGCGATGATCCGCCACTACATCGCCGTTGCAGAGTGTGATGCGCAGACGTTTTGTCATCTAAAGGCCGATGAAGCGAACCTGCTCGAAGCATGCGCGCGCGCCCAACGCCACAATCACCCGGACATGCTGGCCCGCCTGACGCTGGCGCTGTTGCCGTATCTCGAATCCAAGTCAATGTGGCAAACCGCGCTGCCGTATCTCGAGTTCGCGATCGATAGCGCCCAAGCGCACGCGACGCCGGCCCTGTTGCGCGATTTGTGGGCGGGCGCGTCGCGTTGCCGGTTATTGCAGGGTGACGCTGTGGCTGCGATCGCGCTTTCCGATCAGATCATCGCGCTCTGTCAGCACCCAAAAGACGATGTCGCACTCTGTCACGCCCACGATCTCAAAGCACGCGCCGCCATGACGCGCGGCGATTTCGCAGGCGCCGTTGCATATGGTCGCAGCGCGCTGTTTGTTGCAACACGGTTGAACACGCCGGAACTGTTGGCCTGCGTGCAGCTCACGCTCGCTGCCGCGCAGGCTGGCACTGGCGATCATGTCGCCAGCGAGCGGCTGATTGAGCAGTTGGTTATCTCGTCGTGCGATCCAAAACTTACCCGCGAAATCGACATTCGTTTGTGTCAGGCGCAGGCGCGCCTGGCGCTTGCCCAGTATTTGGATGGCAAACTCGATCGCGCGTTGCGATCGGCAACGCGCGCGCAAGACGTGGCCGCGCGTGCCGCCCTTGAAAATCAACAAGTCACCTGCGGTGTGCTTGGCGCGCTCATTTGCTATGTCAACGGCGATTTTGAACAGGCCGGGCAGCTGGCGGAGCAGGCGCTTTTGCCCGATCCCAAGTGCCGGCATGCCCGGTCTGATCGGTCGATGGCGCACACGTTGCTCGGCATGATCGCGCTCGCGACAACTGGCGCGCGGGACCAGGCCGGCGCCGCATTCGCGCGCGCGATCGAGTGCATCAGCGAGACGGCCGGCAGCCTGGCGTTCTTTCCTGCTTCGGTTGTGCTTTCGCTGATCGCGCAGATGCATTCAGCACTGGGCGACAACACCGCGGCTGGCGTGCTGCTCGACCGCGCACTGGCCCTGGCGATCCAACCCAGTGATCTGCTCGCGATCTGCACGCGCAGCGCGATGGTCGCAGCGCGCACCGGCCGGGTGTCTGAGGCGTTTGCGCTGCTGGATCGCGCAACAATTGTGTTGGGGCAGTGCGGGTTGACGGCGCTGGCCGAGTCTCCGTTGCCGCGCCGCGAACTTGCGCAGGCGCGCGGTGAATGCTGGCTCGCCGCGGGTGATCTCAGGAATGCGCACAGCGCGTTTGTTGAAGCCCACGGGTGCGCGCGCCGCCATGGCGGGCTGCCCGGTATTGCAAGCACGGCATTCCAGCTCGCTGAAGTGTCGATGCGCTGCGGTTTGACGAGCGATGCCGCTGCGCACGCGCGCCTCGCATACGACATACTCAGCCGCATCAATCACGTTCAGGCTGAACGCGCGCGTGCGCTGCTGGCGTTTCTAGAAGTGCGCGCGCCAGAGAATCAGACCAAAGCCTGATCTCGCGCAAGCAGTTCGTGGCACCATGAATCCACTATGGTGTTTCGTCGCGCGATTGCGCATGTTGCCACAGCGCTCGCTGCCCTGATCATGCTGTTGCATGCCAACGCTTCCGTGCCAGTGCGCGCTGACGATCACGCTGGGCCGACGTGCCGACGCGCGCGCTGCACGCGCATCCGTCCTGTTTTGGCGCCGGAAGTGCGCCAACCCGCTGCGGTTTCGATCTCACGTTGCGCGCACGCCGAGACGCGGTGCTGAGCGACGCACGCGTGGAAAATCAAAACGCGCCACACACACTGTGTGGCGCGCTTTGCATGAGCCGCGTAGGACTTGAACCTACAACCCGCTGATTAAGAGTCAGCTGCTCTGCCAATTGAGCTAGCGGCCCGCCCAAAATGCATCGGCAATTTTACTGATGCGGCGCGAATTATACACAGAACGAGACGCCGATCAAGCAGTTGCAACCGTGGCAATCTGGCGTTGCGCGCTTTGCCGCAACAGTCTGTGACTCAGCCACCACGCCACGATCAGGCCGATCAAGTCAAACAACACATCGATCAGATCAAATGTGCGCACCGGCGATGCTGCCTGAAAAAATTCTTCGACCAGTGCCACCGCGAACGGCAAGACGATCGCGATCGGCAGCGCAAGCCGACCGAGCTCGATCGCGCGTCCGCGCAACAGCAAATTTAGCCAGAACGCAACGCCGCCAATCAGCAGCGCGTGCAGGATTTTGTCCGCAAACGGCCAGCGCAGGATTTCGAGCGGCAGCATGCCCATATAGGCGATATGGGTGGCCAAAAAGGCAATCCCGAGCTGCACCCACAACAGTGCGCTGATGCGCCGGATCCACGGTAGCGATCGTTTGGCGGGCGCGAACAGCCCGTAGCCGGCAAGGCCGCAACACACGCCAAGCAGCACACCACCGAGAACATCTGATGGGTAGTGATGCCCCAGATACAACCGGCTAAACGCCACGCCCACAGCCCAAAGCGCGCAGGCCATCGTCACCCATGTCCGCCGCGCCAGCAACGTCATCAGCACCGCCGCGGCAAACATGGTCGACGTATGGCCGCTTGGATACGAAAAGAATTCCGGCTGCGGCATGATCAGCCGCACCAACGCCGGGTCTGGGCGCTGCCGGCCAATCAGTTCTTGAAAGAAAAGCGTCAACCCCAGCGTGATGATATAGGTCGCCCAGAGCGGGAGCGTCGTACGTCGCCAGCGTTTGATCAGCAGCATCACCGTGAGCACCGGGATGTGATAGATGGGATTGCCGATCCATGTCAGCGCAAGAAAAAGCGCGTCAAGAGCCGGGTGGGCCAGCGTTTGATTGGCCCAGTTGAGTATTGTGGAGTCCATTTAAGTATTAGGCGCGCGATGATTGACGATGTTCATGCCGGCAGCATTGCGCTCGACGCAGTGTTGGATGATATCGTCTCCCGCGCCGCTGGCGGCGGCGCGGATGCTGATTGGATGCTGGGCGACATCGTTCCGACGGGTCCGGACTCGACTGGCGTGCGTTGCCAGGGTTGCAGCGCATTCACGGCAACCGGTCACTGGCCTGGTTAGGCGCTTGATTATTCGGCGCGATACAACAGCGGGTTCAGCGGTGATGCGATCACAGCGCCGATTTCGGTGCCGGGCATCCATGAGTTCCAGTCGTTCTCATGGTTCTTGTGGCGCGGTTTGATCAGGCGAATACCGTCTTCGATGTAGATCATCGTCATCACTGCGCGCGGCTTGTCCGAGGTGTTTGGACCGGCGCGATGAAATGTCCAGCCGGAGTGAAAACTGATTTCGCCCAGATCATATGGACCTTCGTCGATTGGGAAGTTTTTCAGGTTGAAGCGCATCTTCTCTTCGCTCTCGTCGCTGATGGCCAGATCGCGGCCCTGTTCGAACGTTTGCGAACCGACGCTAAACGCCAGTGGCCCCATGTCGATCGTTGTGCGCTGGAAAGGCACCCAAACCGTGACCGAATTGCCATTGCTGAGCGGCCAGTAAAACTGATCGGCATGCCACGGCGTAAAGCCGCCGCTCGGTTCTTTGTAAAGCGCCTGATCGTGATACATGCGCACACCGCGCACCCCCATCAAAGTTGCCGCGATGCCCGCCAACCGCTTTGAGAAGGCAAATTCTTTCACCGTTTCGTCTTGCGTCCAGATGTTCATGATCTGCAGAAAGGCGCGCTCGTAGGTGTTGCGCTCATTCAGTGGTTTGGCCTGGTTGTTCAACACTTTGACCATCTCAGTGATGCGTTCGCCGTAATAGGCCAGCGTCTCTGCATCAAGCACATTTTTGAGCTTGACATAGCCAAATTTGCGAAAGAAATCGATCGCATCTTGCGAAACCTCGAATGGCTGATCAAGACGTGATTTGAGGAGTGCGTTTGTCATAATATGTTTATAGCGCGATGCCGAACGTATCTAAAACTTCCCTCTCAGCTTCACCCAAGTTCGAGTGTGCCAAATCGGCGCGGGCGATGAAAGGCGGCGGGCGAGGTCAGCGTGGGTGACCAGCAGCTAAACTCGCCCATGCGGTCGTCTTTGTTTAGGTAGGGTCGATCGATGCGATAAAAATTCGCGCGCCAGGTCTTTGGGATCTCATCGCCGCCGGCGAGCACCTTTAGCGGGAGCGCCAGCCAGACGTGCCACTGATTGGTCGGGTCATTGCGCTCGGCTTTCCAGTGAATTCCCTCACAGTTCCAGCTTGAGTCAGCACCAAGGTTGGCGCCATCCAGCGTGGTGTTTGTGATCTTGCCATCCCACAACACGCCATCCGGGCTGATCTCAAATTCGAAGTAGTGCGTCGGGTCGGCGTCACCCGGCGCGATAAACACTTCGATCGCTTCTTCTTCGTAGACTGGGTCATCGCGCTTGAGATAGTTGCCCCAGATCGATGTGTCTTTGACATCGAAGCGCACGCGCAAAAAACGCCCGTCGTGGCAGAGGCGTATTTTTGTCTGTTGACGCGCCGGGCCGCTGTTGTCCGCGCGCAGCATAGGGCCGAGCGCCGGGATGTTGGCCCAGTCCCAATCGTCTTTGACGCGCGGCACGGTGTAGCGTGGCAATGGCGCATCGGTCATAGCATCAGCTCCTGGCTCACGCCACGCACATCGAGCTCGAACTCAATTTCGGCGATGGGTGGCCGGCTGACCATCCAGTGAAAGCCATAGCGCGCAGCTGGCCCCATCGTGCTGAGCAACACATCGCTCATATAGCTGTCAACCGAATGCGCGGTGTAGACATTTGTGTTCGACACATCAGCCCAGGTCACCCCGAGCTTCGAGAGCTGCACGTTGATTGCGCCCATCACCCACTCAGCTTTGGCGCGCAGGGCCTTTGGCGTGGTCTTGCCGACCATGATGATGTCTTTGCGCGTGCCGCCGTCGAGTTCACCGATGCCGGAGCCGATAAAGCTCGCGCGCTTGTTGGCGCGCGCGCCCGGGATCGAATACGTAAATGCAAACACGCTCGGCACCTTTGGCGCCAGGCTGCTCGGTTCGAGGGCCACGTTTGTGCGCGTGGTCGTTGCTTTGTCGCCCTGACGCAGATCGTATTTTTCGAGCAGTTTGATGTAGTCGGCGCTGAGCTGGCCGAAGCCGTCAAACGTCAGTGGTTTGTCGATTCGCAGCTCCAGACCGGCCAGCGCCTGCATCGGTCGTCCGAGCCCTTCCAGATGCTTTTTAATCGCGCTGAAGGCCTTGGCCAACGGCACCGGCGACTGAAACGTCGCGTGCGCGAACGTATAGCTGCGATTGGCGACGGCGCCGCGGGTGTAAATGCCGCTGCCCGGGAGATACGAGAAATTGCCTTCAGGTCGGGGTGTAAGCGTTACTTTTGCCATGTATGTGCACGCAGGTAATCCAGCGCGGGTGGGTCGATTGTGCCACGCGCCAGGTCAATCCGCTCCTCGAGATTTTCATTGCCGATAAACATTGTCAATGCGGTTTTGACTGCTTCGGTCAGCTCGCCGTCGATCGGGCCGGCATAGGCGCCGGTTGCGGCAGCGGCGCGCTGCAGCTCGCGCGCGATGTCAGCATCGAGCGCGAGCTTGTCGGCGGGGGCTGTCGCACCGAAGAATACCTGATGCAGCGTCAGCAGCCGGGCCAGCTCGCGCGACGCCTGAGCATGATCATCGACACGCAGATCAACATAGCGATCGGTGTAGCCGCCGTAGCCGCCGCTGGCTTTCACCACAAATAGTGCCGCGCCTTGGCGCCCGCGTTTGTCGCCGCCAGCATCGTCGCCCGCGAGCAACGCCGCCATCAAGCGTTGCGCGAGATCACCGTTGCTGTGCGCGAATGCCTGCGCCATGGCCGGCACCACGGCAGCGCTCGCCAGCACGTTGCCCTGCGCGGCGAAGTGTTGGCCGGTCACGCCGTTGGCCCAGGCGTAGCACCCGGCGCCGGTGAACGTCGCTGCGCCACCGGCGCGATCGACCACGCCGAGCTGTCGCGTGTCGCGTTGTGGGTCGGCTGCGGTCAGCCGCGCAATCACATCTTGCGCTGGCATGCCAGTCGCCAGCAGCTTGAGCCCCTCTTTGCCGTAGGCCAAATTTGCAAACGACTGCGTCGCAATCGCGCCGACACCGGCCTTTGCGAATGGCACCACCGCGCCGACCGCCACAAACTTGCTGGCTACGGCCACGCCATGCGTGTTTTCGTTTGGGTCAAATGCGACGATTGAGAATGTCATATATCCAAAGGATAAACCGGATGCGCGACGTTGCGAAAGGGCAGGGTGCGCAGATCGGGCGCGCACGGCCCGGGCGTGTTGAGCGTGTAACTCGCTTTTTGGATCGGCTCATACGCCTGCCGATGCGCGACCGCAGCCTTCACACCAATTGCAAACAGGCTCTCCGGTGGGATGCCCTGACTGCGCCACTGCGCCAGATCGAACGGCGCGGTCGCCAGCGTGGTGAGCAAAATCGTCACGCCGCGGTGCCGCACGACCGCGCACGGCCCCATCGCCACATCCAGCCCATTCACGGCCAGATGGCTGTGCGGGTCTTCAATCCGAAAGCGGCCATCGCTGGTCGAAACCAGCTCGACCTCGAGCGTGACCGTGCTTGAACCGACTGCGCCCGTCTTGCCGCCGATTGGCAGGGTGAGGCGCTCCCCAGGCTTGCGTGCGCTAACAGCGTTGACTGCATCCGGGTCCGCGATGATCACGCCGGCGTTCTGCACATCATGCTCGACAAAGGCCGCCAAAATATGCGTCAGATCGCCGGGCGCGCCACCGCCGATGTTGTCGGCCGGTTCAACCAGCACCACCGGGCCTGCGGTGTGTGAACGCAGCCGCTGCATGGCGTCGTCGAGGCTGATGCCCATCGGATCCGCGTAGTGCTTAACCGACATCACATAGCCCGATAAGGCCTGCAACTCGGCCCGCGCGACTTCCGGATCGCCGACAGTGCATGCGGTGAAACCGACGCCGGTCTCGGGCAGGTCGGAATAGGCGAACCCGCCAAACACGTTGACCGCCAGAATCTCCGGGCAACGGCGCTCGATGTCGCGCGCCATCGCTTCGAGTGTGCGCATCGGATCGTCGGCCGTGCCGGTTGCGGTGGGATGCAGGATCAGCGGCGGATGGTCGAACACAGTCACGCACCGCTCGCCGGAGCGCATCAACCGGTCGAGCAGTTGGGCGCCGTCGATCGCGGCCTCTTTGCCATCGGTGTGCGGGTTGCAGCGATAGGCGACGAAGCTGTTGCTGTTCTGCGCCATCAGCCCGGTGAAGTTGCCGTGCAGATCGAGCACCCCGCCAATCGGACAGGTTTCAAGCCCGGGTATCGCGCGCATGCGGCGCAGCAGTTCGCCTTCGACATCGGGCAACGACTCGCTGACCATGGCGCCGTGCATGTTGAGCGCCACGCCGTGCACCGGCCCATTGGCCAGCGCGGCACGCGCGGCGGCTTCAAACGCGCGCCAAAAAGTTTCGACGGCCTCGTCGGTGGCATTGCCGCCTGCGCCGGCGATCATCGAAATGATCGGCACAACGTCCCAGCCGCGCGCTTGCGCGACCTCCATCAGCCCGGCGACCGTCGAACGGTCGCCCATCGTGCGCCACAACTCGGCCCCGCGCATCGTGACAAAGTCGTTCAGGTGCGAGAGATACGGCACAAAGCTGTGCGCTTCAAGCGACAAACCGGCGATTAAGACGCGATGTTTCATAGACTGTATTTTTTGAGCGCTTTGCGGTCCAGGCTGACACCGAGCCCCGGACGATCCGGCACCACGGCGTGGCCGTCTTCATATTGCATGCGCTCGTTGACAAGCGTGTGGTCGCGCACCCACTCGCTTTGCAAATCGCTGGCGAGCAGGCAGTTGCGCGCCGCCGACGCCGTGTGCAGGCGCAGGTGCTGCATCATGCCGAGCTCGAGCGCGCTGCCCTGCCAGCAATCTTTGCCAAAGAACTCGGCCACATGCGCGTGGTGCAAAAAGCCATAAGCGCTGCCGCCGCCGAGGTTGTAAGCGTCGGCGATCTCCGCTTGCAACGCATTGCGAAAGACCTCTTCGGAGCGCGCGTGACAAATGATCGTGAGCGGTTTGAACTGGCGGGCCTGCCGCCAATCTTCAACAACCAGATAGGGGAACGGGTCCTCGATCTGGATGTCGAGCGGCAACTGCGCCAGCTGTTCGAACCAGCGCGCGCTCTCACGCAGGCTGCGCCAGGCGTTCATCGGATCGATTGTGACGCGGAAGCCGGCCGGCAGATCTGCTGCGATCTGCACCAGCGCCTGCGCGGTGTCGCCGGTGCTGTCGCTTTTGATTTTGATGCCGCGCAGGCCGAGTTTGAGCGCTTCTTTGATCAGTTTGCGCAACACGGCTGGGGCAGGGCGGTTGGCCCAGAAATCGGTCAGCACGCGTTTGCGCACCGCGCCGCCCAGCAGCTGGTGGGCCGGCATGTTCTGCAGCTTGCCAAGCGCGTCCAGCCACAGGCATTCGACCAGCTGATAGCTGATGTCCGGCCGCGCCTGCCACGACCAGAGCGGATAACTCTGCGGCAGCTCGCCGTCGGTCATCCACTGCGTCGGCGGGGTGGCGGCCAGCAGATCGACGCCGCGCAGCGCCTGCAGGGTGGCGTCGAGCGTGGCGCGCGAGGTGCCACGGCCGGCTTCGCCCAGCGCGACCACGCCTTGATTTGTCTGACCTTCGACCACAAAGATCGAAAGCTGGTCCCAGGTCGTGCTGCCTGTATACACCTTGCCCGTGCTTGGCGCGGACAGGATATCGCGCCGTGCCGGCACAACGACCTCATGCACGGTGAAGCCGGTGAATGTCAGCGGGGTTGCCATGAGCGGAGATTACAGCAACTCTGCATTCGCGGCCAGTGAGAAGAGGGAGAAGCCACAGATTGCACAGATTGTTTCTGTGTAATCTGTGGCTTCTCCCTCTTCTCACTTGAGCTTGTTCTAATGCGCGTTCTAGAATAACCGCATGCTCAAACGACTACTCATCAGCATCGGGCTCGCCGCGGCCGGGATGGCGGGGAACATGCGCGCGCAAGCGCAAACGGCGTTGCAGGCCACCGTCAGTGTGCCCAGCGTATGGTTTCGCACTGCGCCGGACCTCACCGCGACGCCGGTTGGGCCGGTCTTTGTCGGCGAGTCGCTTGTGATCGAAGCGCGCACAAAAGATGGTCGTTGGCTGCGCGGAAAAAATCAACAGGGCACAAAAGCCGGCTGGTTGCCACGCGAGTTTATAAAAGTCACTGGCAAATCCGAGAGCTTGCCGGAAGAGGTGCCAACCGCGCCAAAAGCAGTCGCGCGGGCTCCGGCATTGCCGAGGTGGATCAGCGTGCCGGCTGGCGCGAAGAAACAGTATGCCGCGCTGGTCAAACAGGGCCGCCCGGGCAATATTTTTACCGTGGCCGGCGATTGCAACTCCGAACCCGACGCGTATATCCGCCGCTTGGCAAATGGCGCGTTTGATGTCAGCCGCTATCCGCAGTACGCCGAGGTCGTGCGGCGTTTTGAGCCATCGTTTTTGCGGCGCAGCTATGCGGCATCGGGCAGCTTTAATGCCAAAGCCATGTTCGACCCGACCTGGGTGGACCCGGCGATTTGCCACAACGAAGGGCCGTTGGTGTGCGAGGTCTGGCGCAGCAGCGCCAGCATCGTGTTTATCTCACTCGGCACCGGTGATCAGTTCGACTGGCGCGATTTTGATGTGAACTACACAAAAGTGATCACAACCGCGCTCGCGCGTGGCGCGCTGCCGGTGCTGTTTACAAAATCGGATGACCTCGAAAGCCGCCAGCATGGCGCGCCGCCCGAGGCCATCAACGGCACAATCCGGCGGATTGCCGCTGAAAAGCAATTGCCGCTGATTGACTTTGCCGTCATCGCAAAAACGCTGCCCAACAACGGCCTGCGCGACGAGGGCAACACCGATTTCCACCTCAATGAGGCCGGCAGTGACACGCGCATTTTGGCGACGCTGCAGGTGTTGCAGGCGTTGACGGCGCGGTAGCGGCGAGGCATGCCTCGCCGCTACCGCGGCATACACAGGGTGGCCTGCCCGGCTTGCTGAGCCTAATTCGTATACACTCCATTCACAATGTCAAGAAAAATAGGCTTACAGCTCTATACCGTTCGTGATGCACTCAAACAAGACTTTAAAGGCGTCGTTGAAAAGGTTGCCAAGATTGGTTACACCGGTGTCGAACTGGCAGGCGACATGGGCGGCATGCAGCCAAAGGAATTACGCAAATTTCTCGACGGCCTCGGCCTGAGCGTGATCGGCGGGCATGTCGGGTTTGACATCGTCACCAGCCCCGACAAGTGGGTTGCTGCGCTTGAAGCCTATCAAACACTGGGTGCGAAGCATTTGGGCCTGGGCGGCGTTGCAAACGACCTGCGCTCAGCCGAGGGTGTCAAAACGCTCTGCGCCGGCATAAACGCCGCGGCAGCGGTGGCCCAGCCCTACGGCATCGCTTTTACCTATCACAATCACGACTTCGAGTTTGAAACACCGGTCGGCGACGGCACGATGTATGACGCGCTAATCGCCGGCACGGACGCAAAAACCGTCAAATTTGAGGTCGATGCCTACTGGGTACAGTTTGCGCGCCAGGATCCGGCCAAGCTGATCGACCGTCTCAAAGGCCGTGCCGCGCTGATCCATGTCAAAGACATGACCAACGACTCGCTCCGTTATTTTGAGATTGTCGGCGACGGCATCATGGACTTCGACGGGCTGTTCGCCGCCTGCGAACGCAACCACGCCGTCTGGTATATCGTCGAACAAGACCGCTGCCCAAAGGGCGAAATTGAAAGCATTACCCGCAGCTATCAGTACATGGCTAAGAAGAAATAGGGTAGGCGAAGGTGCTTAAGGTGCTTGAAGTGCCTAAAGTGCTTAAGGTTGCGCAGGTTTCAATGCGTGCGCAACCTTAAGCACTTTAGGCACTTCAAGCACCTTAAGCACCTTCGCCTTGTCATAACGCTAAAATCTCGAAAAAATCTACCATTGGTAGACTTGACAGACCACCCTAAAAGTCGTGATAATCTCGCTATTGAATCCGCAAGCCGACGGCGGGTTCAATTTAGTCGTGATGGCCAGGTGTTTATATAGGTTTGAGGATGGCAGAGGCTGTTTCCCCACAACGTCGCATGCCCTGTTTCGCGCCCGATCTTAATAGTCACCGGCCCCGTTTTCCCACATTGGAGGAAGTCTCTAAATGCAAAACCGAAAGACAATTGCCGCAGTAAGCCTGCTGGCGGCAAGCAGCATCATCATGGCTGCTTGCGGCAATCAAGGCCCCCCTGTGATCCAGACCGTGCAGGTCGAGGTCATCAAGGAAGTCCCAAAAGAAGTCATCAAGGAAGTTGAGAAGATCGTCGAAAAGCCGGTCGAAGTCATCAAAGAGGTTGTCAAGGAAGTTGAAAAGGCCGGCCCAACGGCTGCGCCGGAGTGGTCAACACCGCACCCGGTCCTTAGCAACGTCAAGGTTCGCCAGGCCATTGCGCACTGCACCGACACCAGCGCGCTGATTGCCGTGTCCTATCCCTTCCTGTCAGACGAAGAGAAGGCCAAGTTGAAGATGGACACGTGGATCCCCAAGATCTCACAGTTCTATTCCAACCCGAACAACATTCAATACACGTTTGACATCACGGCCGGCGGCAAGTTGCTTGACGAGTCCGGTTGGAAGCTGCCCGACGGCGGCACGGTCCGCGCGAACGACAAGGGCGAACCGATGATCCTGCGCTTCACCACCACGAACGCGCAGTTCCGCCAGACCTGGGCTTCAGTGTTTGAACAGCAGATGGCTGCGTGCGGCATCGTCATTCAGCGCTCACACATCCCGGGCGCGATTTGGTTCGGCAGCAATTCCGGCCTGCGCCGCCGCGATTTCGATCTCGGCGCGTTTGCCTGGGTGGGCGAGCCTGATCCGGGTGGAGAAACGCTCTACGCCTGCAACAAGATCCCAACCCCGGCCAATAACTGGGAAGGCCAGAACTACATGGGTTGGTGCGATGACGCCGCGACATCGGCAATTCGCAACGCCAACAACAGCTTGAGCGTCGAAGAGCGCAAGAAGTTCTACGCCGAGCATCAGGATGCCTTTGCCAAGGCCATGGTGAGCTTGCCCGTGTTCCAGCGCGCCGAAGCCGGCGCCTACAGCACGAATGTCAAGGGTGTCAAATTCAACCCAACTGAGTACTACAGCGCAAGCGCTGACAAGTGGGAAGGCAAAGACACCGTCGTCCTCGCGTTTACGCAGGAACCAGCCTCAATGTTCTCGCTCGTCGAGAGCGCCGCTGTGCAGCGCACCGCCGCGCAGCTTGTGTTCGGCGCCAGCAACACGGCCTACGATTACAGCTACCAGACGACCGATCTTGAAGGTGACAAATATCCGACCATCGGCGACGGCGCTGAGAACACGGAAGTCGCGCTGAAAGACGGCGACAAGTTCGTCGGCAGCGACGGCAATGTCTATGCGCTCAAGGGTGGCAAAGTTGTCAACCTGAAAGATGGCGCAGCCGGTGATGAAGAGGCCAAGGACATCATGGTCAAGAATCTGAAGGGCGAGGAACAACCGGCAGCGGTTGGCGCGAAAGCCCCGCAGATCTCCGTCACATACAAGCACAAGGCCGACAAGTGGTCGGATGGCACGGCTGTCACCAAAGCCGACCGTGAGTTGTCATACAAGATCAACTGCGACCGCACCAGCGGCGCGACATCGTATGACACCTGCGATCGTATTGCCAAGGTTGACTTCACCGACGACAACAGCTACACCACGACGTTTATTCCTGGCTATCAGGTACCTCTTCTACTATCTGACCGGCGCGCAGGGTGCGTACCCGTCATTCCAGGAAATCACGAGCGACGGCCCGAACAAGGGCAAGAAGCTCGGCGAAGTCACCGCGAAAGACTTTGCCACGTTGCCAGAAATTGCGGAAACGCCGCTCGGCTCAGGCCCATTCATTCTCAAAGAATGGAAGAAGGGCGAGACGATGACTTTCGAAGCCAACGCGAACTATCGCGGCGGCGCACCGAAGGTCAAGCGGGTTGTGATCCGCTTCTATGGCGACACGAACGGCGCGGTTGCCGCGTTGCTCGCGGGCCAGGCAGACGTGGTCGGCGCAGAGACACTCGGCGCAGGCTCAGAAGTTCAGGCCGTGCTCGACGCCCAGAAAGCAGGCAAGGCCATCGAAGTGTTTACACAGGCCACGCCGACCTGGGAGCACATCGACTTCAACCTGAACGTTCGTTAGAAATGCGGTGTTTTGCGTCGCCGTCGTCGGAATGAAAGCGACGCAGAAAATCTAGTTCGTTTAAATGAACGCCCTCCTGAAGGTCAGGAGGGCGTTTGTTTAACGCGCGATGGACCCATGACAAACTTTCTGATCCGCCGTGTGTTGCAGATGCTCGTGGTGACATTTCTGGCATCACTCGTTTCGTATACGCTGTTCTATGTCGCACCTGGCGGCCCGCTCCAAAGGCTGGCCGAGATAAATCAGGGCGGTCGCAACAGGCTCGATCCGGGTGCAGAAGAGCGCATCAAAAAGACATTTGATCTTGATCTCTATACCGTGCCGCGCTTTATGCGCTGGTTCGTCGGTTTTCCGACCGGCCCGATTATGGTCGGTGGACAGGAAGTGCTTTCCAGCTGGGAGGTCGGCTGCCTGCGCGAAGGGCGGGCCAAACTCACCTATGCCGATGGCACTGTGGTCGAAACGAACTGCGCCAAACCGGTTTTTGCGCGCGACCTGGTCGATCCGGTTCGCAAAAACTCAAAGGGCGTGTTGCGCCTGGATTTTGGCACCTCGCAGCAAATATTACGCGATCGCCCGGTGACCGAATTGATCGCCAGTCGCTTGCCGCAAACCATTCTCCTGCTTGGCATTGCCCAGCTGCTTGCGCTGACTTTCGCGCTGCCACTGGGCATCATTTCCGCAGTCAAGCAGTATTCCAAGCTCGACTACTTTGCGACAACACTCACGTTTTTCTTGTCAGCCATGCCAACCCTATTTCTGGGTCTGATGGGCATTCTGTTATTTGCGATCGTGTTTAAAGACGCAGGCCTGCCCTATTTGCCGACGCAGGCTGCCGCGTCCGATTTTGACGAAGTGGTGCCGTTGTTTGGCAACATCGTCGCGGGCTCGCTCAAGGATCGCATCTGGCATCTGATTCTGCCGGTGAGTATTCTCACGATGGTCAGCCTGACCGGTTGGAGCCGGTTTATTCGCTCGAGCATGCTTGAGGTCTTAAAGCAAGATTACGTGCGCACGGCACGCTCAAAGGGTCTGGTCGAGCGCATGGTCATCGTAAAGCACGCGCTGCGCAACGGGCTGATCCCGTTCGTCACGCTGATCGCCGGTATTTTGCCGGGCCTGTTCGGCGGCGCGTTTGTGACGGAGACGATCTTTAGCTGGCCGGGATTGGGCCGGCTCTTTGTGCAAAGCGTCGGCAGCAGTGATTATCCGGTCGCCATGGCGATTCTCATCATCGGCACGGTGTTGACGCTGGTCGGAATCTTGATTTCGGATATCTTGTATACCGTCGTCGATCCGCGCATCCGTTTGCAGTAAAGGGAAGGGCAGCACACTATGACAACAGCAACCGTCCCGCTACAACGTCGTTGGCGACGCTCGTGAAGGCATGCGCGCGCAGCCGGAAAGCCAGTTCCAGGTGGTGGTGCGCCGCTTCCGAAAACATCGACTGGCCGTGATCTCGTTGGTGCTGCTTGCGGTGATCCTGGTGGCATCGTTGATGGCCCCGCTGATAGCGCAGTTCGATCGCGATGAACTGGATCTTGCTGCGCCGTGGGCGCCTGCGCTGAGCGTGCAGCAGGACACTGGCAAGGTGCATCTGCTTGGCACGACCGATTTGGGCAAGGATATCTTTACGCTGCTGCTCTACGGCGCGCGCGTGACATTGACGACCGCGGTGTTCGTCGCGATCTTTAGCACGGTGCTGGGCGTGATTATTGGCACGTTGGCAGGCTACTACCGCGGATTTATCGACACTGCGCTGATGAGATTCCTTGAGTTCATGGCGAGCATCCCGACATTTCCGATTCTGCTGATCTTGTCGAATATCTTGATCACCGAGCCCAAGCTATTGCCGTTCCCAACGTTCTTTTTGCGCGCGATTCAGTCGATCATGCTGCTGCGCACCGAACAAGAGGCGCGCCAGGTGAGCATCCTGTTGCTCGTGCTGACCGCGTTTGGCTGGATCGGCATCGCCCGCCTGATGCGCGGCGAAACGCTCAAAATTCGCGAACAGGAATTTGTCGCCGCGTCACGTTCTCTGGGCGCCAGCGATTTGCGTCTGATGCTCACGCATGTGGTGCCCAATGGGCTTGCGCCGGTGATTGTGGCCTTTACGCAAGAACTGGCCGGTGCATTTGCCACTGAAACCGTGCTCAGTTTCTTGGTTTTGGACTGCAGGATCCTATTCCAACATGGGGCAATCTGCTGGCATATGGGGAAGGCTTTATCTTTCAACAGCGCACATTGTTGTTGGTTTTGGGTGCGCCAGTGCTGATCTGCTCACTGGCGTTCAATTTCATCGGCGATGGCCTGCGGGATGCCCTGGACCCGCGCCTGAAGATGTGAGTGCGCATTCTCGTAATTTGGCTACAATCCGACCTTCAGGCAGCCGCACGTCCTCGCCGACATAAAGCGCGTGCGCCGAAGACATTGAAAAAACGATAGACGAGGAGACGAACGAGGTACACGACACCAACAGCAAACGCGACATCTTCAAAGGTCTACACACGTCCTGAGGATATTCTCTCGGACATCCAAGGCTTGAAGACCCACTTTTTTACAGAGGATGGCGTGGTCAAAGCCGTGGACGGCGTCGATATTTATCTTAAAAAGGGCGAATGCCTGGGCGTGGTCGGTGAATCAGGCTGCGGCAAGAGCCAGACGATGATGTCGGTCATGCGCTCTGATCAGCCCGCCTGGCCGCACCATTGCTGGCAAAGTCATGTGGCGCGACAAGAACCTGCTCGATCTGCCAGAGCGCGACATGACGAAAATCCGCGGCAACAAGATCTCGATGATCTTCCAGCAGCCGCAGACCTGTCTCAACCCGGTCTTCCGCATCGGCGACCAAATTTCGGAAGTGCTCGGCATTCACCAGGGCCTCGGCCGCAAAGAGGGCGAAGACCGCGCAATCGAACTCCTGCGCATGGTCGGCATCCCGGAGCCCGCAAAACGCTCCAAAGCTTACCCGCATGAAATTTCCGGCGGTCAGGCGCAACGCGTCATGATCGCGATGGCGCTGGCATGCAAACCTGAGCTGTTGATTGCTGACGAACCCACAACCGCGCTTGACGTCACAATTCAGGCGCAGATTCTTGACCTGATGCGCAATCTGCGCAAAGAGACCGGCACCTCAATCATCTTGATTACCCACGATCTTGGCGTCGTGGCCGAGATGTGCGAACGCGTCGTGGTGATGTATGCCGGCCAGGTGGTCGAAGAGGCGGATGTCAAAACGTTGTTCGCCAACCCGAAGCACCCGTATACCAAAGGCCTGCTCGGCTCGACGCCGGTGCTGGGCCAGGTGCGTGATCGCCTTGATGTGATTCATGGTTCGGTGCCAAATCTTCTGAACCCGCCGCCGGGCTGCCGGTTCGAGCCACGTTGCCAGATTTGTGAAGGCGTTGCCCGCGAGCGTTGTATCGCGGAAGTGCCGCCGCTTCGCGAAATTGAGCCGGGCCACTTTGTGCGCACCTGGTTGTATGACTAACTAAGCAGGCGGCAAACACTGGATTGCAGATGGTCGTCTGCCCTCCATCGAACGCCGTCGCATAACGAACATGATCACACAAGACAAGTCCAACAACAAAGACCTGCTCGAGGTCAAAAACCTCGTCAAGTACTTTCCCATCAAGGGCGGGTTGCTGCAGCGCACCGTCGCGCAGGTAAAGGCAGTAGACGATGTGTCGTTTACCGTGAAAGAAGGCGAGACGCTCGGCCTGGTCGGCGAATCCGGCTGCGGCAAGACCACGATCGGCCGCACGATTTTGCGCCTGACGCCGGCGACCAAGGGCACCGTGGCGTTTGAAGGCAAAGACGTCTTCAAGGCGAATGGACCGGAAATGAAGACGCTGCGCAAGAACATGCAGATCATCTTTCAGGACCCCTATTCGTCGCTCGACCCGCGCATGCCGGTGGGTGAGAGCATCGGCGAGGGTCTGTTGGTGCACGGCATGCGCGATACCAAGCAGCGCAACAACATGGTCGTCGAGATGCTCAAAAAAGTGGGTCTTGAGGACTATCACGCCCGCCGCTACCCGCACGAATTTTCAGGCGGCCAGCGCCAGCGCATCGGAATCGCGCGCGCGCTCGCGCTGCGGCCGAAGTTCATCGTGTGCGATGAGCCTGTCTCGGCGCTGGATGTCTCAATTCAGTCGCAGGTGCTCAACATCCTGAAAGACCTGCAGTCTGAGTTTGGCCTGACATATCTGTTTATCGCGCACAACCTGAGCGTGGTTGAGCACATCAGCGACCGCGTCGGCGTGATGTATCTGGGCAAGATGGTTGAGCTGACCGATCGCGAGTCGCTGTTCCGCGACCCGCTGCATCCGTATACCAAGGCATTGCTTTCGGCGATCCCAATTCCGGATCCGACCATCAAGCGCGAACGCATGATCTTGCAGGGCGAAATCCCTTCGCCGGTCAACCCGCCGAAGGGATGCCGCTTCCACCCGCGCTGCCCGGTCGCCGTCGACAAGTGCCGCCAGGTTGAGCCGGTATTCAAAGAGCTAAAACCGGGCCACTTTACAGCCTGCCACGTGGCGGAAGATCAAATTGCCGCCAGCAAATAACTGTTGGTTTTAACCACCGCCAGGACGACAAAGGCGCCAAGAATGAGAAATTCTTGGCGCCTTTGTCGTCCTGGCGGTGGTTTTATTTTCCTGCTACCTCGCCGCCAGCTTCGCCATAAACCGGATGCTCGCTTCGATGCCCTTTTCAAAACAGGCGACCGAGTACTTCTCGTTGGGCGAGTGGATGGCATCATCGGGCAAGCCCATGCCGAGCAGGATCACCGGCTTTTCGAGCACCTTGACAAAGTCGCCCACCACCGGAATCGAGCCGCCTTCGAGCTCAAAGTAAGGCGTGTTGCCATAGGTTTCGGTGGCAGCGTCGACAGCGGCCTGAAACAGCGGCGAGGAGCGATCGATATACGATGCCTCGGCGCCGCGTTCACCGGTGAAGGACAATTCCACACCGGGTGGGGCGATTTGCTTGATGTAGGCGACCACCAGGTCGCGCACTTTGACCGGCTCCATGTGCGGCACCAGCCGCAGCGTGAACTTGGCATGCGCGGTCGACGGAATAATCGTCTTGCCGCCAGGGCCGGTATAGCCACTCCACATGCCGTTGACTTCGAGCGTTGGCCGCGCGCCCTTGCGCTCGTTGGGCGTGAAATCGGGATCGCCAAATGTCTGCAGCGCGCCGGTTTCGCGCACAATATCAGCCTCGGCCCAGGGCACCTCGGCGATGTCGGCGCGTTCGGCTGGCGTGAGTTTGCGCACGTTATCGTAGAAGCCGGGCACAGCGATGCGGCCGTGCGCATCTTTAAGGCCAGCCAGAATCTGCGCCAGTGCGATGGCCGGGTTTTGGACGTTGCCGCCGTAGTGGCCGGAGTGCACGTCGCGCGCCAGGGCTTTGACGGTGAGCTCGAACGCGGTGATGCCGCGCAGGCCATAAGTGATCGTCGGGCGGTCCATGCTGTAGAGCGACCCATCGCTGACCATCACACAGTCGCACGCCAGCAGCGCTTTGTTTTGTTGCACAAACTCGGCCAGGCTGGTCCCGCCAATTTCTTCCTCGCCTTCCGCGACAAACTTGACGTTGACCGGCAGTTTGCCGGCGCCCTTTAAGTAGGACTCGATGGCTTTGATGTGCGCAAAATGCTGGCCCTTGTTGTCATCGGCGCCGCGCGCGTAGATCACGCCGTCGCGAACCGTCGGTTCAAATGGTTTGGAATGCCAGAGTTCGAACGGCTCGGCTGGTTGCACATCGTAGTGGCCATAGATCAGCACCGTTGGCGCGCCGGGTGCGCCGAGCCATTCGGCATACACGACCGGGTTGCCGGCCGTCTGCTTGATCTCGGCGCGCATGCCGAGCGCGCTCAGATGCGCGAATAGCCAGTCAGCTGCGCGCAGGACATCGGCCTTGTGCTCCGGCTGGGCACTGACGCTGGGGATGCGGAGATAGTCAAAAAACTCGGCGAGATACGCCGCGCTACTGGCGTGCGCGTGCGCGAGGGCTTGGGTTTGCATAAATGCGATTCTAAACGGCGGCGTTGCGTGCGTCCGCCAGGTGCAGCAGTTAGCCACCGAAGGGCGGCTTCGCTATGGTTAGCCCGAGAACTCCGGTCTCCGGGTGCAGGCGCAAGCCGCGTTGCCCACATTACAAAATTTTGAGGCACATCCGCAGCGACCCGCTTCCAAAATGCAACGCTTGTGCAATTGTGGGTCTGATTGGTTTCTTATTGCCCTGTGGGGGCAACTGGCAATTTACGCAGAAACTAACCGGGTGATGTTGTGCGAATCCGGCAAACCACGCGCTGCGGTGTCCTTCTTCTGAGTAAGCGCCAAGGTTTATTCCACCCGTAAGTTGTATGTTCCTACCGGCCCCAACATCCTAATCTTTAGTCCATACATCCTATGACACCCTACATGATTGCCCCAAAGCTGCGCCGTTTGGTCACGACCGTGTCGTTTGGTGCAGTGCTCCTTCTCAATGCCGGCATCCCGCAAATCGCGTCCGGTGCTTCGCCCGCGCGCGACAGCGCGCGTTCGGCGCAAACGGCCACAGCGGCCGCGACGGCGCTGGCGCTCGGTTATGAGCATACATGCGTTGTGAATACGAGCGGCACGCTCACGTGCTGGGGCGACAACTCGCGCAGCCAGCTGACGCGCAGCTTTGTGCCGCAGAACCAGACCCTGGTGCCGGTTGAGCTCAGCACGCTGACCGGCGTGACCGCGATTGCCGCCGGTGACTATCACACCTGCATCATGATCGGGTCACCGGCCAAGGTGCAATGTTGGGGCGCGTCGCTCTATGGCCAAACGGCCTATGACGCACCGCCTGGCCCGGCCCCGTATGGCCGCATCAATGGTGTTGAGCAGATTCGTTCGGTGCCAGAAACGTCCAGCACGCGGCGCCTGCCGCACGATGTCGTGCTGGGCGGCACACCTGCCAGCCTGACCGCGGGCGACTATCACACCTGCGCCGCGCTCACCGATGGCACCGTCAAATGCTGGGGCCGCAATCACTCGGGTGAACTTGGCAATGGTGTCGACGGCACGCGCGTTTTCGCGCCGCCGAACTTGACGACACTCACGCCGCACGCCACACTCCCTGTTGTTGTGACGGGTTTGACCGGCGTGGCCGAAGTGTCTGCCGGTGACAACCACACCTGCGCGCGCTTGAGCGATGGCACCGTCAAGTGCTGGGGCAATGGCCAGTTCGGCCAACTCGGGCAGGGCGCCAACACGAACAGCAAGACCGCCGTTGCCGTCAGCGGGTTGACCGGCGTCACAAGCATCAGCAGCGGCTCGGCGCACACCTGCGCGCGCATGAGCGACAACACGGTTACCTGCTGGGGTCTCGATGAATACGGCCAGATGGGTGGCACAGGCGACAGCGCGACACCGGTGGCAGTGCCCGGCGTGGCTGGCGCGACATCGCTCTCGGCCGGTGAATATCACACCTGCGCGGTCTCCGCCGGCAAAGTGCTGTGCTGGGGCCGCAACCAGTATGGACAGCTCGGCAACAACACGCGCGACAACAGCGTCACGCCGGTTGAGGCATTTGGCATCACAAACGCGACCGCGGTCGTCGCTGGCGATCAGCACACCTGCGCGGTCTTGACGGGCGGCGATGTGCGCTGCTGGGGCAAAAATGTGCGCGGCCAGCTCGGCGATGGCACAGCGACCGCATCGCTGACGCCGGTCACGGTCAGCGGCTACGGTGCAGCAGCGCCAGCCGCACCGCCGCCACCGCCACCCCCGACGCCACCACAGCTGCCGGTCTCAGGCACGCTCGGCATCACGGCCGGTCAGTATCACACCTGCATGTATTCGAACGGCTCCGTGCGTTGCTGGGGCGCGAATGGCTTTGGCCAGCTCGGTGACGGCACAACGATCACGCGCTCACAGCCGCTGACGATCACCGGCTTTAGCGACTTCTCAAAAGTTGTGGCGGGCGGCGCCACGAACTGCGGTTTGAACGCAAGCGGCCAGACGCTCTGCTGGGGACTTGGCGCGGCGAACCGCTTTGCGTCGCTGAGCGTTGTCGATCGGCTGTCGCCTGAAATTCTGCCCGCAATCGAGCGCGCAAAAGACATCGGCATGGGGTATCTCTATCACACCTGCATCGTGAACGAAACAGGCGAGATCAAGTGCTGGGGCCAGGCCGTGCTCGGTGGCGAGGTCGGCGATGGCAATGGCGATATCACGATTGAGCCTTCAAACGTGACCGGCGTCAGCAACGCCAAATCGCTCAACGCGAGCGGCTTTCATACCTGCGCGATTGTGCAGCGCGATACGCTCAAGTGCTGGGGCGACAACACACTCGGCAAAATCGGCGACGGCGCGTATACGCTGTTCGAGACCGGCAAGCCTGTGATTCCATCGCAGCGCTACACACCGGTCTATGTGACCGGTTTGCGCGGCGTGAAGCAGGTCGAGCTTGGTCAGTTTCACACCTGCGCGGTCATGTTGGCCGGCGGCGTCAAATGCTGGGGCTACAACCTGTATGGGCAGCTCGGCAGCGGCACCAAGACATTTTCGCAAACCGTGCCGGTCGATGTGGTCGGCCTGACCGGTGTGACGCAACTCACGCTCGGCGTGAATCACTCCTGCGCGATCCTGGCCAACACAAAAGTCATGTGCTGGGGGCAGGGCTACAACGGCCAGCTCGGCAACAGCGGCCAGCAGGATTCAGCGGTGCCAGTTGAAGTGGCTGGCCTGACCGGTGTGGTTGGCATCTCGGCGGGTGACAAACACACCTGCGCGGTGATGCTCGACGGTTCATCCGCATGCTGGGGCAGCAACGAGTTCGGCCAGCTGGCCGTGCCGCCGGGCCAACTTCCGCAGAGCTCGGTGCCGATCGATACGGCCACCGGCAAACCAGCCACCGGTGTCGATCCCAACTTCAAGCAGTGGGGCGGCAAGGTGAATCTGCCGCTGGCGCAGCGCTCACGATAGATCGACACGGTGTGTAAACGACAACGCCCCGCGTGTAGGCCTATCCGTTACCTAGAATTTTGCATCTTGCGGATCGACCAAAAGGATAGTTGAAGATTGATCGCGCCTATAGTCCTTGTGTTGCGCCAAATCACGCAGGTCCACGAGGAACTGAGCTACGGCGGTGTCATCCTGAGTTGTGAAAAGCCGCGGCGGCTAATAGCGCGGCAAAAACCTGCTGTGCGTTGTCATCCTGACGCGAAGCGGAAGGATCTCGTTGAGCGCTAGCCAGTTCGCCAAAAGCTAGCGCGCCACGAGATCCTTCCGCTTCGCGTCAGGATGACAACGATATTGGCAGCTCCCCTATTACGGCGCCCCACTTTTTTGCGTGAGCCATCATGTACTCCGGCAGCACCTCGTGATCCAGGTGCGGAAACATTGCTAAACACCGTCAATCGACAGGAAAGATGTGGACAACGGATAGCGCCGAGCGCGGGGCGTTATCGTTTACACAGATTTCATCGTCACGTCCAGGCGTAGACCAGGTCGTAGTCGAGCAGCCACTCGTCGCTTTCGATGCGTTTGGCGCCCAGTGCCGTAAGTTCGGCGATCAGCGCTGCCGTGCTGCGCGCGCGGCCGGGCAGTTTCCAAGCATCTGGGCCAATCCGGTTGCTGATGATCAACAGACCGCCGGGTTTTAGCACGCGCAGCATCTCGGCGTTGACGCGCGACGGCTGTGGCATAAATTCGAGCGCCTCTAGGCAGGTGACCGTGTCAAACGACGCGTCCGGGTAGGGCAATGCCGATGCATCGCGCAGCTGCAGGTCGACGCGATCACCAAAGATTGCGAGCTTCCCGCGCGCGATATCGAGCATGCGCGCCGAACTGTCCACGGCCACGATGCTGCCGGTAAATTTCGGCTGCAACAAAAGCGCTGCCGGCAAGCGCCCGGTGCCGGTCGCAACGTCCAGCACACTGCTGGCCGGGTTATGCGTCAGAACGGGGCCAGCCAGTTGCAACGCATCGCTCTGCGGGTTGAATTGTTTGGTTTTGTCGTAGTGCGGGGCAAATTGGTCATACAAATAGGTCACCACGCCCGCGCCCAGATACGCGCCCTCCGCGACGATCAGCTGCCAGTATGCCAAAACGCCTAATAACAGAAGGAGCGCGAGCCCGGCGATGATGAAACTTATTGGCATGTTGTTCGTATACAGGATAACGCAGGCGCGGGTGCGGCAGGCGCAGCTTATGTTTGCGCTACGCATAGTAACCGTTACAATGCCTTCATGTTCCGAGGTTCCGCTCGGAACTCGCATTCGTTAAGTCGAACACAAACTAGGAGAACCCCCCAGATGGCTACGTCAGACAACTCAAACGATAAGATCCTATCGCTGCTCACATATCCGATCCCGCTTGTCGGCATTGTGATCCTGCTTGTCGAGTCGATGAAGAACAACCCGGTCTTGCGCGTGCACGCAATTCAAAGCCTGGCGCTTGGCGTGGTGTTGTTTGGCATCTCCCTCTTGATCGGGTTTATTCCGATCATTCAAATTGCTTCGTGCATCCTGCCGTTTCTGTTTCTCGGCTTGACCATTTACTACGGCATGCAAGCCTACAACGGCAAAGATGTGACGATTCCCTTCATCACAGATTTTTGCCGCGGCCAGAAGTGGATCTAGGCGACGCACTGGAAACTTTTTAGACAAAACAAACCCATCCGCGTGAAGCGCGGATGGGTTTGTTTTTTTCGTTACCGCAACCGGCGCACGCGCATCATGATGGGTCGGTCCGGGCTAAGCGCGATCATGGGCCGAATCTGCGCGACGCCGCGCGTCTCGTCTTCGAGTCGCACGGCCTGGGCAAGCGCGGCGACAACCGTGTGACCTTCCATCAGCGCGAACTGGCTGCCAATGCACACCCGGGCGCCGAGTCCAAACGGGAGATAGGCGCCCTTCGGAAGCAATTTCTCCTGGTCCGGCAAAAAGCGATCGGGCACAAATCGCTCCGGGTCGGGGAAGTGAGCCGGATTGCGCTGCACGCTGTAGGGCGAAATCATGACCCAGGCGCCGGCTGGAATTTCATACGCGCCGAGCGCAATGGTGTCGATGGCCTGCCGCCCAATGGTGAAGCCGCCTGGATACATGCGCATCGCCTCTTTGTAGACCTGCAACGCATAGGGCAACCTGGGCAGCGTTTCAAATGCCGGCAGCGCGCCATTCAACACTACGTCGGATTCTGCCCGCAGGTGAGTCCGGACATCGTTGTTGTGCGCCAGCGAATACACCAGCCAGGTCAGCACCGTGGCCACGGTTTCGTGCCCGGCCACAAACATGGTGATCACTTCGTCGCGCACCTCATCGTCGCTGAGAGCCTCACCGTCCGTTGTGCGCGTCTGCAAAAACATCGAGAGCAAATCGCCATGATCAACAGCGCTGGCGCGGCGCTGCGCAATCAGCGCGCGGATGGCGGTATCGATCCGGCCGATGGCCGCGCGACCACGCGCGCCGTGCGGGACCAAGACGCGGCCAAGCGGGATCATGCCGAGCCCGGCCAACCGGTTGACATAGTCCAGCGCGGTGTCGATGTCGTGTCCGAGCCCGCTCGCAACGGTGTCGAGCTCGGCTGAAAACAGCGCAAGGCTGATGATGCGCAACGTGAGGTCCTTGAAGGTGCGCTCCATATCGAGCAGCTCGCCGTCGCGCCAGGCCGCGATCGCTTCGCCGACAGTTTTAGACACCACGCGCTGATAGGCAATGATGCGTTGATGGTGAAACGCCGGCGCCGCGAGTTTGCGGTGCTTGGCCCAGACACCGGCATCGTTTACAAGCAACCCGTCGCCGGTAAACGCCTTGAGCGTTTGCACAGCCGGCATCTTGCGAAAACCGCTGGCTTTTTCAACCAGCATTTCGTGCACCAGCTCCGGCGCGTTGACGCAGACGATGCGGATCGGTCCGTTCAAAATGCCGATGTCGCCGGCGACGCAGCTCAGATCGAGCAAAAACGCACTGGGGTTTTTTGCGACGCGCGCCAGCGTCCGAATATCGTTGGGCAGCGGCAATACTGGGATGGGTTTTGGCTTCATCAAAAAATCACGTCGCGCGGTCATTCTATGCGCCAAAATGATTCGCGCCGTGCTATCCTTTGCCATACCCTATGGCTAAATCACTCCCAAATCGATCGGATGTCCCCAAAGCACACACCTGGGACCTGGAAGCTCTGTTCAAGACGGACAAAGCGTGGGAAACGGCATTCGCGTCGATTGATGCCGATTTGCCAAAGATTCGCGCCTTTGCCGGGCGTTTGACGGAGTCTGCGCAGACGTTGCTTGCGTTTTATAAGCTGCACGATGATGTCGCACCCCGACTGCAACATGTGCTGACCTATGCCGCGCTCAAGAGCGATCAGGACACCACCAATCAAAAGCACGCGTCGATGGCAGGCCGGGCCTATGGGCTGGTTGCGCGCGTCAACGAAGCCGAGTCGTTTGTGCAGCCGGAGTTGCTGGCGACAGACCCCGCCGTGCTCGCAAAATATATGGCTGGGGAACCGGCGCTGGCCGTCTATGCACACGCTTTGGATGACCTTGGCCGCATGCGGCCGCATGTGCTGAGCCACGAGCTGGAGGCTGGTACTGGCGTCCGCCAGCATTGCGCTGGGCTCCCCGGAGCGTGCGCATGGCATGCTGGTGGATGCCGATCTGACCTTCGCACCGGCTGTCACAGCCAGCGGTAAAAAGATCGCGCTGGGCCGGGGCAATTTTGGCCAGCTGCAGAGCAGCACCGATCGCGCGCTGCGCAAGTCCTCCTGGGAGAGTTACAGCGACGCCTTTCTCGGCATGAAAAACACGCTGACCGAGATCATGGCCGGCAAGGTCAAAGCCACGGTATTCAACGCGCGCACGCGCAAATATCCGGACGCGTTGACATCGGCACTGCACCCCAACGCAATTCCGAACGTGGTCTATCAGACCGTCATCGACGCGTGCAACCGCAATCAGGGCGTCTGGCACCGCTTCTGGGAAGCCAAGCGCAAGTTGCTCAAGCTGCGCAAGATGGAAGGCTGCGATATTTTTGCGCCGATGGGCAAGCCGATCAAAATCACCTGGGAGCAATCGACGGAGTGGCTTGTCGAGGGCCTGGCGCCGCTCGGCAAAGACTACACCGATGCCGTGCGCAAAGGCGTTGTCAAGGACCGCTGGGTGGATTGGCGTGCAAATGCCGGCAAACGCGGCGGCGCATACTCCGGCGGCGGGTGGGGCATGCGGCCCTACATCCTGATGAGCTATCACGACGAAGGCTTGTCCGGATTGAGCACGCTGGCGCACGAAGTTGGGCACTCCATGCACACGCTGCTGTCGTGCAAGACGCAGCCGTTTGTGTATTCGAGTTACACGCTCTTTGCGGCGGAAGTCGCCTCGAACTTTAACCAGGCACTGGTTCGCGCGCATTTGCTGAACACTGATCGCGCCAAACGCGATCGCAACTTTCAACTCGCGGTGATCGAGGAGGCGATGTACAACTTTCATCGCTACTTCTTTGTGATGCCGATTTTGTCGCAGTGGGAACTGTGGATGCATCAGCAGGTTGAGAAGGGCGATTCGCTGACGGCAGACGGGCTAAACGGCAAGCTGGCCGAGCTCTTTGGCGCGGGGTATGGCCCGGCTTGGAAACTCGACGCCGCTCGCGAGGGCATTTCGTGGTCGCAATACCCGCACTTTTACGCGGATTTCTATGTCTATCAGTACGCGTCGGGCATCGCCGCGGCGAATGCGCTGGCCGCCAGCGTGTTGGCGGATGGCAGCGGCGCGGCGGCTGCCACGTATCTCAACTTTTTGAAGGCCGGTTCGTCGTTGTATCCGCTTGATGCGCTCAAGCTGGCTGGCATCGACATGACCAGCGCCGAGCCCATGGATCGCGCATTCAAAGTTCTGGAAGGCTTTGTCGAGCGGCTCGAAGCGATGGTCTGATTGACAGTGTTGCGTCGCATTCCCTTTGGCCGCATTGCGCTGGTCCTGTATCTGCTTGCGTTGGGGGCATCGACGGTCTGGCGCGCGGTGCGCCCGGCCACGCCGATTGAACCGGCTTTCAACGAAAAGTTTGCAGACGTGCCCGAGTTCTCGGGTGATGCAAAAACCGGGCGCATGATCCGGCTGGCCTACTACGACTACGTGCCTGCCGGCCAGCCAAATGCGCCCGTGGTGGTGTTGCTGCATGGCAGCCCGGGCAGCGCCGGTGGGTTTGCCGGGTTGTTGCCGCAGCTGTCCGGCAATTGCCCGCCGCCCGGCACGCTGGGTGGCGGCTTCACGCGCCGGCCGATTGTGTGCCCGGCGGCGGTCGCCAGCCCCTATCGCGTCATCGCGCCGTATATGCCCGGTTTTGGGCACAGTGAAAACACCATCGCGGATTACTCGTTTCGCGCGCATGCACAATATCTGCGGGCGCTGCTGGATCAGCTTGGCATCAAGCACGCGCATTTTGTCGGTTACAGCATGGGCGGCGGCCCGGCGTTTAATGTGTGGGACATTGAACCTGAGCGCGTGTCGAGTATTACGTTGCTCTCATCGCTCGGCGTGCAAGAGTTTGAGCTGATGGGCGACTATCACCTCAATCACTTTGTGCACGGCGTGCAGGTGGTGCCGTTGTGGATGATCGAAAACCTGCTGCCGGATTTTGGCGCGCTAGAAGCAGTCCCCGGTGTCGAATATGCGCTCAACTTTTATCAAAGCGATCAGCGACCGTTGCGCGAATTCATGCGCCGCTACGATAAACCGTTGCTGGTGATCCAGGGTCTGCAAGACACGCAGGTGCCGCCCGACGCCGCGTTTGAACACCACCGCATCGTGCCGCACAGCGAGCTCATGACCTTTCGCGCAAGGCGGACACGGCATGGTCTTTAACCAGCCGGCCGACCTCGCGCCGCCGCTGTTGTCGTTCTTTGACCGTGTCGAAGCCGGTGTTGCACCGTTGCCAAGAGACGCTACCGCCGAGCGCATCGCCGAAGGCGCAAAACCTTTCGTGCTGGCGCCCATCGTGGGCGTGGCGTTGTTTTCGTTTTACGCGTTGGTGGTGATCGCCGCGGCTGTTTGCCCGGAGCTCGGTTGCGCGGCGGGCGGTCTGATGCTGGCGGCCGCGCGCGCGCCGTGGGCCGGCACGCTGATCGCGTGTTTTGTCGGCGTGCTGCTCGGCGAGCTGATCGTGCGCGGTCTATTGCGCCACAGTGCGCAGCGCTTTGGCGTGGATGCGGCTGACCGCATGCCATTCCGCTGGCTGCTGCGCCGCAGTGCGGTAGAAACCAGCGCACGACGCTTCGAGCGCAGCCATGCTGCTGGCGTGTTGTGGCGCTTTTTGTCTGGTCAGCGCATGCCCGCTGCGATCGCGATCAACAGCCACCGCCGCGGTTGGCGTGGGGCGCTGGCAATTTTTGCGCTAACGGTGTTGTTTGGCGCGCTGTGGACGCTGGTCGGTGTTGCGCTGGCAACAGGCCTGGCCTGGCTTCTGCTTGCCACTGGATTTGAAATCCAGCCAGTGGCTGGTGCTGTTGATTTGCGGCGCGCTGCTGTTTGGGGTGTTTCGCCTGCTGCATGTTGTCGCTGGCGCGCTGTGCGCCTGTTGTAACGCCTGCGCACGGCGTGCAGGGAGAGCCGCCGATCCCATCACACGTCGCGCAGTGCCGCTAAACACGCCTCGATCGTGCGCTCCAGGCAACCCTCGGCGTAGGGTGATTGCCAGACCTGATATTGATCACGCGCATACATCGCGCGCGGCGTGAGATAGGCGTAGCCGCCGTTGGAGATGTTCATCACGCAGATCGGCCGGCCGGGAAACGCCGCCCGCAACGCGATCTGAAAGTCCGAATAGGCTTCGTTGGGCTGCGCCACGATCAACGCGTCGCCGATGCGCCAGATCCACACCGGCGAGGTGTGCGTTGGCCCGGCGCCGACGATGCTCAACACCCGCAATCTGCGGCGCAGACGTTCACGTTGAAAGTCGTCCGTTGCAGCTTCGAGTTCCGCCTGCACATCAGCCACCGCCGGCAGCGGTTTGAGCGGCAGTTCGATCTCCACGATGCGCGCGTGCGCGCTCGTGTCGCTGTCGCGTGTTGGCGCGCCTGGCTGAGCCAGATCGCCAGCGGCGCGCCGGATTCGACCACGCCATCGTAACGGCAGGGCGCTGGCCAGGTGGCAGCATGTTGTGCAACACGCCAACGCGGCATGGCCGAGCACGCGACCGTTCTTGTCGGCGACGGCGACATCGCCGCTGTAGTGCTGGCGCGGCGCCAGCTCGCCCGCCGCGCCATGCAGATACAGACAGGGCGCGCCGGTATCGTGTTTCCACCAGCTCGCGCATCGCGCCGACAAAATCCGGCGAGATCAGCGTGTTCTGCCAGGCCAGCGTAACCGGGTGGCAGGCATAGTTCACCAGCGTGGCCAGCATGGCGCCGTTGGCCGCGATTGCGCGGCCGATCAGCAGCGTGTCGTCAGCCGGCGACTCCGGGTTGAAACCGCAGACGATACGGTCGGCGGCCGGATCCTGCAGATCCCGATTGCGCGCCAGATCGCAGCGGCCATACGCCCACTCCAGCCTGCCGGGCGCTTCGTTCCGCAGCGCTTCACGCGCGGCTTCGGCACAGGCGTCGCGCAAGTTGGCCAGATACATTGGGATGACAGATACCGCCGGGTTTGTCGGCGTCTTCGGCGCAGATGCCGGGCCCGGCATGCGTGTGGGTAAGGTGCACGATGACGCGGCTGGCATCGACGCCGAGCGCATCGAGCACTTCGCCGCGCACATAGGCCCTCGTCCTCACGCGTGCGCCACCAGCCCAGATCAAGCGAGAGCAGGGCCAGCGGCGGCTTCGCCAGGCGCGCGCAGCGTCAGCGCGGTGGCTGTCAGTGGCCGATGGATGCCGGTCGACGATCACTGAGTTGACGCGCCCCAGTTGCGATTGTAGATGCCGGCGGGCGGCGTGATGTCGGCTTGCGCGCGCCGATCAAACCGCGAAATGCCGTGTGTTCTTGCATGACAACGTTGGAGTTTGACATAAAACCTCCGGGAGGCGGCCGGGAAGCCCCCGGGCCGCGGCCTGGGTGGCTTCCCGGAGGTTCAACGTGCTACGTCAATCGCACAAAATTGCGTTTGCCGACGCGCAGCACGCCGGGCGTGCAGCGCCATTTGCCAATCCTCAATCTTCGCGCCATCGAGCGACACGCCGCCGCCGTTGATCAGCCGTTTGGCGTCGGCCTTTGCTCTTGGCGGCGCCGAGCGCAACGATCACATTGACGATGTTGCGGTCGCGCCGAGCGCGTAGCTCCGGCATCTCGTCCGGCACATCGCCTTTCTGAAACAGGTTGACAAAGTGCTGCTCGCGCGCGCTGCGCAGCCGCATCGCCGTGAAAGATCGAGACGATCTCGCGCGCCAGCTCCATCTTGACGTCGCGCGGGTTGACGCCGCTGCCAACTTCTGCTTGACCGCCGTCAACCTGCGCCGGCGTGTAGCGCGTGGCCAGTTCGAAGTAAATGCCGATGGCGCTGTCCGGGATCGACATGACCTTGCCATACATGTCTTCCGGCGCGGCCATGATCGGGATGTGGTTGCCCAGCGATTTCGACATCTTGATCACGCCGTCGGTGCCGGGCAGGATTTTGACAAACATGCCGATCTGCGGGCGCTGGCCGTTGGCTTCCTGCAGCTTGCGGCCGGCGGTCATGATGTTGAACAGCTGGTCGCTGCCGCCGACCTGCACGTCGGTCTCCTGTGCCACGGCGTCGTAGCCCTGCATCAGCGCGTAGAACGTCTCGTGCAGGTAGATCGGCTCACTCTTCTCCAGGCGCTTGGCAAAGTTCTCGCGCGTCATGAACTGCTGCATCGGTGAAGTTCTGCGCCAGCTTGATCACGTCCAGAAAGTACAGCTCGCTCAGCCACTCGGCGTTGTAGCGCACGCGCGTCTTCTGCGGTCCAGGATTTTGAAAGCCTGCTGGGAATAGGTCTGCGCGTTGCGCGCGACATCTTCGCCGTGAGCAATTCGCGGGCCTTGTTTTTGTCGGACGGATCGCCCAGCAGGCTGGTGTAGTTGCCGATCAGAAACGTCACCTCGTGCCCCAGCTCCTGAAACTGGCGCAACTTGCGCATGGTGATGGTGTGGCCCAGATGCAGATCGGATGTGCGCGGGTCGTAGCCGCAATAGACCTTGAGCGGGTCGCCGCTGGCATGCTCTTTTCCAGCCGCGCGCGCAGTTCGCGCGCCATGTTTTTGGCCAGGGTGTCGTCGCCAAATTCGGTGCCTTGCATCAGCAAAGCGACTTGGTCGTCCAGGGTCAAGGTATTTGGGTCGAGCGCCATGATGACGGCCGATTATACGGTTTGGTCGATCACGCTTGCGCAATCACGCAACCACTTGAGTGTGGCGGTAAGCTGCGCAATCTGCAGGGCGTTGCCAGGCCCGTGAATTTGCCGGATGGCGCGGCGTGCTGTGCGATCTGGCGCAGGCTGCTCAGCGCCGATTTTGTGCAGGCCACTTGCTCGGCCAGCAGTATTCTTCGCGCGGTTGGGGTTGTCTTGAAATGTGAAATAGAGGCGCGCCAAAAACTCAAGCCTGACCGACTTTGCGCTGCCGCTGCACGGTTTGTCGAGCCATCTCTCGAAGCTGCTGTGGCCGGCTGCCGTCAGATGAAAGACACGTTGCGCTGGAAGCGTGCGTGTGCTGAGCTTTCCCGCGATCAACCCTTTTTGCTCGAGCCGTTTTAGCACGTTGTAGACGTGCGCCAGGCTGGCGTGCCAGAGTGTGCCAAGCTCGCTGGTCAGCTGGCGGTGCAATTCGTAGCCGTGCGCTGGCGCGCTCGACAAAAACCCGAGCAGCGCGAATTCTGGCGTCGCGTCTGGCGCAAGCTGCAGTTCGTGCGCTGGCACTGCGGATGACTTCATAAATTGAGTATACTGCCCGCTCGATACTCACTCAGTGACTATTTTTGCTATGAAACACACACCCAAACGCCGACACTTTGTCTTCTGCATGGCCTTTGCGATCGCGTTGCTTGCAGGTTGCGCCGCGCCCACCGTGGCGCCTTCACCTACGCTTGCACCTGCGGCACAATCCGGTGTCACGTTGCGCATGGCCACCACGACCAGCACCTACGACACCGGGCTGCTCACCGCGATTTTGCCGGTGTTTGAAAAGCAGGCCGGCGTAAAAGTCGATGTGGTCTCCGTGGGCACGGGCCAGGCGCTCAAACTGGGTGAAGACGGCAACGCCGATATTGTGCTGGTGCATGCGCGCGCCCAGGAGGATGCCTTTATGAAGGCCGAGCACGGCATCCGGCGCGAAGACGTCATGTATAACGACTTCGTGATCGTTGGCCCGGCCGCCGATCCAGCCGGGATCAAGGGCGCCAAGACCGCGGCAGAGGCCTTTGCGCTGATTCAGTCCAAGCAGGCGCTCTTTGTCTCGCGCGGCGACAAGAGTGGCACGCACACAAAAGAGATTGGGATTTGGAAACTGGCTAAGCTTGAACCGGCCGGCGCCTGGTATCAAGCGGTCGGACAGGGCATGGGCGCGGTTCTGACCATGGCCAGCGAGCAGAATGCCTATACGCTGACGGATCGTGGCACCTATCTCGCGCGCAAGAAAAAGGGAATTGCGCTGGAAGTTCTGGTGCAAGGCGAAAAATCGCTGTTGAATCCCTATGGCGTGATCGTCGTCAATCCGGCCAAAAACCCCGCAATCAACGCGAAGTTGGCCGGCAAGTTCGTCGACTGGCTCATCTCCATTGAGACACAACGGCTGATCAATGACTTTGGCAAGGCCGAATTCGGCGAATCGTTGTTTGTGGCGGACTCGGCGCTGTGGCGCGCCAGCAAATAGCGCTGGCGCAAGCTATTGCGTCACAAGAACGCGATACGGCGAGTCCTGCGGATAGTTGGCCTTATCCGTAAACACGATCAGCAGGTAGTCGCCTGGGGTCGCCGGCACTGACAGCGCATACGGTGCGGCTGCGTCAAAGCCGAGTTGCTGACTTGCTTGCAGGAGCTGCAGTTGCACACGGCCGTTCGCCGCCGCCGGCAGATCGCTGAGCGAAATGTTTAGCGTGCCTGTCGTGCCAGCAGTGACGCGAAAGACATCGTAGTCATCGTCGGTGCGGCCGCGCAGTTCGCGATACAACGGCAGAATGTTTGCCTGCAACGCGTTGTCGTTGTCTTCAGCTTCGACCAACGGGGCAGGGAACTCATGCAGTGCGGCTGGCAGGAAGACTGATCTGCGGCTCTCAAAGCCCGGCAATTGCCAGGTGTCTGAAAACGGCAGCGCCTGAGTCAATATCGCGTTGCCGCCAAACAGCATGGTGGCGTTGCGAAACGGGTCAAACGCCATTGCGGCGCCGACGCGCGACGAAGGCCGTGTGCTGCCTGGCGTATCGACCAGACGCCAGGCTACGCCGTCGAACGCCCAGGTGTCGTCGAAAAGCGCGTTGGATTCGTCTTGTCCACCAAACACCAACACGCTGCGCGAGACCGGGTCAAACGTCATCGCAAAGCCCCAGCGCGGTTGGGGAGCCCCGGTCACTGGGATGCGGCGCCAGCCCGCCAGGCTGTATTCCCAGGTATCGTTGAGCGCCTCGTCAACCGTGCCCGTCAGCGTCCGTCCGCCGAACATCACAACGACATTGCGCTGGGTGTCGTAGACCATGCCGTGGAATGCGCGCAGTGCCGGTGTGATGGTGTATGTGCGCGTTTCCCATGAGCCCGCACTGGGGCTGAAGAGCGCGACGCTGTTGTCTTTTGTGGTGCCGCCCCACATGACGAACAGATCATGATAGGGCGCGATTGCGTGCGCGTCACGCGCGCTCGGGTTGACTGCGCCGGGTGGGATGTTTTGCCACAGGTTGCCCTGCAACAGCCAGGTGTCGTCCAGCAGGCCATTTTCGGAACGCCCGCCAAACAGCAGCGTTTGCCCGAGATTGGGGCTATGGACAAACGCATTTTGGATGTTCATGCGCTGCGACGGACCGAGCGTATTGCCATCGGTGTAAATCGTGGTCCACTCGCCGTTGCGAAAGGCAAACAGGTCATTGCGTTTGGTCTGGCACTCACACTCACCGCCAAACATCAGCAGGCGCTCGGCCGTGGTGTCATACGTTATGCCGTGCGTCCAACGCCCTTTTGGCGGATCGGCGATCGGCACCTGCGTCCATCCGGCTGCGGGCGCAGCAATGGCTGTGATGACTGCCAGACGCAGCACGTGCGTGGCAACGGTGAGAATCGATGTCATGGTCATGGATCGCACGCATTGTAATCAGCCGCTATGCCGCACAGTGTTGGGGTGCATTTTTCTAAAGGGGAGCGTCATGTAGCGTGGCCAAGCGCGTGCCAGCCAGGTCCGCCGGCCGTAAACGGCCATGCTCAGATACGAAGCCCTGGGCTGCATGCCAGCGCTCACAGGATTGGCGTCGTTGTGTGACTGCCGGCTAAAACGGCCGCCACGCGCGGAAGTTGTTGCCATTAGCCCAGGGCTTCGTATCTGAGCATGGCCGTTTACGATGCTGTTGGTCATCATAACGAGGCAACGCATAGGGCAGAATGCGATAAATAGGCAGATAGGCGGGTCGGAACAACAAATTAGGAGGCGGAAGATGACACTCAACCAAAACAGCGCAGAAGGCAAAATCCCGGAGACTACACGAAAGATGGCCAAGCAGGTATTTGCGAAAGGAAATGTGTATGTGCGTCTGCGAGATGAGCTGGGAGTGATCTACAGCGACGAACAATTCAAGGATCTGTTTAGGTTGGGCGGGCAACAGGCATATTCACCGGGGCAATTGGCGATGGTTGTGATCTTCCAGCATTGGGAAGGGTTAAGCGATCGGGATGCGGCCGAGGCGGTGCGAGCGCGAATCGATTGGAAGTATGCATTGGGGCTGGAGCTGGAATCACAAGGCTTTGATCATACGGTGTTGACCGAGTTTCGCGGGCGCTTGACAGGTGGTGGAGCGGAGCAACGGTTGCTGGACCGGATACTGGAATTGGCCAAAGACCGGAAGCTGATTAAGGGACGCGGCAAACAACGCACAGATAGCACGTATGTATTGGCAGCCGTGCGAACACTAAACCGATTGTCGTGCGTGCATGAAACGATGCGCCATACATTGGATGAATTGGCGGTGGACAGCCAAAATGGCTGCAATCGATAGCCACAGATGAGTGGTATGCACTTTACTCAGAACGCCTGGGGAGTTTTGAACTGAAGATTCCTGAAAGTCTCAAAAAACAGGAGGAAATGGCTGTCCAGATCGGACACGATGGTCAACAACTGCTTGAGGCGATATACGCTTCAAATGCGCCTGCACTGCTGCGCTGGATTCCCGCTGTGCAAACCCTCAGACGGGTTTGGATACAGCAGTTCATACAAACCGACGAACAAGGGTTGAAATGGCGCGACAGCGATGATTTGCCGCCAAACAGCAAGTTGATCGTCTCACCACATGACGAAGAAGCGCGACTGTCGCGACACGGCGAGAAACGTTGGACCGGGTACTCGGTCGTCGTGACCGAGACATGCGACAGCGGCTTGCCAAAGATTGTCACCCATGTGGATGTGGTCCACGCAACAACACCTGATAAAAGCCTGACGAGCGCAATACAAACAGCACTGGCGGACAAAGAGCTGCTACCGGACACGCACTACGTGGATGGCGGTTTTGTAAGTGCGGACACACTGCAAAACAGTTCGCAAGAACATGGCGTGGATCTGTTTGGACCGGCACAGAGAGATTCCACACAGCAGCACCGCGCCCAAGCGGGGTTTGACGCAGGATCGTTCAAGATCGACTGGACCACAAAAACAGCGACCTGCCCTCAGGAACAAATCAGCTCAACTTGGTCCCAATCCACAATCACGCCCAACGCAGTGCAAATCACATTTCCAAAACGGGTTTGTGCTCCTTGTCCAGTTAAAGAAATGTGCACGCGATCCCCAGGCCGCGCACTCAAAATCTATGCTCAGCCGTTTTATGACGCGCTAACCGAAGCGCGTAAACGTATGACAACTCCCGAGTTTTGGAAAAGCTACGCCATACGCGCAGGCATAGAGGGGACGCTCTCGCACATGGTCCACAGTTTTGGGCAACGCCGCTCACGCTACATCGGGCTGACAAAGACACGCCTGCAATTTGTGGCAACTGCCGTTGCGCGATCGCTGAGTAGCATCGCCTCCTGGTTCGATTCGCAGCTCAACGAGCCACCGCCTTGCCGAAAGTCGCGCTTTGCTCGCCTGCGTCTCGCCTCGTTATGATGACCAACAGCATCGTTTACGGCCGGCGGACCTGGCTGGCACGCGCTTGGCTTCGCCGGGACGCTCCCCTTTAGAAAAATGCACCCAGTGTTGGCGCGGTGCGCCACAAATATTTCTATTGCCGTTGCGATGGCGCGCCATTTGCGCGTGACGCCCGGGACCGAGGTCCCGGGCTAGCCATCGCAAAGGCGGCGGGCCGCCTGGCGGCCTTCGCCGCCTTTCGAGCCCGCAGGCCGAGCGGGCAGGCACACCCGTGTTGCCGTGGCATGACTGACACCCACACACGCTCAAACAGCGCGTGGTGCGTAGGGTGCGGCCATGCGCGTCATGCGCAGGATCGGCGCTACGCAACTGCATCGACGCGGCACTACGCAACGCGCGCAAAAAGCGATCTGATTCACAGCGTTTACGCAGAAAAATCCAGCGATTGACTAGGATAAGAACGCTCTCACTTTTTTCACAAAATAGCGTTCGTGCGACATGACAGTATGCAAGGCATGAACACGCGTCCCATATCGCACCTTCTCGGCTTCAAACTGTTGCTCATGTCAGCCGCTCTGACAATTCTCTCCGGTGGCTGGGTAGGCATTGCCATGGCCTCGGCACCCGCAGCGCCCGTCGCGGCAGGTCCCGTCGTGGCCCAGGCATTGACATTACCGCCCGCGCCACTCGCCGTCGCATTCACGCGCTCGTCACGCTGACTGCGCCGCGTTGCACCACAATGAATATGTCATCAAGTGGAATGCCACAGACCCGTCCGCGTGACTTTGCCCTGCCAGTCATCGCCATTGGGCTAGGCGCCATCGCCGCCATGATCATGATTCCGGCGTGGATCGATCCGGCACTGGTCATGATGAGCGGCGACAAACCAAAGATATTCTGGTTGCTTGGCCGCACCAGCGCATTTATCAGCTTTGCCTTTTTGTGGATGGCGATGCTGCTGGGGCTGCTGATGACAAACAAGCTGGCGCGTATCTGGCCGGGTGGCCCGGTCGCGCTCGACCTGCATCAGTTCACCAGCATCGCCGGCCTCGGCTTTGCCGTCTTTCACGCGCTGATCCTGATGGGCAGCAAGTTTTTGCACTACAGCCTGTTGGATGTGTTTATTCCGTTTCACAGTGACGCCTATCGCCAGAACTGGGTGGGGCTCGGGCAGGTCAGCCTGTATGGCTTCGCGATTCTCATCGCGAGTTTCTACGTGCGGCGCATCATCACGCAACGCATCTGGCGCGCGCTGCACTTCAGTAGCTTTCTGCTGTTCGTCACCAGCATGGCGCATGGTTTGCTGACGGGCACCGACACCAACACATACTGGGCGCTTGCGCTGTATGGTCTGGCCATTTTGAGCGTCACCGGATTAACCCTGCGTCGCATTGGCATGGCGCTGTTTAAGACAAGCGGCCGCGCGTCGGCGCTGGCGAACCATGCACCAGCTGGCAAAACTGCGCAGCAGCAACCCGCGCCGATGATCACGCCGCAAGATCAGCCCGACCGGGCGCCGGCGAATCGATCAAGCGCGACGCAGGCGCGCACTGGCGTGACCTTTGGCTCGCAAAGCGGCAACGCCGAGGCATTGGCCCAACGCGTTTCCTCCGAGCTCGGTGCGCGCCTGATCGATGGCGCAGCGCTGGATCTCGTTGGCCTGCAGGGGCTGGACACGCTGTTGCTGATCAGCAGCACCTACGGCAACGGCGAGGCGCCGGACAACATCACGCCCTTCTACGATGCGCTGCATCACATCGCTGCGCCACAGCTTCCGGGTCTGCGCTACGCGGTGCTCGCGCTGGGCGACAGCGGCTTCAAACACTTTTGCAAGGCTGGGCGCGACTTTGACGCGCGTCTGGCCGCGCTCGGCGCGCAACGGCTGTTGCCGGTGGTGACCTGCGACCGGGCATTCGAGCTTGAGTTCCAAACGTGGTTGGCCTCGCTCAAACCGTTGCTGGGCGCGGCAGGTGAGCCGGAGAACAGCGTCGTGCAGGCCGAGCGGCTCACGCCAGTGGCGCTGCCGGCAAAAGCCGCTGGCCAGCCGGCGGTCGTGCTCCGAAACAGCCTGTTGACCGTTGCGGGCGACGCCGACACCAAGCAGGTTCGCCAGATCGTGTTCTCGCTCACCGGCACCGGCCTGAAATACGAAGCCGGCGACGCGCTTGGGGTGATGCCGGTCAACGACCCGCAGGTTGTGGCCGAGATCATCTGCGCAACAGGATTTGTCGACGAAACACCGGTGCCGATTCCGGGTGGCGGCGAGGCGCCGCTCTCGGAAGCGCTGCTGCGTCACTACGATGTCACGACGCTGACGCACGCGCACATCCGGCACTTTGCCGATCAGACAAACAACCCGCGACTGCAAGCCCTGTGCGAGCCCGGCAACGCCGACGCGCTTGAGGCGTTTCTCGGCAAACATCACATCGTCGATTTGATCGCGCGCTTCCCACGTGCGTTTGAATGCCCGGCTGCGCTGGTTGCAAGCCTCGGCGAACTGCGGCGGCGTTTGTATTCGATCGCCTCAAGCGCACGCATGCACCCCAGCCAGGTGCATCTCACCGTGGGCGTGGTCGATTATGCGAGCAACAGCCGGCGCCGGACCGGCGTATGCTCGGGCGACTTGCAGCGCAGCAGCGCGGGCACCGCCCGGCGCATCGTTGTGCAATCCAACCGTGGATTCCGCTTGCCTGCCGACGGCAACATCCCGGTCATTATGATCGGCCCGGGCACCGGGATCGCACCGTTTCGCGCATTTCTGCAGGAGCGCGCCGCAACCGGCGCGCAGGGTCCCAACTGGCTCTTTTTTGGCTGCCGCCATGCGCGGCTTGATTATTTGTATCAAGATGAGCTGCAGCACTGGCAGGCAACGGGTGTGCTGAACCGGCTGGATGTGGCGTTCTCACGGATGCAGGTGCGCAAAGTTTATGTGCAGGATCTCATCCGGCAGCACGCCGCCGAGTTATGGCGCTGGCTGGACCAAGGTGCGCAGATTTACGTGTGCGGCGATGCGTCAAAGATGGCGCGCGATGTGGACAGCGCATTGACCGATGTGGCCATCCAGTCCGGCTATTCACCCGAGCAGGCAGCCAACTGGCTGGTGCATCTGCGCCGCGATAAGCGATATTTAAGAGATGTGTATTAGCGCCACTTGCACGCCCGTGAATGCCCGCATTTCAGCGCAAGTGCCCCCATCTCAAGCACGGCGCTACGCCAAAGTCCTGACCCATCATGAGAACACTCTCACGTTCGTCTTAATTGCGCAGGCACAGGCCTCATTACGCTTATCTATGAATTGCAACACTCACAGCTGCGATTTTCAGGAATAACCATGACGTCCCCAACTCTCCCTCAATCCCCCACAAAAACTTATAGATTCACTCAACTTCGATCAGCCATCGCAACGGCGGCCAGCATTGCCGTCGCGTCGCTCTCGTTCGCCACCTCGCTGGGCCAAGTGCAAGCCGCGCCCCTCGCATCGGATGGCCCGGGCGACGGACTGCGCGCTTCCGGCATCGTCAGCGCGATGCCAAGCGGTTCGCTGTTTGGCAGCTGGACGATCAGCGGCACCACGTACCTCGCGGTCGCTGGCATCACCGAGTTTCGGCTGAGTGAAGGCATGCTGAGTGTCGGCAAGTGCGCCGAAGTGGCCTACAAACTCCAGAGCACAGACCGCATCGCCCTGCGCATGGAGGCCGACGACAACTGTGGCACGTCTGGCGACCATGACGGCGACGATACGCATGTCAGCGAGTTCAAAGGCGTGATCGACAGCTTCCCGGCGGATTTGATCGGCACCTGGACCGTCGGTGGCCGCGTGTTTACAGCAACTGAGTCCACTCATTTTGAACAGAAAGACGGCCCGTTCGCGGCAGGTCAATGTGTTGAAGTAAAGACCCAGGCGGCCAGCGCTAACGCGCTCGAAATTGAAAGCCATCCGTTCTGCGGTGTCGGCCCGTTGCTCATGCGCGCGCGCGGGTTGATCACCACATTGCCAGACGATGCCGGCTTGCGCGGCACCTGGACGGTTAACACCACGACATACGAGGTGATTTCGAACACTGTTTTGCAGCAACAGCACGGCAGTTTCGTCGTCGGCGGCTGCGTCAATGTGTATTTCGACAGCACAACCATCACGCGCACCGCGCGCAAGATCGAAAGCGAGTCGCTCGACGACTGCGCCCCGCGCACGATGACGCCGACGCTTGAGGCGCGCGGCCTGGTTTCGTCCCGCCCGCCCACAGGCACGGTGTTCGGCGCCTGGATCATTGGCGGTCAATCCTATGAAGCGATCTCCGGCACCACGCGCTTTAACCAGGAGCACGGCCTGTTGAGCATCGGCGATTGCGCGCAGGTGAAATACCTGGTGCAGAACGGCGCGCGCGTCGCAGTGCGCATCAGCTCGGAATCCGAGCATGCCTGTGGCGCGCCGGGCGAAGGCCGCGAGGCGTACGGCGCGATCCGCGCATTGCCAGCGGGCGGTTTGATCGGCATCTGGCAGATCGGCGACGCCAGCTATGTGGTCAGCACGACAACACGCCTGCAGGGCCCGTTTGTTGTCGGGGCAATCGTTGAAGTCAAGTATGTGCGGCTGGCCGATGGCACGCTGCTGGCAAGCAAAATTGAACGCAAGGGCGCGAGTGAGTCCGAGCGTCGCTTTGGCAAGGCCTATGGCTTGATTTCGACCCGGCCAGCCACGCCGACAGTGATCGGCACCTGGGTCATCGCAAGCAACACCTACTCTGTTACCAGCAGCACACAGGTCACCGGCTCACTTCTTTCCGGCGAATGCGCTCAGGTGTATTACACCCTGGCCGCAGACGGCACGCGGGTTGCGATCAAGCTCAAGGGTGAAGGCTCCGGAGAATGCGCGCGCGACCGCGAGGGCAAGTCGGTCAACAAGGCATTTGGCTTTGTCACCGAAATGCCGGCCGGCGGCTTTGTCGGCACCTGGGTAATCGGCGGCGCGACGTATGAAAGCAGCGTCGGCACTGAGTTTAACGAACAGCGCTTTGCACTGACGACTGGCGCCTTTGTCGAAGTGACCTATGTCATGTCGAACGGTGTGCGCTCGGCGCTTGAAATCGAAGCCGAAACGCCGCCAAACGCGGGCGAGAAAACCGAATACGGCACGGTGACGATCGTGAACGGTTCAATCACCGTAAACGGACAGCCAATCACCGTGACACAAGGCACCATGATCGATGAATCGCGCGGCGAGTTTCGCCATGGCGCACATGTGTATGTAAACCTGACTGCCAATGCCAGCCCGGCAGCCGGCATCCAGGCCGTCACACCGGTGCGCGCGACGAAAATCATGGTGGTCAACCAGATTTATCGCATCGTGCTGCCGGTTGTGAACATGCAGTAAGACTAAGCATGAATAACCGGGCTGAAGCGTTATCCCTGCGCATTGCGTGGAATGGCGCTTCAGCCTATGGCTGTAGAACGCGTATCGGATCCAATGCATTGCACCTAGAATGCCTTGAGACAATGCCCAAGTGGCGTGGTCCTGAGGCCGGTGTTGCGACTCACAAAAGGCTTTTCATGAATCGACCCATCACGTTTGTCCTTGTGGGCATGGCCCTTGCATTCGCCCTGATGGGCGGACTGCTTGGCATTGCCGTGACAGCGGCAGCCAGCAATGGCGTGCGGCTGGTGCCAAACAGTGATATCGTGATTGATCTGCGCGAAGTTCAAATCGCGGGTAACGCAAGCGCGCCGAAGAGCGCCGCAGCCTCGCCAGTTCCGCCGACGAATGCTGTCGCGCCTGCGGAAGCCGTGTCAACTGTCGCAACAGATCCCGTTCATCCATCTGCAACGCTGCTGGAAGGCGAGCAAGGGATCGAGAATGAACAGACATCGGATGACGATGATGACGATGACGCCGATGCGTATCTCAAAGAACGCGACGAAAGTTACAAAGATACGCTGCGCAACGTCTACGATGCCGTGCTCGGCACACCAACCCAGGCGCCCACGCCGCGGATCGTACGTCGCCCGCGCACGCCACGCGCGACGGTAGCCGCGCCGATTGCGACGGCAGTGGCAGATCCCGCGCAACCGATTGCCACGCTCGCACCGCTAAACCCGACGCTGGTGGACGGCCCCAGCGCCACAGCGACACGACCGCCTGCAGCCCAGCCGGCACAGCCCGCTCAGCCGCAGCCGACCCAATCCTCCGCAGCCCCTGCCCCCGTGCCGACCGCCCAGGTGCCGTTGGCCAATCCAACCGCGCTGCCGCCCGCACCGCCGCCAGCGGCAACGCAACCGCCAGCAGCCACGGCCAAGCCGCGGGAGGACGATCATCGAACGCCTGAGGTTCATCCGACGGAGCGGCCGGAACCCACCGAAGATCATGATGATGAAGAAGATGATGATCATGAGGACAAAGAGTCCGCTACTCCCGAACCCAAGACACCCTGAATCATGCGCATCTTGATCGCAGAAGACGACAAACGTATCGCCAGTTTCATCCTGAAGGGGCTGCGCGAGGAAGGCCATGTGGTGGACCACGCAACCGATGGCGAAATGGCGCTGGATTTTGTGGCGGCCAGCGGCGATGTCGGCTATGACGTGATCGTGCTCGATATATTGATGCCTCGGCGCGATGGCGTCTCGGTGTGCCGCGAATTGCGAACAAACGGAGATCGCACACCGGTGTTACTGTTGACTGCGCTCGATGCGCTGGAAGATCGCGTGCGTGGCCTCGATAGCGGCGCGGACGACTATCTCGTCAAGCCATTTGCGTTTCTGGAATTTCTGGCGCGCGTGCGCGCGCTTGGCCGTCGCGCGCCGACCGGCATGCCAACCAGTGTCCTGCAGGTGGCTGATCTCACGCTCGACACGGCCGCGCGCCGCGCCGCGCGAAATGGCCGCACGATCGAACTAAGCGCCCGCGAGTATCAACTGCTGGAGCAGCTGATGCGTAACGCCGGGCGCACGCTCAGCCGCACCGTGCTGCTGCAAGCGGTTTGGTCGTTCGATTTCTCCGGGTCATCAAACGTCGTGGATGTGTATGTTGGCTATTTGCGTCGTAAGATTGATGGCGGAGGCGAGGCGCCGCTCGTGCATACTGTGCGCGGCGTGGGCTACATGATCGGCAACAAATAACGCTCTGCAGGCCGCGCCGCGATCCATCCATGAACCTCCTGCGATCCATCCGCTTTCGACTCACCTTGTGGTTTGTAACCATGCTGGCGATGGCGATGCTTATCGCGTGTCTGGCGGTCTATTTTGGCCTGCAGACCGCGCTGATCGCCAGCGTCGACAACACGTTGCGGAGCGCGGCGGAGCGTGGTGTTCAGGGCGCGCAACAACAACCGGTCGATGCGACTGCGTCCGCCCGTGAGCGTGCCAGCGCCTTAACCTTCTTGAGCCTGACGCCGACGCGCCTGGTGCGGCTTGATGGCACGATCGCGTTGCAGGATTCGCTCTTTCCCAAAGACTTTCCAGATGCCGCGCGCATGATCGCCGACGCGCAAACAGGCACATCGCGTTTTGAAACGCTCAGCCTGCCGAGCGGCGACTTTCGCGTGTTAACCGCGCCAATAAAAGCCAACGACCAGCGCATCGCAGTGGTGCAGGTGGCCCAATCGCTGCAAACGGAATATGCCGCGCTAGACAGTCTGCGGCAACTCCTGCTCGTGGGGGCACCCGGCATTTTGCTGCTCGCCGCGCTGGGCGGGTCGGTGCTCAGTCAGCGCGCGTTCGCGCCGATGGAGCAAGTGCGGCGCGATGTTGAAACGATCATCGACGACACTGATTTGTCGCGGCGAGTCGGCACTGGGCTGGGCCAGGACGAAGTGGGCCGGCTGGCGCGCACGTTTGACCGGCTGCTTGACCGGATGCAGGCGGCGATGGAGCGCGAGCGCCATTTTGCAGCAGATGCGTCGCACGAGCTGCGCTCGCCGTTGACAGCGATCAAGGGCGAGTTATCACTCGCGCTGAGCCGCGAGCGCGCGCGCGACGACTATAAAACGGTGCTGACGCAGCTCGATGGCACGGTTGACGAAATGAACAGCCTTGTGGAAGACCTGCTCGCGCTTGCGCGCTCTTCCGCGATGCAACTCCAGTTGGAGCCGCTGGACCTGGCAGAACTCGCGGGCAAAGTGCACGAGACCTTGTCGGTTGTGGCGCATGAACGGAACCTGACCTTGACGCTGAACTGCATTCCCGCGCACGTATGTATTCAGGGCGACGGGCCAAAACTGCGGCGCGTGCTTGTCAATCTAGTCGACAACGCCTTGCGTTACACGCCAGCTGGCGGCATCGTGCATATTGATCTCAAACAGACTGGCAAACATGTCGCGCTTTCAGTTCTCGACAACGGCATCGGTATTGCGCCCGAGCATGTCGCGCATGTGTTTGAACGGTTCTACCGGGCCGACAATTCGCGCGCGCGCGATGTCGGCGGCACCGGTCTCGGCCTGGCCATCGCGCAGGCGATCGTGCATGCGCATGGCGGCACCATCAGCGTGGACAGCAAGCTTGGCCGCGGCAGCCGTTTCACGGTGGCGCTTGAAGCGGCCGCGCTGCCGGCGGCAATACCCGGCCCGTAAATCGGACCTCCCAGCCGTTTCGTGCGGCGGTGCGCGAAAGGCGCCTGCGCTTCTGCCGCCGTTGGCTGGCAGCTGTGCGTGATTTCGCTGCCTGATGTCGATGGCGCTCGCAAAATGTAAAACGTCGCGGGTGTTCGCGGGCTGCTTTTGAGGCAATGTCCGATTTTTGCTGAGAGTTTGGCCGGCGCGCGTTTGATGAGAACAGCTTCATGTTTATCACATCAATTCATGTGGCTTCTGTTGCGAAGATAGCAGCAGAACAGGAGACACATGAAACAGAAAACAGCATTCGCCATCGCTTCCGGACTCACCGCCTTCCTGCTGGTTGGGGCAGGCTCATTTGTAACGTTGATTCGACAGCAGACCGCGCCACACGTGGACTCAGTCGCGGCCGTTGCCGCACGACCCGCACCCGCTACGACGGCGCCTGTGGCGGCAACGGCGCAGGGCAGCACCAAGCCCGTCGCCATCCTTTCCACAAAAACAGACGACAGCGAGGCGCTGCGTGTGGAATTTGCGAAACGCGAAGCGGAGTACAAAGCGCTGATCGAACAGGCCAACACCGCGCTTGAACAAGCCAACGCCGACAAGTTGGCGCTGGTCGAACGTGCGAAGAAGGGTAATGTCGTCTACATCAAGGCGGCTGGCGTGCGCACCAAACTGAGTGCAAAACGCGCGCGGGCCATCGCACAGAGCACGACGCCGGGCGTCAAAGCAGTCACCGCCGAGCTGGTGAAATACAACGGCTCAATCGCCTTTGAAGTCGCTCTCAACACCGGCGCAAAAGTGTATGTCAATGCCTCTTCGGGCGATGTGCTGTTCAACACAGCCAGCCTGGTGGCGGCACCTAGCCGCAGCGGCCAACACAACTACAAACCGTGTAGCGCCGCAAGCGCCCGTTGCCGCGCCGGCTAATTCTCCGAAGCCGCCGGCCGCACCTCGCAACCCGCGGCCGGAACCACCCAAAGTTGCTCCGCCCGCGCCAGTCGCCCAGCCTGCGCCAGTCGTTGCACCGCAGCCCACCACCACCCAACCCGGACTGAATCCCACAAAACCCGCGCCAGCAGCGCCAGAACCCACCAAGGCGCCGGAGCGCGAAGAAGATCATGACGAAGATGGCGACGACAAATCTGGCGACGATCACAAAGATGAGCCGGAAGAAGATCACGAAGACGAAGAAGACCACGAATCCGAAGACGCCAAAACACCGTAGCCATCCCAGCGCTTGAATCTGACAATGGCGCCGCTGCGACACGATCGCGGCGGCGCCTTTAACAGAGGATCAGCACGATACAACGAGGACAGACTATGTCAGAAAGCACACAAGACACCCCGGAAAGACCGGTCACGGGCGCAAAAGTCGTCGGTCAAAAGCCAGTCGGCAAACCACTCTCGCCAACACCTGCTGTCGCGGCGCGCGCTGCGGTGCAGACCAACAATCGGCGAAGTGCGCCTGGAAACGGCAAAGAAGGCAACATTGGTGTGAAAGCACTGATCGCAGTGTCGTCGTTTGCAGTTTCTCTGGCGGGTTGGGCATGGCTGGTTCATGCGGAAACGACCCAGCCAAAGAAAACGAAAACTGCCGCGGCAGCCGCAGAGCAGCCGATCATCATCGCGCCAACGAGCACTCCGCGGCCGGCGAACACTGACGCGAGCCCAGCTGGGTTCGCAAAAATATTGGCTGCCGGCGTGACGCGCCGCAACACTGCGGTGCTCGCACCGTTGCCGACGCTTGTGCCATCGGTCAAAATCAAATTGCCGCCGATCATCACAAAAGTGATCCCGGCCGCGCCATTGCGCGAAGTCGCCGCAGTCGTGAACGCCAGTGTGCCACCTGCGCAGGAAGTTGCCGCCGCCAGTCAGCCGGCTCCAGCGGAGAATGCGGCTGCGCCTGCACAACCGCCAGCACAGGCACCTGCGCCTGTCGTTGAACAACCGCCACCGCCGCCGGCACAGGCACCTGCGCCTGTCGTTGAACAACCGCCACCGCCGCCGGCACAGGCACCTGCGCCTGTCGTTGAACAACCGCCACCGCCGCCGGCACAGGCACCTGCGCCTGTCGTTGAACAACCATCGCCACCGCCACCACCTCCGCCGCCGCCACCACCTCCGCCGCCGCCACCACCCGGCCGACACAGGCTCCTCACAGTAGCCAGCTCGCGCAGGAGAATCATGCAAAAACACGAATTTTTCGCGATGGGGTGCAATATGTCCGTTATCTCCGAAGACAATTCGGCAGGCGCGGCATGTGCGCTTGCGCAAGCGCCGGCCTGGTTTGCCGAATGGGAAGGGTGCTTATCCCGATTTCGCGAAGACAGCGAGTTGAGCATGCTCAACCGCTTTGCCGGGCACTGGTTTACGCCCAGTCCAACCCTGTGGGAACTCCTGTTGTGCGCGCGCGAGGCTGTAGTCTGCAGCGCCGGGCTGGTCACGCCGACGCTTGCGCGTCAATTGGAGCTGGCTGGCTATGACCGGTCGTTCGACGAGTTGCGTTCAGCATCAGGCTCGCAGGCTCAAGTCGCTCAGACAGCACTAGCCGGCGCTGCCCGTCCTTCAAGCTGGGACGAAATCGAGTTTGACGACGATAACTGCGCGGTGCGCATTCCACAGAGCATGCGACTGGATTTTGGCGGCATCGCCAAGGGCTGGGCGGCTGAAAAGGCGGCCGCGCAACTGGCCGCGCTCGGCAGTGTCATCGTAAACGCCGGCGGCGATATTGCGGTACGTGGCGCGCGAACCGATGGCGCTGCATGGCCCATTGGTGTGACCGACCCGCGCGCCGCCGGCGCACCACAAATTGAGGTGTTGATGCTGGCGGATTGCGGCATCGCCACATCCGGCATTGATTACCGCGCCTGGCTTGCGCATGGCAAGCAGCAGCATCACATCATCGATCCGCGCAGCGGTCAGCCCGTCGACAACGAAGTGCTCAGCGTGACCGTGGTCGCGCCGGACACAATTTATGCGGAAGTCGCGGCAAAAACCGTGTTTCTGCTGGGCGTGGAAATCGGTCTGCAGTGGATCTCAGCGCGCAGTGAGCTGGCCTGCGCCATCGTCCTGCGCGATGGCACGGTCCGCCAGTGCGACCGGTTTGCGTCGTTGACATGGCCAGCCTACTGGTCTCGCACTCAATCGTAATCGCAGCATAGTTCTTACACATCATGATAACAACCTCTACACTTCCAAAACCCGCAGCCCGCCCGCCACAGACCGATGATTTGCCGCAGGCGATGTCGTTTGTGTCGCTCCTGATGCTGCTCGCCGCGGTCGTTGCGGGCGCGATCGGCGCCGCGGTGCTGCTGCCCGCATGGTTGCCTGGCCTGGCGCAGTCGCTGCTGGGAGATGCGCCAAAAGCCTACTGGTATCTGTCGCGGTCGACCGCGTTTGTCGCGTTTGCGTTGATGTGGATGTCGATGCTGTTCGGCCTGCTGATCACCAGCAAGATGGCGCGCATGTGGCCGGGCGGGCCGACGGCGTTCGACCTGCATCAGCACAGCAGCCTGCTCGGCCTGGCATTTGCGCTCTTTCACGCGCTGATTTTGATGGGCGACAAATACATCGCCTATACGCTGCCGATCATCGTCACACCGTTTGCCAGCATCAAATACAAGCCAATTGAAGTGGGCCTGGGCCAGATCGCGTTCTATGTACTGGTGCTCGTCAGCTTGAGCTTTTATGCCCGCCGGCTGATCACACAACGCGGCTGGCGCATGATTCATTTTTTGAGCTTTGCGCTGTTTGTGCTTTCGCTGATACACGGATTGCAGAGCGGCACGGACAGCAATACGCTGCTGGCGCAGGGTGTTTACTGGGCCAGCAGCGTCAGCGTGCTCTTTATGACGCTGCTGCGCATCATGGGCAAGTTTGTAAAGTCCGAACGGCCACCGCGCAAAGAGAACGCGTGAGCGTGGTGCTCGCCGATCTGGCACTGGCAAAGAAAAATACAAAACGCCCGCGCAATTGCGCGGGCGTTTTGTATTTGAAAGAATCTCAAACGTGTTTAGAACATCCCGGCGAGGATCTTCTCGAGGCTCTCTTTGCTTGGCCGCAATTGAGCCTGGGTCAGATGCGCCAGCGGCATTTTGAGATCGGAGATCTCAGCCAGGTTCTCGCGACTGCTGTCGACATACATCAGACCGGTGATGAACTCCTGCTTTTCATGCGCCTCGGTCAGCAGGCTTGAGCGCAGCCATGCTTGTCGGTCGGGTCGTGCAGGTTGTCGTCAATCTTGCGCAGCAGGATCTAGAACCGTCGTGCATCTCGACTGCCTTGGCTTCGCCGGCGCGTAGTCGACCTTGATCTCTTCGGCGATCGGCACGTACTGGATGTCGTTGATGCGCTCGTCATGCTCGCGGCCCCAGGTGTAGCTCTTGGTGCTGTCGTCTTTGTTGTTAAACGTCACGCACGGGCTGATGATGTCCAGCACCGCGGTGCCGCGGTGGCTCAGCGCCGCTTTGAGCAGCGGCACGACCTGCTTGGGATCGCCGGCGAACGAGCGCGCGACAAAGCCGCAGCCGGCCATGATGGCCTCGCGGCACAGGTCGATCGGCGGCAATTCGTTTTTGCCGGCATGCTTCAGCTCTTGGCCCGACATCGGCCGTGGCGCTGAACTGGCCCTTGGTCAGGCCATACACGCCGTTGTTCTCGATGATGTAGACCATGCGCAGGTTGCGGCGCACCAAGTGCTTGAACTGGCCAAGGCCGATCGAGCCGGTGTCGCCATCGCCGCTGACGCCGATGCCCTGCAGCGTGTGGTTCGCCAGCAGCGCGCCCTGCGCCACCGATGGCATGCGGCCGTGCAGCGTGTTAAAGCCGAAGCGAGCGGCTCATGAAGTAGGCCGGCGACTTGACGAGCAGCCGATGCCGCTGAACTTGATCAGGCCTTCGGGCTGGACGCCGAGCTCGTAGCAGGCGGTGATGATCTGCGCGCTGATCGAGTCGTGGCCGCAGCCGTTGCAAACGTGCTGTCGCCGCCCTTGTAATCGAGTCTTTTCCAGGCCGATCATGTTGATCGGCGGCTTGTTGGCCGACGCCATTGGCATGTTCTGAGCGGCGGTGGCATGCGCGTCTTCTTGACCTTCGCCAGCGATGTTGATTTGTTTGTCATGATTTTGCCTCTCATATCCTTGATCTTGGCGGTCAGCCAGTTCGCCGTGAGCGGCAGGCCGCTCATTGTTGTTTGCGCGGCGATGCTTGCGTGGCGTATTCCGGCGCGTGCAGCGTGAGCAACGACGCCAGCTGCGAGTCGGTGTTCAGTTCGACCACATAGCAACTCGCTTGTGCGCGGCGATGAATGCGGCTGATCATCGCGATTCAGCGGCAGCGCGCGCAGGCGCAGGAAGCTGGTCTTGATGCCCGCGCGGCCAGCATGTCGCGGGCTTCGATCGATGGCCGGTGTGGTGCTGCCAAAGCCGATGATGCCGATCTCGGCGCCCTCGACGCAGATCGACGATTGGCGCCGGCACCGCTTGCGCGCGGTTTCGAACTTGCGCGTCAGCCGGTCCATGTTGTGCTCCCAGTCCTCGCTGCGCTCGGAGAGCTGCGCCTTCTCGTTGTGGCCGGAGCCGCGCGTGAAATAGGCCGCGAGCGGATGATCGGTGCCGGGCAGCGTGCGATAGCCGATGCCGTCGCCGTCGACATCCTTGTAGCGCGCAAAGCCCTTGGCTTCGGTCAACTTGCTCGGCGGTCAAGACCTTGCCGCGGTTCATGCTGGCTGATCCGGATACTCGAACGGCTTGGCCATCCACTGGTTCATGCCGATATCGAGATCGCTCAGCACAAACACCGGCGTCTGCAATCGCTCGGCCAGATCGAAGGCCTGCCAGCCCATCTCGAAGCACTCATTGGGATCGCCCGGCAGCAGCACGATGTGCTTGGTGTCGCCGTGGCCCAGGAAGTAGGTCTTCATCAGATCGCCCTGTGAGACGCGGGTGGGCAGGCCGGTGGCCGGGCCCATGCGCTGGACATCCCAGATCACGGCCGGAATTTCGGCGAAGTAACCCAAGCCGGCGAACTCGGCCATCAGCGAGATGCCCGGACCGGAGGTGCTGGTCATCGCGCGCGCGCCGGCCCAGCCGGCGCCAAGCACCATGCCGAGCGCGGCCAGCTCGTCTTCCGACTGCACGATCGCATAGGTCGGCGCCTTGCGTCTCCGGGTCGATGCGCAGTCTGTGGCAGATACTCAGTCACGCGCATCGGCCAGGCTGGTGGCCGGGGTGATCGGATACCAGGCCACAAAGCTCACGCCGCCGTAGATCGCGCCGAGCGCGCCGGCGGTGTTGCCGTCGATCATGATCAGACCCGTTGGTGGCTTGTCCATGCGCTCGACCGTGTAGGGATCGGTCTTGGTCAGGTTTGCTTTGGCCCACTCGATCGACGTGCGGATCACGGCCATGTTCGAGTCGACCGGCTTCGGCTTGCCTCTTGAAGTGGAACATCAGCGCCGATTCCATCTCGTTCTCTTCGATGCCGAGCAGCCACATCAGCGATGCCGACATAGACCATGTTGGCCGAATAGACGTCTTGAGCTTGGGGTCTTTCTCCAGCTCGGCTGGCGATCTTCTTGGCCGGGATCGGCGTAATAACTCATATCGTCGCGCTGCAGCGGCATCTTGATCGACTCTTCATACATGAAGACGCCGCCGGGGGCGGTCTTGTCGTGATCTTCCAGCGCGGTGTCCGGGTTCATCGCGATCATGATTTCGCTTGTGTCGCGGCGGGCGATGTAGCCATCTCTGCTGGTGCGGATGGTGTACCAGGTTGGGCGGCCCTGGATATTTGATGGGAACAGGTTTTTGCCGCTGACGGGGATGCCCATCTTGAACAGCGCGCGCAGCAACGCCAGGTTGGAGGTGGCGCTGCCGGAGCCGTTCTTGGTGGCTGCGGTGATCGAGAAGTCATTCACGATTGGCGCGCGATCGGCTAAGCGGCGTTACTGGCGTTGAATTGGGTGTTGAGATATCTTTGATCATTAGTCTCCTCGGGAGGTTTCATAAATCTAGGTCGCCGTCGCGGTTTTTGGCGGGGCGGATTTTCGGGATCTTCTGAATCAGCTTGGTGTGCTGCACAAGCAGTCGATAGGCCTCGTCCTGATCGCCACCAGATGATGGCGTTGACGATGCCTTCGTGATATCCGCCAGACTTCGCGCAAATAGTCGTAGTCGCTGAAGACGTTCAAGCCTTCGGCTTCGTAGGCATCCCAGTAGGCTTCGAGCACGCCGCGCACAAACGGGTTGTTCAGGCTGTTGAATATGGTGAGATGCAGTGCGCGGTGTTCGGCGTGCGGGATGCGAATCGGGATCGCCCTCGAGTTTGGACCAGGCCTGTGAACCAGTTGTTTGAGCAGGCAGCATGGTCTTCTTCGGTGAGCTTGGCCACGGCCTCGTGAAAGAAGCCGAACTCAACATGGTTGCGCAATTCGCTAAACGAGATCGAAGAGGGTGTGATCCTGTGACAGCGCATAGAGCAGGGAGAACCGCACGGCCGGGGTGAAGTTATATTCGGTCAGGCGGATGCCTGTCTTGGGTGTGACTTCAACGATGCCGATCGCGCGCGCAACTTCGAGTTGCTCGCGCAATTTGCCGGTGCTGATGCCGAGGTGCTCGCTGAGCTGATCCAGCGGCTGAGTTTGCCGTTCCGCAAAGCTGGCGCTGTTTTCGGCGATGTAGTTGAGCAGGTCTGAATCGTGCTTACGCATGGTTGCGTCGGTTAATCGAATTGGTTCCATTCATTGATTAATCTGAACTGTTGTATTGTATCGATTTAGCAGACAATGTCAAATACGGATTAAGCACGATTTTAAGCGTCAAACGTCACGTGACGCGTCACATGGATCATTAGAATCACGATGAGTGTCACCGAGTTGGAGGACAAAGGTTTTGGCCCATCGACGTCGAACTTCACACGACGCCGCGGGAAGGCGATTGACATCCAGTGCCGTGATCCACAATCCGAACTGACACATCAGAAACAGTAATCATGCTTCCACCAGCCACACTCTGACGCTCAAGTTATCAAGTCACTCTACGACGGTGTCTTTATCTTTGCCGTCATCACTTTCGTGCTCGTTGAAGGGCTATTGTTGCTGTCCGCGATGAAATTTCAGCGTCGTCGCGGCAGACGATGCGCCTGTTCAAAATCCACGGCAACAACGCGGCCGAGTTGACGTGGACGATCATTCCAGCGCATCGTCGTTGCGATTGTGTTTGGCATGGTCCGTTGACGCAGTCGGCAAGCTGACCGGCCATGGCTCGTCCGCCTCCCGATCGCGCGCGTGCACGCGCTGGGCGAATGCAGCTGCCAGGCGCGTGGTCGAAGACACCGAACGGTCGATCTGGTGATCGAAGTCACCGGCCGGCAATGGTTCTGGCAATATGCCTACAAAGGCGATGTCGAAATCTCATCGGATAGCGCCGAGATGCCGATGGCAAACAAGCCGCTCGTCATCCCGGCGGGCAAGCGCATTCGGCTGGATCTGACGGCCGCCGATGTCATTCACGCCTGGTGGGTGCCGCAGTTTGGCTCCATGATCTATGTCAACCCGGGCGAGCGCTCGTATATCTTTATCAATGACGCTTTGCCGGGCATCTATATCGGCCAGTGCAATGTCTTCTGCGGTGCGCGGCATGCCTTTATGCTCAGCCCGGTCACCGTTCTGCCCGAGGCCGAATATGACGCCTGGCTCAAAGCGCAAGCGGAAGAGCAGGGCATCGCGAGTGGTCCGCTCAAGCCCGGTGACGCGGCCAAGGGCAAGTTGCTGTTTCTCGGTGAAGGCGCCGGCGGGCAGGTCTGCTGGACGTGTCACGTCGTCGCCGGCACAAAGGCGCAGGGCAAAACCGCGCCGCGCGAGATGACCGTGCTGGGCACGTATCCGACGATTGCCCAGGTCGAGGGGTTCACCAACAACCCGGAGAACCTCAAAAAGTGGCTGATCCAACCCGCAGGCCGTCAAACCTGGCACTGCGATGCCCAATCTCCTACTAAAACCGCAGCAAATTGAAGATCTGGTTGCGTATCTGCTCTACCCTCAAGATTAGGCGAAACATTCTATGGCAAGCATCAGCATTCCCGCATCGTCTCAAGACAAAGCCAAATACGGCCTGCTCGGCTGGTTGGCCACGGTCGATCACAAAAAGGTCGGCATCATGTATATGGTCATGGCGTTTGTGTTCTTTATCGGCTCCGGGCTGCTGGCGCTGATCATCCGAACGCAGCTGGCCGCGCCCGGTCTGAACGTCATCCCGCCGGAGATCTACAACCAGGTTTTTACGATGCACGGCACCGGCATGATCTTTTTGTTTACGATCCCGATGCTGGTGGGCGGGTTTGGCAACTACTTCTTGCCGATCATGATCGGCGCGCGCGATGTAGCCTTCCCGCGCCTGAACGCGTTTAGCTTCTGGATTACGCTCGGCGCCGCGCTGATGATGGCTTTTGCGTTTGTCATCGGCGAGAGCCTGCGTTCGAACGCAGCGTGGATCGCCTATCCGCCGCTCTCGGCAAAGCAATATTCGCCGCAAATCGGCATGGATATCTGGCTGCTCGGCTTGATTCTGAACGGCATCGGCAGCACGCTTGGCTCGGTGAACTTTATGGTGACCGTATTTACGATGCGCGCGCCCGGTATGACGCTCTGGACGCATCCCGATGTTTGTATGGGCAATGATCGACCACGGCCGCGATGGTCCTGCTGGCCACGCCGGTGCTGACCGCAGCACTGGTGATGCTGGTGGCCGACCGCAACTTCGCCACGCAGTTCTTTACGACGAGCAACGTGCGGCTGTGGCAGCACATGTTCTGGTTCTACTCGCATCCGGCCGTCTACATCATGGTGCTGCCGGCGATGGGCATCATCTCCGAGATCCTGCCGGTGTTCTCGCGCAAACCGCTGTTCGGTCTGAAGGCCGTGGCGATTTCAACCGCGCTGATCGGCATTCTTGGGTTTACGACCTGGGCGCATCACATGCTGGTGTCGCGGCGTCAGCCCGCGACTTGAACGCTTCTTTATCTTTACGACCATGGTGATCGCGCGTGCCGACCGGCGTCAAGATGTTTAACTGGATCTTTACGATGTGGGGCGGCTCGCTCAACATGAAGACGCCGCTGCTGATGTGCTTCGGCTTTTTGAGCACGTTTCTGGTCGGCGGCATCACAGGTGTGATTCAGGCGGTCGGGCCCGATCAACGCCTATCTGCACAACAGCTACTGGGTGGTCGCGCATTTTCACTACGTGCTGTTTGGCGGCTCGGTCTTTGGCATTTTTGCCGGTCTGTATTACTGGGTGCCCAAAGATGCTTGGCAGCATGCTCGACGACAACCTCGGCAAAGCTGCACTTCTGGTTGATGTTTATCGGCTTTAACGTGACGTTCTTCCCGATGCATTTGCTCGGGCTGGCAGGCATGCCGCGCCGCATCGCCACCTACGGCAATACAGAGTGGGCGACCAACAATTTGATCGCCACGATTGGCGCGTTCATGATTGCGCTCTCGGCGCTGCTCTTCATCATCAACTGCGTGAAGCTGCTGCGCGCGCCCAAGGCGCCGGCCGATCCGTGGGAAGGCAACACGCTCGAGTGGACGATCCCTTCGCCGCCGCCCGAGCACAACTTTGACAAGATCCCAACCGTGTTTAGCGAACGCCCGGCGCGTGATGCGCGTCTGGGTTACACGTCCGAGGCTGCGCACTAGCCAGTTGTAGCCCACCTCGACAGTTGTAGTCCACCTTCGAGGTGGACTACAACTGTCGAGGTGGACTACAACTGGGGTATCAGCGCACATTAATGGCTCATATTCACGTCATCGACCGCGCATCCGATGGCGCGCGCAGCACGCTGCTCGCGCGTTTGGCCGGGCTGACCGCCGTCATCGCGCTTTTGCTGATTGTTTCTGGCGCGGCTTTGCGCGTGACACAGTCGGGGCTGGCCTGCAACGATTGGCCGCTCTGCTACGGGCAGGCGCTGCCGGTTCCGACAAACGCCGCGGCCGGTGACATTGCGCATCGCGCGTTGACGCTGGGCGTCGGATTGGGCGCCGTCATCGTAGCGATCTTTAGCTGGCGCTGGCAGGCGAACGCCTCGGCCCGGCGGATCGCGTCTATCAGCGCGGCCATGTTGATCGCACAGGTGCTGCTTGGCGGCGTGTTGGTGCGCACGCAGTTGGAGCCCTTGAGCCGGTTATTTCATTTGACGACAGGCATGATCGTGTTGGCGTGTCTGGCCGCGCTGCCGATCGCGCTGCGCGCCGAACCGTTGGCTGGTGAGATCGCACCCGCGGTCAAACGCCTGCGGCGCGGGTTTCAAATTCTCGCTGTGCTGGTGCTGCTGGTGCTGATCACCGGTGGCGTGGTGTCGAGCTATGGCGCGGCGCTGGCCTGCGGCGCGACCTGGCCGCTCTGCAACGGCAGTCTGCTGCCAAATGGCGGCTATCTGGTCTTCTGGCAGTGGGCGCACCGCACGCTGTCGCTGCTCGTGGTGTTGCATGCGCTTTCGACCGCGCGGCGCCTGGCCGGGCCGGCAATCACGCTTGCGCCTGAGATTCGCGGCGCCCTCATGCATGTGGTGCTCGGGCTGTCCGCGCAGGCGCTGATTGGGATCGGCATGCTGTTGCTCGAACGACCGGCTTCACTCTCGGTGCTGCACGGCGTGGTCAGCGCGTTGACGTGGATCGCCGCGGTGCGGTTGGTGCTGCTGGGAAACCGACTGCCGATGCAGGCGCCGGAGCCGGTGCAGCGTGCGCTATCGCCCGCGCGTCAAAAGATTGCCGATTATGTGACGCTGACAAAACCCAAGGTCGTGTCGCTGTTGCTGTTTACCACGCTGGCCACGATGTTTGTGACGCCGCGCGGCGCGCCGCCGTGGTATCTGGTGTTTTGGACCGCGATCGCGGGCTATCTGATGGTGGGCGCGGCCAACGCCTACAACATGTGGTTTGACCGCGATATCGACAGCAAGATGGGCCGCACCAGCTTGCGACCGATTCCAAGCGGCCGCATTGCGCCGCGCAGCGCGCTGATTTTTCGGCGCTGCTGCTGATCGGTTCGCTGGCGCTCTATTTGTTGTTTGTGAATGCGATGGCTGCGCTGATGGCGTTTGTCGGATTTATCTATTACACCGTGATTTACACCAGCTGGCTCAAGCGCAGCACCTGGCAGAACATCGTGATCGGCGGCGGCGCCGGCGCGGTGCCGCCGTTGATTGGCTGGGCCGCCGCGACCGGATCGCTCGAGTGGGCGGCGATGATTCTGTTCTTTATCGTGTTCTACTGGACTCCGCCGCACTTCTGGGCGCTGGCGATCATGAAGAAGAAGGACTATGCCAACGCCGGCGTGCCGATGCTGCCGGTCATCTCGACCGATCGCGAGACTGTGCGCCAGATGCTGGTCTACTCGCTCGGCATGGTTGCGCTGACGGTGACGTTGACGCCGCTGGGCTACATGGGCAACCTGTATCTGGTGAGCGCGCTGGCGCTGGGCGCGGCGTTTGTCTGGTATGCCTGGAAGGCGATGCGTGATCAGACGCCAAAAGCGATCTGGGGCATGTATGGCTTTTCGCTGTTGTATCTGGCGCTGCTGTTTGGCGCCATGATCATTGATCGGATGGCTGTTTGATGATTCCAAATCACATGAAACCCCTGGCGCGCCGCGTGGTGCTGCTGTCGTTCGGCGTGGTGCTGCTCGGCGCGGCGTTTGGCCTGGTCTGGGTGTTGATGTATATGCCGCGCTAAGCCTAGCAGTCTGTCAAAGTAAAGTTTATGTTTGGCCGAATTCACCATCCCCCGCGGAGCGCGGGGATGGTGAATTCGGCACCAAAACTGTTTGCCTTGACGCACTACTAGGATAGCGATTTTGCCAAAGCCTGTTCATCAGGCGTGTAATTGAGAGTGAGAAAAAATGGAAAAGACACATGAACAGGGCCATGATGCACATGGCGGCCACGCAGAGCATATTCACATGCCATCGCCGAGCCTATCGCCGATTGTGCTGGCAATTGGCATCTCATGCCTGGTATTTGCCATCGCGCCGACGCCATTGCCGATGCGCATTACACTCGCGGTGATCGGCGCGCTGTTGATCGCATACGGGCTGTATACCTGGATCTATGACGAAGTGCGCAATGCCGAGCATGCCGAAGAGCCCGCCGAGGGTGCGCGTTCGCATTAAGCGATGAATGTAACACGCACACAGCCAAGCCCCACCACCGCCAGCGCCGCGCAACGCCAGCGCATCGGACGCATGGGCGTCGGCATCTTTATCGTCTCCGAGACGATGTTTTTTGCCAGCCTGTTTTTTGCCTGGTATTACCTGCGCGTGACCTCCGGCGCGACCTGGCCGCCGACTGGCACGGAGCAGCCGCCGCTGTTGCCGGCCGTCGTCAACACGGTGATCACGCTGTTTAGCGGATTTACGATGTGGTACGCCAACCGCGCCATCGCGCGCGACGACAAGCGCGGCCTGATCGTCGGCGTTGCGGCCTCGGCCGTGCTCGGGCTGTTGTTTATGGCGGTGCAGGTCGTCGAGTTTGCCGAACTGGGCCGCATGGCGCAGCAGGATGCCTACGGCTCGATGTTCATCATCGTGTTGTTCTTTCACGTCGCGCGTGTGCTGATCGGCGTCGGGCTGATGGGGCTGGTGCTGATGCGCGCCGCGCTCGGGCAGTTTTCGTCGCGCCGCCGCTTGATGGTGCAGGGTGCCACCTGGTACTGGTATTTCATCGTCGCGGTCTGGCTGGTTGTGTTTGTAGTGTTGTATCTCTAAAGCAAGCAGGAAGAAGCCACAGATGACACAGATTTTTATCTGTGTCATCTGTGGCTTCTTCCTGCTGCCTCCCGCGCATGTCGCGCTGTTTCTTTCACATGCCCCCGCGTCTCGCGCTTCGCTTCATTCTGCTCGCCGTAGCCCTGGCAACGCTGATCGTGCTGGCCGGCATCGTCCTCGGACGCTGGCGCGCCAGCCTGCCGGATGACACACCACAGATGCGCATCGATGTGCCGCTGACCGGAATCGCTATGCCGCTGGATGCCAATGGCGTCGGGGTGCAGGTCGTGCGCGATGTGCAGCTCAGCTATCGCCTGCAGCCGTATCCGGCGCAGGCCGGGCAAACTGCCACGCTGACCGTGGTCGCGCTCGACATCAACACCGCGCGCGTCCGTCTGATTACGCCCACGCTCGAAATTGCGCCGATCGAAAACGCCGATGGCGCGCGGTTTTCCATAGAGCGTGGTCCAGGCGATGCCTATGGGGCCGAGGGCAACTTCTTTCCAACCTCCGGCGCCTATCGCCTGCGTGTCACAGCCGCGCTCTATGCCGACGACTTGTATGCCACGGTGATGATTGTGCAGGCCGAGTGACGGCAGTGTGCGGGGTGCCACAAAATTTTGTAAAGCGGCGTGCGCGTAACCGGCCCCGGGGACCTTGGTCCCGGGGCCGGTTACGCGCGGCTAACCACTGTGCCTGCGGCTATCCGACCGTACAATGCCCCCTGTGGACGCACTAATTCTTGCAAACGGCGAAATCAAAGATTGGATCATCGAACGCGGCGTGGAAATGCTGCGCAGCGGCGCGTCGGCCGACGACGTGGCTGAGCAGGTCGCGCGCGATGTGGAAGACGATGCCGACGACACCAGCGTGGGCTTCTCCGGCCTGCCCAATCTGCTCGGCGAGGTCGAACTCGACGCTTCGTTTATGGAGGGCCGTCACCTGCGCGCAGGCGCGGTCGCCGGCGTGCGCAACTTTCGGCACCCGATTCAACTGGCGCGCGCGGTGATGGAACAGCTCCCGCATGTGCTGCTGGTCGGCGCGGGCGCGGAGCGCTTTGGCGAAGAGATTGGCGCAGAACGGCGCGTGATGCTGACCGATAAGGCGCACACGATCTGGATCGCCCGCATGCGCGCACTTGGGCTGTCCGATGCCGACATCGACATCCTGCAGGATGCCAACGCACCGCGCGCGGCGCTGATAGAGTTAACCAATCGCGCCTTTACGATGCGCGAGAGCAGCGACACCATGAACGTGACCGTGCGCGATGCGAGCGGCCACATCGTCAACGCAGTCACCACCTCGGGTGTGGCGTGGAAGTATCCCGGCCGGGCCGGCGATTCGCCGATCATCGGCGCGGGCAACTATGTCGATGATCGTTACGGCGCGGCCTCGTGCATGGGGCTGGGCGAGCTCACGATCAGAACCGGCGCCGCCAGCCGCGCGATTTCGAATTTGCGTTTTGGAATGGACATCGATGCAGCCGGCTTCGACGTGACTCGCGAGATGCAACCGCTGGTGACCGTCGATCATTGGGTGCGCGTGCTGTTGATGGACGCGCGCGGCAACGCGCGCGCCTATGCCACGAAGGGTGGCCTGTTCTATAAAACCCAATCGGTGAGCGAGATCAAACCGACACAGCACGAGGCGGCTGTTCCCGCTTGATGCACCATGGTCACGCTTGAAGAATTGCTCGAGGCCGCGCCGGATCTGGCGGCCGCGCACCTGCTGATCGCCGAGCTGCACGCGCGCACGCAGACGCTGCAGCGCAACAGCGACGCGCTGCGCGCCGAGACTGCGTTTCTCAAACGCAGCGGCAGCGGCGCGTCGCCGGCCCAGCTCAGCCGCGCCCGCAACGATCTGCGCGACCTGCGGCTGTATGCGCGCAAACGCAATCTGGATGGTGATGTGCTGGCGCTGCTGACCGGTACCGGCGACGCGCTGCTGCTGCCCGGCGTGGCGTCAATGGATCAGACGCTCAAACTCGTCACGGCCGAAGACCGCGGCGTGCGCGAGCTGCGCCCGCTGTATATGGCCGCGACTACGCGGCTGGGTGGCTTGCTGGCGATGACGTCGACCTTCCGGCTGGTGTCGCTCAACGGGCTCGGCATTCGTCTCAGCGCGCGCATGGATTGGCAGGACGCCGCCCGCGCCAGCGCGCTCGGATTGATGAAGCTGGAGCAAGTCGAAGCCGTCTGCGTTGTCGACGAGTTTGCGCCGCCGGCACAGCTGGTCGTGGTGACGCGACAGGGCTGGTGCCGGGCGCTGCCCTGGGGCGTGGTCGAGAATATGCTGGCGTCGGGTCAGCAGATTACGCCGGGTGAGCACACCGACGCGCCGGTCTGGCTGGGTGCGTCCGACGGCGGTGCGGAAGATCTGCTGCTGCTGACGCGGCTCGGGCGCTGGGTGCGCTTTCCGTTGAAGCTGGTCGAATCGTCCGGCGCGTTTTGCGTGTCGCGTGAGCAGGACGACGATGTGGTCGCCGCCCTCATTCTGCCCAGCATCAATGCCGATGACGCGGTGCAATTTGTCGGCGCGGACGGTGCGCAATTCGTGGTCGCCACCGCCGGCCTGCCAGCGCACAAAAAGCCCGGCGCAAAATCGCAACCGCTCATCAAGAACTTTGTCGCACTGACGTGCGCGCTGCAAAGCCAAACCACGGCCACGCTCATGCTCACCATGACTGGCGACCTCGTCGTCAGCACCACCCGCAGCCTGCCCATCGCGGCCAAGCCGTCCGAGGCGCGGCCGCTGAATGTGGTGGGTGCGCGTGTCGCGGCGGCGATGTTTTTGTGAAGAATCCAGAAAATCCAAATCCAGACATGCGTCCGACATTCATCACTCAGACGACTAACCGCGGGCATGCTTCATGTCTGGATTCTGGATTCTAGATTCTTTACTCTCCCCATGTTCTTAGGCATTGACTTCGGCACCACAAACACCGTCGCCGCTGTAATTGGCGCGGGCGACGCGCGTCCGCGCATTTTGCCGCTGGACGACGGCCGCGACACGCTGCGCACGGCGTTGTATGTCGAACGCGATCAGACGCTGCACATCGGCCGGCAGGCAATCTCGTTGTATCGCAAGCAGAACGTCGGGCGGGTGCCTCGCTTTGTCAAGAAATACATCGGCACGATCGATCTTGAGCTGGGCGAGTTGCTGGCGAAGGGGTACGACCTGAAGGGTGGGGCGGTGATCGTCGACGTGTTTACCGATGTCGATGCCGATGCGCCCGGCCGGCTGCTGCACACGCTCAAGGGGCCGCTCGCGACAACGTATGCCGGCACATCGCTCTTTGGCAAAGACTACTCGCTCGAAGACCTGATCGCCGCCTTTCTCGACCAGGTTCGTTTTCGCATAGGCACTGAGTTGGGGCGTGCGCCAACCGCGGCTGTTTTTGGCAGGCCGGTCAACTTCGCCAATGTCGCAAACGCGGCCGACAACGAGCGCGCGCAGGCGCGACTGGCTGAAGCGGCGCGGCTGGCCGGGTTTACCGAGGTCGCGTTTGAGATGGAACCGATCGGTGCGGCGCTGGCGTTTGGCCTTGAAGCGCGCGCGCAACAAACCCGGCATGCATTTGTATTCGACTTCGGCGGCGGCACGCTCGATCTGGCCGTGGTTCGGTTTGACGCCAACGGCGCCCAGCATGTGGTCGCGACCGGCGGCATCGGCATCGCTGGCGATCACTTCGACCAGGCCATCTTCAACCGCGCGCTGCTGCCGTGGTTTGGCCGCGATGTGCGCTGGGGACCCGGCCGCATGACCATGCCGACCCACCTGATGGACGCACTCGGCGACTGGCAAAACATCCCGATGCTCAGCAATGCCGATATCCTTGGCTTTCTGCGCGAGGCACAGCAAGACTGTGACGACCCGATCCGGCTGCTCGCGCTCGAGGAACTGATCGGGAAGGGCTATGGCTACGACGTCTACGAACGCGTCGAACAGGCCAAGGTCGGGCTTACGCAAGCCAACGTCTCGTTTATTGAATACGAATCCGGCGCGATTGACATCTGGCATCCCCTGACGCGCCGCAACTTCGAGGCCTTTATCGCGCAGGAGCGCCGCCAGATCGGCGAATTGATCGATGACGTGCTGTTGCGCGCAGGCACGCGCGCGGATCAGATCGACGCCGTCGTGCGCACCGGGGGTTCGTCCGCGATCCCGTGTTTTGTCGACATGCTCGTCAAACGCTTTGGCGCAGATCGCGTGGTGCAGCAGGATTTGTTTACGGGCGTGGCGGCTGGGCTGGCGCTGCGCGCGCGCGAACTCGGGACCGAGGTCCCGCGCTAACCCTAGCGAAGCCGCCTGTCGGCGGCTAACCACTGCGCCTGCCCTCCGCCCGGCGGCACGCCGCCATTGTGATGGTTAGCCCGAGATCTCCGGTCTCCGGGCGATACTGGCGCAATGAAACTTCTCTGGTGCCTCGCGCGGCCCGTGTTGATCTGGTTGACGGTGCAAGTGCTGATCACGTATGTGTTGTTGAACGCGCTGGCGTATGTCTATTTTCTGCGGCCGCGCCGGGTGTTTCAAGCATCGATGACACCGCGCACATATTCGTGGCGCGGGCCGATTGACTTCGAAGACGTGACATTTTCTTCGCGCGGCGACAACCTGAAGCTGGCCGGTTGGTATATGCCAAAAGTCGGCGCGCGACGCGCAATTGTGCTGGTGCATGGCAAAGACGGCAGCCGCACCGACGAGTTTTTTGGCCGCTATGTCGAGTTCGCGGCCGGCCTGCACAACGCGGGCTTTGCAGTCATGATGATCGATCTGCGGGGGCATGGCAAAAGCGCAGATGCGTTTGTCAGCTTTGGCATCCATGAACGGCGTGATGTGCTTGGAGCCGTCGATTGGCTCGAAACGCGCGGGTTCAAGCGGCCGCAGATCGGACTGCACGGCGTGTCGCTTGGCGGTGCGGCTGTGCTCGGCGCGATGGCCGATGACGCGGGAATTGGCGCCGTTGTCTCGGATTCGGCGTTTTCGGACGTTGTCGGTGCGGCGCGCTTTCAATGGACGCGCCTGACTCGCACGCCCGGACAGCTGCATTTTCCCGGCCTGCTGCTGGCGCAACGCCAATCCGGCGTGGACTACTGGGCTGCGCGTCCGGTGGTCGATGCTGCAAAAATCGCGGCGCAGCGGGTGATGCTGATACAGGGGCTCGATGATTTGCTCGTGCCGCTTGAGCAAGCGCGCGCGCTGCAACAGGCACTGCCCGGCGCGACGGTGTGGGAGGTTGCCGATGCCGACCACGGCGGCGCCTATCGCGAGGTGCCGATCGACTACCTGGCGCGTGTGACTGCGTTCTATGAGCGCGCCCTGCCGGCGCTGCGCTGATTGTTTGGGACAATGCCAGCCATGCGCCTGCTGTGCCTCACCCTCGCAGTGCTGATGCTGGCATTCGCTGGCGCGACAACGGCGCAGGCCGACCGCGTACTGCAATCCGACACAGCCACGCCTGGCGCAGCCGGCGCGCGGCTGTTTTTGCCTGTTGTCGGCCGGCCAAAACCACTTCCAACGCCGACGCCGGTCGTGGCACTGGGGCCGCCGTCGTCCCGCCACACCTTGCAGGCCACGTCGCATCTGGGCCGCACCGTTTCCTATTGGCGCTATGTGCCGGCGGGTTACGGCGCGGACCCGGACAGACGCTTTCCGGTGCTAATCTTTGTGCACGGCATCGGCGAGGTCAATGTGCCGGCGTCAAAAATACTGGAGTTCGGACCGCCAAAGTTGATCCAAAACGGCGCTGACATGTGCTTCACCGTGCGCGGCGTCCGTGATTGCTTTATCGTGCTGTCGCCGCATGTGCAGGCAAGCTGGGATAACGCGTATGTTGACGCAGTCGTAAAGGTCGCCCATCAGCTGCCACATGCCGATCAGTCGCGCATCTACCTCAGCGGGCTCAGCATGGGCGGTGGCATGGCGCTGCACTACGCATCCGAGATGGATATGTCTGCCACGCCGCCGCTGTCGCACAGCATCGGGCTCGCTGCCATCGTGCCGATCTGTCCGTCCGCCGGGACCGTCCAGAACAAACACACGCCGTGCAATATCTCAAATGCAAATCTGCCTGTGTGGGCCTATCACGGTGATGCCGACGCGACCGTGCCGATCAACGACAGCCGCTCCTGGATTGAGACGATCAACGGCGCGCGCGCCAAACCTGACGGCACGCGCTGCGGCGCACCTGTGCCAAACGCCATGCTGACCCCCTTGCCTGGCCGCGATCACTTTATCTGGGATGACATTTACAACCCGGCGCAGCTCTGGGCCGCGGACGGCGCGGACCGGATCAATATCTATCAATGGTTGTTGCTGCACAAACGCGAGGCGGGGCAGACGCCGGTTCGCGCAATTTGGCATCCTGTCGTAGAGTTGGCTTTGCCATGATTCAGACAAACGACATCACACGACCGAATAAAAAGCTGGTGCAGGCTCTGCAAGCAATCGGCAGCGCCACCGCGAGCGCCGAACTCAGCCGCATGGGCATTCGCGACGCCCACATTCGCGGACCGGTGCCGTACACGCCGGGCGCGTGTTTCGCCGGGCCAGCGTTGACGCTGCAGATGATGCCCAAGCGCGAGGATCAATATAAACAGGCCGAATATGCCGACCCGGAGACGCAGCTGCACCGGCATGTGCTGTATCACACACAGCCCGGCGACTTCGTGTGCGTCGATGCGCGCGGCGACCTCGGCAGCGGCATCTTCGGCGAGATGATGCTGACGTTTTTTAAGGGCCGCGGCGGAAACGGCGTGGTCATCGACGGCTGCATTCGCGACTACCCGTTCGCAAAAAATCTGGGGCTTGGGTTGTGGCTAAAAGGCACCACGCCAAACTATCACACGCAGACCAATCTCTTCCCGTATGCCGTCAACGTGCCGATCGCGTTGTGCAACTGCCTGGTCATGCCCGGCGACATCATCGTGGCTGACGACGATGGCGCCACGGTAGTGCCGGCCGCACTGGCGCCTGAATTGGTCAAACACGCCAGCGAACATGCCGAGTGGGAGGAGTTCGCTCGCATTCGCCTGTCTGAAGGCGGCGATCTGCGCAAATATTACCCGTTGCGCGCCGACGCCCAGGATGAATATCAAGCCTGGAAGAAGAAACAGGGCAAGAAGAAGAAGTGAGTCGTGCGTGGCATCGCCACGCATTCTGACACTTGCTGACACTTTTGGCGTTTTCAGGTGTAGTCCACCTAGGTGGACTACACCTGCGCCGCCAGCGCCCGGCGCGCCTTGCCCAGCATGCGCAGCAGTTCGTCGCTGTGCACCAGTGCCTCAGCTTCGGCAAACGTCAGCCAGCGGATCTCGTGCGATTCGCCGCTGATCAGCGCTTGCTCGGGCGAATTCGTGCTTAACAGGTAGCGCAGATCGAGATGCAGGTGCGTTGGCCGATTGCCGCGCGCCGGAATGCTGTGCACGTCCACATCAAATGGGGCCGGGTCCGGCATGTTTGGCAAAAACGCCAGATCGTGGATGCCGGACTCCTCGCGCGCCTCGCGCAACGCCACGCGCCAGGGTTCGACCTCGTAGTCAAAGTGCCCCCCAAACTGCATCCAAAGATTCAGCGTGCGGTGATGGTTTAACAGCACGCGGCCGCTCGCCGGATGCACGATCAGCGCCGAGCCGGTCAGATGGCCGGGCTCGCAGTGCATGTTCATGATGTCCGGGTGCCTGTCGCACCAGTCGAGGATCAGATCGCGATCGCGCGTCTCTTTGGGGTCGGCGGGCTGATGCGCGCGCAGGGTGGCTCGAATGTGCTCGAGCGCGCCGCCAAGCTGGTAGCGATACAGGTCTTCAACCCAAACGCGCAGCTTGGCCAGCTTTTCGCCATCGTTCGCGTCGTCCCACAAGGGCAGGGTGGCGTGTGTCGGCATCGTGTTAGGCGTGTGTGTGTTTGTCCAGCCAGGCGGTCACTTCAGCCAGATAGGCGTCTTTGCACAGATCGTTTTGCAGCTCGTGAAACCCGCCATCGTAGGGCGTAAAGGTCTTGTCCGTTGCGCCGCAGATTTCGAAATAGGCCGCGCTGCCAGCGAATGCAACGACCGCGTCGGCCGTGCCGTGCGTCAGCAACAGCGGCGTGCGCAGCGGTGTGGCGCCGCTCAGCAACTGCTCGGCAGCGGTTGTGATTTCAACATACAGGCGCGCACTCATCGTCCGGTGCACCAACGCGTCGTCGGCATTTGCCGCGTCGATCGCCGGGTCGCGCGACAGGATGCCTTGCAGAGCCGGCGTCGATTGTGAGAATGACGGCACGATGCGCGACATCAGTTTGCCCAGCGCGATGGTGACCGGGTTGCCTGCAACCGCGAGTTCGAGCCACGGCGCATTGACATGAACGCCAGACAACCCGGCCGGGCGGCTGGCCGCATAGGCCAGCGTGATGTTCCCGCCCATGCTGTGGCCATACAAAAATAGCCGCGTGTTGCCCACGCTCTTTTTGACGCGCGTGATGACGCGGCTGAGATCATCCTGCAGATGATCCATCGATGGCGTGTGACCGCGCTTGCCACCGCTTTTGCCGTGTCCACGGAGGTCGTAGCCGTACAGCGAGTATCCAGCCGCATTGAGCGCCGCGCCGACATGCGCATAGCGGGCGCCGTGTTCGCCGAACCCATGGGTCAGCACCACACAGGCTTTGGGTTTCGGGATTGTCCAGTCGTGTGCGAAGAGCTCGAGTCCGTCTTTAGTTTTGATCATTCAGCTACTGCCCAGATGCCCCTTTGTCCACTCCAAACGCCCGGTTGACCATAAAGTCGACCGCCAAGAACAGCAGCACGGCCAACAGTACCAAACCCCACCATGGAACTTGAACCCAAATGACGATAAACAACCGATCGACGACCCGATACAGGATAAAGGCCATGATCGCGGTGGTGACAATGCTCGCAATGCGGCGGCGAAGGGCAGGAGACATCTTTTAATTTTAAGGCATGTTGACCGCAATACAAAATCCTGTGGCCAAACTCAAGAGGTTCGGGAAGGTGGCGAGTCGCCATCCGAAGTGATAGAATTACTGGCCTTTTCGCTATGTTCGACGCACTCGGAGACAAACTTCAGGCCATTTTTGACCGCCTCGGAAAGCGTGGTTTTTTGACGGAGAAAGACGTGGACGAAGCCATGCGCGAGGTGCGTGTCGCGCTGCTTGAAGCCGATGTCAACTTCAAAGTCGTCAAAGAGTTTTTGACACGCGTGCGCGAACGCGCTGTCGGCGCAGAAGTGCACAAGAGCCTAACGCCCGGGCCAAGCGGTCATCAAGATTGTGCACGACGAACTGCTCGCCACGCTAGGCGAGGGCGGGCGGTTGGATCTGAGGCGGCCCGGCGCCCCACGTCATCATGTTGGTCGGTCTGCAGGGCGCGGGCAAAACCACCACAGCGGCGAAACTGGCGCTGAAACTGCGCAGCAGCGGGCATCGGCCCATGCTGGTCGCGGCGGACATTTACCGCCCGGCCGCCATCACCCAGCTTGAGCAGCTCGGCAAACAGCTGCAAATTCCGGTGCACTCGGAGGGCGACAAAGTTGCGCCGCCGATTATTTGCCAGAACGCGCTGCAAAAGGCGATCGCCGGCGCCTATGACATCGTGATCCTCGATACCGCTGGTCGTCTGCAAATCAACGAAACGTTGATGAATGAGATCGCCGAGATCCGCCAGCGCACCAAGCCGCAGGAAGTGCTGCTGGTGGCCGACGCCATGATCGGCCAGGAAGCGGTCAATGTGGCCGACGCGTTCAACAAAAAGGTTAGCCTGACCGGGTTAATTCTGACCAAAGTCGATGGCGATGCGCGCGGCGGCGCGGCGATTTCGATGCGCGCTGTCACCGGCGTGCCGATCAAGTTTCTGGCGACCGGCGAAAAAGCCGATGCCTTTGAAATCTTCCACCCGGATCGCCTGGCCTCGCGCATCCTGGGCATGGGCGATGTGATGACGCTGATCGAGCAGCGCGCAATCGCAGTTTGACGAAACCGAAGCCGCAGCCGCGGCCGAGAAGATGATGACGAGCAAGTTCGATCTGGAGGACTTTCTCGGCCAGATGAAACAGATCAAGAAGATGGGGCCGCTGAGCGACCTGCTGGCGATGATTCCGGGCGCAAAAGAAGCCATGAAGGACCTGGCGCCTGGAGCACCGAGAAGCAGTTCAAACGGGTGGAAGCGTTGATCAGCTCGATGACGCGTGAAGAGCGTCATCGACCGGATCTACTAAACGCCTCGAGAAAACGTCGTGTGGCAGCCGGCAGCGGGGCAACGGTTCAGGAATTGAACCAGATGCTTAAGCAGTTTCGCGATGCGCAGGACATGATGAAAAAGTTGTCTAACGACCCGCGCGCCAAAATGTTGATGGGCGGGTTGAAGCGAGGAAGACGGTAATCGACTCTCGCGCACGGCAATTGGCGTCCTTTCCGCCAGTTCTCTGCCATGCGCGGTTTAAACCGCCAGCCTGTCTCCGCAGGATCTCGTCTGTCGCACGAAGCGACAGGCAGAGAAGGAGCGCCGGCAGCCTGGTTGTTGCGAAGACCGCCATACCTGACAAAGAACAATCGCCGGTTCTGTTGCGCACAGAGTTAAATCTGTGCGCGGCAGAATCTACATCGCAGCCGCGATTCCCGAAGCGTGTTAACGCCGGGCCTCATGGCAGCAGGAAAGAAACACAGAAAATGGTTCGTATTCGTCTACGCCGCATGGGCAGCAAACGTCAGCCCAGCTATCGTATCGTCGTGTGTGACAGAGAGTCCCCGCGCGATGGCGCGTTTTATCGAGATCATCGGCACCTACAACCCGCGCACCGAGCCCGAGATCTATGGCAATTGTTGAGGCCAGCGCACTCAAATGGCTGAAGGTTGGCGCCCAGCCAAGCGATGCTGTCGCCCGTCTGCTCAAGAAAACCGGCCGACCGCGGTTTGAGCGCTTCGAAGAAGGGCGAGGCCACCGACGTGCTGACGGCCGAAGCCGCCGCCGCCGTTGCCGCGCGACCGCGCGATCAACCCGCGCACCAATATCGGCCGCAGGCCCTGCCGAAGCCAAAGAAGGCCAAGGCTGCAGCACCGGCCGAAGCCGCCGCTGATAACAGTCGGAAAAGACAAATGCCCGCGCTTGCGCGGGCATTGTCTTTTCCTGCAGATGCGGCAGTTAGCCGCCGAAGGGCGGCTTCGCCCGTTAGCCTGGACCTCGGTCCCGGGGCGCCACGCGCAAATGTCGCTGCATCTTGACAGCAATACAAATATGCGTGCACCCCCGCATGCGCAGTTGACCCGCTTGCGCTGATACAATCCAACCCAGCATGAAAGATCTGATCGACTATATCGCCCGCGGTCTGGTCGATAACCCCGAAGCCGTGGTCGTTGTCGATGAGCAACGCGAAGGCAGCAACGACAGCTATCTGCAATTGCAGGTCGGCGAGGGTGAACTTGGCCGCGTGATCGGCAAAGACGGCAAGCTCGCCAACGCCATGCGCACGCTGTTGCGGCATGGGAACCGGCGCGGCAAGCGCGTCATGCTTGATATTGGCGACTGATGCCGGCGCGCGCAAACACTCCATCGCGCTTTTTGATCGGCCGGGTGTCGCGGCCGCACGGCATCACCGGCGAGCTCAAGATCCAACTTGAAAAGGAATATGCTGATGCGCATTTCCACCGGCGCCCCGGCCGCGGTGTTTTCTGAACGACGCGTCCGCAAGCCATCCCCACGTAAGCGCGCAAGGTCCGTGAACATCAAGGGCGCCTTGCTGCTGCTGCTGGCCAGGGCGTGATCCCGCAACGATCCGAATTGCATGCGCGGCATGCGTCATCAGCGTGAACGCGGCGCATTTGCCACGATCCTTGCGACGGCGAATACTATGCGCATGATCTGATCGGCATCGAGTGGCGCTCGATATGGCGGCGTTCTGCTCGGCGAGCTTGAAGAAGTGCTTGCCACCGGCAGCAACGATGTGTATGTGGTGCGACAGCCGGACGAACACGAATTGTTGTTGCCCGCGATCGCACAGCTGCATTCAAACCATCGATTTCGACAGCGAGACCGTCACGCGTTGTCATCCCGGATGGGCTTGATTGCGATGACGCGCCTGAGCGACGCCGCGCCCGTACGTCCTGACACTTCCTGACAGTTTGAGCGCTTTTTTGCCAATCCGCAAAACTGCTGTCGCTACCCGCTACCATTTGGCGCATGCAAACAGCACCGCCGTCGCTGCCCTTTTTCTCGCACTTTGCAACGATCCGGCGGCATTGGTCCGGCCCGCCTGCGCAAACTGATCGCGCATTTTGGCTCGCTCGAAGCGGCCTGGCGGCCGGCGCGTCCGACCTGGCGCACGCCGGGTCTGGACGACCGTTCGATCGGCCGGCTGCACGCCGCGCGCCGCGAATTTAACCCGGCAGCGCGAGCTTGAGCTGCAGCAGCGTCAGGCATCGCCGCGCTGTGCTGGGACGACCCTGCCTATCCGGCATTGCTCAAGCACGTCGCCGACCCGCCGCCGGTGCTGTTTGTGCGCGGCGCGTTGCTGCCGGGCGATGCGCTGGCGATCGCCATCGTCGGCACGCGCCAGGCCACCCGCTATGGCCGTGATGTTGCCGAGTGTCTGGCAGGCGAGCCCGCGCGCAGCGGCGTCACAATCGTGAGCGGCCTGGCGCGGGGTGTCGATGGGTATGCGCATCACGCGGCGCTGGCCGCCGGCGGGCGCACGGTTGCAGTGCTGGCTTGCGGCGTCGATAAGATCTATCCCGCGCAACACGCCCGGCTGGGCGAACGCATCGCCGAAAACGGCGCTATTGTCAGCGATTACCCGATCGGCGCGCCGCCCGAGCCCGCCAATTTCCCGCCGCGCAATCGCATTATTAGCGGTCTCAGCCTGGGCACGATTGTGGTCGAAGCCGATGTCAAAAGCGGCTCATTGATTACGGCTGGGTTTGCAGCAGAGCAAGGCCGCGATGTCTTTGCGGTGCCGGGCAATATTTTTAACCCGAGCAGCCGTGGCACAAACTTGCTGATTCAGCAGGGCGCCATGCCGGTCACCGGCACTGAATCGGTGCTGCAACAGCTGAATCTGCAGACACTGCCAACGCAGGGCGAACTGTTGGAGGCCGTTGAGCTATCCGACGACGAGCGGCGTGTGCTGGCGCAGCTCTCACATGATGCCACGCCGGCCGATCAGCTCATACGCGCGTTGGAGATGACCGCTGAAAACGCGATGACGCTGCTGGCTGTGCTTGAGTTGCGCGGGATCGTGCGGCAGACGCCGGGGCAAGGTTTTGTGTTGAGCCTGCCGCGTCGCGCCATCGCGCCCGGCGGGGAATCGGGCGCGATGTGATGCGCGGACGCCGCCAAAATGACGCGTCGCAAACAGATCCAATTCCGCGTGTGGCCTCGTTATCTCTAGTAACAGCACACGGCAGATCACACATGCGCGTTTCATGTGACGGGCTATTTGGCCGGCGAATCGTTACAAACGAGGCAGGGATCATTGCCGTGTTGCATCTTCTACTGATGCGTTTGTTGCATTTGCTTGCATCCGCATCACCTGTTTCGGAGGATTACTTAATGTTTGTAAGAAAAGCCATTGTCACACGGCTGTTGCTCGCAGCCGCAGCATTCGCCAGCCTGTGCGTGAGCCTGCCAACCGCCAGCCAGGCGCAGACCGGCACCCAGGTCAAGCTCGGCGCGACGCCGCTCGGCCGTGTGCTCGTCGCCGCCGATGGCCTGTCGCTCTATATGTATACGAGAGACACTCAGGGCGGCCCAAGCGTGTGCTACGACCGCTGCGCCGTGGCTTGGCCGCCGCTGTATGTTGATGGTGCGCTCACGGCGGCCGCGGGCGTCGATCAGGCCTTGCTTGGCACCACCACGCGCAAAGATGGCAAGCTGCAGGCCACGTACAACGGTTGGCCGCTGTATTACTGGTATCTTGACAACAAGCCGGGCGAAGTCAAGGGTCAGGATGTCGGCAAGGTCTGGTATGTGTTGAACGCGGCCGGCGCGCTGGACAAGCGTATCGTCTCGTATGTCGGCCAGACAAAGTCGCCGCTTGGCGAGGCGTTGATCGGTCCAAATGGCCGTGCGCTGTATCTGTTCACAAAAGATGCCAAGAACGTCAGCAACTGCTATGACGCGTGTGCAACCGCCTGGCCGCCGCTGCTGACCGATGTCGCGCCCCAGGCCGATAGCGGCGTCAAAGCCAGCCTGCTCGGCACCACCAAACGCAAAGACGGTAAGCTGCAGGTGACCTATGCCGGCCAGCCGGTGTACTACTTCGTCAGCGACAAAGCTTCCGGCGACTGGACCGGGCAAGGCGTCGGCGACGTGTGGTGGATGCTCAAGCCGACTGGCGCCGCGATCAAGGGCAAGCTGCCGGTGATCGCCAAAGTATCTGCGGGAAAGACGATCTATGGCGACATTCTGGTGGATCAGAAAGGCCGTTCGGTCTACATGTTCACAAAAGACACCAACGGCGAGAGCGCGTGCTACGACAAGTGCGCCGTGGCCTGGCCGCCGGTGCTGACCGAAGTTGCGCCGACAGTTGGAACCGGCGCAAAGGCTGAACTGCTTGGCACAGTCAAGCGCAAAGACGGCTCGTTGCAGGTGACTTACAACAAGATGCCGCTGTATTACTATGTCGAAGATGCCGCAGCAGGCGACTTGAAGGGACAAAACGTCAATAGCGTGTGGTTCGTGCTGCGGCCTACCGGCGAGGTGCTGATGCCGCAGTAGCGTTGCAACGGCGCGATTGGGGGGCGTGAAGAGGCGCCAAATCGCACATACCGGCCGGGTTCAGCAATGCGCCCGGCCGGTATGTGCGATTTTTGCGTTTTGCGCCACAATTGCCGGTGGCATGACGAGTGACGAAGAGCTAATGCGGCAGATCAAACAGCGTGATGCCGCAGCACTCGGACACTTGTATGACCGGCATGGCGATCAGGTGTTTTCATTGGCTGCGGCGATCCTGCGGGATGAAACGCGCGCGCAGGAAGTGACGCAGGATGTGTTCATCAAGATCTGGACACATCCGGAGCGCTATCTGTTTGACGATAATCGCTTCTCCGCATGGCTGCTGACGATGACGCGCAATCAGTCGATCGACCGGCTGCGGCGTGAGCGGCGGCAGGTTGAAAGCGCGTTTTCGATGGACAACGATGACGCGCCGCAGGTTCAAGATGCGCGCCAAACGGCAGCGTTGCAGTGGGAGGAAATGAGCGCGTCGATGCACGATCTGCCAGACGAGCAGCGACAAGTGATCGGTACTGACTTATTATCATGGCCTTAGCCAGAGCGAAATTGCGGCGCACCTTAAGTGGCCGCTTGGGACAGTCAAGACGCGCTTTCGGCTGGGCATGGAGAAACTACGTAACGCACTGAAGCAGACAGGGAAGCCATGACGATGTTGACGTGTGAAGAAGTTGAGGCGTTATTGCCGGAGTTTGCCATGGGCGTGCTTGACGAAAGCGAGCGCCTGGCTGTAGCCGCGCGCCTGGATGATTGCCCGGGTTGCCGCGCCAAACTCGCCGCCTATCAAGCCCTCACCGACGATCTTGCCCGCAATGTGCCGCGCCAGCGCGCGCCTGCCGCGCTTCGCGCCACGCTGGTTGCGGCGGCCAAGCAGGACGCTGGAAATAGCAGACAGACCGAATCGCCGTTGCGCCGCTTGCGGCGCTGGTTTGGCGCGCCGTTGCTCACGCCCCGGCTTATGCTCGCGCTGCTGGCGCTGGTCGGCCTCGGTACCGGGCTGCTGTCGCGACTTGTGCCAGCCGCACCCAGCAGCGATCCATCAGTTTTTGCGCAGCACATCGCGGCGCGGGGCGCCAACGCCCGTAAACTCAACCCGGTTGGCCCTGGCCAGGCCACGAATGCCTGGGGGCAGATCAAGTTCAACCCGGACGACTTTGTGGCCGCGCTCGAAGTCGGGGATCTGCCCGAGGTGCCGACCGACAAGAACTTCCAGCTCTGGCTGGTTGACGCCAACGGCAAGCGCGACAGTGGCGTTGTCTTTGCCGGTTCGAAGGACAAGCGCACGCTGCTGGTCACTTCGCCCAGACCGATGAAGACCTATATTCGTTTTGGTATCAGCCTGGAGCCTGCCGGCGGCAGCCCCGGGCCAACCGGACCGGGTGTCCTGCGCAGCGGCTGAACAGGCGCTAAACTTAGCGCCCTATGTATCACGCATTGATCATGGCTGGCGGCAGCGGCACGCGCATGTGGCCGCTCAGTCGCAAGCAAACACCAAAGCAAGCATTGCCCCTGCTCGAGGAACGAAGCATGTTTCGCGTCACTGCTGAACGGCTGGAACCTCTGATTACGCTCGACCGCGTCTGGGTTGTCACAAACGCCGACATGGCGGAAATATTTAAGCAACAGGTGCCTGGCATCCCAGCATCAAATTACGTCATCGAGCCGAACGCTCGCGATTCCGGGCCGGCTGCCGCGCTTGGCCTGGCGCACATCCACGCCGCTGACGCCGAAGCCACTGTGGCAATTCTTTCGGCCGATCACCACATCACAAACCTCGCCGCGTTTCACACAACGCTGGCGCAGGCTGAGAGCCAGGCGCAGAGTGGTCACATTGTGCTGATCGGCATCAACCCAACGTTTGCCTCGACTGGTTTTGGCTATATCGAACGTGGCGCTGAGCTGCGCAACGGCGTCTATGAAGCCCTGCGCTTTACAGAAAAGCCGCGCGAGGAAATCGCCGAACAGTATCTGGCAGGTGGCGTGCACTCGTGGAACAGCGGCATGTTTATCATGAAGGCCGCCACTGGCATGGACGAATACGCGCGTCAGCACGCGGTGTTTGCGCAGGCATTGCAGGCCATGCAGCAACACATTGGCACGCCGACATATTCTGACGCGCTGCAGGTGGCCTGGTCGATCTCGCCAAAGCTGTCGGTCGACTATGCGATCATGGAGAACGCACAGAAACTGGCCGTAATCCCGGTCGACATCGGCTGGAGCGATATTGGCTCATGGGCGGCCCTGATGGATGCGCTGCCAAAGGACGTGCACGATAACGCCATCGATGGCGAGCACGTCAGCATCGACACGTTTGACACGCTGGTGCGCGGGACTGATGGCCGCATGATCGCGACGATCGGCGTGGCGCGTCTGGCCATCATCGACACACCGGATGCGCTGCTGATCTGCTCGCTCGACCGCGTGCAGGATGTCAAAAGAGTCGTCGATGAGCTCAAACGCCGCAAGCGCGACGATTTGGTGTAACGAAGCGCCGCGCTTCACCCGTATGGCGGGCGGTACGGGAGCCGTACGCGGGCGCGTGTTAGGCTTGCCCCTGCGCGTCAAATCGCGCCAAAACATGTCGTTGCTCGAATACTTGCACATCCTGCGCCAACGCTGGTGGCTGATCCCGCTGCCGGCGTTGCTGATTGTGGCGTTGACTCTGGCCACAACTGCGCCAGCCGTCTCGCCCGGTTACGCTGTGAGCATGCGCTTTTCCGCCGGGTTGCCACCCGAGGCGCCGGCCCGCGATGCCTACAGCTATGACCGCCACTACAACTGGCTGGCGTCCGAATACATCACGCGCGGCGTTGTCGCAGGCTTCTGAAACAGGCAAGTTTGCGGAAAACGTCTCAAAACGGCTGGCTGCGCAAGCCGTTGTGGTGCCGGTCGGCGCGATCCGCAGCGAATTCACGGCGAGCTATCTCAAAGTCACTGTGACCTGGCCCGATCCAGCGCAAGGGGTGGATATTGCGCGCGCGGTCGTTGCTGAACTTTCGTCCAACGCGCAGGAGTATTGGCCGCAGCTGAGCGGCACAGATGCTGCCCCGGTGCGTCTGCTGGACGAACCGCTGGCCACACCGATTCCGCCAGCGTTGCGCTCGCGCTTCGATCTGCCTATGCGCGCGCTGCTCGGGTTGATCGCCGGCGTGCTGGCGGTCTTTGCCTGGCACTATTTGGATCCGCTCGTGCGCCACGGACGCGATGTCGAACAGCTCGGCGTGCCGGTGTTTGGAGAAATTCGATAGATGGAACTTACAGATTACATCCGGGTCATCCGGCAACGCGGCTGGGTGATTGTGCTGGTGGCGCTGATTGGCGCGCTGGCTGGCTATGTGTTTAGCAAACTACAGACGCCGATTTACAAGTCCAGCATCAAATTGACCGTGCAACCGGCGCGCACCGATTTCGGGTTGACGCAGTCAGCAAAAACGTTGCTGTTGTCGTATATCCAGATAATCTGGACGGAGACAAACGCGGCTGAAGTCGCGCAGCGATTGGCGCTGGACTATCACCCGGCCACAATCTACGGCAACACCAAAATGGCCGACGATGCGGCCAGCTTTGGGATTGAGATTCAGGTGACCGATCCAAACGGCGAAACTGCGAACAACATCGCGCGGACCTGGTCCGATTTGCTCATTGAATATCGCAACAAAGAAAACACAAAACAACGCCGCGAAGACCAGGTGAATATCGTGCGCGGTGACCCGCCGCGCTACAGCCAGGATCGGCCGCGCACATCAATCAACACGCTGGCTGGCGGATTGCTGGGCTGTGTGCTGGGCGTGGCGGCCATCGCGCTGCTTGAATCTCTCGCAGCTGCATTTATTCGTTCGCGCGCCGATGTTGAGCGCCAGCTTGAACTGCCAGTATTGGCCACAATTCCGGCCGAATAACTATGAGCTTGATCACCCTAACTCAGCCGAATGCCAGCGTGGCCGAAGCGTATCGCACGCTGCGCGCGAATTTGCAGTTTGCGGCGTTGGCGCGGCCGCTTAAGTCGATCTTGATCGCGTCGCCGGACAGCGCCGACGCGGCAGCGAAGGCGGCCGCAAACCTGGCCGTGGTGTGCGCGCAGGTCGACAAACGCATCATCCTGGTGGATGCCAACCTGCGTGCGCCTGTGCTGCATACGTTGCTCGGCGTACAAAATATAAGCGGCTTGATCGAAGCTGTGCAGGGTGGGGCGTCGAACCTGCAAGCTACCAGTGTCAGTGGCCTGCGCCTGCTGAGCGCCGGCAGCGCATCTGCGATTGCGTCCGACGCGCTCAGTTCGGCCCGGTTGCCGCAGCTGTTGCAGACGCTGGCGGCGCAGGCTGATTTGGTCCTGATCAGCACCGCGTCTACCGCGTTGCACACCGATGCCATGCTTCTGGCAGCGCTCACCGACGCCGCGTTGCTGATCGTAACGGCCAACAAAACCCGTCGCGAGGATGTGCAGCAGGCCAAACTCGGCCTGGAAAAGGCACACGCGCACTTGCTCGGCGCAGTGTTGGTACAGGGGTAAAGAAGCCGGGAATAAGCCCGGCATATGCCGGGCTTATTCCCGGCTTCTGAAACGCCCAGGTTTGCACTGTTAGGGCGTCGGGGTATCGACCTGTTTTACGTCCTGTTTGCCGACCACGACATCGCCGGCGATGCTGGCGGTGTTCGGACAGGAGTTGTAATTCTCGCCAATCACGATGCGGGCGGCAGCCTTGCTGCTCGGATCGGCTGCGCCGATCACATTCTTGCGCTGCACCGAAAAGATGCTCGATAGGCGCGGAATCGAAGAAGCTTTTGGCGTGGTGCCGTAGTCGATCACCTGCGTCTCCGGGAAGCGCTCGTCGATCTTGGATATTTCAAGCACTGCAAAGCCCTCCCACGCCAATCGCTCGGCTGCGACTAATTCCATATCCTGCTTGGACGAGCCGTTGACCACCTCCACGCCAATGCGCGTTTGAGTGCGGTTGGCGGCCGGCGGCGCGAGCGCCTCGGCCACGTAGGCCAAGATATCCGGCTGCGGGTCCAACACATAGGCGCCATCGTTGCGCACCAGCGTCTTGACAACCGGGAACGTAATCACGCGGCTCTTGATGGCCAGGTTATCCAGCCCTTGCGCAATTGCGATAAACGCCGGAATGTCCGTGATGCCAACATCGGTCGAAATGTATTGCCGGAGCTCGCCAAACAAACCGAGCGCATTTGCCAATTGGTTCGACTCTTTGGCTTTGCGCAGTGCTGCGCGCAGCACCTTTTGCTGGCGGCGCGCACGGTCGAAGTCACTGGTGCTCCAGCGCGAGCGCGAGAACCACAGTGCCTGTTGGCCGGTCAGCTTGACTTTGCCCGGATAAACATCCAGATCAATGCCAACCTTTGACTTCGGATTCGCCGGATCGGGAAAAGTGTCGTGCAGCTCGCATTCGGCCAGCACTTCAACGCCGCCGAGCGTGTCGACTGCGGTCACAAACCCCTTAAAGTCGATCTGAACGAAGTGATCGATCCGGATGCCAAAATTCTTGCGCAGCACCAGCGCGACAAATGCCGGCCCGCCGCCGGGGAAATTGTCGGCGACGCCGCGCTCATACACGGTATTGATGCGGTCTTTGCCGTAGCCCGGGATGCGCACATGCAGATCGCGGGGCAACGAGAGCATGCTGACGCTGGGGCCTTCCGTTGCGATGCTGGCGACGATGATCGAATCGGTGCGCGCCCAGCGGCCGTCTGGCGAGTCATCGCTGCCGAGCAACAAAAAGTTGATCGTGCCAGCCGATTGCTTGAGCAGCGGCGCATCGTTGTCATCGATTCTGTCCGCGCCAAAATTGGCATCGAAGGCGACCGGTGTCGCGACATTGCTAGCAGCGCCTAGATTGCCAGATATTGTGTCCGTCGCGGTTACCGCGACCGTGGCGTTGAGGTCAGGCGCGGGCGGCGTTGGATTTGCCGCGGCTGGTTCTGATCCTGGCACCTGTGCGCCGGGCGCAGCCTGTGCCGCCGCATCGGATGGTGCTGCGACGGCTGGCAACGATTGCGCCCGCAGGCTGATGGGCGAACCGTTGACCCAGGTGGCTCCAAATGCGATTGTGGCGAGCACCGCCAAAATCAACAGCGCTTCGAATGCGCGCTCGACGCGATTTGACATACTCCAATTAAAACACGCAGTGTGGCAACGTGCCTCCTACTTTGGGTGGACGCAGGGAAGAAGGTGCATAAAGTGCATAAGGTGCTTAAGGTTGCGGCGCTCAACCTTAAGCACCTTATGCACTTTATGCACCTTCTTCCCTGTCTGTAAAATATGCCCGTGCGAAAACCCATCGCTGGCGCGCAGCTGGTGCCTGCCCGGCTGACCGAACTGCGCCGCGTGCTGCGCCAAATTTCCGCCGACGACCTTGACGCGCTGGACCCGGTGTTTGGACAATGGATGCGCCGGCCGCTTGGCCAGGAGGCGCTCGCCAGCATGGTGTTGCCGGTGGCCGGCACGCTTTACGTGTGCCTGATGAACATCGAACCGGCGGGCTTGATCGTGCTCGAACGCGGCGAGGCGGCGGCGCGCGTGCGCGCATTGGCCGTGACGCCTGATATGCGGCGACGCGGTGTAGCGCAATCGATGCTGGCGCTGGTCGAGGCCGAGGTGCGCGCGCGTGGCATCGGCTGGATGTGGATGTTGATCGCGGCCGAAAGCCAGCGCGCCGCGCGCACCGCCTTGCGCGCCGGGTATCGTCGCTATCGCCCACAATTTTTGCGGCGCAGCCACCCGGGCTTGCTGAAGATGACCAATCACAGGTGTCAGTTTGAACAGGTTGTCAAGGCGGACGAAATCGACGAGGCCACGCACTGGATTTCATACGAGAGCAACATCGGAGACGCCTGGTGCGCCGAGCTGGCGCAGGCCGATTTGTTAAAGTTGCTGGCGCCAAACGAGGGCAATTTATTCCGTTGTATGACGCTGGGCCGCGACATTGGGCTGGCACACATCGAGTGGACGGCAAGATCACACCTTCGGATGACGCTTTGGCTAGAGCAGCACGTGTGGGGTACGCCGCTCGAGTGCGACATATTCAAAGGTGTTCTTGATATGCTTCAAACCCGTCCGGATGTCATTGATTTGGAGTTTGGCAGCAGCGAACACTTGCGCGCGTCTGTGCCGCTCTTTCGGCCGTTTGGGTTTGAACCGACGCTGTTTGAACGGGTGACGTTTGTAAAAGCCGTTGTTGGCGAGCAGGACGATGCCAGACGCTGAGGGAATTAGAAATAACTGAGTGGTCTTCGGACCGCTAATCTGATAGGAGTGAACGATGTTGAAAATGAACGATAGTCGTGGTGTTGTGATTCTTGTCAGCATGCTGGTGCTCACCGCGTGCAACGGCGCAGCCACGGCAAACCCCGCAGCGGGCATCAAAGCGCCCGCGCCAGCCACGGCGGCCGCGCCCGCGCGCGATTTATCTGTCGCGCCGACCGCCGTTGTCGTCGGTGGCGATGCGCCTGCTGTGGCGGTCGATCCGCTTGTTTCGCCGTTGAAGTCACCCGTGTCCGCTCCGGTGATCGGCGATGCGGTGGTTGATTCGGTGGCGCTGGCGATCAACGCAAGCAACAAGTCTGTGCTCGATGTGAAAATTAAAGGCAGCCTGGGCGATGCCTGCACCGCGTTGGGCGCCATCACACAGCGCGACGAGAAGGGCAAGGTGCTCGTCTCCGTCAAAACCTCGCGCGACCCGGACAAGGTCTGCGCGCAGGTGATCAAACCGTTTGAAACCACGGTGATCGTGAGCATGTTTACGCTCAGCGCCGGCGACTATGTGATCGACGTCAACGGTGTCACCAAAAAAGTGAATTTGAACGACAAGGGCGATGTAAAGTTTTTGGAGTAAGTTACTCCGAATCGCTCTTGACCACCTTGGGCAGCTCTTCATCCGGGATCGGCAGGTTGAAATACTTGGCCAGGATGCGCGCTGCGATTGGCGCGGCCACGCCAGAACCCTGGCCGCCGTTCCAAACATACACAGCCAGCGCGATCTGCGGGTTTTCCGCAGGCGCGTAGGCGATATACCAGGCATGTGTCGGCTGAAACTCTGTGTCGGGCGGGCATAGCTTGCGCTTCGCCACGATAATGTCGCAGAACTCGGCCGTGCCAGTTTTGCCGGCGTACTCGAAGTTCCACTTTGTCAGGCTGGCGTTGTAAAACGCGGTGCCGCCTTCCTCGTTGACAACGCGCCACATGCCGCGCTGGATCAACTGCATGGTGCGATCGTCCAACGGCAGTTTTCGAAGCACCTTGGGCGCAAAGGGTTTGACAATCTGTTGCTGGTTGTTCACAACATCGCGCACGATCTGGGGCTCATACAGCGTGCCGCCATTTGCGATGATGGATGTGGCGATGGCCATCTCAAGCACGGTCGCGCGCGTGTCGCCCTGGCCGATGGAGATGTTGTAGTCGTCACCCTGCGTCCACAGGCCGCCGCCGCGCGACAGGTTGCCTTCCTGGCTGGCTGCATAACCCGGCGAATACGCCACGCCGAAATCGTAAGTGTCTTCGCCGATGCCAAACGCGCGGCCCCACTTGGCTAGCGTGTTCGATTCGATGCCGATGATGCCATCTGGTTCGTAGCCGCCGACTGCCTTGTAGTAATAACTGTCGCACGAGTTTTTGAGCGCCTCTTCAGCCGTTTGCGGGCCATGGTTGCCTCCCTGCCGCTTTAGCGCGATCCAGCAAAAGAACTCGCGGCCCTTTGCATTCGGGTCAAACGCGTTTGGCAGTTCAAAAATACCCGGATCCACAATTTGCGTGAATTCGTCGACGTTGTCGCCAGTTTCCTGCACGATCGCGGCGGTTGTGATGATCTTGAAGGTGGAACCCGGCGCGACGTCTTCCTGTGTGGCATGGTTGAGCTGCGGCTTAAACGGATCATCGTTGAGGAGTTTGAGCTCCTGCGTGGTGATGCCGCGTGCGAACAGATTGTTGTCATAGGTCGGCAATCCGATCATGCCGATGATCTCGCCCGTGTTTGGATTCAGCGCGACGACCGCGCCACTCTCCGAATTCACCGTGTTCAGCCCATAGCGCAGCTGTTCTGAAATGATCGTCTGCAGGCGGAGATCCAGCGTCAGCCGCACGTTGTTGCCGACGGTTGGCGTGATCTCGCGGCGCAGCTCTTTTTCTTCATACGACACATCGACCACGATCTCGCGTTCGCCCTTCTGACCGCGCAGTTCGCGTTCCTGATTGGCCTCGATGCCGGTGACGCCGATGCGATCGCTGTCGATCAGATATTTGTAGCCGCCATAATTTGAATCGACCAGAAATTCTCTGTTGTTCCCGCCCGGTTCAAGACCGTAACGGCGCGCCGAGGTGTCCAGAATTCGGCCGGTGTAGCCAAGCATGTTGCCAAACAGCTCGCCATACGGATAGATGCGCGAACCAATCGTCTCGACCACCACGCCCGGCAGCAACAGCGATTGTTCCTGAATCACGAGCGCGGTTTCGCGCGGCACGCTGTCGACTACAACGACCGGACGGAAGGTCTGGCCAGTGTCACGCGCGCGCACCATGCGCGTAAAGATTTCACCTGCTGTGACGCCGGGCTGGTTGACGAGCCTGGCCAGCCTGGCATAGACCGCCTGCCGGCTGATGCGCTGCAACACGGCCGAGTCGTTGTAGATGATCTCGCCGGTTTTTGGATCGAGCAATGGCTGCCCGGTCTTCGGATCGATCACCGGCACGTCTTCGTCAAAGGCCACCTGGCGGATCGGGATAATTGAGATCTGATAGATCGGCGCATTTCGAACCAGCGGGATGCCATTGCGGTCGTAAATGATCCCGCGCGACGCTGTTTTGAGCTGCAAATCGGTCTGGTTTGTCTGCGCCTGGTTTTCGAGCTCGGGCCGCAAGGTGGTCTGGAAATACAGAATGCGCCCGTTCAGCGCCAAAAACACCGCGACGGCACCGCCATCATGCCCAACAGACGCTTGCGGCCGCCCGTGTGATCGGTCGGCGGTGCCTGGCTGGTGCGGCGCCGGAGCGGAAGGTCGTCGAGCTGCATGGGGATAGTTTTAACTGGGCATTCTGAGAGAAGGTGCTTAAAAGTGCTTGAGGTGCCTAAAGTGCTTCAGGCATTGCTCAGCACCGTAACACTTCAAGCACCTTAAGCACTTTATTAAGTACTTCTATTTCGCAAACCGCTCCTGCTCATTCAACTGATTCTGCACCGGCGCCAGAAAGACAAACGCCAGCAACGACAGCACTGGGTTGATCGCCAGCAACGGCAGAACGGTGGTTGAAAGCGCGAGCCCGAAGTCAAAGCGGCGGCCGGCTAGCGATCAACGCCAGCAGCAACACCAGGTGAAAAACCAGCGTTGTAAACGCAACCCAGTTGGTGACGCGAAAAAATGGCAGCGGCATCGGGAATCGATCGAGCGCAAGCGCGACGAGATTGCCAAGCACCAGGCCCACGGTGTGCGAGCCAAACGGCGCACTCGAAAGCAAATCAAGCAGCACACCGCCGCCCGAGCGCCCAGACAAACCCTTCGTTGCGGCGCATGGCCGCCCAGGATGAGGCGGCGACCAGCACCAGGTTCGGGCGCGGCAGACCGCCGAGCATCGTCGGCAGCATGGCCGCTCGGTGATCGCAAGAAGCGATCAACAGAAACGTGGCGAAAACATGTCTGCGCATTTTGGATGTTGCGCGGCGCTAAGACGGCGGCACGAATTTGAGGACGATGATGTGCTCGAGGCGGCGCATGTCGGTGCCGGGCCGCACCGTCGCTTCCTTTAGGGTTTCCAGCTCTTTGCTGACAATCTGATCCACCTGACCCACCGACAAGCCGGGTGGCAAACCGCCGCCCAATCCGCTGGTGACGATCAGATCACCGCTTCTGCACGTTCTCGGTTTGCAGAACGTTTTGCAGCCGCAATGTGCCATCAGGTTGCCCGGCAATCGTGCCGGTTGCGCGCGAGCCAACCAGCTGCACTACGATGAAAGAGCCCGGATCGGTGATCAGCTGCACCTGCGCGGTGTTGGCGTTGACCACGCGGCCAATGCGACCGATCAGCACGCCGCCGCCGCCGATGACCGGCATGCCGGTCTGGATGCCGTTTGCGCTGCCGGCGTTGATCGTGAGAAAACGCACATACGGGCTCGGGTCGCCAGCGATGACCGCGGCGCACACGCCGACATTCGCGCCAATGTTGGGGCGGCCTTCGCAGGCCTTGCTGCCAATGCCGATCACATCGGCGCCGACAAAGTCCAGCGCCGGGTTGTCCTGCGTAAATTTGAGCAACTCGCGGTATTGCTGTGTTTCAGCTTGAAACTCGCGCAGCCGCGAGTTCTCGTTTGAAAGCGCGGTGATTTGCGCCTGGTAGCGTGCGGCCTGCTCGGGGGTGAAGGCGGGTTCGCCCAACGGTCGCAACACGCCGTTGATGGCGCGCCCCAACTGCGCCAACACGCGCTGCACTGGCGCCAGCACAATCGAAAGCGGCCCCTGCGCGAGCGTCGATTGTGAAGCCAGGCTGATCAACACAACCAGGGCGCAGATGCCGAGCACGATGGGGATGACGATGGGCGAACTGGACCGGCTTCGGTTCATTTAAGCAACACGGCGCACGCTGGTGGTGGCGGGTTGCGATGTGCTCTTGCGCTCAAGGCCGACCAGCACCGGTGCGAGTTCATCGAGTTTCTCGAGCACCGATTCGGCGCCACGCGCCACACAGGTGAGCGGATCTTCGGCGATCCAGGTGTGAATATTTGTCTCGTCGGCGATGCGCTCGACCAGGCCTTGCAGCAGCGCGCCACCACCGGCCAGCGCAATGCCGGTTTCCATCAGGTCGGCAACCAGCTCTGGCGGTGTTTCGTCGAGCGTCGCCCGCACCGTTTCGACGATGGTGTTGACCGAGTTCGCCAGCGCTTCGCGAATTTCGATCGACGAGACTTCCACCGCTTCGGGCAACCCGGTCACCAGGTTGCGGCCGCGCAGCATCATGTTCTTTTCTTCGGGCAGCGAGAAGGCCGAGCCAATCGCGATTTTGACCTTTTCAGCCATGCGCTCGCCGATCAGCAGGTTGTATTTTGTGCGCGCATACGAGATGACGTCTTCGTCCATCTCGTCGCCGGCCACGCGGATTGAGCGCGAGACCACGATGCCGCCCAGCGCGAAGACCGCGACCTCCGTCGTGCCGCCGCCAATGTCGACCACGAGCGAGCCCTGTGCTTCCATGACCGGCAACCCGGCGCCGACCGCGGCTGCCATCGGTTCTTCGATCAGAAAGGCTTCGCGCGCGCCGGCGGAAAGCGCGGCGTCGTAGACCGCGCGCTTTTCAACCTCGGTCACGCCCGAGGGAATGCCAATGACAACGCGCGGGCGGGGGACGTTAAACAGATTGCGGCTGTGCGCCTTTTCGATGAAGTAGCGCAGCATCGCTTCGGTGACTTCGAAGTTGGAAATAACGCCGTCGCGCAATGGGCGGATCGCCACAATGCGTGCGGGGGTGCGGCCGACCATTTCTTTGGCTTCGGCCCCGACGGCTTTGACCTGGCGCGTTTTTCGGTCAATAGCCACCCACGACGGTTCGTTGATGACAATTCCCTTGTTTCGAACAGCCACGAGGGTGTTCGCCGTCCCCAGGTCGATGCCCAGATCTAGCGAGAAGAGACCGAGAAACCGGTCGATGATGCTAGGCATTCGCTACCTCTTGAATTCGGCTATTATAGAGCCGTTGGGTCATACTTATCAACAAGTTATCCACAGGCGCAGTCTAAGTTCTTGGGTTTGTGTCATAAAAGCGATGCAGATCGGCGAGCGTTCACACGGGTAAACACTCACTGAAAATCGTCGTTATGACAGGTGCTTCAACGAGTTATTATGGAAAAAGTCGCGTTTTTGGGCGGTGGTGCCATGGGCGAGGCCATTATCAAGGCGCTGGTCACTCGTAACGTCCTCCAGCCTAGCCAGATTTGGGTGTCAGAGCCTGACGCTGGCCGACGAGACAGCTTGCGAGATCGCTACGCAATCCATACGGTAACCGCGAATACTGAGGCTGCGGAAAGCGCAGCGTTAGTTGTGCTCGCGGTAAAGCCACAAGTTGTTAACGACGTCTTTGCTGCGATTAAGCAAAACCTGAGTCCGGACGCACTGTTATTTTCGATCGCCGCCGGCGTCACCATCGACTCGATTCGCGCCGGGTTGCATCCGGCACAGCCCGTCATTCGCACGATCCCAAACACGCCGGCGCAGATTGGGCAGGGCATGACCGCCTGGATTCCCACAGACAACGTACGCGAAGAACAGCTCACGCTGGCCAAAGCCGTGCTGGCCGCGATGGGCGAAGACGTGCGGGTCGACAAAGAATCGCAGATCGACATGGCCACCGCGATCAACGGCTCAGGCCCGGCCTATGTCTTTTTGTTGATCGAGTCGATGATCGATGCCGCAGTGCATCTCGGCTTTATGCGGCCGGTCGCCGAAAAGCTGGTCATGCAGACGTTTAAGGGCAGCATCGAATACGCGCTGCAATCGCCATTGCACCCGGCTGCGCTCAAAAATCAGGTGACCTCAGCCGGCGGCACGACCGCGGCTGGCCTCTATGAACTTGAGAAAGCGGGCGTGCGCACGGCGATGGCCGATGCGATCTGGGCCGCCTATCGGCGCAGCCAGGAACTGGGCAAGAAATGACGTTGCTGATCGCCGAGCAACTGACAAAGTTTTACGGCCTACGCCCGGTCTTGCGCGGGATCTCGCTTTCTGTCGAACGCAATGAGTGCCTGGCCGTGCTCGGCGCGAATGGCGCAGGCAAGACGACCTTGCTGCGCATGCTGACCACGCTCAGCAAGCCAAATTCGGGCACCTTGCGCATCGACGGCATCGACGCGGTTGCGAACCCGGATGCCGCGCGCGCGCGCATCGGCGTGGTGTCGCATCAGTCGTTGGTGTATCCGGATCTGACCGCATTTGAAAACCTGCGTTTTCACGCCGATCTGCAGGGCGTGCCGCATGCGACGATTGAAAACGCGCTGCGCCAGGTCGATCTTTGGCCGCGCGCGCATGATCTGGCGCGCACGTTTTCACGCGGCATGATTCAGCGCCTGACCATTGCGCGCGCCACGCTGCACAATCCGGCGCTGTTGTTGCTCGACGAGCCCTACACCGGGCTGGATCAAGCCTCGGCCGCCACGTTGTCCGGCCTGCTGACACAGGCCGCGTCCAACGGCCGCGCAATTGTGATGACCACGCACGAGTTTGGCCGCGGGTTGGACGGCATCACGCGCGCCGTGGTCATCCGCAATGGCAGGATCGGCGGCGAAGTGCGCGCGGGCGTGAACGCCGCGTCGCTGGCCGCGTTGGTGGCATAACCCATGATGACGCGAGGCATCCTTCGGCCAATTTTGGCACTCATCCGCAAGGATCTGCTGACCGAGCTACGCACGCGCGAAATCATGACCGCGATGCTTGTCTTCTCGCTGATGACGCTGGTCATGTTTAGCTTTGGCTTTCGCGCGCGCGCCGACAACGTGCCGGTGCTCGCGCCGGCGGTGCTCTGGGTGACGTTGGTCTTCGCCGGCACGCTGGGTCTGAACCGGTCGATGTCGAACGAGCAAATCAATCAGTGCTTTGATGGCCTGTTGCTCGCGCCGGTCGATCGCAGCGTGATCTATCTTGGCAAGGCGCTGACAAACGCGCTGTTCACGCTGATCGTGGCGTTGCTGGCCGTGCCGATTGTGGCCGTCTTGTTCGACGAACGCATGGTGCTGCCCGGCGTCTGGCTGACCGTGGTGCTGGGTGCGGTCGGTTATGCCGGCGCCGGCACGTTGATCGCGATGATGGCCGCCAACACCCGCGCGCGCGAGGTGTTTTTGCCGATCTTGCTGTTTCCCGTGGTGCTGCCGTTGGTGACTGCGGCCGTGCTGGCCACATCGGGGATCGTCGATCGGCTGCCATTTGCCGATTACGGACCCTATCTCGGCATGCTGGCCGGGTTCATCGTCATTTTCTGGACGGCCGGCACACTGCTGTTCGAGTTTTTGGTGGTTGAGTAGCCGCGAGGCATGCCTCGCCTTCCGCAGCCGCGTCTCCGCCAAACAATCGCGCATGCTTTATGGTGGCGGAGATATGGGTGGTTGTGACGCAAGGCGAGGCATGCCTCGCCACTACTTTTGCATCTTGATCGTCAAATTCACCGTGTCGGGCATGGCGTCGGTGATTTCGATGGCGTCGTCCAAAACGGGCCGGTAATTTTTGGCCAGGATCCCAAGGCTGTAGCTGGAGCCGCGCACGACTGGGATTGTGGTGGCGAACTGGCCCTTGCGATCGGTTTGGGCTTGATCGTAGATGTCTTCTTCGCTGACGTTCTCTGACCAGGCGACACCTTCTTTGAGCACAACGAACACCGCGCCGGCGATCGGGCGGCCCGTGCTGGCGTCGACGACTTTGCCCGTGAAGAGCACACCTTCGGTGACCGGATCGTCGCTGTTGCCATTGTTCGAGCCGCCACTGATGGCCTCGCTTATGAGTGATTTAGCCAGGTTGATCGGCCGCAACGAGTTGATAAACCCGCCAATCGGCATGCAGGTGTCCTCGCTATTGACGCGCCCATCCCCGTTGGTGTCCGCGACCGGGCGGCAATCGACGACGTCTTTGCCCTGGCCCGAGCCGGCCTGCGTGGGCACGCCGACGAGTCTGCCGCCATCGTCCACGCCAGTGCCACCGCTGTTGCCGCCGGAGATCGACGCGCTGGTTTTGATCCAGCCGCGCGCCACTTTGCCCTGCGGTGAAAACCCGGAGACCGGGCCGCTGGTGAACGTGATCGTGTCGCCGCCGATGCCGGGGTAGCCAAAGATGTTGAGCGTGTCGCCGATCTCAATCGTGTCGGAATTGCCCAAGTCGAGAAACGTAATTTCCTCCGCATCCGCGTCGATCGGCTCGCCGGAGGTGTCATACGCGATGCGCAGCATGGCCAGATCAAGCTCGCGATCTAGCAGCACAATATCGGCGATGTAGGTCGCAATGGGCGGCTCATCGGTGCGACGGGTGATCATGACCGCCATCTTGCCTTCGAGCACCTGCACGCCCTGGCTCTTGGCTTCCTCCTGGATCGACTCGATGTCCGCGACATGCGCGTTGGTCAGGATGTAGCCGCCTTTTAACATGGTCCCGCTGCCGATGCCGACGACTTTTGTCTGCGTCTTGCCCTTCGACTTGCGCGTCAGGATCGGGCCCAGTTGCACCGACGCCTTTGACGCGCGCTGCACCAGTTTTTTGTCGAGCGCGCGCACCGGCGCGGTGCGGGTCGGCGTTGTCGCCAATACCAGCAACCCAGCGAGTGCGGCTACGGCCAGATATTTGAGTGATTTCATAGGAGTGTCGGTGGAGCCGAAGAATGGTGTCTTCTGACGTAACTCAATCGGAATACGTGATTAGCGAGATGTGCTGATAAAACGTTCAAACAGAGGCTGGGCAGTGGCCAGGTTGGCTTCCGTGCTGTGCAGCGTATAGATAAACACCTTGTCGCCGCGGCGCACGTAGCGATCTTCGCCAAGCACGACTGTGGGCACACGCTCCTGCAGCGCGCCGCCGCTGGACACAAAGGCATAACTTGCGCTGCCGGCGCCGGGTGTGTCCGACGTCACGCTGAGATCCAGGGTTTTGTAGGCGCTCAACTGTTGCGCGCGTTCGACAGCCAAACTGTTGGCGGTTGATGCGATCGCGTTTTTGTCGTCGGCCGTCGCCTCAATCGCCACCCAGCGTAGTTCAAGCGTGGTGGCATAGCCAGTCTGTTGCGGGTCGCGCACGCGCAACACACCGTCGCCTGCGTCGCGTTTATCCAGCCGCCAGCTGTCCGGATAGACCAACGTCACGCCAGACGCGGCATCGGCGTATTCGCGCGTGCGGGACTCCATGCTGTTGCGATACAGCAGCCCGAGCAGTACGGCCAGCGCGGCGACGGCCAGCGCTGCATACAGCGTCTTTGTGTCATGGGCCGGCCCGGCGGTTTGTTTTGGCAACGCGCTCACGCGGCGCATCAGCATGAATACGATCGCGAAGATCACGATCGCCACAGCCGCGCTGAGCAACAGGGCGGGCAGGCCGCTGAAACCGGCCGACGCTGCGCCGCTGGCGTCGATTGCGATGCGGCTCTCGCTGATCTCGCCGCGCAACACAGAAAACACGCCGTTGACCGTCGCAGCCAGCAGTAACCCGAGCGCCATCCACCCGCTGGGCTTGTTGTCAAAACGATCGCGCGCCATGAAATAGCCGACCAGCCCGCCGACGGATGCATGCGCCAGGACTGTGATCACGATGCGCAACACGCCGGCGCCGAGGTCCTCAAACCCGCCGCTCGCAAAGACTGAACTGAGGTTCAGCACGGTGGCGTAGCCCACGCCAGCGGCTGTGCCATACAGCACGCCGTCGATGCGTTGGTCGGTACTCATGCGAAAAATACACGCTAAAGCGCACCGCCAGATACTTGAGCGCCTCCTGAATCATGCCGACGATCAGCACCGAGCCGAGCAGGTTGGTCAGCATGTCGCGGTGCAGCCAGCCCTGTATGCGGAAGAAGCCGTTGAGCAACGGCTGTCCGACCGCAGCCGCGAGCAGCCCGCTCAACACCGCAACGCCGATCACAAAATGGCGTGGCTCGGGTTCGCTGCGATCCTGCGCCGAAAAGATCGAGATCCACAGCACGGCCGGGATGACCGCAAGCGCGATGCCCAGCGGCAGCTGCAGCCCCGGCGCAATGTTGCTGGCCAACAGCGGCGCCAACAACTCAACGATCGCGACAAAGACGATCAGTAGCAAAATATCCGCGATCTCGGTGCGCCAAAAACTCTTGCGTTCTATGTTTTGTTGTGTCACGGGCCCTCGTTTGCGTGAATGTGCGGCGGTGTGTGGTTGAACACAACTTTAGTCTAGAAGACGGCAAAGCGCAAAAGTCGCGCCCCCCGGGACCGAGGTCCCGGGCTAGCCATGGCAAAGGCGGCGTGCCGCCCGGCGGCTTCGCTGGGATTCGCCTGAGAGTTATGCACTCCGGGCGCTAAGGCCTTGTCAAACAATAAGTGCTACAACTTCCATACTTCAAGCCACTGGCAAAGTCGTGTAATTCCATTCGCCATGAAATGCGGCTTGGCGCAAACGTATCATTGCATAGTCTGCATCGGACACTTTGGTTCCTGTCGGATACTTGCCCGGATCGAGCGCGACGTTGACGCACAAGCCCGTTTGAGTCGTCGTGTTCTGTATCAAGTTGACGATCAACTCAATGCTGGTTAGTGGGCGACCACGCCAGTTGAGGGTGATTTGGCTGAATAGCCTGTGCTCAATACGATTCCACTTGCTTGTTCCTTGTGGGTAATGACACACGCTGACTGGCACGCCCATTTGATTTACCCACTCTTGCAACGACAACTTTCACAACCGTGATCGATTTCCATTGCTGCCACCGCTGTCGGCTGTGATCAAAATGCCGTTGATGTCACCGTATCGCTGTTGCCCCATGTTGCGCCACCACGCCTGCAAGCTGGCTACTGCAAATTGGGCGGTGTCGTGATCGTTGCCCACACTGACCCATGCTTCGTTTGCTTGGATGTCATAGACGCCATCTGGAATCCCTTTCCCAAGCGTCTTTTGATTGGCCTGCAAGCTGTAACCTGCCGCGCTGAGTACGGCACAAACGCTCTGATGACACACTGCAATCCCCTTGGCTTCAAGCTCAGTCGCCAGCGCGCGGCTGCTTTTTGCTACCCAGCACAACGCTGACTTCGGGTCTCCACGTGTTTGTGGTTCAACCAGCTTCAGTAACTCGTCGTTCAGTCGCGGGTATTGCTGAGTCAGATGCTTACGTCCGCCACCAAGCTTTCGTATCCGATCGTCCAGCAGATTGCCAAAGCTGTTCAATTCCTTGAGCTCGGTGAGGCCTGTGTGTATCGCACTACGCGAAATACCCGATGCCCGCGATACCAGACTCACACCGCCGTAACCCATTGTCTTGGCTTCATTTGTCGCCCACAGCCGCCGTTCCCGTTCATTCAGCGTCGATACCAATCGCAGATACTTCCGTTTGATCGGCTCCTGCATATCCAGCTATGCTACCGACCCGCTCCCTAACTTGTAGCGGTTATTTTTGACAAGGCCTAAAGCACTTTCTTCCTGCATAATGCTGTCTTGCATGGCACATTTTGAATACACAACCGATCCGTTTGGCGGCGTGACCGTTAACCCGGAGGCGCTGCCCGCGGCGCTCGAGATATTTGTTGAACAGCTGCAGACGTCTGTTGCGCATTGGGTTGAGGGCGGGTTCCGGCTGGCCTGGCTGAAGCTGCCAATTTCGTTTGTGACTTATGTGCCGCATGCAGTGGCGCAGGGCTTCGTGTTTCATCACGCAAACGCGGCATATCTGATGCTGACGCGCCAGTTGCGAGACGGCGCGTTTGTTCCATCAGATGCCTCGCATTTCATCGGCGCGGGCGCGGTCGTGATCAACGAGCAGCGCGAAGTTCTGGTGATTGTCGAGCGTTATCACGCAAAAGACCGCCCCAACTTCTTCAAGATGCCGGGTGGCCTGATCGATCCAGGCGAGCATCTGGCCGATGGCGTGATGCGCGAAGTCTTTGAAGAAACCGGCATCCGCACGCGTTTTGACTCGGTTGTGTGTTTCCGGCATCAGCACGGCTATCGGTTTGGCAAATCGGATTTTTACTTTGTCTGCCGGCTGACGCCGCTCTCGCACGAGATTGAAGCCGATCCCAACGAGATCGCCGATGCGCGCTGGATGCCGGTCGATGAGTATCTGGCAGGCGAGCACATTCATGCTTTTAACAAGCACATCGTGCGCGCCGCGCTTGAGGGCGTTGGCTCGCAGCCAACCACCATCGACGGCATGACGATGGATCCGACCAAGACTGAGATCTATTCGATCTCGCGACACTAAGGGCGCACGTCAAAATAAGTTGATGGGCGATTTCGCATATCCCCCGCTTTGCGGGGGATATGCGAAATCGCCTTATTAAATTATTCTGGCGCGACTCCTAAGCGCCCAGGCGCGCGAACTTCCTGTTTGGATCCAAGACCGCGCGCACGCGGTCGGCGAATGGATTGGAGCGTTGCACGCCCAGCCGTTTTAGCGCGCTTGGCCCGCTAAATGCCAACCCGCTCAACCCGTGTTGTGCCAGGTCATCGGACAGGCGCTCCAAACTGCCTGGCATCACCTCGATCCAGGCCACATTGCCGCTGACGCTGTAGCGCCGCAAACCGTATTCGCGCCAGCGTGGCTCATGCGTGCTGATGGCCGCCGGCGTCACCGGCACTTTGACCAGCGTGCTGCGCGGGTTGCGCCAGGTGAGCTCTCGCACAGTGCGCCAGTGCGCGGCTTCGGCCGTCTCGGTCAATCGCGTGCCGCCGCCCGCCATGTGTTCGATGCGTTCCATGCGTTTGGCGATGCCGTTCTCAAGCCCGCCCACGCGAATTTCGAGTGTGTAGTCGGTCGATGTCGCCGCAATATCGAGCGCATGCACATCCAGCGGCGCCAACGCAACTTTCGTCATCGCATCGAGGGCGTGCTGAATCGCGCGGAACGAGATGCGCAGGGTGTTGTAGGTTTCGGGCCGCGGAAAGACTTTGAAGCACACATCGGTCAACACGCCGAGCGCGCCCAGGCTGCCGACAAACAGCTTTGGATAGTCAAACCCGGCCGCGTTTTTGACAACTTTGCCGCCGCCGCTGAGCAGCTCGCCGCGTGCCGTCGATATAGTGACAGCCGACGATAAAGTCGCGCACGCCGCCATATCGATAACGCTCCGGGCCGGAGGCGTTTGCCGCCACCGTGCCGCCCAGCGTTGCCCCATGTTCGACCAGCAGCGGGTCAAACGGCAGATACTGCCCGTGCTCCGCCAGCATCGCCGCGATTTCGCGCACCGGCGTGCCGGCATACGCCTGAATGATGTATTCGCTGGGCTGGTAGTCGATGCACGCCGCGCAGCTTGCTGATGATCCAGCTCGGTTGCGCCGTCGATGATGTGCTTGTTTTGTGTGCGCGCCGCAGACGCGCACGCGCGCTGGCATCGCGCACGGATGCGCGCAGTCGTTCAATGATCTGTTGCATGGTCTTATTCGCGAGAGATCACGCCGGCCTTCTCCAGCGGATGCATGCCGACATGCGCAATGCCGGCGCTTCGCCTGTACGGGAATACCTTGCCGCGGTTGGCGATGTCCTTTGGGTCGACGCCGATGCGCATGCGCCACATCGCATCCATGTCTGATCTCGCTCAAACTGGCGCGGCATATATTCGCGCTTCTCCACGCCGACGCCGTGCTCGCCGGTGATGGAGCCGCCAAGCCGGATGCACAGATCGATGATGTCGCTGCTGACGCAGTTCGGCGCGGTGAAACTCACCGTCGTTTTTGGCGTTGAACAGGATCAGCGGGTGCAAATTGCCATCGCCGGCGTGAAAGACGTTGGCCACGCGCAGCCCGTGTTTGCGCGCTGATGGCTTCGATCTCTTTGAGCGCTTCACCCAGCCGGCTGCGCGGCACCACGCCGTCCTGCACGATGTAGTCCGGGCTGAGCCGGCCCACCGCGCGAGAACGAGCTCTTGCGGCCCTTCCAGATTTTTGCGCGCTCTTCTTCGTTGCGCGCGATCTTGATCGAATACGCGTTCGATGCATTGATGATCGGCTCCAGCCGCGCCCATTCAGCTTTCGACCTGCGCGCGCTCGCCTTCGAGTTCGACGATCAGCAGCGCGGCGGCGTCGAGCGGATAGCCCGGTTTGCACCGCCGCTTCGGCCGCCTGGATCGACAGCGTCATCCATGATCTCGATTGCGCCGGGCAGCAATCCGGAGGCGATCACCATTGAGACCGCGTCGCCGGCTGCTTCCAGGCTGTGATAGGCCGCCAGCACGGTCTTGTAGATCTTCGGGTTTTGGCAGCAACCGCACGGTGATTTCGAGCGCGATGCCAAACAAGCCCTCGCTGCCGACAAACATGCCGACCCAGTCGGCGTCGACGCTTTCCATGCTCGCGCCGCCAAACTGCGCCATCTCGCCGTCCGGCAGCACGACTTTCAGACCCAGCACGTGGTTGCTGGTCATGCCATATTTCAGGCAATGCGCGCCGCCGCTGTTAAACGCGACGTTGCCGCCGATGGTGCAAACCGGCTGGCTGCTTGGGTCCGGCGCATACAGCAACCCGGCGTGCTGCACCGCCGTGTGATATCCAGATTGATCACGCCGGGCTCAACCACCGCGATGCGCTGCTCGATGATCGATTTTGCAAGATCGTGTTCGAGCGGTTGAGCGCGATCACGATGCCTTCCTTGACCGGCAACGAGCCGCCCGACAGGCTGGTGCCGCTGCCGCGCGACACAAACGGCACCGCGTGCGCGTGACAGCGCTTTGACGCGTGCGAATCACCTCGTCTTGCGTCTCGGGGATGACCACGGCGATCGGCCGCTGTTGAAACGCCGCCAACGCGTCGAACTCATACGGCGCCAATGCCGCGGCATGCATCAGCAGCCTGTCTTTTGGGAAGATCTGTGCGAGATCGGCGATAAAGGCGGGGAGGGACATGCGGTAAGTATACGAAGAAGGTGCTTTCGCTGCTTAACGGGGTGCATCCTGCGATTGGGGTGATCAGCGCAGCGCGGGCGGGCGCGGTTCGGCTGACTGCGTTGAAAGCAGCACTTCGCCCAACGCGGGTCATCTCTCCGCGAAGCGGAGAGATGACCCGCGTTGGGCGACACGTCGAGCGTGTCACGCGTGGCTGTTCGCTCAACTCTGGATGCATCACTTACCATGTCACTTAAGAGCAGGTGATTGCATTGACACGGCGCGACACAACCCGTTAGACTTTAAGCACTTTAAGCACTTTAAGCACTTTAAGCACTTTAAGCACTTTAAGCACTTTAAGCACTTTAAGCACTTTAAGCACCTTTTCTTCCCATGCGCCCCGATCTCATCACCGAAAAAGCCCTCTCCCTCGGTTTCGACATGGTCGGCATTGCGCCGCTGGATCCGGGTATGGACGGCGGGCGATTTGTGAAGTGGCTGGAAGCCGGCCAGCACGGCGAGATGGGCTATCTGGCGCGCGCCGATGCAGTGGAAAAACGGTTGGATCCGCGCAAGATTCTCGGCGGCGCACAATCTGCGATTGTTGTCGGTTTGAGCTATGAGACGCTTGCAATCCCGGACGCGGCGCTGCACGACCCGCGCCGCGGACGCATTGCGCGCTATGCCTGGGGGCTGGACTATCACGATGTCATGACGCCGGTGCTGCGCGCCTTTGGCGATTGGGTGCATTCAGAAACACGCGCGTATGTCGATACCGGAGCGGTGCTGGAGCGCGCCTGGGCCGAACGCGCCGGGTTGGGCTTTATCGGCAAAAACACCTGTCTGATCAACCGGCAACGCGGCTCGTTTCTGTTTTTAGGCGTGGTGCTGGTCGCCGATGCCATGGATGACACGCACCTGCTGCGGATCCCGGAGCGGCCTTCGACAATCACGTGCGGCGGATGCACGCGCTGTTTGACTGCCTGTCCGACAGCCGCGTTCCCGCAACCTGGCGTGCTCGACGCGCGGCGCTGTATTTCCTATTTGACGATTGAGCTCAAAGGTGAAATTCCAGAAGCGTTGCGGCCGCACATGGGCAACTGGGTGTTTGGCTGCGATATCTGTCAGGATGTGTGCCCGTATGTGCGGCGGTTCAGCCGGGCTGCGGCTTCGCCGTTAAGCGCGGCGTTTCGTCCGGAGTCGGTCGATCGCGCCGCGCCGTTGCTGTCGGACCTGCTGGCGCTCGATGGCGACGCTTTTCGCGCCCGGTTCGGCAAAACGCCGCTGGCGCGCGCAAAACGGCGCGGTCTGGTCCGCAACGCCTGTGTTGCGGCTGGCAACAGTGGCGATGCGTCGCTGGCGCCAGCGTTGCGGCTGCTTGCTGAGAATGTCAACGAAGAATTAGTAGTACGTCAACATGCCTCGTGGGCTGCGCGTAGAATCTGAACGCGACAAGATAATGCGAGTCGTTTGAGTGCGTCGTCAACGTGTGCAACAAAAACTAAAGTTGTAAAGCGGCGAAATTGCCATATCCCTCGCGCCGCGAGGGATATGGCAATTTCGCCAGATTTAGAAACCCTGTTTGTCGCACGCGTTGTCAACGCATATTAGGACGCCAACAATACGAAGGGGTGTTGGCGTATTTGGAATACACGATGAACCGAAAAACGTTTGTTCATGGCCTGCTTGCGATAGCGGCTGCCATCAGTGTTACGGGTGTGGCGGAGCGTTCTGCGGCCAATGCGACCAGTTTCGTTGAGACGCGCGGCCCGGCGCAACATGCGCGACCAGGAGCGGACAAGATCTCCCGGCTGATTGTCAAGTTCAAGCCCGCCAGCGCGCTTGGCACGCTGCAGACAGATGGGTTCGAGCGCAGCATGGCGCTGAATCGCATCGCAGCGACGATGGGTGCGCATATCGGGGTAGACATGACGTTTGCGCGCGATATGTCGGGCGAGGCTCAGGTGTTTAACCTGGCTGCCCCGGTGACGGGGGAGGCTGCGGCGCTGATGGCAGCGTCGCTGTCCGAACTGCCGGAAGTCGATTACGCCGTCGTCGACGAAAAACTCTATGCGCTATTCACGCCGGACGACACCGAGTTTGGCAGCCAGTGGCATTTTGCCGATCCAGCCTCGGGCGACTTTGGCATCGATGCCGAACGCGCCTGGGACGTCATCACCGGCTCAAAAGATATCTATGTCGCGGTGCTTGACACCGGCATTCTGAAAGCGCACCCTGATTTTGCCGGCCGCTACACCGGCGGGCAGGATATGGTCAGCTCCGATCCGACCGACCCGGATTTCACGCGCGATGGCAACGGTCGCGATACCGATCCAAGCGACCCGGGGGACTATGTCAGCAGCGCCGAAGCCACAAATGTCAATTCTGATTACTATCGTTGCGGGACGCGCAGCAGCTGGCATGGCAGCCATGTAGCAGGCACGATTGGCGCCGCAGGCAACAACGGTGAGGGCGTGGCCGGCATCAACTGGGTGTCGAAAATCGTCCCGGTGCGGGTGCTGGCAAAATGCGGCGCTGGCTACACATCAGACATTGTCGATGGCATGCGCTGGGCCGTCGGCTTGACAGTGCCCGGCACTGTGCGCAACCCGACCCCGGCGCGCGTGCTGAATCTGAGCCTGGGCGGCCCCGGGCCCTGCACAGTGCGCACATTCTCGAACGGACAAATCGATCGCAACGGCGAGTTCTATCAACTCGCGGTGAACGATGTATTGGCAACCGGTGCCGTCGTCGTGGCAGCTGCTGGCAATGAAAACCTCAACGTCACGTCTTCGCGGCCGGCAAACTGCATCGGCGTGGTCTCGGTTGCCGCTACGACGCGCGATGGCAACCGCGCCAGCTACAGCAACTTTGGCACCCGCGTCACTATCGCGGCGCCTGGCGGCGCATCACCCACCGTCGGCGCCGGCATCATTTCGACCTTGAACGCGGGCACGACTGTGCCGGCAGCGATGAACTACGGTCTCGAGGTGGGCACCAGCATGGCTGCGCCGCATGTGGCCGGCATCGTATCGCTGATGCTATCGCAGCGCGCCTATCTCACTACGCCGCGCGTGATCGAGATTTTACAAAACACCTCGACCGACTTTCCAAGCAGGAAGCAACTGCATCACCAACGGTTGCGGTACCAGGCATCGCCAACGCGTTTGCCGCAGTCACATTTGTCGATACGCTGCCGACACTCGACAACAAGATTCTCCTGCCGCTTGCCCGCAAGGGCAGCGCAGCACCGCCGGGCCGCAGGCTCGGCGGTGGCAAGATGAACAGTCCTGTGAAAGTTTCAACCGGGCCGGCGCAAACAGCGCCGGCCTCGTGCGTTCTACGGCCTTTTAAACATCTGATTCCGCTGATCGGCGGGCTGCCTGAACTGCCAGCCGCGACCGACCTGGCAAACGGCGACTTTGAAGCGGGCCTCTCCGCCTGGCAGGTTTCGTCCACCGCGGCGTTCAAAGGCATTTACGCGTCTGATGATCCGCAGTGGGTGAGCGCGCTGCCCTCAATTGCGCCGCGTAGCGGACAGTCTGCGATCTGGTTTCGCTCGTGCAGCGGCCTCAGCGAAAACGCCAGCGTTTACCAGCGCGTGCTGGTGCCGGCCGATGCGCGCTATCTGACGTTCTACGCGCTCACGATCAGCCGCGAGTCGTTGGTCAGCGGTGCTTGCCCTGAGAATGACGTTGCGCGTGTCATGATCGATGGTGTCGTGGTCGACACGCGCAATCTGTGCGAGACCCTGGACAACACCGGCAACCCGGTGCAGCTGGGATGGCAAAGAACGTCAATCGACTTGAGCACCTACGTCGGACGCGGCGTCTCGTTGCGTTTTGCGTTCGAAGCAGATGAGCAGGATGGCAGCTACCTGCTGATTGACGACGTGGCATTCAGCGCGACGCCGTAAGTGGAGCCCACGGTAGGTGGAGCCCACCTCGAAGGTGGGCTCCACCTACCGTGGGCTCCACCTACGCCGACAACACCTGTTCGGCGATTGCCAGCCGTTTCAGCACGGTCTCGCGGCCGAGCACCACCATGGTGCCAAACAGCGGCGGGGTGACGGACTTGCCGCTGACCGCATTGCGCATGATCGTAAACAGCTGAGCCGGCTTGAGTTGCAACGCCTCGCCCAGCTCGCGAAACGCGGTTTCCAGCGCGGCTTCGTCAAATTGCCCGAGCCCCTCGATCAACGCCTTTGACGCCCGCAGCGCATGCAACGACAGATGCTGCTCCATCTTCGGGCCAATCAGCATGTCGGCGGGCGGGCGGGGCGATGTCGCTAAACATGAAGTCGATAAATGGCGTGGCTTCGGTCAGCTTTTTGATGCGCGTGTTGATCAGCGGCACGATGCGCACCAGCAAATCGCGTTTGGCCTGCGTGTCGATCTTGAGGCCATCTTTGTCGAGAAATGGCAATCAGCCGATCTGCAAGCTCGGTCGTGAGGCAGCCGTTGAATGTGCTGCTCGTTGAGCCAGTCGAGCTTTGGGTATTCAAACATCGCGGGCGATTTGCCCACTTGGCCGAGCGTAAACTGTGCGATCAATTGTCCAGCGTGAACACATTTTGCTCGCTGCCGCCGCCTGGCGCCCAGCCCAGCATGGCCAGAAAATTGAGCATGGCCTCGCGCAGATAGCCTTGGTCGCGAAACTCAAACACGCTCTGCGCGCCGGTGCGCTTGCTGAGCTTTTTGCCATCGTGCCCGTTGACCCGCGGCACATGCGCAAATACCGGCAGCTCCCAGCCAAAGGCCTGGATGATCTGGATGTGCATCGGCGCGCTGGGCTGCCACTCCTGGCTGCGCACCACATGCGTCACGCCCTGCAAATGATCATCCACCATTGCGGCCAGATGATAGGTCGCGTATCCATCACTCTTCAGGATCACCGGGTCCGAGCCGAGGTTGCCGTTGTGAAAGGTGACGTCGCCCAGAATCGCATCGTCGAGCACGGTGTCGCCGCTATCGCGCCATGTCAAAGCGCACCACATGCGGCGTGGCCGGGTGGATCTGCGGTGCGCACGCGCGACGCCTCGGTGAATCAAAATGCCGCGCTTTTCGGCGTCGGCCGCTTTGCGCATCGGCTCGAGTTCTGCCGCCGTTTCATTGGCGCGATAGGCCGCGCCGGCGCGATCAGCTGCTCGGCATGCTCTTTGTATATCGGCAAGCCGCTGCGACTGCACAAAGGGCCCCGGGATGCCGCGGACTCGCCATCGCCGAGCGCGCCGGGGAAATCCTCGTCCACCTTCATTTCTTGAGCTCGCCGTGATCCGGCCCGCCATCCAGCGCCAACCCGAGCCATTGAAAGCTCTCGATGATCTGGCGCGGCGAGGTCGGCACATAGCGCTCCTGATCGGTGTCCTCGAGCCGCAGGAAAAACTGGCCGCCTGCCTGTCCGGCCATGCAGCCAGGAAAACAACGCGGTGCGAATGCGCGCCGACATGCAAGAAAGCCTGTGGGTGACGGGGCAAAACGGGTTCGAGTCATATGACGCTTGTAAAACAGTCGTCATTCGAGAAAGCGCAGCTTTGAAATCAGCCGCGCTTTTAAAGGGATTGCGTGTAGAACCTTTGTAGCGGCCAATCCTTCAGCCAGATATCGGCAGCGCGCTGGTAGCTGACGAGTTCTTCCGGCTTGAAGTAGAGCGTTATTTCGCGTTCGGCAGTTTCGGGTTTGTCGCTGCCATGCACCAGGTTGCGCGATACATCGAGACCGAAGTCGGCGCGGATGGTGCCCGGTGCAGCCTCGGGCGGGCGGGTGGCGCCCATCGTCTGGCGTGAAGCCGCCATGGCATTTGGCCCTTCGAGACAGATGACCACAACCGGCCCCGAGATCATGAATTGCACGGTCGGTTCATAGAATCCCTTGCCCTTGTGTTCGGCATAGTGTTCTTCCGCGAGCGCGCGCGGAATCTGGATCAATTTCATGCCAGCGATGCGCAGGCCGCGCTTTCGAAACGCGAGACGATGTCGCCGATCAGCGCGCGTTGCACGCCATCCGGCTTGATGATGATCAGAGTTCTTTCCATGGTATTGCAGGAAGAATTTTACCCGATTGACGACAACGCCTTGCGGAACGCTTCCAGCGCGGCCGGCATATTGCCCTTGTTTTGATAGGCGGTGCCCAACGCCTCATAGAGTCGGCGGTTGGCCGGATGCACCCGAACAGCATCTTCCAGGTCGGTGATGATGTCTTCCAGGCGCTTATTTTTGCCGGCGAGCAACTCATACTGCGCGGCAGCTTCATCGAGCGAACGGCGCGTCAAAGCATCCCGCGCAGTGCTCAGCAGGTCATCGGGTTTCACCGCTCGCTGCGCCGGGCGCGGCACGATCGGTATTGGCTTCATCGTGTCGACCCGGATCATGCGACCGCCGTGCGTCACAAAGTCCGGTCCCGGTGTCGTCCCGGACCGTTCCGACGCATCTGCGCCATCGACAGCGTCGTCGCTGTCGGTCTCGTCGCTCGACCGTGCCATCGCCATCGAAACCAGATTCATCGTCATCGCCTTCATCGACATCGTCGACGATTTCTGTGACTTCGATTGCTTCAACATCGACCGTTTCAGAACCTTCGTCTTCCACCCGTTCCCAATCCAATGGCTCCACCGCGACACCTTCGTCGGTGACGCGCACGGCGGCGCCGGCGGGTTCGACGGGCGCGTCAGGCGATTGGGCGCGATCGAGTGCGGCTTCGGCAAGCAGTTCGTCGTCAACCGGCGTAATCTCCTGCGCATCGACGATCGACCAGTCCAGCGGCGGCAATTCGTGGATCGCGGTGGCCTCACGGTCATCGATGACACTGTCCGAGGGCGCGAGTGCGGATGGCCGGCCGGTGGGCGGGGGCGCAACCGATGACGATGCGATCAACTGATCGACCCAATCAGAACGCGATTCCTCATCTTCTTCAACCAACGGCCGCGCGCTGCTGTTTTGCACTGGCACATCGATGATCCGCACCGGCGACTTCTCGGCCAGCAGGCCAAATGTTTCGCGGTGGTCGGGGTCGACCTGGGCGATGGCAGCGAGGTGGCGTTGTTCAGCGCCCGGATCTTCCATGCGCCGGCTGTAGGCCATCAGGATTGCGTTGGCAGTCAGGCAGTGCGGATGTGACTCAAGTATCTTGCGGCACATCTCGGCGGCGGTGTGGCGAATGCTGCTGCGCCAGAGCATGTCCGCCAGCTCAACATAGGTGTCGGTGCGGGTCGGGTGGCTCTGCAACAGATTGTGCAGCTTGGCGATCGCGCGGTTTGTCAGCCCATTTTGAAATTGGGTGCGCGCCATATGCACGCGACCGGCATGCGCCGAACCCGGGTGCATCTGATGCAGCGCCGAATCTTGCTGCGCGAATTTGCGCAACTGCGCGTTGTCCTGATCGTAGTCAAGCGCCAGCCGGGCCGCTTCTGCGGCTTCGGCACTGCGCCCGGAGGCGTTGAGCATGCGGGCGTGGGCGACCAGGGCCAGGGCGTCGGAGGGCACGATATCGAGCACGCGGCCAAGCGCTTCGGCGGCGGCGCTGTATTGACCGGCCGTTTCGAGTGCGCTGGCGCGGGCGCGCCAGGCCCGCACCGATTCGGGATACGCCGCGAGCAGCTCTGCGGTTGCATTAAGCGCCTCGGCCGGCGTGTTTCCACGCAGGGCAGTGTTGACCTGTTCGAGTGCAGTGTTGAGCGTGACGATGCCGTCCATTGCAGGTATTTTAATTGACTGCCACAAGTGTGCGGGCGGGGGCACATGGCAATGCGCGCGAAGCGGATCGGCTGCGCAACTTGCGCTACACGCAACGGGGCGCTCTCCTGCGGCGCCGAGCCGGGTGAATGTAAACGGACGCACATCCACTTAAATTTATCCGGAGCTCACAAAATGAGCGGATTTTCGACCCCATGCTAGAATCTTCGCGTAAGCTTGGGTCCTCAGAGGACCTGTTGCACTCGTATCAGCATTGGTGCGTTTCTGGGAAAGTCCCAGTTGTGCGCGCCGGTTCTAGACAAGGATTATGACTGAATGGCTACCGTAGCATTGACCGATATCACCAGAGAAGTCGAAGTGGCGATTGACGCACCGACCATCAGCCTGACGCCGACGGCCGAGACCAAGCTGCGTGATCTGCTGGCTTCGCGCAATATCCCAAATCATGGCCTGCGCGTGTTTGTCGCCGGCGGCGGTTGCTCCGGGTCTGCAATATGGCATGGCCTTTGAGGCCGAGCCGCGCGATTTTGACACGGTCGTAAATCAGAACGGCGTCAAGCTGTTTGTCGATCCGACCAGCATGATGTATCTTTCGGGCGCCAGCATCGACTTTGTCGACAGCCTGATGGGCGGCGGGTTCAAGATCGAGAACCCCAATGCCGTGGCAGCCTGCGGTTGCGGCAGCTCCTTTAAGACCAAAGACAGCGGCGCGACCGACGAAGGCGCCAGCTGCGGCAGCGGCTGCGGTTGCCACTAAGCGTTGATCGCCGTGCACCGTGTCGATCATAATTGCACGGCATAGACAAAAGGCGAGCGGGCAGCTGTCCCGATCGCCTTTGTTGTCTGTCGCAGCCAGCGCTGGTGCACCAAAAACAGGGTCAGTTAGGCGGCGAATTGCTATGTCCCTCGCTTCGCGCGATTAGGATCTCGCCGATCTTCGTACTTTTTGGTGTCTCGTGGCTATGCGCCCCGACGGTGTTCGCGTAGGGCTGCGGCTAGCCGCCACGTTGTTGCCATCGTCAGCACTTCTTGTATTGTTTATCGTGACATGCGATGTTGAAGAACCTTTTCCCAAAGACAGCCGCGCAATGGCGCCAGCGGCCAAACGCCTCTGGCTGGATTTGGGCGACCTGGGCGACCTGGTTAATCCGGCGGGCCCGCATGAGCAATGGCAGGATCACGGCATGGGATTGCTGCGCACCATTCTCAAGAACAACGGCATCGAGACCGACATGTTCAGCACGCGTCAGTGCACGAGCTGGGACGAAGTCGAGCGCCGCATGAAAGGCTACGACATGCTGATCATGAATGTGCGCAGCTACACATTCCGGTCGCCTATCGCTCGGCCAAAATTTTCAAACAAGTCAACCCGAAAGGCCTGGTGCTGACCGGCGGCATGCATGCCACTGTCGCGCTGGACGAAATGCTGGCCGTGCCCGAATTCGACAAAATTTGCCAGGGACCGGGCGAGAACACGATCGTCAATCTGGTCGCCAATCCGGATGCCTTTCCGCGTCATCTGCTTGGCTGCGGCGCCAAGAGCATGGCCGAGTGGCCGATGATCGACCGCGACTATGTGGCCCAAGCCGGCCAGCAAGAAGCTCGAAGGCCAAGTTCAGCTGGCCGCTCGAACCGGAGTGCGGGCTGGGGGCCGGCGCCGGTGGCCACGATGTTCACCAGCCGCGTTTGCCCGTGGCAGTGCGTGTTTTGCAATGAGAACAGCTACATCCCGAACATGGGCCGCCGTCCGGTCGAGATGGTCATCGAAGAGCTCAACTTTCTGGACAAGACCTATGGCCCGCTTGGCTCGCTCGTCATTCACGATTCGATGTTCTTTCAGAATCCGTCCTGGCTGGAGGAGTGGGTCGAGAAGTATCCGAAGATGGCCAACAAGGTCTGGCCGTATTGGGCCGCCGGCGCGCGCGGACACGGTTCGGCAGTGGCCGGAGTTGTTTGAGGCGGTTGTGCGAAAGACCAACTGGAAGACCGTGTCGATTGGCTTTGAAAGCGGCAGCGACCGCGTGCTCAAGATTCTCAATAAAGAATGCACCGAAGCAGGACAACTACTTTGCCATCGATCTTGCTGACGCGCATCGGCGATGACATGGAGGCGCGCGGGCGAAGAGCCGCCGGTCTTCTGGAGCAACATCATGCTGGGGCTTCCCGGCGAAACACGCGAAGACGCTTTCAAGACCATGCGCATGATCAAATACACCAAGCGCATCCTGCCGTCGATCTCGTTTTATGCGCCGTATCCGGGCTCGGCCCTGGGCAATCAGCTGATTGCTGAAGGCAAAAGCCTGATGAGCAAAGACAACTATCACCGCTTTCCCGGACGACGAAAAACTCAAGGGCATTGACTACAAGTTTTATCGCGAACTGCTGGCCGGCAAATACAACGACGAAGTCGAGCGCGGCATGACCAGCGTTCTCCAGAATCGCGCGAATTTTGGGAAGCGCTGAGCAAAGGCATAAATGTCCAGCTTTTGCAACCCGCACTTCATGTATCTGTTTGACATGACGAACGGCAAGAAAAAGCTGGTGCTATGGGCAATCGCCTGAAGACGCGCTCGAGATCTTGTCCTATCGGCTGACGCAGGAAGAGATGGACGAATTGGTGCCTGATAAATTCGTAAAAATCAACCAACGTCAGCTGCAAGAGCACGTCGATAACCTGGGATGAAGGCACGCCATGGCTGAGCGGCAGGATCCTGCAGACATATCGATCAGCGACACGCAGCGCAAGTTGCTCACGTCCATCGCCGCGGGGCTGCGCCTCAAAGACCACCGCGACATTGAGGGCTCCAAGCGTTACGTGTTGTATGACCTGGACGCATAGCGCGCCGGTTGCCGCCGATGATGTGTCTGTTGCTGGCCGATGCCGGGCTCATTAGCAGCAACAAAAAGTTTCCAGCTGCGACCTATTGGCTCACGGATGCCGGCCGCGCCTGGCTTGAGCATTGGCGTTCACTCCCGCCGGATGCTGGGTGACTGTGTCAACGCCGGACGGTGCTAGTCGCACGTCAGTCGTCGCGCATGTTTGCGCCAAACATGCCAACGCGGCGGTTCGATTTTGAGACAGGGGCTTTGGCTGTTGCTACAACTTGATCGCCAAGACGCACTGTTTCAGCTGTGTTTGCGCGACGCGTCTTTGTCTGGCTGTGTTGTGCATTCGCCAGCATGATCAAGCAGACCAGGAGCACGCCAGCGCTCAAAATGATTAGTGTCGCCATGTCGGTTCAGTCCCCTTAGATGTGTATGCAAACAATCGGGCCTATGCCCTTGTCGATACGCGTCAAAACACATACTGTGCGCCGTGACGCGTGTGAAGTGTGGCGCGCGCCGGATGGGTTGCCTGTGATCAGCCAGAGGCCAATCCAACCATCAGCACTTGTGTTCATCCGAAACGTTGATGATGAACGCGCCTTCTACGCTAAGACTATCGCATAGTCCTTGTCGTTCATCGGTCAAAAGACCGCAACGTCCTCCACCTCTAGCCACTGTTCGCGCGCAATGGAAACATGCGCAATTTCGTATTTGCCAGCTTCTGTAAACTGTGCGACATAGTTGTCGATCCAAATAACTAAGCCGAGGGGGCCGGTTGGCGGACGCCGGGCGCGGAAGACAGTTTCGCCATCGACAGACCAGGCGACGCCATCCGTTTGCCAACTCAGCGCGTAGTCATGCCAATCGGTTATGTCCAGGTTGAGCATCTGCTCGGGGGCGTGAGAGATGCGCTGCGCCGTGCGCACCGCCAGCGCGGTGATCGGCCGGCTGGTGAGGACCTTCTGCGCGAGCTTAAAGAGCACGCTGGCGGGTTTACTCGTTTCAGATGCCGGCCCCGCAGAGGTGCCGGTCGCCGGTGATTGGCGACGCCAGAGCGGCAACGCGTCCAACAGGGCGGCTTTAAAGCCATGGCCCGGCGTCTGGCGCGAGAAACGCAGATTGGATTCCGGTGATCCATAAAAGAACCACAAGCTGCGCGGGATGAGCCCGCCGCCAGCGCCGAACGGATGGTTCCAGAAGCCAAACCCGGCTGTCCCTTTTAGCGCGCCGATCGGATGCGAGAACCGCGCGCGCAGGCGGAGTGTTCGCGGCGCTGCATGCCGAAAGACAAACGGCCGGTGGCCGCTGTAATCGTCGAGCTGCGCATCGCTGTACTGCGTGGCTGGCGTCGGGCCGATATGCAGGCGAGTAGCATCCCCCTTGCGCTCAATGCCGCCCTTGTTGACACTGTATTCGAACAGGTGCGCCGTCACGCGCTACACCTGGCGCATCGCGGCGCGGGCTTTGCGCAACTGCGTCTTTATCGAGCGCGCGGCTGTCCCGCCGATGACATCGCGCGAATTGACCGACTGCGCAAAATCAAATACGCGTTTGATGTCCGCGGCAAAGTGCGGCGAGATGCCGCGCCACTGTTCAGCTGATAGCGTCGCTCATTTGGATGCCCAGCTTTTCGGCCAGCGCCACCGCTTGGCCGCTCAGGTGATGCGCGGTGCGAAACGGCACGCCCGCGCGGACCAGATATTCGGCGACATCGGTCGCCAGCATGGCCGGATCCATGGCGGCCCGCATCTTGTCCGGGTTTACCTTGAGCGTTGCGATTGCGCCACTTGCGACCTCAGTGTCATCGTTAGCGTGTCGATCGAATCGAACAGCCCTTCTTTGTCCTCCTGCATGTCTTTGTTGTAGGTCATCGGCAAGCCCTTGATGACCGTCAGCAGGCTGACAAGGTTGCCGATCAGCCGGCCCGCTCTTGCCGCGCGTGAGCTCCATCGCATCCGGGTTTTTCTTCTGCGGCATGATCGACGAGCCCGTGCTGTAGGCATCGGCAAACGTGACAAAGCCAAACTCGGTGCTTGAGTACAAGACCATGTCTTCGGCCAGCCGTGAGAGATGCAGCCCGATCATCGCGCAGCAAAACAACAACTCGGCCACAAAATCGCGGTCGCTGACGCCATCGAGCGAGTTTTCGGTGACGCCGTCAAAACCGAGATCTCGCGCGAGCGCTTCACGGTCCAGCCCGAACGGATTGCCGGCCAGCGCGCCGGAGCCGAGCGGCGAAATATTGATGCGCTTGAGCGCGTCGTTTAGGCGTTCGCGATCACGCTGCAGTTGCCAGACGTAGGCCAACGCCCAATGCGCAAATGTAATCGGTTGCGCGCGCTGGAGATGCGTGTATCCCGGCATCAACGTGCTCTATGTTGGCGTCGGCCTGCGCCACCAGCGCGGTTTGCAACTGAGAAACGCCGTTGTGCAGTTTAGCCACCGCACTGCGGCAATAGAGCCGGTGGTCGGTCGCAACCTGATCGTTGCGGCTGCGGCCGGTGTGCAATTTGCCAGCCACATCGCCGACGATTTCTTTAAGCGCCGCTCGACGGCGGTGTGGATGTCCTCATCGCTGTCCTTGCCCACGAATTTGCCGGCAGCGAACTCGGCAAACACTGCATCGAGGCCAGCAAGCAGCGTCCTGATTCACGCTGTGTGATGATGCCGGACTTTGCAATCGCGCGCGCATACGCCATGCTGCCGGTAATATCCACTTCCCACAGGCGGATGTCGAACGGCAGCGAGTCGTTGAAATTGTTTCATCAGGCGTCGAGTTCACCGGTGAACCGACCGCCCCAGAGCTTTGAAGTAGAAGGGGAGGGAGGGGAAGTTTTTTCAGCCACAGAGGTCATAGAGAGCACGGAGGGGAAGATTTTCTTTTATAACGAAACGCGCTTTAGGCCATCGATCAGACGGGATAGGCCGAAGTTGATCAGCAGACCGCGTTGCAGACCGGTGGCCCGCAGGTATGACAGTGCTTGCGCGAGCGCCACATCCGGTAGTTTACTCACAGATTCTGAGTGTCGACGGAGATACACCTGTTGCTCTACTTTCAAACCGCGCAGCGTCAGCTCGACACACAACGCCTGTTCGTAAATTGACTCGAGCAACCCCGGGCCTAACAATCGATGCACCTCAATCGCCGCCGCGATGATCTGTTCAGTCAATGGATCTTGCATGCACGTCAGTGTAAGAATCTAGCCGATGAATTCAAGTATTTTGTCAAATCTGTCAGCAACTGTCAGGAAGTAGGTTAGCCACAGAGGTCACAGAGGACACGGAGAAAAAAAGCGATTGGTCTTACTCCGTTCCTCCGTGACCTCTGTGGCTAACCTTCTCATCGGTCCTCATCGATCTTTCTTCGGGCGACGACGAAAATCGGGCGCGGCGTCTTCAATGACGGTGCAGAATTCGCGATCCTGCATGCGCGAGGCCACGCGCGGATCGAAGTCATCCGGATTGACGTTGGTGGCGATCATGGTAGGCAGCCGGTTGCGATAGCGGTAGTCGAGAATTTCGAACAGCACGCCATCGGCCCAAGCCGACCCGGTTTCCGCGCCGAGGTCGTCGAGAATCAACACCGGCGCGGTTTTGAACAGCCGCATGCGCCCGCTGTAGCTTTCCTGCTCGGTGTTCTTTTCAAATTCCATGGCCTGACGCAACGAGGCAAGCAAATCGGGCATGGTGATAAAGAGCGACGGCGTGCGGACCTGATACAGGTGATTGTCGACGGCCGCGCACAGATGCGATTTGCCGCGAGCCGCGTTCGCCCCACATCACCAGCCACTTGCCGTGTCGGATCGTCCGGCAAACTTCTCGGTAGCGCGCAGGCAACGCTTGAGCACGGCGCTCTCCTCACCGTTGAATTCGATCTTGAAGTTCAAAAACGTCTGTTTGCGCGTGACCTCGCTGCTGCGACGAGAAGGCGCTGATGGCCTTGACCCGCCACTTTTGCGCGACATCGCAGTCCGGACAAGGTTTGAGCGCGCCTTGTCGCATCGACCACAAAGCGCTTGTTGCCGCAGGTGGCGCAGGTCGGCGCCCGTCGCGCGCATCGACGGCGCGTCCGGGTCGCTGCGAGAGGCGCCATCGGCTTTGCGAACCTCTCTGCGCTCTATTCATCTTCCGCTCCTCAAGCTGGCGTCGAGCACGCTCTTCAGCGGCTTTGCGCTGCTCGTCGGTGTATCTGACTTGCGGCCGTCGGTAGGCTGCCGCCTTCGTTGCGGGTTGGCGGGCGGGTTGTCGTTTGCCATCTGTCTTCTTGTTCCGGTTTGGCTTGTCTTTCGAGGTTAGCACAGCTCTTGATGTAATCCCAGCGCAGCGCGTTGGCTGCGCGCGGCTTTGTCGAACGCGGCGTCCAGCGCGCCAGGTCGTGTACGTGCCAGCGCAATCGTGTTGATCTCGCTGGCCATGGCCGGCATCGATCATGCGATTGACGCGTCTGCCGATACATCTGCAAACGCGGAGACGCGCGGTGTCGTTGACCGGCGCCGGCGCAAACATATCGGGCGACGGGTTGAGCAGCAGCTTTTTGATATACGGCCAGCTCTTTTTGTTTTTGCGCGCGGCATAGTCAAACACGCCGCGCCACAGGGCGGGGTCCGGCCTCTCTGAGCACCTGCTTGATCTCGTCGGCGATCACGCGGTGGGCGGCAGCCCAAGCTGGTCTCGTAGAGCTGAATCACTTCGCGCAGTTTGTCATCTCCGTGGCCTGCGGTGCGCGGTCGCCAGCGAGCGGCCGCTTCGGATTCGGCCAGCAACGGCAGCAACGCGCGAAAGATCCACCGCGTCGTCGCGCGTCAGCCGGCCAAGCGCGGCCGAGCGTGGCGCGCAAGCCAAACATGGCCACGACCGCGCGCGCATCCATTGTAATTCGCGGCCGTTGGGTTCGCGGCCCAGGCGCAGCCGCAGGTTGACAATCTCTTCGACGCCGGTTTGCGTTTGCGGGCGATGATCATGGCGAAATATTCGCTGGGCGCGGCAGGCGGATTTTTCGATGAGCGCTTTTTGACATGTCGCGCAAGCGGCGCGGTGCGGCGTGCTTGCGCGGGCGCGGGTGGAGCAGCGTGACGCGCACAGCGCCGATGCATTTCGTCTTCGCGTGTAGCCGCGCGCCAGCCATTCTTCGATCCGTCGCATGTCGTCGGCTCTGGCGGATAAATACTCGAGGCCCTCCAGCCGTTCGATCTCGCGGCCGAGCGCGCGTTGAGCACGCGCCCGTCGGATCCGGCGCGGCGCGGATGCGTTCTAGCGCTTTCGGCCAGCGCCTCGACCGCGCGAATGTTCTGCGGCGTCGTTGCGCAAATAGCGCGGCGCGCCTCGACCGCATCGGGCTTGCCAGCAACGTGCCGCGCGCGACAGCCATTTGCAGCGCCGGCCGCAGCGTGATCGACGGGAAGCGCAATCCGTCGCGAACGGCCGGATGCGCCGAGCAGCTCGGCCTCGCTCACCGATGGCCACCTCGTTCTGGCTTTTGTCCGAGCAGGCGCAGCACGACCAGCATGACCTTGAGCTCGTCAAGGTTGTCGATCTGCGCGAGCTGGGCATCGATGAATGTCGGGAGGCATCACAGCTCGATCTTCTCTTGTGCCAGGTTTTTGAACGACGTCAAGTCGGTTGTCGAAGAACAGGTTGATCTTGCCAGTCGGGCCGTTGCGGTTCTTTTGCACCGAGATCTCGGCGATGTTTTTGAACTCGGTATCCGGGTTGTAGATCTCGTCGCGGTAAATAAACATGACGATGTCCGCGTCCTGCTCGATTGAGCCCGATTCGCGCAGATCGCTCAGCATCGGGCGTTTGTCGCTGCGTTGTTCGACCAGGCGCGAGAGCTGGCTGAACCGGCGATCAGTCGGCACCTTGAGTTCGCGCGCGATCTGTTTTAGCGCGCGCGAGATATACGAAATCTCCTGAACGCGGTTGTCCATGCCTTTGCCGCTGCTGTTCTCGCCCTGCATCAGCTGCAAGTAGTCCACGATGATCAGATCCAGGCCGTGTTCCTGATAAATGCGGCGAGCTTTGACGCGCAGATCGAGCGGCGTGAGCGACGGCGAGTCGTCCAGGAACATGGTGATTTCAGCCATCTGCATGGAGACGCGCGTCAACGCGCCCCATTCCTCGTCGCGCAGATCGCCGCGGCGCAGCCGTTGAGAGTCGATGCCGGTTTCGCCGGCGACAAAACGCCGCACGATCTGCTCGTTGCCCATTTCGAGCATGAACACCGCCACGCGCTGGCGATGGCGCAACGCGGCATTTTGGGCCAGGTTCAGCATCAACGACGTTTTGCCGACGCCGGGGCGGGCCGCAATAATGATCAATTCGCCGCGATTCAAGCCGCCGGTGAGTTTGTCCAGATCGTTATAACCGGTCGGAATGCCAAGCGGTTCGTCTTTGTGTTCGTGAAGATACTCGATGCGTTCGAAATAATCGCTGACCGCTTTTTTGATCGGGACCATCTGGCTTTCGCCATGGCCCTCCGACACGTTGAAAATCGCGGCTTCGCTTTTTTCGATGACCGACTGGATCGGCAGCGTCTGGTCGTAGGCCAGCCGGGCGACATCGCCGGCCGCGCCGATCATCTTGCGGCGCACCGCATTTTGCTCGACCGCGCGCGCATAGGCTTCGACATTGAGCGCGGTGGGCACGCTGTTGGTCAGCTGTGCAATAAAGCCTTCGCCGCCGATCTCGTCGAGCTTGCCCTCGGCATCGAGCTGCGCGGAGAGCGTTACCAAGTCGATTGGATCGTGCTTCTCCTGCAGGGTTTTCATCGCCTCATACACCCACTGGTGCTTGATGACGTAAAAATGCTCGGGCAGCAAAAAGCTGGCGACACGCAGAATCGCTTCCTGATCGATAAGTAGGGAACCGAGTACGGCCTCTTCGGCTTCCTGGTTGTGCGGTGGGAGCAAGTCTGCCATGCGGGGGCGTATTGTAATCTTTCGAACGCTGTTTGCTTGACAACTTTGGCGCTGGTCTTACAATCCACACACAAGTGCACACGTGTGCACATTCTGGCCGTGCCATGGAGCGCGGATGTCAAACCATGTCCACTCGACATACCTCAATTCAGGATATCGCCCACGCTGCCGGTGTCTCGCATTCCACTGTTTCGCGCGCCTTGCGTGACAGCCCGCTGATCAGCGCGGAAGTTCGCGAAAGTGTCCACACGATCGCCGCGAAAATGGGCTATGTGCCTAACGCGGTGGCGCAAAGCCTGCAGGGGCGGCGCACAAACACAATTGGCGTCGTCGTCCCCAGCATCTCCGATCCCTATTTGGCTAATCTGGTCAACGGCATTGAGCAGATCGCGCAACCTGCCGGTTTTAGCGTGTTGCTGAGCGCCACGCACAATGACCCGGAGCTCGAAGCCCATTGTCTGGATGTCTTTCGTCAACGCCGGGTCGATGGCATCCTGTTGGCCAGCACGCGTGGCATGCCGCCGCCGTCCGTGCTAAAGAGCGGGCCGTTTGTGCTGGTAAACAACCAGTCGGATCTGCCGCGCGCGATGATGCACTCGGTGTCGGTTGATGATCGCGCCGGATCAGAGGTGGCTGCCCGCCATCTTCTCAGCCTCGGGCACCGCGCCATTGGCTATGTCGGCGCAGCCAGCCGCGCGGTGTCAAACAAGAATCGATTGCAGGGTTTTCGCGATGCGATGGATGGCGCCGGCGTGGTGATCGATGAGTCGGCGATCATCGTCGATCCGGAGATGCGAGCCGAGCCTGATGAAGATGTTGCCATCGGCAATCGCGCACTGTCGAAATTGCTGGAACGCCGTGTGACCGCCATCGTGTGCTACAACGACATGATCGCGCTTGGGGTATTGCTGGCCTGCCGCGATCTGCACATTGACGTGCCCGGCCAGCTCAGCGTGATCGGGTTTGACAATGTGCCGGTCGCCAGCTACACCGAGCCCGGGTTGACCACCGTGCACCAGCCCGCCCGCGAAATCGGCATGATCGCAATGCAGACGCTGCAAAATCTGATCGACGACAAACCGTCGCGCAACACCGTAGTAACGCCGCGCCTGATTGAGCGCGGCAGCACGGCGGCGCCGGCCAAACTGACCGCAAAGCCGGCCAAGCGCCGCGGCTAGACCATGAAACAATTTAACGCAAGCAACCTGATCGTTCACCCGCAGGAACAGACCCAGGGCGTGTTGATGAACATCACGCCCGAGAGCGCCGGTTGGGAGCACATTCACTTTCAGGCGCGCCGCATGCGGACGGGCGAGCGGCGCGAGCATGAGACTGGCGAGTCCGAACTGGCGATTGTGGTGCTGAGCGGGCGCTTGTCCGTGCAGTCAAGCCGCGGCGAGTGGCACGGCATTGGCGAACGCGCCTCGGTGTTTGCCGGCTTTCCCCACGCGCTGTATCTGCCGCGCCACACTGCGTTTACGATCGTGTGCGAATCGCTCGCGGATTATGTCATTACCTGGACGCACACCGATCGCGACTATGCGCCCAAGCATGTCACGCCGGCTGACGTCAAAGTCGAGATTCGCGGCGGCGACAACGCCACGCGCCAGATCAATAGCATCCTGCCACCCGGTTTCCCGTGCCACAAGCTGGTGATCGTCGAGGTGTATACGCCGGCCGGCAGCTGGTCGAGCTACCCGCCGCACAAGCACGATGTGCATAAAGTCGATGCCAGCGGCGTCGTGCTCGAAGCCGATCTGGAAGAAGTGTATTACTACAAACTCGACCGGCCGGATGGTTTTGCGCTGCAACGCGTTTACACCGCGCCGGAATCACCACTACATGCGGCCGGATTTCCGATCGACGCCACGTTGGTGGCGCGCGATGGCGATGCAGTGCTGGTGCCGGAAGGCTATCACCCGGTGACGGCCGCGCCAGGCTACAACGCCTATTATCTCAACGTGCTGGCCGGCAGCGCACAATCGCTCGCGAACTCGGACGATCCGGCGCACAGCTGGGTCAAACACGCTTACAAGGGCACCGATCCACGCGTGCCGTTCTACAAATGACATCAGAAACTCTGGCCCCTTTGCACGACATGGCGTCGACCACGCCAACGCAATATCTGAACGACTCCTGCGCGGTTGAGGAGCTCACGTATGCCATCGCGCGCGGCGCGATCGGCGCGACCAGCAACCCGGTGATCGTCGGCAATGCGCTCAAAAAAGACATGCCGCTGTGGCGCGAGCGCATCCTGCAGATTGTTCACGATAATCCGACCTGGAGCGAGACGCGCGTCAGCTGGCAGGTCTACGAGGAACTCGCGGTCCACGGCGCGAAGATGCTGCTGCCGGTGTATGAGCGCTCCGGCGGCAAGCTCGGCCGCATGTCGATTCAAACCGACCCGGCCGCTTACAACAACACCGCCGCCATCATCGAACAGGCCGTCTACTTCAGCGGGCTGGCGCCGAACATGCAGGTCAAGCTGCCCTGCACATCGGCCGGTGTGGCCGCAATCGAAGAGCTGACGTATCGCGGCATCAACCTAAACGTGACCGTCAGCTTTTGTGTGCCGCAGGTGCTGGCGATCGCCGACCACATCGAACGCGGCCTCAAACGCCGCGATGCGGCGCGCAAACCAACCGCGACGATGACGCCGTATGCCACGATGATGGTTGGCCGCAACGACGACTGGATGAAGGTTCAGGTCAAAAAGCACGCCATCGACATCGCGCCGGAACATCTCGAATGGTGCGGCGTGGCCTGTTTCAAAAACGCCTACGAGATTTACAAAACGCGCGGCTATCGGACGCAGTTGCTGTCGGCGGCTTATCGCAATTTTTACCACTGGACCGAGTTCGTCGGCGGCGACGTCAGCCTGACGATTCCATGGGAGTGGCAGGTTAAGTTCAACGACTCCGGCCAGCGCCCGGCCAACCGCATGTCGGTGCCTGTCGATCCGGTCATCGTGAACACGTTGCTCGACAAGATCCCGGAGTTTGGCCGGGCCTATCACGCCGATGGCATGAGCGTCGCCGATTTCGACACATTCGGTGCGAGCACGCGCACGTTGCGATCGTTTATTGAAGCCTGGCACAGCTTTGTCGCAGTCATTCGCGACTTGATGCTGCCGAACCCCGACCTATAACATGACAACACGTATTCGCCTGACGGTGGCGCAAGCCGTCATTCGTTATTTGCACGCGCAGTTTTCCGTGCGCGATGGACAGGAACGCGCGTTCTTTGGCGGCTGCTTTGGCATTTTTGGCCATGGCAACATCTCCGGCATGGGGCAGGCGCTGCAACAGAACCCGGACTTTCGCTATTACCAGTGCCGCAACGAGCAGGCCATGGTGCACGCTGCGGCGGCCTATGCCAAGCACAGCAACCGGCTGCGCACGCTGGCCTGCACCAGCTCGATCGGCCCCGGCGCGACCAACATGATCACTGGCGCGGCGCTGGCGACGGTCAACCGCCTGCCGGTGCTGCTGTTGCCCGGCGATATTTTTGCGCGCCGCAATGTGGCGCCAGTGCTGCAGCAACTCGAAAGCGAGCACTCACAGGATATTTCAGGTCAACGATTGCTTCAAACCGGTCAGCCGCTATTGGGATCGCATCTATCGCCCGGATCAATTGATCACCGCCCTGCCCGAAGTGATGCGCGTGCTGACCAGCCCGGTCGATACCGGCGCGGTCACGCTGTGTCTGCCGCAAGACGTGCAGACCGAAGCGTTCGATTACCCGACTGCGCTGTTTGAGAAGCGCGTCTGGACGATCCCGCGCAACCGGCCGGACCGCGACGCGCTGCAGGTCGCGGCCGAGTGGATTCGCGCCAGCAAAAAGCCGATGATCGTGGCTGGCGGCGGCGTGCGCTACAGCGAGGCCACGGAGACGCTGACAGCACTTTGTGGACGCAACCGGCATCCCGGTGGGCGAGACCATGGCCGGCAAAGGCAGCCTGCGCTATGACCACGCGCTGTGCCTGGGCGGCATCGGCGTGACCGGCACGCCGGCGCGCCAACGCCATCGCCGAAGACGCCGATCTGGTGATCGGCATCGGCACGCGCTACAGCGATTTTACCACCGCCAGCAAGACGCTGTTGCAAAACCCGGCCGTGCGCTTTATCAACATCAACGTGGCCGAGTTCGATGCGCCAAACACAGCGCACTCGGCTTGGTTGGCGATGCAAGCGCAACGCTGGAAGAGCTGCACGGGCGCTGGCTGGCTGGTCAGGTCGATGCCGGATCACCGCGCGCGCGCCAGCGAGCTGCACAACGAGTGGGAGGCCGAGGTCGACGGCTTCTACGCGGATCCGCAACACGCCGCTGCCCAGCCAGAGCGAGCTGATCGGCGCGGTCAACGACCTGGGCGACCCAGAGGCGGTCATGATCAACGCGGCGGGCAGCCTGCCCGGCGATCTGCACAAGCTATGGCGGGCGCGCCATCCATCGCAATATCACCTGGACTATGGCTTTAGCACGATGGGCTACGAAATTGCCGGTGGCCTGGGCATCAAGATGGCCGAACCCGAGCGCGAAGTCTATGTGTTGGTCGGCGATGGCTCGTATCTGATGCTGTCGCAGGAGATCATCACCTCGATTCAGGAAGGCTTCAAGCTGACCGATGATCCTGATGGACAACAGCGGTTACAAGAGCATCGGCGGTCTTAGTCGCTCGCTGGGGCAAGGTGGGTTTGGCACGCGCTATGCCTATCCAGGAAAACGGCCGTGTGACGGGCGACGACGCGCAGGATCCGCGCGAGTTGCCGGTCGATCTGGCGATGAACGCCCGCAGCCTGGGCGCGCATGTGATTCGCGCCGAGGGCTACGACGAATTTGTGGAGGCGCTTGCAAGCGGCCAAAACCGTGGCAACCACGACTGTGATCTATGTGCGCAACGACCGCTATGTGGGCGTGCCGGGCTACAGCTGGTGGGACGTGCCACCGGCCGAAGTCAGCGAGAGCCCCGAGGTACGCGCGCAACGCGCCGAGTGGACGACGATGCGCGCGAAAGAACGCGAGTACTAAGGTGATAGCGGAACTGCCGTAGAAGTTGCGGAAGAAGAAGAAGCCACAGATTTCACAGATTGCGTTGTTATCCAATCTGTGAAATCTGTGGCTTCTTCTTCTTCTCTTGCTGTCTTGATTTCTAACTACGCGCCTGTGGCTCGCACAATCGCACGCCCGTCTGCGCACGATGACAACTCGCCCAGCGCCACCAACTGCGCAATCACGTTGCCCAGCGCGGTGGCCTCCACTGGCCCGGCCACCACGCGCCGGCCTGTGGTCTGCGCAGTCAGCTCGTTCAGCAACGCGTTTTGCGAGCCGCCGCCGATGACGTGAATCGTCTCGTGGCGGTGGCCGGCCAGGTCGTCGAACTTCGCGGCGACATCGGCATATTCCTGTGCCAGGCTCTCGATCACGCAGCGCGCGATCTCGCCGTCGGTTTCGGGTGGCGTTTGCCCGGTCTCCAGGCAATACGCGCGAATGCGGCCGGGCATGTCGCCGGGCGGCAAAAAGCGCGCGTCGCCGCACGCGATGCGCGCGCGGGTGGACGCGGCGCGTGTCAGCGCTTCAAGCTGCTCGTAGGTATAGTCGCGGCCTTGCTTGGCCCAATTGCGCCGGCATTCCTGCAGCAGCCACAAGCCCATGATGTTCTTGAGCACGCGCACGGTGCCATTGACGCCGCCTTCGTTCGTGACGTTGTGGGCCAGCGCGGTGTCGTTGATGATCGGCTCGGGCGACTCGAAGCCCATCAGCGACCAGGTGCCGCTGCTCAGATACAGATCGCGCGCGCCGCTTAGCGGCGCGCCGACCACGGCCGAGCCGGTGTCGTGCGTCGACGGTAAGAGCAGCGGCAGCGTGCTCACGCCCATAGCCTGTTTGATCTCCGGCCGCACTTCGCCCAGCACACTGCACGGCGGCGCCAGCGGCTGTTCGAACAGACGCGCCGGCAAATCGAGCGCGCCGATCAACTCGGGCGACCATGCGCGCGTGCGCGCGTCGATCAGCTGCGTGGTTGTGGCATTTGTGTATTCGTTGGCTTTGACACCGCACAGCCAGAAGTTCAGCAAATCTGGAACCGTGAGCAGTGAGCGGGCATGGTCCAGCGCGGGCGCATTGCCAAAGCGCATGGCCGCCAGTTGAAACAGCGTGTTGAACTGCAAAAACTGGATGCCGGTGCGATTGAAAATATCGCGCCACGGCACGCGCGCATAGACCTGTTCGGCCATGCCGTTTGTGCGCGCGTCGCGGTAATGGACCGGGTTGCCAATGAGCTTGTCCTGCGCGTCGAGCAGCGCAAAATCGACGCCCCAGGTGTCGACACCGACGCCGGCCAGCGAGCCGTTTGCAAGCCGCGCCGCGGCGGCAAGCCCGGTCTTGATATCGCCAAACAGCCGCAGAATATCCCAGTGCAGCGTGTCGCCCGCCTGCACCGGCACATTTGGAAAGCGAAACGCTTCCTCGAGCTGAATCTTTGCGCCGTCAAACTTTGCCAGCATCACGCGGCCGCTTTCAGCCCCGAGATCGATGGCGGCGAGGGCAATGGATTTAGTCATACAGAGTAAAGAATCCAGAATCCAGAATCCAGACATGAGACCGTGTCACAGCGGTCATGTCTGGATTCTGGACTCTGGACTCTGGATTCTTATCTCACATACGCGGCCGTCACGCCGCCATCGACCGTGACAACTGAGCCGGTGGTTTTGGATGAACGGTCGCCGGCGAAGAACGAGATCGTCTCGGCGATGTCTTCCGGATAGATGCTGACTTTGAGCGTGTTGCGCTGGCGGTAGGCGTCTTCGAGCTGATCGACGCGGATGCCCATGCTCTTGGCGCGCGCTTCCTTCCAGTCGGAACTCCAGATCGCGCTGCCGGTCAGCACCGCATCCGGGCAGACGGTGTTGACGCGGATGCCAAGTGCGCCGCCTTCCTCAGCCAAGCAACGCGCCAAGTTGATCTCGGCGGCTTTGGCCGCGCCGTATGCCGAGGCGTTTTTGCTGCCGATCAGGCCGTTTTTGCTGGCCACAAAGATGATGCTGCCGCCGAGAGCCTGCTGCTGCATGATGCGAAAGGCCTCGCGCGCAACCATGAAGTAGCCGCGCCCGAGCACGGCAAAAAGCTTGTCCCACTCGGCGGTGGTGACCTCGGTGACCGGATTGCTGCTGGCCAGCCCGGCGTTGTTCACCACGATATCCAGCCCGCCATAGGCCTGCACAGCCACGTTGAGCGCAGCCTGCACTTGCGCCTCGACGGTGACATCGCACACCACGGCGCGCGCGCGATCGGCGCCAAACCGCTTGACGATGTCATCGGCCACGGTCTGTGCGCCCGGGCCATTAAGATCGGCGATGACGACATGCGCGCCGTCCTGCGCCAGGCGATAGGCTGTGGCGCGGCCGATGCCGCTGGCGCCGCCGGTAATAAACGCCACGCGCCCGGCCAGCTCGCGATCGGGCGGGCGCTGCGCGAGTTTGTAAAGTTCAAGCGGCCAGTACTCGATCGCAAAGGCCTCGGCAGCGCTGAGCGACGTGAAGGTGTCGAGCGCGGTTGCGCCAGCCATCACCGCGATCGCGCGCTGATACAGCTGGTTGCTGACACCGGCCAGCGCGGCGTCTTTGCCGGTGGTGAACATGCCGACGCCACGAATCAGGATCACGCGCGGGGCCGGGTGGAACATCTTGTCGCCCTCTGCTGCATGCGCCTTGAAATAGGCCGCGTAGTCTTCCTGATATTTCTTGACGCCGTCGACGATCGCGGTCTTGAGCTGGGCGGCATCTTTGCCGTTCCAGTCGATAAACAGCGGCACGCGTTTGGTATGCACCAGATGATCGGGGCAGGCCGCGCCGACCGCCGCGAGTTTGGCCGCGTTTGCGCCGTTGACCAGGGCCATCACGGCCGGACTGTTGTCAAACTTGACCACGCTGCAACCGTGAGCACTGACCGCGCCGCGCAGGGTCGGCAGGATGCTTTCGGCAATCGCTGTACCTGTCTTTCAGTGCTGCTTTTGGTGCGCCAAACACCTTCTTGCCCTGCGCCTTGTGGGCGATGAACGCCTCGGCCTCGCCGATGATGCGGATTGAGTTGTCGTAGCAGGTTTTGGGGTCGTCGGACCAGGTCACCAGGCCGTGTTTGCCCATGACCACGCATTCGATCTGCGGGTTGCTGCGCACGGCCTGGCCGATCTCTTTGCTGAGCGTAAACCCGGGCCGGATGTAATCGACCCAGGCCGCACGCTTGCCATACACCTCGCGCATCCACTTTTTGCCGTTCTTTGAACAGGCCAGCGAAATCACCGCGTCGGGGTGGGTGTGGTCGGTGTGCGCGGCGGGCACAAACGCGTGCAGCAACGTCTCAATGCTCTGACGCGGCATATTTGCGCCGTTCAGACACTGCGTCAAATACGCGACCATTTCCTCGTCCGTCATGGCGTCGCGCTCAAAGAGCGGCTCAATGTCTTCCATGCGCAGGCCGGCGAAATCTTTTGCGCGCATGGTGGCCAGATCGCTGCCGCTGCCTTTGACCCACAGTACGCGCGCTGGTCGGCCGCGAAAATCGACCGCGTCGACCTTGCTGCCGGTATTGCCGCCAAAAATATTGCAGACGCTGCGATCCGCTCCCAGCAGATTCGAGCGATACACGAGCAGGTCGAGACCGGAAAGGCCGGAAGCGGATTTTGGGTTCCAGAGGTTGGTAGGCATGGGTAGAGTCCAGAGTCCAGAATCCAGAATCCAGAAAGAAGAGCCAGTGCCGCGTGCGCATGCCTGGATTCTGGACTCTGGATTCTGAATTCTTAGCTTTGGTATCCTCCCGCCTGGCTTGCTGTGCCACGGGCGGAGGCTATGGTGGTTTCGTAGTCGCTGGCGCGGTAGGCGGCGATCGGGTCGGCGGGTGCGCCGAGCTTTTCGCGCACCTGCGCCAGCAGCGGGCGCACATCGGTTTTGTAGGCGTCGTTCATGGCTTCATGCGCACCGAGCACATCGCCGTTGGCCTGGGCCTCGCGCAGCGTGGCGCGGTTGACGAGCAGCGCCTTGGCATAGGCTTCCTGGCAGTTGAGCACCGACAGAATCATCGGCAGCATCTTGCCCTCGATGTTGTGGGACTGGTCGATCATGTAGGCGACGTTTTTGGCGCATGCTGCTGGCGACGGCATCGCTGCTCTGCGCGGCAGCCACCAGCTCGGTGTAGATCAGGAACAGCTCGTAGGGGTTGGCGCTGCCGACGATCAGATCGTCGTCGGCGTATTTGCGGTTGTTGAAGTGGAAGCCGCCCAGCCGCCCTTCGTCCAGCAAAAAGGCGACGATCTGCTCGATGTTGACGCCCTGCGCATGGTGGCCGAGATCGACCAGCACCTGCGCCTGTTCGCCGAGCTTGAGCGAAAGCGCGTAGGCCGTGCCCCAGTCGGGGATATCGGTGCTGTAGAAGGCTGGCTCGAAGAACTTGTACTCGATCAGCATGCGGCCGTCTTCGGGCAGGTGCTTATAGGTCAGCGCAAGGCCCTCTTCAAAGCGCCGTTTGCGCGCACGCAGATTGTCCTGGCCGGCGTAGTTGGTGCCGTCGGCGAACCACAGGCTCAGATCGCTGCTTGCGTCTTGCTCATGATCTCGCAGCACTCGAGCAGATGGTCGAGCGCCATTTCGCGCGCGGCGCTGCCCGGGTTGCCGAGCGAGCCGAGCTTGTAGTCCTCGTCCTGAAAGACGTTGGGGTTGACCGCGCCGAGCGCGATGCCCTTGGCCTCGGCATACTGGCGCATCGCGACGTAATCGTTGTCCTCCGGCTTGTCCCAGGGGATGTGCATGGCCACGGTGGGCGCGATGCCGGTCATCTTGTGGACCATGGCGGCGTCGTCGAGCTTTTCGCGCGTGGTGCGGGCGGCGCCGGGCCATGCGGAAAGGCCTTGAAGCGCGTGCCGCTGTTGGCATAGCCCCAGCTAGGCGTTTCGATATGTTGTTTGGACAACGCGGCGACGATCGCGGCGACATCGTGGCCATCGTGCGTCAGCTTGGCGGCGAGCAGGTCGTATTCAGGTACCATAGTGTTTGATTGCAAGGCATGCAGCCAAAAGTGTTGCCAGGCTCCTGCCATGTCTGCGCAGCAGACGCGGGCGGACCTTCGGAGCTTTTGACTGCGGACTTGGATTCGTGTTCCGCAATATTGCCACAGGTCGGCAATCCATGCATGCGGTGCATCGGATCGACATTCATGCTGCGCCGGCGTCGGTAAAACGTGAAATGGTTGTTGTTCTTTGTACGCGCCACGCCTATCTGATATACGTATTCGAACGTATTTTTGCGCACGATGAGCAATCGAAACGCGCATTCGATTGAATTTTAAATATAGTGAATCGCATATTGTGCGCTGTGGCGGTTGAGGGACCGGTCATCGTGGCCACAGTTTGGGTTTCGAGAGGGGGGAATAATCATGACATCTTCGCGGCATGGCACACGGCTGTCCACTATTTCGGCAAGGACTTTTTCGGTTGATTCTGGTTGGCGGGCTCCTATTTAGCCCGTTGCCGGCCAGCCCATCTGGTTCACCTGCATCACTGGCATTGCCGCTTGAGCGCGCACTGGCCCTGGTGGAGTGTTTTGTGGATTCGGCTGGCGCCAATGATGAGTCCAACCAGAAAGACCTTACACGCGGTTGTATCAACGATGCCGGTCTGCCCAGCACGATCGCGGTTGAATGGCAATGGGACGATACCGGCACAGGCGGCAGCAATACGATGAATGCCTGCGCGATGTTCGACACGGATGGCGACGGCCTGGCCAACCGCGCAGTGTGCGTCAATACAAACAACACTCCGGCCACGATGACATCGTTTCGGGTATATACCTGCACAAATTCGAGCGCTGACCGCTGCTCTGGTCGGGCGCTGGTCTATAGCGGCCCGCCGGCGTCGGCGAACGGCACTGTCTGCTCAGTCAGCCAGGCCACCAACAGCAACCCGTTCACGGCAAATAATACGGACACGCGCGCCAACTGCACGATCGACCTCGACGATGTCGGGGGCGGTGCCGCTGAGCTGTCCGACGTGTGTTCGTTCCCGTCCGATAACCCTAACTCCGATCCATCGGACTGCGTCATTACTCGGGAGAGCAGCGGCCGGCTGGAAGTGGTCAAGGTGGTCAATCCGACGTCAGACAGCGGGCAATTTAACCTGTTGATCGACAACGTGGCGTATGCCACGGGCGGGCATGGTGCATCGACTGGCGAAAAGGTGGTTGGCACCGGCTCGCATCTCATCGGCGAAACTGCTGCTGCCGGCACTGCGCTGGCCAACTACAGCAAATCGATTACCTGTCGAAATCTAAATGGCACCGGCGCGATCATCGCCGGACCGCAGAGCACGACTTCGCTCAATGTCAGCATCGCTGACCGGAGCGATGTGTTGTGCACGATCACCAACACCAAATTTGCGAAGATCATCGTTCAGAAGCAGACTACGCCAGAGGCCGATCCGACGCAGTTCAGCTTTGTGCTGACTGGCCCAGGTGGGGTCAACAGCGCCTTTGCGCTCGCCGACAACGGCTCGCGCGACAGCGGGTTTGTGTTTGCCCCGGGTGCTGGTTACAGCGTGGCAGAAACACTTCCCTCTGGCTGGCAACAAAACAGCATCGTGTGCACCAGCAGCCTCGGCGGCAGCGAGGTCGTAAACAACATTTCTCTTTCGGCCGGTGAAATCGTGACCTGCGTGTTTAACAACGCAAAGATCCCGAACGGCTCGGTCACGATCAACAAGATCGCAACCGGTGGCGATGCGGCATTCGCATTCAGCGGCCCGGCGCCATTTGGCGCATTTTCATTGTCGACCGCGAACGGCTATCAGCAATCGTTTGCCGAAGTAACGCCCGGCAGCTATACGATCGCCGAAACCGGCCTGCCGGGCTGGGATCTGACCAACATCGTTTGCAACGACCCGACCGGCAATTCGGCCATCAACATCGGCGCGGGCAGCGCGACGGTGAATATCGCGCCTGGCGAATCGGTCAATTGCACCTTCACCAATGTCAAACGCGGATCGATCACCATCGACAAGGTGACGTTGCCGGCCGATGACTCGCAGTCGTTCAACTTCACGACAACGGGCAGCGGCTATAGCGGGTTCGCACTGACCGATACGGCTGCGCCAAACACGCAGAGCGTGGCACCCGGCATCTACGGCGTCTCAGAGGGCGCGGTTGCAGGGTGGGACCTAACCTCGGCCGTCTGTTCGGATGGCAGCCCGATCTCGGAAATCGTGGTCGGCGCGGGCGAAGCGGTGAATTGCACCGTCACAAACACCCGGCGCAGCACGCTGACGCTTAAAAAAGACATCGTGCCAGTGCCAGGCTATGCTGTCGACGATCTGTTTAACCTCCAGATCGATGGCGTCGATGTTGGCGGCCCCTTTGGCGACGACGGCAGCACCGGCGCGCAAAGCTATGCCGGCAACAGCGTTCACCCCATCGCCGAAACGTCAGCCGGCCCCGGCGCGCTGAGTGATTACACCACCGCCATCAACTGCGTCGGCGGCACGTTCGACGCAAACAGCGGTCAGGTCACATTGCCACCCGGAGCAGATGTCGTCTGCACGTTTGTCAACACGCGCAAGCGCGGCGTGATTGAACTGCAAAAAGCATTTGTCCCGGCCAACGACCCAGGCCAGGTCAATCTGGAGATCGTTGGGGTCACCGTCGCGGCAAATCAGGCACATGGCGGCACCACCGGCGATCACATCGTTCCGACTGGCGCCTATGTGGTGCGTGAAACCGCAGGCACTGCGACGGCGCTGACAGACTACGACACCGCCATTTCATGCAGCAACAGCGCGGGTGTGGTCGTTGCCAGCGCCAACAACGCGACAACACTCACTGTGCCTGTTGCCGAAAACGCCAATTTGCTCTGCACGATCACCAACGCGCGCAAGACCGGCGCGATCAAGTTTGTCAAAGTTGTGCAGGGCGATCTGGATGCCACTGTGGCTGATCCGGCCAGCTGGCAGTTCGATGTCAACACCGGCGGACCGCAGGATGTGCCGCACAACAGCACGATCGCCGTCAATACCGGCACCTACAGCGTCAGTGAGAGCAGCGGGGTTGCGCAAAACAATGCCGACTATGCGCTGACCGACGCCTCAGGCGTTTGCACCCTGGCTGGCGGCATTGTGACGTTGGTTGTGAGCGAGGCAGGCGGCACGTGCACGGTCGTCAACACGCGCAAGACCGGCACGCTCGAGGTGCGCAAAAATTTGATCCCTGCGGTTGATACCGGCCGCTTTAACCTGCTGATCGACGGTGTGACGCTCGCCACCGGCGGCGATGGCACCACCAGCGGCGATCGGTCTGTAGAGACCGGTGCGCACAGCATCGCGGAATCGCCAGTCGCTGGGACAAATCCGACCGACTACGAAGCGACCGTCAGCTGCATCGATCAGGCCAACGGCGGCGCAGCCGTGGCTGTAAATGGCAACCTGGTCGATGTTGGCGAAGGCGGCGATGTATTGTGCGTGTTCACCAACCGGCGCACCACAACGACCTTGATCCTGGAAAAGAAGGCGTCCGACAGTGCGGCTGTGCCGGGCCGTGATGTGACTTTTGTGATCACTGTTCGGAACACCGGGGTGATCAATGCCAGCAACGTGATCGTGAGCGACCCGACGCCGGCCGGGCTCACGCTTTTGAGCGTGTCACCGTCGCAGGGTGTGTGCAACACATTCCCATGCGACCTTGGCGTCATCGCACCCGGCGGTAGCGCAACGATCGCAGCCACCTATCACGTGCCGGCCGGCTACGCGGGCGCAGACCCGGTCGTAAATACCGCGACCGCGACCAGCACCGAAGTGCCGTCGATCGATCCGGCCAGCGACAACATTCCGGTCCAGCGTATCTCGGACCTTGGCGTCATCAAATCCGATGGCGTCCCGACATACACGCCTGGGCTGGGCACAACCTATCTCATCACGGTGACGAACAGCGGCCCGAGCGATGCAATCGGCGTTACGTTTGCCGATCTCAAGCCGGCGCAGATAAGCAGCTGGACCTGGACGTGCGTTGCGCAAAACGGCGGTGCGAACGGTTGCACCGGCGCGGCAGCCGGCAGCGCGGATTTCTCCGATGTGTTCAACCTGCCTGCGGGCGCCGAGCTGGCGTATCAGGTCGTGGCCACGACCGCGCCGAACGCAAGCGGCGATCTCGTCAACACAGCATCGGTGCGTCCGGGCCAGGGCACGACCGATCCGAACGAGAGCAACGACGACAGCACGGATACGGACATCGCCGCGCCCGTCGCTGATTTGAGCATCACAAAAGATGACGGTGTAACGAGTTACACGCCGGGGTTGGCGGTAACCTACACCATCGTCGTGGCGAACGCTGGGCCGAGTGCCGTGCTGGGCGCCCAGGTTCAGGATGCCATCCCACCACAGGTGACATCGTGGACATGGACATGTCAGTCGGCAACCGGCGGCGCTACCGGGTGTGACGCGCTCATAGACGCAAGCACCGGATTTGCCGATCAGATTGATTTGCCTGCGGGCAGCAGCCTGACCTATCGCGTGGTGGCGCAGATTGCATCCGGCGCGGTGGGAGACATGACCAACACGGCCAATGTTGATGCACCGCGCGGCGTCACCGATCCAAATACGACCAACAACAGTGATGACGATATCGATACCGCCGTGCCGGTGTCCAATATCCGCATCGACAAGACTGACAACGGCGCGGTGGGGATTCCCGACGGCCTGATCGTCTACAACATCACGGTGTTTAACGACGGCCCGTCCGACGCCGCCACGATCAATCTGACCGAGACTGTGCCGGCGCATACGACATTCGATCTCATCGGCAGCAGCGCCTGGAGCTGCGTCGATGGCGCTCCGGCCGGCACCGTTTGCACGCTGACGGTATCCGCGTTGGCCGCAGGCGACAGCACAACACGCCAGTTTGCCGTGCGTGTGGTCGCGGGTGTGCCAGCGGGCGTCAGCGGCACAAATAATACGGTGCAGGCGAGCGTGCCCGGCGGCACACCGGTGTCCGACAGCGAACCGACGCCGATTACTGCAAATGCAAGCCTGCTGATTGAAAAATCGGATGGCCGAACTAACATTCAACCCGGCAACACGCTGGCATATGTCATCTCAGTGCGCAATACCGGCAATCAGGACGCCGCCGGCGTCACGCTCGAAGATACGCTCCCGGCCAACACCACGTTCGTCGCGGCCAGCGATGGCGGTTCGCTCAGCAGCGGCAAGGTCGCCTGGACGATCGGCAGTTTGCCGGCCGGTGGCGCGCTCACGCGCGTGGTGACCGTCACGTTGAACACACCGTTGTCACCGAGTGTCACGCAGATTGTGAACAGCGCCGTGGTGCGGGATGACGGCCAGAACGGCGACGATCCGGCGGACAACAGCGCAACAGACACGGATATCGTGGTCTCCGCGCCGGATGTTCGGCTGACAAAGACCGACGGCGGCGCCGCATTTATCCCCGGCGCCACACTGGTGTACACGCTGACCGCGATCAACAGCGGCGATCAAAATGTGCTTGATGTGATCATCACCGAAACCGTGCCGGTGCATACGCAGTTTGTCGCGGGCGCGAGCTCGGCAGGCTGGTCGTGCGTGCCCAACGCAAACGCCGGTGCGCAGTGCGTGATTCATCTAGGTCCGTTGAATGGCGGTGGTGCGCAGATCGCTGCGCAGTTTGCCCTGCAGCTGGTCAACCCGGTGCCGGCGGGTGTCGAGAGCGTGACCAACGTCGCCCTCGGCGGCGGCCCAGGCATTACGCCGACTGTGCGTGTGACAGAAACCACGCCCGTTCAGGCTGCGCCAGTGCTGGTGCTTACGAAGACGGACAACGACGCCAGCGCGCAGCCTGGTGACGCGATTCTGTATGTGCTGACCGTGACAAATACCGGCAATCAAGATGCCGCGAATGTCTTTATCCAGGAGATCGAAGTCCCGTTGCACACCACGTTTGTGCCGGCCAGCAGCAGCCCGGGCTGGGTCTGCACGCCAAGCAATACGCCGGGCAGCACGTGCCGCATTAGCGTAGGCGGCTTGCCTGGCAACGGCGGCAGCGCCAGTGTGAACTTCGTCGTGCGGGTCGATGCAATTGTGCCGGCCGGTGTGACGCAGATCGCCAACGCCGCGGTGGCTGGCGGCACAAATGCGCCGGTGACACCGCCAGCGACCGATAGCACACCGCTGCTCGCGGTGCCTGATCTGGCCGTGACAAAGACCGATGGCCTTGCCACGGTGAAGCCGGGCGAGACGCTGGTGTATGTGATCACGGTGCGCAACAATGGCAAACAGGGCGCGACAGGTGTGACGCTGCGCGATACGATTCCGGCAAACACGACTTTTCAGAGCGCCAGCAACGCCGGCCAGTTTGCCGCCGGTGTGGTCAGCTGGACGATCGGTGATCTGCCGGCAGGCGCTGAAGCGCAGCGCACAGTGACGGTGCGCGTCAACACGCCGTTGCCCGCTGGAACCCTGACGATCGAAAACAGCGCGATTGCCGCGGATGACGGCAGCAACGGTGAAGACCCGAACCCGGGCGACAACACCGGCATCGATATCGACACCGTTAACGGCAGCATCGCACTGGTGCTGACGAAGAGCGATGGCGGCGCGGTGGTGCAACCGGGCGGGCAGGTGGTCTATGCGCTCACGCTGCGCAATACCGGCGACATCGGTGCGCCAAACAGCGTGATCACCGAGACGGTGCCGCAGCACACGACATTCGTGCCCGCCGCCAGCAGCGCGGGCTGGGTCTGCGCACCAAACAACAACGCCGGCAGCGTCTGTGTCTTTAACGTGGGCACGCTTGCAGGTGGTGGCGGTGCGGTGACAGTGAACTTTGCGGTGCGCGCCGACGCGCTGCTGCCAAGCACGCTGATCGAGCTGGTCAACCTTGCGGTCGGCGGCACACCCGGCCGGCCGGGGCCGGATGAAACCACACTGCCGCCGGTCGTCTCGCCCATTGCGCGCGACACGACGCCGGTGCAACAGGTGAATCTGCGCGCGGTGAAGGAATCGGATCCGCCCTCCGGCACGCCGATCGAGATTGGCCGGGCAATCACCTATGTGATTCGTCTGACGAACAGCGGTAACCTCACCGCGACCGATGTGGTGATCAGCGACGCAGTGCCGGCCGGGACCGCCTTGGTGGCTGGAAGCGCCGCACCCGTGCCGAGCGGCCTGTCGCCGCTGGTGTGGCGTGTGGGCACAGTGGTGCCAGGGCAGGCGGTGACAGTGCGATTTGTGGTGACGCGCACGGGCGCGGCGCCTGCGAACAACATCATTCTGAACGTGGCGCAGTTTAGCAGCGCGCAAACGCCGCTGACGGCGACGAACTCGACAGCGCATCCGCTAAATGTGACTGCGATTGATCTCGAGCGGTTTGAGGCAGTGCCGGCTGCTGCGGGCGGCATGCTTGTGAAGTGGGAAGTGCGCTCAATGCGCAACGCGCTGGGTTTCTACGTGCGACGCAGTGTTGATGCGAACACGCTGAATTCGGCGCGCGTCAACGGCACGCTCATTGCAACGACCAACGCCACGCAGTACGCCTGGCAAGATGCGAGCGGCAACGACGGGCACTACTACTGGCTTGAAGAGATCGAGATCAGCGGCCAGACCAAGTTGTATGGCCCGGTGCGTGCACCGCTTCTCGCGGCGCCGGTCGAACGCGCGCTCGTCGCCATCGCCCAGCCAGCTTCGATCGTGCCGGATGTTGAACCAGTCGCCGCAGCTGCATTGCAGACGCAGGTTGCGGGTGGGGCGGTGGTGATTGAAGCACAGCCGGTAACGGTCGACGCGGGTGGCACGATGGCAACGAACGCGCTGCCAGCCGATCCAGTGTCACAGCCTCCAGCGGGTGGCACCGAAGCACAGCTGCCTGCAGTGCTTACGCAAGGCGCGGCGCGTAACGCCCCGATCGCTCAGTCCCGGCAGGTGGTCGATCGGCAACCGGAAGGTCAGCCAGATCCATCACATGTCACAAGTGCAAAAGTTGTTGCGCCGAAACCGGTGACGCAATCTGTTGTGCGCGCGACGCCGCTGCTGCGCATCGTCGCCGCTGCGGGGGTCGCGCTGGCGACTCTGGTGTTCGGTGGGTTCGGTTTGGCGTTGATCGGATTTAGGCGACGGCGGGCGCGTTAATCGTTCGTCGGTACACGCGCAGCACACGCAGGCGATGCCTGCGGCTATCCAGAACCATTCGGGAATCGGATAGCCGCAGGCATCGCCTGCGCGTCATTCCGCGGTGAGATTCAACAACCTGTGCCAGACTGGGAGATCGATCGTGTCGACATAGGCGCTGTGAAATTGCTCCCAATACACCTGCTCCCACTGCGGCACGACAGACTTGATCTCAGCCGGCGACTTTTTGATCAACTCGGCGTAGGCGCTCTCCAGGAGGCGGTAGCCCGAGGACGCTGAGGCAGTAAATGCTGGATGCGGCGAGATCAACCCATCTTCGACCATCGCGGCATCAAGCACATCCGACATTGCCTCGAGCAGCGCGAGTTTGCGTGGCCAAGGCGTGCTCAGCTTTGGCGCCTCTTCGACGATCGGACCCAGCCGCTGCGCCATGCGCGGGAGTGTGTGAAAGTAGGTGGTCAACCACTTGTCATAGGGGTAGTATGTTTTGTCGAGCAAAAAGGCCATCTGCACGCCCCAGCGCAGCGCCCGCGCAAACGTCGTCGACATATACAGCTCGTTGTCGCGCAGCAGCGCGCGCTTAAGCGCATAGACGCCCATGCCTGAGAAATACCGCGCCCAGTGCGCCAGCCGCCGGATGCGAACGGGCTCCGGGTAATACTGCTGTAACGCACTGCGCACCGCGCTGAACCGGCCGGATGGGTCGTGCCACAGTTCGCCAGCGACCACGTGCATGATGTCCTCTTCCGGAATGGCCAGCCATTCGGTTAACGTCGCGGGCGGATGATCGATGCCGATTGTGCTGAGCAGATGCTGCTCCATGCTGGCAAGCGAGACGCCTTTTGTGCGTGTATAGCCTTCGCGCAGTTCGCGGCCCCGCCAGACATCCGGCAACTGTGCTGCGAGCGTCTCTTCGATCTCCCGGCCGCGCGCAGTGATCACCGCCTGCGGCAGCAATGCGTTGACGCGCAGCCCGAAGTGGTGATCGGTCGAATATGCATCATCCAGCCCGAGCACTTCCGAGCCGTAGCCAAAAAAACCAGCGGCGAGTTGTGCGGTTTCGGCCGGAAACGTGCGCACGAAAATAGGCTTGACGACGTCTTCAAAAAACAGGCGGCTCTCGGCGATGATAGAAACAGGCTGGAGCATTGGCGGAGTATAGAGTTGATCGCGCTGGCATGCAGCACGATGCGCCGCAGTTGTGCCTTATGCCTCCGCCAGCGTCTTGCGGATTAATAGCAACGATTGGCGAAGCTGATCGGGGTCAACGGGATCGCCCGCATTCGACGAGCTGCGGCTGATCCAGGCCCGCGCGATCAAGTCGTCCCACGGTTCTCCCAGCGTCATGCGCGCCCAGGCGGCGGCGGCGGCCTTCGACACGATCTGACCGGTCGCCAGTGTGTACCGCATTCGGCAAATGCTGAGGGTTAAGTATGACTGATAGCCGCGCGTGTTGATGCGTTTGGGGTTGCTCAGAAAACCATCCAGCCAGTGCAGCCCGGCGCTTCGCATCGTGCTGCGCAGTTGTTCGGGTGTGATCGGGTCAATCAACGATTTAGGCAATGGGCCTGCCAGCACGATGCCGTGGGTACGCAAGACCTGCCGATGAATATCCCAGGTAGCGTCATGGTCGTTCATCTTTAGCTGTTCGCCGGCGCCGCGTTCGATATTGGGATGCCAGATCAGCGCGTCGCTATGCTTGCGCAACGCGCGCGCCGAGAAATACGAGCCCTCGATTTGAACTGCCCATGGCGTGCGCATCTGCGAAAGCCGCGCATGCATGGCGTGCAGCGCGGAGAAACGTGGGCTGTCGGCCTCGATCTCCTCCGGCACAACCGCGACGAAGTCGATGTCGCTGTCGGCATCAAAATCGCCCAGCGCCAGCGAGCCGTCGAGATACAGGCCGATCAGATCGTCGCCCAGCACGTCCTGGATGCCAGTTTGTAGCGCGCGAATCATGTCGTTGACAGCCGGATGCGGCGTTGGGCCTGGGGTCGTGAGGTCGGTCATCGCGGGACGCAGTATGCCTCGATTTGCCGGGGAGTGGCCCATTCAGCGTGCGCCAATCTTTGCGGCCTATAAACCGGTCACGATGTCTGAACCGATCATAAATAAGCAGTGGGTGCGCGCGACAGATGCCGGCGGCGGCGTTCTGGCGCTGGCCGGCGTGCTGGCTGTCACGGCACTGTTTTGCATTGCCTACCTGGGCAATCTGGCGCTCGGCGTCGCGGTTGGCTGTGCCGCTCTGGCCGGATGCGCCTATTACGTGTATGCGCTGTCGTATGTCGCGATCAACCGGCAGGCTGTGGCGCTGCGTCGTCCACTGCGGGCTGATCGCGCGATTGCCTGGCCGGAGATTCGCTATGTGCTGACCGACCGCACCACCTATGCGTTTATTGGCAGTGAGAAATCGCTGATGGTGCAGCTCGGCGCTGATCCCGCTGCCTCGGACGTCTTGCGGACCTTTATCAATGATCTGACCCGTGCGCGTGGCGTGCCGGTCATGCAGACGCGCGGCAAACCATCGGTCAAACCCAATCGGCCATAACCTGGAAATTGGCGCAATCTAGCGTTCAAGCACCGGCAAAAAGATGCGGTGCGACGCACTGCCAGTTTGTGTCGCAGTGGGCGGCGGCGTGCCCGGCCCGACGGTCGCAGTCGGTGTGCCTGGACCCGGCGTGGCAGTCGGCGTGCCTGGGCCTGGCGTGGGGGTGGGTTGGACAGGCGACGTTTGGCGTTCAAACGCGCCGATATCAACCACCCCAAACGGGGCAAGTCCGCGCTGGTCTTTGCAGTTAACAATGCCGCAGTGCAGGCCATCGCCGGCGTTGATCGCCGGACTGTTGTCGCCCAGCGCATGGGTGCGCGTGCGGCCGTTGTTTTGCGCCAGCGCCTGCAACAGGGGGTTCGTACTTTCCAGGTCGCTTGATCCAATCAGCCCGCATGACGCGTCGCTGCTTAGATTGTGACCATCGCTGGTCAAGCCAATCAACGCACCGCTTGACGGATCACGATCCGCGAGACAGTTTGCGGGCGTGTTGTTGGCGATCAACGTATTGGCGATGCGCGCAGACCCATGAATGCCGCCACCCCAAAATGCGCAGTTCGGCGGATCAGCCGGATCTGGTATGCAAGTTCCGCCAGCGCTGTTGTTCGCAACGGTGGCGTTGACCATATACGGATCACCAAGAATCGCGCCGCCTGCGTTATTGGCGTGGTTGCCGCTGAGCGTGCTTGCCAGCACTCGTAGCTGACGGCCCTGCACAGCGATGGCACCGCCATCACCAGCGCTATTCCCAAAGAATCCGCTGCGCAGCGCTTGAAACGGCGGATCGATGAGCGCCGCATTCGAGCCGACCGCGCCGCCACGTCCGCCAGTCTGCGCCTGATTGCCGCTGAAATCGGTATTTTCGGCCGTGGCGCTGCCGCTTTCGATCCAGATTGCGCCGCCGCCTTGCGATGCCGCTGTGTTGCTCAAAAACACCGTGCCACTGATCACAGCGCGACCAGCGAAACCATTGCTACTCTGCAAGCACAGTGCGCCGCCTCCTAGCGCCGAACGATTATTGATCAAGCGCACACCGGTTAATTCGAGATAGCCGCCGCTGTTCTGGATCGCGCCCCCGCACCCGCTGGCAGGCGCGCCGCCGGCAAGCGTCAAGTCTTTCAAATAGAGCCCGATATCGCTGCCAAGGTTGAAGTGTCGCCCGTCTGGCGGCGCGAGAAGCGTGACTTTGTTGCCGCCATCAAGGTGCTTGTTGCCGGCGGGCACATTGATCGCGCTCGCAAGCGTAATGGTGATGGGCAGCGGCCCACAGTCGAAGCTGATGTTGCGCGTCGGCGTGACGCCGAGCTCGCTCAGCAGCGCGGTTTCAGTGCACTGCGCCGGTGCGCCATTGCCGATCACAACAGTGTCGCCGCTTTGCGTGGTAAACGACTGCCCGGCGCTCAAGTAGGACTGGCCATTGGTGCCTTCAAAACGGATGCGCCAGTAATACGCTGTGTTTGCCGTTAGCCCGGTCCAGGCCGGTGCAGCACGCCAGCCGCCCGGGCCGACGGAGCCCGCGTTAAATGTTTGGCCATAGGCTGGGGTCAAGCCGTATTCAAAATGAATCGTGCCGCCGAATGCAAAGGTATAGACAAAGCCCTCGATTTGCGCGGATGTCTGTGTGACGGAATACGCCGAAGGTGTGCTAAACGCAAACGTCGGCGGGTTTTCGGCCGGGGGACTGCTTGTCGTGGCAGGCTTGAACACATATGCGCCAACCGCTGGTCGCAGCGTCGGGCTGCTGTTGCCGTCTAGCACGGTCACGATCGCGGTAAATGCGTTGTCACTGATCGGGGCGCTGGTAATTACCGGGATGCGCGCTTCGAACGTCGATCCCTGCGCCAGAGGCCACAACCCGTCACTTGTGGGCGCCTGCAAATAGAACGCGCCTGTATGCAACGCAGACGGCGGCAGGCTTTGCGGGCACTGTTGTGCGCTTGGCCCATAAAAGCAATAGACCGGATTGGCAGGACTAATGGCAAGTGCTGTGTTGTCAGGCAGGTCAAAGTCGATTCGCAGATATGTGCCACTGCAGGGCAAGCCCAGCCCGCTGACCGTGACTCGCAGGTAATAGACTTGCCCAGGGATGGGTTGCGCGGCATCCGGGTCCATCAACTGGCCGGCGTATGCACCGACGCCGCGCTCGGTATAGGGCGATCCAAATATAACGCTGGCGCAGTTGACAATATTCGAGTAGGCAATAGAGCCAGAACGCCAGACTGCGGCGTCGGTTGATGCGCGTGCGGCCGCAGGCGCTGCAGCCGTCGCAGGCTGGCTTACAGGCATCGAGACGCTGGAAAACAACGCGAGCAAGGCGCAGGTGAGCGCGCGAACGAGGTGAGACCTAGGTTGGGTTGATGCTGACGAATCGATGTGCATGGTGAATCCTTCGGTATCTCGTGCACTCACAAGATGGTTTCTAAATCTGGCGAAAACTGTCAATATGCGGCGCATAACGCGCGAAATGAGGCAATAAAAACCTTGCAAAAGGCGTTTTTTGGAAATGTCGACGATATTCGATATGGCTTGCACGATAGTCGACAACGGTCACATTGGCTGCATCTGGCTGGAAAGGTGGGCAAAACCAAGCCGGTGCGGCAAGACCGCGGCACGCCTATCCAAAAGGAAGCAGGGCTTATGCCCGGCTTCCTTTTTTTAACCGTCTGGGGTGCGAGTCAATGGCCTGGACAACACCTAATCCACCAAAAACGACTCAAACTGCCAGACATCGCCGTCGTGCGGACGGGCCTTGCCAAAATTCTCGAACATGTCGTTCCAGTTTTTGAGCGGCGACCAGTCGGTGTGCAGCGATGGGGTGGGTCCCAAATACTGATTGGCGACATCCAGCACTTCACGGTGGGGCAAGTTGTCCGGCACGCACAGGCCCTTGCGCGGGTTCTTGACCATCCAATTCACAGCACCAAGCAGCGATGCCGCCACCTGCAAGGTGGTCGCATTCTGATGCGGCACCATGCGCCTGGCGTCGTTGATGTCCAACTGCGAGCCGGTCCACCAGCCATTCATGTCGTGGCCGAGCAGTAGCACGCCGAGTTCGTCGCGGCCGCTGTCGATCTCGTCGTTCATGATGCGCACTTTGGGCTGCAGTGTGTAGCCGCTCATTTTGAACTCAAGCAACGACGCAATTGCCGCGTCGGTGGGCAGATACGCGTAGTGCACGGTCGGGCGATAGACCGGCTCGCCGTCGCGCCAGACGGTCAGGTAATCGCTGATCGTAAAGGCTTCCCCGTGCCGGATCACCATGCCGAAGATGTCGCCACCCGGCACCCACGAGCGCACCAGCGTGTTCATGCCCATTTGCGATAGACAAATTTGATTGTTCGGGCCATACGTGTGTTTCTGCGCGCCGCGCGGCAGACGCCGTTCGTGCGTTCCCCAGCCCATCTCCGCCGGGGCGATGCCTTCTTCGCGCAGGCCTTCCACCGACCAGGTGTTGACGAATTCGCCGACCTCTTTTGGCTTGCTGCTGATTTGTGTGTCGCGCTCCGAGATGTGTATGACCTTGACGCCGGCCGTCATCGCCAGGCGCGGATAGTCGCCCTCCTCGAGCAAACGCTCGAGCATGTCTTCACGCTCGCGGCGTGTGCGGCGGCGCAGGATCGCGTTCGCGATGTCTTCCAACCCGACCTTGACCCAGTGGCTGACCAAACCAGGGTTCGCGCCGTGTTCAACAATAAATGTCGACCAGTCGCCCGACCATTTGGCGGCCTGTTTGCGCAGCGCCATATGGCGCACATAGAGCGTGCGGTCGGTCGGGTGTTGATCGGGAGCGCCCGAATACGGGTCCCACAGCTCGACCGACGTGTTGATGTAGTTCACATCATTGTCGTGACACCAGCGCATCAGCGCCAGTGTTTCGATGTTCCAGGCCAGGTCGACCAGGATGTCGCCGCCGCTCAAATATTTCGAAAGCAGCTGCGCGTAGTTGCCGATGGTGACATAGTCCTGCACATAGTTTGCGCCGGCGGCCAGCGTTTCAGGGATCAAATGCCGCAGGTCTTCGAAATCCATGACCGTGAGCTTTGAGAAGTCCATCTCAAAATGGCGCAATATGAGCGGTTGAAAGCAGCGCGACACCGAGCCGCACCCAAGCACGAGGATTCGTCCACCAAAGGGTATTTTTGTCATGGTTGGTTTGGCGCAATCATAATGGGTGCATGGCCGTTGGGGACGCACGGGTGCATTTTCTAAAGGGGAGCGGCATGTGGCGTGGCCAAAGCGCATGCATGCGGGTCCGCAGGCCGTAAACGGCCATGCCCAGATACGAAGCCCTGGGCTGCATGCCAGCGCTCACAGGATTGGCGTCGTTGTGTGAATGCCGGATAAAACGGCCGCCACGCGCGCAAGTTGTTGCCGTCAGCCCAGGGCTTCGTATCTGAGCATGGCCGTTTACGGCCTGCGGACCTGGCTGGCCTAAGCATTGGCTTCGCCGTGACGTTCCCCTTTAGAAAAATGCACCCGACGTACGGGTGCGTGGGGGCAAAGCATTGGTCACACAGCCCACGACTGCCATAGCGTATCGGCCAATGCTTTGCCCCTACATCGCGCATTACACCATCACCATGTCACGCATGCACGCCAATCAATTCAACGTCAAACGTCAGCCGCGCGTTGGGCGGGATGACGTTGCCAGCGCCGCGTTTGCCGTAGCCGAGATCAGGCGGGATTACGAGCTTGCGCTTGCCACCCACACGCATGGTCGCCACCCCTTCGTCCCAGCCGCGGATGACCTGGCCCACGCCGATTTGAAATTCAAACGGGCTCCCGTGATCGTGGGAGCTGTCGAACTTTGTGCCGTCGTCTAGAAAGCCGCTGTAGTGCACAACGACCGTTTCACCAAGCTGCGGCAAGGCGCCTTCGCCGACGATTTCATCGGTGTATTCGAGTCCGGATTCGGTTTTCATAGGCGGTTATTGTCGCATGCGGCCGGTGGGCCTGGTGATGCGCTGTTACGGCACACCACGGCTCGCCAACCCATCCACCACCGCGTCCATGCGGCTAAACCGCACACCGCGCGCCAGCCCGTGCTGGATAAAGCGCTCGAGCATCGCGATGCGATGCCCGCGTCCGATGACCTGCGGATGCATTGCGACGGTCAGGACGCCGCCGTCGACGTTCTCGTCCATCCAATTCAGATCCTCGGTCCAAATCTCCAGCACTTTGCTAGGCGCCGAAGTCCCGTTGCGATAGGGGCTGAAGTTAAACTGGAAATGCACCCAGTCGTCAAACTCAAAACTCATCGGCAGCTCCCAGAGGGCGCTCTCGCGGCCGCGTTCGAGAGGCGTTTGCTGCGTCACGCGGTCGCCGAGGCGCGGGTGATAGGGTGCGAAGTCATCGGCCATCAGGCTGGAGTCATACACAAAGCCAAATTCTTCGAGCAGGCTGAGCGTGACATTCGAAAAATCGGCCGATGGCGAGCGAAACCCGCGCGGCGTCACGCCAATGCGATTGAGAACCGCGAGCGCGCGCTGCATGTCGGCGCGTTCTTCATCCTGCGTCTGGTTACTCGGATCGACATGGGCATACGAGTGATGCGCGATCTCATGGCCATGCGCCAGAATCGCCTCGACCTCGCGCGGAAACGATTCGACTGTGTGACCGGGCACAAAAAACGTGCAGGTCAGCGCGTGGCGCTTGAGCAGCGTTAACAGCCGCGGAATGCCCACGCGCGCGCCGTATTCGCCGCGCGAGAGCATCGATGGCGTGGTCTGCGGGTAGCTAAACCAGACCGAGAGCGCGTCAAAATCAAAGGTTAGGCAGACGGTGCTATTTGGCATGGATGGCGTGTGTGAAGTCAACCGTTCTAGCGCGAAGGTCACTTCGCGCTAGAACGGTCGATCGCTCTGCTAAAGGTCCTGATTCTGCGGCAGCATCACCAGATCGCGAATGGTGACGTGCGGCGGCTGCGACAGCATAAAAATCACCGCGTTGACGACGTCCTCGTTGCGCAGGCTGGCGTGCCGGGCGATGTACTCATCGACCTGTTCGGGCGTGTTGATGTTCCACAACTCGTTGGCCACCATGCCGGGCGCGATCGACCCAACACGGATGTTGTGCTGCGCAACCTGCCGGCGCAGGGTGTGCACAAACCCCTGAATCGCGTGTTTCGATGCGCTATAGACCGGCTCCCAATGAATGTCGATGTGGCCGGAGATCGAGCTGGTGACCAGAATATCGCCCGAACGCTGCGCGATCATGTGCGGCAGCACCGCGTGCGCGCAGCGCAGCACGCCATCGACGTTGACGTTCATCAAGTTGGCCCAATCGTCCGGGTTGCCCTCGCTAAACTGCCCGGGGATATACACGCCGGCGTTGGCGAACAACACATCGACGCGGCCAAAGCGCTGCAACGTTTGCGCAACCAGCGCCTGCACATCGGGGCCGAGTGTCACGTCGGTTGGCACTGCCAGCGCCTGCGGGCCGAGCTCGCGCGCCAACGCCTGGATTTTGTCACCAGAGCGCGCGGCGAGAATGACGTTGCAGCCGAGCGCGTAGAACGCGCGCGCCGCTGCCGCGCCAATGCCGGAACTTGCGCCGGTCACGATGATGGTTTTGCCTGCTAGTGGGTGCGACATGACGCGTATTGTGGGTGCAGTCGCGATGGACGGCAAATGCGCGTAGACTTCGCAATGCGTTTCACGCAGGAGCGCACAGCGGTTCTACCGGAGAAAGCACTCTCTGCCCGCGCGGAGCGCGGGCAGTGAGTGCTTTCTCCGGAAATCATGCCCCTAAATACACTTTGCGGTAAATTCCGTTATGTGGCCAGGAGAAAGTATGGCATTTAACGTTTTGAAACGCGGCAAACTGACGTATTACTCGCAAGGCGACGCGCCGGTGCTGTCCGCATTGGTCACCGAACAGCAGGCCGACGGCGATCTGCGCATTCACTTTGCCGGGTTGACGGGCGGCACGTCGGCGCAGGGCGTGCTCGGGCTCGCAGCGCCGGTCACGATGGACCCGGAACGCGAAATCCCGCTGGTCTTCCAGTGCTGGGAGCAGTGGCTGCGCGACGCGGGTATCTGTCAGTCGATCGCTGAGGTCGACTTTATCGAGATGCACGTGTTCGGTTGCCAGCCCAAACAGCCGAACCCGCTGGTCGACCCGGTCGGTTACCAGGCCGAATGTGATCGGCTGCGCCAGGCGTATGCGCGCGCGTATCGCGGTTGGTGGGCCACGCACTGCCCGGGCAACGGCTTGCCGTGCCGGTTTACTGTGCACGTCGTCGATGTGCCGGATCGTCTGGCGTCGTATGAGTTTTACAGCGTCGGGTTGTTGCAGCGGGGTGGGTAGGCGCCACAGCAATTCTCAAGCGAAAGGCGCCACAGATTTCACAGAAAATCGAATCTTCCGGCGAAAGCGTGCTCAACTTGTCGGCTGTGCTAAGAATGCCCAGAAACCCAAGAAAACCGTTGTCCTACATGCTGAGTCTCAGCAGATAGCACGCTTTCGCCGGAAGATCCGATTTTCTGTGAATCTGTGAAATCTGTGGCGCCTTTCGCTTGAGAATTGCTGTATAATTGAGAATGACTCTCAATAAGAAAATTGAGAAGAAAAGGATGATTCGGATGCCCGTGTGTCAACTCAAGTCCGCAGCTGCATTGGTCGCCGTGATGGCGCTATCGGCTTGCGGCTCGGCCGCGCCTGTTGCAACGACACCGGTCTCGAACACGGGCAAAAAACTAAATGTGGTGGCGACATTTAGCATCGTGGGCGACTTTGCCGCCAACATCGGCGGCGAGAAGATAGCGCTAACCACGCTGGTCGGCCCGGACAGCGATGTGCACGACTTCGAGGCCGCGCCATCCGATGCCGCGTCGATTGCCGACGCCCAGGTGATCGTGCAGAACGGCGCCGCACTCGAAGGCTGGCTGGATGGCATGGTCGCCGCTTCCAGATCGCAGGCATTGCGCGTGGTGCTGACCGAGAGCGTGACACTGCGCGCCGACGATCCCCATATCTGGCAGAACCCGCGCAACGCCATCATCATGGTGCGCACCATTGCCAACGGCTTCGCGCGCGCCGATGCCGCCAATGCCGCGCACTATCAGGCCAACGCCGCGCGCTATATCGGCACCCTTGAAATGCTGGACGCCGAGATCAAGACGCAGATCGACGCGTTGCCCCCCGGCGCGCGCAAGATCGTGACCTCGCATGACGCACTGGGTTACTTCGGCGAACGGTATGGCGTTGCGATTGTGGGCACTGTCATCGATTCGGTTTCGACCGAGGCCGGCGATCCGTCCGCGCAGGACATTGTCAAACTTGCCGATGCGATCAAGGCGCAGCAGGTGCGCGCGATCTTTCTCGAAAACATGTCGAACCCAAAACTGGTCGAACGCGTGACACAACAGGCCGGTGTCAAAGTCGGGGGCGCGCTCTACACCGATGCGCTCGGCCCGCCCGGTTCGCCCGGCGCCACCTACATCGACATGATGCGCGCCAACGCAAAGACACTGGTTGCCGGGTTGCGCTAACGGGTGGGTGCGGGTCTGGCGCAGCCGGGCAGCGCGATATCAGGGTTAGACTCTTGCCGACCGACTTAAGAATCAACCATGCCAAATTACGGCGGGCGCACGTGCGTCAACCCGATCGCGCTTGCCCCGGCGTTTGACGCGCAGTGCGTCAGCGCGCGCTATGAAGGCCATTCGGCGCTGGCGCTCGATTGCGTCAGCGTGCGCGCATTGCCCGGGCAGCGTGTGGCGCTGGTCGGGCCAAATGGCGCCGGCAAAAGCACGCTGCTCAAAGCCGCCGCCGGGCTGCTCAAACTGCAGGGCGGCACGATCTCAATCTATGGCAATCAGGTGGCGGCCTGTCATCACCGCGTGGCCTATCTGGCGCAGCGCAGTGAGATCGACTGGCGCTTTCCCATTACGCGTGCGCAAGCTGGTGCTGACCGGGCGCTACGTGCATCTCGGCTGGTTGCGCTGGCCGACGCGCGACGACTGGCGCATCGCCGACGAGGCCCTCGCCCGGCTTGGGCTGAGCGATCTGGCCGAACGCCAGGCTGGCGAGCTCTCTGGCGGCCAACAGCAGCGCGTCCTGCTGGCGCGCGCGCTGGCCCAGGATGCCGATCTGCTGCTGCTGGACGAGCCGCTCACCGCGATCGACGCCGCCACGCGCGACATCATCTCGGCCGTGTTGCACGAGGTGCAGCGGGCCGGCAAGACCGCGCTGGTTGCCACCCACCATGTCGATAGCCTCGACAGCGACTACGACGCCGTGGTCTGTCTGCAAGACGGGCGGGTGGTGGCGTGATGGTGTATGACCTGCTGATTGCGCCGTTTCGCTATCCGTTTATGCAGACCGCCGCGCTGGCCGGCGTGCTGGTCGGTGTGACGTGCGCGATGCTCGGCGTGTATGTCGTGCTGCGGCGCATGGCGTTTATCGGCGATGCGATGGCGCACACGATTCTGCCCGGGCTGGTGATCGCGTATCTGCAGCAGTTCAACCTGGCCATCGGCGCGCTGCTCGCCAGCGTGATTACCGCGCTCGGCATCGGCTGGCTGAGCCGGCGGCGCGAGCTGCGCGAGGACACTGCCATCGGCATCCTGTTCACCGGCATGTTTGCGCTGGGCATCCTGCTGATCAGCACCGTGCGCAGCTTCAAAGATTTCACGCACATGCTGTTTGGCTATATTCTGGGTGTGACCGACGACCAGCTGGTGTTGATCGCTGCGATCACCGTCGTGGTGATCGTGGTGCTGGTGCTGTTGCACAAAGAACTTGAGCTGACATCGTTCGACCCGGTGCATGCGCAGGTGATAGGCATGAGCGCCGACCGCATGCGCTATGTGCTGTTGATGCTGATGGCGCTGGCCGTGGTCGGCGCGATTCAGGCTGTCGGTGTGGTGCTGACCAGCGCATTGCTGGTCGTGCCGGCCGCGGCCGCGTCATTGCTGACGAACCGCCTGCCGCGCATGATGGCGCTCGCCTGCGTGATCGCGACGCTTTCCGCGCTGATCGGGCTGCTGATGTCGTATCATTTCGACGTAGCATCCGGCGCATCGATCGTGCTGACGTGCATTGGGTTCTTTTTGCTGGCGTGGTCGGCGCGGCGCTGCGGCGCATGCATGCTGGGCGCAGCGCCTAACGGTGTTATCGCGTTCATGCGAACAGTGCAAAAATTTGGTGGCGAAATCTCTCCCCGCGCGGAGCGCGGGGAGAGATTTCGCCAATAACAATCAAAGCTATGGCGAAATACGTGTATCTGTGTGAATCGTGCGAGGCTGACTTCGAGCTCAAGCGGCCGATGGCCGAAGCCGATCTGGCTGCGGCGTGCCCGGCCTGCGGCACCGCGTGTAAACGGCGGCCGACCACGTTTGGCTTTGTCAAGGTAGGCAACCGCGCCTCAAAAGCGGCCACGGACGGCGCGCCAAAAGCTGCCAGGCCGCATGTGGCCGGCTGCCCGTGCTGCATGCCGCGCCGCAGCGTGCCCGCGCCGGCAACACAGGACTCGGCTTAACGCATGACACCGCGCGTCGAACCCAATCCACTCCCGATCACGCTGATCACGGGCTTTCTCGGCGCGGGCAAAACCACGCTGCTCAACCGTATTTTGAACGGCGAGCACGGCCTGCGTGTCGCGGTGCTGGTGAATGACTTTGGCTCGGTCAACATCGATTCCGAGCTGATCGTCGGCGTGCAGGGCGAGACGATCAGCCTGTCGAACGGCTGCATTTGCTGCACGATTCGTGACGATCTGCTGGAAGCGGTGCTGCAGCTGGTGACGCAGGACAACGCGCCGCAGTATGTCGTGATCGAGACCAGCGGCGTGTCTGACCCGTTCGCGGTCGCGCAGACGTTTTTGCTGCCGGCGGTCAAGCCGTTTGTGCGCGTCGATGGCATCATCACCGTGGTCGACGCTGAGCAGATCCGCGATTTAAACGGCGAGCAGGAACTGTTGGCGATGGACCAGATCAGCGCCGCCGATATTCTGGTGCTCAACAAAGTCGATCTGGTGACGCCGGAGCAGCGCGAGGGCGTCAAGTCCTGGATGCGCGACATCGTGCCAAACGCGCGCATTCTTGGAAACCACGCACGGCGATGTGCCGCTGGCGCTGTTGCTGTCGATCGGCGAATTTACGCCGGAGCGGCTGGCGACGCGCGCGCAACGCGATGTGCATGTGCATGGCCCAGACGCCGGGCATGATCATGCGCACGACCACGCCACGGTCTTTAGCACCTGGTCGTACTCGAGTGCAGGAACCGCTCTCGTTTCGCGCCTTGCGTGAGACTGTGCAGGAGCTGCCAGCCACGATTTACCGGGCTAAGGGATTTCTCAATCTGGTGGAATATCCGGACAACAGCTGCATCCTGCATGTCGTTGGCAGACGCGCCAATTTGCAGATCAGCGCGCCATGGGGCGAACGGCCGCGCGAATCGCGGTTGGTGTTTATTGGCGAGAACGGCGGTGTCGACCCAATCGTGCTCGAACCCATGCTCGACAGCTGCCGCGCCGCGCGCGCGCAGGCCAAACAATCGGCTGCGCTCAATACCGCGATGGATTGGCTGCGGAAACTGCGCGGGTGATGGGTAGCGGCCAGCTCCGGCGTCACCGCGACCGCTGCGCCGCCACAAACGCCTCAATCTCGCGCCGATTCGGGATCGACGCCTGCGCGCCGATGCGGGTAACGCTGATGGCGCTGGCGGCGTTGGCAAAACGCACCGCGTCGAGCAACGGTTTTTGTTCCAGCAACCCGACGGCAAGCGCGCCGCAAAAGGTGTCGCCGGCGGCGGTGGTGTCGATGGCGTCGACCCCGTAACTCGGCACCAGATCGCCCGCGCCAGATTGCGCGAGCACGTATGCGCCCTGCGCGCCGAGCGTGATGATGACAGTGCGCGCGCCGCGTTGCTGCAAATTGGCGGCGGCACGGCGCACATTGGCGTCTGAATCCACATCAAAGCCGCACAAAAACGCGGCCTCGGTTTCGTTGACGATCAGATAGTCGATCGACGCGAGCAGGCGCTCGTCCAGCGGGCGGGCTGGGGCCAGGTTGAACATGACTGGAATCTTGCGCGCGACGCAGCGTTCGATTGCGCTGCCCAGCGCGTCCGGCGTGATTTCGTATTGCAGCATGACGAGCGCAGCATGTTCGAGCGCAGCGTCGGCTTGATCGAGGTGCTGGCGCGTCAGCCGGTAGTTGGCGCCGGGCGCGACCGAGAGATAGTTCTGGCCGGCCTCGCCGATCATGATCAGCGCGGTCCCGGTGGCGGTGTCGGGTTCGACAAACACATGCGCGACATCGCAACCGCCTGCGCGCATGTTGTCGATGACCTGCTGGCCGTAGGCATCTGAGCCGACGCAACTGACAAAGACCACCTCGCCCCCGGCCTGCGCCGCGGCATAGGCCTGATTTGCGCCCTTGCCGCCAAACGTCTGCATAAAGATCGCATCGGTGACCGTTTCACCCACGCGCGGCAGGCGCGCCATCTTCATGATCAGATCGACGTTTGAGCTGCCGATGGAGACGATTTTTGTTTTGCCCATGGGCGGATTGTACTGAGAGGGCGCCGTTTACGCGCTTTGCCCCACAACGGCAGCCGGGAGCGTCGGGAAGCCTCCCGGAGGCGACCCGGTCGCCTCCCGGAGGCTTCCTGGACGCTTCTGGCCGCGTTCTAACAGATACGTACAATAACGGCCCATGCGCCGCACCCTCATAACCCTGACCCTCGCGCTGTCGTTGATAGCATCCCCGATATCCGCGCGCGCCGCGCCGGCGTTGACATTGACGCTGAACATCGCGCCGACCCAGCCGTTGCAGGGCGATGTGGTGATCGTGCGCGTCGGCATGAAGGGCGTGGACAAAATCGACGCGGTTCAGGGCGAGCTGAGTGGACAGCCGTTTGGGTTTGTGTTGGACCGCGCCGGCAAGGGCCCGGGCTATATCGGGCTGGTTGGCAACGACGCGTTGCGGCCGCTCGGCGAGCATAGGATCCTGGTCACCGCGACACTGGTGAACGGCCAGGTGCTGACGCAGTCAGCTGCAATCGATGTGCAGGATGCTGGGTTTATCACCGAGCAGGTTGAAATTCCCAAACAGTTGGCGTCTACGATCGACCCGGCCGTCAGCGCGAAAGAGGAGGCTGAGGTGCGCGCGATCTACAGCGTGTTTACACCAAAGCAACTCTGGCGCGGCGCGTTTCGCACGCCGCTCAACGGCAAAATACTCTCGACGTATGGCAACCGGCGCGTCTACAACGGCATCGACCTAGGCACTTTTCATGGCGGCGCAGATTTTTACGGCCTCAAAGGCCGCCCGGTGCTGGCAACTGCGGCCGGCACGGTCGTGCTTGCCAAACAGTTCCCCATACGCGGCAACCTGATCGTGCTCGATCACGGCCGTGGCGTCTTCAGCAGCTACGCTCACCTCAGCAAAATCCTCGTCAAGAAAGGTGATGCCGTTGTCTCCGGCCGCAAGATCGGCGAGGTCGGCACTACCGGCCGCAGTCAGGGCAACCACCTGCACTTTGAGATCGCGGTCGGCGGTTCGAGCATTGAGCCGACGTACTGGCTCTCACGCACGTTGCCGTAGGCGCGTAACGAATTCAGAGGCTTGGACCGGAGCACAACAGGGCATCATCTGGGACACAGCAACCGGCGTGCGTGCTGAATCTATTCCCCTGCCATCAGACTGCGGAGCAAACGTGATGGCTACCGCTGAGGCGGCCCGAATAGCTGTGCGGGTGGGAGGCTTACGGGGAACAAAAAAAGAGGCACTCGATTGAGCGCCTCTTTTACTGCAATGACTGCAAATACTAGCCAATTCGTGGTTTGGCGAAGTTGTCTTGATTATTCATGTGATCACCTATTCCTTACATAACCGCTAATATTAATTGTGCTACTACATCGTGGTAGCGCAGCTTGTGGAATTATGCATTGAAAACGACAATAATTTATAACCCTAGCTGTCATTCTATACTTTGTCGGTATTTGGTATCGGCAATAGATGCAAACAAAGGCCTGTCATGAATACGTAGACATGGCAACTGGAGATCGGTAGAGTTGTCCCGTGGACCCAAAGGCATTGATCAACGAGTTGAGCGCGTGGTTTTCGGCAGAGAAGACTTATCGTGGACTTGCATTACCGCCTGTCGATCGAATTCGCAGCGTGCTTGAACAAGCGAACACGCTGATTGATACGAACCAGCGCGTGGCCCGAAGCTTGACCCGTGTGGCAGTTGGCCGCTCAAGAAAGCAGGCTGCGCACGCACTGCTCGCGAAAGTCACTGTTCCAATTGGCCTGGCTCGAAAAGGAATATGGGCAAATCGAACCTGCTTATATTCACGCCTCAGAAGCCGTCCTGGTTTCCCGGCTGACCGATGATTGGGCAAGTCAATCAGGCGCACGTTACGTCATCGCGTCGCTTTTCAGGCATGCGGGCAACTATGATTTAGCAGAACGGGAGCTTCAATCCCTGATTACTGCCTCCCAATCACGCCAAGATGCCGCGCGCGAGGCTGACTATTTTCTGGCCCTGGGCGAGCTTCGCTATGAGCGCCGACACTATCAGGTCGCGATTGGCGCGCTTACCTACGCGCATTCGTTGTATACGAACCTAAAAGATAACAATGCGTCGCTTGCGCTAAATCAGCTAACGCGAATTCACCTTGCGCTGAATGATTACTCAAGCTGCGCTTTCCTATGCGGAACAGGCGCTCAAAGAGTGCGCGCCAACGCTTGCAATCTTTCGCGCCGAGCAAACGTTGTCGCTCGCCGATGTGCAATTGAAACTTGGTAATCTGGCTGAGGCAAAACGTCTGCACGCAGAGTGCTCGCGCAAATCAGCCGGGCTGGAAACCGGTTTGGGGCACAAACTCGGCATAGACATCACACGCGCCAATCTGCTGATCGCGGAGGGTGCGTTTAAACCGGCGTTGCAGGTGTTGCGCGACGTTGCATCAAGGGCAGAGACGGCGGCTGTCTCGCAGCAGATTGAGATCCAGCAAATGACGATCGATTGCTACAAATCCCTCGGCGATACAGCCCGCGTGGCCGCTTGCACCACGGCGATGCGCGGCATCAAAGAAGCCTATGCGCACAAGCAGGATCGCAGCCGCAATCGGATGTCGCAGCTTGAGAAGCGCATCGATGAGCTCTCCGCATTTTGGACACAGCGCAAGGCTGAGATGGCAGCGATCCCGCTATCGCGCTAAGCAGACGATGTGGATAGCCGCAGGCGATGCGGCTATCCACGGCGCGCGGACCAGATGTCTCTCAGCACAGCCAGCAGGCGTTCGCGTTCACGCGCGTGCTCCTGATCGGTAAATTTTCCCGCGGCGTGTTCCTCGTCCAACGCGACGATCTGGCTTAAGAACTGCTGACGCAGCTGTGCCGGCGTGGCCGGCAGATTGCGCAACGCGCGCACGCGCAGGAACAGCAGCAGGGTGGCGCCCAGCGTGACCGCCAGCGCCATCAGCGCCAGCCCGATTGCGCGGCCATCGTTGCCAGGTCGTTCAGCGCCGAGCGGCTGGCCGGAGACTTCAAATGCGAGCTCGCCGTTGGCTGGCACGGTTCCGCTGCCCGAGTAAATTCGGATGTTCACGCCATCGACCGCACGGCGTCCGTCGTCTTTGAGCGCGCCGGTCGCGCGCACCGGCGTGCCGGCGAAGCCATCCGGATCCGGCAAAAACACCGTCCAGCGACCAACCGGATAAAAGACTTTGCGCCGGATCGCGCGCTGGTCGCGGTAGGGCAGATCGTAAATCAACGTGATGCGCTGGGCTGGCGCGCCGGGCGTGGTGACATCGGTGTCGAAGATCACATCGCCCTCCTGCACAAATCGCTTGCCAAACCCGAGCCCGTCAAAGCGGATATTTGTTGCGCCGTCTGGCACGCTGATCTTGAGCGAACGGCGGTTCTCGCCGACGTAGGCGCGCTCAGCAGGGTTGTCGAATTCGTAGACCTCGACCACGGTCAGCTCGCCTTCGCGCACATCCTGCACTGCGTAGAGCAGCGTGTTGATCGTGATCGCACTGGCATCGGCGGTGGTTTCGTAGATCGGCAGCAGCCCGGTGGTGACTTTTGTATCGGTCAGTACCTGCACCGGCGCACCGAAAAAGAGCCCGCCGCTGTAGTCGAGCTCGGCCTGATAAAAATAATCGGCGCGTTGCGGCAGTTGCGCAAATGTGGTTTTGCCGCTGGCGTCGAGTGTGGCGGTGCGCGAGAAGACCTCGCCGTTTTCATCGAGCGCGCGCAACGTCACCGGCAGCGCGCCGATCGGCGGGGCGTTTGGGCTGGCGTTGATCGCCTGCAGTTCGAGCACGCCCGCGCCATCGATGCGCGCTGCCCGCAGCGCGGCCGGGTCGGCGTGCACATAGGCAAACGCGCGCACTGCCAATGCAACCTGCTGACGGGCCGGTTCATCGTCGCGCAGCTTGACGTTCTTGTGCGCGTCGCCATTGAGCATTCTGCTGTTGAGTTCAAGCAGGCTGGTTTCGGCCAGCCAGCGCCCGTCGGTGAAGCCGGGCGTGTTTGGCTTGCCTTCGCCGCTGGCGCCGTGGCAGCTGGCGCAGCGTTCGGCGTAGGTGGCGCGGCCGGCTGTGAGATCGGCTGTGTTCGCGCCGAGCGACCAGACATACGCCAGCACATCCCAGCGGTCCTGCGCGTTGAGCGAACCGGAGAAGCCCGGCATCAGATTTTGAATGCGGCCGACTGTGATCAGCGTGTGCCAATCCACCGGTTTGACAGCACGTTGGCGGGCGGCGAGGGCCAGATTGGCGACCAATTTGCCCTGTGATTTGATCTGCGCTGCGCGCACGCCATCGCCCGCGCCGCCGACGCCGTGGCAGGCCACGCACTTTTCTGCATAGAGCGCCGCGCCGCGTTCGGCATTGGGCGGCTGCAGCGGGTACGCCTCGCCGTTGGCCGGGATCTCAGGCAGCACGGCGGGTTTGTCCAGATCGATGTCGCGCATGCGCGATGTGGTCGAGAGCGAGCAACCGGCCAGCATCAGCAGACAGGCCAGGCCAAACAGCAGGCGCGCGATCATGCTTTGGCCTCCGCGCCGCATGCGCCGCAGAACTTGCTGTTGCGCGCCAGGGCCGCGCCGCAGGCCGCGCAGGTGCGCGCGTTTTTGTCGCGTTTGGCGCGCAAATCGGCGATGGCATTTTCGATTTGGGCATCGAGTGTGCTGGCGCTGGAGGTTGCGGCTGCGGGCGCGAGTGCGTCAATGTCGCGCAGGATTGCGGTGCCGCGCTGCACGAGTTCGGTTCGCAGCTGGCGATGGTCCGCGTCGCTGAGCTTGTGAGTTTTGTGGTCGAAGTCCAGCTCGCGGATGGCGCGCACGATGTCGGCGCGGTCGCGCTGCAGCGCTTCGAGCGGCCCGGGCGGCACTACGGCCGGGCGCTTGCGATCGAACAGCGGCGCGACGATCACCGCGCCAAAGATCAGCAGCAGCGCCGCGGCGAGGATGAGCGTGCTGGTGGCGAAGGGCAAAGTCACTTGAGTGCGTCCTCTATTTTTTGCGCAAGATTCTGTTCGCTGGTCGGGCCAATGATCACCGTGTGCACGGTGCCATCGGTGTCGATGATGAACGTCTCGGGCTGGCCAGTGATGCGATAGATCTGGCTGCTGATGCGCTGCGCGGTGTCGAGCCCGTTGGCATACGAGATGCCATAGCGCGTCAGATAGCCAAACGCGTCGCGGTCGGTGTCCAGAATATCGACGCCGAGAAACACCACGCCGCGGTCTTTGAAACGGGCGTGCACGTTTTGCAGCGCATCGGCTTCTTCATGGCACGGTCCGCACCATGAGGCCCAGAAGTTGATCACGACGACCTTGCCGCGCAGCGCGCTCAGGCTAAGCGGGTTTGGCAACCCGGCTGTGTATTCCGGAAACAACGTCAAGGTGAAGTCTGGCGCGGCTGCGCCGACAACGGGGCGCTTGCCCTTTTTGCTGCCTTCGGAGAGGGCAAGCACCATCAGACCGATGACGGCCGCGATCGCAACGACGGCGATGCCGAGCGTGAGTGGGCGTACCTTCATGATGCGTCCTTTACGTCCTGTTCAAGCGCATCGGCATAGGGATCGGCGCTTGACTGGGCCGGCGCGCTGGCCGGCGCGGGTTGCGATGTGCGGGCGTGGCGTTGCGCGGCGTAGGCGCCGCCGCCGATCAGCATCAGCGCAGCGCCAAGCGGCACCGCCCACAGCCAGAAGGTGCTGCCGGTTGTCGGCGGCTGTTGTAGCACAGTGGGGCCGAACCGGTCTTGAAAATAGACCAGCACTTCGCCGGCGGTCTTGCCTTGATCGAGTTGGGCCTTGATCTCGGCCTTCCACTGCGAGCAGGTTTCTGTCGGGCAATCGGCCAGATTGCGGCCGGCGCAGGTCGGGCAGTTCATCTGTTTGGCGACGGCGCGCACGGCCGGGTCGAAGTCCGGGTTGGGCTCCTCTCCCTGGGCGTGGGCGGGGGGCCGGCCGGCCAGCAAAAACACCAGGCAGACGAACAAAACTGCCACGGCGAAGCCGGGCATAAGCCGGCATATGCCCGGCTTATGCCCGGCTTCGCCGTGGCGAAAACACGCTGTTTTGTCGGGAAATGCTTCATTTCCCGGCCGCTCCCACCGCGCCGCGTTGCAGCGCGTGTGCCGCGCGTTTCTCACGTTCAGGTTCGAAGTCGATAAACGCCATCACGAAAGCCAGCCATCATGACCAGCCCGCCCACCCAGACCCAGTTGATCAGCGGGTTGATATACACGTGGAACGACACGGTCTCGCCGCCGCGCTCCCAGCTGTTCAGCAGCACATAGACTTCCTCGTTAAAGCCGCCGCTGATGTCGGCGATCGTGTCGGTCTGCTGCGTGGCCGGGAAGTAATCGCGGTGCGGGAAGACGCCGCCCAGATTCACGCCCTCGGCGTTCGAGCTTGAGCGCGGCCTGCGTGGTCTGGCAGTCATCGTATTCGCAGGCGACAGGCGCGATGCCGCGATAGGTGAACGCGTAATCGCCGATAGTAAAGGTCTGGTTCAGTTTGATCGCGCCGACCAGTTCGTCATAGCCATAAAAGCCTTTGCCCAGCGCGCCGATCGGCCAGCAACACCACGCCGAGGTGCACCAGATAGCCGCCATAGCGGCGCTGATTTTTGACAAACAGACTTGCCGAGCGCGACCGGCGCGGATTCGCCAGCGGTCTGCATGCGCGCGCGCGCGCCGCGGCATATTCAAACACCGTCTGCGCCAGCGTGTAGAAGCACAGCAACATGGCCAGCGCCGGCACAATCTGCGGGCGGCCGACATGCCATCAATGCGGCGGTGGCGACGATGCCAATGATCAGCGGAATCACCGCCATGCGGCCGAGCGCGCGGGCGTTGGCCTTGGCCCAGGCCATCAGCGGCGCGATCCCCATCAACAGGACCAGCACGATCATCTGCGGGCCGGCCACTTGATCAAAGAACGGCGGGCCGACGGTGATCTTTGTGCCGGTCAGACCTTCGCTCAGGATCGGGAAGACTGTGCCGGTAAAAATCGTAAACGCGGTGCTGACAAACAGCACGTTTTGCAGCAGAAAATGCCCTCGCGTGAAAATGCCGAGTCGAGTTTGTTCTCGCTCTTGAGCGTGTCCAGGCGGGAGAGCCACAGCCCGGTGCAGCCAATCAGGATGACGGCCATTGCGGCCAGAAACCAGGGCCCGATATCCGACGCGGCAAACGCATGCACGCTGGTCAGCAGCCCGCTGCGAATAAACGCGGTGCCGAAGAACATGCTCGCGAACGTCACCATCATCAAAAACACATTCCAGTTTTTGAACATGCCGCGCTTTTCCTGAATCATCTGCGAGTGCAAAAACGCCGTGCACAACAGCCAGGTGATAAACGGCATGTTTTCGCTGGGGTCCCAGCCCCAGTAACCGCCCCAGCCGAGCACATCGTGCGCCCAGCGTCCGCCGAGCAGCAGCCCAGCTGTCAGCAGCACCCAGCCGACCAATGTCCAGCGGCGCGAGGCGGTCAGCCAGATGTTGTCCTTTCGGCGCGTGACCAGCGAGGCGACACAAAACGCAAAGGAGGGCAGCATGCCGGTGTAGCCGGCATAGAGCATCGGCGGGTGAATGATCATGCCCGGATGCCGCAGCAACGGATTGAGGCCGCGGCCGTCGAGTGGCGGAAAGTCAAAGCGCACAAATGCGTTTGCCAGCAATAGCTCAAGCCCGACAAAAAAGACCAGCACCAGCGCGCAGACCATCGTCACATATGGCAGCAGCGGTCTTTCTTCCGGCTTCCACTCGCGCAGCAGCACAGTGGCGACAAAGACCGCCATGATCAGGCACCAGAACAAAATCGAACCGCGTTGTGAGCCCCACAGCGCGGTAAATTTAAAGATGGTGGGCGTTGCAATGCTGGAGACCTCGGCAACATAGGTTACGCCGAAATCGCTGGTGAACAGGGCGTACCACAGCCCGCCGCACGCGATCAACAGCAACGGCAATACCATGATTGCGGCCAGGCGTCCGCTGCTGACCAGTCGTTCATCGTTGCGCTGCGCGCCGAGAACGCTGACAACTGCGGCGTACAGGCTGGCCACCAGGGCAAACCACGCGGATAGATGACCAAGATCGCTAAGCATGCGCGAGGGAATATAGCATGGCTGGGTGTATGGGGAGCAAGGGCTTAAAGGGCCTTTACAAACCTGGTGTTTGTTCCACCAGCCCCCAGTGCCGCACAGTCTCATAGAGCACGCCCTTTGGCGTGAGTGTGCTCTGAAAGAGCGTTATGCGGTCGCAGCCCATCGGTTGCGGTTGTGTGGCAGCGATCTGCGGCAGCCGCAGCCCGCCCGGCGCATCTTCTTTGATGCGCCCGAGTGTGACGTGCGCGGAGAAGTCGCGTTTCTCGGCCGGGAGGCTGATCAGCTGCGCGGCTGCTTCACAACGCTGCGCCAGCAGCCTCAGCTGCGAGTTGCGTTCGAGCATGCAGACCACCACGCGCGGAAATTTTCGATTGGGAAAGAAGCGTGGCGTGGTCAGCGTGAGCGCCAACGGGCTGATGCCGCCTAGTTCCAGGGCAGCTGGCAGTTCGGCGCGCTTGGCGTCGTCGAGTTCGTCGAAGAAACGCAACGTCAGATGCAGATCGTGATCGGCCACCCATCGCACATGCGGGCCGATATCGGTCGCGCGCAGTGTCGAAATCATGGTGGCAAGAAAAGCGAGGGCAGGGGTGTCGGGCGTCAGGGCAAGAAAACAGCGCATTGGGGGTGATTAGACCCCAGATTCGAGATCCATTCGGTTCGGGGCGCGTGGCTCGGTCACGCATAAGCTCGCAAAGCCAGCGCACGCTGTTAGCATTGCGCCAATGCGACCCCTTGTGCTTATTACAAATGATGACGGCGTGCATTCGCCCGGCTTGTATGCGTTGGCCGAATGCGTTATCGATTTTGCAGATGTTCTTATTAGTGCTCCGCATGATCAACAGACCAGCATGAGCCGTTCGAAAAAGCGCGAGACCGGCAGCGGCGCGATTCAGGAGGTGCCGATGCGCATCGGCGGCAACGACATCATCGCGTATGGCATTGTTGGCACACCGGCCATCGCGGTGTTGCATGGCGTGCTTGAGCTAGCGCCACGCAAGCCGAATTTGTGCCTGAGCGGCATCAACTACGGCGAGAACATCGGCTATGCGCTGACGACGGGCGGCACCGTCGGCGCAGCGATGGAGGCTGGCGCGTTTGGCATTCCGGCCATCGCAATCTCACTGGAAACGCCAATTCACATGAATCACGCAAAAGACTATCCTAAAGTCGAGTGGTCGGCAGCGCAACATTTCGCACGGGATCTCGCAAAGAACGTTATAGAAAACGGTTTGCCTGCCGAGGTGGGCATGTTGAACCTCAATATCCCTGCTGACGCAACCCTACACACAACCCTACGCTGGACACGCCAGAGTCATCTGAACTATTACCAGTGGTCGGGTAAAAAACGGCAGAATTTACACGATACGCACACACTAAGCGTGCAAAAACTTGCGGAACATTGCGAAATAGACAGCGATGTGCAAGCAATTGCCGTCGATAAAGTTGTATCGGTCACACCGCTCTTGCGAAACCTGACAGACCTACGCGCACTTGACGCAATGCGCCGGTAGGCGTCCGTAGGGTAGTGCGTCACACCTGTTTCGCACTGTGCAACCTGACGCACTGGACACGGCTCATATGAGTTTTTCGCATACGCAACTCGCGCAACGCCTGTCGCCGATAGTGGCGACGTTCTTGGTTCAATTTGCCGATTGAAATCCCAATGAAACCGTTTATTCTTCGGCCCGTTAGCGAAACTTAAAAGAAGACAGAGGTACGTTATCTTGCTCGATTTGCTCGCACTCAACTTCCAGGTCCCAGATGCTGTCGTGTATCTTGCCCTCGGACTCAGTATTTTCGTTGCAGTTGGTTTGGTTATCCGGGAAAAGGCACAAGGCAGTGAGCGCGGTGCTTTCCACGATCGCTACTAGTCGATCACACTGCTTCAGAAGACAGGCTGCGCATCACCGTTTCAGCCGATGTGCCGCCTAGACGCCGATAGGCGTAGAGATAGAGATCACGCGCGATTGCCGTTGCAGGCGCAGCCGTGATCACACCCAGCAATCCGAATACGCTGCCCATTGCAATCAGCGTCACAGTCAGGATTGCTGGGTGTACTCCCACACTCTCCCCGATGATCCTTGGCACCAGCAGGTTGTTTTCAATTTGCTGAATCACCACATACAGGATCAGCACAACAATGCCCGATACCGGGCCGCCCAGCACAAACGCGAGGATCACCGCGGGCACCATGCCCAGCAATGCGCCGATCATCGGTACCAGCTCGCAGATGCCAGCCCACAACGCCAGCAACAAAATGTAATCGATCTCGACGCCCGGAATCAGATCGAGAATCAACAAACCGACGCCGACCGTTACCGCGATGATCAGCCCCAGTGTGAACTGGCCGCGAATATACGCCGAAAACGCGCGATCGATGATGCGCCAAACATTCCAGAAATCGGCGCGCATATTGAAGTTCAACAGGCGGTTGACGAACGCCAGCACTTTGCGCTGATCGTTCAACAGATAAAACAGCCAGATCGGAATGATCAACAATCCGACGATAAACGAAATGAGGCTGACCAGGCCCGACAGCTGCGATGCCACAAATGTCACTGCGTTGCGCACGATCGTGCTCAGGTTGTTCTGCAGCGCCGGCACAGCCGCTTCGATGCCCTGTTCGATCTGCGGCTCCAGGTTATCCGGTGTCAGATCGTGATAACGCGCAATCAGCTGCGAAGCCCATGCCTGCAGCGATGCCACGCTCGGAAAGTTTGTGATCAGCCGTTGGATCTGATTGACCAGCGGCGGTATCAAAAACACAAAAAAGCCGACGATCGCTAGCAACGCGATGAGATACACGATCAGAATTGCCGCCCAACGCGGCACTTTGCGCGCCAGTGTGTTGACGACCGGCGCCAGAAAATACATCAGCGCCAAGCCGATCAAAAACGGCGTCATTGAAGGCCCGGCCGCTAGAAACAGCGCGATGGCGGCGATGCCTGCGGCGGCGCCCAGCACAAACTGGGCAAGCCGGCGTGGGGGAATCGTATTGGTGATCATGCTCGAGGCAGGATCATACGCGCTTTACCAACAGCAGCAACAAAACGCCTGCGCCGACGCGCAATGCGGCTGACACTGCAAACAGCGGATAGAAACCGATGCTGTCCACTAGCGCGCCGCCCAATGCCGGCCCGACCGCCGCACACAGCGAGACCGCGAATGTATGCAGCGCAATAAAGTTTGCGCGGCCGTCTTCAGGCGTGACATTCAGCAGGCCGTTGAAGTTCGCCAGCTCATGCCCGGACCAGATCGCGCCCGCCATCATCACAATTGGCGCACCGGCCAGCGGCGTGCGTGCAAACAGCCAGGCGAAAGGCACCAGCCCGGTCAGCACGCGCAACACCCGCATCACGCGGAATTCGCCGTAGCGCTTCATGATGACCGAGCCGTAGACACGCTGCATCACAATGTTTGCCAGCAGCTCGAGCGAGGCCAGCACGCCGATTGTCCCGGCCGTAAATCCGAGCTCGCGCACCTGATACACCTGGATAAACGGCCCGCCGATTCCGACCGCCAGCGCCAGCGCGCAGTTGCACAGCAGAAAGCGCGCATAGCGGGGGTTGTTGCGGATAAGCCCAGATGCGTTTGAAAACGACGTGGTGCGCCCGCTGGCCGCCGTCGGCTGGGCGGCGGTGTCGCGATCGAATGGCGACGCGCGCAAACATCCAGCAGGCCAAATCCAGCCACGCCGGACAGCGCAAACATGAGTTGGTAGCCGAGCGGGTAGCCAAACCCGGCGATGACTTGGCCGGCCAGCAGCGTGCCCGCTATTGTGGCGATGCCGCTAGCCAAAGTTGCGCATGGCGAAGTAACGCCGCGCAGCCGCGCTGGCACCAGCTTGACCGACAAAGGCCGTCCACGGCGCGGTCAGCCCACGACATCAAAAACGCGCGCGCGCCAAACAGCGCGATCGCTGCTCAGATACGTGTTGCCGAGCGGCGCAAACGGCAACAGCGCGAGCACAAACCAGCCCGGCCGCGCGATCGTGGCTGGCACGATCACGTTGGCGCGGTGTTGCCGGAGCGCTCAGCGACCAGCGCGCCGGGCAAGGGCGCCAGCGCGGTCAGAATCTGAATAAACGTGTCGCAGGAAAACGATCTGGGTGTTGCTGGCCTTGAGCGCGACCAAAAACAGATTGACGTAATTGGCCGACGACGAATCGCCCAGCAGCGAGAAGACCGCGTCCCAGTAGAAATAGGTCAGACCGCGTCGCGTGTCTTTTGTGATCGGTTGATCGTCTGCATAGTCGAACCCGAACACACGCCGCAAAATTGGCCAGCCACGATGAAGACGCATTGGCCGCGTTCCATAACACTTTAACGCCGGTGGAAAGCCGGGAGTAAGCCCGGCATATGCCGGGCTTACTCCCGGCTTTCCACCGGCGCTTAGCGCGGAAACACTGGCGCATCCGGCCAGCGGCCGCGCGCGTCAAACTGAATCGTGCCGAGCAGCCCGGCGTGCCGAACGCTGCGCAGCGCCGTCGCCACGCCCGCCCGCGTGGGTTGGCCGCTGTTAGCCGCCAGATCAGCTTCGAGGGCCGCAATCAGCACGTTGGTGGCATCGTAGGCCACGATGGCGCCTGGCCCGGGCGGCGGCCCCAGCGAGAGTTCAGCAAAGCGCACCAGCGCGGTCTGCGCGGCAGGCAAAGCGCTCGGCTCCGGCGCATCGCGGACGCCCGGCGTCTGTTTGGCCTGGGCCGGCCCGATGCTGAACACCAACGCGTCCTGCGGCAAGCGCTCGGGCGCAAGATGCGGCACCAGCACCGCGATGCCGGCCTCGGTGTAAACATGCAGCGCGGCCAGCGTCGGTGTGAGCGTCAGATGCCCGATCACGGCCAGCACATCCGGGTCGGCTGCCACATTGCGCGCGATGCGCTCGGCCTTGCGCGGGTCGGCGCCGTCGTCGTATGCCACAAAGGTAATCTGCACAGCGCTGCCGGCACGTCGCTTCGCCGCGGCTTCGAGCGCCAGCCGAAACGCCGGGAATGCGGCATAGCCAATGTCGCGCGCGCGGCCTTCAAACGGCGCGACCAGCGCGATCTTCACCATGCGCGGCGGCGGTGTTGCGCAGCCGGACAACCCAAGCAGGCACAGACACAACACCAGGCGCACCTTCACAGCAATTGCAGTCACAACGCCGCCAATGCTAATGCCTGCCACGGATGGGCTTGGGGGTTTGCAAGAGAGAAGCAGGAGGAAGAGGCCACAGATTACACAGATTGCACAGAACAATCTGTGTAATCTGTGGCCTCTTCCTCTTCCTCAGCGTGGCTCATTCAGCGCGCCCTCGCGCATGTCTGCAACGCCAGCGCGTTCGACCTGGCCGGTCACATCGCCGGTGGCCAGCCGATACCAGCTGATCTCCAGCCGATACGCTTCGCCCTGCGCCAGCTGTGCGTTGGCATCGCGCACCAGCACGCATTGGCTGTCATTGATGACGACGTTGTCCTGCCACGACCAGGTCGGCGCCAGCCCGGCCAGCGGTTGGCCGTCAGCCTGCGCCACGAGCCTGTTGTCCGCGCCATAAAGTTTGAAGGAAACCTGCAGCGCGTCCGCGCGGTTGACCGCGCCCGCGCGCGACCACTGCGCGCGAAAGCACACGCCGTCGCTGTTTTGACGCAGCCAGTCGAGCCCGTGCATGCGGATGCCGTTGGCGAACGCGCCGAGCTGCGCCTTTGGCGCATTTGGCCGGGTCTCGGTGACGGTTGGGCCAATCAGCGTGAATCCGGGCACCGTTTTGCCGGCGACCGAGGCACCGTTTTCGAATGTGTGAAATGGCGTGCGCGGCGTCAGCGCCAGCAGCAGCGGACCGGCCAGCGTGTCTGACGGCACCACATGCATGCTGACGCGCGTGTCGATCGCTGCCTGCTCGCGACGCATGCGAAAGAAATCAAACCGATCGCTGCCGATCGGTGTCTCGAGCGTCAACGTCAGGGGCGCGGCATCGCGCTCCCAGTCCAGCGTCAGCGTAAATGTGTCGCCCGCGCGCAGCCGGCGTGGTTCCACGCGTGCGCCGAGCAACCGATAGACCGTGGGCTCGCGTTCGCTCACGGTTGGGTTTGTGATTTCCTTGATGCCGCGATTGACAAACGGCGTCTCGCCGAAATTCACCCACTCAGCCTGCACCGCCTGATACGCCTTGCGGTTCTGCAGCCGGTCGCCGATCACCAGTGCAAACATGAGCAGCAGCGTGCCGGCCGCAAACACGCCGAAGCGCCGCCAACTGTCGCGCGTCTGCGCGCGCGCAACCAGCGCCAACAAGACAAGCAGCGGCAGTGCGCTCAGCAGGCTGATGCGTTCGCCCAGCGTCTGCATGGCGGTGCCGGTATGTTCGAGGACGATGTCGTGCGCGCCTTGTGGCAGTGTGAGCATGGCCCAGCCCGAACCCGCATACGCGCTGAGCGCAATCGACGCGCCGCTGTTGGCGTCGCGCGCGGTCCAGGCCGGTGTGTAGATCAGCGGCAGCGTCAGGCGCAGCGTTGTTGTGTTGATGTTTATCCGCCAGCGTTGTTGAACGCTTTCAAGCAGTACGAGCTGCGACGTCAGCGCGGACGCATCGACGCCGTCTTCGGCGATCAGCGCGCTGCGTTCGTGCCCGAGCAGGTCCGGCCCGGTCGCTGGGACGGGCAGGGCACTGACCGGCAGATACTCCGCGCGGATCGTGGTGCCGATGATGCCGGAGTACCACTCGAACAGCTGGATCGTGCGTGGGTTGATGTCATCGGCCTGCACCGCCAGATTGCGCGCGGCGGTTTGCGGCAGGGCGGTCAGCAACAGGATCGCGCCGATCAGCACCGCGCGCGCGAGCGGCCATGCACCGCGCGCCAGCGCACCGCCGATCAGCAGGCTGACAAAAACCGACTGCACCGACAGCATGCGCCATGGGAACTGGGCCAACTGCAGCGGTTTGAGCGCGGCCCACACCGGGGCTGCGAGCGGCGTGATCAGGATGGTCGCGAGCAGCGCCAGCCCGCCGATCAGCCCAAGCATGTGCAGCCGCGCGCGCGACGTCGCCCAGACTGCGGCGCCCAGGACCAAAAACAGCACCTGCGTCAAATGCATGCTGAACACGCCCGGCGCTTCCGGCCCGCCAAACAGCGCGCCGCGCACCAGGCTAATCTGATCCGATGCGCGCGTGTTGCACAGGTCTGTGTTCAGGCTGAGCGCACAGACGCCGAGCTGGCGAAAGTGATTTGCGTAGTTGAAGTAGCCGGTCGTCTGCTCGCCCAGTTGCGCCTGCGCGGCTTCGCTCAGCGCTGGCAGCCAGAACCACGCGCTCAACCCAACCGCCAGCGACGCACTGACCAGCAGCAATCCGCTGGCACGCACGGCGCCGCGCGGCGATGCCCGGCTCGCCCGCCACAGCAGCGCCACCGACCAGAGCACGATAAAGGGCGCAAATAGCAGTGCGGAAACGTTGTGTGTGACGACCAGCGCGGCCAGCGACAGTGTCAACCCGGCCAGCGCGCCGAACGGCCGCGCGCGCAAGCCGGTTGTGATGTCGTAGATGGCCGACAAGATCAACGGGAACCACACAAACGCCCACAGTTCCGAGAGCGAGTCGCCGCGCGTGTAGATGTTCGCCAGATGAAACGGCGCGACGGTGTAGGCGATTGCCGCCAGCACCGCGCCACTGTTCATGCCTGGCAGCAGTCGCTGCGCCAGCCCGCGCATCGCAAACGCGGCCGCGACGATGGCAAGGGTCTGCGTCAGTTTGATCGCAGCGAGCAGCCCAACGCTTGAGATCGACAGCAGTGCGATCAGGTAATACGGCAGCGAGGCGTAGTAGTTAAAAAACGGATAGCCCAGCCCAAATGCGGCATCCGGCATCCAGCGCGCCGGCAGCGCGCCGTCGTTGACGTTCTGCGCCAGCTGCTGCGCGCGAATCAGCAAAAATGGGCTGTCGCCGCCTGCGCGCGTGTTGATCACGCCGCTCTGCGCCCACAACCCGGCGCACACGGCCGCGCAGACCAGCAGGATGACCAGCGTTCCGGAGTGTTTGCGAATCTGTTCCACAGTGTCAGGCGGTGCGCATCACAGCCGGCGCCGACGCAAAAACGCGGAAATCAAAAACCCGATCAGGCCGATGATCATCAGCAGGCCGCCCAGCACCGCCAGCACCGAGAGTAAATTCGATGTGCTGAACAGATCGGTGATCGGCGCAGCCGGTGTGGCGGTTGCCGACACAATGCGGCCCTCATCCGAGCGTCTGCGAATGCCGATCATAAAATCGGCGCGCCCGCCGCGCACGAGCACTTTGTCGTTTGGCGGCGACGACGGCTGATAGATCTGCAGGATCGTGCCGGTCGCGATGTACTCGCCGTTTTGCAGATTCTCAAAACAAAAATCGTTGACGCCATCGGTTGTGTATCCGCCGACGCGGTTGCCATCTTTGGTTACTTCAAACAGGATCTGAGGCACCAGGTCTTCGCCTTGCTCGGCGCGTCTGCCGTTGCCATCTTCGTCAAAATACGCCTGCACGCAGAGTGTGCCGACCGTTGGTGTGCCGGTGATCGAAACAGTGCCGGTGATGGCAGGTGCGCCTGCCGGTGTCGGCGTGAATTCGGCCGCCGGCGCGGCGGACCCTTTTTTGACGATCAAGACGGCGCCAAGCTGCAACGTGGTGGCGTTTACGCCAGGGTTCAACCGTTCAAGCTCGGCCACGGTGATGCCGTTTTCATCCGCGATTTTGATCAGCGAGTCACCGGCCACAATCGTGTACGTCACGTCGTTTGTGGCGGCCGGCGGTTCGGTGGCGGCCAGCGTCGGGGTGGGGGCGGGCGTGGCTTCAGTCGCCGGAGTCGCCGCGCCTGTTTCGCTCGCGCCTGCGGATGTGGTCAGCAGCACATCGTCCCAGAACACGTCGTTGTGGCGCACACCGTCGCGCATGGTTGAAAACAAATACACGACCACAGTGCTCGACTTTGCTTCGACCTCGACCGCGAAGTCTTTGAACGCGTCGGCCGGCGATTGTTCTTCAGACCACACGATTTGCGGGCTGAACGGATTGGCCTTGCCGTTGTCGCCGCCGAGCGGGTCGATGCCGATCTTGAGCCGCAACTCGCGCGACGGCCGCGCCGAAATTGGGCTTTCGTCATTGGTGCTCCAAACCTGGCCAGCCGCGCTGAGTTTGATCTTTGCGCCGACCGTGACGCCCGTGACGATGCGATAGACACCGCCGGTGTGGGTGGCCTGCGATGTGTAATAGCGTAGGGCGGCCGCGCCGGTTTTGAAGCGGCCGGCCGCGCGCGTTTGTTCGTAGCGCGGCTGCAGATTGACGCCGGGTGCGTCGGTGTCGGTTCGGCGCGTAAACCAGACGCCCCAGCCAGCCGGGACCTGGCAGGTGTTCTGCGCGCAATCACCGCCGCCGGCAGCGTCATTCTGAAACCCGGCTTCAAAGCCTTCGTTTAACAACGGCGCGGGCGCCTGCGCGCTGGCTGCGCCTGGCGCGAATGCCGCAGCAATCGCGAGCGCCGCGCCCGCGATCAGGCGCCAACAGGCGCTTCGATGCAATGTATTCGTGCTGTTCACGTCACCGGATGATAACGTAGTCGGCCTGTCGCTTTCCAGCTGGGTCGAGCACGATTAGGCGCCGATTGTCCGCTCGTCGATACAGACCGACGCGCACTTCGTCGCCCGGCTGTGGTCCGTCCGGGATCGCCAGAATATGCACGTCTTCGATGCTGTCGCCGATGCGCCAGAGCTGCATCGGCAAAAAGCCGCCGGCCGGATCGCCGTCGTGCTGCGCGATCGGCGCGGGCTGGCCGTTGCGAACCCAATGCACAAAGACCGCGTAGTTCTCTGCCAACGCCGTGTCGCCGCGCCAGGTCAGCGTGACCGCGCGCAGATTGGATGCGCCGCCGGGCACTGCCGAGATCGTGGCGGTGAGCAGGGCCGGGCCGTGCTCAAACATCGCTATCGGTGGCTCCGCTGCGAGCGTCGTGCGCGCCTCAATGGCGAGGAACGCATCACGAGGCTGCGCGTCTTTGTCGTTCTGCGCTTTGGGTCCCACCGCTGTGCGCAACGTCACGTTGGGTGGAAGCGCAGCGCGATACGCCGACCAATCATGGTTCGGATCGACCAACAACAGCACGGTGCCGCTCTGCGCGGGCAGCATACCGTCACGCACAACGGTGTAGCGTTCGCCGCTCAAAAACGCCAGCGTGGCGTTGTCATTCGCCAGGCGGCCTTCGATGTAAATATTTGCAACGCCACGCGCGCGCGCGTCGTTAACCGCGCCGGCCAGCGCGACGTTGTGCGCCTCCAACCAGTAACCGGTCAGGTCTCGTTTGACATAGTCGTTGAAATACGCGTTTGCGGTGTTGTAACCGCTCAGGCACAAAATCAGCGTGGCCGTCAGTGCGGGCGGGCTGATCAGCCGGCGCAGCGGCGGAAAGAAGAGCATCGACAGAATGCCGCGCCGCGAGGCCCAGGCCAGCGCGGTTTCGAGCCCGACCGCAGCCAGCATGCACGCGGCTGGCAACGCGCCGATTGCGCGCAGAAAATGAGGCGCGTCTTCGGCGAGCAGGGTGGGCGTCAGAAAGACCAGCAGCCACAGCACCAGAAATTGCGGCGCCACGTTGTGCTCGATGCCGAGCACGTCGCTGCCAAAACGCGACTGCCAGCTGCGCCACCAGCGCCACAGGCACGCGCCAACGCCGATCACAAACGCCAGACCGAGAAAGCCGTCAAATACTGGCCGCAACGACAAATTGTGGCGCCAGATGCGATCGCCTTCGAACAAAAACATGCCCAGCACTTTCAGCGCGTTGCGCAGCAGCGCGCCAAACAGGTCCCCGTTGTTGATGGCCGGGTTCAATAGCGAGACTTGTCCGGCCCGGTTGGTCAGCAGCCCGGGCGTGCTCAGCACGGTCAGCGCAAGCGGGATCAGCATGATGGCCATGCCTGCGCCAAATGCCGCAATCGAAGCGCGATGACGCAGCCAGCTGGTCTCGTTGCGGCGTGCAAACAGCATGCGCCGCAGCCCGATGAACAGACTGAGCAGATACACCGCCAGCAACGGCAACAGAAATTGGCCGGAGGTGTAGGTATAGAGCGTCAGCCCGGCTGCGGCGCCTGCGGCTGCGCTCCAACTCAGGCGAGGCCGCAACGCCGATGCGCGCAACGCGGTGAACAGCAGCGCCAGCGTCACGCAGAGCAGCAACGGCAGCGAAATCGCGCGATACGCCACACGGCTGATCGCCAGATGCCAGAACGTCACTGCCAGCACACCCGCGCTCAGCACGCCGATGCGATGTGAAAACATTTGTCGGCCGGCGGCGTAGATTGCGAGCAACGTCGCGCTGCCGACCAGCGCCGCGGTCAGCCGCACCGCAAACACTGTGTTGCCAAAAGCGCCTACGCTGAGCGCCATCAGCGAAATAAACAGCCCTTCGCGGCCATTGTTGGCGGGGAACCAGGCGGCCGGGCCGCCGTCAAGCGCGCGCAACGCATCGAGCGCATAGAACGCTTCATCGCGATACAGCCCGGGCGGCAGCGCGCCGATCTGATACAGCCTCAGCGCAGCGCCTGCGATCAGGATCAGCGCCAACGGCGCATAACGCTTAAGTTTTTCAACCACGAGCTAATGATTTTACGGTGCGCTTGCGAAGCTCAGCAGCTCATCACCCACGGCGACTGCATCGCATAACACTCGGCGTTAAAGCTCAGCGGCACTTCGCGCGTGATCGTCAGGCGTGGATGCGCTTCGACTTCTTTGCGCATGCTCGGCGAGACATACAGGGTGTCCAGTGTCAGCGTGTCGCGCATAAACACAAAGCGCGTGTCGCGCGGGTTTGGCACGCCGCACATGTGCGATGCGGTCTCCAGCGCGAACAGATCGTTCTTCATCACCAGCGGCACGCCAGAGCGATACACGCCAAACGTGCCCGACGTGATGCTGTTCATGTAGAACTTGTAAAAATCCACTTTGTCGAGCAGCCGGCGCGGAATGATGTTCGCCAAACCCATGCCGCAGGCGTTGCCGTGCGTCTCGTCGGTCAGATCAAGCACCACGATGACGGCCGGGCCGCCCTCCGGCTCTTTCTCACGCGGCACCAGCAGGCGTTGCAGCACATTGGGGTCCATGCCTGCGCCGCTGATGTTTTTGCCGATCCGCTGCACGACCAAAATATCGATATCCTGAAAGGGCAGGCTGGCCATCATGCTTTTGGCTTCGATCTGCAGCTTTACTTCGATGTCGCTGCCGACCTGCGCCGCGCTCAATCCGACAATCTTGCCGGTCTGGTCATACGCGTTTTCGAGCATGCACACCGCGCCGCGAAAATTTGTCTCGCGCTCATAGATGCGCGCGGCGTCGGCCAGATAGTCGCGAAACCCGGGTCCGCCGTAGGCGTGCATCGTCTGCGCGCCGTGCTGTTTGCCAAAGCCGATCACCGCCATCTTGCTCGGGCCGCTTTCCAGCTTGCCGCGAAAATCCGTATGTGGCTTGATGCGGCTGATCAAAATCGCATGATCGGCCGCTGCGCTGTGCAAATCCTGATACAACGCCGGTCCGCCGTTTGGAATCTGGCCGATCTGCTTGACGTCCATCGTGATGCGAAACTCGCAGCCGACATACTCCTCGGTCACGCCCAGCGAGTGCAGCATCTCGCGCTGGCCTTCGGATGTAGCGCCGCCGTGCGAGCCCATGGCCGCCACCACAAAAGGTTTCGCGCCCGCCGCGAGCAATGCCTGCACGACGGTGCGCGCCATCAGCGCCACGTTGGTGATGCCGCGGCTGCCGACGCCGACCGCCACGGTCTCACCCGGTTTGATCCGTGCAAGCAAGCCAGTGTCGACCAGCGCTTGCTTTGTCGTCGTCTCAATATCGGCGACTTTGATGACATCAAAATGCTGGCGTATTTCCAGCACGCTGGCTGGCAACTCACGCTCGAACCGCAGGGTGTTGACCGCTTGATACAACGATTCCATGCCGGGATTGTAATCTTGGAGGACGACATTGCAAAATACTGTCGTGCTGACAGGCAATTCCGTCATCCTCGCGCGCAAACTGATGCAGTATGTCGTGCGCACCGCACCTCCTTCATCGTGCTTGATGTGCCTACATCTTTGGTCTGATGAAAGTCGCGCACAAAGCACTACGCTATCTGCTACTTATGCGTAGGACTTTGGGCACAGAGATCTAGGCAATTTATCTGAGCAAGTTGTCAAAGGTTCCCGCGTGATTTCTCGCAAGAACGTTTGCTCCCTAACTTAGGAATCCACAGTTTCAACATGGCACAACAAAACAATCTCCCCGTACTCGGCAAACGGATCGGCACAGCCGCATGTGCCGTGGTTCTCATGTTCTCCGCGACGCATCCGGCTGCGCACGCCGCGTCTGGCGTTGCACAAACGCTGCCACCGGTCACGCCGGGTGGCGTTGTGGGTGACATCAACTTTGGCGGCAGCTCGACGGTTAATCTGTTGACCGACAAGATGGCCGAAAAGTTTGCGGCTGAAGGCTACGCCGGCAAGATCACGATCGCCAAGGCGAACTCCGGCCCGGAGATCGCCAAATTCTGCGCGGGCGAAACCGATGTGTTGACCAGCGTGCGCGCGATCAATCCGAAGGAGATCGAAGCCTGCGAAAAGAACGGCCGTCCGATCGTCGCGATGGTTGTGGCATTCGACGCGGTGGTCTTTACCGTCAGCCGCCGCAATGAGGACATCATCGGTATCACGCGTGAACAGGCAGCGGGGATTTACTCCGGTTCGTCAAAAAACTGGCGGGACGTTAATTCTGGGTGGATCAATCAGCAGATTCGGGCGTACAGCGCCTCGCCCGGCATGGGCACCTACGACTATGTGAGCGATCAGCTCTTCTCCAGCGCGATCAAGGACGAGAAGATCCGCCGCGCCGTCATCAGCGATACCCATTCGATCGCGATCTACAGCGAGTTCCCGGCGATTCTTCGCCGCGTGACCGGCGAGACAAATGCGATCGGTTATGTGCCTTACACGTTTTACGAGCGCAACCGGTCGCGCCTGCGCGCGCTCGAGTTCGAGGGCAAAATGGCCAATGATGTGACCGTGGGCGCGGGCACATACCCGCTCACACGCAAGCTTTACATGATCACATCGCCGGCCGTGCTGAAGAACAAACCGCAGGTCGCCGCGTTTGTTTCGTACTACCTGACGAACCTGCCCGCCGTCGCGCGCCCAATCGGGTTCTTCCCGCCCGCATCCACGATTCTGGATGAAAACACTTCCGGTTATATGAATGCGGTCAAGTAGCAGGTGGACTACACCTCTTGCTAGGGCTCGAGTCGGCTGTTCACCAGCATGTTCGCATCAGAATACTGACAAACGCTAGCCTCTTTCTACGCGTTTGGTCGCATAAGCTGTCAGTGTCTGTCAGAATTTAGCCGCGGCTCAACAGGTGGACTACACCTAGGTGTAGTCCACCTGTTGAGCCGCACTTGCGCTAACATTGCGGCATGCCAAAAAAGCCGCTGAGCGCCAAAGACGCGCCAATGCTGGACGACATCGCCGCGTTGACGTTTGAACAAGCCTACGCCGAGCTCGAGGCCATCGTCGGCAAACTCGAAGAGGGCGATCTGCCGCTCGAAGCCTCGCTCACGTTGCATGCCCGTGGCCAGCAACTTGCGGCACTGTGCGCAAAGCAACTTGAGCAAGCCGAGCTCAAAGTGCGCGAAATAAAAGAGTGAGCCAGTTCTACGCGCACACACTCCCGGGGTTTGAGCCGATCGCCTGGCTCGAGATGCGCAAACGTCTGCGCAAAGCCGTGCATCGCGGCGACGCTTTTGCCGAAGAAAAGAACGGCATCGTCTTTTTTGACACCGACAGCCCGCCTGCCGATGTGCTGACCCTGCGCACGACCGAGGATGTCTTTCTGCTCGCCGCGGAGCACGACACCCTGAGCCGCGATTATCGCGATCTGCGCGGCATTGCGCAGCTGCTCGGCGAGTCCGCCGCATTCGAGGCCGCGATGCAGCAGTGGCTGCGCATCAGCGGACTCAACTGGCCAGTCAGCGCGCGCGTGGTCGCACGCAAGACGGGCGAGCACGCCTACCGTCGAATGGATGTCGAAGATTCTGCGCGCAAGGCGCTGCAGCAACGCCATGGCAGGCGCCTGAACTGGGTGCCGGACGGCGGCGATCTCGAAATCTGGGTGAACGTGTTGGGTTCGCGGCTGGTGATCGGGCTGCGCTTGAGCGACCGCGGCATGCGTCATCGCGATTACAAGACCGCGCATATCTCCGCCTCGCTGCGGCCGTCAGCGGCGGCTGCATTGGTGTTGCTGGCTGACGCGCCCGAACACGGCGTCGCGCTGGATCCGACCTGCGGCGCAGGCACGATTTTGGCCGAATTTGGCGCGCACAATCGCGCGGTCACTGTGCTGGGCGGTGATCTCAATCGCTCGGCCGCCTACGCCGCGCGCGCCAACACATCCGCGCCGATTCTGATCTGGCGGGCAGAGCGCCTGCCGCTGGCCAACGCCAGCATCGACGCGATCGCTTGCAATCCGCCGTTTGGCAAAAAGCTGGGCAGCAAGCGCGAGATTATCGATCTGTATCCAAAGCTGCTGCGCGAATCCGCGCGCATCCTCAAACCCGGTGGCCGCGCGGTCTTTATCACCAGCGCCTTCGACCTGTTTCGCGACGCGATTCGCACCGCCCCCGAATTTCAAATCGATCGTGGTTATTCGGTCGCGTTGTTGGGGGAGTGGGGCCGGATCTATTTGCTGAGGAAAAATCCAGAGTCTAGAATCCAGAATCCAGACAGATAGTTGCCTGCAGCGATGGCTGGGTATGGCAAATCTGGATTCTGGACTCTTTACTCTCTAGTCTTCCTTCCTGCCGCGAAAGAACAGCCGCAGCGGCGTGCCAAGGAAGCCGAATTTCTCGCGAATGCGGTTTTCGAGAAAACGTTCGTAGCCGAAGTGCACGAGTTGCGTGTCGTTCACATGCAGCACAAATGTGGGCGGGTTGACGCCAGTTTGCTGCGCCATGTAGACCTTGAGGCGGCGCCCGGCTTTGAGCGGCGGGCTGTGCCGGGCGCTGGCGTCGCGCACGATGTCCATCAGCTGCGATGTGGTGATGCGCATGTTGCGCGCTTCATTCACCGCGATCGCGGTCGGCAGAATAGATCCCACGCGAAAACCAAGCTTGGCCGAGATAAACAGAATCGGCACATACGGCATAAAGTTAAAGCGCTTTTGCAGCACTTCGATATACGCCTGCATGTTCTCGGTCAACATGCCCCAGCCTTCGACATGCTTGCCGCTGCGCTGCACTTTTTCAGCGCTCTCCACCAGATCCCACTTGTTCACCAGCACGATCACGCTCTTGTTTTCGTCCAGCACATAGCCGGCCACGTGCTCGTCCTGCGCGGTCACGCCTTCGGCCGCGTCGATCAGCAGCAGCGCGATATCCGAGCGCGCGATCGATTTCATCGAGCGCAACACGCTGAATTTCTCGATGCCTGGCTCGATGCTGCCGCGCTTGCGGATGCCGGCCGTGTCGATCAGGGTGATGCGCGTCGGGCCTTCAGGGGCGTCGGCGTTGGGATCGACCTCTTCCTCTTCAGCCTCGAGTTCGAAGTCGCCCTCGTCGGCATCATCCTCCATGTCGTCCACATCATCTGCGTCATCTGCACTGAGATCGGCGCTCGCCTCTTTATCGTCGATGGCAGCTGCCGCGACCCCGGCTTTGCCAGTTGGCGCGTCCATCGATCCGTCGTCGACAAATTCGATCACGGTGTCGATCGCGTCGCGCGTGGTGCCCGGCACTGCGCTCACGATCACGCGGTCTTCGCCGATCAGCTTGTTAAACAGCGACGACTTGCCGACATTTGGACGGCCAACCAACGTGAGTTTGAGCGTGTCGTCGGCGACGGCCGGCTCCAGCGGCGGAATCGCAGCCACGATCGCGTCGAGCAGATCGCCGGTGCCGTCGCCGCGCAACCCGCTGACGGGATACACATCGCCCAGCCCCAGTTTGTAAAAGTCGACCGAGTCGCTGATGCCGCCGCGGCCTTCCGATTTGCTGGCCGCCACCAGAATCGGGGGCACTTTTTTGCCGGCGGTCTGGCGCTGCCCGGTCAGTTTGCGCAGGATGTCGACCACGGCCGAATCGGTGCCGGTCAGCCCGACCTGCGCATCGACAGTGAACACCAGCACATCGGCCTCCGCGATGGCCATCTCGGCCTGTTCGCGAATTTCGTGCACGAAGTCTTTTGATGCCGATGCCAGCACTTTTGTCTTGGTGTTGCGCAGCGGCTCCAGCGGTTCGATGCCGCCGGTGTCGACCAGCGTGAACTCCACGCCGTTCCATTCGCAAGGTGCCTGCACGCGATCGCGTGTGGTGCCAGCCTGGTCGGCGACGATCGAGAGACGCTGTCCGATCAGCCGGTTAAACAGCGTGCTTTTGCCAACATTTGGCCGGCCAACGAGGGCGACGAGTGATTTGCTCATAATGTAATAGGCCTCATTATCGGCTATTAAGAAAAGCGAAGCGCGTTCAGGGGTACCCTGAACGCGCTTCGTTCGGTCGTTGTCAGAACTTTCGACGCCTGGCTTACGCCACGTCGAAGCGATCGAGATTCATCACTTTGTTCCACGCCGCGACGAATTCTTGCACGAACCGTTCGGTCGCATCCGCGCATCCATAGACTTCGGCGAGCGCGCGCAGCTGCGAATTCGAACCGAAGATCAGATCGACACGCGTGCCGGTCCAGATGAGTTCGCCGGTCGCACGGTTGCGGCCTTCGAACACATCGTCAGCCTCGGAAGCCGCCTTCCAGGTCGTGCGCATGTCCAGCAGATTGACAAAAAAGTCGTTCGTCAGGGTTTCCTTCTTTTTGGTGAAGACGCCGTGGCTGGCCCCGCCGGCGTTGGCGCCCAGCGCGCGCATGCCGCCGACCAAAACGGTCATCTCCGGCGCGGTCAGCGTCAGCAGTTGCGCCCGATCCAGCAGCAGGTCCTCTGCCGAGCGGTGAAGCCCGGCCTTGAGATAGTTCCGGAACCCATCTGCTGCCGGCTCAAGCACCGCGAACGATGCGGCGTCGGTCTGCGCTTGCGTTGCGTCTGTGCGCCCGGGCGTAAACGGCACGGTCACGGTGTGGCCTGCATTTGCCGCCGCTTTTTCAACGGCCGCGCAACCGCCGAGCACGATCAGATCCGCCATCGACACTTTCTTGCCGCCAGCGCGTGACTTCTTGTTGAACTCGGCCCGGATGGCCGCCAGCGCGGTGAGCACTGTGGCCAGCTGTGCCGGCTGATTGACTTCCCAGTCTTTCTGCGGCGCCAGTTGAATGCGCGCGCCGTTTGCGCCGCCGCGTTTGTCAGAGCCGCGGAATGTCGAAGCCGATGCCCAGGCGGTCGAAACCAACTGGGAGATCGACAGACCGGACGCAAGGATCCTGGCCTTCAGATCGGCGATTTCCTTTTTGCCGATCAGTTTGTGATCGACGGCTGGGACCGGGTCCTGCCAGATGAGTTCCTCGGCGGGAACGTTCGGGCCGAGATAGCGCGAGCGCGGACCCATGTCGCGGTGCGTCAACTTGAACCAGGCTCGGGCAAAGGCATCGGCAAACTGGTCCGGGTTTTGGTGGAAGCGCCGTGAGATCGCCTCGTAGGCCGGGTCCATGCGCATGGACAGATCGGTGGTGGCCATCATCGGCGCATGTCGTATCTTTGGATCGTGCGCATCCGGCACGGTGCCGGCGCCGGCGCCGTTTTTCGGCGTCCACTGCAGCGCGCCCGCCGGGCTCTTGGTCAGTTCCCACTCGTAGCCAAACAGAATATCAAAGTAGTCGTTGTCCCACTTGATCGGGTTCGTCGTCCAAGCGCCTTCCAGCCCGCTCGTGATGGTGTGCACGCCTTTGCCCGTGCCAAAGCTGTTCTTCCAGCCCAGGCCTTGCTCTGCGATGCCCGCGCCCTCAGGCTCCGGCCCGACATACTGATTGGGATCGGCCGCACCGTGGGTCTTGCCAAACGTGTGACCGCCGGCGATCAGGGCGACGGTTTCCTCGTCGTCCATCGCCATGCGCGCAAAGGTTTCGCGAATATCGCGCGCGGCCGCGATCGGGTCCGGCGTGCCGTTTGGCCCCTGCGGGTTGACATAGATCAGACCCATCTGCACCGCTGCAAGCGGGTTGTCGAGCTGCCGATCGCCTTTGTAGCGCTTGTCGCCCAGCCAGGTGTCTTCCGCGCCCCAATTGATATCGTCTTCAGGTTCCCAAACGTCTACACGCCCGCCGCCAAAGCCAAATGTTTTGAATCCCATCGAATCCAGCGCGCAATTGCCCGCCAGAATCATGAGATCGGCCCACGACAGCTTCTTGCCGTATTTCTGCTTGATCGGCCACAGCAACATGCGCGCCTTGTCGAGGTTGCCGTTGTCCGGCCAGCTGTTGAGCGGCGCGAAGCGCTGCGTTCCGGATGATGCGCCGCCGCGGCCGTCGGCAATGCGGTAGGTTCCGGCGCTGTGCCAGGCCATGCGGATAAACAGCGGCCCATAATGTCCGTAGTCGGCCGGCCACCAATCCTGCGATGTCGTCATCAACGCATAAATATCGTTCTTGACGGCGTCCAGGTCGAGACTTTTGAACGCTGCGGCGTAGTCAAACGCCGCGCCCATCGGATCAATCAGTGGAGAATTCTGATTCAGGATTTTGAGATTGAGTTGATTCGGCCACCAATCTCGGTTCGATTGTGCTGCCGCCGATTTAAGTCTGTGATGATCGCCCGGAAACGGGCACTTATTTTCAGTTGACATAGTTGACCAAGTTGCTCCTTTAGCAATGCATTCCCAAAAGTAATGCATCTCCAAGTCTACTGCCGATGATGATACGTCAGCCCAGGGCCAATGCATGCACCGCCCGCACCGCGTCGTTGCAGGCTTGATCGCTGACGACCATGCTGATTGAGCATTCGCTCGACCCTTGCGCGATGGCGAGCAGGTTGATATTTGCGTTGCCCAGCGCCCCAAACACGCGTCCGCTTACGCCCGGCGTATCGGCGATGCCCTGGCCGACGACGGTGATGATCGACGCTTCGGTGAACGTGCCAACCGCGTCGATCTCGCGCCGGCCGAGTTCGCCGGTGAACTCGAATTCAAGCTCGCGCCGGACGCGCTCGGTCGATGCGCGCGGCACCACCAGACAGATGTTTGTCTCCGCGCTGGCCTGCGAGAACATCAGCACGCTGGTGCCGGTGCGCGCGACTGCCGAAAACGTGCGGCCAGCGATGCCCGGCACACCCTTCATGCCGCGCCCGGTCACCGAGATCACGCTCACTTCGGGGATCGTCGTCACTGCTTTGAGCCCGTGTTTTGTGTTCGATCCGTCTTCGTGCACGATCAGTGTGCCGGGGTGATCCGGATTAAACGTATTCTTGACGCGCAGCGGGATGTTGCGTTCGATCAGCGGCGCGATCGTCATCGGGTGCAGCACCGAGGCGCCGTAATAGGCCATCTCGGACATCTCCTGCGCGGTCAGCACATCGATCGTGCGCGCGTCCTTCGCGATGCGCGGGTCGGTGCTGAGCACGCCATTGACATCGGTGTAGTTAAAGACATCGGTTGCGTCGAGCGCCGCGGCGATCACGCTGGCACTGTAGTCGCTGCCGCCGCGGCCCAGCGTCGTCGGCACGCCCTTTTGCGTGGCGCCGATAAACCCGGTGACGACCGGGACGATGCCTTTTTGCAGCAGCGGCAGAATGCGCGCGCGCGTCTTGTCGCGCGTCAGATCCATCAGCGGCGAAGCCGCCTGATAGCGATCGTCGGTCACGATGAGATCGGTCGCGTCGATGCTTTCTGCGCCGACACCGGCGCTGCGCAGGGTGCCGGCCAAAATGCGCGCGGCCAGCCGTTCGCCAAGGCCGGAGATCGCGTCGAGCGCGCGCGGAGTGACTTCGCCCAGCACGCGTACGCTGTTACACAGCGTCTCAAAGCCATCCAACAACTGATCGACCTGCTCGCCGATCAGGCGGCGGTCTTCCGGGTTGTCGATCGTGCTGTCGATCGCGGCGAAGTGCTTGTCGGACAGCTGACGCTTGGCTTTGTGAAAGAAATCGCCATCGCCATCGGCCGCGGTCTTTGCCGCGCTGATGAGCGTGTCGGTGACTTTGATCTGGTCGCGCGGGTCGGGCGATTTGCCCATGGCCGAGGTCACAACCACAACGTGGTCGAACTGCGAAACGGCGCTGCGGATGATTTGTGCGGTCTGGCGCATCGCTCGGGCATCGCCCACCGATGTGCCGCCAAATTTGAGAACTGCGAGTGACATGATCTGCTCCATTGAAAACGAGCAGAGATTATAACGGTGCGAGCGTGTAAAATATTAGTCTTGCGCCGGCTAGGCGCAAGAATGTCCCCATAGCTCAATGGATAGAGCGCCGGCCTCCGAAGCCGTAAATCGCAGTTCGAGTCTGCGTGGGGACATCACTGACGGACTTGGGTCCGTCAGTATTTGTTTTCCGGCAATTTGACATCGCTGGCGAGCGACTGGCGCATCATGCTCAGGCGATCCAGTTCGGCCGCCAGTCGCGATTGCCGAACTTCGAGCCGCTGCGCTTCCGCGCCGTCAGCCCAGGTCATGTCCTGCGAAATCCGGGTCAGTTCCTGCCGGACGTATGCCATCGTGTCATCCACAATTTGTCGTGTCATAGTAATTTTCACCTGTGCGTACTTCAGTCGAACGGCGCAGTGCCTTCCGCAACGCGGCTGAGCCGGCAGCAGCAGGCTGTGCGCGCCGTGATCTGCCGCCGACAGATCCAATGCCACCGTTCTCAGCGTGTCATAGCACATACCGTAGTGATGCATCATTAACGCACTGTCATGCGCACGTTAAATTGCGCTGAATCAGCCAGTTGCCGAACGGGTTGCGCATTTAGCATGAAGTTGACGCAGGGTGCGCACGCGACGAAAATCCGAACTGTCGACTGGTTTGTCCTGCGCCTATCGCTGTGCCGCGTCCTGATGTGGTGGCGACGCGCGCATGCGCGACCACTGGGCTCGCAGCCGGTCGAGCGCCTCGGGTGAATCCGGCACCTCGCCGTAGTGCGCCAGCGCATACGCGTCGGTCAGCGCTGCTGCTTCCTGCTGTGCCTGCGGGAAGGCGGCCTGCAGCTTTGGCAAAAACTCGTGCGGAGTCTGCGCGGGTTGTCGCTGAAAACCGCGTTTGGCCGCATCGCGTTCGGCGCGCAGATACAGACGCCGCACCGTCATGACAGCCAGCCAGCGCCGCAGACTGCCCAGCGATCGGCGCGCTGCCGATGACGGCTGTGCAGCCCCCATCGGCAGCGCGCTCTCATAATCATCCGGTTCGCGCGCGCGCTCGATCTCGTGCGCGCGTTTGGCCCGCATCGAGAGCAGGATCAGTGCGAGTGCGATCAGCAGCACGCCGAGCGCCAGCAGCGTGTTGAGATCGACCGCGTTTGGGTCGCCGTTGTTGCGAAAGAGATCCGCCAGCCATTGCCGCCCGCTGGCCTGTTCACCCAGGCTGTTGGGGGTCAAACCGCGCCGGCTGAGGAACCCGCTGAGCCAGTCAAAAAAACCCTGCGGAATCAACCACGCCACAACCATCGCCGGCAGCGCCAGGAGCACCAGCACGCCGTAGAGCAGCACGCCGACCGACTCGCCGGTCACCAGCGCCACCGCCAGCGTAGCCAGCGTCAGACAGCCCAGCACCGCGATGATCAGCGTCAACCACCAGCGCCATGTGGTGCGCACTGCACGGCCATAGCGATCTTCGGCGGTGTGGCGAATTTGGCTGATCGGCAATGCCACCATCCAGGCCGCAAAAAACGCCAGCGTCACGCCGATAAAGTTGACGCCCGGGATGATCAGCATCCACAGTGTGGCCAGCATCAGCCCCATGGTGTTGAGCTGCAAACGCCGCCGCAGCGCCGTCGGCGACGCGTCCATGCTGCCGATCGCGTTGCCGCGCCAGATCAGCACCGCGCTGCCAAACAGCGGCGCCACCAGCACGCCGAGTTGCGGGCGCTCCCCGGGCGTGTTTTCAAACAACAGGTAGATCGCCAGCGCAATCAGCGCGGCCAACGCCGTCATGCTGAAGCGCAATGCGCGCGTGCCATCGTCTCTGTTGCCGATCCACAATCGGGTCAGGCCAACCGCCAGCAGCGCGAGCGCGCACAGCCCGAAGGCCAGCTGAAACAAACCGGCTTGCTGCGCGGCGTCCTCCGCAAACCGTAGCGGCGTCAGTACCGGGGCGAAGAGGCAGGCTTCGGCAAAGGCCAGCGCCACCACCAGCGCGACCGCTGACGGCTCGCGCCGCATGTTTGTGCGCGCGGGCGCATCGGCGAACGCAGGCATGCTCACGCGTTGTTCTCCCCGGCCGCAAAACGACGTTGCCAGTCGGCAAAGTCGTCGGTCGGCGGCAGATGCGAGGCCGGGCAGGGCAGGGGGCGCTGCACGTCAAACGCGTAATCCGTGCAAATCACGCTGATGCGCTTGCCCAGCGCGACAAGCCGGTGCACCGCGAGCTCGATGGCTTCGTCCCACATCGGGGTCACGATCAGCTGCGTGGCGTTGGCCGGCAGCCGGCGTTGTTCAAGCAGCAGGTATTCGGCGAAGCGGCTCATCGTGAAGGGCCCCAGCATGGCCAGCGTCTCAAGCACATCGGCCAGCTGGTTGGGCGAACGCTTAGCCGGCACGCGAATCGCTTCGGGCGATCCCGGTGTGCAGCCGTTTGAGCTAAACCCGATGATGCCGTTGCCGTCCTGCGCCCAGCTCGCGATGCTGGCCGCAACCGAGATCGCCCATTCAAACCGCAGCGGGTCCGAGCCAAACCAAACTTCATTAAACGTGGTGACATTCAGCAGCACCATGGCGACCGGCTCGCTGGTGTACTCGTGCACGCGCGTCTGCAGCTTGCCGGCGCGCGCGGTGGCCTTCCAGTGAATCAGCCGCTGCGAATCGCCCGGCGCGTAGTCGCGCGCGCCCATCGTGCGGCCGGTGTCTTCGATCAAGCGCCGGCGCGTGGCCAACGCGCCGATCGGTTGCCGTGCGGGCAGGTTGATCGAATCGAGCGAGACGGTGCGCGGATACACCAGCACCGCATCGCGCCGGTCGACCCGGCGTTCGGCGTCGGTAAGCCCGAGCAAATCGCTTGCTTCTAGCGAGGGCGTTTCAAACCGGAAGTGTCCGCGCCGCGTGGGGACGAGCGTGGTGCTGCGCGTGTTGACCGAGCGTTCCGCCAAGCTGAGCTGCTGTGCCAGGTTGATGCGGCCGGTCGGGTCGGGCTGAATCGGCGCGCCGCCGGGTGTGTCCGAGGCGCGCAAAAAACCGCGCGGCGCGTCATCGCGCACATACAGCGAGACCAGCGGCAGCCGGCTCAGGTTGCTGGCGCGGCAGGAGACGCGCAGTGTTTCGCCGGCGAAGAGCCGCCGCTGATCGAACCGGCGCTCGTAATCCGAGCGATTGGCGGCATGCACCGCGAGCGCCCGGCTGATCGCGCTGATGACCAGCACGATCACGCTGATCGCGACCAGCGCCGGCGCGCGCAGCAACAGCCCAAGCATGCCAAACACGATCAGCAGCGACAGCCAGCGTTCGTCGAATGGCGATGCGGTGACAACGGCGCCGCCCTGGTCGCCGCGATTGCGAGTGAGGAGCGCGCGCACTGTTTTTAACATCCGTAGTTCAGATTGCGTCAACGGGCGCCGGTGTGCGTTCGATCACTTCGGCCAGCATGTCTTCCGGCCGTTTGCCGCGCAACCGCGCGCTGCCGTCGGCCACAATCCGGTGGGTCAGCACATGCGGCGCCAGCCGCTTCATATCGTCCGGCAGCACAAAATCGCGCCCGTGGATGGCGGCATAAGCCTGCGACGCTCGATACAGCGCCAGCGAGCCGCGTGGGCTGACGCCAATCAGCACGCCCGGCAACGCGCGCGTGTTGCGGCACAGCGCCAGCGCGTAGTCGGCCACGCTGCGTTCGACGCGAACCCCGCGGCACAGCTTTTGTGCCTGCAGCAACTCATCCGGCGTGGCCACCGCGCGCAACGTTTCAAGCGGATCGTTCTTTTCAAAGCGCATCAAAATTGCGCGCTCCTCCTCTTCGGTGGGATAGCCCATCGCCACACGCAGAAGAAAGCGATCGATCTGCGCCTCGGGCAATGGGAAGGTGCCCTCGAGTTCGATTGGGTTTTGGGTGGCCAGCACAAGAAAGGGCTTTGGCAGCAGCATTGTTTCGCCGTCGACCGTGGTCTGGCCTTCCTGCATGGCTTCGAGCAAGGCGGATTGCGTGCGTGGCGTGGCGCGGTTGATTTCGTCGGCCAGCAAGACCTGCGTGAATACCGGGCCTGGCCGAAACTCAAACGCCTGCGATTTCTGGTTGAAAAAACTGATGCCGGAGACGTCGCTGGGCAGGACGTCTGGCGTGAACTGGATGCGGCGAAACGTGCAACCGAGGCTGCCGGCCAGCGCTTTTGCCAGTGTGGTTTTGCCAATGCCAGGCACGTCTTCTATGAGTGCGTGACCGTCGCAGAGCAGGGCGACGAGCAACAGGTCGATGATCTCGGTTTTGCCGACAACGACTTTCTGCACGTTCTCGCGCAGTCGTTGGGCGAGGGGTTGGACCGAGGTGGAGAGGGGCGGGGCTACGGCGGATGCCATGGCCCGATTCTATGCGCGGATCTACTCAGATTGGATATTCGTGACTTCTTCAGCCACCAACTGCCAGCGTTGATCACGCAGCACGAACACATCCAGGAAGCGCACGGGCTGGCGTTGTTTGCGATCGGTTGCGGGCGACGCGCGCCGGCCAAGCACAACTGCGGTCTTGCCATACAGCCGAACATCCAGCGCGTCGTTGATAAGCGTTTCGCCGTTGCCCACGCACAAGAGTTGACCGTTGATGGCCACATCACGATGCACAACGGCACCGGATGCAAGCACAAGCGTGAACTCGTCCGCCGCAAGCGCTTCGAGCCCATGCCGATCACACGTCACGATCGCCTGCAGCCAGGCATCTTCTGCCGCCAGTACCTGTTCCGCGACGTCGTTTGCTGTTACTTTAACCGCCCTCATGCATTACTCCTCGCCATTGTATGTGGGCCAAATAGTCTTGGCCACGCACTATGCAGTCAGAACGCCGTAGCGCCGGATTACATAAGACGAGATCATAATACACGCGAATTATGAAAAGCGTGCGTGCACAACATCCGTATTTATGAGTGTTTTTTGTTATGTCTTCGGCAAATTTTCGAAAATTAACTGGTTTACTCGTGCAACAAATCATTTTGCCGCAAATTGAGGGGGATTCCCCCGAAAAAAGCAATAGCTCCCGCGCGCAGCGCGGGAGCTATTGCTTTTTTCGGAGTTTACTCTGTGCACTCGCGCGCGAAGTGCCGCCAACCGGCGCAAAAATTGTGGGTAAGGGATAGCGCTTTGTGGGAGATATAGTAATTTCGCCGCTTTAAAAACCAGGTTTTGTTGCACGATTGCTACGACGCGTGCGGGCAGCGCCGGTCAATCCGCGCGCTGCTTACCAGCGCTCAGCACGTAATCGACCATCGCACCGGGGATATCAATGCCTGTTGCGGGCACGCTGTTGCGAAACTCCATCGTGTGATTGATCTCGTTCACCAGCAGACCGCGCTCAGGATCCTCAAACAGATCGACTGCCACGACGCCGCCGCCGATGGCCTTAGCTGCTGCGACCGAGATCGCCCCAAGCTCAGGCGTGACCGGGCAGTTTGACGCCTTGCCACCCAGATGTGTATTGGTGATCCAATGCGCCGATGTGCGATAAATTGCGGCGATACAGGTGTCGTCGACCACAAACGAGCGGATATCGCGTTGCGGCTTGCGCACCAACTCCTGAATGTAATAGATGTGCTGCTGGTAGCCGCCGAGTTCGTCGCGCAGGCCAACCACAGCTTCTGCCGCATCGCGGTCGTTGACGCGCACCACGCCGCGGCCCCACGACCCGACCACCGGTTTTAGCACGCAGGGATAGCCGAGCTGTTCGATTGCCGTCAGCGCGGATTCGGGTGTGAAGGCCATCAGCACGCGGGTGGTGGGCACGCCGTGCTGCACCAAAAGCTGCGATGTTATAAATTTGTCGCCGCAGTTTTCAATCACCTCATGCGTGTTGACTGTGGTGACGTCAGCCAACCGCATCAGGCGCTGGACGTACATCGCCCGGCTCTGCGACACGCAGCGCTCCAGACCACATCGTACTTGCGCCAGCTGCTCAAGTCGTTGAGGTCAAACACCAGACTGCGGTCGTCGTGCATGTCAACGGTCACGCCGCGTTTGGCAAATGCTTCAAGCAGCAATTTCTCTTCCGGCCGGACCAGGCTGCAAATCAGTGCAACGTTCATCGCTTATTCGCCCCAGTCTTCTTGCTCGGTGGGGGCGAGTTCCAGCGTAACGGGCTCGAGTCTGACGATTTCAAGCTCGGCGTTGCATTCGGCGCAGCGCACAAGCTCGTGCAATACGGGTTTCTCGGTGAATGCGATTGTTCCCGCGCATTCCGGGCATTCAGCGTTACTCATAACCGCTGCTTGATACCATGACGCCGTCACTGTGTCAACGGAAACGACATATGTCGTAACAGGTTTTATTGCCCGCGCTGTGCTTCGAACACGCAAAATTCAATTTGCAATCAAATTCACAAGTGAAGCAAATCAAACGAGCAAAAAGACAAATTTGAGAATATATAAAGAAATCGCTTTGCGAACTCGTTGCGCAGGATCGGCCGTACAGAAGTTGATCTGCGCCAATTGATGTAGCTCTGTATATAATCTAATAAATCTCTCATGAGACCATGCATGAAATTGTTATATGTTTATTGTCTTGAAGTATGCGTATTGCAAAATCAGGACGCAAATCTCAAAATCTCTACGACTTTGGTCTGTAAACTCTGATCAGCCAAAAGGCGCAGACTCGGTGATAATATAGACTTGCGATCTGTAATAGTGTGTATCGATGTCGTCATTAGTGCTGGGTTTTTGCGTGATTCAAACAATGTTAAGCGAACTCCCTTGCAAATTTATGCAATTTGTCCTACCATCGCGTCGACTGCGACCTTTGGGGAGGGACCGCGTGTCTGTGCATGAATCTTTTTCCTGCCGGAGGCACTCGTCGTAATGAATATCGTTGTACTAGGGTCTGGCGTTGTTGGTGAAGCAACCGGACGCGGATTTATCAGAAAGGGCCACACCGTGACATTTGTGGATGTCAAGGTTGAGACACTTTCAAAACTTCAATCACAGGGTCTCGATGCCCGCACAAGTGACAAGGTCGATTGGAACACAGCCGACATTGTCATGCTGGCTGTCTCAACGCCTACTGTTGACGGCAAAATTGTGCTCGATCATATTGAGCAGCGCGGCCCGCGATCTTGGTGAGCATCTACAGCACGTCTCCAATTACGTGACTGTGGTTGTGCGCAGCACTGTGTTGCCCGGAACTACGGAACACCGCATCAAGCCGATCCTTGAAATGGCATCGGGCAAAGTTGCCGGCACAGATTTTGGCCTGGCAATGAACCCTGAGTTTTTGCGCCAGGTTTCAAACACCCAAGACTTTGACCGACCCTGGATTACGGTAATCGGCGCGTACGACGAAAGGTCCGCTCGCGCGTTAAAAGAGCTGTATCTGCCATTTGGGTCCATTACCGTCGAATGCACGACGACAGAGGCGGAAATGGTGAAGTACACCAGCAACCTCTACAACGCTGTCAAGATCAGCTACTTCAATGAAGTGCATGCGATGTGCGAGCAGCTCGGCATCAGCAGCGGTGTGGTCGCGTCAACTGTGGCGCGCAGTGCTGAGTCAATGTGGAATCCTTTATACGGCACCCGCGGTGGCGTGCCCTATGGTGGTGCGTGTCTTCCAAAAGACACAGAAGCCTTTATGCGCTTTGTGCGCGATCAGGGCTTCGAAAACTTAGTGCTCGAGGCAACGATTGAAGCCAACGACCGCTTAAAGGCGCGCGTGGCTCCAGTTGAATCGCCTGACAAAATCGAAACGGCGCTTTTTGCGAGGCGCGCAGTGTCGGTTGCCAAGGAGATGGGTGACTGAGGCCCATGGGTGTTCAGTACAGAGCGGAGTTGGCGTTTGTAGCCTCGAGCGTCGGTTTCGAAATGTAAAGTTTTAGGCCTCTTAATCTTTATCAAAGGGGGAGTTGTGGATTTACTTTCAACATTCGTAGGATCAATCAATGCGGCAATTGCGGAGGCGGTGGGTATCGGGGGGCTGTTCATTCCAATCGGCACACTGGGTGTCGTTCGCTGGTTCTTTTGGCTGGCGAAAGTTATTCCGGCGCTGTTCTATCGCCCGATTCGGAATGACTTCAACTGCTCGGCGACACTTGTGACGCCGGTCTATAACGAGGATCCCCGCGTTGTTCCGCCAGGCTATCGAGTCCTGGCTAAAGAACAAACCCGATCGGATCATCGCTGTAGTCGACACAACCGATGTCAACTGCCAGCAAATTGCCAAGGAGTTTCCGCAGGTCGAGGTCGATCGTCACCGATGTCCCCGGCAAGCGTGATGCACTGGTGCGCGGCATCCGCGCCAGCACGACCGATGTGGTCGTGCTCGTCGACAGCGACGTGATCTGGGAGCAGGATGTGCTCGCCAAGCTCAAGATGCCGTTTGCCGACCCGCAGCATCGGCGGTGTTGGCACCCGCCAGCACATGATGCCGACCAACGGCAAACGCGCCACGCTGTGGGAGCGCATGAGCGACATCCTGCTCGACCTGCGCTATACCGCCGAGGTGCCAGCCACGGTCGCGATGGGACAAGCTGTCAGCTGTCTCTCCGGCCGCACGGCAGCGTATCGCACCGATCTTGGTCAAGCGTTTGAGCGATCGCTTCCTGGGCGAAACCTTTAACGGTCGCCAGGTGTTGAGCGGCGAAGACAAGTGGTTTACCTGCCTGGTCCTGCAAGAGGGCTATCGCACCTACAACCAGCTCAACGCGCATGTTTACTCCACGTTCAAACCGGACTTCAAGGGCTTTGTGAAACAGCGCGTGCGCTGGGGCCGCAACAGCCTGCGCAGCGACTTGCGCGCACTGTGGAAAGGCTGGGTCTGGCGCTATCCGTATCTTGCGTTGAACCTGCTCGACAAGACCGTTGCGCCGTTTACGCTGCTGCTGTCGCCGATCGCGCTTATTTTTGCCATTATGCTGGCAGAAGTGGTGGCTGGTCTCCGCGATCTTGATTTGGTGGCTCGTCAGCCGCGGCATCAAGCTGCTGCCGCACTTTGTGCGCCGGCCGTTGGATATCTTTCTGCTGCCGATCTATGTGCCGCTGAGCTTCTTCCTGTCGCTCGTGCGCGCGCATTCGCTCTTCACCATCAACCGGCATGAATGGCTGACACGCAACGTCGCCATGCAGGGCAATCGCGCCGTCCGTGCCAGCGGGTGGTGTTTCAGGTGGCGGCGGCGCCGCGTAATTCAGGGGGAAACAGACATGCTTGCAAATGCAGATGTGCAACCTATCTCGACGCCCGGCTTGCGCTGGTTTGGCCGACTGCTTACGGTCGCCTTTCTCGTAGCCGTTGTCGTGCTGGTCTTTGGCCGTTACGTCGCGTTTGGTCGCCAGGAACTTGGCAGCCTGTTCCGACGCTGGGGCCGTGACGCGTACATCACCCAGCGCTATGACGCCGCTGTTCGCAACTACAACATCGCCTCGTTGATCGGCGGCAACCGCGACACCCGCGCGCTGTATAACCGCGGTCTGGCCTATCAGAAAGCCAACGATCACCGCGCAGCTGTCGCAGACTTCAACGCGTCTGCTGCAGATTGCGCCGGCCGATCCGCGCGCGCTGATCGCCAAAGCGCGCAGCAACAAAGTGCTGGGCAACCGCGCCGAAATCATCCGTGATTTCGAACTGCCGCCATCGCCAACCCGAGCAATGCTGCCGCGTTTGTCGGGCTGGCCCGCGCACGTGCCGATGCCGGTGACTTCAAGGGCGCTGTGGCCGAGCTGACCAAAGCGATCGATGCCGAGCCCACAAACGCGCGCGCCATTGGGCTGCGCGCGCAATATCGCCTCAATGTTGACGACGGCAATGGCGCATTTGAAGACGCCGACCGCTATCTTCAGATTGAACCGAACAGCCGCGACGGTTATGCACTGCGCAGCCTGGCTCACACCGCTCGGGCACAGTATGACCAGGCGCTGACCGATGTCGATCAAGCCATTCAGATTGGGCCGGAAACGGCCACGCTGATCGGCCGCCGCGCTACGCTGTTCCAGAAGACCGGCAAGATCGAAGAGTCGCTGCCGGAATACCAGCGCGCCATCGCAATGCAACGATAATTTGTCCTGGGCGTATCGTGGCCGCGGTGTCTCAAACTGGGTCAAACAGAACATCAGCGCCGCCGAAGCCGATTTCTCGAAATCGGTCGAACTGGAGCCCGAAGACTTTACCGCGCGCCTGCGCCGCGCGCGCTTCTATGTTGAAGTCAACAAGCCCGAACAGGCGCTTGTCGACGCAGACAAAGCCATCAAGCTGCAGCCGCGCTCGGCCCGCGCGTACATCACGCGCGCCAGCGCCTATGCCCGCTTGAAGGATCAGAAGCGCTTGATGGCTGATCTCAGCCGCGCAGGCGCGCTTGAGAACGAGAGTCTGCGCACGAAATATGAGCGCGCGCGCGTCTATGTCTACACCGATCAATATGACGCGGCGATCCGCGATGCCGATTCGATTTTGTCCGTCAAGGCGGACGATGTCGGCGCGCTCAAAGTGCGCGGCAAGTCGTATTACAAACTTGCGCAAATACGAGCAGGCACTCGATGACTACAACACGCTTGTGCGCTTGCAGCCGGACGATCCGTTCGTCTGGGTGCTGCGCGGCAAGACCAATGCGCAGCTTGCACAACTTGAGCCGAAGCGACCACCGACTTCGACCGTGCCATCGAGCTCGCGCCCGAAAATGCGCCGGCGTATATCGAACGCGCCATCGTGCTTGCGCGTCATGGGCGAGATCGACGCCGCTCTGAACGATCTGGACAATGCGCAGAGCCTGGGCAGCCTGGACCCGCGCCTGTATCGTCGCGCGCGGCAACGTCGACTATGTGCGCGGCAGCTGCCGTTGGCGATTGAAAACGCCACCGCCGCCGTCTCGCAACGCCCTGAAATGCTGCCCGCCCTGATGTTGCGCGCCCGTGCCCAGTTCGCACGGCCGGCAACTATGAAGCCGCGCTGCAAGACGCGGACGCCGCAGTGGCGCTGCGCCCGGAAGATCCCGGCACGCTGCGCCTGCGCGCAAAGATTCACGGTGAGCGCCAGAACTACGACAAGGCGCTGGCCGATCTCAAACTCGCGCTGGTGCGCCGGCCGGATGACGTTAAGTCGCTGGTCGACCGCTCGAAGATCTACGTCAAGCTGCGCCGCCCAGGCTCCGCTCTGCAGGATCTGAGCGCGGCACTGCGCCGCCAGCCAGAAAATGTCGATGCATTGGTCGCGCGTGGTTATCTGTTCGCAAACCAGGACCGCACCAACGAGGCGCTCGTTGATCTGAACGCCGCGCTGGAACGCGCGCCTGAGCGCGTCGATGCGCTGCGTCTGCGCGGCCGCGTCTTCCGCCGCACCGGTGCGTTGATCGATGCGCTGGCCGATCTGAAGGCTGCCGACACGCTCGAGCCGAAGAACCTGGATACGTTGATCGAACTTGTGCGCGTGCACGAGAAGATGCGCAACTATCAGGAAGCCGTCCGCGTCGCTTCACAGATCGTGGAGCTCAAGGGCGACACCAAGTTGCTGCGCATCCGCGGCGACGCTTATTTGCGCTTGAAGGACTACGCCAAGGCCCAGGCCGACTTTGAAAAGGTCGTGGCCAAGGATCCGAAGGATATTCGCGCGCTGAAGGGTCTCGCATCGGCGTTGACCAATCAGACCAAGCACGATGCCGCGCTCAAAGTCTACGAGCAGTGGTTGACGCTGGATGGCCAGGCCATCGAGGCAAAATTCCAGCGCTCGATGACCTATTACAGAATGGGTCAGTATGAAAATGCGCTGACGGATATCCGCGAGGTTGCGGACGCGCGCGGCGGCGACGCCAATGTGCTGCGGCGCTACGCCACCATCCTGCGTAGGAACGGCGACACGTGCGCAGCCATTAATGCTTTTGACCGGGCGATGTTGATCGACACCAGCCTGCGGGGCAACCCATTTGCCGGTTGGATCATCATCAAGAAGGACCGCTTGGCTGGACGCGGCTGCAAGAACGAGTTGTTCTTGAAGGGCGCGCCGGGCGCGACCACCGCGAAGCAGCCCGCTGTCAAGAAGGTTGTGGTTCGCAAAGCCGTGAAGCCTGTCAAGCCGGCAACGGTTTATCAGACGATGTCGGCGATCCCAACCGCGGGTGACCTCGGCAAGTTCTACAGCCTGACCGGTGTCGTGCTGTCGTCCGAACCGGTTCGCACCGGCATCCGTCTGGTCGTTCAGCCGAATGGTGTGAGTGGTGGCGTGGCCGTTATGATTCCGCTGGCCGACTACAACCGCATCGTTGGCACGCAGTCGACGGCCGTTGGCAGCACGGTATCGGTGCAGGGCAAGCTGACGCTTAACACATCGCGCCGCGAGGTTCAACTCCGCGTTGAATCGAGCAACCCGGTTGGCAATGCGCCATCCACACGCACGGTGAGTGACTATCAGCTCGGCCGCTTGAGCGGCAACGACCACAATGCCATGGTGCGCGTGCGCGGCACCGTGGTGGCTGTTGGCCGCGTGGGTGTGACGGATCAGAAGGAGAATGGCAAGGAAAGCAAGCCGTATGCCGTTTACCAGATCATCCTGCAGGATGCCACCGGCACACAGAAGATTTATCTTGACACCGCCGCCGGCGTCGTGCTTGAACAATCAGGCGCGCTGCAGAACGGCAGTCAAGTGGAAATCATCGGGCGCGTGCAGGCGACCGATGGCAAGGGTATTGTGATTCGCGTCGCAGTGCCATCGGATATCCGACGTTTGTAACAGACGTTGTCTGAATTAAGTTGCCGGGGTTGCTGTCTCTCGCGCGCCGCGCGGGGACGGCAACCCCGGCACTCATTTGGACAAATTCTTGTGCTCGCACTTTGGTGAAGCAATTCGCTCACACCATGATCATCGGCGCACTGGGTCTACTACTGACCCAGTGTGTTCGTTTTCCCACAATTCCGCTCTTTCCAGCCGACGCCACGGCTGTCACGCCTGCAATCACCCCCCCAGGCATTGATGCGAACCAGATCGAGGGCGCGCAGATTGATGTGTCTGAAGATGACAAGGCGCTGGGCTATCCGGACCAGCGCAAGGTTGTGTCTGATAGGCGCGGCAGGCTGTTTGTGGCGTATCGCAAACAGGCGCGCGTCGACGGTCTGCTGCATCATCATATTTTTGTTGCGCGCTCAGATGATGGCGGCAAGGTCTGGACTGTGACAAACGGCGGCGCTCCCGTTGAACAAACCGGGCCGTATATGCAACGGGTGCCTGCGCTTGCAATTTCAGGCCAGGGCGTTTTGCACTTGGTCTGGTATGGCGCGGATCGTGATAACGCCGGTTCAAACCAGCGCCAGATCAAATACACGCGCTCAACCGACGGCGGTGATACCTGGTCGACATGGCGGAACATCGCTGAGATCCCGGGGTATGCCGAACCGCAGCGGCTCTGGCAGGAGCATCCGGTTGTTGTCGTCCGCGATAGCGCGGTGTTTGTTTTCTGGCAGGGCCGCGATGCGGAGACTCCCAAACGGTCGCAGATTCGCTTTACGATATCGCGTGACGGCGGTTTAACCTGGTCTGCACAAGCAATAGTGCGCCCGCAGGAACCCGGTGGCCACAGCCGCCCGGCTGTGCTGGTGTCGCGCGACGGACTTCGGCTGAGCGTGCTGGCCTACGGCGAGAATGACGGCAAACAGCGCGTAGCGATGAGCCAATCATCTGACGGTGGCGCATCCTGGTCGCCCTGGGCGGATATCTCGCCAAGCGACAACGATCAGCGCCACGTGAGCGCGGCGTTGGACTCGCGTGGCACTGTGCATGCCGCGTGGCGCGAAGGCTCGCTGCAAACGCGCACATTTATCCGCTATGCGACGTTCGGCAGCCGAGGCTGGTCGGCGCCGCTTGTGATTGACAACCAATCAAATCAATTTCAGTTCTTTCCGTCGCTTGCGATTACGTCGGATGACAGGCTGGTTTTGGCGTGGATCGAAACGCACGCAGCAGCTGGGTTCCCTGAAGAAGAATTTCGCGCGGGCGTACTGCGCTGGGTCACCACACGCCTGCCTTCGGATAACTGGACGGTGCCCGAAACGCTGACGTTGGACGAGCCGGTCAACTTCGTCAGCATGACCGCCAGCGATGTCTCTCCAGGCCGCGTAGACGTTGTCTGGTCGCAACCCGTGGCAGACAAAGAGACGCGGCTCAAATACGGGCCGCTGCTGTTGCGGTAGCGGCGGTGGCGGCGGTGGCGGGGACCTCGATGCGAAAAGTCACTCGTACGCCAGCACCTCGCGCACCGTCAGCTGTGACGCGCGGATGGCCGGCAACACGCTGGCAACGGTTGCGACGATCACAACGGCGCCCAGCCACAACAGCAGGCCGAGGGCCGAATAGGCGAAGGGCAGGGGACGCCGCAAAAACGCCTCACCCACGGCAATGTTGAGCCCGTAGCTGATCGGCACCGCCAGCAACGCGCCGATACACCAGCTCAGCAACCCGATCACCACGCCCTCGATGACAACGATGCCGCGAATGGTGGCGCTGGAGCCGCCGATCGCCCGCATCACGCCGATTTCACGCGTGCGTTCGAATACGTTGATGCTCATCGTGCCAGCCAGACCCAGCCCGCCGACCACGCCCAACAGCCCGGCCATCATCACGAGAAACGTGATCAGCAAATTGAACTGGAAGGCGATCTGTTCGCGCCGCTCGTCAATGGTTTCAGTGGTATCGACCGGCATGTCGGCCTCGCGCAGCGTCGCTTCGATCGATTTGGCGAGCTGCGCGCGGAAGGCGGCTTCCTTTTGCTCAGCCAGGATGACCGCCGACGCGGTCTGGCGGCCCTGACTGTAGGCCTCGCGGTAGCCGGTCTGTGTCATGTAGATTGAACGCGGGTTGCGGACCTGGCCGGTCAGTGTGCCCTGCACAATACCGACGACGGTAAGTGTTCGTGTGCGCGTGCCCAGCTTGAGCTGAAAGGTGGCGCCTGGCGTCAGATCGGGCTCGTCGGCCAGCACTTCGCTGTTGATCACGACGTTGGTGGCGTCGTCAGACGTCAGCCAGCGGCCACTGAGCAGCGTGGGTTTGAGCAAGGCAGTGGGTATCGGCGGGGCGATGATGGCGAACCCGCGGCTCTCGGACTTGTCGTCGCGGATGCGCCGGGCACCGGCACTGCTCCAGAACTCGACGCCTGTCACGCCCGGGATTGCCAGCAGTGCGCGCTTTACTTTTTCCTCGCCGTGTGACGATTTAAGCGTGACTTCGAGATCGTAACGCCAGTAGGCCAGCGACTGCTCCAGGCTTAAATACAGCGCATCGCGCACGCTAAACACCGAGATAAAGATCGCGCTGGCCAGCGTCAGCGTGCCCAGCGTCAGCGCCAGCCGTCCTTTGCGCCGAAACGTGTTGCGCATGCTCAGCACCAGCGGACGCGGCAGCAGCGACAGCAGCGACATGCGGTTGGCTCGGGATGGCGTAGGCAACGCAGTATCTGGGCCAGAAGACGCGATCGCTTCGCGAATGGTCATGCGGGTGCCGCTAATGACGGGCACCAGCGCGGCCAGCACCGGCACCAGCAAGCCGATGCCGATCTCAGTCCACAGCACCTCGGTTGGCACACCGCGCGTCAGGATGTCGAAGTTGAGCAATCCGGCCACAAACCCGGCCAGCCCTTGCGCGCCAAGCGTGCCAAACGGCACCGCAACGGCGATGGCCAGCACGCCGAAGCCAAGCACCATCATCATGTATTGCGCGGCAATCTGGCGCGAGCGCCCGCCAATCGCCTTCATGATGCCAATTTGTTTGATGTGCTGAGCCATCACCGCTGAGATCGAATTTGTGACCAGAAACGCGCTCAAAAATAGCGCAAGCAGGCCCAGCACGTTCAGAATCAACAGCATGGCCTGGATCTGTTCATCGGCAAAATGCCGATCTGGGTTTTGGGCGATGTTCACGCCGAAATATTGCCGGCCGCTGTCTTCGATGCGCGCCTTGATGGTGTCAACCACCTGCTGAATATGCGCGCGGTCACCTTTGTTTTCAGAGACCACAATGCGCATCTGGCTAAAGTTGCCTGGATAACCGAGCCACTCGTAGGTCTCCTGCGTGATAAAGGCGGTGCCAAAGTTTGCAAACTGCACGGGCGGGGCGTTGACATCAAACACCGTTCCAGACACTTCGATCTCGCGTGTTTTGCCATCGCCCAGCTCGACGGTGAGTTTGCCGCCAATCGCGGTGTTGAACAGGGCCATCGACCCGCGCTCGAGCAAAAGTGTGCGCCGGCCCGGCACGGTCGCGCCAGCTTCATTCCGGATGCGGTTGATTTCAACGCTGTCAAAGCTGTCCAGGGTAAACAGAATTAGATTGCTTCGGCGGCCATCTGCCAAGCGGACGCGCAGGACGACGGCGCTGCGACCTTCGGCGAATGCGACCCCGGGCATGCGCCCAATAGATCGCACAAAGTTCTCGTCGAGATCCGAGGCGAAGATTTGGGCGCTGGCGTCATTGGCCGCGGCGTATTGCGCGCTCAGGTCGTTTGACAGAATCACGCGCGCGCCGCCGACTGAGCCGACGGCAAATATGCCGACTGCAATCGACAGCACGACCAGGATTGTGCGCGTGCGGTTGTGGGTGAGATCGCGGATGACTTTGCGCCAACGGGGTGTGATGAACATGGATGCGTGCAACGAAGCCGCATTATCGACCCGGCGCATTACGGTAATGTGAATGGCTGCATGCGGCGATTAGGGCGAACATCTGGCGTGACGCGCCCGATGCGTTTGGTGTGCAACACCCTAGCTGTCGGTGGCCAGCCGCCGCTCGTCGTCGATGACTGTTACTGCGTCGTCGACTGTCGAAATGTCTGGCGCCGGCGCAGAATCGGGCAGGGCGATTGGTGCAGGGTGCTCGGCAGCCGGCTTGTCTTTGCCCGGCCGGCCAATCGACGGGAAGATCGACTTGCGATCGACTTTGGCCTTGCCTGCGCCGGCCTTGATCACGATCTGCGGTTTGCTATGCAGTTTGAGGCCAAGCTGCTCTTGAATCAGCGTGCGGGTTAACCCAGAGATCTCCTCGGCCTTTGCGACAAGATCGGTGTCTTTGGTAGCAAGTACGTCGAGCTGCACCTGCACCGCTTTGCCACGTGTCTGCGCCAGAACTTTACTGCCGATCACGCCAGTCAGGCCATCGATGCTGTCGCGCAGTTTGCTTTCAATCGCATCGGTGCTGATCCGGATCGTGGTGCCGCCATTGCTGCGGCCGACCTCGACCGTCTTTTGTGCCGGCCGGCGCACCTCGAGCCAAAGGATGCCCAACAGTATCAAGACGAGGATCACAGCAAGCAGCGCCCGCACTAGAAATCGGGCAGTTTGCGGCATGTTTGCGAATATGCTGGTGTGGATGGTGTCTGCCGCATTTTGCAGCAACGACAGCGTTGTTGATGGTGAAAAGAGTGTGACAGCACCCAGAACCATCAGAAATATGAGACCCGTTATGGTAAAGAGCTTGTTGAAAACATTCATGAATTAACCCCTCCGGCAATCATACGGATTGTAGCTTCTTCGCACCCGACGATAATCCCACACCATGAATCGTATTCTGCATCGCAATAAGTCCAGGCAACTGCTTGAATCGACCGATCTGGACACAATGCCCGCATTAATCGCGGATGCCGACACTGTGACCTGGATAGATATCTACGATCCTGAGCGTGGTTCGACCGATGACGTTCGGTCACACTTGAAACACTTGCTGACGGAACACTTTCAATTTCATCCGCTTGCAGTTGAAGACGTGCTGACCGAGAGCAACACGCCAAAACTCGATGACTGGGATCACTACCTGTATATCGTGCTGCATGCGGTGACGTGGGACACCAAGTTGCAAGATGTCGACACCGCAGAGATGGATGTCTTTCTTGGCACGAACTATTTGATCACCTATCACGACGAGCCGATCCCGGCGATCGACCGCGTCTGGAAAAATGCGCTGCGCGAAGAGCGCCATACGCGGCGCGGCGCGGATTTTCTGCTGTATGAAGTTTGCGACAGTGTTGCGTCGGATTACATGCCGTGCATGGATGCGATGGATGAAGAAATCGACCGCATCGAAGACCAGGTGTTTGAGCACACCACGGCGGAGACGTTGCAGCGCATCTTCAAGCTCAAGTCCGCGGTGCTAAACCTGCGGCGTGTGCTCAGCCCGCAACGCGAGGTCATGAACAAACTGGCGCGCGACGACTATGAGCCGATGGATCCAAAAGACAAAATCTACTTTCGTGATGTGTATGACCACTTTGTGCGGCTGACCGATTTGAACGAGTCGCTGCGCGACTTGGTCACTGGTGCGATGGATACGTATTTGACCGTGACTGCGAACCGCACAAACAATGTCATGAAAACGCTCACGATCATTACCGTGATGATGAGCCCGATCACGGCGATTACCGGCTTTTTCGGCATGAATTTTTTCGGCGAGCCGATCCTGTTGCAGAGCCCGTTCAAGCCTGTCATTCTTTTTGCGGTGGCGATGCTCGTGATGCTGGGCGTTCCAATCGCTTTTCTGCTGTATATTCGCAGACGTGGCTGGTAGTAATGTCGCAACCCGCGTTGTCGGATCGGCGGCACTGACGTGCTACAACTTGCGACACAGCAAGCTCGCGCGCTCAGTGTTCGTGCTGTTGATGCTCGCCGCCGCTGCCACCTCGATATTTGCCCGCCCGAAGCACCTCGAAAACCTGACTGTAAAAGACTACACGCTGCGTCAGATCAACACATCGACTGCCGGCCAATATATCCGCGTGCAGGGCATGTTCGATCCGGACGAGGCCTACCAAAAGTATCTGCGGCTGAGCATCTTGTATGAGCGCAATTACAGCAGCGGCGACTTTGTTGCGCTTGCGGACCCCAGCAGCGGCAATGTGATGTGGGTAGCTCGCAACAGCGTCAGCGCGCTCAAACGCAACGACCCGATCACGCTGGTTGGCCAGATCACCTTTGGTGTCGATGATTCCGAGCCGCCGTTTTACATGGTTGCGGGTGATCCGCCGAACGTGCGGCTGGCCAACTTCCTGGCGCGCGCCGGACTGGTGTTGCTCGGCATCGGCGCTGTGGTGGTCGCGCTGGCGTATGCTATTCACCGCGTGAACTATGCCTTGCCCGCGCTCTGGCAACCGGCGGCCATCGTCAATGACGCGCCAAATCTGCTGTGGTACGGCGGGCTGGGGCGACAGTTTGACGATGCGGTGATTCAGAGCGAGCCCGGGCGCTTTGTGCCGGGTATTCATGAGGGACGTTTAGAGTCCGTGCGCGTGCCCGGGATGTGGTCTGTGTCGATCCGCAGGCTGCGCAATGCGCGGCTGTTCGATCTCGCCACACCCACCGGGCCGTTGCCCGCCGCGCGCATTTCGTTTGAGGACGAACGCGGCATGCAGCGCGCCGGCGTGATCGCTGCGCATTCGCCAGCCGAACGTGACGCTGTGCTGCAGCTGCTGTCGCTCATTCGCAATTAGTCGTGCGTCAAGGCAAACAGTTTGGGTGCCGAATTCACCGCCCCCGCGCTCCGCGCTATTCGGTGCCCACAATTTTCCCGCCGATTGATGGCGTTTCGCGCACGAGTTCACAGAGATTCGTCCGGAGAAAGCACCATCTCCCCGCGCATCGCGCGGGGAGATGGTGCTTTCTCCGGTAAAAATAGCGCTAAATACGCGGCAAAATCGTCGTAAAGGGATCAGCGACCCGTCACTCATTTGTGGGTAAGGGATATCGCTCTGCGCGGGGTGGTGAATTCGGCCAAAGATAAACGTTGCTTTAACAGACTACTAGACGGTTACGCCGCCATGCGTTATCCGCGCTTGAGCATTTCGTCGATGCGCGCGTCGGTGTATGACAGAAGTTTGCCAAACCGCACGGCCAGCGCGCGCCGCGCCGGCCCCGAGATTTCGCCGCTCTGCGCCAGGCGCTGGGCGTCTGCTTTGAGCGCAAGATAACGCTCCAGCACATCGCCGCGATACATCAGCAGGACGTGAGAACCGGCGGCCACATCGGCTGGAAACAAATCGGTCTGGATCAAATCGGTTTCGAGATAGATCTCGACGGCGTGTCGTTTTGCGATGCGGGTCGCTTCCGGCAGCAGTGCCTGCATGTGTTCGGGCGACGCCGGTTCGCTGAGCGCCAACTGTTTCACGCCGGCCGCAACGACCTCGCTAAACGCAAAAATGATGCCAAGTGCGAACGAATAATCGTCAATCGCGCGTGTTACGCGCGCGGGTTCTGTTGTAGACGCCATGTGGCGCATGATACAGGGCGGGTGCCGCCACGCTACATGACGCTCCCCTTTAGAAAAATGCACCCCGCACTTACATCACGCCGGGCCGGCGCTGCCGCATTGCGGTGACAAGATCGTGCAGACGGTTGTGCTGGTCCATGTGTTTGACCAGCCCCATGGCCTTGAGCGTGCGCGTTTGGCCGGGCAGTGCTTCGAAGTCGACGGACAGCGCCTGGCACATCACGTCGATATCCGCGATGTTAAAGCGCTGCACCAGCAGCTCGCTCAAAAAGATCTTGAGCTGTTGTGGGATCTCCGGCGCCGCCGCCACGCCGCGCATGGCTTCGCCGCCAGAGTGCGGGCTGGGCGGTCTTGCGCGGGGCGGGGCTATTACCGCAGGCTTGGCTGGCGCCTTCGATCCGACGCGGCGCGGCGGCGGCAGGCCGGCATTCTTGATGCCAGCCGATTTGCCGCGCTGTGTTGCTGTTGCGCGCACGGGTGCGGCATCATCCGCCACTTCGGCATCGGGCGGCGGGAACAAAATGCCGTCTTCGCTGCGCATATAAAGCACCGGCACACCCCAGTCGCGGTCGTCCTCGGTGCTCTGCGTGAGCATGGCCAAACGGCCCTCATGCACGGCGAAGTCAATCTCGTGGCCGCGCATCAGCGTTTGATAAAACTGCCGGTTAAACGCGATCGCGCTCTTGTCGTAGAGTTTTTGCTGCATGCCAACAACCGCTGGCACGCCTGCGCGCACCAGCGCTGGCGCCACACCGGACCAGGCGTTGATCGCGTCGCGCTGACCGGTCTGGCATCCGCCAAGCACCGCCAGCCGCACACCGCGGTTTTGCAGCACCAGCGCGAGCTTTTCGGCCGAGACTGCGACAGCCTGCTGCGCGTTGTCCTCGAGAAACAAATAGCCTTTGCCTTCGCGGCTGCCGAATTTGTCGCCCGGCGCCTGTTCAAACGTGCCATGCCCGGCGAAATGAAAGATATGCGCCGGTTGTGAAAATGCATCGAGCATCATTTCGACGCTGGCGCGCGAGTAGTAGCTCGGTTCGATGGAGATCACGCTGTTGAGCGACTCTTCCAGCACCGCGCGCTCGCGATCGACGCGCAGCGCCTCGAGATTGGCAGGCGATGAAAGCAGTGCCACAAACCGTAGCGGCCCAGCCGTCGGCGCGAGTTTTGGCGAGGGCTGGTCGAGCTCTTCAAAGCGCACGATCGACACCTGGCGGTCGAGCCCGAGATACCCCTCGTAGCCGGTCGTCTGGCCATCGGGGCGGGGCACGTAGGCGTATTCCCACGGGATGTTCGCCAGCGCAAAGTGATCAAGCCGCAGACGGATGCGCAGACCGGTGTTCTCTTTCAACTTGACGCGGCTGTTTTCATACAGCCGCCGCACGCTGGGTGGAAACAGCGCGTCGCCCAGAATGGTGCCCAGCCGGAAAATGCCGGCGCGGTCGAGACCGCGCTTTTCGAGCATTCTGATATAGGTGCGCGTGTCGATCGGGAACTGCACGACATCGGCTTTGCTCAGTTTTTGCTGGCCGGCTGGAGACGAAACGACTCGGACGCTGAACGATTCGACATTGTTCTTATCCGAATAGTGCACCAGCTCAAGATCGAAATTTAGATAACGCATGGTCACACGTGATTAACCCTGTGAGAGCAGGTTGGCGGTGACCAGATCGCGAACACCGGGAACACGATTGAGCATTTTGATGCGGTGGGCGTCGGAGAAATCCGCGCCCGCGAGCACGATATACGTGAACAACACCGCGTGTGAGGCCGACATGACCAGTTGCGCTTGCGGCATCGCGGCTGCCGGGATCATCCCGACGAATTTAAGCCCGGTGATCAGCTTGCCGACGAACTCCATAATGCCCTTGAACTGCGTTACCAGGCCATCCAGGCCTTCGCAGGTTTTTGTCAGACCCTCAAGCTGCACGCCGCTGCTTTCGATGACCGAACACAGCTCTTCGCGTGTTTTGTTGATTTCGTAGAGCTTGGCGAGCAAATCGCCGAGCAGCGAGCCGTCTTTGAGATCGCTAAAGAAGTCCATCGCCTTGTCGACCGCGACGCTGCTGAGCTCGCGCCCGAGTAGGTTCAAGATGGCCTCATGCGCCTTGCCGACATAATCGTTGACAAGCCGATACAGCTCAGAGGCTTCCGCGCCATAGCCGAGGAACTTGGCGATATCGGTGCCCACGATGCTGGCGGCCTTGGCCAGATTGAACAGGCCGATGCTGAGCAATCCGCGAAAAGCGGCCTGACCCTGCGTGGCCGTCTGCAGCACCACGGTCTGCAGCGCATCGTTGAGTGCGTCATTGAGGCTGAGTTTGGCGGTTGAAACATCGGCGGCGGCGACGGCCGAAGCCGTGATTGCGGTAGCGTCGCGCGAGCTTGGCCGGGCAGGGAAGCCATTGACCAGCACTTTCAAATACGCATCCACTTCAAAGAACGCTGCGTTGCGGCTGGCGCCGGCGATCTGCGGCATGATGCCGATCTTTTCATCTTCGGCAGCATCGAGCAGATGCTGGCTGATGGCCAGATCGGTCAGGGCCTTGGCCAGCAATTGCAGCTGCGCCTCGATGCGCACCTGCGGGTTGGTGGCGGACAGCCGGGCTGAGGCCGCGCGCGTTACCTGGTCGGAAACCGATAGCAACTGACGCGCCTGGGTGGCGACCGAGTGATACGACATGACTGCGACACCGCGTTGCGACACGTGGGTTGCATGTGCTGAAACCGGCATCATCAGGCCTAAAACGCCCTCTGCGTACTGTTTTGCGAGATCAATGTAACTGGCCATGATGAAATCCTCCGCGATCGTCTAGACCTCGATAAGATTTTTGTCATTAATACGAACTTATCCTCAGCACTTGGTCTGATCTATGGGCGCGGGTAGGTTGAGACCGAACATAAAACGCTTGTAATTGACGGTGATCGCGCACGAGCGCACAGAGATGAGTCCGGGAAAATACACCATCCGCAAGCGCAAAGCGCCTGCGGATGGTGTATTTTCCGGTTGGAGTCGCCTTTACTTGCGGCGAAAGTGCGCCTTACGCATTTGTGGGTAATGCAGCATCAGGAGCGAGAGCGGATGAGAGTCGAACTCACCGCAGCTTGCAGAGCAACCTGCCAACGGTTTTGAAGACCGGGACGCCCACCGGGACGTAACCACTCTCTTGTGCGGCACACCTTTGGCCGCCCGGCCCGATTGTAGCCGGATTGCAGCGCGCCCTATCGTTGCAGCATCGGCAGAAAGAGCGCGTTCGGTGCGGGCACGATTTGGGTTTGCGATGCCAGCGGCGTCTGCATTGGCGTCGGTAGTGGTGTTGAAGTTGGCGCAGGCGCGGTTGCAGTCGCAAGCGTCGGGCTTGCCGTCGGCGTTGCTGAGGCCGTGGGCGTGGCCGTGGGGGGAAGCGGCGTCGCTGACGGTTGACTGGGGAGCAACGTCGCCGTGGGTGTGGGGGTCGGTGTGGGTGGCAACGCCGCCAGCACAGCGCCGTGCGCATTTACGATGCCGGTGCCGCACAGCGTGGTCGTGCAACTGCTGCCGGCCGGAAACTGCGTGATGCTTTGTTTGAGCAACTGGATCGTGCGCGTCATCGTCAAGCCCGGATTGACCGACAACATCAGCGCAACGATGCCGCTCACCAGAGGCGTCGCCATGCTGGTGCCAATCTCATTGCCATAGCTTGGACCGCCCGGGCTCTGGGACCCGCTGTCCAAGGTCGACAGAATCGGATTGCCGCCATCGCCACCGGGCGCGCTGATCGTGATACCCGCGCCGTAGTTGCTATAGCTGGCCCTGCTGCCGGAGCGTGAGGTCGCAGCCACCGCCACCACGCCTATGCAGTTTGCCGGTGCGGAGTTCTGCACGTTGACGCCTTCGTTGCCGGCCGCCACCATGACAACGGCGCCGGCGGCGATGGCATCGTTGATGGCGCGCTGTTCCGATGTGACGCAGCTGCCCGGGCCGCCCAGGCTCATGTTGATGACGCGGGCCGGGTTGGGGTTGGCTGGCAGACCGGGCACATTCAACCCGGCCGCCCATCGAATCGCGTCTATTTCATCCGACAGATATCCGCCGCACTTGCCGAGGATGCGCAGTGGCAGAATTTTTGCATTCCAGTTGGCCCCGGCCACACCCGCGCTGTTGTTGCCGCGCGCCGCGGCGATGCCGGCCACATGCGTGCCATGCCAGCTGCTATCGGATGCGACACAGCCTTCGTAGGGACCATTCTGGGTGGATGCCTCTGCGCTGGTTACCCAATCACCTGGGTCGGAGGGATCGCTGTCGCGCCCGCCGCCGTCGTTGGCGCGCGTGATGTCCGAGACAAAATCATAGCCCGGCAATACGCGACCGGCAAACTCCGGGTGTGTGCCGACGATGCCGGTGTCCAGAATCGCGATCGTGACCGTGGTCGAGCCGATTGTGATGGCCCAAGCCGCCGGCAGGTTCGCGCCGTAGTTTGATGCGCTGACTGCCTGCAGCGACCACTGCGCTGCGAACTGTGCGTCGTTAGGCGTGAGATAGGCATGATTCCAGCGATCGGGCTCAATGCTGTCGATCCCAAGCGCGTCAGCATTGGCGCGCAACTGATCAATGGCGTGTTGTCGCGCAGCCGCATCGGTTGTCTCAAAGGCATAGATATGCGTGTCGCCAGAGGCCTCGCGCACATAGCTGAGCGGCTGATCGCTGACCGTGCTGAGCAGCTGCAAGCGATCGCGCTGGGATGCTGCGGCTATGCTGGGGCGGTTGTTCGACGCGCTATCCGGTCGATAGTGGATCAAGATGCGGTGATTCGCGCCGGCGCGCGCAGCCGTGTCGGCCGCCGCGTTCTGTTGCGCCGGCGCGCCAAAAACTTGGCCCAAACATAACCCAGCCACAACACAGGCACGCGCGATTGATCGAGTCACGCAGGACACTTTATGCCCTTTGTGCGGATTCGCATCCATCAATGGCCTGACACATTTCGTCTGTTCGCTCACGTTGTCCATTCCCCGCAATTCTGCGTCACAAAGACGGCGCTGCGCATAGGCTTTGCAAAAGCATATTTCATGCAAGGAGAAAAGTCGCCCATCGCCATCACGTTGAAAAGTATGCGATGACATTTGCCAGAAGATAGCCACCCGCGCCGAGCACGATCAGCGCGCTGACAATGGGCAACACAGCGAGCCACTTGCTGTTCAACGTGATGCGCGACTGCGGCCGGCGGTTCAACCAGCGTTTGCCATATACCACCAGCAGGCTGATTGCGCTCAACACCAGCGCTAGCCCGCTGCTAAACACCAGCACCAACACGATGCCGAACCCGGCCTGCCCGACGCTGACCGCGCTGAGCAACACAATCAGCGCAGCCGGGCAGGGCACCAATCCGCCCGAAACACCGATGGCCAGCACACTGCGCACGCGCAAGGCGCCGCCGCTGCCCAGGCCAAGATGCCGATGCATGCCGCCGCCATGCGCGTGCCGCAGCTGGCCGGTATCGGCATCGATGTTGTGTTGGTGATCGCCCACAGGTGTGCGATAGGCCTGCAACGCCTGCCACAACATCAACGCGCCGACCGCCAGCGCAATTGCGGCTGAGGCCAGCCCAAGATACGGAAACAGCTGTTCAGGCACAATCACGCGCGACAAAAATAGCGTAATCAGCCCCAATGCGAACACGCTCAGCGTGTGCGTGATCGTGACCGAAAGCCCCAACAGCAGTGCGTGATACGGTGTCGCCCGTGCGCCCACGAGATAGGCTGTGGCTAGGCTTTTGCCATGCCCGGGCTCAAGTGCATGCAGCGCACCCAACACCAGCGCCGCCAGCAACGCTGTTGCGCCCAGATCAACGCTGAGCCATCGCGACATATACGTGTCGTAACGCGATGCGCCAAAGGGCCGCTTGCCGTCAACCGGCGTCGTCTGCGCGTTCTGCGTACCGGTGGCCGCCACCGTAAACGCGCCGTCAAATATGCGCAGCGGCGTGCTGAGCCGATTTTCGGGGTAGCGCCGTAGCGCATCACTGCTGTCGGTTGTGGGCAACGTGCTGTCACCAAGGGTGACGCCATCGCCGATCGCGATGACCTCGCGCCAGCCGAGCCGTTCGCGGTCGTTATTGTCGGAAAAGGTGACGCGACTGCCTGTGCCGGGCGCGCGCGTCGCAGTAAATACGAGGCTTAGCCGCAATGTGTCCAACCCGCTTTGACCAGGCGCAAATACAAGCTCAGCCGGACCCGGGCTCAGCGCAACCGGCGCGCCATTGATCGTGAGGGCGAGATTGCTCTGTAGCAAAGCGACCTGCGTCGCCGCGAAGCTGGCGCGCTCTGCGCCGTCAATCACGCCATCCAGATTGGCATCGATGCGCTGTTTGAGCTGATAGGTGGGCACTTCGGCCTGATCCATCACATACGCGACGGTGAGCGCATTTGGCGCAACGCGGATCGTGCTGTGATAATTTAGGCTGAAATTTCCGAGCGGATGCGCGGCAGCCGGCGAGGCGTTGGCCAGGCCAAGCGCAGCCGCCGTAAACAAGGCAAATAGACCCGCACGAAGTCGCATGTATGGATGATCTTATCGCGAAGGCGCTACAGATTACACAGATTTTCTGCGTAATCTGTAGCGCCTTCCTGGCGTGCAACCCTGCTATTTGAAGATTGTTGTGAGCAGTTGCTGATCTGGAAATGAGCTGCAAGGCATGCGATGATGGGACCACACCCATGAGCGAATCTCTATCCGAAAGTCAATTTGATGCGCAGGAACGCCGCCGCAAAGCCGAGCGCGCGCAGCCTATGGCTGCCGCGCCCATCCGCTATGACGAATCCGGCGCCGTGGCCTGGGACGATATGTGGGACAGCTTTTGCGTGCTGGCCAGCGCGGGCGGCCCGGCGCATCGCGCCAGCATGCTCGAGCCCGATGAAACAAGCAGTCCGGATGATCCGAACTATCAGGCCGTGGTGCTCGAAATAGCGCGCGGTATTTTCCCTCGTGAGCGGGCTGAAGGCCGAAGCCGCCACGCCCGGGTGGGTGCGCGTGATCTGCACGGACGATGCCATGGCAGCCTGGATTGCGGAACAGGGCTTGCAGGAAAACGTGCGGCTGCGCAGTGAAGGCCGCTGTGTGTTGGTGCCTGCCGGAACCGAATTTACAGTGAAGGGCGAGATCAAAAATGTTGTTACCGTTATCGCAAAGACAACACATTACTGGCAGGATCACATCGCCGCAGAAATGAAATCCACACTCTTTCTTGAGCAGCTGATCGAACGCGTCGGCGCAGGATTGCGGCGCGTTTTCAAACGCGGTTGACGTTTTTTTTGTGCTCCGATCCATGCTTAAAGTGGATTTAACCGGAAATTTGTTCTTTGGTCTAGCATCCGGGTTAGTGCATTGGATTTGCACTGGAGTACCATAGGTGCTGTTCAGGTGAGCTGGCGAGCAGAATATATTGGCGCGCCACCACACATCGTCGCGCTCGCATCACATTTCCAAAAAGCATACGTGCACGATTATCTTCTTTCATGTACCGGCTTGCCCGAACGTATTAATAGGCTCGAGAACACTCGACTGGAGGAGATACTATGGAAGGTTTGCAGAGTTTTTGGAACGTGTTGATCGGCACATTCGGTGAGTTCGTGCCGCGCGTCGTTGGCGCGCTCGTTATCCTGGTGGTAACGCTGATCATCGCTCGCATCGTCAAGCGGGCAATTGTCGCGCTGGGAAACCGCGTGGGGTTGGATGCAAGGCTTAAGACTGTCGGCATCAGCAACACATTTGCGGATGTTGGCTATTGGCTGGTGTGGCTGTTGAGCTTGCCACTGCTGCTTGGCACGCTTGGCCTGACCGGTTTGTTGGACCCCGTCAATAACTTGCTCAGCAAGATGCTGGGTTTCCTGCCAAACCTGTTTGGCACCGCAGTCATTCTGGGCATTGGCTATCTTGTGGCGCGCATCGTGCGCCAGGTTGTCACAAGCCTGCTCACAGCCGCCGGTTCTGAGAAGTTGGCCGCGCGTCTCGGGATTGGTGCGTCGCTCGGGAAGGGTGGTCTGGCCGGCATCATCGGCACACTGCTATTTGTGTTGATCCTGTTGCCGGTGCTTGCGGGTGCGTTGCAACCGCTCGGCCTGGAGTCGGTCACCCGGCCGGTCACAAACATGCTGGACACGATCATGAACCTGCTGCCGAAGTTGTTTGCAGCCGGTGTGATTATCGTGATCGCGGTCGTCATCGGCCGCATCATCGCGAACCTGATCACAAGCGTGCTCGGCGGGCTTGGCTTTGATGGTCTGCTGCCCAAGCTCGGGTTTGGCGCCGCACCCACAATCGCCGGTCGCAAGCCGTCCGAATTGATTGGCACGCTGGTGCTCGCAGCGATCGCGCTGGCTGCCATCACACAGGCCAGCGAGGTGCTCGGATTTGGCGTGCTTACATCGACGATCAGTCAGCTTGGTGGCGCCGCCGCCCAGGTGGCATCCGGGCTATTCGTGCTAGGCATTGGTCTTTGGCTCTCAAACGTGGCGGCGGGCGCCATTAAAAACAGCACACTGCCCAACGCTGAGATTTTGAGCACGGTTGCGCGCATCGCGGTGTTGTTCTTTGTCGTGCCGATGGCCCTGCGCCAGGCTGGCATGCCGACCGAAATCGTCACGATTGGCTTTGGCTCGATCATCGGCGCCATGACGATCGCCGCGGCGATCGCGTTTGGCATCGGTGGCCGCAATGCCGCGGGCCGCGTACTGGATAACGTCACAAACAAACTTGGCAGCTCTGATGCCAAGCGCATCGAATAGTTCGCAGCGAATCCCCTGATTGAAGACACCCCTGACTCACACGAGTCAGGGGTGTCTTCGTTTGTGCAGAAATTGCGAATACGCATACGCAGTTCCTCGTAGAGACAACGATCGAATCACTCGTGCAAAAGTCTATGTCTGCACACATCCTCTATAAATGCACTAATACCTATACAAAAGTCTAGCGCCTCAGGGTTGCGTTCCATTACACTTTTGTTGCTCAAACGCGGTGCGTTGCGTAGTTCCAGCTAAGTTTGGCCACGTCGCATATGCTTCAGGACATGACGAAACTACTCTCCAGCACCTCGCTAAAAGTCCAATACCTGACGGTCATCGGTCTGTTGGGCGGTGTGATGTGCGTGAGTCTCGCGATTGCTTCGGCAAATGCGATTGGCTCTCGGGCAATCACATTGATGGCATTTGGATTTGTGCTGTTAATGATGCTAGTCGTCTGGCTTGTCAGCAGCCGATTTTCGTTGTCGCTTCAAACGATCACATTTGCCGCCAACACAATTCGTGTGAACAGCGAGTTGCCAGGCGCAACGGACACTGCGTCGATACCCGTGTCGAATCACAGTTCAGAATTCGTGGCTGTTACGAAGGCGTTGCACCAGATGGTCGATAGTTTTCACTCGCAGAAATTGAAGCTCGTCGCTCAGAATCTGGCGTTGGATAAGCAATCGCAAGAACGCGGACGCGATCTGACGACGATGTTCGATCTTGCGCGCAGCCTGTCTTCGGGTATTGAGCAACGCGTCTTGATTCGCGATATCCTGACCGAGATTCAGCGTTCGGTATCGTTTCGCAGCGCATCAGTCTGGATGCGCGAACGCAATCAGGTCATGCTCAAGAGTTACTATCAGCCGGGAGATGAGAATGCGCGAGTCGCGGTGGATGGGTTGCGACTCTCCTCCGGCCAGAGCCGCGTGTATTCGCTGATAGAGACGCGCAAACAGCCGATTGTGGTCAATCGCATGCGCCGCAATTTGTTTGAGTGGCTGTTGTCGCAGCTGGTTGATACCTATGCCGCTAGCCTGTATCAAGGCGCGCAATCGTGGATGGCAGTGCCGCTGATTGCGCACGAAGACATGATCGGCGCTTTGCATATCGATCATATCGATTCAGAGTTCTTTACACCGGAGCGCGAGCGGCTATTGACGGCAATCGGCCAGCAGGCCGCGCTGGCAATCGAACACTCGCGGTTGTACGCGCAGGCCGAGCAGGCCGCAGTTATGGCCGAGCGCAACCGCATTGCGCGTGATTTGCACGATGCCGTCTCGCAGACGCTGTTTGCATCGAGCGTGGCGGCGGGCACGCTTGAAGTGCTCATGGATCAGAATCCGAATGAGGCGCGCAAGCAGATGGCTGTTCTGCAGAACCTGAACAAAGGCGCGCTGGCAGAGATGCGTATGTTATTGTTCGAGTTGCGCCCGGATGCGATGCGCAGCGCGTCATTGCACGAGCTATTGCAGCATGCCACCGATGCGGCTGGCTGCCACATGGGCATTCCCATCGCGCTGACGGTTGCCTGCGATGCGCAGCCGCCACCGCTGGTTAAGACGCAGTTCTATCGCATCGCGCAAGAGGCGCTCAACAACGCATCGCGCCACAGCGGTGCAACCGAAGCCAGTTTGAATTTGACATGTTCGGTAGACGGCCTGTTCACGCTGGTCATCCGCGACAACGGCCGCGGGTTTGTGACTGACGTTCGCAAGGCGGGCCACTTTGGTCTGGAGAACATGCAGGCGCGCGCCGATGAAGCAGGCGCGACGCTGAGCATCGATAGCGTGATTGATCTCGGGACCGCCGTGACTGTTGCCTGGCAAGAGCCTGCGGCGGTTGCGCAGTAATGCAACGTTCGTCAACAGACCGCCTAGAAAATTTTTGAGTCGGAGGACATAAGCGAATGAATATACAGGAGACGGGGACATCCAAAGTAAAGGTGTTGATCGTAGATGATCACCCAACGGTGCGGCGGGGGCTGGCTTCCTTCATCAATACGATGGAAGGGTATGAATGCGTTGGCGAAGCGGCCAACGGCGTACAGGCGGTGCGCATGGCCGACGAGATAAAGCCCGATGTCGTGCTCATGGATCTCGTCATGCCTGAGATGGACGGCGCCACTGCCACGCAGGCGATTCGCAAACAGAATCCGAGCATTCGTGTGCTGGTGCTCACAAGTTTTCACGAGCAGCATCTTGTGCAGAACGCGATCAAAGCCGGCGCAGTGGGCTATCTGCTCAAGACCGCTGCGGTCGAAGAGTTGACCACTGCGATTCGCATGGCCTACGATGGCCAAACGGTGCTGTCACCCGAGGCCACGCAGGCGCTGGTGCGGGCGTCACGCGCATCCAGCGTCGGCGACAATCTGACCGAACGGGAAAACGAAATCCTGCAGTTGCTGGCCCAGGGCATGAGCAACAGCGAGATTGCCGCCAAGCTCTATGTCACGATTCCGACAGTGAAATTCCATGTGACCAATATTCTTTCCAAACTGCAGGTTGGCAGCCGCACCGAGGCGGTGCTGATGGCGATCAAATACAAGCTCGTGCGGGATATGACGTAGGAAGAAGGTGCTTTAAGTTCTTAAGGTGCCTTAGGTGCTTAACGTGCGGAAAGCAAAACGGTGGCTGCTTAGTTGAATAAGCAGCCACCGTTTTGCTTTCAAAAACCTTAAGCACTTTAAGCACCTAAGGCACCTTATGCACCTTCTTCTATTCCACCACCGTCTCATCATCCTGCGACGGCACGCTTTCCGCCGGGATGCCGGTGCCGCCCTTGCTGCGGAACTCGAGGCCGCGGTGCGGAAGCGCGAGATATGGGAAGCTCGACTGGAACTTCTGATCGTTCTTGTCGATGCCGTCGTTTAGCACTTTGAACAGCTTGGAATCAAATGCAAACGTGTCGTTGGTCAACACCGGGTAGGCTGCGCCGGCGACTGCGGCCAGTTCGATCTCGACCACGTCATCCTGCAGACGGCGACCGTTTGGGAAGCCGCAGGCGTCGCCGCCCAAGATGCCCCACTTATAGTTTGGCTTCGGCGAGCACAGGCTGCCGGATACGCCTGGGCGGAACGGCGGAGCCACGTTTACGCGGATCATTTCCGCCGGCTGCACGTTTTTCGGCTGATTCACATTTGTGCCGGGTGGCAGCGTGACGTTGCCGCTCGGTGTCTTGATTGTGTAGGGCTTGGTCGTCACCATGCCGGTCAGGAAGATCGCGAGCAGGTCGGTGCGATCACCTGCGGGCACGGGCACACCATACAGCGCATTGAGCAACGTCTGCAGCTCGGGCTTGAGCACGCTCTTCTTGAGCAGTTCGCCGGCGGGTGTGCCGCTGGTGAACAGGCCGAAGTCGTCCTTTGGCTCGAGGCTGTTGAACGCATCTTTCAGCGCAAGCGGCAGCACAGCTTCGTTGACGAGCGGCATGCCCAGGCGCGAGACCTGCACGTCTGGACCGCTGCTGGTCGATGAGCCTGCGCCAAGCACGCGTGTGGTTGGGCGGCTGCTGCTGGCCCACACGCCCAGCACGGTGTTGTCGCCGGCATTCTTGAGCAGGCGGGCAATTGGAACCTGCATCGCGATGCTGTGCACATTGAAGCCAGCCAGGCCGTCCACACCCTTGCGCTTGACGCCTTCATAGCCGATCGGCGCCTTTTGCGCGCGCAGGCTCAGCAGGTCGAACACGAGCAGGTCGACCCAGAACGGGTCGTCGGTTTGGCCGGCGAACACTTTGATGTCGCCGTCCGGCGTGTTGATCGATGAGATGGCTGATTTGTGCAGCGCGCTGTAGTTCGGTGTGGATTTGGGTCCGATATGCGCCGGCGGCACTGCGACGTTTTCTGCAATCATGGTCGATGTGCCGTCGACAACTTCTTCGATGCTGTAGGTTTGCGGCATGTTCCAGTCGGCATCGTCGAGCGAGTCGATCGGCCCGGTGTTGTACAGAAACGTGTTTCCGTTGCGCAACTGTGTCTTGAACTTGAATTTGTATGTGATGTGGCTCTTGGCGTCGCCGATGTTGTCGACATGTAGCGCGTAAGTCACATCATCCGCGAAGGTGTAGTAGTTCGGGCCGCCCTGCGGGCCTTCCAGCGGGATCCATGAGCCGATCAGCGTGACCGTGTCTGGCCGATCCGGGCTGACAAACGCGTAGGTATCGGTGTTGTCCGCAAACGCGTCGCGCGAGATCAGCGGCGCCTCACGATGGCTGGAGGCCGCCGCTGGCCCTTGCGCTGCGCCGATGGCACTGCCGGCAAACAGCATGCCCGCCAGCCCATACGCCGCGATGGCGCGGCTGTGCTTTGATTTCGTATTCATTGAGCAATCTCCTTTTTGAATGACGGTCCGCAGAGGCAATGCTTCGCCAGCCCGCGCTCGCTGAATGCGTAACGAGGGTGTCGATATGGGCTTCTGTTCGGGCCGCCTGGGGTACAGAACAGTGTGCTCAGAAGCACTGCTCATTTCCAGTTTGCCGGCTGCTCAGAAAATGCTTAATTCGCCTGTCTTAGTCAGCGTCATCCGCCGATTGACGCCGTAATGCGCAAGAGCGCACAGAGGTACTGCCGGAGAAAGCACTATTGCCCGCGTGGAGCGCGGGCAATTGTGCTTTCTCCGGCATTACCTCTGTGGAATTCACGGCATGCCGTAGTGGCGAGGCATGCTGTGGTGGCGAGGCATGCTGTGGTGGCGAGGCATGCTGTGGTGGCGAGGCATGCTGTGGTGGCGAGGCATGCCTCGCCACTACGGATTGGCCAAAAATTGGCGCAGGACCGGTGCGGCTTTGGCGCGTGGGAGGCGCGTGACCTGTTTGTAGAGCTCCACCGATGCCTGGCAACCTTCGAGCGGCTGCGGTTGTTCACCCTGCGAAGCTTTGCCCAAAATCGCTGCGCTCTCGGGTGTGACTTTTGTCAGCACGTCATTCATGGCCGCCTGGACTGTTTCGAGATCGGGCGCTTTGGGCGCCTTGCCGGCACCGTTGCGGATGACATTGGTCATGACCTGCACCATTTGGCGTTGGTCGTTTTGCGACATCAGGATCGCGGCGTTTGGCGGCAGTTCGCCCGTCTCGTAGAACGCATAGCACGCGGCTGGGTCCTGTGCGCCGATCTTTTCTGTGACCGATGTGGCGAGCTTGAAATAGCCAAGCAGCGCGTCATCCGTGGTCAACGGCAGATACTTCTTGAGTATGTCGCGCGTCAGCGCGCCAGAGTTCGCCTGGATGGCGTCGGTCGCGTTGCCGCCCGATTTGGCACTCTGTGCGATCTTGATCACGAACTCGCGGTAGCGCTCGGGTTCGGCCCCGGCAATCGCTTGATACAGCGGCTGCTTGAGCAGCTCCTGATCGACAGCCTGCAGATCGATGTCGGTTACGGTCACAGCAGAGTCGGCGGGTTGCGCTGCTGGCTGCTCGCTTGCTGCGGGCGCCGCCGGCGCTACGGCTGCCGGTGTGGCGTTTGTCTGCGACAGCATGAGGCGCAACACATCCGCCGCGTCGTCCTTCGGCAGGTTGGCAATGCCCTCCTGCAGGGCAAGCGACATCTCGCAAACTTTGGCTTTGTCGACATCCGGGTTCGCGGGCTGGGCGAGCAGGGCGACATCGCCGCCGAAGGTCGTCTGCAAATCGAGCATGATTTTATTGAGCGACTCCGGCGCCTTGTTGGCGTCGATATATCCCCCCGGTTGCGATGTGGATGTGTCGAGCACGGCTGCGGCGGCATTCGACAATGCAGTTCGGTCTTCTGGGCTCATGGCGGCCTGCACGGCTGCGCGCATGTCGGCGTTGTCTGTGGCGTAGGCATGGCAGAGCGCGGCATCGCTGCTCTGAAACTTGCGCCCAATGCGAAGCCCCTCGCCTGCATAGGCGAGCAGCGCATCGGATGCCGCAAACGGGCCGAAGCGCTTCATCACGTCCAGCAGATAGGTCTTTTTGATCGACTCAAAATCGTTTTGCGATTTGCCTGCCTGAAATGCGCCGGTTAGATCCTCGATCAGCGCCACATGCGCATTGCCGTCGGTGCGTTGCAACGCCTGAAATGCCGGATCGGCCTGCACGGCTGGCACAGGGTCTTCGGCCGGTCCCGCTGCTGGGACAACTGCCGCTGGGGCAACAGCAGCTGGGGCAGCGGGTATCTTCCGCGGCCGGCGCCGGTGCGGGCTGCTCAACGCCAGCTGCCGGCGCGGTGGTCGGCGCGGCTTTTGGCGGCGCTTTTGGATCGGGCGTTGCGGCTGCGACAGTGGCGAACAAGCCGTCCACGCCCTTTTGAACGCCGCCCAAAATCGTGTCACGATTCTTGAGCAACAAGACGCCACCGGCAATCAGCACGATGGTCATGAAAATGGATTTGATGAACTGTCCCATGGCTTTGCTTGTTTGTTGGGCTGTGTCGAAATCGCAGCCCTGCATGTTCGCTATGAACAACACCTAACGTAGCATATTTGTGTTGCAAATGCAACATCTGACATGGTTGAACAATGACAACTCTGCAATATGTTGCAAAACCAGTGTGGCAGCGGGGTCAGGCTTTTGGCCGACATGGCAGCAGTTTTCTGGCAGGACGGCGATCTAATCCGAGTACAGATGCGTGCGAGGGATTGCCTCGGGTATCATGCCCTCGCTTTTCCATGAATTCGCGCATTTTTACCCGTCGCCCCCTCGCTGCTGTCACCATGGCTGTCCTCGTGCTGCTTGCCGTCACAACCGCGCTCGCGGTCAACGGAAACATTGCCCGCGCGCAACAGAAGACCTTGCGTATTGCAACGAAACCGATTGCGCCGTTTGTGATTCAGCGCGAAGAAAAGTTGGTTGGCTTCTCCATAGATTACTGGGATCACATTGCACAGCGGCTTGGGCGCACCTATGAATGGGCGCCATACACGACGGTCGCGGAAGTCATCAAAGCTGTTCAGGATGGTCAAGCCGATGTCGGGATCGCCGCGATCAGCATGACGAACGAACGCGAACAAACAATCGATTTCACGCACGGCTACTTCAACGGCGGGCTGCAAATCATGGTCAACACAAAGCAGAGTAGCGTGCTGGACAGCGTGATGGCGACGCTGTTCTCGCGCGATATGTTGCAGCTGTTGGCGCTCATCGCCGGCGTGACGCTGGTCTTTACACATATCATCTGGCTGGTCGAACGGCGCACAAATGCCGACTATCCGCGCAGCTATTTCGCCGGCATCAGCGCGGCGCTGTGGTGGACGGTGGTGACGCTGGCGACGGTCGGCGACAGCGAGCGCACGCCAAAGCATCGCATCGGCAAGTTGCTGGCGATTTTGTGGATGTTTCTGAGCATCATTTTGATCGCGAACTTCACTGCGGTGGCGACATCGACTGCGACCCTGCGTGATCTGCGCGGCTCAATCCAGGGCATCGCCGATCTGCCGGGCAAAAAGATCGCGACCGTCGGCGGCACCACTGCGGCCAGTTATCTGACCAACAATGGTTACGACTTCACGCCCGTCAAAAATATAGAAGAGGCCTACGACCTGCTGCGCGTAGATAAAGTGCAGGCCATTATTTACGACGCGCCGGTGCTGTTGTATTACGCCAACACCGTCGGGCGCGGCTATTTCGAGGTGGTCGGCTCGGTCTTTAACCCGGAGCAATACGGCCTCGCGTTGCCGACCGACAGCCAACTCCGAGAAGACATCAACCGTGTGATCCTCGAGACCCAGAAAGATGGCACGTATCAGTCGCTATTTGCCAAATGGTTTGGCGCAAGCAACTGATCGACTCGCCCAATTCACACGATACCGGATGTAGAACGACACCCCGGCGCATTGCGCGGTAGGGTGTCGTCTGTTGCAGTGAGGGCCTTACGCGCCCGCGATATAGGCCTCGACCTTCTCGCGTGCCGCATCATCGGTGTATTGCTCGGGTGGCGATTTCATGAAGTAACTTGATGGCCCCAACAGCGGGCAGCTGAGCGATCTTGAGCTGCAAGCGCGCAGCCGAGCGCTGTTCGACGGTGTGTTTGCGTCGTTTGATTCAGAGCCGCGGCGCCGCAAGCCGCCGTCGCGGCGATAATGACGCTGTAACTATGGCAACGATTGAACAGATCCCACCCGCCGCGCTGCGACCCGGCGACGATGACGTGCTTGCGCGCATCGGCAATGAAGCGTTTCCAACCCCCTGGGCCGAACCGGTCGAGCATTGGTCTCCCAACGACTACCGGTTTGTGATGCGCGATGAGGGCGGGCAGATTGTCTCGTCCATTTCCCTGGTCCAACGCCACGTGCGCGTGGGCGCTGTTGAAGTTGATGTGGTCGGCATCGGTGGCGTGATGACGGCGCTTTCCGCGCGCGGGCAGGGCCATGCCGGAAACTCATGCGCGCGGCTGCCGATCTGATGCGCGACGTTGCAGGCGTGCCGTTCGGCCTGCTGCAGTGCCCGACGCATCGCCTCACGTTCTATGAATCCCTCGGCTGGACCCAGGTGCATGTCCCCATGTGGTTTTCACAACCTGGTGGCATCCTGCGCGCGACCCCTGAGAACGTCATGGTGTTGCGGCTTGGCGAAGAAGCATGGCCGGAAGGCGAGATTGATCTGAACGGGCTGCCCTGGTAGCCCGGCCTGCGCTCAACCGATCTCCAAAAACAGCACGTCCAGCCGGCGCCAAAGCGGCACAGGTTGCGCACCGGCAAAAATCTGTTTGCCGTTGACAAACAACAGACAGCCGCGGCGTTGAAAGTGCAGCGCGTGCTGGCGATGGGCCGGGCTTTCGCTGCCGTCCCACCGCTGCACGAGCGGCGCAAATGCCGTCTGGCGTTCGACGATCAGTGCGAGAAGCGCAGACGCGGTCAAGATCGCGATGCTGTCGATCGGCGCGAAAAACGACTCGATCGGCAATACGTTGCCTGTCACGTCCGTGCGGCGCGCCTGCACGCGAATTTGGGTTTCCATGGCCATGCCTGTGTCCTCGCATGCCATGATGCGATCACTGCGAATCACAGGCTTGATATTGCGTTGACAGTTGCTTGAAGCTCCGCGGCGCTGGTGGCATGCGGTTTTGATCGCGTGCGCCGCAAAATTTTGGAAAGTGGCGCAACGCGGCTTGCGGGCTCGCCAGCCGCCCTTCGGCGGCTAAGTGTCGCGGCATCCCGACGGCAATACAGAAATTCGGGGTGCGCCGATTCTGATTGCACCCAGAACAAGTGTGCATTTTTCTAAAGGGGAACGTCATGGCGTCGCCAATGCTTGTGCCAGCCGGGTCCGCAGGCCGTAAACGATGCTGTTGGTCATCATAACGAGGCAACGCATAGGGCAGAATGCGATAAATAGGCAGATAGGCGGGTCGGAACAACAAATTAGGAGGCGGAAGATGACACTCAACCAAAACAGCGCAGAAGGCAAAATCCCGGAGACTACACGAAAGATGGCCAAGCAGGTATTTGCGAAAGGAAATGTGTATGTGCGTCTGCGAGATGAGCTGGGAGTGATCTACAGCGACGAACAATTCAAGGATCTGTTTAGGTTGGGCGGGCAACAGGCATATTCACCGGGGCAATTGGCGATGGTTGTGATCTTCCAGCATTGGGAAGGGTTAAGCGATCGGGATGCGGCCGAGGCGGTGCGAGCGCGAATCGATTGGAAGTATGCATTGGGGCTGGAGCTGGAATCACAAGGCTTTGATCATACGGTGTTGACCGAGTTTCGCGGGCGCTTGACAGGTGGTGGAGCGGAGCAACGGTTGCTGGACCGGATACTGGAATTGGCCAAAGACCGGAAGCTGATTAAGGGACGCGGCAAACAACGCACAGATAGCACGTATGTATTGGCAGCCGTGCGAACACTAAACCGATTGTCGTGCGTGCATGAAACGATGCGCCATACATTGGATGAATTGGCGGTGGACGAGCCAAAATGGCTGCAATCGATAGCCACAGATGAGTGGTATGCACTTTACTCAGAACGCCTGGGGAGTTTTGAACTGAAGATTCCTGAAAGTCTCAAAAAACAGGAGGAAATGGCTGTCCAGATCGGACACGATGGTCAACAACTGCTTGAGGCGATATACGCTTCAAATGCGCCTGCACTGCTGCGCTGGATTCCCGCTGTGCAAACCCTCAGACGGGTTTGGATACAGCAGTTCATACAAACCGACGAACAAGGGTTGAAATGGCGCGACAGCGATGATTTGCCGCCAAACAGCAAGTTGATCGTCTCACCACATGACGAAGAAGCGCGACTGTCGCGACACGGCGAGAAACGTTGGACCGGGTACTCGGTCGTCGTGACCGAGACATGCGACAGCGGCTTGCCAAAGATTGTCACCCATGTGGATGTGGTCCACGCAACAACACCTGATAAAAGCCTGACGAGCGCAATACAAACAGCACTGGCGGACAAAGAGCTGCTACCGGACACGCACTACGTGGATGGCGGTTTTGTAAGTGCGGACACACTGCAAAACAGTTCGCAAGAACATGGCGTGGATCTGTTTGGACCGGCACAGAGAGATTCCACACAGCAGCACCGCGCCCAAGCGGGGTTTGACGCAGGATCGTTCAAGATCGACTGGACCACAAAAACAGCGACCTGCCCTCAGGAACAAATCAGCTCAACTTGGTCCCAATCCACAATCACGCCCAACGCAGTGCAAATCACATTTCCAAAACGGGTTTGTGCTCCTTGTCCAGTTAAAGAAATGTGCACGCGATCCCCAGGCCGCGCACTCAAAATCTATGCTCAGCCGTTTTATGACGCGCTAACCGAAGCGCGTAAACGTATGACAACTCCCGAGTTTTGGAAAAACTACGCCATACGCGCAGGCATAGAGGGGACGCTCTCGCACATGGTCCACAGTTTTGGGCAACGCCGCTCACGCTACATCGGGCTGACAAAGACACGCCTGCAATTTGTGGCAACTGCCGTTGCGCGATCGCTGAGTAGCATCGCCTCCTGGTTCGATTCGCAGCTCAACGAGCCACCGCCTTGCCGAAAGTCGCGCTTTGCTCGCCTGCGTCTCGCCTCGTTATGATGACCAACAGCATCGTAAACGGCCATGCTCAGATACGAAGCCCTGGGCTGCATGACAGCACTCACAGGATTGGCGTCGTTGAGCATGCCGGCTAAAACGATCGCCACGCGCGCAAGTTGTTGCCATCAGCCCAGGGCTTCGTATCTGAGCATGGCCGTTTACGGCCTGCGGACCCGGCTGGCACGCGCTTGGCACGCTACATGACGCTCCCCTTTAGAAAAATGCCCCAGAACAAGTGTGCTAAAGTCAGTCCTGTGGATCATAGCGGCGTTCAACTCAGCCTTTTCACACCCTCAGATTTGCGCGGGCCGGAGCGCGGTGATATGCCGCCGACGCAGTCTGAACTTGTTGCATCCGAGCAAGCTTGCGCGGCGTTGATTGAACGCCTGATGCGCGCCGAGCGCATCGCCTTCGACACCGAAACAACCGGCGTCGATATGACCCGTTGCGAGCTGATCGGCCTGTCATTGTGTGTCGTGGCCGGCGCGGCGTCGTATGTGCAGGTTGCAATGAACGACGGCCACGATGGCGAGGGCTGGATGCTGCGGCCGGGAACGGCGCAGTGGGCCGCGATACAGGCCGCGCTCAACCGTGCCGATGTCGAGCTGGTCGCGCATAACGCCAAATACGACCTCGGCGTACTCAAACGCGCCGGCATGCCGATCGACCGCGTGGTCTACGACACGATGCTGGCCCAATTCCTGCTCGAGCCGCTCAAACGCGGTGGCATGGGTCTCAAGGCGCTGGCGACCGAGCTGCTCGGCTGGCACATGACCGACATCAGCGAACTGATCGGCGATGGCCGCCGCCAACTCTCGATGCGCGATGTGCCAATTGATCTGGTCGCGCCCTACGCCTGCGCCGATGCCGACGCCACATTTCGACTGCGCGATCTGCTCGACCCGCGGCTGGCCGCGCTAAACCTGCACCGTATTTTTTACGAAATTGAGCTGCCGCTGGTGCCGGTGCTGGTTGATATGGAACTCGCGGGCGTGGCGATCGATGTGCCGCATCTCGGCACGCTGGCGGGCGAAATTTCAAGCCGCATGCGCGCGCTCGAAACGAAAATCTTCCATCATGCCGGGCGTGTCTTTAATGTGGGTTCGCCACAACAACTCAGCAGGGTGCTTTATCAAACGCTGGGTTTGCCGGTCAAACTGCGCGCCGACGACGAGAACAGCCCGCGCACCGGTTCATGGGTACTCGACAACCTGCGCGATGTGCATCCGATCGTGCCACTGGTGCTCGAACACCGCGAGCTCGCCAAGCTGCATGGCACCTATGCCGACGCGTTGCCGCGCCTGGTTCACCCGCAGACCGGGCGCGTGCACACGACCTTCAACCAAAATGCGGTCATCACCGGCCGGCTCTCATCGACAAACCCGAATCTGCAAAACATCCCGATCACGTCCGAGATCGGGCGGCGCGTGCGCAAGGCGTTTATCGCGCAACAGGGCGGCAGCGTGCTCAGCGCGGATTATTCGCAGGTCGAGTTGCGATTGCTCGCGCATCTGGCTGGCGACCCGACCCTGCGCGCTGCCTTTGAACGCGGCGAAGATGTGCACATGTCAACCGCGGCCGCGGTGTTCAACGTCAAGATCGAGGCGGTTTCGGCCGAGCAACGCGCGTTTGCAAAGCGCATTAATTTCGGCATTTGCTATGGCATGGGCGCGTTCTCGCTGGCTCGGTCAACCGGCATGACCGAAGCCGAAGCCGAGCGTTTTATCGCCAACTATTTCAAACGCTTTAACCGCGTCAAAGCCTGGCTCGACAACACAAAACGCAAGATGGCCAACGAGCACTACGTTGACACGCTGTATGGCCGCCGCCGCCCGTTTGTCGATATGCGCGATCGCACGCCAGCGGAACGCAAGCGCGCTGAACGGCTGGCGATCAACCACCCGGTGCAAGGCACCGCCGCCGATGTGATCAAACTCGCGATGATTCAGCTTCATCAAAAACTGCGCGCCGGCGGTTACCGCAGCGTGCTGACGTTGCAGGTGCACGACGAACTGGTGCTCGATGTGGCGCCGGGTGAGACCGAGGCGATCTCCGCGCTGGTGCGGCAGGAGATGGAGCACGCTGTGCCGCTGTCGGTGCCGCTTGGCGTGGAACTCGGCGTCGGACCCAACTGGGATGAACTCGGCTGACACTGTGCGGCGCGCGCGATGGGCGCGCGCCCTCGCGTTAATCGTCCATCCACTTGGGCCGTGCGATTTCGACAAATACAGTGCCATCGCGGACTTCAACCGGATACGTGCGCAGGTTGCCGCCCCCGACGCTGTCGACGCAGGCGCCGGTCTTTACGTTAAACACCCAACCATGCAATGGGCATTCGACGGTGTTGTCGAAGATTGCGCCGTAGGTCAGGTCGCCGTTTGCGTGCGGACAGACCGGCGTGTAGGCATAGATGCCGTCATCGAGTCTTAGCAGGAGCACGGCCATGTTGTCGATTTTGAAGCGCTTGACTTTGCCGAGCTGCAGCGTATCGGCGGGGACGGTAGGGTGAAAGGAGTCGCTCATTGCAGGTGCTTGTTGAACCATTCGGCCAGTTGCGTCATGCGGTCTTGATGCAGGACGACGGTGATATGCGAGGCTTGCGGCACATACAGGACTTCTTTGTGCGGCAGCGCTGCGTCATACAGTTTGCGCGCATTTTCCGGCGGCACGGCCACATCGGCGGAACCATGCACGAATAGTGTCGGGCGCGCGCCGATTTTGCGCACAGTGTCGATCATGTCGTAGGCCGCGATCATCTCATAGAGATCCTCGCCAAACCACGCGCCGCGCATGCTCTTCCACTCGGCCCAGATTTGCGGCCAGGAGGCATGCCGCAGCAACAGCACGTTGCGCGGCAGCACCAGGCTGAGCGCCTCGCGCGTGACCGTTGTTTTCGTGACATGCGGCAGGCGCACCGGCGTGCTGAGCGTGGCGACGGCGGCGATGCGATCGTCCTGCGTGGCGAACCATGCGGCCTGACAGCCGCCAAAGCTGATGCCCATCGTGCCGACTTTGCGCACATCCGGCTGTTTGAACAGCCAGTCCGCTGCCGCGCGCATGGCGGCCTGTGTGTTGTGGACCGTGGTCGGCACCGACATGAAATCGCCGTGGCCGGGCGGGTCGACGGTCAGCAATGTGATGCCGCGCCGCATCAGTTCGCGCGTCAGAATCCACTTGAACGCAAAGCGATTGTCGCCAGCGCCGCAAATCAGCATCACCCACTTGCCGTTTGGCCGCGCCGGCCGAAAAATCGTGGCGGGCATTGAGGCGCGCGGCTGCGGACGGCCTTTGCGGGTCGGGTCATCGACGCCGTCGAGCTTCCAGCGCGAGCCGTTGGCAAAGTTTGCGCTGGCGACCTGCAAATTGTCGACGGGTATGTCGACATGCTGCACTACATAGTCTGCGCTCTCCTTCGGGTGGATGAGCATATGGGTTTGGGTGAGAATCGCCATTTTTGAGGTGTCTACAACAGCACAGTGCGTTGCCTAAAAACAAACCATGGGCCCACTAGGATTCGAACCTAGAACCAATCCGTTATGAGCGGACTGCTCTGCCATTGAGCTATAGGCCCTGAGGGGAGAAATTGTACAACGGGTGGTTTTTGGCGGAAAGTGCCTAGGTGCTTAAAGTGCCTAAAGTGCTTAAGGTGACATGACCTTAAGCACTTTAGGCACCTCAAGCACTTTAAGAACATTCTGCCTCGATAATCAACCCATGTCCATCTGGTTCGCAACCCCGACGCTGGCCGAAATCGAACGCATGCTCCCGGACACGCTCATGTCGCATCTGGGCATCACATTTGTTGAGATTGGCCCGGATTTTCTGAGCGCAAAAATGCCGGTGACGAGCGCAGCGGTTCAACCCTTTCGCATCCTGCACGGCGGCGCAACCGCGGCGTTGGCCGAGACGGTCGCCAGCATGGCGTCGTTGCTGGTGCTGAACACAGCCACGCACTACAGCGTGGGATTGACGCTCACCATCAATCACATCCGCTCGGTGCCGCAGGGCGGCGAGGTGACAGCGACGGCGCGCGCGCAGCATCTTGGCCGCAGCACGCATGTCTGGGCGGTGCAGGTGCAGCAGGCCGACGGCAAACTCGTCGCCACAGCCACACTGACAGCAGCGGTGCTGGCGAACAAAGCATCGTGAATCCCCTTGCAGCGTCTGCCCTTGCCAACGCGTTTCCCGCCGATTGATGCTGTTTTCTCCGGTAGAAATTGCCGCAACTTGGGGCGAAATCGTCGTATTGGCGATGCAAGTGGGCCTGAGACGTTTCTTGCGCCCGCAGTGTAGCGGCGAGGAATGCCTCGCTGCTACGCACCGTCGGCGCCTGGCAACTCCATCCGCAACGGCTTGTCGACCCGTTTGCCGGATAGATAGTCGGCCTGGATGAGCGTGTGAATCTGCGAAGTGCCCTGATAAATCGCGCTGGCCATGCAATTGCGCAGGTGGCGGGCGGCATTGTGATCGTCGCTGTAGCCGGCGGAGCCGAGCACGCGCACGGCGTCGTTTGCGCACTGCAGCGCGGCTTCGGCGCAAAACCATTTGGCGCTGCTGGCTTCGCGCGAGTTGCGCCTTCCGGCGTTCTTGAGCGACGCGGTCTTGAGCACGAGCATCTCACCGGCGTCGATGCGCAGCTGCATGTTTGCGAGCAACTGCTGAACCAGCTGCTGCTCGATGATGGGTGCGCCAAACGCTAGGCGTTCTTTCGCATAGGCAGTTGCTTCGTCGCGGCAGGCCTTCATGCTGCCGATTGCGCCGGCAGCCACTACGAAGCGGCCATTGTCGAGCGCGCTCATGGCAATCTTGAACCCTTCGCCTTCGAAGCCCAGCAGGTCTGTAGCCGGCACGCGCACGTCGGTGAGCGTGATATCGCCGGTGTCGCTGGCCCAGTCGCCCATCTTGTTTGTGCGCGCATGCGTTTGGACGCCGGGGGAGTCGGCTGGCACAATAAACGCGCTGATGCCCTGCGCGCCACGTTCGGGTTCGGTTTTGGCGAACACCAGCATGCGCTGCGCCTGCGTGGCCAACGTGATCCAGGTTTTGGCGCCGTTCAGCACATAGCCATCGCCGTCTTTCCGCGCCGTCGTGCGCATGTTGGCGACATCGCTTCCGGCGTTCGCCTCGTTGAGCGCGAAACAGCCGAGCACACTGCCGGTGGCCAGGCCAGGCAGCCAGCGCTGTTTTTGTTCCGCAGTGCCCCACTGATAAATCGCGAGCGCGTGCAGCCCCAGATGCACCGCGATAACCTCGCGCAGTGAGGCGTCGGCATACTCCATGGCCTCGGCGGCGAGCGCCAACGACAGGTAGTCGCGCCCGCCACCGCCATATGCCTTGGGCAGGCAAAGGCCAAGCAGGCCAACCGCAGCCATCTCCGCGATCAGCTCGCGCGGGTAGGTGCGCAGGGCGTCGTGTTTGCGGATATCGGGCAGAAAACGTTGCGAGAGGGCCCGCATGTGTGTGTAAAACGCGACGTGCGATTCGGTCAGAAAGGGCTGCATGGGGCAACTGTACCGCAGGCGGGTGGGAAGTAGAGAGCGGCCGGGCAGCCTACCGGGAAGCGGCCCGGCCGCTTCCCGGAGGCTGCCCGGCCGCTCTCTACTTAAATCGCGATAGCATTGCAACAATGATTCGATTACGTGTTGCATTCATTGCCGCCACGCTGACCTTCGTCGTCAGCGCACCGGCCTATAGCGCGCCGCGAACAGGCAAATCTGCTGCGCAACCCGAGCTTTGAGGGCGGGCTGACCTGCGCGTTTTGACCCGTGCGAGAACCGCATTGCAAACGAGCTTGGCACGCCGGACGGCTGGGAGCCCTTCTTCAAGTGCAAGTCGCCGAACGACCCGCCGTTTACAAACCATCGCCCGGAGTTCGGCACGATTCCGGCTGATCCGTTCAAAGACCGTGTGCGCAGCGGCGCCACCGCACTCAAGTATTTCAACTTCTACGCACGCAACGAATCCGCCGGCGTGTATCAGCGTGTAACTGGCATCTCGCCAGGGCAATGGCTGGCGTTCACGCTGTGGACGCAGGTGTGGACCTCCAATTGCGACGCCAGCGTGCTGCCAGATGACGTCCCATCGTCGGGTTACGAGCCCGGCAACCTCGAGGCGCGCATCTGCATCGACACCGACGGCGGCGCGCTCGACTTCGACCAGGGCACCGTCTGCAGCGACTTTGTGCGCGAGCCGATTTGGGACAAATACACGCAGATCCGCGTCAGCGCCCCAGCCGCGGCCAGCGAGGTCAATGTGGTGCTGAACACGCGCGCGGAATGGTCGGTCAAACACAACGACACATATGCCGATGACGCGGCGCTGTTCGCCGTCGATGCGCCGGTCACCGTCACCGTCCCAAACGCCAACCGGTTGTGGATCCCGTTTGCACAGTTCGAAAGCATCACGCGCAGCGGCGAAGCGGCGCCCCGCTGTCCGCTGCCAAAAGCTCGTACACTAGAGCCCTGACGGCTGCAACCGGCCACTCGTCCAAGGGCGAACCCATTCTCTGCAAACAGGCAACTTCAACATGCGTAAATATCTGGACATCGATCTGAAAACACGCGCGACCACAGTTCGCGAATTGCATGGCGAGAACATCGCCAAGGGCGGCCGCTGGTTTATCGCCAAAGAGCTGCTGGCGGCAGACAAGGCCACGGTCGATCCGCTCTCGCCGGAGAACCCGCTGATCTTTCGCGCGGGCCCGTTTGCCGGCACCAGCTTCTCCAACGCCAACCGCACCAGCGTCGGCTGCAAAAGCCCGCTGACCGGCGGCATCAAAGAGGCCAACGGCGGCGGCACCTTTAGCTATGGCCTGGGTCAGCTGCATACTGGCCGGCTTCACGCTCAACGGCGCCAGCGACGAATTGGGTGGTGATCCACTTCAAGAAAGATGGCGCGCTTGACTTTGACGACGCACGCCGTTATCTCGGCAAAGGCAACTTCGAAGTCGGCCGAGATGCTTCACGCACGCTATGGCAACAAGGTCGCCATTGCGCTCTGCGGCCCGGTGGGCGAGTATCAGGGCTTGCTGGCCGGCATCGCCTTCAGCGACAACGATAGTCGCCCGTCGCGGCTTGGCCGCGCGCGGCGGCGTGGGCGCGGTGATGGGCAGCAAGAAGGTCAAGGCCATCGTGCTCGATCTGGACAAGACGCCGAACTTTCACGATCCAAAAGGTGTGCGCGACGCGGTCAAAGACTACGCCAAGATGTTGCTGGCCGACAGCATCGTGACCGGCTTCTACAACGCGGTCGGCACGATGGGCATGGCCGACTTCCAGAATCATCTGGGCGGGCTGCCGGTGCGCAACTTTACGTCGGCGGTCATTTGCCGACACAGCCAAGGGTGAGACAGTTCAAGATGGGCGGCGACTACATCGGCCAGCTCAACAAGAGCCGCGGCGGCGAACAGACGCATGCCTGCATGCCCGGCTGCGTGATCCAGTGCAGCAATGTCTATCACGATGCCGATGGCAAAGAAGTGGTCTCGCCGGTCGAATACGAGACGCTCGGCCTGCTCGGCACCAACTGCGGCATCGGCGACCCCGATGATCTGGCGCAGCTCAACTACATCTGCCAACGACCTGGGCATCGACACGATTGAGACCGGCGCGATGCTGGCCGTGCTGATGGATGCCGGGCTGGCGCAATTTGGCGACAAGCAGTTTATGGCGCAGTGCCTGGCCGAAATCCGCATGGGCACGCGAGCCGGGCAGAGCTCTGGGCGCAGGGCACCGCGCGCGTGGGCGAGCACTACGGCGTCAAGCGCGTGCCCGTGATCAAGAAGCAGGCGATCAGCGCCTACGACCCGCGCGTGGTCGAAGCCACCGGCATCACGATGATGGCCACCGCGCAGGGCGCCGACCACACCGCGGGCAACCTGCCGCGCCTCAAAGACAAAAGAGATGACGATTGGAACAGCTGCGCGAGCTCAGCCTGCAGGATCAGATCAAGACCGCGGCGCAACGACTCGCTCGGGTTGTGCATCTTTGGCCGCTCGGTCACGAATGCGCAATGCCCGTTCATGATGAATGCCATCAACGCCTCGACCGGCAGCAACGTCGACGACTCTTTCTTCTTTACGCTTGGCCGCGAGGCGCTGACGCTGGAGCATGAGTTCAACTCGCCTGGCCGGGTTTGATGTTTCGGACGACGATCTGCCGCAGTTCTTCTACGACGAGCCGCTGCACCCAACCGGCTACACCGCGCGCTTTAAAGGCAGCGATGTGCATACGATGTATGACGGTTTGGCGTAGGTCTGCGTTTGGTAGCAAAGATTAAACGATGCCAGCGCGGCGCAGCTGTTCAATCGCGTCATTCGAATAGCCCAGCTCGCGCAGCACCGCGTCGGTATCTGCGCCGAGCGTGGGTGGGGCGCTGCGAAGGGTCGCCGGCGTCTCGCTGAGTTTGGCGACCGGGCCGAGCAGTTCGATGTCACCCAGCGTCGGGTGCGGCACAGACTGCACCATGCCGCGCGCGCGCACCTGCGCATCATTCAGCGCGGTCGGCACATCGTTGATCGGCGCGCAGGGCACCGCATGCGCCTGCAGCAGTGCGATCCACGCGGCGGTATTGCGGGTGGCGAATATGCTCGCCAGCGCGGCAACCAGCGCCTCACGATTCGCAACCCGGTCCGGGTTGTGTTGAAAGCGCGCATCGTCGCGCAGGTCCGAGCGTTCAAGCGCTTCGCATAGGCACCTGTATTGACCGTCTGTGCCGACGGCCAGCGCCAGATGCCCGTCGCGCGTCTGGAACGTCTGATACGGCACGATGCTCGGATGCGCGTTGCCATAGCGTTTCGGCGCGTCGCCGGTGGCCAGATAGTTGTGCGCGACGTTGGCCAGCCAGGCGATCTGCGCGTCGAGCAGCGCCACATCGATGTATTGGCCGCGCTGGCTGTGCTGCCGATGCAGCAGCGCGGCCAGAATGGCATTGGCGGCGAACAATCCGGTCGTAATATCCGCGATCGCCACGCCGACTTTTGCTGGTTCGCCGTCTGATGCGCCTGTGATCGACATCAAACCGCCTTCAGCTTGAATCGCAAAGTCATAACCCGGCCGGTCGCGATACGGCCCGGTCTGACCGTAGCCGGTGATCGCGCAATACACGAGCATGGGGTTGAGCGCGCTCAGTGCACTGTAGCCGATGCCGAGCGCGTCGAGCGTGCCCGGCAAAAAATTCTCGATCAGCACATCGCAACGCTGCGCCAGTGTGCGCAGGATCTCGCGGCCAGCCGCGTCTTTCAGATTCAGCGTGATGCTGCGTTTGTTGCGATTGACGCTCAAAAAATACGCGCTCTGATCGCCAACAAACGGCGGACCCCACTGGCGGGTGCCATCACCGCTGCCGGGTTGCTCGATCTTGAAAATCTCCGCGCCGTAATCGCCCAGCAACTGAGTGCAATACGGGCCAGCCAGCACGCGCGTCAGATCCAGAACACGGATGTATGCAAGCGCGCTCGCCATGGCGTGCTACTTGATTCCTTCCGGGATGACCGCATACGTCGCAATGTTTTGAGACGCGGTGACGATCGATATCTCGAAGGGCGCGCTGGCATTGGACTCGAGCGGCTGCTGAATTGCGTCGATGTAGCGATAGCCGATCACTTTTTCTCGGAGTCATAAGCTGTGACGATCAAGCGCAGCGCCCGGACGCTGACCGTGTCGTTGTTTTTTGCGCTGCCCGAGACTTTGAACTGCGAGCCGTTGGGCGTGCCCTGCGGGTTTTCAACCGTGACCTTCGCATAGGCATCGAGTGAGCCCGGCTCAGCGCGCAATTGCAGCACTGTGAACTTGGCGAAACTTTGCGGTGGCGCGCTAAACAAGATCCGAAATGGCGATGTCTCGTTGGGCGGCACCACATCACGCGCGACAAATGCGGACTGGCGCTGGAGCGGGGTGTCCGCACTGTCCAGCAGCGTCACAAGCACCTGGATGTTCGTCAGCGGCGTGCCTGTTGCGTTAAACATCTCGCCGATGATTTCGAGGCTGCCCGCCGCGGTGGCGACTGCGTTCTCGCCGCGGATTACAAATGGCAATGGCGTGGGCGAGGGCAGCAGGGTTTGATCGGCGTTCGATGCGCCCGGGCTGACCGCGCCGGAAGGAATGGTCAAACGCTGCCCGATTTGCAGCGAAGCCGGGTCGAGCGAACCGTTCGCTGCGATGATGTCGGCCACGCTGACGCCGAATTTATTCGCAATCGGAATCAGTGTGTCGCCGGTCTGCACCACATAGACGATTGGCGTCGGTGTGATGGCGGCTTCGCGCTGCGGTGGTGCGGTGGCGGCTGAAAGCGTCGGTGTGGCGCGTGGCGTCGTGGTCGGGCGGGCGGTTGGCAGCGCCTGCGTCACAACGACCGTCGGTGTCGGCGCCTGGACCGGTCCGCATGCGCTGAGCACGAGCATCGCGGTTGCGCCAAACAGCGCGGCTTTCTTCACTTATGAAATTATACTGACCAGCATTGCCATGCATCGACGCCTCTACGCACTCCTCGCCATGCTCGTTCTTTTCCCTTGTCGCCTTGGGCCGCGGGTTGACCCCTGCGCTTCCGCAGAGCGGCACGCTGCTCGCAATTGAAAATCCAGCCGGGACGCAAGAGGTGTTGTTGTCCATCGACGGTCCGGTGGGGACCGCGATTCCGCCCACGCCGGAAACAAGCGCTGCCGTGGACGAGGCGCTGCTCGTGCTCGAACTGCCCGGCACTGAGGCTCAACCCAGTGATGCGGCCGCAAACAATGCCGCATTCGTCGAGGCTGTCGCGAGCATTTATGGCAACGCCCTGCGTCCGGCCGCTGCGCGCGATATCTCAGCCATTGCGAATGCGACGCTCTACAGCATCACGTTGGATATTCAGCCGCAGCAGCGCCGGGTATTCGGCCTGCAGCGCATTCGGTATGTCAACCGCTCACAGGTTGCGCTCAATGAGATCGTGTTTCGGTTGTATCCAAACACGCCCTACATGGGCGGCGCGCTGCGCATCACCAGCGCGCGCTACAACGGACGCACTGCAGCCCTGACCCTCGATTCGGGCGATCCGAGTATTGCGCGCCTGGCCGCCACCAGCGCGCTGGCGCCGGGCGCAGGTGTGATTGTGGATTTGTCGTTCGAAGTGACCGTGCCGGATGATCCAAAAACCGCGTATGCCACGTTTGGCTGGACGGCCGGGGTGCTGTCGTTGCCAAATGCCTATGCGCTTGTGCCGCCGCTCGATCAAGCCGGCCAGTGGCGAATTGACCCACTTCCGCTGTTCGGCGATATCGTTGCCAGCGATGTTGCGGCGTATCGCGTGCGCATCCGCGCGCCGTCGCGCTATCAGGTGGTCGCCACAGGCGAGTGCGCCAGCCGGATTGATGGCGCGTTCACCTGGAGCGAGTGTTCTGCCGCGCCCGTGCGCGACTTTGCCATTCACGCCAGCGACGGCTACCAGCGCCTTGAGAAAGCGGTCGACAGCATCGACGGCGGCAGCATCAAATTGCGCGTCGTCTTTCTGCGCACCGATCAAGCCGCGGCGCAACGCGCGCTGGTGTATGCGGTCGACGCGCTGCGCAGCTTCGAAACACTGTTTGGCGCGTATCCGTACACCACGCTGACCGTCTTTCAAAGCACCACGCCGATCGGCGGCATCGAGTACCCGATGGTGGCCGGTGTGACGCCGTTTAAAAACGATGAAGCCTATTTCGAGTGGCTGGTGGCGCACGAAATTGCGCATCAGTGGTGGTATGGCCTGGTCGGCAGCGATCCAGTGCGCGAGGCCTGGCTGGATGAAGCGCTAACCCAATACAGCACGCTCTTGTATGCGCGCGAGCGATCAGGCGCGCGTGTGGCCGATCTGCGCCGCTCGCGCTTCTTTTTGGAACGCTGGCGGCTCGAGGTGGAAGCGCGCGGCGATGCGCGCGCCGGCCAGCCCACAAACGCCTTTGCGCGCCGTGGCTACGCGCCCATTGTGTATGGCAAGGCGCCGCTGTTTTTTGACCAGGTCGAAACCGAGGTCGGCACCGAGCGCCTGCTGGCGTGGCTGCGGCTGTATGCCGCAGCCGGGCGCTATCGCATCGTGACCGCCGGGGAGTTGCTCGACGCGGCGGATCAGACCGGCATCGGCCCGCAAGTGCGCGCGGCGCATGCGCGTTGGATCGGCGGCGTAGATAACGGCACGCCGTGATCGGCGCCCCTACGCCTTCGCCTTCTTCTTTTTCTTTGGCTTGCGTTTGGGTTTGGGCTCAGCGGCGGGCGGCGGCGGCGGGCTCATTCCGTCAGCGTCCATGCCGGGCATGCCGGCATCATCGCCAAAGACATCGCCCATTGGACTGTTCGATCTTGTCCGGGTCTTCGCCCTTTTCGAGCCGGCCGATCAACCTCGCTAAACTCCGGGCCGAGGTCTTCGCCGGTCTCGGCCGCCATTTTGCGCATAAAGCGGCCGAGCGCGCGCGGGTCATTTTCGTCGAGGCCGCCCATCTCGCCGAGCAATGCGATTCGTCGACATCACCCTGCGGGCCGAGGGCTCTCGTCCACACCGCCGCGCATCACGCGCACTCTGGACATCAAGCGGCGCAGCCGTTGCTGCCGCAGAACTCGCACACGACGCCGCTGTGATCGACCGCGGAGAGCTGCGAAACAGCACGCTATTCTTTTTGTTACAACGCTGGCAGCGATACTCGAAAATCGGCATGCAGGTATTTTACGGGTGCGCTAGGCCACTCAGTTAAAATCTCTGTGGAATGATGCAAACGCCATCTGGATCTGTCGATCTATACGCAAACTTGAACCCGCCCATGCTTGTCGTGCTCTCCGGCCCGTCCGGCGTTGGCAAGGACACCTTGCTGAACTGTCTGAAAACACGCGGCTATGACTTTGCGTTTGTCGTCACCATGACCACCCGCCAGCGGCGCGCCAACGAAGTCGAGGGCGTGGACTATCTGTTTGTCAGCAAGGGCGAATTTGCCGATCTGATGCAAAACGACGAATTGCTTGAGCACAGCATCGTGTATGGGGATTACAAGGGCATTCCAAAATCTCAGGTGCGGCAGGCGTTCGCAGTCTGGCAAAGATGTCATCATGCGGATCGATGTGCAGGGCGCGGCGAAAATCCGCACATTGGTGCCCAACGTCGTCACGATATTTATTTCGCCCGAAAACGAAGACGAGCTGGTGCGCCGGCTGCGCGACGCGCAACGACCGAGTCGGAAGACTCGCTAAAAATCCGCATCGCCACAGCGCGCGAAGAGATGAAGCGCAAAGACGAGTTCGAATACCTGGTGATCAACCAGGCTGGTGCGCAAGATGACGCGGTCGATCAAATTGTGTCGATCATTTCTGCCGAACATTGCCGAATCGGCCGACACGCGCCGCGGATCTGATATGCAGACCGTCACACCCGCAGAACCGCCGTCAGCGCCAATCCGCATCCCCATTCCGATGGACAAGCCGCTCTTGTCCTACATCATGATCGGCGTGCTCGCGGTGATCTGGGTGATCGACGAGTATGGCGGCCGCCGGTTTACCGCGCTGGGTGCAAATATCGCCGAACTTGTCACACAGGGCGAATATTGGCGGCTGTTTACCTCGAGCCTGTTGCATGCGGGCAGCAGCCATATCACGTTCAATTGCTTTGCGCTGTACTCGAATTGGGACACAGGTCGAGGCGTTGTTTGGCCGCCGCCGATTCGCAGCGGGCTACTTCCTGACGGCGTTGTCCGGGTCCGTGTTGAGCTACGCGATCACAAACGGCAACTCGCTTGGCGCATCCACATCGTTGTATGGCGCGATCGGCATGCTCGCCGTGTATTTCTACAAGCATCGGGCACTGCTGGGCGCGACCAGCACGCGCGTCTTGCGCGATATCGGGATCACCGTAGTGATCGGCGTGGTGATCAGTTTGTTGCCCGGCTCGAACATTGGGTTGTGGGGTCATGTCGGCGGCATGCTGGGCGGTCTGCTGCTCGGCTGGTTTCTTGCGCCGACGTATGCGAGAACCGATCCGCTTGCGCGCGCGTTTGACGGCGTGATCCCGGCAAACCGCCGGCCCGAACTGATCAACGAATACTTGATGGACACCAATTCGCTTTCAAAACAGGTGCTCGTGCTGGCGCTGTTTTTTGTGGCGATGTTTGCAATCGCAATCGCAATTTCGTATGCACGGTGGCCGGGATGATTGCGCGGCAGCCAATCTATGCCGGCGCGCATTATTTTGGCGATGCCGGCAGGTTGCGCGCCTCGGTTGAATCATGGATCGAAGATGCGCACCAGCCGCGTGTCGATGGCGATCTGCTCGGGTTAATTGTGCCGCGCGGGCTGCACCGCGAAGTTGGGCCGCTGGCTGGCGCGGCCTACAAGGCGCTGCTCACCTCGCCGCTGCATTTCGACGCGGTGACGCTGCTGGCCCCGAACCTGCGCCAACCCGAACTCGCGCTGGCGTGTGATCCCGCCGACGCCTACGAGACGCCGCTCGACCTGGCGCCGATCGATCGCGTGCTGGTGGATCGCATCAACGCGGGCGCGCAATTGATTACGCCCGACACCGACCCCGACGACGTGATCGAAGCACAGCTGCCATTTTTGCAGACTGCGCTCGGCGTCCTGCCGGTGCTGCCGTTGCGCGTGGGGAACGCGCCACACGCCGGCAATGGGTTGCTGCCGCATGCGGGCGCCCTCGGGTTTATTGTGATCACGGCCAATTTGCCAGTAGGGCAGGAGAAAACTGCGCTGGCGCTGATCCAGGACTGGACGCTCGACGCGTCGCAGGTTGTGAAGCCCGGCGGCTTTTTGGGGTTGGCAGCGCGCGGCAAGCTCAGCGCATGGTCGGCTGATCTGCAGGCCCTGGCGCTGGGGCTAAAGCTGCTCAAAGCGCAGGGTGCGACCGGTCTGCAGATTCTAGATAAGTCTTCTGGCATGACCGCCATCGCGGTCTATCGGTGAGGGTGGATCGCGTATACTTGTCAGTTCTCTACGGGGATGACAGGCTTCGACGGGTGTTGTCAGTCTTACGTGGCGAGCCGAGAAGCGACTCTCGTTAAAAAGTGCAAAGCACGTAAGTGCGAAGATCAACTGGAATGCTGTTCCGGTTGCCGCGTAAGCGGTAGCTGAATAGCACTACGCTAGTCGTAGCGTCGTCCGACCCCTCGCGTTGGTGGGGGTCGGGTGCGGCGTCATAATGCCAACGGACGTTTCGCAGAGGTTCGTATGCGGGAAGACGTCGGCTGATCAGCCAACTAAACGAGCTGGCGTCGCGACTTAGCTTGCTGTCGTGCGTGTGTGGCGCGAGACAAAATCCGACAGATACGCTCGTAGTCATGTGAGGTCGTCGCATTTCGGACCCGGGTTCGATTCCCGGCATCTCCACTTCGCTCGTGCGGGGCATCGGTTTGTGCGGGAAGATTCCTCCACGAACTGATGCCCCGCATCTTTTTCCCAATTGACGGGGTGATGCGCCGGAGACCAACCCGGAGAAAGCACTATCCCCGCGCGGAGCGCTATGCCTATACCCACAATTTCGCCGTCCCACTTGCGCGCGCGAGTTCACAGAGTTAACTCCGAAAAAGCAATATCTCCGCGCGAAGCGCGGGGGATATTGCTTTTTTTCGGGAAACTCCCTCAATCCGGGCAAAAACTCCCATCGAGTCGTGCCAGATCGCCGATCGACGCGCACCCACAGCGCCCTGTTTGACTCAAATCTGCGGGTCGATCGGCGGCGGCTCCGGTGTGACCGGATCGGGGGTGGGGCCGGGCGCGACATCCGGCGGAGGCGCAGGCTCGCCTTCGGCCGCTTTGCGATCTTCAGCGTGCTGCTTTTCCTCGCTGGCGCGCCGGCGCCCCTCAAACTTCTCGTTGTTCTCGCGCAGCGCGGCATCCACCAGCGCGTGCAGGGTGCCAGGCGGGAAACGTGCCGTCTTCGCCGCGCCGGCCGGCCGGCATGCCAAAATACAGCTCGATCAAATCGTCCACATGCGTGGCCGCGAACACGTGAAACTTGCCGTCGCGCACGGCTTCGACCACATCGTCGCGCAACATCAGGTCTTCGGCATTCGAAATCGGGATGACCACGCCGTGGTGGCCGTTGAGCCCGCGCGCCGCGCACATGTCAAAAAAACCTTCGATTTTTGTGTTTGCGCCGCCGATGGGCCGCACAAACCCGCTCTGATCGAGCGTGCCGGTGACGGCCAGGGTCTGCGGGATCGGCTGCTGGCTGACCGATGAGAGCATCGCCAGCAGGATCGCGCACGACGCGCTGTCGCCTTCATGATGGTTCAAACTCTGTTCGAACGCCACGTTGGCGGACACGCTCAACGGCTGTTCGGTTGAGTAGATGCCGCTGAGGTAACTGTCGATGATCGCGATGCCCTTGTTGTGCGACTGGTCGGTGTAGTTCACCGCGCGATCGACATCGTTGATGCCGCCACGCATGACATAGCTGCGCGCGGTGATGCGGGCCGGCTTGCCAAACTCGTATTCACCCAAATCGAGCACCGACATGCCGTTGATCTGGCCAACTTCCTCGCCCGTCGTTTCGACGTAATAGCCGCCGCGCAGCATGTATTCGCGGTAGTCGTCTTCGTAGCGGTTTAGGCGGATGCGGCGCTCGTCGACCGCGCGCTGCATGTCGGCGCGCTCCACAATCGTGTGGCCGTTGCGCTTGGCCCAAAACGCGGCCTCGCGGATGATGTCACCCAGATCGCCAAAACGCGCGGTCAGTTTTCTCTGATCGTCAGCTTCACGTGACCCGTATTCGACCAGCCAGGCGGCGCGCGCTCCGGTCAAAATCCGGCAACTTTTCCTCGACAGAGCGCCCACGCAAAAAGCGCGCGTAAACCATCTCGCTCTCCGGCGTGCGTTCCAGCAACGAGACAAACTCGGCCTTGACTTTGAACAGCTCGCGAAAGATCTCGTCGCGCGCGCCGGCTTCCCAATACGATGCCGCGTTGCCGTGAATCACAATCTTGACGTCGAGCGGAATCGACTGCGGTTCCAGCGAGGGCACCCCGATCATCGGGCTGTCGATCTCTTCGAAGCGCACGGCCTTGCGGCGCAGTGTGCGCTTGAGCCCGGCCAGCGCGCCATCGGCATCCAGCAGCTCGCGCGCGCTGAGCACCAGATAGCCGCCATTGGCCTGATGCAGCACACCCGGCCGCAGCATCATGTGATCGACCGTGTTGGCCGCCACCACGGCGTTATTCGCGATCGTAAACGTGCGATCGATGCGGCCAAGCAGCGCGTGATAGGTCGGGTTGTCCTCGACCACCACCGGCGCGTAGTTGCGGTGGGCTTCGCTCTGCGTCACAAATAGATTGATGCGAAAGCGGTTGAAATACAGCTCCAGCTGCTGCGGGTCGACCGGGTCTTCGCGCGGCTTAAAGACCCGGATGTTGGCGATCAGATCGGTCTTGACGGCGCCGAGATAGCGCATCAGCGCATCGCGGTGTTCAGGCGCGACGAGTTCGGCCTCTACGGCAATGACATCCTGCACCAGCACGCCGACGACCGACTCGGCGACCGTGGCATCCAGCGTGTTGAGGTGCTGCCGGGTCTCGCGTTCGGCCTCGCGGATCGCGCGCAATGTGTCATCCAGCACGTCGGCCAGACGGCGACGTTCGGTGGCCAGGGCCGGCGTCATTTCGGCACCCTGTTCGGCAGGCATCAAGTCGAGGCCGGTGGCAGTGCGGATCAGCGCCAGCCCAACCGCGTTGGCCTGCGCGCTGATGGCGTTGAGGCGCGTCTCCTGCACCAGTTCAAGCGAGGCGGTGATCTCGTCGGTTGCGGCGTCGTACTGATCGGTGTCAAACGCGCCGGGCAGTTTCTCGCGCGTTTGGGCAATCAGCAGCTCAACTGCATCGCGCAGCTTGGGCGCGGCACCGGGCTTCAGCTGCAGCGCGCGCGGCTCACGCGCATTTGCAAAGTTGTGCACATAAACCCAATCGCTGGCGGGCGGCATGGCTGCGGCGGCCGCGCCGAGCTGTTCGTGAATCGCCGACATGCGCCCGGTGCCGTTTGGCCCGATGACAAACACGTTGTAGCCAGGGGCGTCGATGTTGACGCCAAAGTCGAGCGCGCGCATGGCGCGGCCCTGCCCGAAAATCTCGTCGATCGGTTCAAGCTCGGCTGTTGTTTGAAACGGCAGCGTGGCCGGATCGCAGCGGCGGCAAACCTGCGCGACGGTTAGTTTTTTGATGGGCATGGTACAAATAAAGTGCTTAAGGTGCCTAAAGTGCTTGAAGTGCTTAAGGTTGTTTAGACCTTAAGCACTTCAAGCACTTTAGGCACCTTAAGCACCTTCTTAGGCGCGCGGCAGATTTACCGGCATCACCACGTGCAAAAAGTCCTCATCACCGATGGCTTTGAGGATGCCGGCCGAGCGCGGCGAGGTGGTCTCGATGGCGACCTGCGGGGTTTCAATCGCAGCCAGCGCGTCGATAAGATACTTGACGTTGAAGCCGATATCGACGCCGGTGCCGTGCACCGATGCTTCGAGATCACTCTGGTTGTCGCCGGTTTCATCGGCGCGCGCAGTGACGGTCAAGCGGCCCGGGTCGACGTCCTCGCCGGGTTTGATCGACAGGCGCACGGTGTCGAGCGAATCGCGCGCAAAGATGCCGGCCTGCCGGCAGGCTTTGAGCAGGTCGGCCGTGTTCAAAATCGTGCGCGTCTCGTGCTTCTTCGGGATGATGTGCTCGTAGTTCGGGAATTTCTGATCGATCAACTGCGCCACGATGTCGACGTTGGTGAGGTGAAAGAGCACCTGTCCGTGCGAGGGCGTGACGCTAATCGCGACTGGCTCTTCCTGATCGCCGATGACGCGGCCAACTTCGGCGATGGCCTTGGCCGGGATCAAAATCTGCTTGGGTTCGGCGACAGGCTCCTTGAGCTTGCCCTTGCGCACGCTGAGGCGGAAGCCGTCGGTCGCGACCATGGTGATGGTGTCGCCATCGAGCTTTGTCAGCACGCCGGTCATGGTAGGGCGGCTCTCATCCGTCGAGGCGGCGAAGACCACCTGCTGGATTAGGCGCTTGAGCACGGCCGGATCGACAAACGTCGCGCCAGCAGCATTAAAGGTCGGGATGATTGGAAACTCGGCCGCATCCATGCCTTTGATGTTGGCGTCGGTCTTGCCGCTTTGCACGCGCATGGTCTGCGTGCGCACATTGACTTCGAGGTCCACTTTTTCGGCGGCCAGCAGGTTCACCAAATCGGAGAGCGTGCGGGCTGGAATTGTGACCGAGCCTTCGGACTCAACCTTTGCGCCAATCCAGCAACTCACTCCGAGTTCCAGGTTGGTCGCGGCGATCTTGAGTCGCCCGCCGTCAGTCGCCAGCAACACATGCGTTAGCACGGGCAGGGTGGCGGTGCGGGGCGCGACCGCGCGGCTGACGATGTTGAGCCCTTTGGCCAAGTTCTCCTGCAAGCATGAAACTTTCATGAACATCCTTTGTGATTAAGCCAGCACGTCTATGCAAAGTGTCGCGGCGATTTCGCCGGCAAGATGGTTGGACGCGGGCCTGTTTGCGTGATTTTCGATTATAGGGTCGAAGCGACACAGAAGCCGGTTTTTGTGCGACTTATCCACAGCCAACTTGGGCAGGTGTCCGCCAGGGCCTAGCGCAAAATCTGCCAGCGATGTCGTGCCAACCCTAGTAGTGCGTCAAGGCAAATGGTTTTGGTGCCGAATTCACCATCCTCGCGCGAAGCGCTATCCTTAAACCACAATTTTCGCGCCGGTTGGCGCGCTTCGCGCGCGAGTGCACAGAGTTAACTCCAAAAAAAGCAATATCTCCCGCGCGGAGCGCGGGAGATATTGCTTTTTTTGAAAAATCCCCCTTCGATTCGCGGCAAAGTGATGATTTGGGTGCCGCGCTGCGCGTTACTGACTTGTGGGTAACAGAAAGCGCGAAGCGCGGGGGTGTTGAATTTGGCCAAAGATAAACTTTGCTTTGACAGACTACTTGTGCGCATCTGGAAAAGCAAACACCCGCCGGATCATTGCAGATCCGACGGGTGTTGCTGTGACCCAAATATTCAGGCTAAGCCCGAATAAAAAGTTCTACTTCTTGTCCTCGAGCATGTCCTTCGCGAAGATCTTCGCGAGCTGGTAAGCCACGAACATGACGATCGCAAAGTTGAGCAACGTGGCGATAAACGCACCGATTTTAAGCTCGTTCGGGATTGCTTTTGTGGTGCCATCGGCCTGCAACGCTTGGCCCATGCCAAGATTGACCTTGAGCGCGCTGTTCAGATCGATTCCAGACAACAGCACACCGATGATCGGGTTGATGAGGTTGGCGACCAACGAGTTAACCAGCGTCGTCGCGGCACCGCCGATGATCACACCGATTGCCAGCGCGATCGCGTTGGTCTTGGTTAGAAACTTCCTAAATCCTTCCATGTTCTCTCGATTACTCCTTATGACTAAATGAGCGCACCCTGATAAATGGCGCACGCACATTATTCACAGTGTCGCCAACATTGCAAGGTTTTGTAATTTACATAAAGAATTACTTAAGTATAGGTTTTCGCGATGCCGCTCAGGGCGCGCACCTGGCCGGCACGGTCATCCGACACGATGATGGATTCCCCTACAAGGATCGCGTTTGCGCCCATTGCGGCCACTTGCTCCACGTGTTTCTGCGTATGAATTCCGCTTTCGCTGACCAGCACGTGGCCGTTGCCGGTTATTGCATCCGCGCAGTGCGCTGTTGTTTGCAAAGATGTTTCAAATGTTTGTAAATCGCGATTGTTGACCCCGATCACGCGCGCGCCGAGTTTAAGCGCGCGCTCAGTTTCGGCGACATCGTGGACTTCGATCAGCGCCGTCAGGGTCTGCGCAGTCGCAAGCTGATACAGATCGCGCAACTCGTCGTCATTCAGCGCGGCCACAATCAGGAGCACGGCATCGGCCCCGGCCTGGCGCGCCTCATAAATCTGATACGGATCGACGACAAAGTCTTTGCGCAGCACGGGCACGCCGGCCTGCGCGCTGATCGCCGTCATGTAGTCCAGGCTGCCAGCGAAGAATTTTTCGTCGGTCAGCACACTGATGGCAGACGCGCCGTTGTCTTCATACAGCCGGGCGATAGCCACCGGGTCAAACGCACCGGGCACAAAGATGCCGCGCGAGGGCGAGGCGCGTTTGACCTCCGCGATCAGCGCCACGGTGCCGTCCGCGCGCTGGAGCGCTGCGGCAAAATCGCGCGTCGGGCGGGAGTAGCGTTCAGCCAGGTCGCGCATGGCGCGCTCGGAGATGGCGCGTTTGCGGGCCGGCACTTCGGTATCGCGCTTGTGCGCAAGAATGGTGTCGAGGATGTTTGTGGCGCTCACTTCGTCGCCAATGGTAACATCGCCGCCGCCTATCGTGAGTGAACCCACTGAACACATCGCCATCACGTCCCGTGCGCGGACGATTGGCGTGATATCCGATACCCATGTTGCGCATCGCATCGCCGCGCTGCCTGGCACGGTGTTTGACGCGCTGCGCGGCGTCGAGCTGATTCTGCACGCCGGTGATCTGGAAGACCCGGCCATCATGCCGTGCCTGTCAAAGATCGCGCCGGCGTTCGCCGTGCGCGGCAATTTGCACTGGCAATACAGCACCGGCATCCACGATCAGGAGTTACCCCTGACCGCCACCGTGTCGTTGCCCGGCCACGTGTTGTGGCTGACGCACGGTCACTTCCGCTTTGCCTACTCAATCGTCGACAAGATTACGGGCTATTTGTCGAAGCGGCGGCTGGACGGCGTCAACGACATGCTGATCGCGCGGTTGCGGCGCAAGCGCCCGCGCGCGGCGGATATCGTGGTGTTTGGCCATTCGCACCGCAGCACCGCGCGCGTGCACGACAACGCGCTGTTTTTTAACCCGGGCGCGGTGGCGGCCAATCCGGAAATCTCAAAAGAAGGCCCACGCGTGGCCAAGCTGCATCTGCGCGACGACGGGCGCGTGGATCACGAATGGATCGACGTTTAATGCGCACGCTCGAACTACGCCGCCACAGCATTCGCGATCGCAATTCCGCGCATCTGAGCCAGGCCGGCGTGACGCTGGCGCGCGCGCAAGGCGCGACATTGCCGCCCTTTGCGCTGGTGCTCAGCAGCCCAGCATTGCGCGCCATCGAGACCGCGGTGGCGCTCGGCCACGCCATTGACGAGGAGCGCGATGAACTGGCGTTGCCGGATGAACCGGCGCTGGCGCTCGAGCTGGATGCCTGCAAAAAATTTGCCGACGTTGCGCGCCTGATCAAAGGCGGATTACACATGCCGGCGTATGCGCGCCAATTGCTGATGTTCGCCGATACGGTCGCCGGTTCACTCGAAGCCGGTGCGCACGCGCTGCTGGTCACACACGGCGGTGTGGTTGAGACGCTGGCGCTGGCCTGCGATACCAGCGCCGATGCCGCCGCGCTCGGAACCGGCATCAGCTTTTGCGAAGGCGTGACGCTGCAGCTAAACGATGGGACCTGGTCGATCGCCGCTGTGACGCGATTAAAATCTAATCGCACATGATTCCCCTCAAGCTCGAGCTCAAAAATTTTATGGCCTACCGCGACCCGGATCCGTTGGATCTGTCTGGGTTGCACGTGGTGTGCCTGACCGGCGACAACGGCGCCGGCAAGAGCACGCTGCTAGACGCGATCACCTGGGCGATCTGGGGCCAAGCGCGCGCCAAACGCGACGACGAGCTGTTCGCGCAGGGCACCGCCGAGATGCGCGTGGCATTGACCTTTTCGGAAGGCCGCGAGGTGTATCAGGTTGTGCGCGTGCGCAAGCTCGGGAAAGCGGTCAAAGGCAAGGCTGCTACCTCAAGCGGGCAGCTGGACTTTTTTGTCAAAGACGTGGCGCAAAATGGCTGGCGCCAGATCAGCGAGCCGCGCAGCGCCGAAACGCAGAGCAAAATCGAACGCGCGCTCAATCTGAGCTACGAAACGTTTGTGAACTCGGCCTATTTGAAACAGGGCCGCGCCGACGAATTTACGCTCAAGCCGCCCGGCCAGCGCAAAGAGCTGCTCGGCGAAATTTTGAGCCTAAACCTGTGGGTCGAGTACGAGAACATCGTCAAGGATCGCATGGCCGTGATCGAGCGCGAAATCAGCAAACTTGAAGCCGATGTGCGTGTGGCCGAAGAAGATCTGCAGCGCTTGCCCGAGTATGAACGTCAACTCGGCGAGGCGCAGAGCGCGCTGCGCGACGCCGAGGCGCGGCTGCGCGCAGCCGAAGCCGAACAGCGCGAACACGATCTGCAGCGCGAGCGCATGCAACAGATTCGCGCGCAACTGACGCAGACCGAGATGCGCATGCGCGCGCTCGATGGCGAATCGGCCAAGCTTGAGACCGAGCTGCGCCAGCATGAAACCAGCCTGGCCGAGTATCAGCAGGCTGTTGCCGCGCAGGCCGAGATTGAAAGCGGGTTTCAGGCGCTGCAGGATGCGCGCGCGCTGAGCGAATCGCTGACCGGCAAGTTGACCAGCATGGTCGAGCTCAACGCGCGCAAGACTGGCGCTGAATCGACGATCGCCGACGCGCGCCGGCAACTTGAAAGTGCGCGTGACGCCGCACAACGCGCACTCGACGAGGCCAAACGCGAGGCCGACGCTGGCGATGCCGCGACGCGCTTGCAGGCGATTACACGCGCAGAGCGCAAACCTGACCGCGCTTCAGCAGAAATCAGCACAACTGGCCGAGCAACGCCTGAGCGCTTCGGATCAGCAGGGCGAGGCGCGCGCGCAGAACGATGTGCTCAAACGCGAGATGAACGAGATCAAACAGCGCATGACCGCGCTGGATGCAATCGGCGCAATTTGCCCGGCCTGCGGGCGAGCGCTGGCTGAAGAGGACCGCAAACGCCTGCTGGACGAATTGCGCGGGCGCGGCAAAGAGCGCGGCGATCACTATCGCGCCAACGAAGCGCGCGCCAAACAGTTGCTCGATGGCCGCGCCGCGCTGGATGCCGAGGCCGGGCGCGTCGATGCCGAGATTGCCGCGATACAGCAACTGCGGCGCGATGAATCGGCGCTGGCCGCGCGTGTCGAGAAGGCCGCCCTCGCCGCGCGCGAGATTCCGGCCGCGCAGCAGGCGCTTGACGGCGCGGCAAAACGGCTGGCTTACGGCAAAGACTACGCCGCAGCCGGCGCAGCAAGCGCTCACGGTGGTTGAGGGTGAGCTGGCTGCGCTGGGCTATGACGCTGCCGAGCACACGCGCGTGCGTGAACAGCTAAAAACGCTGGCCGGATTTACCGATCGCAAGGCCGCGCTCGACCGCGCCGAACTTGCGATTCAAAAGCGAAACCCGCGCGCGCGATGCGCTGAAACAGCAGCTCGGCGCGCTGACGGAAAAGCGCGCCGCCGAACGCGCGCAGCACGACCAGCACGCGGCTGCGCTGGCTGAGGCTGAGCGCGCGCTCGTGCGCGCGGCTGAGGTGCTGGCACTGCTCAAGCAGACACAAACCGCTTATTTCGACGCGCAACGCAAATCTGACTCGGCCAACCAGCGTGTGCAGGCATGCAAGGCGCAGGAAGCCTCGGCGTTGCGGCTGCGCGCGGATGTCGACATCATGCAGCGCCGCCACGCCCAGTTTGATGAGTTGCGCACCGCGTTTGGCAAAAATGGCGTGCCGGCCATGATCATCGAAAGCGTGCTGCCTGAACTCGAATCCGGCGCGAATGCGCTGCTGGCGAAGATGTCGAACGGGCGCATGAACGTGCGTTTTGAAACGCAGCGCCTGACGCAAAAGGGCGACACGATGGAGACGCTGGAGATTCGCATCAGCGACGAGCTGGGCGAACGGGCTTACGAAATGTTTAGCGGCGGTGAGGCATTTCGCATTAACTTTGCGATCCGCATCGCGCTGAGCAAGTTGCTGGCGCGGCGCGCCGGCGCGCGGCTGCGCACGCTGTTCATCGATGAAGGGTTTGGCACGCAGGATGCGCAGGGGCGCGAGCGGCTTGTCGAAGCGCTCAAGTCGATTGAGGACGAGTTCGAACGCATCTTTATCATCACCCACATCGATGAACTCAAAGACGCCTTCCCGGCGCGCATCGAAGTGATCAAGACCGCAAAGGGCAGCAATGCGCGGATCGTCTGAGACGCAAAAAGCCCCGCGCATTGCGCTATCCCTTGCCCACAAATTTCCCGCCGAATGACGGCGTTTCCGGCACGAGCTTACAGAGATTCGTCCGGAGAAAGCACCATCTCCCCGCGCGGAGCGCGGGGAGATGGTGCTTTCTCCGGTAAAAATGCCCCTAGATCGCGGCGAAATCGTCGCACAGGGATCAGCGACCCTCCACCCATTTGTGAATACGGAATAACGCATTGCGCCGAGCTCTTTGCGTCTCAGGCTGTGCAACTGATGCTGCGCATCAGCTTAGGGCTCCTGTTGCACCGTCTGAACTTCTACGACCGGCACCCAGACTCCGGAAGCTGTGGGTTCCTTGTATTCAATGCCTGCAAAGGTGCCGCCGCCAGTTGTGCGGCGCTGCGCGAGATAGCTAAAGCCTGGCATTTCTTCACGCATGTCTTTTGGACTCCACTCGGTCTGGAAGTCGTCCCAATAGAATCGGAACTCGCCGGCCGCGATCTGGCCGGATGGGCACAGCTCGCCGCTGGTGCCAGCGGGCGTGAAGGGTTCGCCCTCCGCATTGACGGGCCTGGGCTGGCAGGTCGATGTGTTGATCCAGTATTTCTTTGATTTCTTGCCGCGGATGCTGTACCAGAATCCGCAGTAGCTTTCGACCTGAACCGGATAGGCCGGCAAGTCGTAGCTGGCGCCTGGGCGGCGGTTTGCGAAGTCAAAGCGGCGGCCCTTGTTTGGCTGCGCGCTGGTGGCGACATCCGTGCCGACATAGCTCGCAGCGGCGTACGAATAGGTGCTGCTCACGCCATATTGCACCGAAAGTTCGTTGTTCGAGGCGCGCCCGCTAAAGCGCCATACGACGGGCGGAACGAGATCTGGCACCTGGAACGGATGCCCGGGTTTGATAAAGCGCGACGGTGGCCACAGTGTTCCGGGCTGCAGGCGCTCCGAGCGCAGACCGAGCTGCATCTGCTTGTAGATGCCTTCCATGATCGGCTCGCGGTCGTCGTCTTCCAGTTCATCGATGTTGTCGGGATCGGCAGGCATGCTCCAGCCGCCATTGACATTGGGATACCAATCAGACGGCAGCAGCCGATAGGTCACGGTTTCGTCTACCAGCGCGCGCGGGTATGGCTGCCGAAATGCCTCGTTGATCGGGCAGTTGATCGGCACTGCGCCGCGCAAGAAGATGTTTGCGCATGTAAAGCGGCCGTCTACCAGATCGCACTCGGTTGTCGTGCCGGTGGAATCTGCACCGGAAGGCGTCGCGGTCGGCAACGCGACGACAGTGGCCCACAGGTCGACTGTTGGCCGCAGGTCGGGCGTCGGCGTCAGGAACGGCGTGGCCGTGGGCGGGCGCGGCGTATTGGTCGGCAGGTTGGTCGCGGTGGGCGGCGGCGGTGTTGCCGTGGCCGGGCGCGGTGTCGCGGTGGGTGGGCGCGGCGTTGCCGTTGGCGGAATCGGTGTCGCCGTGGCCGGGCGCGGTGTCGCGGTGGGTGGGCGCGGCGTTGCCGTTGGCGGACGTGGCGTCGCTGTCGGCGGCATGGGCGTTGCGTGGCGGTCGCGGTGTTTTGTTGGCGGTCGCGGCGTTGCCGTCGGCGGGATGCGGCGTGGCGGTTGGCGGTGCGCGGCGTCGCTGTTGGCGGCGGGTGGCGTCGCAGTCGGCGGGCGAGGTGTCGCGGTCATCGGGCGCGGTGTGGCTGTCGGTGGCGCGGGTGTGGCGGTCAGGCGGCCGCGGCGTGGCAGTCAGCGGGCGCGGTGTTGCTGTGGGCGGCCGCGGGTGTGCCGTCGGCGGCCGCGGCGTGGCTGTTGGCGGAATGGGTGTGGCTGTAGGCGGACGCGGCGTCGCCGTCGGTGGGCGCGGCGTGGCCGTGGGCGGCCGCGGCGTGGCGGTCGGCGGACGCGGCGTGGGCGTCGGCGGAATGGGCGTTGCGGTTGGCGGGCGCGGCGTGGCCGTGGGTGGCCGCGGTGTGGGCGTCGGTGGAGGACGCGTCGCGGTGGGTGGCGGCGTCGGTGTGAAGGCTGTCGTGGCCTGCACGGTCACGACGGTCGGCACAATATCGCAGCTCCAGATCCAGGAGCCGTCTGGCCCCTCTGTCCACTGGCAGTTGCCGCTGCTGCTACCGCCGCCGCTTCCGCTTTGGCCTCGATTGTCGCCATTTGCGCTAAGCATTGGCGTTGTCAGGACGATTGATGCGATGATTAATGTGAGTCCAATAGACTTCTTCATGTTGCCCCCGAATAACACATGACATTATTCGTCTCAAGGGACTACACATCATCAGTCTTTGTTAGTAATATGTTGCCAGAAAGCAATAAAAATAATAAGATTGTGTTCTAAATTGAATATGTGAACACGCAGACGACATTCTAAGTTGTCTCAAGGCGTGACGAACAGCGTGGAATTCACTGTTTGAAGCGCGGGAGGGGGTGGATTACATGGGCTATGCACGGTGCAAGCATTAGAAAAACCGGCACCTGTTGGGTGCCGGTTTGTTTGCTGCAGAACGAGGTGCGCGTAACGCGCTCGCTACTGGTCCTGTTGCACCGTTTGGACCTCGATGACGGGCACGAAGACACCGTTGCCGTAGGGCTCCTTCCACTCGCGTCCGGCAAAACCGCCACCGGCCGTGGCGCGATCTTCGTAGACATAGCTGGTTGGCCAGTTTTCTTCGCGCAGGTCTTTTGGCTGCCAGGCGGTCTGGAAGCGCGACCAGTAAAACGCGTAGTGGCCATACGAGATCTGACCGTTAAAGCACTTCTCGTCGCTGGTGCCTGCGGGCATATACGGCTTGCCGTCGGCGTCTACTGGCTTATTTTCGCAGGTGGATTCGGAGATCCACTCCTTTTTCGAGATCTCGCCGCGGATGCCTTGCCAGAAGCCGCAGTAGCTCAGGAGATTGACCGGATACGCCGGCAGGTCATACGTGTTGCCGGGTTGCCGGGCGGCGAAATCGAAGCGCCGGCCGCGGTTTGGCACCGCGCCAGTCGCAGCATCTGCGCCGACATAGCTGGCAGCGGCATAAGCGTACGTCGTCGTCAGACCAAACTGCACAGCCAGGTCTCCCTTTGCCGATCGGCCGGTAAACGTCCACTTCACATCCGGCACGATTTCAGGGATCTGAAAGGGCGCCGTCGGCTTGATAAACGAGCGCGGTGGCCATTCCTGCTCTTTCTTCAAGCGTTCGCCGCGCAGCCCCAATTGGATGTTGCGATAGATGCCCTCACGAATCGGCAGGCCATTGGAATCGATAAAATCGGCGATATTCGCCGCGTTTGACGGTGGTTCGCTCCATTTGCCATCTTCCGATGGGAACCACTGCGCGGGCACCAGGTTGAACTTCGTGGTCTCAACCACGATCGAGCGCGGGTAGGGCACACGCATCACTTCGTTGATCGGGCACGAAATCGGGTTGCGACCCACCAGTGGAATATTTCCGCAGGTGAACAGACCGTCGACCAGCTCGCACTCCTGAGCTGTGGTTCCGCCGGTGCTCGCTGCCGGTGTGGCTGTAGGCAGCGAGATCAAGGTCGCCCAGTAGTCCGGCGTCGGGCCGACAAATGTCGGCACCAGCGTGGGTTGCGGTGTGGCAGTCGGTTGAGCCGTCGCAGTCGGCTGCGGTGTTGCAGTCGCCGGCGGTGGCGGCGTGGCTGTCGGCGGCACCGGTGTCGCTGTCACAGGTTTGGGTGTTGCGGTTGGCGGACGCGGCGTGTTGGTCGGCCGTGGCGTGGGCGACGGGCCGGTCGTGGCCGTCGGGCGCGGTGTGTTGGTCGGCCGCGGTGTGGGCGACGGGCCGGTCGTGGCGGTCGGCCGTGGCGTGCTGGTTGGCGGCGGTGTGGGCGACGGGCCGGTCGTGGCGGTCGGGCGCGGCGTGTTGGTCGGCCGCGGTGTGGGCGACGGACCGGTTGTGGCCGTCGGACGCGCGGTGGACGTTGCCGGGATCATGGCCGTTGCCGTGGCTGGTGGCCGCGGCGTGGACGTGGCGACCGATGGCGTGCGCACGACGGTCGAGGTTGGCGCGACGACCGTTGAGATAAATTTGCACACCCATTCCCAGCTGCCGTCCGGTTGGCGCTCAAACGTGCAATTTTCTTGCGCCACATTTTTTGTGGCGACACGCCCGTGCGCGGTTGACGCTGGTGCGATGAACGCGATGCTGACTGCGATACATGTCAATGCTAGTGACTTCTGACATTCTCTCCCCCTACTTACACGGAGAGATTGTTAGTACGTTATACCGATATGGCATCAGACTAAAGTCGCAACATAGTGCAAGAAAACAGTTAAAAACTCATGATTTTGGCATGAAACCATTGAGAAATACACAAGCGTAGCGTCTTTGCGTCATGGTGTTATGGTTGCGCCGAAGGTCCTAGGCCTACGTCATGGGTGGTCTGGCAAATCCCCGCGCTTCGCGCTCATCCCTTACCCACAATTTTGCGCCGGTTGGCGGCACTTCGCGCGCGAGTGCACAGAGTTAACTCCGAAAAAAGCAATATCTCCCGCGCGGAGCGCGGGAGATATTGCTTTTTCGGGGGATTCCCCCTCGATTTGCGGCAAAATGATGATTTGGGTGCCGCGCTGCGCGATACCGATGTGGGTAAGGGAAAGCGCGACCGCCGACCAGCCGGATGGGCAGAAACGCAAAACACCGTCGTGAAACTCACGACGGTGTTTTGCATTTCCGCCCATCGCATATGATCGCAGGGCGTGGACGGCCGTTATTTTTCTACGGTGTTGTGCCGCTTTCCTGCTGGACTGTCTGCACTTCAACGACGGGCACCCAGATGCCGGCCTGGCGCGGTTCCCACCAGCGGGTGCCGTTAAACAGACCCCCCGCGGTCGAATAGGGGTTGACCAGATAACTCTTGGGTAAGCCAAGATCGCGCATGTCGACAGGATCCCACTGCCACTGCATGTCTGTCCATCGGAAGCGCCACTCGCCATAGGCGATGTAGCCCGCCGGGCAGCCTTCAGTTTCATGCCCGGCGGGCACGGCCCAGTTGCCGTTCTCGTCCCGATAGGTCGGGAAGCACTGCGTCAGCGGATGCCAGTAGCGTTCGGACACCTGGCCGCGAATCGAGCGCCACAGACCGCAATACGAGAAGACGTTGACCGGGTAAGCCGGCAGATCGTAGCTTGACGATGGCTGTCTGCCGTTGAAGTCAAAGCGACGGCCTTTGTTTGGCACGGCGCCGGTTGAAGCGTCCACGCCCGAGTAGCTCGCGGCTGCATAAGAGAACGATGCAAGCGGTCCGAGCTGAATCTGCGGATCACCGTTTGCGGTGCGGCCGGTAAACTGCCATTGGATTTTGGGCACGATCTGTTTATCGGTCTGCGTCGAGTCAAAGGGCGTGAACGGTGGCCACTGTGAATCGGCGATCAGGCGCTCGGTGCGCAACCAGATTTGCACGTTGCGATAGACGCCGGCCGCGGTCGGATTGCCATCCGCGTCCATGTAGTCGGCCAGGTTGCTCGGGTTGTGGATCTGGCCAGGCTGACCGGCCTCGCTCGGATGCCACTGCGCGGGCAGCAGGCTGAAGTTCACCGGCTCGTCCACCAGTGAGCGCGGATACGGCTGCGCGCAGCACTTCGTTGATCGGGCAGACGAACGGCTCGCGCGCGGCGATGACCCAGTTCGTGCAGACCAGATAGCCGCCGTTAAATTCGCACTCGGTGCGCGAGCCATTTGGGCCGGTCGCGTTTGGCGTTGCGGTTGGCAGCGCCACGATCGTGCTCCAGACATCCGGCGTCGGCAGCGGTGTCACGTTAACGGTCGGAACCGGCGTGCTGGACGCTGGGATGACCGTGGCCGTCGGCGGACGCGGCGTGTTGGTCGCAGGCGGCAGGGTCGCCGTCGGCGGACGCGGCGTGCTGGTGGCCGGGCGCGGTGTCGCAGTTGCAGGGCGCGGCGTGGCGGTCGGCGGGCGCAGTGTCGCCGTCGGTGGGATTGGCGTAGCTGTTGGCGGGCGCGGCGTTGCTGTCGGCGGGCGTGGCGTGGCTGTCGGCGGGCGTGGCGTGGCTGTCGGCGGGCGCGGTCGTTGGCTGTTGGCGGCGGGCGGCGTGCGCGGTTGGCGGCGGCGCGGTCGTGGCCGTGGGCGATCGGACGGGGCGTGGCGGTCGGTGGGCGCGGCGTGGCAGTCGGTGGGCGCGGTGTGGCCGTTGGTGGGATTGGCGTGGCTGTCGGCGGACGCGGCGTGCTCGTTGGCGGGCGCGGCGTCGCTGTTGGCGGAATGGGCGTGGCCGTGGGCGGGCGCGGCGTGGCCGTTGGCGGTGCGCGGCGTGCTCGTCGGTGGGCGCGGCGTGGCTGTCATCGGACGCGGCGTGGCTGTCGGCGGCGCAGGCGTATTTGTCGGGGGGCGCGGTGTGGCCGTGGGCGGGATCGGCGTGATTGTTGGCGGGCGCGGCGTCGCTGTTGGCGGGCGCGGCGTCGCTGTCGGCGGGATTGGTGTGGCTGTAGCCGGACGCGGCGTGGCTGTCGGCGGCGCAGGTGTCGATGTCGGCGGGCGCGGCGTGGCTGTCGGCGGAATCGTCGTGGCCGTGGGCGGACGCGGTGTCGCGGTCGGCGGGATGGCCGTGGCTGTTGGCGGGCGCGGCGTTGACGTTGCAGGCGGCACGGGCGTGTTCGTCGGTGGAGGCGGTGGCGTGGCCGTGGGTGGGCGCGGCGTCAAGGTTGGAGGGCGGGGCGTTGCTGTCGGCACCGGCGTGTTCGTCGGCATGGCCGTCGACGGGGGGGCCGTCGATGTCGCATTGCAGATGTACTACGTAGTTGCCTGGCGAGACCTCAACCACTGAACAACCGGGCTGATTGACTGGCCCCGTTGTGTTTGCCCCGTATGCGGCAGTGAGCGGGATTGCCGCCATGATTGCCGCTCCGAGCACGATCCGTGTAATTAGTTTTTGCATAGTGCGCCTCTTTCCTTAAGGCGCAGATTATTCGTAGGATTTGTGGAGTATTCATCCAACTTTAGATGTGAATGTTGCGTGTAATTGCACAGAATTATTGCATTACGCTTGAAATGTGATTTGGATTAAATTGTGAGGTGCCGTTGCAGTGCTGTGAGGTTTCGGTCCGTTTCGTCATTGTGCTCTGCGTAATCGAAGAGTGGCACCGTCATCCAGGTTTGGAAAAATGACGCGACCCGGTAGAGGGTCGCGTTTGTCAATTTGGACGGAGCTTCGGCAGGGGCTTAACCGAATTCGCTGATGACCTGGCGCAGTTCGCGCGCGGTCTCCGAGCTCAGTGCAACGGGTTGGGCCAGGCTGCTAATCTGGCCTTGCAACTGAAGCAGCTCGTTGGGCCGCTGCCACAGGCTAGAGAAACCCGTCCTGTTCAACCAGGGTCAGTACGCGATGAAGCGCCCATTGATCGCGGCAGGTCGCGACGCGCTTACGAACCATCCGGCGGATCGATCCGAGCGCCAGACGATCCAACTCGCTTTCAGCGCTGTCGCGCAGCTCTTCGCCAATGTCCCGCAGGCTGGCGCGCAGTGCGTCCGGCAGCGCAACATCGCAGTTGCCGGCCTCAAACCACGAAATGTGGCATGCATCCACTCAGACAGCGCGGCAATCCGCACACCGATCTTGTCGGTGCGATGGTGCTGAATAACACCAAAACACAGCGCATCGGCCGCGCGCATGTCTTCCACTTCGTCTAGCGAGACCGTGCCACGCTCGGCCATCTGAGTGAGTCGGTCGCCTTGCGCGGCCTGTTTAAATGCCTGGCTTATTCGCATGTCTGCACTCCCCTGCCAATCCACTGCATTGCCTTTCAATGCGCGGTATCAGCACGCGATCATCTTGCAATACTTTGCGCGCGTTGTCACCGTTCCATATTTTTGAACAAACACGAAACGAAGGTGTTACGGCGCGTGCATAACGGTGCGACGGGTTCTGGAGCTGGCGGCTACAGTTTTTCTGTGCAAACTGTGAAATCTGTGGCGCCTTTTTAGGGTTGAAAGTTGCTCAATGTTTCTTCTGCTCACAGGAAAACTTGCTCTCATACGATATAATTCCGCGTCCTAATTTACAGGGAAGGCGGCTACGTGATCCAACGGCAAACGCAAACTGCAGACTACTGGCATCGGTTTACTCTTCGAGCTGAAGATTTGGAACTGATTACCAGCCAATTACTCGAATCGAGCAAACCATTGCGCGCAGCGGAGCTCTCGCGCATACTCGTGCAACACCACGTCGAACGCGACAACGCTGAATTGCGTCGACAACTCAATAACAACGGGGCAATCTACATGCCCAAAAACGTCTATGCGGCTGGCGCTGCATTGAGTTTCCCCATCCTTGGGTTTTTGACGGGCACCATTGAAGCGGTGCGCGCCGGGGTAGGGACGGACGACGCCACCTTCGACGTCATCGACGTGACCCTGAGCGACGGCACCCGGCGAGAATTTGCGGCCAACTTGAAATCCCCGCACAAACTAAACGAACTGGATCCCAGCACGCTCGTCCAAACAGAAAACCTCAAATCACCCGAAGAACTCTACGAGAGGTATGGTGCGCATGTGGCCGCTGTGACCGAGGCCACGCTCGCGAAAAATAACGATTTGATCAAGATCGGGGAAGAGTGGTTTTTGCGCGCGTTGATGACGGATGTGAATATCGGTCATCTCAACCTGGCCGAAGCCGTGCTGGATATCGCCGCCGGCAAACCGATGACGACGGACATGATTCTGCGCGATCTGGGGTTGCCCGCCGATGTCGCCGCCAACGTGCAGGAAGCGTCGCTCAACAGCGCGCTCGCCAGCGATGAACGCTTCGACGAAGTCAGCCTGAGCGAGCGGCCAGCCTGGATTCTGCGCCGCAGCGAACCGGTTGAAGTGCGCGAGCGCCCGGCCTATCTTGAGCCGGTGCTGTTTGCAGAACCCGTCACGATTGGCCCCGATCTTGAGGCCCTTGCCATTCAGATTGGCGACGAACTTGATACGCCCGCCGAGCCGGGGACGACCGAGCGCGCCAGCAGCGCCGAAGTTATTCTGACCATCCCGCATCGCCGTGCCGGCACGCTGGGCCTGAGCCAGAAGCTCAGCAGTGTGTTGCCGCAAGTCGCCAAACCACGCCTGCCCTTGACGTTTGTCGATCGCATGTCGAACAAACCGTTCCTGGTCTGGTTGGTACAACCCGGTCTCTATCTCTGGGGTCTGGCGGATTTCTATCGGTTGGCTGAATTGCCGGCTGGCGCTGAGATTACGCTCAGCGCGACGGACAAGCCGCATGAGTTCATCATCGATGCCAAGCGCCGCAAGCCAAAGCGTGAGTGGGTGCGCGTTGCCAACGTGGTCAACGGCAACCTGCGCCTCGAGACTGCGCAACGCGCGGTGCCGTGCGAGTTCGATGAGCTGATGTCGGTGTTTGTTGACGACCACAAGATCCTCGATCCGTTGCGCGCACGCGCCGATGTTGGGCTTGCCGTGCGCGACGCGTTTCTTGAAATCGCAAAACTCAGCCCGCAGGGAAATGTGCACGCGCGCACACTGTATGCGGTGGTCAACGGTTTGGCGCGCGCCAGCGCCCGCACCGTGTTTGCTGCGCTCGTTGCGAGCGGCAGCTACGTTCCAGTGGGCGACAACTACTGGCATCTGAGTGAACGGCTATGATGAAAATCACAAAAATCACCGAGCAGACAAAATTTCGCATCGAGTACGAGTGGTTTGTCAAAAATGGCCAGGACATCAACGTGCTGATCGAAAAGTGCCTGACGCAGGAACAGATCGACGCCGCGGGCGAACGCGATCTCACATCGGCTTTTGACTTTGTCGACGAAGAGACGGGTGAAGTCAACCGCGTGACCTACGCCATGCAGCTCATTCGCGCCGAGCGCGCAAAAGATCCGGAATTTATCTCGCCAAAAACACCGGTGGCCGAGGCCGCGTTTCGCGCGTTTCTGATCAACAACAATGCGCCACTCAGCGCTGGCGAGCTGGCCGGGCGGATCGGCCGCACCTCAAAAGAGATCATCGACAGACTTGGCGGCCGTGTTGTCTATAATGGCATCAAACCGTTAAACGCTTAGGTCCTTTTCCAATGAGCGAATCGTCACGGCCACGTTTCTTGCACCGAGTGCGAGCAGCGTGAACGCGGCGGCGAGCCGGTTGGGGTAGGCTCTATTGCATGTTTGCCCGCCAGGGTTCGGCGATGTGCCGCAAGTGCTGGTCCTGCGAAATCCACCAGTTGCGACAAACCGCTTAGTCACGGAAGGCAGATTTTGCGGCGGCTGCCAGCATATGTGCTGAGGCCGCTGCGATGCGCGCGCGATTAACGCCATACAAAAAGCCCCCGTAGCTCAATTGGACAGAGCAAGGCCCTTCTAATGCCGAGGTTGTGAGTTCGATCCTCGCCGGGGGCATTCTTATAAGAATGACAGCGTCTGCGCTCATTCTCGGTTTCAGATCCATCCTTAGTCGCACGACGCGAGCGGCCATCGTCCGTAGAATTCGTCACCAACGCGCATTTCAGCAATACCCCGGGGGACAGGCTCAAATAGGGTGATGCGCGTGCAACTATCGCATGGCATCTGCATCGCTCCAGCCTCTCACACAAGCCGTAACTGACGGGACCATTCCAAGCAATGGCACCGGTCAGACAAACGGCACATCGCACGACGACAGCATGCGCGCGCGCCTTGAACAGGCCCAGCACGAAGCCCACCTCTATCAAGAACGCATCGAGATGTTGTTGATGACATCCGGCGACGGGCTGTGGGATTGGAACCTGCGCACCGATGAGCTCTATGTCTCCGATCGCTGGTATCAGATCGTCGGCGAAGACCAGCGTTCAAAAAACAACAATGTCTCCACGATCTGGCTGTCGGCCATTCACGCCGATGATCTTGATCATGTGATGCGCACCATCTATTGCCATCTCAGCGGAGAGACAGTCCGTTTCGAAGTGGAGTACCGCGTCATTTGCGGCAACGGCGAGGCGCGCTGGGTGCATAGCCGTGGCATCGCGCGTCGCGACGAGCGCGGCCAGCCTGTGCGCATGGTCGGTTCACACCGCGACATTGGCGAGCGCAAACGTCAGGAAGACCGCATCCGCGAGTCGCAGGACATCATTCGCCGCAACGAAGAGCGCTTTCGCGCGATGATCGAAAATGGCTCGGATCTCATCACGCTGGTGGATGGCTCCGGCGTCGTGACTTATCAAAGCCCTTCCGTTTTGCGCACACTGGGCTATTCGGTCGAAGAGCTGATCGGCCTCAATTTGATCGAGCTGCTCCATCCCGACGATCGCGTCACCATCATCGAGCGCACCAAGCGCGAGCAGCCGGACACAGCGGGCATTTTTACCGCGCAGGTGCGCGCCCGCCACAAAGACGGCAACTACCGTTGGATGGAAGTGACCGCCAAGATCCGCGCCACACAGGTGGCCGGCAACCAGATCGTGCTGAATTCGCGCGATATCACCGATCGCGTCGAGGCCACAATGCTGCTGGAGCGCGAAGTCGCCAAACGCACGCGCGAGCTGCAGACGCTGCTGACGATCAACCGCACCGTGTCGTCGACGCTGGATCTGTCGTCGTTGCTCGAAACCATCCTGGATACCGCCGGAGCCGTGGTCGAGTATGACGTGGTCAAGCTGTTCGAGCTGGATGAGTCCGCCCGCAAATTGCGGCTGCTAAAGCATCGCGGCCATATGTCGCAGGACGAGCTGCACGCGTTCGAATCGTGGGATCTCAATGCGTTTGACTTGCAGGTCATCGCCAGCCGCAAACCGACGATCATTCGCGACACCGAGGCGGAATATGCGCGGGTGGGCGAGATGCGCTCAATTTCAAACGAGCATGCGGCGTCGCCATCGCGCGTGCGCTCGTGGATGTGCCTGCCGCTGATCGTGCGCGATCGCGTGCTTGGCATCATGACGTTTGATAACTCGCAGCCCGGCTACTACACCGAGCCGCTCAAGAACATCGCCATGGCGTTCGCCAGCCAGGCAGCAGCTGCGATCGAGAATGCCCGCCTGTATTCGGCCGAGCAGATGCGGTTGAAAGTGGCCGAGGGCATGCGCGAGCAGGTGCGCCTGCTGAACTCGAATATCACCCAGGTCGAAGTCTTTAACCGCGTGCTGCAGCAGATCTCCGGCGCCTTTCTGGCCGATGGCGCTGCAATTTACGAGCTGGATCGCGAGACGCAGATGCTCGAGATTCGCGACAGCCAGGGCCTAAGCCCGGCATTTGTCACCCGGCATGGCGCGCAATTTGGCGCGTGGAACATCGGCCGCGCGGTTGCGGATCGCACCGTGCACACCGATGAGCTGAAGGCGCTGGCTGAGAGCGCGTCGTCGCTGGCGCCAGAAAAGCAGGCTGTGTTGCAGGCGCTTTACAAGCAGGAACGCGTGACCCGCACGCTCACGATCCCGCTGATCTCCGATCGCGAGGTCTACGGCGGTGTGGTGCTGTGCTATCGCGGCAAACAGCGCATCGACAACGAAGAGATGTCGCTGGCGGCCACGATCGGCTACCAGTGCGCGCTCGGCATCGAGAATGCACGGCTGCGCGAAGAGGCGGCAAAGAGCGCCATTGCATCGGAGCGCTATCGGCTGGCGCGCGAGCTGCACGACTCAGTCTCGCAGGCGCTCTATGGCATCTCGCTCGGCGCGCGCACGGCCAAACAGATCATCGCGACCGAATCGCCGCGCGGTACCGACGCCGTCGACTACGTGCTCTCGCTGGCCGAGGGTGGCCTGGCCGAGATGCGCGCGCTGATTTTGGAGTTGCGCCCGGAGAGCCTGACCACCGAAGGCCTGGTTGTGGTGCTGCAAAAGCAGATGGCTGCGCTGAGTGCACGTCACAAATTCGAGCTGGGCACCAGCTTCTGCGACGAGCCGGTCATGCCGATCCAGCACAAAGAGGCGCTCTATCGCATCACGATGGAGGCCACGCAGAACGTCATCAAGCACGCGCAGGCCACGCGCGTCGAGATCGACATGTCCGTTCAGGCCGATGAAAAACATCGCCGCCGCATCGTGATTGTGCTGAAAGACAATGGCAAGGGCTTTGACATGAAGCGCAGCTTCCCAGGGCACATGGGCCTGGTGAACATGCGCGAACGCGCTGAATCTGCCGGCGGCACCTTTGTGCTGACCAGCGCGGAAGGTGAGGGCACGCAAATCTGTGTGACCATGCCGTTGCCGCACGACGCGTAAGAACGCCGTCCCCTAAATAGTTCGGGCTTTAGCCGGCCGCGCCGCGCACTGCGTCGATGAGCGGCTCCGAGAGCACGGTCTTTGGCACAAATGCGCTCGCGCCCACTTCTCGGGCAGTCTGCCGATAGAGCGCGCTGTCGATCAAGCTGAGCAACACCACTGCGCACTCTGGCGCGGCCGCGCGCATTGCGCTGGTCGCCGCAAAGCCGCTCATGCCGGGCATGTTGACATCCATCACCACGACCTGTGGCGCCAGCGACGATGCCATATTGAGCGCCGATTCGCCGTCTTCGGCCTCGCCGACAATATCGAAGTCGGCCTGCAGGTTGAGCAGCATCTTGAGCCCGGCGCGGATATACGGCACGTCGTCCACGAGCAGCACGGTGATCGGCTTTTTTGCCGCGGCTGAGCCAAGGCCTGCAACAGCCATGGTGGCTGGGGTGGGGGTAGTGCTGATGCTGATCATATAAATCCCGCTATGCTTGGCCTATTGTGGTCTAGACCGAACGGTTGAGCGTCCGATGAATCGTTGAGTTTCCCTTCGTCCTTTTCGATGAAGACCAGCTCGGCAGTTTGCGAGGTGGCAGCCTACAAAAGTCTTGCCATGCGTCCGAGGGGCGCATACGGATGGATAAAAAGAAAGACGAACGAAAACCTATTGATTTAAAACAGGCCTATCGCAACATCATCCGGGCCTTTGGGCTGATCTGGCAGTCGCACGCAAGCGGCACGCTGGCCATGGCCGGTGTCACGCTGATCGCCGCGGCGCTGCCGTTGGCGCAGGCCTATCTGGGCAAACTCATCATCGACGGTGTCGCCGTGGCTGCGCAATCCGGTGTATTCACAACGGCCGGTCTGTGGGCGGGCATTCAACCGGTGCTGCCGTATCTCGCCGCCGAGTTGTTTTTGGTGACGCTTGGCGCCGCAGCCAGTCAGGTGCGTTCGCTGGTCGAGCATGTGCTGCATGCGCGGTTGTCGCACGACATCAATACCGCAATCATTCGGAAGTCGCTCACGCTGGATCTGCAGTTTTTTGAGGACGCCGAGTTCTACGACAAGCTGCAGCAACGCCCGGCGCGAAGCCGACCGGCGCGCGCTTGCAGATCTTGAACACATCGGTTCTATCGCCGCGCAAAATTCCTGATGCTGCTGATCTCGTTTGCGGTGGTGCTGTTTGCGTTCAGCCCGTTGGTGGCGTGCTGTTGTTTGGCGCGAGCCTGCCGATGTTTATTGCGCAGACGCGCTACAGCGATTTGAGCTTTCGGCTGTTGTCTGGCGCGCGCCTGAAGCGCGGCGCATGACTACTTCGAGCATTTGCTGACCGAGAAAGACTCGGTCAAGGAAGTCAAGCTGTTTGGGCTGGGCGAGACCGTTGCTCGGCCGCTATGTCGATCTGTTTTGGAAGTTTTACAACGAAGACGCGGTCATGGCGCGCAAACGCAGCGCGATCAGCCTGTTCTTTGGCCTGCTGGCCAACGTAGCCTACTACGGCGCGTATGCCTGGGTGGTGTGGCGCGCGGTTATCGGCGTGCATACGCTCGGCGACATGGCGCTGTATCTCTCGCTCTTTCGGCAGAGCCAGACGCGCGTTTCAAGGCTTGCTCGTACAACGTCAATCAGCTGTATGAAAGCGCGCTGTTTATGAGCAACTTGTATAGCTTTCTGGAGCTCAAGCCAAAGATGCCGCAAGCGGCGCAGCCCGCTGAAGATGCAGCCAAAAATTCAGAGCGGCATCGAGTTTCGCAACGTGTCGTTCAAATATCCAAACAAGCCGGAGTGGGCGCTGCGCAATATCTCGCTGTTTATCCAAGCCCGGCGAAAAGCTGGCGCTGGTTGGCGCAAACGGCGCGGGCAAGACCACGTTTATCAAGTTGCTGACGCGGCTGTATGACCCGAACGAGGGCCAGATTCTGCTGGATGGCGTCGACCTGCGCGAGTATGACCCGGACAGCTTGCGCGACGCGATCGGCGTGATCTTTCAAGACTTTGTGCGCTACATGGCCACCGCCCGCGAGAACATCGGCTTTGGCCAGGTCAAGGCGCTGGACGACACAGCCGCGCATCGAGCGCGCGGCCGAGAAGGGCGGGGCCGATGATGTGCATCGACCGAGTTGCCGCGAGCAATACGACACCATGCTTGGGCACTGGTTCGACCGCGGCCGCGAGCTTTCGGGCGGGCAGTGGCAGAAGATCGCGCTCGGGCGGGCGTTTATGCGCGATGCCGAGGTGCTGGTGCTGGACGAGCCCACCAGCGCGCTGGACGCCGAGCGCGAGTATGAAATCTTCCAGCGCTTTCGCGAGCTGACGGCCGGCAAGATCGCGCTGCTTGATCAGCCATCGCTTTAGCACCGTGCGCATGGCCGACCGCATCGCGGTGATCGAAAAGGCGAGCTGACCGAATCGGTTCGCACGACGAGCTGCTCGCGCTCGGCGGAACCTACGCGCGGCCTGTTTAATATGCAGGCGGAAGGGTATCGGTGAGCACGTTGAGAGCCACCGGGTCGCGACCCGGTGGCTCTCAATAATCTGGTGCCGTGCCTATCGTGGGGTGCATTTATCTAAAAGGGAGCGTCATGTAGCATGGCCGAAGCGCGCGCCTGTCGGGTCCGCAGGCCGTAAACGGCCATGCTCGATACGAAGCCCTGGGCTGCATGCCAGCGCTCACAGGATTGGCGTCGTTTTGTGACTGCCGGCTAAAACGGCCGCCACGCGCGGAAGTTGTTGCCATTAGCCCAGGGCTTCGTATCTGAGCATGGCCGTTTACGGCCTGCGGACCTGGCTGGCACGCGCTTCGCTTCGCCGGGACGCTCCCCTTTAGAAAAGTGCACCCTATCGTGTAACCCGGACACTTACAGGCCTATAATCTTGCCCCGTGGTGATGGACATCCAGCCGGTTACGCTCGTCGGACGGCACATTCGTTTGGCGCCGTTGCAACCGGACTATGCAGAAGCACTCTTTGTTCATGCGGATGAGCCAGAAATCTGGCGCTATATGCCGTATGGCGCCGTCGACTCGGCGCAACGGTTGCGCGCGGTGATCGAAGACTTGCTCGGCAGGCAGTCGCTCGGCACCGATCTGTGCTTTGTGCTGGTGCAGCAATCGACCAACGCGCCGATCGGCATGACGCGGTTTATGGAAATTCAACAGACGCACCGCGGTGTGGAAATCGGCGGCACCTGGCTGGGCGCGCAACACCGGCGCACCAGCGCCAACACCGAGTCAAAATTGCTGCTGCTGACGCATGCGTTTGAAACGCTGGGCTGCGTGCGCGTGCAGATCAAAACCGATCTGCGCAACGAGCGCTCACAGCGCGCCATCGAGCGGATTGGGTTTAGTCGCGAGGGCGTGTTGCGCAACAACGTCATCATGCCCGATGGTTTTGTGCGCTCATCGGTCTATTACTCGGTGATCGCGCAAGACTGGCCGGAGGTCAAGATGCGCTTAACGTCGATGCTTTGTAATTCAGGGCCGGGAGCCGCACGGCTGCTGGCTTTGCAGCTGGACAGGGATTCTGCCAGGTCAACGAACTGACTGCACGGGAAATTCGTATCCGTGGAACTGACATGAAACATGCGATGCTGTAGAAACTTAAGGAAGAAAAGGAACGAATCATGCGAATTGGTATTTTGACAGGCGGCGGCGATGTGCCCGGGTTGAACCCGGCGATCAAGGCCGCTGTAATGCGTTTGACCGCCGCCGGCCACGAGATGGTCGGCATTCGGCGCGGGTGGGGCGGTCTGCTGCACTTCAACATGGACGATGAGCGCAGCGTCGAGAAGTTCACACTGCCGCTAACGCCATCCGTCGTGCGCACGATCGATCGCACCGGCGGGACGTTTTTGCACACCAGCCGCACAAACCCGCAAAACGTCAAACCCAAGGATGTGCCGGATTTTCTGAAGCACACCACCGTGTTCGGTGAAGGCCTGGCCGATCGCTACGACTTCACACAACACGTGTTGAGCGTGCTCAAGTCGTTGCACATCGAAGCGCTGATCGCCATTGGCGGCGACGACACGCTCAGCTATGCGCTGCGGCTGCACAACGAGAACTTCCCGGTCGTTGCCATCCCCAAGACCATGGACAACGACGTGCGCGGCACCGATTACTGCATCGGCTTTAGCACCGCGATCACGCGCTCGCTCGAGTTCATTCACAACATGCGCACCTGCACCGGCAGCCACGAGCGGGTGGCCGTGGTTGAGCTGTTTGGCCGCAACAGCGGCGAGACCTCGCTGATTGCCGGCTATCTTGGCCAGGTGGACCGCGTGCTGATCAGCGAAGTGCCGTTCGACACCGACCGGCTGTGCGACCTGATCCTGCGCGACAAAAAGGACAGCCCGAGTAACTACGCCATGCTGACCATCTCCGAGGGCGCGATGCCAAAGGGCGGCAACGTCATCGAGAGCGGCGAGGCCGATGCCTATGGCCACCGCAAGCTCGGTGGCGTCGGCGAATACGTCGGCGAGATGATCAAAAAACTCACCGGCGAAAACATCATGTATCAGAACGTGGCGTATCTGATGCGCTCCGGGCCGCCGGATGCGCTCGACATGATGGTGGGCAGCAACTACGGCACGCTGGCGGCCGATCTGGTGCTGGCCAAGCAGGCCGGCCGCATGGTCGCGCTGGTGGATGGCAAATACACCTCGTCGTTGCTGAGCGAAGTCGGCGGCGGGCCGCGCCCGATGGCTGTGGACGAGCTCTACGATTCCGAAGAGTATCGCCCGCGCATCAAGAACGTGGCCAACAAGCCGATGTTTTTGTATTAACCCGCGCAGCGCCCCGGGACCCAGGTCCCGGGCTAGCCATGGCGAAGCCGCCCTTCGGCGGCTGACGCCCTTGTCTTCCTACCAGGCAGCGAAGGCGCCGGGCGGCACGCCGCCTTTGCGATAGTTAGCCCGGGACCTCGGTCCCGGGGCGCCACTCGCACAGGAGCCCTTGATGTCTGACGAACTCTTTTTTGCCTTCTGCGCGCCGGCGAAGCGCGATGCCGCGGCAAAAGACACCGCGATCCTGGCCAGCGCGCGCGTGACGCAGTTCGCGCACCGGCAGATCCTGCGCCTGCCGCCGGAAGACGTGCCGCCAATTCAACTGACCGGCTATGCCTGGGGCGACGCTGCCGCGCCGGCGGTGCTGCTGGCGCATGGTTGGGAGTTTCAAAGCGGCCGCATGGCGGCGTTTGTGCAGCCGCTGCTCAGCGCCGGCTATCGCGTGGTGGCGTTCGACTTCCCGGCGCACGGTCGTTCGGAAGGGGAGTACGGCACGATGGTTGATTTTGCCGAAGCGATTGCGAACGCGATCGACGCATTCGGCAATGTTCATGCCGTCGTCGGGCATTCGTTTGGCGGCCAAAGCGCGGCCTGGCTCTTTTCGCATAGGCACTATTTGGCGGTGCAGCGCCTGGTGATGATTGCAGCCGCGAGCTCGGTCGAGTATCTGGCCGAAGTGTCCGGCCCGATAGTGAATGCCTCGGACGCGGACCGCGCCGCATTTCACGCCAGCTTTGAGCGGCGCATGGGTGCGCCGATGCGCGCCTTTGATGTGCCCGGCGCCGCCAGTCACATCCAGATCCCAACCCTGATCATCCACGACAAGCGCGACCTGATGGTCCCGTATAGCCACGCCGAAGCCTACGCCAGCGCCATCCCGCACGCCACCCTCATGACTACCACCGGCCTCGGCCACCGCGCGATTTTGCGGGCGGAAGAAGTCGTGCGGGCGATCGTGGCGTTTGTGGAAAAAGGTGCATAACGTGCTTAAGGTGCCTATGGGACTTTGATGTCGCATTCGCCAACACGTTAAGCACTTTATGCACTTTAAGCACCTTCTTACCGATACTCCCCAAACACCGACCGCAACACGCCCCCAATCTCCCCAACCGTGGCGCCGGCTTCGACGCAGGCGATCAGGATGGGCATCAGGTTGCCGGTGTAGCGCGCTTCGGCTTCGAGCTGCGCCAACATGGCCTGCGTGCGCGTGCCGTCGCGTTGTTCGCGCCAGGCGCGCAGGCGGGCGATCTGATCGGCTTCGACATCCGGGTTGAGCTTGAAGCGCGCCGGCCCGCTGGATGCGGCGCTGCCTTCGGTGAAGTCATTGACGCCGACCACGATGCGGCGCTTGGCTTCGACATCGCGCTGGTATTGATACGCGCTGTCGGCAATTTGCGCCTGCATCCAACCGGCTTCGATCGCGCTGACCGCGCCGCCCATGGCATCGATCTTCTCGATCAGCGCAGTGGCGCGCTGGTCGATTTCGTCGGTCAAATATTCGATCACGTGCGAGCCGCCGAGCGGATCGACGGTGTCGGCCACGCCGCTTTCGTTGGCAATAATCTGCTGCGTGCGCAGCGCCACGCGCACCGCGTCTTCGGTGGGCAGTTGCATGGCTTCGTCCATGCCGTTTGTGTGCAGGCTCTGCGTGCCGCCGAGCACCGCAGCCAGCGCCTGGATCGTGACGCGCGCGACGTTGTTGAGCGGCTGCTGCGCGGTCAGCGTGCTGCCGCCGGTTTGCGTGTGAAAACGCAGCATGCAGCTGCGCGGGTCTTTTGCGCCAAAACGCTCGCGCATGATGCGCGCCCACATGCGCCGCGCCGCGCGAAACTTGGCGACCTCTTCCAGAAAATTATTGTGCGCGTTAAAAAAGAACGCCAGCTGGCCGGCAAACGCGTCCACGCTCATACCGCTGTCGATGGCCGCCTGCGCGTAGGCGCAGGCGTTGGCCAGCGTAAACGCAACTTCCTGCACGGCGGTGCTGCCGGCTTCGCGGATGTGATAGCCGCTGATGCTGATCGTGTTCCAGCTCGGGACATTGCTGTTGCAGTAGGCAAACACATCGGTCACCAGCCGCATCGAGTGCTTTGGCGGAAAGACATACAACCCGCGCGCGGCGTACTCTTTCAGAATATCGTTCTGCACCGTGCCGCGCAGCGCGCTTTCGGCCACGCCCTGTTCTTTCGCCACCGCGATATACAGCGCCAGCAGCACGCTGGCCGGCGCGTTGATCGTCATCGATGTGCTGATCTTGTCGAGCGGGATGTCGGCCAGCAGCGCGCGCATGTCGGCCAGGGTGCTGATGCTGACGCCGACCTTGCCGACCTCGCCAGCCGCCAGCGGGTCGTCGGCGTCCATGCACAACTGCGTCGGCAGGTCAAATGCAACCGAGATGCCGGTCTGGCCCTGCGCCAGCAGATAGCGATAGCGCGCGTTGGACTCGGCCGCGGTTGCGAACCCGGCGTATTGCCGCATCGTCCACAGCCGCGAGCGATACATGCTGGGGTGCACGCCGCGCGTAAATGGAAATTCACCTGCGAAGCCGCTGGATTCGCCATGCTGCGCGTCGAGCGGGATGCCCGAGGGTGTTTCAAACGCATCGGCGCGTTGCTTAAGCTTGCGCAGTGAAGGTTCGAACGTTTCGCGTTTCCAGTCGGTGAGCGTGCGTGGCATGGTTTTTCGGGCGCATGGCCCGTCAGCAGAATATTCGACAAAATCACCATCCCCGCTCTGCAGGGGATGGTGATTTTGCCAGGAACCGTCGGTGTGAAGCTAATACTCCTTGATAACCGCGGCGCAGAATGCGGCGCGTTCAGCAAGACTGTCGATGATAACGTGCTCGTGCGGCGCGTGCAGGCCTTCCCCGACCGCGCCAAAGCCGTCCATCGTTGGGGCGATCAACGCGGTAAACGAGGCGTCGCTGCCAGCGCCGCTCGCGCCGTGTTCGAGCGCCAGGCCTGTTGTCGCCGCGATGGCCTTTAGCTTGTCAAATATCGCCTGCCGCTCGGCGTTAAACGGCATCGGCGGGCGGTCGAAGCTGCCGTCTAGCTCGAGCCGTGCGCCGGGCAGGGTGGGTGTCAGCGCGCGTAGTGCGGCTGTCAGCCGCTCCGCTTCGAGCGACGATGTCACGCGCGTGTCGATCGTGAGTTCGGCGTAATCCGGGATGACATTGGACGCGGTGCCGCCCTTGATCATGCCGACCGTCGTGGCGGTGCCGCGCGCGTAATCGGTCAGCGCCTGTATCGCCGGGATCTGGTTGGCCAGCTCCCAGATGGCGTTGACGCCGCGTTCGTGGTTGCCGCCGGCGTGGGCGGCCACGCCATGCGCCTTCAGCACCCAGTGGCCGGTGCCGCGCCGTGACGATTTCAGGCGGCCGTCGGCCAGCGCCGGCTCCATCACCATGCACAGCGACGCGCCCTGCGCCTGCGCTTCGATCAGCGCGCGCGAGGTGTCGCTGCCGATTTCTTCATCGCTGGTGAATAGCATGCGAATCTCGCGCTTGGGCAGGGCGTTTTGCATTTGCAGCGCCTTGATCGCGAAGAGCGTGATGACGCTGCTGGCTTTCATGTCGAACACGCCGGGCGCGTAGAGTGCGCCGTTTTCGATCTTGAAGCGCTGCGCAAACGAACCCTTGGGATGCACCGTGTCGATGTGCAGGATCATCGCAATCGGCGCGCCAGCGCCGGCGTTGAGCACACCCAACACATGGTCGCCGACGGTCGTTTGCGGGTGAACCTGCACGTCCGCGCCAAGCGCGCGCAATTCGCGCTGGATGATCGCGCCGACGGCGTCGACGCCGGGTTTGTCCGCGGTCTGGCTCTCGGTGCGCGCGATCTCGGTCAGCAGCGCCGTCATCGCCGGCAGTTGGCTGTCTAGCCAGGGCCGCAGTGCGGCATTCACGACAGCGCCGCCTTGCTGGTGCGTTTGAACAGGCGTGAGATCGTCAGCCCGAGCCAGAACAGGCCGAACAGCACAAAGACGCCGAGATAGTCGATGGCCGGGATGCGGATAACCTCGTTGACCTGGATGAGGCTGCGCCCGCTGTAGACGATCGCGACCAGCGCGCCGTAGAGCGCGGTCAGCGCGATTTTCGCGTAGCGCGAGAGTCCGAGGCCGTGCATCTGGGTCACGATAAAGATCGTGGCAAAGCCGAAGAAGAACATCGGCCACATGCCTTTGCCCTGGTTGTAGGCGACGAGTGTGCCGTGGATCAGCACCATGAACTCCATCGCAAACATCCAGTATTTGTTGACGTGAATGCGCGTGAAGAACAGGCTGCCCTGCAGCATCATGACGGTGGTATAGAAAAAGCCAATCAGATGGCCGCTGGTAGATTCGGCCGGGTGATACCAGAACGTGTAGATCACGGCCCACGAGAAGAAGTAGCCGTGATATTTGCGCGCCCATGCAATCACATCTTGTTTGAGCGGCACACGCTTGCCAAAAAACAGGCCGCGGCGCGGGTTCTCCATCAGCAGCACCCAGATCAACAGCACGATGACTGAGCCCTGCGACGACAAGATCGACGTGTCTTGCGCGAGCCCGTCGTAGAACACGTGCGTCTGAATCAGGTGCGCGATCGAGAAGAACGCGTTGATGCCAAGCGCCCAGATGTTGACCGGATTTAGGCCGCTGGTGTATTTGGTCTTGTCGCGTTGCGCGCGCCAGATCAAGTAAAAGTTCGCGAGCTGGTGCACGAGATACAGCCCCCATGCCGAAAGCCGCGTCACCCAGGTGGGTTCGGCCAGCTTCCAGTAGTACCAAAGCGCGCCTTGATCAGGCAACTTGCTAAACATCGTCAGGCGCTCGCCCAGCACCCAGATCAATGCCGTAAACGCTACGCAAAATGCCACGCCAGCAGCCATCGCCATGTTCGATGTGACTGGGGTTGTGGTCTCTAAATTTTTGGTTTGCTTGAGTTCCCGTATGGCCATGCTGTTTCAACGTAACATAACACGCATCGTGCCCAGCAGGGTGTAAATCTTTATGACACAACCCGCTGCCACAACGCGTGGCTAAACAAAGATTGGACAAAGTATATACCACCCCTTGGGAATCGCGTCAAATGGCTGAGATTCGCCATTTTCTAACATAAGGGCTGCGCGTCATTTCGGAGCGCGTCAGGCGATCCCGCGAGAGGGATCGCCGATTTATGTAAGTCCCTGTGTAACCGCGTGGTCAAAACCACCTTTGAGCAGGGCCTCGATCAAACCGGCCGCCTCCGCAGGTGCTTCGCCGCTGTGGGAGAGCACGGCGATCCGGCGTGCCCCCTCGGGTATGCCTCTGAGACCGCCGTCCGGGTGGGTCAGCAACGTTTCGATCAGTGTGGGCGTGATCATGCTGCCGGGCATGGTGCGCGTCAGCGCGGCCACGCGATCGACTCGATGGGCGATGCGGTCGTCGAGCGGGCGCCCAATCGCGGCCAGGCTCGCCACCACGCACACGACGGTCGCAAACGGCGGGATCTGGGGCTCATTGAGGCCGGGCGCCTTGATGCGCAACCCGCGCGCGCCATCGGCTTCGATCACCAGCAGCGCCGCGCCGCGCAGACGCTCGATCGATCCGAGATCCGCGCCACCGACTTTGGTGCGCACGGTGGGCATCGTTGCGCCGTCGATCGGTGTGCCGTCACTGACGGCGAGCGTGTCGATCACCGCTGCGCTGCGCCAGCCCGCGTCATCGCGCAGCCCATCGGCCTGCGCCGTCGCAACAATGCGATCGAACGCGCCTGCAGCCGGCCGCCAGATCTGCGTGGTTGTGCTGAAGATCGCGCGCTCGCCGCGCGCCAGCGCCGCCTGCACAAGCCGGAAGGCCAGCGTGGTCTTGCCGCCTGCGCCGACGATGGCGACCACGTCATCGGGCTTGATCGCCAGCGCGTCGAGCAGCGCGGTCATGTCAAATCGCCGTCGGAATCGCCGCCGCTGTCGTCGGCTGCGCTCGCGAACGCGGTGGGTGCCGTCTCGGAGCGCACAATCGCGCGCGCAAAGATCAGATAGCCGGTATGCGCAATCATGCGGTCGCGCGGGCGCAGGCGATCGGCCACGGTTTTGTAATTGCGCGTGATGATCTCTTCAACATCGATCAGGCCAAAGCCGCTGTTCTCCAGCGCGCGCAAAATATCCTGCACCTGGTTGGTGGTCGGCACCAGCGAACCAAAGAAGCCGCCGTCTTTTAGAGCGGCGCGGGCCTGCGCAATGCAGGTCTGCGGCGCCGGCATGTCGAGAAACACCGCATCAACCTTCACCGGCACATCGAATCCCTCGGTCGCATCACGGTGAATAAACGTGCACTGGGCGTCGAGCCCCACGCGCGCCATGTTGCGCTGGGTCAGCTTGATAAAGTCCTCGCGGATCTCCTGCGAATACACGCGCCCGGTTGGGCCGACGGCGGTCGCCAACGCCAACGTCAGGCCGCCGCTGCCGCAGCCGCTTTCGAGCACGGTTGCGCCGGGTTTAACGTCGAGCCGCATCAGGATATAGGCGCTGTCTTTCGGAAAGATCACCTGCGAGCTGCGCTTGATGTGACGGATCAGATCGGCGGTGCCCGGTTGCACGATCAAATATGGATGCCCGAGCGACGAGTGCACGATTGAGCCCCATGGCTTGCCGATAAACGTGTCGTGCAGGATAAAACCGTGGTGGGTTTGAAATTGCTTGCCGCTTTCGATTTTGACGATATGCGCTTTTTCTTTGATGTCGATTACGAAAGCGAGGTCTTGGTCTTGGATCATGTGGGTATCCATTGTCGCATTGAATCCGCCAAAAGCACACAAGTTCAACATGCCGCGTTCATGTTGCGTTGGTGTAATGTGGGCGCGGTCAATCACCGCGTTCTGGAGGATGTAATGGCAGAAAAACACGCTCGACAGTGGATTCGCTCAATCTCAATCAGATGCAGTGGTATCTGAGCGAGGAGACGATCGAAGACTACGATGATGGGCTGATCACGCGGCGCACGATGTTGCGGCGCCTGATCGCAATCTGCGGCGGCAGCGCGGCGGCGGCCGCGTTGATGTCGGCCTGTGGCGCACCGCTTGCTGCGCCAACGACAGCGCCGCAACCCAAAGCACCGGCGGCACCGACTGGCGGTGGCGGCGCGACGTTGTCCGTTCCTGCCGATAGTCCGGATGTCAAGGCCGAAGACATTGTGTATCCCAGCCAGGCTTCCATCACTGCCTATCTGGCGCGGCCCGCGGCTGCGGGCACCTATCCTGGCGTGATCGTCATCCACGAGAACCGCGGCCTGACCGATCACATCAAAGACGTCGCGCGGCGGCTGGCCAAAGCCGGGTTTATCGCGCTGGCGCCCGATCTGGTGTCGCGCAGCGGCAAGACCACGGCGCAGACCGACGCCGCCCAGGTGTCTGGCTTGCTCGGCGGCACTACGCCCGCAGACCTGATCGCCGATCTAAACGCTGGCATAACGTTTCTCGCCGCGCAGCCGGGCATCAAGTCCCCGAAAGTCGGCGTGGTTGGGTTTTGTTTTGGCGGAGGCTATACGTTGCGGCTTGCTGCGTCCAACCCCAACATCGGGGCCGCAATCTGCTACTACGGCGTCACACCGGATCCTGCCAGCGTGATGACCGCGACAAACGCCGCCGTGCTTGGCCAGTATGGCGCCGATGACGCGCGCATCAATGGCACGATCCCGGCGCTTGAAGCAGCGCTTGCCGGCGCTGGCAAAACCTTCGAGAAGCATGTCTACGAAGGCGCCGGCCACGCCTTTAACAACGATACCGGGCAGCGCTACAACGAAAAGGCCGCCGTCGAAGCCTGGACCCGCACACTGGCGTGGTTCAACAAGTACCTGTAAGGCGCGTCACCGGGAGCGCCACATGTTCTGTGAAGTGACACACGGCTTGCGCGTGCCGCCCGGGGACCGAGGTCTCCGGCTAACCATAGCGAAGCCGCCCTTCGGCGGCTAAGTGCCGCGCATGGCGTGCAGGCGGCGTAGGCCGCCTTTGCCATGGCGAACTCGGGACCGAGGTCCCGAGTTCGCGCAAATGTTGTGGCGCACCCTCGTCACCCGAGTGCATTCTTCTATAGGGGAGCGTCATGTAGTGTGGCCAATGCTTGTGCCAGCGGGGTCCGCAGGCCGTAAACGGCCATGCTCAGATACGAAGCCCTGGGCTGCATGCCAGCGCTCACAGGATTGGCGTCGTTGTGTGAATGCCGGCTAAAACGGCGGCCACGCGCGCAAGTTGTTGCCATCAGCCCAGGGCTTCGTATCTGAGCATGGCCGTTTACGGCCTGCGGACCCCGCTGGCACAAGCATTGGCCACACTACATGACGCTCCCCTATAGAAAAATGCACTCCGTCACCCGCTACAATCTACGGTGTAGCAGGGAGGTTCGTTAATGCGCATTGCTAAAATATTCGCCGTGTTGGTGCTGCTGGCAGCGTGCTCGACCGCGCCTGCCACCCAGCAGTCCACCACCATCATTGTTGAATCACCACAGCCCAATACGCAATTGGCGCTGGGTGATAGTGTCACCGTCAGCGCGCGCGTACAGGGTGATGCCGGGCGCGAGCTGCGGCTCAGCGGCGATGGCACCGTGCTCGCCAAAATCAATCTGACAGGGGATGTCAAATCACTGACCGAACAGTGGACGCCGGCAACCGCCGGCCAGCACGTCATCTCGATCGAGGCGTATGACACCGAAGGCAAGATCGTTGCACGGTCGCCGTTTGTGGTGATCCAGGTGATCGCGCCGACTGCCGTTCCGACCGTCGCACCCACTACTCAGCCGGAGCCCACCAGCGCGCCGACGGCCGCGGCGCCTGCCGCCACATCGCCAGCTGCAGCATCGAAGGCAACGACGCCAACTGTGCCGCTCACGGTCAATGTGGTGTTGGCGAACCTGCGCGCCGGCCCGAGCATCACGGCGGCGATCAGCGGTCAGGCCCGCCAGGGTGAAACACTGACCGGCACCACAAAAACCGCCGACGGCCTGTGGTGGCAGGTGATCAGCGGCACGCTGCCGGTGTACATCTCGGCTGAGCTGGTTACGCCGGCAATTGCTCCGGCTGCGGTCGCGACAGTGGCTACAACGGCAACCGTTGCTGCCACATCAGCGCCGCCCGCGGCGGCGCTCGGCACGGCGCTGGTGATCTCGACGCCGCTCGCAAACCTGCGCGGCGGACCCGGTGTGCAATATCCGATCGTTGGGCAGTTGGCGCAAAACGTGACCGCCACCGTGCTCGGGAAGAGCGCGGATGGCGCCTGGTATCAGATTCGAAATGCGGCTGCATCGGCCTGGGTTTTTGGCGAACTTGTGCGGATTGATCGTGATGTTGCTCAAAAACTTGCGGTCGTCGCCGCGCCACCGGTGCCAACGGCTGCGCCGACGGCCGTGCCCGCAGCCACCAGCGCAATCGTGCCCATCGTGCCGATTACGCCCACCGCGGCGCCGGCACCAGCCCAGGCCACACCCACGCCGGCCGCCAATGCGGGCCTGCCACCGTGCGACGCCAACAACCCGTGGTGGGGCGTCAAAGTGCACAAAGACGCCGGATATACGTTCTGCGTGCCGGATCAGTTTGCGTTTGTCGGCGGGACCGACGGCGATGAGATTCGCATGCGCTGGCACATTTATGGCATCGAAAGCCTGGAGATGCGGGTCGATCCCGACGGCATGGATTGTGGCCTCGGCCGGACTGGCACGCGCTATGGCGTGCCGCAAAAGACCGATGACTTTCGGCTCAACCGGCGCGCGTTCCCACGTGGCGGATACAAGATTGGCCTATGGGCGACACTGCCCGGCGGACGCGTGCAGGATTGGGGCCAGCTGAATTTCTGCGGGATCGGTTGAGGGCGGACGCGCCCGCCAACACCTCAGCCCCTGCTTCTTTCATCACTGTATTCAAATCTTTGTCGCCTCGGCCGCTGAGGTTGACCAGCATCACGCTGTCTTTTGAACGCTGTGGCGCGCGTTTGATGGCTTCGGCAATCGCGTGCGACGACTCCAGAGCCGGGATGATGCCTTCCATGCGCGCCAATGTGTGAAACGCCTGCAGCGCTTCTTTGTCGGTCGCCGAGGTGTATTCGACGCGGCCAATGTCGTGCAGATAGACATGCTCCGGCCCGATGCCGGCATAGTCGAGCCCGGCGGAGATCGAGTGCGTCTCGGCGATCTGGCCGTCCGCATTTTGAAGCACCCGCGTGCGCATGCCTTGAAAGACGCCGACGCGGCTTTCCACGGTCGACGGCGCTCCTGCACCCTCTACCGGCTGTAGTCCGCTATCCTCACTCATGAATCGCGCCGCGTGCCGTCCGGTCAGAACGCCGTCGCCGCCGGCCTCGAC
>CAVXUI010000004.1:0-182509 GCA_963764985.1 uncultured Chloroflexia bacterium | reverse complement strand
CGCGCCGCGGCTGAACTGTTCTCTCGAGGTGTAGATCCCTTCGACAAGCTCAGGGCAGGCTCCTCGACTTCGCTCGCCGAAGCGGCGTCGCTGCGCTCGAGATGACGGCTTGATTGGCGCGATGCTCGCGACTTCATGTGTTATCAACCCGATACCGCTACTCCCACCACCATCCGGCGGCGCGGGTAAAACCGCTCGTCGCGTGCAACGAAGCGTGCGCTCACGGTGATCGCATCCGGCGCAGGGAACGCATGAACATCAACCTGCGCGTTCATGCTGCCGATCACCGCCCTGCCCGCGCGTTGCGTCTGCGTTCGTGCAAACGGTTGAGTGAAGCCGCCCAACGCGCGCACCAGCAGCGTCGTGCGTGCGCGTTCTCCGTTGAGGCCGACTGCAACAGCTTCGCCCGCGCGCGTCATACCGAGGGCGTTTGCCGCCATCGCCCACAGCCAGAAGCCAACGACAAACAGCAATCCCATCGTCGCCCACCAGGCTGGCAGCGCGATCAGAAAGCCGATCGGTCCGTCGGCGCCACGGCGCGAACGCAAGTTGATTTCGCGCATAGCGTTACCACGGCGGTGCGGACAGCGTTTCGTTCGCCTGCTCGCCCATCGCCTTGATCTTGGGGCCGAACTGATAGATCGAGACAGCCGCCACGGTCGCGACCAGCCCGACCACCAGGATCGTCCAGATCATGTTGCCCTCACCGCGCCGCGAGCGCAGGTTTAGGCGACTGCCCAGCGCCTGCACCCTCAGAAACGCATCGACCGCGGATGTGTGCAGGCGTTCGCTGAGCTGTCGTCGTTCGGTTGCAAAAATTGTTCCGAGCATGTCTTTCCTCCGAGTACTGACTTTGCCGCCGCGCAAAAGTGCGCGGCGGAGAACTGATGTGTTTTCGCGTCACGTGAGCTGTCTGCCTTCATGCATTTGATGATTCACTCTTCGTGCCGTCATCCCGAGCGCAGCGACGCCGCTTCGGCGAGCGAAGTCGAGGGATCTACGCTGTGACTGAACTGTTCTCCCGAGGTGTAGATCCCTCGACTTCGCTCGCCGAAGCGGCGTCGCTACGCTCGGGATGACGGCACAAAGAGTGAACGTCGGGTGCGCCATGCGCACGCTGTTCATCACCACAACCCCGCCAAATCCACCATCGTTCGGCCCGAGCAGCGCGATGAAGATGCCCGAGAGCGCCAGGATCGACGGCGCAACCATGAGCTGGCTGTTCTCCTCGCCGCGCTTGCGAATAAGGCTTTCGACCTCGTCAACAGCGCGGTCGCCGATGTCGGACAACGCCTGCACCAGATCGGTGCCGGCTTCCTGCGAGTGCGCCAGCAATGCCGCGATGCGCACGACAATCGGCACATCGACGTTGCGCTCGGCCATGCGGGCCAGCGCCCGGTCGAGGTGCCCAGCCTTGGCGTTGTCCTCGACCACCTGCAACAGCTCGCGCATCAGGTAGCCGCCCTCGGCCGCCTGAGCGTCTCTTTCAACCCCTCGACCAGATCGCCCTGCCGCGCCAAAATATTCACGCCGAGCCGGTCCAGCGCATACGGCACTTCAAAGAAGATGCGTTCGCTGCGCCGTTTGAGATCGGCCTGCAGCTCCCAACGCGGCAGCATGTAGCCGAGCAATCCAAGCAGCCCAGGCAAGAACCAACAGCGGCAACAACCCGGCATCGGCGAAGTTCAGCCCAAGCAGCACGCCGCACGCAAACCCGGCCGTGCCGCACACGATCTTCTTGGTGTAGTACTCCGAGCTGCCACGCGCGCGGTCGAGCAAATCGTAGGCGCGCTCAACCCATAGCCGTTCGCCCTCACCGGTACGCGCGATTAGCGCTTGAATCAACGGCGCGAGCACGCGGTTGCCGAAGCTGTCGGCGTCGGGCGTAATGCCGTCGATGCGATCCTGCTCCGCGCCGAGCTGGATGCGGTTGCCAAGCCGAACCGGCAAGTTGAGCAACAGCCCCAACCCGGATGCAGCCAGGAGCGCGCCAAACCCGGCGACCAGCGCATAGACAAGCACGAGCGGCGGTGTCGCGGCAAGCTGCGTCATGCCGGCTCCCTTGCGATGACCGGTTTGGCATAGCCGGTCTGGCGCACGCTGTGCGGCGAGCATTGGCGTCGCAGCGTCGTCATCAAGATAGATGCCGCGTTTGGCGATCTTGTTGGTCAGCCACCACGATGCCGCGCCGGACGCCAGCACGAACGCCTGCATCAGCGCGCCGAGCGGCGTTTCAAAAAAGGCGTTGAACGCAGCACCGCCGGCAAACGCGCACGAATAGCAAAAAGACCATCGGCGCAACGCCGTAGATCGCGCCGACCAGCCGCGCGCCCGATTGCTGGGCCGCGATGCGGCTGTGCAACCGCAGCTGTGAGCGCTGCGCCCGCGCGATCCTGAGCAGCACCGTGCGCAAATCGCCGCCCTGCTGATCGTGTTGCGCCAGCGCGTCAAAGAACTGGCGAAAGAACGCCTCCGAGCGCGATTGCGCCACCGCCTCGAGCGCGGCTTCGACCGGCTGCATGCGCTTGATCAGCGAGTTGGCCTGCGCAAACTCCGGCCGCAGCGACGGCGGGCCTTTCTCGGCCAGCACTTCGACCGTGCCGGCGATGCTGCGCTTGATCGCGAAATACTGCAAGAAGTCATGGATCGCATCGGGCAACTCACTGCGAAATCGCCGCAGCTCGCTTTCACGCCGCGCCATCAGATAGCGGTAATACAGCAGCGGCCCGGCTGGAATCGCGGCGATGCTCGCAAGCCCAAACCCAAAGAGCGCGAGTGCCCCGCAGGACGCCATGCCGACCAGCGCGCCGATCAGCAAAAATTCGTGCACGCGGATGCGCAGGCCGCTTTGGATCAGCCGCATTTGCAGCTGTTCGAGTTTTGACAGCGCGCGCACGCCGCTGATGCGCGTGGCTTCGTCGTCCAGGCTGACGCGCCGCACGCTCATCAGCCCGACCAGCGCCACGGTCATGCCCGCAGCCGCGACGACGGCGGCGATCACGGTGACCGGGCTCAGGCGCGCGCGAAAGACCAGCAGGGTTTCGCTGATGCTGCGCAAAAGTTCGTCGAGTGGCATGGTTTACGTCGCCTCCCACGGTCGCCACGCGCCGGTCAGCGCGTGTCTCGATGTCGCGCTCGGTGAAGCCGTGCGCGGCCAGACGGCGTTTGGTGCGTTCGTGCGGCCACTGCTGGGTCCAGCGCAGTTCGCCGCCGGCCGGAGAGTCTGCAAACGCAAATAGAGTCTTCTGCACCGTCACGCCGTCGTTGACCAGGCCAGTGACCTCGGTGATCGATGTGACAAAGCGCCGATACGAGCCATCGGGCTGGCGGCGCCGCTCCAGAAAGACCACGCACTGAAAGGCAGCCGCGATGATCTCGCGCAGCATGCGCTCGGGCAGGTTCGCAGTCTCGGGCGCTTCGCCGCACAGTTGCGCCAGCCGCACCAGCACACCGGGCGCATCGTCGGCATGCACCGAGAGCAGCGTGCCTTCGTGGCCGGTGTTGCAGGCTTTGATCGCATCCCACGCCGCGCCATCGCGCACCTCGCCCAGCATGATGCGGTCCGGGCGCATGCGCAGCGCATTTGCCACCAGCTGGCGCTGGGTGATGCGCGAGCCATCGGCAGCTGCACGGTCAGCAGATACACTTTGTCGGCGCACAGCTGAGTTCGAGCTCGCGCGTGTCCTCGATCACGACGCAGCGCAGAGCTGCCGGGCATGACGCTGGCGATGGCGTTGAGCAGATTGGTCTTGCCCGATGATGTGCCGCCACCCACGACGGTCGATAGCCCGCTCTGCACGCACAGCCACAGCCAGGCCGCCGCCGGCGCGGCTGAGTGTGCCAAGCGCACCAGATCGTCAAACGTGCGCGCCACCAGTCGATGCACGCGAATCGTGACGCCGAGATGCGGATCGCAGACCGGGTCGAGCACCGCGTTGATGCGCGCACCTGCGCCGGCGCCTTTGCGCATTGTGGCGTTCAGAATTGGCGTGAGCGGGTTGAGCGCGCGGCCTTGCATCCCGGCGTTGCGGTTGATGATCTCGCGCAGCATCTCGACGGTGATCTCGATGTCTTCGCGCCGTTTGCCGCTTGGCGGTAGGTCCACACCTCCAGCGCGTCGCCGTGGCCGGATGTTGATCACGATGTCCTCGACATCTGGCTCGCGAAACAGCGGCTTCAAGCGGCCCGCGCCAAACTGCCAATCCAGCACATCTGCACGAGCGCAGTCGCCTGGTCTGTCGAAATGACTGGCCCGCGCCCGGCCGCGCCGCGCTGCTGCATCTGCATCGACGACCGCGCGCGCTTCGGTTTCGACTTCGCTCGCGGACGTCCTGCGCGCCAGCTTCCAAGTGCCGCGATCGCGAATGCCGCTCACCTCGGGCTTAAGCCGGTCAGCCAGCATTTGGCGCACCTCACGTTCAAGATCGTGCGATGCGAGTGCATGCTGTTGTAGCTGCGCTGAGCGCGCGGCAACGAGCGATGTTGCGTCGTCGATCAACCGCAATCGTGCGGGTTGGGTCTTTGAAGCCAAACATGTCAGCGCCTCCTCCCAAACAGATTGATCCCGCGTTTGCGTTTTGCGCCGCCGCGGCGTTCCCAATACGTTTCGATGGGGCGGTAGATGCCGGACAGCATGGCAATGATGGCGTTGGAGACCTCGTTGGGTTTGTCCAGCACCATCGGCTTGGAGTGATTGAGCGAGAGATCGACTTTGAGATCGTGGCCCATACGGGATGCGGCCAAACTCGGGCAGGCCGATCCGCTCGACCAACTCACGCGCATCGATGCCGAGCCGGTCATCCCACTTGTTGAGCACCAGCCGGAAGCGCACCTCGCTGGCATGCACCGCATCGCGCAGATCGCGCACCGCGCGCTCCATCTCGTTGGCGGTGCTCTTCTCGCTGGTCGCGACCACCAGATTCAGCGAGCAGTTTTGCAGCGCGACCAGATGCAGGCCATCGTGGTAGTTTTGGCCGAGGTCGTAGACCACATAGGTAAACCCGAGCTGCGGCAGCACGTCGAACAGCGCTTTGGCGAACTGCTCGCCCTTGCGCCCGCGCAGATTTTCGTGCCCGGTCAACGCCATGTCATACAAGCCGTTCAGCACAAACAGGTTGCCGTCGTAGCGCACGAGATAATCCTCGACCATCTGCCGGCGTCAGTTTGCCCTGCGAGTGAAATGCGCCGGCCAGGCCATACAAATTTCGATCCACCGGCAGGCTGAGATACGTGTGCTGGTCGCCGCAGTTCATATCGGCGTCGATCAGCAGCGTGCGCAGGTTCGCCACTACGCCAAACGCGACCGCGATCTCGCGCGCGATGAAACGATCTTGCCCACGCCGCCTTTTGAGCTCCACACAGAGATCGTGTGGCTTTGATACGTCGCCGCTGTGAATGACTCTGCAGCGCTCCGGCGCAGTAGTAGGCGTGATATGTCGGCAGCGCAGCGCTCCTGCGTCGCCTTCATAAAGGCCAGCGGCAATTCGCCATTCAGCTTTTGCAGCTCAAGCGGCGAGACGGGCGATGTGATCACGATCAGCGCGCCGAGTTTGCGAAAGGTCTCCAGCCATTGCGCGTCGCGGCACAACCCGACCGTGATGATCGGATACTCCGGATGATGGCGCAGGTTGTGAATGACCTGCGCCGAGCGCGCGCACATCGTCGACCAGCGCCGAATCAATCAGCACCACGTTGGCGCGATATCGGTGCGCTTCGCGTTCGAGCTCGTACAGCGCCCGCACGCGCGACATCAGCCGAACCGGGCCGGTGCCGTTGGCCGGGTAGGTGTTGTAGAGCACGTTCTCGTCGGCGATGTCGCTGACCAGCGCCACGATGCTGAGATATGTGTCGCCTTCAGCGGGTTGTGCGACCTCGATGGGCGCTTCGATACTCATGGTGTGCGTCCTTGTGGCAGAGTCACCGTCTGCGAATACGCGAGCGCTGGGAACAGCGTCTGCGTGAGCGTTTCGCCACGCGCAAGCACCTGGCTCTCTTTCCAGCGGTAGATCGCGATGTATTTGGCCCAGTCCATGCCGATCTGCGGCTGAGCGGCGCGCGCATTGTGGGCGGGCGAGGCGATGGCGAAGCGCAGCTTGCTGGTCGACGCGCCAAACATCAGCAGCGTCTGATGGCTGCGCGGGACTTTCACCACCAGCGACAAAATCGGCCCGGCGGCGCGCTGCTCGTCGCTGTTGCCCTGCGGCTCGGTCCGTCGCACCACGTCCAGCACCTGCACATGTTCGAGCATCAGGTCAGCCAGCGGCAGCTCGATGGCGTCGGCGATCAGGCTACTCTGGCCAAACGCCGCCAAGGTGTCGGACAGCTCCGCGCCAACGGCCAGATCGGGCACGGCGGTCGGCTGTGGCAAACGACTCATGCCGGCCTCCGAGCCGCCCGCAAGCAGGATATTGACAAAGTCACCCGGCGCAATCAACGGCGGCAGCACATCGGCGCCGACCGGCAACGACATGACGACATCGTTCGGGTCCTTGAGCGCGAGCGCATAGCGTTTGCCGGCCGTGTCGCCGGTGGCCAGCTTGACCTTGTTGATCGGATCGCCCTTGCGCAGTGTCTCGACGACATAGGCGTCCTGAAACGCGGCCAGCTCGCTCTCCTGCACATACATCTGCGCCAGCCGCGGATCGATGATCTGATCGACGACGCGGTAATCATCGGCTGCGAGCGCCGAACCCTGCGCGATGTCGCGCACCGCGACGGCGATGCGCAGCGGCGGCGGGTTTGTGCCGACGCCCAGATACAGCACGCCCAGAAACGCCGCCAGCACCATCACGACGCCGAGCAGCGTCAGGCCGATTCGGATTGCAGGAGCGAGCTTGGGCATGTGCAAGAGCGTAACGGCGCGCACCGACGCTGACCATGCACAGTCGATTTAGTCCGCCGGACGTTTTTCATTTCCGCGCGAATACCCCTTGCACTGGCCTCCCGCACTCCGCACAATATGCGACAGCAATCTAACGATGCGCGCCTTGCATTGGCCGGACGCACCGGCATACCATGACGCTTTCGTTTGGAGGTGACTATGCAGACAAAAACACAGGTCAAACTCGCGATCGTTGAACCCGATCCGCTCGTGCGCGAAGGGCTGTGTCTGACGCTCGGCGCGCAGCCGGGCATCGATGTGGGGCAATGCGTGGCATCGCCCGATGACATCGCGACTGGCGCGGGCGATACCAACGCCATCCTGTTCTCCTGCCGCTACCCCAGCGACATCTTTGGCGAAGGACTAATGCTTGAATACTCGCGCCTGCGATATCCCGGCATTCGGCTGATCGTATTGACATACGCCCGAGCACGCGCGCCGATCGCGCTGATGGCGGCTGCCGGAATTGACGGCTATGTGATCCGCCATGCAGCCGGCGTTGTCGAGCTCGCCCGGGTGATTCGCGGCGAACAACGCTTCTGCGCGCTCTCGACCGAAATCCTGCGCAACGCCGCGCCTGAGCAAAACTTGACACTACGCGAAATGCAGATTGCCCAGGCGCTCCACACCGCCGGCGATCTCACCCGCCGCGTGCTCGCGCAGCGGTTGCAGATCAGCAAGCACACGTTCAATGTGCATGTCCGCAATATTCTGCAGAAAGTGGAAGCGGTCAATGAGCGACAGTTGATCGATCGGTGCGTGGAGTTGGGGTGGTTGGCGGACAAATAGTGAAGGTTTGCCACTACCTGCATTGAATGACGATTACGTCCCCAACACCCGCAGAGGGCCGCGCAAAACAAGCCTTGCCAAGTGTTTCGCCAGCGCTTGTCGTGATTACAACTTGCCTGACGGGAATTTCAGCAAACGTAAACATGGCAACGGTGCTGCTTGAACCGATTGAAATATTTGAGAGATAACCACAAGCGAATAGCGGCGTATCATCAACCGCTAAAAATTTGGCCCGCAAATCGGTGAGATCGCGATCTCCTGTATTGGTCAGAACAAGCACAACATCAAAACGCTGCGTCGCACCAAGTTTGTCGTCCGTGTCACACGATGTTGGCGCAACCGGCTTACCCCACTGCCGATAACTTCCGCGATTCTCCTTGACCGCAACACGCAGACTATCACCCGCCTGTACCGCGGGCACATCACCACTAGGTTCGGGTGTTTCGACGTCCGCAACGCTTGCATCTTGTTCTGCTGGCGATGAGGTCTCTGTAGCCACTGGTCGCGCTGGTAGGGGCTGGCTGGATGCGAACACTTCGTCAATAAACACTGTACCCGTGCTGGCTGCACCATCGGGCACGCCGTCAAGAACAAAGGCGTCAAAACTGATCGGATAGTCGAGTTGACCGTTGTCCGGTCCGCCGATATGTGTGGTTGGCCAAGGCCGTTTGTCGTCAAATACAGCAAACATTTGGCGCCAACCCGTGTGGGTGATGCGTCCAAACGGATACTGACGGATCTCATTCGCAGAGTCCTTTATCCAAACATTCAAAAAGTGCCCTGAGCCATCACCATAGACCCAGGCTGCAAGACCAGTTGAATTCCCCGGCAAGTTCGCTGTACATTTAAACACAACATAGTTGTTGTTTACCGCCGGAAATGCATAGTTGAATTGCAGAGACCCGCGTCCATCATGCACAGTTTCAGCATCAGTTGACAGTACCAAGTCACCGTGTGCTTCATCCCCTCGCTTGCAACGCGGCAATTGCTCAAAAGCGAATAGCTGTCCAGTCTTCGGTGTACCGCTGGCGGCGACCTGATCGGTCGATTTTGCCGTCGCAAGTGTTGGGGCTGCCGTTGGCGTGTTGGCGCTAGGCTTCGGTAGGAGTGTTGGCACCGGGGATGGCTGTTGCGTTGGCGGAATAGCTGTGGTCGCGGGTGGCGTGATTTCATTTGCCTCAAGCGTCATTGTTGCTTGAACTTCCGTTGCAGTTGGTAATTGCGTCGCACTGGCATCCGGCTCCGGAAGTGCGGTTGGTATCGCAGCCTGGGTAGCAGTTGAGACTGCGATTGCGATTTCAGCGACAGGCACTGAGGTTGACGTCGAAGGCAGTCGCGTTGCTTGAGGTTCTGACGCCGCCGGCACCGCTGGTGCTACCGGAGCTGTCGGCTCGACACGGCTTAGCAGGCTTACCGCAAACACGCCAGCCGCACCAAGCCCCAAAAGGCTAAGTCCTGCAACGACCCACGGCACTGGCGATTTTCTTGTTGGTTTTGTCTGCACCACACGGTCGATCGCAGCGATAAACTCGACTGCAGACTGAAAGCGATCTTCTGGCTTTTTTGCCAACGCCCTGTCAATGACTGTTTTGGCGCCAGGTGTGAGATCTGACCGAAGTTTTGATACCGCGGGTGGCGCCTCCTTTACATGCTTAAATGCAACACCTAACGGCGTGTCAGCTGTAAACGGCACACTGCCTGTAAACATTTCATACAACATTACGCCCAGGGAGTACAAATCGCTACGGCGATCAAGTGTGCGCCCCTGCGCCTGTTCTGGCGACATGTACTCCGGTGTTCCCATTGACACGGCAGTCTTTGTGAGTTTTGTTCCCTGCTGCATCGCGGCGATGCCAAAATCAGTCAAAACATAGCGGCCATCTTCGGCGATAAGCACATTGCTGGGTTTGATATCGCGATGCACAAAGCCCTTGGTGTGGGCAAAATCTAGAGCACTCGCCAATTGTCGGGCCACCGACAATGCGTCGCGCTCGCTCATGCGCTGGCCACGATCACGCAACTGCATCAGCTTTGCCTGCAGGCTGCCACCTGGCAAATATTCCATCGCCAAGTAGTACGGCTCCTCCTCAATGTTGGCGTCATAGATTTCTACAATATTTGGGTGCCGTAACGCCGCAACCGCTTTGGCCTCGCGATGCAGGCGTTGAATGAACTCGGCATCTTCGACGAGGCTTGGCAACAGCACTTTAAGCGCGGCATCACGCTGCATGGTCCTGTGGCGCGCTCGATACACGATTCCCATGCCCCCGGTTGCAACCTTCGCCAATACCTCATACGGGCCAACACGCGTTCCAGGTGCAAGGGTGCTCATACTTTGTCCTTCAATCGTGCGAACACGAAGCGAATCAGCAAATCATCAATGTTGTCGCATTATTGCGCAGGTTTGATTGAATTCTGCGACAAGGAGTGCGAATTTTTGAGCCACCCCTCAGATGCGCATATTTGCGTAATGCCTGTTATCCGATCGCAATGCCAGTTACCACAGCTGCCACAATTTGATCGATCTCTCACACTCGACAAACCTGACAGTGACACGCACTCAGCTGAGAAATGCAGGCGCTTTGCTTTCCAGCCTCTATGCTGAACGGTGCCACAGAGGTAGTTTTGATCGAACTTGCAAGGTGGTATCTAGCAATAACAGCGAGGATGACACATGAAGAGCCCCAGATTAGGAATGCTCATTGGTTGGCGTGTCGGGAAATCGAAAGTTGGAATTGCACCATACCGCACTGCCAAAAAATCGCAGGGCGAAATGCATTCGACAAATAGTCACAGCAAGGAGGTGACGCCTTGAGCGTAAAGCACTATGCATCGCGCCAGCAAATAGCCGCCTTGGAAGATCTGGCCGCACTCTCGCCGGCAGATCGCGCACTCGTCCTGTGGCTTGCAGATGTCATGCGCAAGAAGGCAAGGTTTGAATGAAAGCTGGGTTGCTTGTGCGCGTGTCCGACGAAGATCAGGTCGACGGTTATTCGCTCGACCAGCAGGAAGTCGAGGGCCGCGCATTTTGCGCCTCGCGCGGCTGGAAAGTCGTCGCCGTGTACAAGGCGGAGGGCGAGAGCGGCAAGACGTTTGAGCGGACGGATATTCAGGAAGCCTTCGCCGATGCAGAAGCTGGCAAGATTAACGTCATCGTCGCGCATAAGATCGACCGCTTCAGTCGCGCGACAATTCTTGACGCACTGCAAACACTGGAGGCTTTCCAAAAGCTCGGAGTCAGCTTCGCCAGCGTCAAAGAGCCGTTTGACTTTACAGGCCCCTTTGGTCAGCTGATGCTGATCATGTTTCTATTCTTTGCGCGCAACTTCCTCGTAAACCTGGCCGATGAAGTCTCGAAAGGCCGCAAAGGTCGCTATCGCGCCGGCAAGTCTAATTCGCGTCGTCCGCCCTACCCGTATGTCAGAAAATACACGACAGATCCAACCACTGGCAAGGTAATCGACAGCGAGGATGTCATCGACGAAACCAAACGAGACTTTGGATTGCTCATTTTTGAGAAAGCATCACAGGGCTATGCTGCGCTATCGATTGCGAAATGGCTAAATTCTGAGGGCCAGACAACACCGGACGGCAAGCCTTTTAGCAAAGCAGTGATTCGGGAAATGTTGCGCAACAAGTTTTTCTGCGGCTACGTCTCGTACCGCGGTCTGCGCGGAAAAGTTGACCAGGCTGCAACGCCGCCGCGATGAAATGGAGTTTGTGCGCGGCACTCATGAGCCGCTGATCTCCGAGGCGCTGTATGAAAAGGTTCAGATTGTGCTGGCTGCGCGAAAGCGGCGTGGCGCCCGACCGGTTCGCAGGGCGCATGAATACGTTTTGCGAGACCTCGCGGTATGTGCCGAATGTGGTGGCCGGCTCGGGTGCAGTCGCGATCGACACGGCAACTGCCGCTATGCGTGTGATGCCCGAAACCGGATGATCGACTGCAGATTGTCGAATGTCCAGGTTCTCGAGCATCACATCATGCCAGCCATTGAGCAACGCATCAACGATATCAAGATCAACCCAGAACTCGTGCAACTCGCCGAGCGCCTGGCTGTGGCGGACACAAACCGGGAACGGATCAATGTGCGCCGCAGCGAGATCGTCGGCGAGCAAAAGCGGCTCGATGCGATGTTCCGCCGCGGCCGCATGTCCGAAGAAATTTACGACCGAGAGCTCAAACGCCTTGAGATTGACTTGGGTGAGCTTGAACCCAAGCGGCCGGATGCCGTTTCAGTGGCAGCCGTAAAACTGCAGTCGATCTCAGATGCATGGTCTGCGCTAGGCACTGAGTCCGCGGTTGAGCGACATGCCTTGCTCAAGTTGCTTGTGCGTCAGATCCGAATCGACGCCCGCGAAAAGACCGTTGTCGCGTTCCACCCGCATGAGGACTTTATCAGCCTGTTTGACGCAAACAGGCAATGAAAAACCCCCTAAATCCTATGATTTAGGGGGTCACAATTGTGGGCATAAGAAGGCTCGAACTTCTGACCCCCGCGATGTCAACGCGGTACTCTAACCAACTGAGCTATATGCCCTGCTATCGGGGCAAAAGTATAGCAGAATTTTGGCTAGCGTTGTGTCACGGGCAAAAAGAGCTGTTTGCACTTGACCGGATTGAGCAGATTGGCCTTGATCTCGCCACCCGTGTGGTTGGCGCTGTGCACATTGACATACACATGGCCGTCCAAAATCTGCTTCTCGATATCTTCGTTTGCGTAGTTCCACACGCCGATCTTCGGTGAACTGCCGGCGGAAAGTGGCTGCGACACAATCGGCGGACCGCTTGTGGCCGGCGGTGTGAAGGCGTGAAAGTGCGCATTGGTCTCGGCCGATGTCAGGCCGGTATAGGTGATCATGTATGACAACGTGTTGAACTCGGTGTTTAACAAAAAGAACCCGCGCCCGGTTGCCGTGGTTGTGATCTCGCCGGTCTCCGGGCCAAACGTCACGTCAAACGTATAGCATGCCGGAGCGGTCGGCGTGACAATTTGCCCGGGCGCCAGCACACGCACTTCCCCGCGCATTTGTCCACCACCGGTGCCGTGAATCGCGCACAAATAGTAAAACGTGCCTGTTTGAGAAAAGACATGCGTAAACGTCGAGCCGCCACCGGCCACAAAGCCGCCCGGCACGTTGGCGTCACTCGTCGCGCTTTCGGCCTGCTGCAACGGGTGGAAACCAAAGTCGCCATTCCATGTGACGCTGTCACCGGTGGTGACCGTAATTACTTTTGGCGCATAGTCGCAGCAGGTAAAGTTGATGATTGCGTTTGCTTTGCCAGCCGAGCTTGCCACGTCGCTCAGCAGCAACGCCCCACCAACGGCGATCAGCCCAAGCAGGCCACCCGTCAGCGTCTTAAACAGTCGTTGATTCATTTTGATTCTCCAAGCGCGACAAAATTTGGGAGCGACCCCTCAACGGCAGCACAAATTATGCCCGCCGGAATGAAGACTGGCTGAGAAGCGCGCCAGCAAGTATGCGCTAGAGCTTGCCGATCTGTTTTAGCGTCGCCGCCATATCTTTCGGTAACGGCGTTTCAACGGTCACGGATTCGCGCGTAGTCGGGTGTTGAAACGTGATGCGCAAGGCATGCAGACCCAGGCGCCCCAACAGCGGACGCTCTTTCTCGCCGTGTGTCGGTCGATAGCCTTTTTTGTGTTCTGATAAAAATACCGGCTTGCCGTCGCCATAGAGCGCATCGCATGCGATGTGCGCGCCAACCGAGGCCAGATGCGCGCGAATCTGATGCGTGCGGCCGGTTTTTGGATGCGCTTCCACCAGCGCGAAACCACGCACACGCTCAATCACTTTCGCGATGGTCAAGCTGGGTTTGCCATCGACCGGGTCAACGATCGTGCGGTGCCGTCGGTCGCCGTTTGGCAACAGAGGCGAATCGATTGTGCGCTCGTCCCAGCGCACGGTGCCAACCACGATGGCGTGATATGTCTTTTCGACCTCGCGTGATTCAAACTGCTGGCTGAGCGCGGCATGTGCCGCCGGATTGCGCGAGAGCAACATGACGCCGCTGGTTTCCAGATCGAGCCGATGCACCGGGATAATGGCGCCTAAGCGTTCCTTCAGCATCGTAACGACGTCACTCTCTCCAGGCCGCATGCCATCGTGCACGCTGGCCAGACCAGCCGGTTTGTTGATAACGAGAAAGGCCTCGTCTTCCAACAGAACTTCAATCGATCGTTGCATATGGGTCAGCTGCCCTGACCCTGCGGGCGTTTGAAGACCTGGACACGCTTCTCGGTGCCTTTGCGCAGGCGTTCGATGTTCGGTCGCAGCGCGATCATGCACAGCGTAAAGACTGTCCAGCCATACGCGGCGTAGGACCAGTTGAAATTCTCCCAACGGAAGATTGCGGCCAGTGTAAAGACCACGGCCACGCTCAAGCTGGCTATGAGTGTCGCCAGCGAGGCATAGCCCACGCCAAACACCATTACGCAGCCGAGCAACAATGCCGGCACACCGGCCGCCCACCACAGCGCCATTCCCGTGCCGACAGCGGTTGCACCGCCTGCGCCGCCTCTAAAGCCAAGAAAGCAGGAATAGTTGTGTCCGAGAATCACGCCGATGCCCGTCAGCGCTTCCGCCCAGCCCAATGTTGTTGGAAATAATGCGCGCGCGACTGTGACTGCGAGGGCACCCTTCCCCACATCCAGCAACGCTGTCGCAATACCAGCCGGCAACCCAGCTGCGCGATAGACATTTGTGCCACCGGTGCGTCCACTGCCATATGTGCGAATATCAATTCCTTTGACGGCTTTTGCGATCAAAAAGCCAAACGGAATCGATCCGAGTGCATAGCCGGCAACGCAGCAGAGGATGCAGATCAGGGCTAACATGGTGAACGTATACTAACACCATTAAGACGACTTTGTCCGAATCGATTCAGGACTATCTGAAGACGATTTACGAACTCCACCGCGACCAGACCCGGGCCACAACCAACGCCCTGGCTGCGCGGCTGCGCGTAGAGGCTGCGTCAGTTACCGGCATGCTCAAAAAGCTGGCCGAGCTCAAACTGGTCGATTACGTGCCCTATCAGGGCGCGCAACTCACGCCCAGCGGCGAGAAAATCGCGCTCGAAGTCATCCGGCACCATCGCCTGCTCGAACTTTATCTCATGGAGGCCATGGGCTATACCTGGGATCAGGTGCATGATGAAGCCGACCGCCTGGAACACGCCATCAGCGAAGAATTCGAGGACAAGATCGCGACGTTGCTGGGCGACCCCAAAGTCGACCCGCACGGCGATCCTATTCCCAGCAAGACAGGCGAGGTCGCGGAAACCTCGCGACATACGCTGTTGATGACGCAGCCGAACGAACGCGTGCGCGTGCAACGGGTGCGCGATGAAGATCCCGAGCTCCTGCGGCGCATGGCCGAACTTGGGCTGACCCCGGGCGCGATTATCGAGATTGTCGAGTCGGCAAACAGCGACGACGACACCTCGCAAACGCGCATTGCCCGCGCAGATGGCAAGATTTGCCTGATCGATCAACAGCTGGCAGACAGCGTTTTCGTCACGGCACTGCCCTAAACAGCCGCATCATTCCTGGCAATCCGCCGATCCTTGCGTTTTCCGAGCGATTTCACAACGAGCATGCTGCCCCGTTGCAGAAACGTCACCGCACCTGCGATAATTGCCGCCTCAGATCGCATGACTCCTTTCCTATCCATTGTCATTCCTGCCTACAACGAAACGGCCAACCTGCAATATGGCGCGCTGAGCAAAGTGGCGCACTTTCTTGAGCAGCAAGACTACACGTATGAAGTCGTCGTCGTCGACGACGGCAGCGAAGACAATACCGCCGCCCTCGCACAGGCCTTTGCGGACGATCACCCGGCATTTCGCGTGATTCGCAACCCGCACCGCGGCAAGGCCTATACCGTGGCAACGGGTTTACAGCAGGCCACCGGTGGCATTGTCTTGTTCAGCGACATGGACCAGGCCACCCCGATCAGCGAATCGGCCAAACTGCTGCCGCATTTTCAGAACGGCTACGACGTCGTCATTGGCTCGCGCGGCACGGTGCGCCGCAACGCCCCGATCTGGCGGCGCGCCATGTCCGGCAGCCAGGTGCTGTTGCGCAATATGATTCTCGGCTTTTCGGACATCACCGACACACAATGCGGGTTTAAGGCTTTCCGCAGCTCGGCGATACACCCGATTCTCGATCGTCTGCATGTCTATGCCCAAAAGGACGTGCGTGAAGTTCAGGGTGCCAGCGTTAGCTCCGGGTTCGATGTCGAGTTGCTGTTTGTCGCAAAAAAACTGGGTTACAGAATCAAAGAGGTGCCGGTCGAGTGGGACTATCGTTTCTCGCGCCGCGTCAATCTGTTGCGCGATTCGGTGCGCGGGCTGCGCGAGCTGATCAGCATCCGCGGCGCTGATCTGCGCGGCATGTATCGCGTTGGAGCTACCGCAGATGCACGCGTTTGACGTTCTCGGGCTGGGCGCCGCAACGGTCGATCAGCTTATTTACGTTGCGGCATACCCGGCAGCCGACAGCAAAACGAGCGTTTTGCGTAGCGCGCAGCAATGCGGCGGATTGACTGCAACCGCGCTCGTCGCGGCCGCGCGATTAGGCGCGCGCTGCGCCTATGCCGGGCAGCTCGGTGAGGACGCCAACTCACAATTTGTGCGGCAGGCCATGACCGCCGAAGGCGTTTCGCTGGCGCACCTCGTTGTGCATGCCAAGGCGCGGCCGATTCACTCGGTCATCATCGTAGGCGATGACAACGGCTCACGCACGATATTCCCGGAGCAACCGGAGCATACCGGCGCGCACGACACATTGCCGGAACCCGCCGTCATTCAATCTGCACGCGTGCTGTTGGTCGATCACATCGGCGTGCGCGGCATGTTGCGCGCGGCTCAGATTGCGCGGACGGCCGGCACCGCAGTCGTATCTGATGTTGAACGCGATGTGTCCGTGCACACGCATGCGCTGCTGGCGCTGGTCGATCATCCGATCATGGGCACAGAATTCGCGCAGCACTACACCGGCACCAGCACGCCCGAGGCTGCGGTGCGCGCGCTCTGGACACCAGCCCGCGCAGCGGTGATCGTGACCAGCGGCGCGCGCGGCGCGCATTTCAGCGACGATGGCGTCACCGTGCGACCATCAACCGGCGTTTGAAGTCAACGTGGTGGACACCACCGGCTGCGGCGATGTCTTTCACGGCGCCTATTGCGCGCTGCTGGCGCAGGGCGCGGACCTGGCCACGCGGGTGCGCCTGGCCTCGCGCGCGGCCGCGCTCAAGGCAACGCAACCAGGAGGCCAGGCGGGCGCGCCGACGCTGGCGGAGCTGCTCGCTTAGCGTTTGAGGCATTCGCGGAGGCTGGCCGGCCTAGGTTACTTTGATTCCCGACAGGTCGCCTTCGGGCTGCGGGTAGGTCATCTTGAGGCCTTTTAGCGTGTCGACCAGCACATTGCTGATGACCCAGTCGCGATACCACTTTTTGTTGGCCGGCACGATGTACCACGGCGCATGTTCGGCCGAAGTCTCGCTGATTGCAGTCTCAAACGCATCCATGTAGGCGTCCCACTGTTTGCGCGTGTCAAGATCGGCCTTGCGAAACTTCCAGTGTTTTTTTGGATCGTCCAGGCGTGCTTGCAGCCGTTCTTTTTGCTCGTCGGCGCTGATGTGCAGATAAAACTTCAGGATTGTGGTCCCGGTTTCAGCCAGCATCCGCTCGAAGTCGCAGATGTGACGATAGCGCAGCGACCACTGGGATTTTGGCACCAGATTGTTGACACGCACCACCAGCACATCCTCGTAGTGGCTGCGGTTGAATATCACCATCTCGCCCTTTGCCGGGACCTGCTGATGCACACGCCACAGATAATCGCGTTCGAGTTCGGGCAGCGTTGGCTTGCCAAACGACGCCACGCGCACACCGAGCGGATTTACGCCGTCGAAGACGCTGCTGATCACGCCATCTTTGCCGCCGGTGTCCATGGCTTGCAGCACGACGAGCACCTTGTGCTTGCGTTCAGCGAACAATAGTTCCTGCAACGACTCGAGCTCGTCGTTGATCTTGGCGATCGCCGCGCGGGCCTCTTCTTTTGTGCCCGCGCCGTTCTTGAAGCTGCGCGTCTTGTCCGGATCGATGCGGCTTAGTTTGACTTCGCTGGCGGGTTTGACGCGATACGCGTCGATGTCTTTGTTGTTTTTTGCCATGGTGTTCTTATCCTAAAACAGGGCTAATCCTGCCACACCTTGCGGCGAGAATCGTAGAACACGGCCGGGAAGCGGCCGGGAGGCCTCCCGGCCGCTTCCCGGCCGTGTTCTACACCACAGTTTCTCGATCCGCCCGCCCTGCCCTTGCGCCGCGATTTTGGCTCTCAGAGGGCGTGCGCCACCCAGCCGCCATCCACCGGCAATACCTGCCCGGAAATAAACTTGCCCTCCATCGACGACAAAAATGCGACCGCATCAGCGATTTCACCCGGATTGCCGTAGCGAATCAACGAAGTTTTCATGTCGTCCATCATCTCGGCATCCGTGGTGCGCGTGGCCATAAAGCGCGCGGTCTTCGTCGGGCCTGGGCTGACCACGTTGGCGCGCACGCCATGCACGCGCAGAGTCTTCGCCAGACAGCGCGTGTATTGCACGATCCCGGCCTTGGCCACGCTGTAGGCCACTTCCTGTTCAACTGGCACATGCGCGGCGACCGAGGCAATGCTGACGACCGAACCCCGTTGACGCGCGATCATGCCTGGGATCACGGTCTTGCAGACCAGCATAGTGCCGATCAGGTTGCGATCGAAGATGGCGCGCATGTCCTCAATGCTGATGTTTAGCGCATCGTTGGGGTTCGGCTTGCCCTTGCCGCTTGCACCGATGTCGCCGCCGGCCGCGTTCACCAAAATCGTGACCGGGCCGAGCGTCTGTTCGATCTTGATCAGCGCAGCCTGCACCTGCTCAAGATTTGCGATGTCGGCCGTAACGGCGACAGCGCTGGTGTCGTGATTGGTTGCGATATTGGCCGCCACCACATCGATGTTGGGCGCCTCGCCAAACACCGCAGGCGACTCATAAAACTGATCATGAATGGCGACTTTTGCACCCAGCTCGGCCAGGCGTTCGGCGATTGCGCGCCCCAGTCCGCGGCCGGAGCCGGTTACCAGCGCGACACTGTTTGGAGGAAGCGTTGTCATATTGGGTTGGATGATAGGCGCGGAGCCGCGCGCTGCCAAGTGAGCGCGCTAAGTCTATAATCAACGCCATGCAGTCCGAAGCGCGCAACGCATACGAAGAAACCGTCGAAACTGCCGGCCGCAAGACCGAGGGCATGAGCGCAACGACACGCAAAGCAATCATCGTGGCAGTGATCTTTCTGCTCCTAATGATCGTCTTGACCGTGCTTGCGATCTGGTTTCTCGCGTCGGACCCGGCCCGCACCGCAAATATCCGTGACATCGTGCTGGTCCTCATGGCCGTCACCATGATGCTCACCAACATCGCCATTGCGGCGGTGTTGCTTGTGCTGGTCTACCGCATGCAAGATCTCATTCACGTGCTGCGCAACGAGATTATTCCAACGCTTTCGAATGTGACGCAAACTGTGCGCACTGTGACCGGGACGGCCAAATTGGTTAGCGACAGCGTCGCCCGGCCCACCATTCGCGCGGCCAGCATCATCGCCGGCCTACAACGGGTTGCAAAAGTGACACGCAAGAAGGTCAGTGATCGGCGCGATCGTTGAGTGCGCTCAGCAGTCGCGCATAGTCCGGCAACTCACGCGACTATCAACCGTCGCGGACGGATTCACAGAAGTGATTTAGACTTCGACTATTCGCTAGTCGTGGAAAGTTTTGTTTGGAACCCCGCCCTTCCTGCTCCGGCCGAAGGTGCGGCGTACCCGACAATGCTGACGACTGACTTGGCATGACTTAGATGGAGGACGACATATGTCGGATAGTGATACTGGAATTGGCGCATTTTTTGCAGGCGTGTTGATCGGCGGTCTGGTCGGCGCAGCCACAGCTTTGTTGATGGCCCCACAAACCGGCGAAGAAACGCGCCGCACGATCGGCCGTTATGGCAACGACTTCCGTGATCGCGCGCAGGATTCGCTTGAGGATGCGCGCGAGCGCGCCGAAGCAACTGTCGCTGACGCACGCCGCCGCGCGGAGCGCATCGTTGAAGAGGCGCGCGAACGCGCCGAGCGAATTGCGCGCGACACGCGCAATCGCACAAAAAGCGATGCAAAGGGTGCCGGCGATGCCTTCACAGGCGCCGTCGAAGCAGCCACAGGCGATGCCTGAGGTCGCAATCCGTCAGTTCAGCTTGCCGCGGTATTGGGCGATGTTTCGCATCCAGCCGGGCGCTGATGGACGGCTTGTGGGCTTTCAACACGCTGAATACATGCGACGAAGTCAAGTTGAAACTTTAAGCTGACACAGCTCTTGGTGTCGATGGAAACGTGCCAATCCGCGCGGCGGATTGGCACGTTTTGTTTTTCCACTGGACGCGCAGATATCCCTGTAGCCCAGTGGTCATCACGAGTTGCCCATGGCCTACGGCCGAGTCTATCGCGCATGACACTGTGGCAGATTGGGAGGGAAATCGCCCTAAACCAACCAAGTTATGTGCAGCGTTGTGGAACGCGAGCATATTCAGTTAGGCGCCCAACCCTCTGCGGTGGGCGCCCAGGAGAACCATGATTACCGATAACCCAAATGACCTTCCGATGGAAACTTTACCGGCGCCTGCCGTGGGCTCCAGGCCTGCGCCGATTGATGGCGCGGGTGAAGCACCAGCAGGCGAAGCATCCGATTGCGCCGGTGGCACGCTCAGCCGCAGCCAGCGAGATCAGTGGTACGAGCGCGCCGCGCGCGTGATGCCCTACGGCGTGTCTTCTAATTTTCGCTACTGGGGCGCCGACGACACGCTCGTGATCAGCCGCGGCAAAGGCAGTGCGGTCTGGGACGCCGACGGCCGCAGATTTATCGACTACCGGTTGGGGTTTGGCCCGGTTTTGCTCGGCCATGCGTTTGAGCCGGTCAACAACGCGGTCGCGCAGGCCATGCAGGATGGCAGCGTCTTTGCCGCAACCCACATCCACGAGATCCTGGCCGCCGAGCGCCTGACGCGGCTCACCAGCACCGACATGGTGCGCTGGACCAACAGCGGCGCCGAATGCACCATGCACGCGCTGCGAATCGCCCGGGCGCACACCAACCGCGAGCGCTTTATCAAATTTGAGGGCTGCTATCACGGCGCGCATGACAGCGTCATGTGGAGCACGCCGAGCAGCCCGGTTGGCGCGATGGGCTCTCGTCGCAGCCCGATCGCAATCGCCAGCAGCAGCGGCATCCCGCGCGTGCTTGGTGAAAAAGTCATTCCCCTGCCCTACAATAATTTTGACATGCTCGATCGCGCGCTGCATGATCATGGCCACGATGTGGCAGCGGTTCTGGTCGAACCGATGATGGGCAACACCGCCGCGCTGATGCCGGCGCCGGGCTGGCTGGAGCACCTGCGCGCGCGTTGCAGCGAATACGGCGTGGTGTTGATCTTTGATGAAGTCAAAACCGGCTTTCGCATCGCGCCCGGCGGCGCGCAAGCGCACTTTGGCGTGCGCGCCGATCTGGTGACGTATGCCAAGGCAATGGCCAACGGATTTCCGATCGGCGCAATTGCCGGCAAACGCGAGTTCATGATGACGATCGAACCCGGCGCGGTCGGCCAGGGCGGCACGTATTGTGGGAACATCCCGGCGGTGGCCGCTTGCAACGCCACGCTGGCGTATATCGAGAACCATCCGGTGCATGCCACGATTAACGCGCGAGGCGCGCGCTTGATGGCAGGCCTGGCCGACATTCTGACGCGCTACGGCGTGCCGCATCTGATCAGCGGCCTGCCGCCCATGTTTGGCGTGATTCTCGGCATCGATGACGCCACCGCACACGGCGCGCCCCACGATTTCCGCAGCATCACCAAGGGCGCAGACGACGAACTCTCACGCCAGATCTGGGTCGGCCTGCACGCGCGCGGCGTCATGCCAGACCCGGATTACGGCGAGCCCTGGTTCTTAAGCTACTCGCATTCAAACGACGACATGGACCGCACGCTGACCGCATACGACGAGGTGGTCGGCCTGCTGGCGGGATAGGTGCGCGTGGAGCAATTCTCAATCGAAAACAAAGGCGCAATAGCCGGCTATTTGGCGATGCGAGCGCTGGAAGTGCTCAGATTGTGAATCGCTGGCGCGCACGCGCCAGTTGCGCAGCCCGTCAAAGATGGGTTAAATTGGACGCCATGACAAAGATCACAATTGTTGGCGCGGGCGGCTACGTGTTTCCGCTGCGCCTGGCGATGGACATTCTGTCCTACCCCGAACTGCAAGATGCACATTTCGAACTCTATGACGTAAATGCCGGCCGGTTGAAGAAGACGCACGAGCGCATCAGCCGCGTTATCGCAAAAAACAAGCTCAAGGCGCGCGTCACGATGACGACCAACCGGCGCAAGGCGTTGACCAAGACCAACTACGTGATTGTGGCGTTTCAGGTCGGCGGCGTCGAAGCCTACGCGCACGATGTCGACATCCCGCGCAAATACGGGCTCGATCAATGCGTCGGCGACACGCTTGGCCCGGGCGGCGTCTTTCGCGGGTTGCGCAGCATCGGCGTATTTGAGGGCATCTGCCGGGACATGCACGAAGTTGCGCCGGATGCGCTGATTCTGCAATATGCCAACCCGATGGCGATCAACTGCTGGGCGATCAACGAAATGGGCATCAAAGTCGTGGGGCTGTGCCACAGCGTGCAGGGCACCTCCGGCATGCTGATCAAACGTGCCGGATTCAACTACGCCGACATTTCGTTTAAGTGCGCCGGCATCAACCATCAGGCCTGGTTTACGGACTTTCGCGACAAAGACGGCAACGACATTTACCCAAAGATCCGCGCAACCATGGAAAAGGGCAATCCGTCGCCGTTTGCAAAGGCGAAGACCGGCGGCAAGTCGAAATCGACCGCGCTGACGCAGCGTGGCATGGATCACCAGGTCGACGACGAGCATTACTACTTCGAGCGTGTGCGCACCGAGACCATGCGCGCCTTTGGCTACTTCCACACGGAGAGCAGCCACCACGGCAGCGAGTATCTGCCCTGGTATCGCAAAAACGCCGAGACCGTCAACGCGTATATCGCCAAACGCTGGGACTATTACGAGATCAGCAAGAGTTATCAGAACGTCGAACAGCAGGACTATCTCGAAGACATGATCAACTCGCCACTTCGGCTGAGCGACGAATACGGCGCGCGCATCATTCACTCGATGGAGACCGACACGAAGCGCGTGATCTATGGCAATGTGCCAAACTACGGCCCGCCCGGCAGTGACCGCCTGCATTCGGGCGCGCATCTCATCAGCAACCTGCCGCGCGAAGGCTGCGTGGAAGTGGCCTGTCTGGTCGATCGCAACGGCATCCAGCCCACAGCCTATGGCGCGCTGCCGCCGCAGCTGGCGGCGATCAACCGCACAAACATGAACGTGCAGGAAATGGCGGTGCTCGGCGGGCTGACCAAGAACCGCGAGGCTGTGCATCAGGCCATCGCGCTCGATCCGCTGACCGGCGCGCTCCTGACGTTGCCGCAGATCCACAACATGGTTGAGGAACTATTCGACGCGCAGGAAACCTGGCTGCCTGGGTTTTAGCGCTGTGTAAGCGGCGAAAAAGCCGTGAACACTCGAAAAACGGAGATCCCCGCGCTAAGCGCGGGGATCTCCGTTTTTCGGCCTCGACCGTTACAGAGTGTCGCCTAAACCGGTTTTGTCAGTCGCAGGCTGAGTGCGTGGTCGGGCTTTTGCCCGAAGCCGGGCGGGCCGGAACGCTCTACACTGCGGAATGCCCGCTTCAATCCGACTAATGGACGAGAGGGAGACATTCATGCAGCACGCAACATCATCGTTCCAAACACATGCCCTGCCGCTCGTGGCGTCCATCGATCAGCTCAACCAGCTGCTCACACAAACGGACCACACGATCCAACAGCTCAATCTTGCCTGGTCCAGCCTGATGCAACAGTTGGCGAGCGTCGAACTTGCGATCGCCGAGACGGATCAGCAGGCTCGCAAGCTCGATGCCTTCGTCGACGACGCGTTGTATTCCGGTGATGCCGCCACCGCGCGCCGCTGCGCCGATCAGTCGGCGCGGTTGCGTCGCGAGCTTGAGCAGCTCAATGCGCAGTTTCGCAACAACAAGTCGCTGGCGAGCGGGTTGCAAGCGCAGTTGATCGCGCTGCGCTCAGGGCTTCTCGACGACCAGTAAATGCTCAAGCGCAAGTTTGCGCAACGGCGTGTTGTCGAGCGCCTGCATCGTGCCACGAATCGCTTTGCCTGCCGGACCGAGCTTGCGGATGATGTTGTCAAAGCCGCCGCTGATCTGGGTCAGCGTCACTACGCGCGCCCGCGTGCCCGCGAATAAGCTGATTAGCTCACGTCCGCGATACGCCCGCACATGCGGCGCCAGTCTGTTGCGCAACGCATCCGGCAACCAGTTCACAAACGGCTTGTTGCCAAAATGATATTTGCCGCGCCAGTACATGCCATGCGTCTCAAACAGATACAGGCGGTTCGGCACGTAGATGACCGCGCGGCCGCCCGGGCGCAACACACGCATAATTTCGCGTGCGGAGCGCCGATCGTCTGCGACATGCTCAAGCACATCGTTGCTAAAGACGACGTCAAAGCTATTGTCAGCGTAGGGCAAATTCTCGCCGACTGAGCCGACCGTATCGGTGATGCCATTCTTGCGCGCGACAGCCAATCGTTCGACTTCGATGTCAAACCCGAACACGTGGGGTGTGTAGCGGCCAATGGCCTGCATGTAGAGGCCCAGGCCGCAACCAAATTCGAGCACGCGTTTGCCGGTCAGCGGCGCCCAGCGGTCGGCCAACCTCAGGCGCCGCTCCTGCCCTTCCCGCCACACAAACGATGGATTCCCGCGTTCCGCTGCCTTGTCAGTGATTGTCATGAACGGCGCAGATTATCGTCGCTACGCGCGAGCGGCACATAAATCGGCCGGGAGGCGGCCGGGGCGCGCCCCGGCCGCCTCCCGGCCGATGGACATTCGGCGTGGGTCAATGGACAATAGCCGCATGAATCTACTCGACAAGCTGGTCCATGCGCTGAAGTCCGCGGTCAACGACGTTGTGAGCACTGAAAGCGCGCCAGCAGACAAACAGGACGCCACGCTCAGGCTGATTGAGAAGGCCGAAGCCAAGCTCGATATCCTGAAGGCCGATATCGCGCGGGCAGAGAAAAAGGACAGGCAGAGCTGGCGGCCAAGCTCAAAGTCGAAGCCGTTAGTCTGCAAAAGACACTGGACAAGACGCGGCAGCGGATCGGCAAACTGGAACGGCGCGAAACAGCGGTAACTGCGGTCGAGCCGTCGCAGGACACGGGCAAAACGCAGCGCAAGGAGCTCGAAGAGCCCAAAGCACCCAGCGTCACAAAAGAAGAACAGATCGGGCGGCACGAAGACAAGCCCGTGGCAAAAGACGATCTGGATAATTCGCGAATCTCAGATCTGCTTTAGCGATGGGCCGAACTGCAAATGGTCGCTGACTCGCAGCAGCGGGTGCCCCTCAAAACAACTCATCCAGAAGCTGATAAAACGCGACCTTGGCCGGATCCGGCTGTTGGCCATATGCTTGATAAAAAAGCGCGCTGTAATCGGCCCGCAGGTTGTAACTCAGGCTGCGCACGGCCAGCGCCAGATCCTGATGTCGATCGGCAACGCCAAACCGGCCGAGATCGACAAACCCGGCCAACGCAAATGTGTCGCGATCAAAAAGCACATTTGGCAGGCAGTAATCGCCGTGTGTCGGCACAAGATCTTCGTCCGTTGGCCGCTGGGCGAGCAGCTGCGCACCCAACTCGGCGGCGCTGAGTCCGCGCCGGGCATCATCCAGGTCCTCTAGATCAACCTGCCCGTGCTCAAGCCGCTGCATGGCCGTAGCCAGCTTGACATCCAGCGTCTGGTCGAACTGACGATGCGCGGCGATCGGCAATGCGTGCAGGATTTGCAGCGCATGCGCAAGCGCGACCACGAGTCGCCCGGGCTGGGCCAGCAATTCGGGTTGTGACGCGTCCAATCCGGGCAACGCGCTCATGCGCAGCGCATCGTAGCCGTCGTCAGAATGGAATCTCTGCACGCGCGGCGCCAGCGCTGCGCCAGACAGATGTTCAAGCACATCACGCTCACGGCGCAGGCTATTTGGTGAATCAGTTCGGTCGATCTTGATAAAAGCGCGCTGGTCACCGGCACCGATGCAAAACACGCGCGCGCCGGAATAACCAACCTTGATCTCGGTCAGCCCGTCAAATTCGGCTACCGAGGTCACCTGCGCGAGCAGGCGCATCATCACCGGGTCAGTCAATGCGGTACCCCACCCCGCGCACCGTTTGCAGCCGTGTCGGATGCGAGGGATCGTCTTCGATCTTTTCGCGCAGCCAGCGCACATGCACATCGATGGTGCGCGTATCGCCCTCGTAGTCGCTGCCCCAAACGTGCGAGATCAAAAAGTCGCGGCTGAGCACCGCGCCAGTGTTGCGCAGCAGCACGGTCAGCAGATCGAATTCCTTAGCGGTCAGCTTAAGCTCAGTGTCAGCGCGAAACACACGGCGCGACACGGTGTCGATGCGCAAATTACCGCTCTGCAATAGCGCGGAGGGTGTCGCAATTACGCTTCGGCGGAGGGCAGCTCGCACGCGCGCAGCCAGCTCCGGCAGGCTAAACGGCTTGATGACGTAGTCGTCGGCGCCGCTATCCAGCCCGATCACACGATCGACTTCGCTGGCGCGCGCGGTCAGCATGATGATGCGGGTATCGGCCAGCTCGCGGCGCAAAATCCGGCAGAGCGACAGTCCGTCAAGCTTTGGCAGCATCACATCGAGCAAACACACCGCCGGATTCTCCTCACGGCCCAGCACCAGCCCGGCTTCGCCATCGCCGGCGGCGACCACGGCATAGCCCTCTTGCGTCAGATATTTCGCCAGCAATTCCCGCAGCGTGCGATCATCCTCAACGATCAAGATCTTGTGCGGCGCATCACTCATCGCGCGGTTTGAATGACTTGTAATCACCCAGTTCACCCGTGGCCGTAAAGATTACGCGCTCGCACATGTTGGTGATCCGGTCGCCGATGCGCTCCAGGTTGTGCGCGACCCACTGCAAATACGTGGCGCCGTTGACAACCTTTGTGTCTTTGACCATAAACGTCAACAGTTCGCGCAAGACCTGGTTGTAAAGCCCATCGACATCATCATCGCGTGTTGCTACGGTCTGGGCAAGCGCGGAGTCTGTGCGGATGTAGGCGTCGAGCGCGGCGTGGAGCATCTCGCAGACGATCTCCTGCATGCGCGGAATATCAATCAGCGGTTTGATCAGCGGGCCCTCGCCTAGGCGCAAAGAAATATTGCAGATGCCCACGGCATGGTCGCCGATGCGTTCGAGTTCACTTGCCATGTGAATCGCCGACAAAATGTGGCGCAGATCGCGCGCGGCGGGCTGCTGCCGGGCAATTGTGGCCAGCGAATCGTTCTCGATTTTGTAACGCAGCTCGTTGACACGGCCGTCCGTTTCGATGATCTGATGCGCCAGCGCCATGTTGCGATCTTTTAGCGCCCGCACGCTCTGTCGAATCTGGTCTTCGACGAGACTGCCCATGCGCAGTATGTCGTCGCGCAGGGTTTGCATATTCTGATCCAAGATCGAACGCTTTGGGATTGATGAAGTCGACACGCTGTGATTATAGAGCGACGACAATTGCGCCCCGAACGGGTGCGTTTTTTAAAAGGGGAGCGGCGATTGGCGTGGCCCCAGCCCCAGTGCGCGCCTGCCGGGTCCGCAGGCCGTAAACGGCCATGCTCAGATACGAAGCCCTGGGCTGACTGCCAGCGCTCACCGGATTGGCGTCGTTGTGTGAATGCCGGCTAATACGGCCGCCACGCGCGAAAATTGTTGCCATCAGCCCAGGGCTTCGTATCTGAGCATGGCCGTTTACGGCCTGCGGACCCGGCAGGCCTAAGCATTGGCTTCGCCGTGACGTTCCCCTTTAGAAAAATGCACCCCGAACGGGTGCGTTTTTTAAAAGGGGCAGCCGCAATGTTAATCCGCAAAACACGCATCTGTCGGCGCAGCGCGCCGACAGATGCGTGTTTTGCGGTAAAACTCTGTGCACTCGACGGGCAAGCGCCTGCTGATTGATGCCCCCGCGAACCAGGTTTGAACCTGGAACAAACCTGGTTCGCGTAAACTGCTGCGCCGCAAGCGTCTGCTCCCAACAGCGGTTTAGCCAGGAGACTACGCCACTACGGCTTCGATGTAGGCCATCGGAACCGAAAACGCAAGCGCGCCAGCCCTTGCAGCAGTGTCGTTGAGCACTGCCTCCAGCTCTTCGAACACGCGCCGCTGATCAGCGACTGGCACAACCGACTTCCATCCGTCGAGAAAGCCCAGCTTGATGAAATAGTGATTGAGCAGCGCGCTTCCACTCGCAAAACGCATCACGTAGGTTTCTTCCACAACCTTTGCCATATCCAGCCCAGCCGCGGCAAGCATTTGTCTCACATCGTTGATTGAGTGCCGATGCGCGACATGCGCCTCCAGCGCGGAAACTGCGTCCAGCAAGCGCAAACTGCGCAACACATCGGCAAAAACAACATAAAACTCGCTCATATGGCCGCACAGATTTGTCGTGAGCGCAAACCGGCCACCTGGCTTGAGCACGCGACGGCTTTCTGCCAGCGCCGCCGCCGCATCGATAAAGTTGTTGACACCGAGGTTAGAGGTGATCAGATCAAACGTGCCGGCGTCAAATGGCAGTTTGGCGGCGTCGCCGTCGCAATAATGCACATTGCTCAGACCACAGATCCGCGCTTTTTCGCGCGCGCGGGCCAGCGCTTCGGCCCATGGATCAATGCCCCAGACTTCGCCCGCCGGTCCGATCCGTCCCGCCAACTCAAGGGTCGGAAAGCCCGTGCCGCAGCCCAGATCGAGCACTTTAGCGCTTGCAGACAAAGGGACGTGTTTCAACAGGAGCGCGCCAAACACGGCCGACCACAGCGGCGCTTCATCAAACGCTTGAATGGCGTCGCTTGAATGCGGATCGAATGCGAAGTCAAGGTAGTGATTGTTCATGCGAAATCGCCGCGAATTGAGCGACCTAGTAGATGCTCTGCCCCATCGCCGAGCAGGCCAGCTCGACCGCCGAGTTCGGCGGTCTTGTTGTGCTGATCCAGGATTGGATTGACTTCGACCAGATCCATGCTGACCATGCGGCCGTGCTGATGGATCATCTCCATCGCAAGTTGCGCCTCGCGATAGCTAATGCCGCCCGGCACCGGTGTGCCCACGCCGGGGCGTCATTCGGATCAAGCGACATCCATGTCAAAGCTGACATGGATGCCATCGACATCCGCGCGACAATCCGATCGCCTCGTCCATGACCTCGGCCATGCCGTGCCGGTCGATGTCGTGCATCGTGAACACATGACGCCGCCCGCGCCATGCAACGCGCTTTCTCAGTGCGCATCCAGATCACGCACGCCGATATACACCGATGTTGCCTTCGCGCACCGCGAGCAGCCGGGTTCCAGGCAGCCGGTCAATGCCGGATGGCCGCGCCCGGTCAACGCAGCCACGCTCATGCCATGGATGTTGCCGCTGGGCGTGGTTTCGGCGGTATTGAAGTCGGCATGCGCGTCGATCCACAGCACGCCGATCGGCGCCGCGCGCCACGCCGCTGATCGAGCCGATGCTCAGGCTGTGATCACCGCCGATCACAAAGGGAAGGCCCCCGCTGCATGACATCATCGACAGTATGGCAGCTTTCACATTCATTGCGGCCAGCGGCAGCAAATAGCGCAGACGCTCCCTAGCGGCCGGCGCGGCAGCTCATCGAGCGTCGGCACCGCGATATTGCCGCATCGCGACACGATGCGCCCGACCCCTTCGATGCGCGCGCGCAGGCTGGCATAGCGCACCGCGCTCGGCCCCATATCCACACCGCGGCGGCCGGCGCCCAGGTCAACCGGCACACCGATGATCGATACGGTTTGGGCGTTCATAGTCTTTCGGCAATCTGGGCTGCGGTGAGATACAGGAGTTGTTTCTGGTGCGCGTTCAGGTTGTTGTATTTCAGCGCGCCGACGCAGGCCATATACAGCGCAAGATCATACTCGCGTGTTTGCGAAGGATTAAACAGACACCGCTGCGCCACACTGCGGATGGCGGCGCGCAGCGTCTCGAGCTGGGGCGCGCTCGTGGCCAGGTTCAAATAGTCGAGCGGCTTTGCGATCTGCGGCGCGATGACGTGCGCAATAACATCGGCCTCAAGGTGCGCAAAGTCCGCCAGCGGGTGGCCGTCGCGCGTGTTGGCGAAGTCGATCAACCATACGATGCCGCCCAACCCGATCAGCACATTTTCGAGATTCAGATCGCCATGAATCGTCGACTGCGTGCCGTGCGCGCTTTCAGACAAGACTTGCGGCAATTTGGCCAGCGGGTCCGGCAAGCCATAGGTTTGCAGCCCGCTAACAAGGTTCTGTAGCAGCATGGCGCGCGTGCCAACCACTCGGCCGATCAGCGGCTCCTGTGGCGCGGTGCCGGTCAGATGGGTCATAAAGCGCACCCGCAGCGCCGGCTGGCCAGGCCCAGCCGCGCCGGTCAGCGAGTAACCGGACCCGTCGGCACGGGGCTCGACCTGCGCAAAATTCTTGAGCTGCACGATGTCGCCAAAGCCATACGTGACGTTATCAGGCGCGGTCTGGCCGTCGAGCACACCATCCGCCATGCGCGCACCCTGCATGCGCTCGACCACCAGGTGGGCCGGCAACACGCTGTCGTATTCAGCGCTGACGCGAAATGTGTAGGGCTTGCGCTGCATCCACCAGTTCGGTCCAAACGTGTCGAACAGTCGATGAATCGGCGCGGCATCGGGGTTCGCCAGCAGCGCTTCGCGCAGGCTGACGGGCAACTTGCCCGGCTCGCCGATAAACGTATAGCGCAAAATGGCGCGATCCGAGTTGGTTTTTGAGACCGCAACCGGCGTCTCCTGAATGCGCGCGGTGATCGGCGGCAGCGTATCTTTGACGAATTGCTCGTAGTTTTCGAATTCGCGCTTGATCGAGGCCTTGTCGCCGATCTTGGCAATCGTGTAGGCGTCGGCGCGGCCGTCTTCGCGCACCGGCAGCGCCAGAAACGTGCGCGCGCCGGAATAGCCCGAGCGAAATTCGCGTTCGAGCACCACGCGCGCATATTTGCGAAAGAGCGTTTGGAAGAGCTGCGATTCGCCGGTGTCGATGCGCATGGCAGCCTGCGGCTCAAGCACCAGTTTGCTATTGGGTTCGGCCAGGCCGAGCGATTCGCGCACCTTGCGGCCGCGCGGCGTGGCGAACAGCGCAGCCATGCTCAACCCGGCGCCGGCCAGCAACCCCATCAGCCCAGCCGAGCTGGCCTGCATTGCATTCATGCCGAGCACTGCGTCGACCTGAATGGTGAGCGGTTTTGAGAGCAGCGAGGTCTCGGCAGGCGGCTTCGACGCCGGGTCAACCGGCGTCCAGACCAGTTTGACATCAAGCGACAGCCGTTGCTGACCGGCTTGTTTCGGGCTGATCGTCCAGCGGAAATCGACGCGCTGGCCTTCGGGTAGTGCGGACTGTTGCTGCGGGGCGCTGATCTCAAACGCCGAGGCATTGAGCGCGGCCAGGGCCTGCACGGTGTAGCCGGTTGGGCGCGGGATTTTGACCACCTGAGTGATCGTGACGTTCTCCGGGAAATCGGTCGTCAGCAAATAGCCATCGCGTGTGGGCACCAGCGACACGCGGATGATGTCTGAGTCTCCAAGTTTCATCTGTGTCGGGAATTCAAGTTCAAGCACGCGGGGTTCGATCGCGGTGACGCCGTTGGTCGCGTCGTTTAAAACCTCCCCTGCTGCGGATTTTTGCTCAAGGCGCTCAGATTCGTTGACCACGGCCTCCGTCGGCGCCGCCGCGCGCGGCAGGAGCTCAGCCTCGGGCGCGGTGGTGCCCACGGGTTCTGGCGCGTGCACGGCGCTTCGCCTACGATTGCAGGCGCGGGCTGTGTGTCCATGGCGGCGTCAGGCGCCACGGTGGCGCCAGCCGGGGCGCCGGCGGCGGGAGCGATTGTGCTCTGCGCGGGTGCGAGCGGCGACTGCGCCACGGTCTCGGCCGGTTTTTCGGTCACATTTTCAACCGCCGCAGCAGGCTGCAGCGTCTGGGTCGGCGCGGCAAAAGTCGTGTCTGCACCGGCATTACCCGTTGCGACGGGTTGTGGCGCTTCGGCTTTGGGCGCCTCGACGGGTGCGGACGCCGGAATAGCCCTCGCGCCGCACGCGCTGAGCATCAGCACGCCAAAGACGCACACAATCGCCGCGGCAATCGAGCTACGGTGTGAATTGCGGTGCTTCATGGCGCGACGAGCGCCCCCGGCGCGATGGGCGCGGATTCGATGCTGCGCGGGTTGGGCGCGCGCGCCATTCCGTACAGCACTCCGCCTGCCAGTGCGAGCAGCACACCGGCAACGGCCAGCCCGACGCGGAGACGACGTGAGAGTGTCATAAAGGTCTGCCGCACACCAAATCGCGATTTTGCAAACGCCGATCTGTTTTACAGACAGGCCCTAAGTATAGAATCGACGTGCCCGCGGCTCAACCCGCGCGGCTGACATTTCGTCAACACTATGTCAACATCCTGGCTCCGTTATCCCCAAACCTACCGCGAAACCGAGGTCAAGCGGATTTTGCGCGCGGCGACGGCCGGCGACTGCGCGGCGGTGATTGGCCTGAGCGGCGCCGGCAAAAGCAACCTGATGGGCTTTTTGGCCCACCGCGTCAGCAACGCGCAGCTCCCATTGCTGCTGATCGATTGCAACCGATTGGCTGAACCGACACGCGAGAGCCTGCTGGCCCAGGTGCGCGCCACCATTGACGCGGCGTTGGGCGGTGCGTCATCCGATTCGGTTGAAAACGCCGTCGCGCGCTTTCTGGCGCAGCACCCGCGCCTGTGCCTGCTGCTGGATCGCTTTGACGGATTGCCGGTCAACGGCACACCGATCGCGGCCGAGGGCCGCACGATCATGAATAATTTGCGGGCGCTGCGCGATGCGCACAAGGGCCAGCTCACGCTGGTAACCGCCACCCGCCACCCGCTCGGCAAGGACTCGGAACTGTCCGAGTTGCTGTTTGCCAACACGATCTGGCTTGGGCCGCTGCAAGAGTCTGATGCGCGCTGGAATATCGCGCGGTTTGCCGATGCGCGTGGTCTACTCTGGGATGACGCCACCACAGCCGTGATTCTGGCCGCGTCGCGCGGTTACCCGAGCCTGCTCAAAGCGCTCTGCGAGGCAGTGGCCGATGGCAGCCCGCTGACAGCAATGGCCGAGCACGAAGCGGTCACCCGGCGCATCGAAGAGTTCTGGTCTGATCAGCCGAGCGCAGACGAGCTCGCACGCAGTGGCCTTAGCGCGCACCCGCTTCTGCAACGCGCGCAGTCGACTGTTTTTGACACCACACAGCTGACGGCGAAAGAACATCTGCTGCTGGCCTACCTGCAAGCGCATCCCAATCAAATCTGCGACAAAGACGAGTTGATCCGCGCGGTCTGGAGCGAAGACAAAGCCTTTGTCAAAGGCATCCGCGATGACAGCCTGGCGCAGCTGGTGCGACGCCTGCGTGAAAAGATTGAAACCGACCCATCGTCGCCCAAGCATATTCTTGCGGCGCCGGGACGGGGATATCGTTTTGTAAGAGAGTAAAGAATCCAGAGTCCAGAATCCAGACATGAATATAAGCGCGACTTTGAATTCACGTCTGGATTCTGGACTCTGGATTCTTTACTCTCTTCATGAGGTATACTTCAGCAAGCTCATCGGGGAATGGCGCAGTTTGGTAGCGCGCACGGTTTGGGACCGTGAGGCCCTGGGTTCAAATCCCTGTTCCCCGACTTAGAGAGCTGCACCCCGATTTCTAACAAAGTCACCGCAGCACTCATCGTGTGTCGAATCGGCCGTAATTGCCGCTGTTCGGCAATCACTCCCACCAAAGTCCAAGAAAACCACTGAGCGTACGCGCAGGTCCGGCGACCTTTTGTAGGGCGCTGGCAGTGTGCCACCAAATCTCACCCATGGCTGAGAAACAAACATCCGAATTGCCAGATCGAAACTTGGCGATGGAGCTCGCCCGTGTGACGGAAGCCGCCGCGCTGGGGGCCGGACGCTGGATGGGTCGCAGCGACAAAAATGCCAGCGACGGCGCAGCTGTTGAGGCCATGCGGCTGGTGCTAAACCAGTGCGGCATGGACGGTGTGGTTGTCATCGGTGAAGGTGAAAAAGACGAAGCGCCCATGCTTTACAACGGCGAACGGCTGGGCACTGGCGTTCCGCCGCTGGTCGATATCGCGGTCGACCCGATCGACGGCACCCGGCTGCTGGCAAACGGCGGCCCGGGCGCGCTGTCTGTGGTCGCATTGGCGGAGCGTGGCAGCATGTTCCGGCCCTGCACCTTTTACATGGACAAGATCGTGGTGGGGCCGGATGCGGCCGGCACGATCGACATCGAGGCCCCGCCTGCGGCCAACATCAAAGCGGTCGCCCGCGCCAAGGGCATGCCAGTCAACATGATCACTGTCTGCATTCTGGATCGTCCGCGCCATGAGGCGCTGATCAAAAAGGTGCGCGCGACGGGCGCGCGCATTAAGCTGATCACCGATGGCGATGTGGCTGGCGCCCTGCAAACGGCCATGCCGGAGTCCGGCGTCGACATTCTGATGGGCATCGGCGGCACGCCCGAAGGCGTGATCACCGCAGCCGCGATGCGCTGCTTGGGCGGTGAGATTCAAGGCAAGCTCTGGCCGCGTGATGATGCGGAACGAGCCAATGCCGATTGCGATGTCAGCGAACTGCTCACCACCGAGCGACTGTGCAGCGGTGAGAGCGTGTTTTTTGCCGCCACGGGTATTACCAGTGGCGAGCTTCTTGAGGGCGTGAACTACACGCCACATGGCGCACACACGCATTCACTTGTGATGCGGTCGAAGTCCGGCACCGTTCGCTTCATCGAAGCACGGCACCGGTTGGATAAGTTGGCGATGTACTCAAAAGTCGCCTACACGAAATAGGATTTACTGTGAACGAAAGGCGTCGATATAGACCACGCAATACGAGCAATCGCAGCCGCCGACCGGCAGCTGGCCAAGGCAACTACAGCGGCACGGGCACGAGCACTGGCGGAACCGCCGAATGGTCGGAAACAAACGAACCTGTCAACGAGCAGGATATGGGCCAGAGCATCGTCTTTGGCAACACTGGCGGCGACGATGAAAACATTGAAGTCACCGTCAATGGCGTGCCCTTGTCGGCGCAGGGTGAACAACCCAGCGACGACGAAGGCCGCGCGGCGGCGCAACAGCGCCCGGTCCGCCGAAATATGGTGGACATGGCACAGCTTGACCGCGAAACTCTTGAAGAATTGCGTGAACGCGCTAAAGAGCTGGGCGTCGAAGCCTATGCCAAGCTCAAGAAAGACGACCTGATCGTCAAACTTTTGCGTGTGCAGGCCGAGAAGAACGGCTTCGAATTGCGCGGCGGCGTGATCGACGTCGTCGACGACAACATCGGCTTCCTGCGCGCCGAACACTACATGCCCGGCCCGGACGACATCTATGTGTCGCCGTCGCAGATCAAACGATTTGGCGTGCGGACAGGCGACATGGTGATTGGCCAGGTGCGCCCGCCAAAGGACAGCGAGAAGTATTACAGCCTGTTGCGCGTTGAAGCCATCAACGGCCAGGAGCCCGAACAGGCCAAAAACCGGCCGCACTTCGAGAAGCTCACGCCGATCTTTCCGATCGAGGCCTATGCAATTGAAAAGACCGGCAAACTCAGCATGCGCCTGCTCAGCCTGGTGTCGCCGATCGGCAAGGGCCAGCGCGGCCTGATTGTGGCGCCGCCCAAAGTCGGCAAAACCACGCTGATGAAAGACATCGCCAACGCCATCAGCTCGCAATACAAAGACGTGCACATGATGGTGGCGCTGATCGCCGAACGCCCGGAAGAAGCCACTGACTTCGACCGCATCGGTCGACGCCGAGGTGATTTCATCGACCTTCGACGAGCCGGTGCAGAGCCACGTGCGGGTGGCCGAAATGGTCATCAACCGCGCCAAACGCCTGGTCGAGAGCGGCAAAGATGTGGTCATCTTGCTGGACTCGCTGACGCGTCTGGCGCGCGCCTACAACCTGACCGTGCCCTCCAGTGGCCGCACGCTCTCCGGCGGTGTCGACCCCGCCGCGCTCTATCCGCCAAAGGAGTTCTTTGGCGCGGCGCGCAAAATCGAAGAAGGCGGCAGCCTGACGATCATCGCCACCGTGCTGGTCGACACCGGCAGCAAAATGGATGACTTCATCTTCGAAGAGTTCAAAGGCACCGGCAACATGGAAATTCACCTGTCGCGCAGACTTGCCGACCGGCGCATCTTCCCAGCTTTCGATGTCACCGCCAGCAGCACCCGCCGCGATGACCTGCTGCTCGGCGAGAAGACCGTGCAGCGCGCCTATCTGATGCGCCGCATGCTCAACCAGCTGACCCAGCCGCAGCCGCACGGCGCGGGCTATGACATCACCCAGGCCATGGAGGCGTTTCTCGGGCGCTTTAGCAAGTTCAAGACCAACGAGGAGTTTCTCGCGTCGCTGACCAAAGACGGGATCTAGGAAGAAGGTGCCTAAAGTGCTTAAGGTGCTTGAAGTGCTTAAAGATCTGTGGTCACCTTAAGCACTTTAAGAACGTTAAGCACTTTAGGCACCTTCCGCCAAGACTTGCACGTGGAATCTTCCGAACTCGACCTGCCCGACGAACTGGACGAAGCCGATCGCATCGATCGGCGCATTGCGCACGGCGTTTATCGAATCACGCACAACAAGCGCGAGGTCGGCAATGAGCTGTGGGGCATCTTCGGCCTGAAAGACGGCGGCTATCGCATCATGTCGGAGATCGATCTGCGCTGGCCAGTTGAAAATCAACAGCGCACCCGCTACGATCTGGACGCAGGCTGGAACCCGCGCGTGCTGTGGGTGCAAATCGATGTGGACGGCAACCGCCGCTTCGCCACATACACCCCGGACGACGGAGACGCGATCGACATTGCGGTTTATGAGCAGCCGTTGCGTTACACCGAGCGCGACAGCCGCGCGGGTGCAAAAAAGACCACGGTCTCAATGGCGCCCATCGGCAAAGCAGTCCAAAACCAGACGTTCAAACCCAATGTGCAACCCCGCCAGGTGCTTGCCCTGCAACAGCCGCGAACGGCCATCACGATGCTGGATTTTGGCTCAACGTTGTTCAATTTCACGCATTTGCGGCTGCTTGGGCTCAAAATGGGCAGCAGCATTGAAATCGAGACGCTGATCCCCAGCCAGCCCCTGCTCGTGCCGATGTCTGTGCAGCAAACCTACACGTTCACGCGCACTGAGCAGATCGCCAGCGCGCTCGATGGTTACAACGATGCGCAACGCTATGTCATCACCGAAAACGGCGACGATGCCCCCATCACCACCCTCTGGACTGACGAACGGGGCATCGCCCTGCGCCAGGAGATCATCATGGGCAACGAGATCCACGGCTGTGAGCTGGTCTCTTACAAGTGGATCGGCTGACCTACTTCGGTGACCAGGTCGCCATCGATCCTTCACCGACCATGCGCGGGGCAATGCTGCCGCTGGCTTCGGTTTCGATAACGAGATCTGGGCTGCCGGGGAAGCTGATCGGCACGAGAAAGTGACGGCTGTTAGGCGACCAAATTGTGGCCGCGTTTGAATGCCGGTCAAACTGCAGCAAAAACGCAAAGAAATCTTCCGAGGGCTCGACATAGAACAGCGTGCGCGACGCTTTGGTGTCGACCGTGATCGTCTGCACCAGCATCGGCAGCTGCGAGTTTGCGTCCACCAGCGTAATGGCATTCGAGTTTGGGTCAATCGTGCGCACGTCGACCGGCCCGAAGGCCGCGATGCGCGCACCATCGGGCGACCAGAAGAATCCATACACTGGCGCGCCTGTCAGAAGCTGCGTTTGTTTGGTATTGACATCCAACACGCGCAACGGACCGCTCGGGTTTCGTGTGGATTCCCGCACGATATAGGCCAAGCGTGCGCCGGCTGGCGACCAGGCATAGGACACCGGCCCATCCACCTCGGTCAGTTTCTGCTTCAGGTTGCCGTCGCGATCGGCGACAAACAAATCGAAGCCGTTTTTGGGGTCGCCATCCCGCGGCTGCGACACCACCATAAACTGGCCATCCGGCGAATAGCGTGTGCTTTGCACCGCGACCACGCTCTTGGAAGCCACGGTGGCCAAAAGTTCGCCGTTGTCGGTGGCATGGACTTTGATATCGGTCCGCGGCGGCTCCTCAGCCGTGCCAGCGCTCAGCAGAGACTGCGCAATCATCGTGGTGCCGTCCGGGTTCCAGCTCCAGTTGACGGCTTCGCCGCTGGCAATGTCAATTGGGTTGTCGCCATCGGCGTCGATCAGCGTCAGTTTGGCGCCCTCAAACGACGTGCGCAGTTGGACGGCAATTTTGTCGCCGGTTGGCGACCAATCGGCAAAGTCGATCACCTCTTCGGTCGAGTGCAGAATTTCTTTCAGCGCGGACTTGCCATTCGGCACAACGGTATACAGGGCCGACTTGACGATGCTGCCGCCATAATTGAAAGTAACACTCGACGGTTGTTCGTCGAATGTGGTGGTTTCGGTGATATCACGCGTTTCCGGTCCAAACACGGTCCGTTCAGACACCACGCTGCCCGGCGCGGCCTGGGCCAGCGCGCGCACGCCACGGGCCACACTCTTTGTTGATGTCAGCGGAAAGCGCGCGGATGTCTCCAGCACGACGAGCTGCTTTGCATCGGGCGACCAGATCGGCAGCGTGTAGAGCTGCTGTTCCTGACCCGACCGGTCGCGCAACATGCGCGAATTTGCATCCCGCGTGATCTGGATCGGCGTGGCGCCGGTTTGGTCGGTCACGATGATGTTGCCATCCGCGCCGGCGATCGCAATCGTGCCGCTTTTGTTCTCGAGAAACGTGAACGTTGTGTTTGGCGGCAGACGGAATTGCTGGGGCAACTCGACGCCGGTGGAACTGCGTTGAATGCCAGCGCAACCGGTCAGCAAGACTGCGGCGAGCAGCAGCCCGACTTTTGGTGAATGTGCGATGTTGATCATGTGTAGCTTATTTTGAAGAAAAGAATGCAAGCGTGCCCTCGCCCAACTGTTTGAGCGTGACACGTGTATTGTCGGTGGCAAGCGTGGCAACCGCAATTTGTGGTGCGCCATCCTGTTCGCCGCTGCCGGCGAGCGTCAAATGACGTCCATTTGGCGACCATGGCGTAACCGCGCGCGAATACTGGTCGAAAAAATTGAGATAGGCCGCAAAATCGCGCGTCGGGTTGATATTCGCCACCAGCACGCTTTTGGCAGTTTCGACATCCACGACTTGAATCGTCATCAGCGTGGCGCCCTGTTGCAGAGCTGGACTTGCGAGCTTCTGGCTGGCAGAGACGTTCAGCTGCGTTGGCGATTCACCTTCCGTGATTGAGTAGACCGCCAGCCGCGCGCCATCCGGCGACCAGAAAAACGCGGTTGCGCTGCTGTGAAGCTGGCGAAGCGAGCCAGCCCCAATGTCGGCCAACATCAGCGGCGCCGATTTGCTCAGCGGCGAAGCGGTATCCATAAACGCAACCTGCGCGCCGTCCGGCGACCAGGCAAAAAACGCGCCGTCGTTGACGGCCGCAATCGCGCACAGCGGTTTGCCGGTGTTGTCCGCGAGCAGCAGCTCATCGGCGCCGTCGACAAGCGCGACGTAGACCATGTGCGCGCCATTTGGCGAGAACTGGGGCGACTGAAACGCGCCGGGTGGCGTTTGAATCAGTTTGGCAGCCTGGGGTTTGGCGCCGCTTAGCCCGACGATGCCGATGTGCGCGTCATTTTGCTGGGTCGCGCGGCCACCCAGATGCGTAACCATGGCCGTTGAATCTGCGCGCCAATCCCAGTAGGTCGGCGCGCCCACACCCAGTTCAAGCACATCGCCGCCGGTTTTGCTGACGGCGCGCACGGCGCCCTGCTGCTGATTGATCGTCAAAAATGCGATCGTGCCGCCATCGGGCGACCAGTCCAGATACGGGATGTTGAATTCGGTGGTGGTGTACAGCTCGGTGCGCTTTGGGCTGGCCTTGGCTTCCATGACCTCGACGGTCTGCGACGCCACGCCGTCCGCAATATCGAGCCGCGCAAATACCAGCGAGCCGCCATCGCGCGACGCGGCAGGAAACTGATATGCGCGCAACGCGCGTTTCTCCTGATCCACAAACCCATCGGTCGTGACTGTTTCTTTGGTTGTGCCAGTCACATCAGACAAAACGATGTTGCCATCCGTCGTCACAAAATAGACCCGGCCATCGCCGGAGGCAAGCACGGGCTGCGCGGCGCCAAGCGCGGGTTTGACATCGGCACAGGCGGGCGTGCTCGGCCGGCGTGCAACAGCCGGCGCGGCTTCAGCCGATGCCGTCGGCGCTTTGGTTGCGCTCGGCGTGGGAGGCTGGGTTGGGTCTGGATTTGGCGCAACCGTGCGCGGCGGTGCCAGCGTGCGGGTCGGTTCCAGCTGCACGCCATCGCGGCCTGGCAGGCTGCAGGCGCTCAGCAAGACGACCGAAAGAGTGGCCCACCTGGAAACACGGCGCATAGTGCCGGCATGTTAGGGTTTGATGCTGAGCGCCCGGTGATAGCGGCATGTTGGATGTGTTGGCCCGTCAGCGCGTGACAAAAGGATCGGCAAATCGCGGGTCGCTGACGAAACGCGCGTCCGTGAGCGCGTGCAAAAACGCAATCAAGATCGTCTTTTTGCGCGGCGGTGATCACAAAGCCCGGAATCAGGCCGCTTTTGTGCGGGTTTTGCGCGCCATCGCCGGCCAGCGGACCGCCCGCAATCTTGCGGCCGGCGCGGGCGTAGATATCGATGACATCCTCGAGCGCGGCAACGCTGCCGTCATGCATGTAAGGCGCGGTGAGCGCGATATTGCGCAGCGTCGGCGGGCGGAACTTGCCCATGTCAATCGGGTCGTTTGTGAGTTCGAGCAGACCGCGGTTTCCGGCCGGGTACGCCCCTGCCCCGTCCAGGTTATACAGGCCGGTGTTAAAAAATGGCTGTTCCACAAACGTGCTGTTGACATGCCGCGTGCTCTGCGTCAGGTTAAACCCGGTGTGGCAGTGATGGCATTCCAATTGCTTCTGACAGAAACAATGCCATGCCGCGCTGCGCCGATTCGCTCAGCGCGGTTTTATCGCCGCGATAGGTGAAACGATCGTAGGGCGAATCAAACGATATCAGGGCGCGTGAAAACGAGGCCAACGCCTTGACGATGTTGCCAAACGTCATGGGATCTTGTTCGCCTGGAAATGCCGCGGCGAACTGGCCGCGATAGCGCGCATCGTCTTTGATGCGGCCGAGCACAAGCTGGTCTTTGCCGGTGATGCCGAGTTCCACCGGAAACTCGCCAAACATGGGAATCTGAACCTGCTTCTCGATTTCGCTCAAGACCGGATTGGCCCAGGTCAGCGTGCTGTTGTAGGCCACATTGACTAGCGCTTGGGCGTTGCGCGGGTGCGCGTCGCCGGTCGAGCCAGTCGAGGTGCGCCGGCCATCCGTAAATGCGAGGGCCTGCGCATGGCATGTCGCGCACGACTGCGTGCCGTTGCCGGACAGCCGGATATCGTAGAACAGATAGCGCCCGAGTTCGACCTTGGCCGCGGTCATCGGATTATCGGCGGGCACGGCCGGTGCCGGCACGCCAGGCGGCAGATCCCATACCCACCCTGCGTCGTTGACAGCAGGGACAGGCGTTGGGCGCAAATTTCCATAGACCCGGTCGCCCGTATTGCTGGCGACGCGCGCGGGCGCCGTTGGCGCATCCGGCTGAGCGGTCTGAGGCGTTGCCGCGCAGCCGATCAGCAAGACGAGCATTGCTGAAGCGCAGGCGTGGCGTGCAAGCTGAGACAAATCGGACTGGTTCATTGCGCGATTGGGCATGGGCGTTCAGGTTGTTGGACCGAACGCCCATGCAAAACAGTGCTATTGTTTTGGCGCTGCCTCGACGCGAAACAGACGCTGGCCCGCGCACTCTTTCTCGCACAGCCCGCTCGCGATGCTGAGCCCCATGTTGGCGAACAGCGGCGAACAATCGGTATCGTTCGTGCCGCTCATGCACCCGGATGGTTGCGGCGATGGCGCACTGATGTCAACACCAGACAGCAGTTGCTCAACATCGAGAACGACCACATCGGTGGTGCGGTCGAACTTGTTCAACCGCACGGTGATGCGGTTTGGGTTGGCGCATGGCTTTGTCGGTGGTTTGTTGCCCGCATCCATGACCATGGTTTTTGTCATCATCGTTGTCCCGGTCATTGCGCTGGTTGCATCAGCCTTGGCACCTGGCTCCATCATGGCTTCGCCGCAGCCGGTGCTGCCCAGGTGGATTAGGAACGCATCTTTCGCCGTTTTCAGATCGAGGCGGAGAAACTTGTAGCCATTCTGCCAGTTCCACCACATCGCAGAGACATTGAGCGGCGATTTGGCCAGGGCAACATCGACGTGGTTGATTTGCTGCGGAACACCAACGTCGAAGACCAGCCCGGTAAACGTCCCGGCGGGCATTTTCGCGCTCACGACATCGCGAAGATCAGGGTTTCCGCCTTCACGGCACAATCCGGCGCCATTCTCAAAATCGAGCAAGGCCACTCGGCCGTCCTGCCACTTGCCGTCGTTGGCCAGCACCACGGGCGTTTCCTTGCCAGCCGCGTCGATCAAGCGCACGTTGCTCACATGCAGGCGCGCATCAAGAAGCCGTGCGGCTGTCTTTTTGCTACCCAGGCCTTTGAGCTGTGTGGCGCACGTGATTGGCGATTTTCCGGCGCGCAGCGCAAACCGTATCGACTGATTGCCGTCGCTGGCTGTCGCGGCCGCGGCCACCACTTTGAACCCATACGAGCCCTTCTCGGCATGGCCGTCATCGGACACCGCGGTCCAGCGCACGGTGTAGGCGCCGGCTGACAGCAGCGATGGGATTTCGACGATAAATGCCTTGGGGTCGGAGGGATCGACGCTACCTTTGGGAAGTTCGATGGCGGCGCCTGCCGCGTTTATCAGCGCAACTTTTGTGCCCACGCTGGCCAGCGTCTCGTCAAAGACCAACCGCAGGCGTGTTGGCGGCTTTGTCAGCGACGCGTTGACGGCAGGCTCAGCGCTGACCAGATCCGCGTGTGCGAAGACCGGCTGAGCAGCCCGGCCGGCAAGGGAAGCTGCAAGCAACGAAAGCAATACGCTTGCGCGCTGCAGCACATTTTTGATAGGAAGCTTTTGCATAGTCATTTTGTTGAAACGCGCAGACGCATGTTAGCCAACGCGACGATCAAGGTCGCGAGTGCGATGCATGCGACTGCTATTTCACTCCATTGTTTTAGTGTGAATCCCGCTATCTGCACGCCCGGCATGTCACCGTGCGACATGCCGGGCGTGGATGCGGTTGTCATCAGTGCTGCGCCATAGAAAATGACGTGCACCAACAGAAGTTCAATCCAAAGGGTGCGACGGAATCCTTCGACATCCGCCGCAGTCTTCAATCTGCGCTGCGTTGAGAACCGGTGCCAGGCAGCCAGCGCGACCGCCAGCAACACCACGACAAGCTTGACGCTCAACACGCGGCCAAAATACGTGGTGCGAAACGCATCGAGCGTCTCGATATGCACGCCGGTCAGCAGCATGCCCGCGCCGCTCGCCAGCGCAACCGCGGCCAAGCCAAACGGCGAAAAGCGCTTGATCATCCGCAAGATGCTAGCTGCGGCGGTTTCGGATTGCTCCGCCGCGGCATCGCTGGCAAGCACTAGAACGGTCAATCCACCCGCCCAGAGCGCACCTGCCACCAGATGCGCAAAGCTGGCTGCGATGGACTGCAGTCCGGAGTCCATCGCGGCCGAGTGCCCGGTGCGTGTGATCGTCGCTGCTATCAGAAGCGCAAGCACCGCGACCGGCAACATGCGCAACCGGCCGCGCAGCGCGAGCAACACGGCCACGACCACACCGCTCAAGAGCACGCGGAGCAGCGCCATCTGCCCGAAGGCCGCCGTAGTAAAGAGCGCGCGCCATTCGTCAGCCGAAGTCCAATCGACCTCGAGCGGCGCCAGCTGCGCCGCGAGCAACCCAACCGACGCGGCAGCCAGGATTCCTGCAGCCAGCAATTGTCGGCTGCGAATCTCCTGTTCGAGGCGAGGGGTCAGGCTGCGTTCAAGCACGGGTTTGAGCACCAGCTCGAACCCCACCGACAACCCCAGCAGCCAGATGAGCGCAAGAAACAAGAGCGCGCGCAACGGCGGCTCGATACTCGCCGCATTTTCCGCCATGAACATGGCAATGCTCCCTTTACAACGCGCGCGTGCGCACGCAGTCTACCTACGACGATGGGCACGTTTTCGGACGATCCAGATTTGGGCAAACCTTACTTAGCCAAGGCACGCGCGCGGGGGACGCGGCAGGACGACCAAGCTCGTGAAACGTTTGCGAGCAACGATCTGTGTAACCCAGCCACCCATCGCAAACAGCACCCCAAAGGCTGCGCCCATGGGAATGAACTCGATGAGCGCGGAAAGCATCTGGCGAAGGTCCTGCAGAAATGGCGCTGAGCTGTGGGTCTCCTGCGGGATTGTCCTCAACCCCATGGTGCGCATGCAGTTGGGCACCGGGATGCAGCATCTCAGGATGGCGAAGTTCACACACGCGCACGCAGATCAGCGGCGCGAAAACAAATATCAATGCAAAGAAGGCGCCGACTCCCGCACGCAAGCGCTGCTGTAACCTCGCAAACACGGAGCGATGTTACCACCTGCTGTAGGAAACAAGCATGGCGCCCCGGGACCGAGGTCCCGATTCGCGAAATGTTGTGGCTGCAACTGTCCATCTATGGCTCATCCAACCAATGCCGTGATGCGCGCCTCAGTTGCGCGCGTCTCATCGGGTGTAAGCGCACCAACATCGACGGCGCACTGCCACGTCGCGCCGGCGGCCAGTGATTTGACATTGCCCTTGGCTTTTTCGGCTGCAAAGCCCTCGACCTCGGCGGTCGCGACTTCGGCCATGCCAAGCGCGTCCTGCTCGGCCGTGCGGCACAGCCAGCGAATGACTTTGTCAAGCTGATCCGGGCGATGCCGGACGTAGTCGCCGTTGCCGTCGGGCAGCACATGCAGTGTATGACCGTAGCCGTCGCTGTCGGCGAGATAGTCAATCGAAAAGACCGCCTCCGGGTCATAGCGTTGTTCAGGCGTAAGCACGTGGTGCAGCTCAGGCTTTACCGCCAGTGTCTTGAGCAGCTCGCGATACGCCGGCGTGGCCGGGATGTGCGGCGGAATACTTGCGCGCACGCGCACGGTCTGCGGCGAGACGCGCGCGCTATAGACCAGCCGGCCATAGTTCACCGGGCGAAAGTTGATGTGCCCGAGATACATATAGTCCATCGGCGTTTCTTTAAGATTTGTCACGCGCAGCCCAATCTCGAACATCGAGGAGTCGGCGTAGAGCTTGACGAGCGGCTCGGCCCGGTAATTGCACGAGAACGCCACGGTGTGCTGATAGCTGCCGCCCAGCGCGATATAGGCGCCGCGGGCATCTGAACCGAGTTCAATGTGCGCGGCCTGATAGCGGGCCTGTGGCAACTCGCCGTGCAACGGGTAATTGTCAGTCGGCGCAACGGCCGGGCCGATTGCGGTAAACCCGCAGTGCAAAAAGAACGCGCCATACGACTGCAGATACGGCACGTTTGCCGCCGGCTCTGTAAACATTGAACGCATTGTCAGATCGCGGCCGCGCATCTCTGCGCGCCAGATCTGCTGCCCTTGAAACGGCAGCATGATCAGATGGCCATGCTTGTTTGTCAGCCGCACAGCCGCAACGCCGCTGTCATATCGAAAGAGCGCGGCGCTCAGACCGTCCGGGGTTTCAATGCACAGTCGCTCGCGTTCGCCAAAAAAGCCAGGTTGCAGATGAATGCGTGTCATGTATTAGCCTTTGACCGCTCCAACCAGCAGACCGCGCGAGATAAAGCGTTCAAGAAAGATGGCCATGATGATAACCGGCACAATCATAATCAACACCAGCACCGACAGATACCACCACTGCGGGCCGCGCGTGGCGTTTTGCGCCCGGTGCCTTCGAAAAAAGTCGCGTATGCAAAATGGTGAACCGATTTTCGTTTCATCAACCGGAAAACGCAGCAGCCACAAGAGTTGCAAAATTGCGCACAAATCGCTGCTTATTCAAATATTGGAAATACAGCTTGTGGAATCTGTGCGAGCAGATTTGCATTGGGGCACAAACTAAGCCACACCGCACGCTGGCTTGGTTTGCACGAGCCGTTGAAGTCGCCATGTTTGTCCAGCATGTCCAAGATGAGCTGCAGATGCACGTGCGGTGGCCAGTCGCCGTTCTCTGGGAAGTTGCCCATGCGCGCAATGCGCTCACCGGCCCGTACTACTTGCCCGGCTTGCAGCTCTTGGATGCTCGCGGTGTCGACATGCCCATACAGCGTAAAGAACGGCGGCGCAGCGGCGCTTGGCCGGTGCGCCAGCACGATGCATGGGCCGTAGTCGAACTTTGCGTCGTTAAACGCAACGCTGTGCACAACGCCGTCGAGCGGCGCGTATAGCGCGGTGCCGGCATCCATAAACACATCCACGCCGATGTGCACCGTGCGCGATTCGCCCTGCTCTGCTTGAAACAGCGCGCCTCCATAGCGCGGGCGGGTGTGGTTGTAGCCGCCGATCGCCGCGACCGCGCCCGCAGCACGCATGCGCGACCAGATGCGTTCGGTAAACGCGGCCGCGTCGTCATATTGCTCGGGCGGAATAAAATCCTGCGCGCTGATGCTCCAATCGCTGTAATACAGCGGGCTCGTTTTTAGATCGATCGGCACGATGCTGGCGATCTCCGCCGCATGCGCGCTCAGCCAGTGCTGCACGGCCAGCGACCCGGGCACGGGCTCGAACCCGGCTGACGCGCGCAGCGCATAGCGCACCAGATTTGGGTGCGTATCCGGCACGCGCACCAGCGCCGTCAGCGCATCGATCTCCGGCTCCGTGAGCGGCAGCTGCGCGGCGCGGATCACGCCAAACGCATCCGTGCTGACGGCAATCTGCTGATTAAGTACGCGGGCGATTTCAAAAAGGCTCATGCGGTCAAACCTCCACGTTACCCCAGCAGCTTGTCAACCTCGGCTCGTGTGGGCGGGTTTGAGCCGACGCGCGCGCAGGTGATCGCCGCTGTCGCGGATGCAAAGCGCAATGCGCCTGCAAGATCGGGTTCACGCAATTGCTCAAGGGCTTCGGCGTTTGTCACATTCATCCGGGCGAGCTCGGCCAGAAGCCCGCTGCTGAAGGCATCACCCGCGCCGACGGTGTCGGCCACCGTCACACGGAAGACCGGCGCGATCAGCGCATGATTGTCGTGCAACGCGATCGCGCCCTCGCCGCCGCGCGTGATCACAACCAAACCCGGTCCATAGCCCTGGATCGCGCGGGCCGCTTCCCCCAGCGATTTATTCGGCATCAGCCATTCCAGGTCGGCTGCGCTGATCTTGACGACATCGGCCAGCGCGAACCCGCGCAGCACCGTCGCCTCGTATGCCTTGCGGTCTTTGACCAACCCAGGGCGAATGTTCGGATCAAACGAAATCAGCGATTTGCCCAAAATCTTGAGCCGTTCGGCCGTTTTGAAAATGACGGTGGGCGAGCTGCCGCGCAATAGGCTGATCGAACCCATGTGCAGGATGCGCGTTTCTTCAAACAGCGCCTCGGGCACGTCGTCAAAAGTGAGTTTGGTGTCGGCCATGTCGTCACCGTAGAAGCTGTAGTTTGGCTCGCCGTTTTCATACGCGACAAACGCCAGCGTGCTGAAGGCCGGGTCGGTCGGCATAAATCGCGTCTCAACATGCTCGCTGTCCAGATGGCGCGTCAGATAGCGGCCAAAAAAGTCGGTCGAGGCCTTGCACATAAACGCGACGCGCGCGTCCAACCGCCCCAACCCGATCGCGACGTTATAGGGCGAGCCGCCCGGGTGCATGCGAAAACCGGTCGTTGCGCCATTCTCCGAAAACGGGATGAAGTCGATGAGCATTTCGCCCATGCTCACGATGAGCGGTGACGTTGACATGGGCCTGAGGCTACCGCAAGTGCCAGATGGGCGCAATCCTGAAACTTTCTACTTTCTGATGCGTATCATATGAATATCGCGGGAAATGATTGTGGCAACGCAACCGGCAGCATCTGGGCGATTTCAAACCTTGCCGCGGTGCGTGCGGAAATCGCTAAAACAAAGGAAGTATCCATGTCTGAACAAAACAAACAAAACGCGTCCGATCTCGTCGACGAGCTCAACAAACTGGGTGAAAACCTCGGTAATCTGCTGCGCGGCGCCTGGGAAAGCGAAGAACGCCGCAGCATCGAGCGCGAAATCACGGTCGGGCTGGAGCAAATGAGCAAGAAGCTCAACGATGCGGCCGACAAGATTAAGACCGATGCTTACGTCAAAGACGCCAAACAGGCCGCCAAAGATGCCTACGAGGCCGCGCGCGTCCCGCAAATCCTCGAAGAAATGCAGCGCGGAGTGGTCGGCACAATCCGCCGCATCAACGAAGAACTCGCCAACCGCGCCAAGCCCGCTCAAGAAGCGAGCGCGGTGGGAGAAGACGGGGCGAAACCCGAATAGTGTCCGGAGACCGAGGTCTCCGGCTAACAATGGCGAAGCCGCCCTTCGGCGGCGAACTACTGCACCTGCCCGTTCGCCGCCGAAGGGCGGCTTCGCGCTTGTTAGCCCGGAACCTCGGTTCCGGGTTCGCGCTGACTAAACATTAAACAAAAAGTGCACGATATCGCCATCCTGCACCACATACTCTTTGCCTTCTGAACGAAGGCGGCCGGCGGAACGGATGGCGGATTCAACCTTGTATTGTTTGAGGTCGGCGATTGTGTAGACCTCGGCGCGGATAAATCCCTTTTCGAAATCGCTGTGGATCACACCGGCAGCCTGTGGCGCTTTTGCGCCGACCGGGATCGTCCAAGCGCGAATCTCTTTCGGCCCGGCTGTGAAGTATGACTGCAGGCCCAGCAGTTTGTACGCCGCGCGTCCGAGCCGCGCCAGGCCGGATTCCTCCAGGCCCAGGCCGGCCAGAAAATCACGTTTGTCGGCTTCGGATTCGAGCATCGAAATTTCGGCCTCAATCGCGCCGGAAATCGCGATCAGCGAACCGCCGTTGGTATCAACCCACGTTTGCAGCGTCTTGACGTGCGGGTTATTCAGACCCAGCGGATCGCTTTCATCCACGTTTGCCACATAGAGCACCGGTTTGCTGGTGATAAAGCCAAGCGAGCGCGCCAGTTTTTGCGAGACCGGGTCCATCTGGAGCACCGCGCCGCGCGAGGGCTTGCCGTCTTTTAGCAACGCAACCATCGGTTCGAGCACTTCAGCGCGCGCGGCGGAATCGGGGTCTTTTTGCGCGGCGGCGCGTTTATTTTTGTCGAGTTGCCGCTCGGCGCTGTCGAGATCGGCCAGCACCAGTTCGAGCTCGATCGTTTCGACATCGCGGATCGGGTCAACCGAGCCGTCGACATGCACCACATCAGCATTTTCGAAGCAGCGCACCACATGCAAAATTGCATCGACCGACCGGATATGCCCCAAAAACTGGTTGCCCAATCCCTGCCCCTGCGACGCGCCTTTCACCAACCCGGCGATGTCCAGCACTTCAACGGCAGCCGGGATAATTTTCTCGGTCTTGATAATCTGCGCGATGTCCTGTAACCGCGGATCAGGCACGGGCACGATGCCGGTGTTGGGTTCGATTGTGGCGAACGGATAGTTTGCGGCGAGTGCGCCAGCCGATGTGAGCGCGTTGAAAATAGTAGATTTGCCGACGTTGGGCAAGCCGACGATGCCAGTTGAAAGTGCCATAAAGGGCGCAAAGAATAACACGTTGGGCACTAAAATTAACAATCGATGGGAAAATTCGAGCAAGACACCGGCGAATTTAACGAGGCAGACCGACTGCGCAGCCTGCTGACTCTCTGTGACAAGGCATTGGGCAGCGTCAAGACAACGCCGGCTGGCGATTTGCTAAAAAACGCGCATGCGGCGGAAATGCTTGCTGGCGAAGATCAGCAACTCCGGCGCGGATCTGGCGGCCGAGCGCGAACGCTGGAACGGCATCGAAGCGCAAATCACGCGCAACGCCAGCCGCATCATCGGCGCCCTCGGCGGGACTCGTGCCTATGCGACATTGCGCGCGAACACGGGCGGTGACGCGTCGCATCCGATCTGGCAGCTCGACGCCCTGCTGGCCGCGCAGCGCGCCCGGCAGCTGCGCAAAATCGGGCTGACATTCGCTGTTATCGCGATGCTGTTGCTGGCTGGCTATTTGCTGCGCGACACGCTCTTTCCGCCCGACCCGATCGGCGACGCCACGCGCGGCGCGCTCGTCGCGCTCGAAAACAACGACCCGCAGGCCGCGCTGACGCGGCTCGACAGCGCGCTCACACTTTCCCCCACCCAGCCCACCCTGTTGCTCTGGAAAGGCGTTGTGTTGGAGCAGCTGCACGATCCGAGATCCGTCGGCGTCTTTCAACAAGCTTCGGCGCTAATCCCGGCCGAAGACCTGCTGTTTGAGCGCGCCGTGATCTACGCCAGCCTGGGCCGCGGTCTGGCCACGCTCACGGATATTGAAGCGGTGCTCTCGCTAAACCCCAATAGACCCGAAGCCTATTTTGTGCAGGCAACCGGGTTCGAACTCACCGATCAGCGCGACAAGGCGATTGCCGCGTTGCAGAAAACGGCCGAGCTCGCCGAAGCGCAGGACAACAGCTCGTTGTATGCCTCAGCGCGGGTGCGGCTGGCGCAGGTCATGCAGGCGAGCGGCCCGAACTAACGCGTCCACGCAATGCCGCCGTTACCGCCATCGAGGCTGATCGTGCGCGAAAAGTTCGTGCTCAGATCGAGCACGCGCACGCCTTCGAGTGACAACACGGCCAGGTGCGTGCCGTCAGGTGACGGCGCCGGCACAGGGGCTGTGAGCTGCTCCGCGATCAGCGCGCGCAAATCGCGGCCATCGCGTTGAACGCGCCAGACCCGGCCGGTCCACGCATGCGCATGAGCGCGTTCGAGGCCAAGCACGCGGTCAACAAGCTGCACCGGCCACGGCACCGCGCGTTGCACGAGCGGGTCTGCAGCGGCAAACACGAGCATGGTCGTTGTCCAGCCAGCGCGGACCAAACAGATCGTAAAAGCGCGCATCTGGCACGGCCACAGTGTCGACGCCCGTCGCAAGGTCGCGCACGCGCAGGCTACGCGTAACCGTCGGCGCCTTCGAAATATCCAGCGCCACATACGCCAGCCGCGCGCCGTCTGGCGAGAGCGCAGCCTGCAATGCATCGGTGACAACCACCGACACGCTCGCCACATCGTTGACGGCAACGCGGACGATCGCCGATCCGCTGCTGGGTGCGCCCCCCGCGCCGGGTGGCACGCCGATGCGTGTGGCATACAGCGTTGCGCCATCCGCGGATAGGGCTGGATCTTGATAACTGAATTGCGGCGTGACCGCGAGCAGTTCACGGCCATCGACCACCACGCCAAACCGGTTTGTAAAGCCGTTCCCGGTTTTTGCACCGGCGATGTGCGCGAAGTGCGCCCCATCAGGCGTCAGACGCAGGCTGGCCTGGAAAGACCTCCCCGGTGCGCACAGCGGGTGCGACCGCGCCGCTCGCAAGATCGATCAGCCAGATATCGCCCAGTGCATTGTCGATCCACAGGCGGCCGGTCAGGTCTGGCTGTGCGGTGGCAACCGGTGGCGCCAGTGTCGGAACCGCCATGGCCGGCACCGAAGTCGGCAGCGGCTGGCGTTCCGGTTCAGGCGCGCAGGCGAACAGCATCAGGCTAGCCACGCACGCGAGAACAGCGGGCTTGTACATCATGCCGATCGTCTTCACCTTAAAGTCCATCCCATTCGGAGAATTTCTATCCGAGAACGTGCAATCCACCCGCACTCCGTCCGCGCGGGTGGATTGCACGTTCTCGGGCAAATATCTGTGACCTTGTGCACTAGACGCCGCCAATTGGCGGAAACCGTGTAGACCCAAATGGGACAGGTTCTTAGTAATCGTGTTCACACCAAGACACCCTTAGGTGCCGATAAACGCGTTTATCGCCGTGAACAACCCGCGCAGGTCGTGCTCGGTCATATCCGCCATGTGCGCGATGCGGAAGGTCTTGCCCTTGAGTTCACCGTAACCGTCGCTGATGTTCATGCCCTGCGTGGCCAGATACTTGTTAAGCGAACCAATGTCAATGCCGCGCGTGTTCGATACGCAGGTCACGGTGTCGGACTCATAGCCCGCTTCCGGAAACAGTGCAAAGACCTCGCTCGCCCATTCGCGCGTCTGTTCAGCCAGTTGGCGATGCCGCGCAAAGCGCGCGCTGCAGGCCTTCGGCCAACATCGCGGCAAGCTGCTTGTCCAGCGCAAACAATAAGCGAGATCGCCGGCGTGCTCGGCGTGTTGTTCTTGACGCCAAACTTTTCGAGTTCGACAAAATCAAAATAGTAGCCGCGGTTTTTGATTGTCTCAGCTTTGGCCAGCGCGCGGTCGCTGACCGCGGCAAATGCCAGGCCAGGAGGCAGCCCAAACGCCTTCTGCGACGAGGTGAGCAACACATCCAGACCGAGGCCGTCGAAATCAACCTTCATGCCGCCGAGCGAACTGACAGCATCGACCAGAATCAACGACTCAGGCGACAACGCCTTGATCTCGGCCACGATGGCCGGAATCGGGTTGGTCACGCCGGTGCTGGTTTCATTGTGCACGAGCGCAATCGCTTCATAGGGCAGCGCGCCAGCATCGCGGCGCGCAAGAAGCGCATGGCGCACCATTTCGGGTTTGATGGCAAGCCCACGCGCAACGGTCAGCGAGGTTGTGGTCTTTCCGTTGCGTTCAAAAACATCGGCCCAGCGCTCGGAGAAATCGCCGCACACGGTGGCGAGAACACCGCCGGCCGGATCATCGCTTACGCAATTGCGCGCAGCGCCTTCCCAGAATCCAGTGCCGCTGGACGTGCTGACAAATACGCGGCTCTTTGTAAAGAAGACCTGTTTGAGGCCCTCCTGGATGCGCGCGTAGAGCGTCTCGAACGCTTTGCCGCGGTGGCCGATCATCCACTCGGTTTGCGCGTCGAGAATCTCTTTGCGCACTTCGACCGGGCCGGGAATAAACAACTTGATATGCTCGCTCATGAGGCGAACGATTGTATACGGTGGGCTGCAACAGGCAGACTGCGGGTATGTCTGACAGCAATGCGCTACCACCTCCCGTATAGCCAAATAGCATAGCCAAATAGCGAGAAAGTGAGCGTCATTCAAGGCGCCACGAGTACACAGAAAGTCTGTGTACTCGTGGCGCCTTTTTCGGATTACCTGCCGCCCAACAGCTTGCGCCCGAGCGCGGTCAGCACCGGCGGCGTGCCGTGCAGCGCTTCAAGCTGCCGCGGGTCGCCCGGAAAGGCACGCGTGTTTGGCGGCGGCACGCGGCGGTTGAAGCGATCGATCCGGTCTGCGATTGCGGCATCGTCAAAGCGATCTGCCGGGAACATCGTGATGTATTGGGCCAGGCGCGGTTTGTTTGAAACGTTGTGGCCATTGCCGTGCGCGAGCAGCGTGTCCCAGATCACGAGATCGCCGGCCTTTGTCGGTATCGGCGTGACGGCCATGCCGGACGGCAGCGCGTTGAGATCCGGCGTGTAGGGCGAACGATCAGCCGGCTGCGTGGCCAGCCATGTCTCTAGATCGCGATGGAAGCCGGGGATGCACTGGAAGCCGCCCATGTCGACGCTCGTGTCGGTCAAGCTGAGCACGCCCTGCACTTGAAAACGCTGCGGCCAGATGCGTGTGTCGGTGTCCCAGTGGGTAAAGCCCTTGTGGTCATACTCTGGATGCGCCGCATGCTGAGGCGGTTTGAAACCGGCGCGGTCTTCGCTGACCCGCAGATCCGCGGTGCCATAGACCTCGCTGAAGACTTGATGCACATTCGGATGCTGGCGGTTGTCCCACAGCGCTTGATGGTGATAGATCTCGACCATGCCGTTGGTGCGGTGTGGTTCGCGATACCAGTCAGCCGGGTTGTTGCGGTCCATGCCAAGAAACGCGAAGATCGCGTCGACAACCGCCTGGAGGTTTGCGGGCGGCACAAGATCAGAAACAACGACGTATCCGTTTTCTTTAAAGAAGGCGTGATCAGCTGGCGTCAAGATTGGCATGCACGTAAGTATTGTGAATTGCCGGGTTGACGTCAAGCGACGTGCTTACTGGCCGCCGGCCGCTGACGTCAGATCTTTCGCGTACCAGTCTTCCACGCGCTTGCGCGCCCAGGGCGTCTTGCGCAAAAATTTCAGGCTCGAGGTGACCGAGGGTTCAAACATGAAGCAACGCACCGGGATACGCTCGCCCATCTCGTGCCAGCCATAGCGCTCAACCAATCCTTCGACCATCATCTTGAGGGTGATGCCGTGCAGCGGGTCGCGGGGATGCGTGTCGGGTTGTGTCATGGATGTGACTGTGATGCTACACCGATTCAGTCAACACACGGGTCATCTCGAGTTGCCCATGGCCTGCGGCCAAGTGCAGCGCGTATGACGCTGTGGCAGATTGGGAGGCAAGCGTGTCACACGTCGATGGTCGGCCTCACAAACGTCAGATTCACGTCTGCTCAGAGACGTAAAGATGCAAAACGCGCATCCGATGTTAGGGTGGTTGGCCTGTTACCGAACCTTTACGGCCCGAGTCACAAAATATGAGGGCACAAAGTCGGCAGCCTGCGCGCTTTCAGTGTGCCGGTCATCGTAAAACGCAGTCAGGTGCAAGCCGCATTCGAGCTGCCCGCTGATTTGATCGACCAGCGTGTGGCTGTGCTCGATCGGCGCATCGCCAAAGCGGCGGAGGCGCTCCGTTTCGTCAAAATAGAGATCGGTATACGGCAACCGATACAGCGCCACAAAGCGCCCGTCCGTCGGTTCAGGGTCAAACACATAGGCATCCGGATTCATAAACCCGGACATCAGCACGCCCCCAATCCGGAGCACGCGCGCGGCCTCGCGGTAGACCCGGCGCACATCCGGCATAAACAAGTTTGAGACCGGATGCACGATCAGATCAAAGCTGGCGTCGGCAAACAGCGAGAGATCGGCGGCGTCGCCTTCGACCGTCGTCAGCGTGAGTTCATCGCGTTCTGCGACGGCCCAATCCTGCGCGAGCTGCTCGGGTGAATTGTCAAACACCGTGACATTGGCGCCAGCCGCCGAGAGCACCGGCCCCTGCTGCCCGCCACCGGAGGCCAGACACAGCACGTCCAGCCCGGACAACGACGGATAGCTCGGAAACCAGTCGCGCGGGACGCGCTTTTGCTCGGTCAAAATAATCGACCACTCACCTGCCCGCGCACGTTCAACGACCTCAGGTTCAACCGGTTTCGTCCATGGGTTTTGGCCGCCACGAACCTGTCGATCCCAGGCGGCTTTGTTGTAGTCGACGACGTTTTCGCGCGCCGCGCTCATAGCAGACCGCCCAGATTCCACGGCTGAAACTCGTCTTCACCGACATCCTGCGCTTCGCTCTTGGACGGCTCACCGGAGGCGATCGCGATGATCTTCTCGTAGATCGCATCACCGACGGTTTGCATCGGAACGCCGTCAAGAATTATGCCGGCGTTGACATCCATGTCCTCGGTCATGCGGTCATACATCGTGTTATTGCTGGCGACCTTGATGCTCGGCGACGGTTTGAAGCCAAAGCACGAGCCACGGCCGGTCGTAAACACGATCAGGTTGCAGCCACCGGCCGCCTGTCCAGTCGCGCCGACCGGATCGTAGCCCGGCGTGTCCATAAAGCTGAACCCCGGCGTGGTGATCGTCTCGGCGTATTCGTAGACGGCGGTCAGCGGCGTGTTGCCGGCCTTGGCGACAGCGCCGAGCGACTTCTCGTAAATCGTGGTCAGGCCGCCGGCCTTGTTGCCCGAGCTCGGGTTGTTGTCGATCTCGACGCCATGCTGGGCGGCATGTTTCTCCCACCACTTGATTTTGGCGACCAGCTTTTCACCAACCTCGCGCGAGACCGCGCGGCGCGTCAGCAGATGCTCGGCGCCGTAGACCTCGGGTGTCTCGGCCAGCACCACGCTGCCGCCCTGGCGCACGATCTCGTCGCAGGCCAGCCCGAGCGCCGGGTTGCACGTCACGCCGCTCCAGCCATCGCTGCCGCCGCACTGCAACGCCACGGTCAGGCCGGACACCGGCAATGGTTCACGCACATAGCTGTTTACTTCCGGCAGCATCGCCTCGATCTGGCGCACCGCGGCTTCGACCGTTTTGCGGATGCCGCCATGGTCCTGGATATACATCGACGGCGGTGGCGCGGTGACAACAGGGCCGGTTGCGGACGACGCGCCCGTGCGACGCACCGTCGGCGCATCGCGCCAGGTCAGCTGGAAATTTGAGATCAGGTCGGCCAGCTGGTTTGTTTCGCAGCCCAGCCCGACCAGCAGATAGCCGCCGATGTTCGGATGCACCGCAATCCCGGCCAGCGTGCGCTGCAGCAGTTGATAGTCCTCGCTGCCGGCGCGCGTGGCGCAGCCAAAGCCGTGCGCGATCGGAATCACGCCATCGACATTCGGGAACGCCGCCAGCTTTTCGCGCGTAAACGCGTGCGCGATCTTGCGCACCGTATGCGCCGAGCAATTGACGCTGGAGATCACCGCGATGTAGTTGCGCGTGCCGGAGCGTCCGTCGGCGCGGCGATAGCCCATAAACGTGCGGCGGTCTGCGGCCGGCACGTAGCGCACCTCGGGGATGTCGCTCGAATAGGCGTAATCGAGGTCGAGCCCGCCCAGCCCGAGATTATGCGTATGCACATGCTCACCGGCCGCGATGGCGGATTTGGCAAAACCGATGATCTGGCCATAGCGGCGCAGCGGCTGCGCCGGCAGCGATCGGGCGCAGCGCGAGTTTGTGGCCGGTCGGGATCAGCTGGCGCACCAGCAACGACGCCTTCGGGCTGGCGCAACGTGGTTGCCGCGCTCAGATTGCGCTTGGCGACAGCGACATCGTCGACCGGGTGCAGCAGCACCGCGGCGTCGGCAAAGTCGAGGGTCTCGGGATCGGATAACAGTGAAAGATTGCTCATGGTGGGAGGGTCTTGTCAGCGGATAACGGGAACAGCCAGCCCGGCCGCGCCCAGTTCGGATGTTGTGGCTTCAGGATACAGCCGCTTCAGATGTTCAAGGCCGATCTGCGCGCGGCGCACGCGTTCGCGGCTGAGTGCGACGATCTGGTTTTCGATATGCGTGCCGGAGGGATACACGTCCGGCGCATTGCGCAACCCGAACTTGACATAGACCGGCGCGCACACGCGCACAATTTCGCCAATTTCGTAGTGGCGGATAAAGCCGCCAAAGTTGTCGGGCACTTCGACATACAGGTCGAGCGGCATCGCCACGGCTGCGCGAATCGCGGCGAGCTTGGCCAGATCAAGATCGGTCGGCACGTTGTAGGTGGTGGCGCCAAGATTCTCCTGCAGCCGGACCGATGCGGCATTGGCCGCGCCCATCTGCACCGAAATTTTGAAGACAAAGTCTTTTGGCAGCTGGCCGGCCTTGCGCATCTCGTCGGCAACCCAGAGCAGCCCCTCGTCGGCGATCAACACACTGCGAATGCCGAGCGCGGCGGCGCGTTTGATGTCTTCGGCGGCAAAGATCAGCTGATCCATGCCGCGATGGCGCGCGCCGAGGTTTTTGCCGGCGACGGACAAAATCTGCGCGCCGGTCTCCCAGGCTGCGCGCGGGCCGACAAACAGGCTCACTTCGACGCGTTCGGCCTCGCGCCCATGCGAACCATTTCGAGGATCTCGTCATCGGTCATCAGCATCACGCCGCTGCCCTGGCTGATGCGATGCACGCGCACGTTGCGGCGGCGTGCTTCGTCGAGAACGGCAGCCATGGCGACCGGCCCCTCAACGCTGGGGATCTCGACGCGATACTGCGCGCCATCGGGAAATCGCTTGGCGGAACTTGGCAGGTCGGTCAGATCGCCAGCTGGCAATCCGAGCGTGCGCAACAACGCGCGTGTTTCGGCGAAGGGGTCAGACATGTGCCCAAGTGAAGCACATTTTCTGCGAATCGCACAACGGCTCTGAGCAGCGCAACGTCATTCGTTTTGCATCGCGCAAAAATTCCGCCATGCGAAACTAATGAGAAACTCATACAAAGCTCATGTTCACCGTCAGCATTGCAGGGAGCAATTGCGTAGTGAATTAGTTTAGGAAGCGTTGGCTAATTGCAGCGTTTCGACGCAATTGTTCACAATTTTCGGCTCGAAACCGACATCGGGCACTTCACAGGAGTAACATGGATCAAGGCGGAACGGCGGTCACCGGGGGCAGGCGTAATTCGGACATTGTAAAGGTTTCGGCAGGGTCGAGATCCACAGCAGTTGCAGGTGCAATCGCCGGAATCGTGCGTGAGCACGGTCGAGTCGATGTGCAGGCCATTGGCGCGGCAGCTGTCAATCAGGCGATGAAAGCCGCGGCGATCGCGCGCGGGTATCTGCTGCTCGACGGCATCAACGTCGTGCTCATCCCGTCATTTTCGGACGTGATGATCGAAGGTTCAGAACGCACCGCTGTGCGTTTTGCCATCGAACCGCGTTAGGAGACACCTCGTCACTCTGTTCACAAAGACGCGCCGTTTGGCGCGTCTTTTGATTACTGGTGCCACTGACAGCGTGGACTGCATTTGACACACCCAACAAGTGGTTTCCGCCTGGCTGCTTTTCGCGCGAAGTCACTGCCAAAGCCAGGCCGTCCCGCGCATCCGTAGAATAGCTGCGTATGCGTCTTGAATTGCACTGCCACTCCACGGCCTCTGACGGCACGTTATCCCCCACCCACTTGATCGAGTTGGCACATGCGCATGCGATCATGACGCTGGCCCTGACCGACCACGATACCGTCGTTGGCAATGCCGAAGCGCAGCGCGCCGGGGCGGCGTTGGGCATGCGCGTGATTCCGGGCATCGAGATTAGCGCGGTCATGAACAACCGCGAAGTGCATGTGCTTGGCTACGGCGTGGCGCCAGCCGGCGCAGTCGCCGAGAAGATCGACGGACTGCGCGACGCGCGCGTCTCTCGCGCGCGCAAGATCCTCGCCAAACTGGATGCGCTGGGCCTTGCCGTGCCATTCGAACGCGTGCAGGCAATGGCCGGCGATGGCATGATCGGCCGACCGCACATCGCGCGCGCCATGTTCGAAGCGGGCATCGTCAGCAGCATACGAAGACGCGTTTAACCGCTATCTGGGCGAAGGCCAACCGGCGCACACGCCGAACGATTCGCTGACGCCGGCGCAAGCGGTTGAGCTGATTCACCGCGCCGGCGGCTGCGCCGTTTTGGCCCACCCCGGCTTTTTTGCACGGCAATTTCGACGACTTGCTCGCGCACATGCTGTCAGCCGGGCTGGACGGCCTGGAAGCACATTACCCGGAGCACACGGCGCAGCAGACGCAGAGCTTTGTAAAGCTCGCGCAGCGACATGGCTTGCTCGCAACCGGCGGCAGCGACTTCCATCGCGTCTTCAACGATGGCTCGGTTGCGCTCGGCACGATGGTGCTTCCGCATGGCACGCTCGGACGCGCTTAACGCTAGAATTGCGACGCGTACGCAACGAAGCACACATGAAAGCCATTCGCGTGCTGATCGGCGTTGCAATCGCCGCAATCGCACTGTATTTCACCTTTCGCAACATCGACTTCGCCGCGTTCGCACAGGCGTTGCGCGGCGCCAATTGGCTGTGGTTCGCTGCCCGCGGCGGCATTCTTTCTGGTGACGCTGGTGCTGCGCGCCGCGCGCTGGTCCATCATCACTGGGCGGCACACCGCTTGGCGATGACTTTTCACGCGATGAACATCGGCTACATGATGAACATGCTGCTGCCCGGCCGGCTGGGTGAAATCGGCCGCGCGTTTGTGGTCAGCGAACGCAGCGCGATCAGCCTAAGCCGCGCGATCAGCTCGGTCGTGGTCGAGCGGCTGCTCGATCTGGCCGTTGTGATCCTGCTGCTGGCAGCATCGACGCTGTTTGTGCCGCTGCCGGCGCGGCTGGTTGGCCCGGCCACGTTTACGGGCGCACTGGTCTTGCTCATGGTGCTGGTTCTGGCAGGTGTTATTTGGCAGGCCGAGCGCGTCGAAACGCTGTTGCTCGGTATTTTCGCGCGCATTCCAAAGTTAAACGCCGACGTTTGGATCGAGCGCTTTCGCGATATCTGCGCAGGCTTCCGCGCCATCGGCACACCGCGTCGTTTGGCTCGGCATTTTTGGGCTAACGGTGCTGCTTTGGATCTGCATCATCGCTGCTGGCGTATGCGTTGATGCCCGCGTTTGTGCGGCCACGGCTCAATGCTGCCACTCTGATGGTCATCTTCGCAAACTTGGGCGGCGCGCATACCGACACCAGGCGGGCTTGGACCGGCGCAATGCTCGCGACGCTTGCCTTGCAACCGTTTGGCGTCGACGAAGCCGGCGGCGTGGCATTTGTCTTTGTGTGGTCGCTCTCGCAAATTCTGGGGCTGATCGTGCTCGGCTTTATCGGCCTGGCGCGCGTCGGTATGAGCTTGGCGCAACTGCGCCGCGCAGCACCAGCGCGACCCATACTGACCTGCCATGCGCATTCTTCAGCTGCTAACGTATTACCAACCGTGGATGAGCGGGCTGACTTATTACGTCGAGCGGCTCTCGCGCGGTCTGGTCGCAGGCCGGACACGACGTGACGGTGCTGACGTCGCACTATGACAAGGCGCTGCCGCTGACTGAAACGTTCGCCGGCGTCAACGTGGTGCGCGTTCCCGTTGCGCGCAGATCAGCAAAGGCGTGATCATGCCAGGCTATGGCGCCACACTGCGGCGGCTGCTGCCCGCGCACGATCTGGCCCACCTGCATTTGCCGCAGTTTGATGGCGCCGGCATCGCACTCAATGCCCGGCTGGCAGCGCAAGCCGACGCTGCTGACCGCGCACGGCGATATTCGGTTGCCCGATGTGCCGTTCAACCGCGTCGTGCAGTTGGTGATCAACATGATGAACCGCTGGCCGGTGCACAATGTCGACCGCGTGGTGTCTTACACACAGGACTTTGCCGACCATTCGGACTTTTTTCGGCGCTATCCGCACAAGCTCAGCATTGTGCCGCCGCCGATCGAGATGGCCAGCGCCCACCGCCGGCCGATATCGCGCGTTCAAACAAAAGTGGCAACTCGACAAACGGCCGGTCATCGGCATGGTGGCGCGGCTGGCCGCCGAGAAAGGCGTCGAAGTGCTGGCCCGCGCGCTTGAACGATGTGCTTGAACAGCGCGCCAGACGCGCGTGTGATGTTTGTCGGGCCACACAAAAATGTGATCGGTGAAGAAGACTATGCGCGCCGCATCCATGCGCTGATCGATGGCCTGACTGCCAAGCGCGGCCGCTGCTGGGACTTTGTCGGCCCGCTGCGCGGACCCGAGCTTTCGGCTTTTTTTGCCGCCTGCGATGTGCATGTGCTGCCCAGCCTAAACAGCACCGAGGCATTTGGCCTGGTGCAGGTCGAAGCCATGCTGTGCGGCACACCCATCATTTGCAGCGATCTGCCAGGCGTGCGCACCGCGCCAACCAGCACCGGCATGGGCGAAGTGGTGCCGATCGGCGACGCGCACGCGCTGGCCGAGGCGATTTTGCACATCTGCAAAAACCGCGGATGCGTATGTCAAACCGCGCGCATACATCGAAAGCCTCTACAGCATTCAGCGCACAGTGCGAGAATATGAAGCACTCTATACAGCGACTGATCGCCAACGGCGCAAGCAATAATCATGGACAACAACGAGCAAACCCCTATCGAACCCACAGCGCGGCCCTCAAACAAGAGCAATCTCGGCACGTTGCTGCTCGGCGGCGCAATTGGCGCGGCCATCACCGCGGCGCTGATGGGCTTTGGCGCCCGGCCGCAGCTGGTGAGACTCAGCGCGCCAGCACAGGCTGTGCAAGCGCCTCAGCTCGATGCGGCGGCCATTCGCGAAGCCGCCCGACAGGGTGCGGCCACAGCCATCGCTCAGATCGAACAACGCGCGCCCCAGCAGGCCCAGCGGCCCGGCTGCGCAGCCAGCCGAGGCACAGCAGCCGGCGCCAAACCCCGATCAAGTCTTTAACGTCAGACGCGCGCATCGCCAACACGCAGGGCGCGGCCGATGCGCCGGTCACGATTGTCGAATACAGCGACTTTGATTGCGGCTTTTGCCGACGCTTTTATCAGAGCACCTACAAGCAGCTGCTCGACGCGTATGTCGCAAAGGGCATTGTCAAGATCAGCTACAAGCACTATCCGTTTCTGACAAAATCGTCGCAACCCAAAGCCATGGTGGCCGAATGCGCCAGCGAGCAGGGCCAGTTCTGGGCGATGCACGACGTGCTCTTTAGCGGGCGCATCCCGGCCTCCGATCCGCAAACAGTGCGCGTCGAAAGCGTGGCGGTCGCAAAAGAGCTCGGCATGGATATCGCCAGGTTCGACGCCTGTCTCGACGACGAAAAAGTCAAACAGCGCATCATCGCCGATGCGAGTGAAGCTCAACAGGTTGGCGTGCGCGGCACACCGACGTTCTTGATCAATGGGAAAGCGCTGGTCGGCGCACAACCGTATCGAGAACTTTGCCGCCGCGATCGCGCAGGCGCAACAAGTTAGAGCAATAAGATGAACAAAATCCTCATCGTCGACGATGAGCGCAACATCGCCGATCTGATCGCGCTGTATGCCGCGCAGTCGGGCTATGCCACGGTCAAAACGCACGATGGCGAGAGCGCGCTGGCGCTGTTCGACAGTGAGAAACCAGATCTGGTCGTGCTCGATCTGATGCTGCCGCGCATCAATGGCTGGGATGTCTGCAAACGCATCCGGCAAACCAGCGAGACGCCGATCATCATGCTGACCGCGCGCAGCGATGATGTCGACAAAATCGTCGGGCTCGAGATCGGCGCCGATGACTATCTGGCCAAGCCATTCAACCCGCGCGAATTGATGGCGCGCATCCGCGCCATCCTGCGCCGCGCGGCGAACGGCGCGCCAAAATCGGCGTCGCAGCTGCAGCTGGGCAATCTGACCTTGGACCCGGCCAGCCGTGTGGTGCACGTTGGCGCTGGCGCGGTCAAGCTGCGCGCCAAAGAATTCGACCTGCTGCAGACGCTGCTCGAAAACCAGGGCATCGTCTTTAGCCGCGACAAGCTGCTGGAGACGGTCTGGGGCTTTGACTTCGCGGGCGAAACCCGCACGGTCGATGTGCATGTCGCCCAGCTCCGCAAACGGATCGCCGCCAGCGGCGTAGAAATTGAGACCGTGTTCGGTGTGGGATATAAGTTGGTCGGCGCTGCGTAGCGGGCAGCCCTCGACCTACCCGCATACGACCCGCTCCACCTTAGCCGAATCCATGTCACTTCGCAATCGCCTCCTCCTGAGTTACGCGCTGGTGATCGCACTGGCGGTTGGCGTGACGTTTGTGGCGCTGCTGGTGCTCCTGCGCGACACCCCGGAGCGTCAGCGTCAGGTCACGCTGGCCAGCCGCGCCGAGGATCTGGCAGAATTTGGCCGGCTGTTGCCGCTAAACGATGCCGCTCCCGAGCGGCTGCGCGACAGACTGGTGCGTTTTAGCGTGGAACGGCGCACGCGCGCGCTGGTCACGAACGACGCCGGCATCGTGCAGACCGACAGCATCTCGCAAACAAGGGCGGTGATGACCGGCCAAACGCTGAGTTTCTCGCGCAAGATTCAAGATACCGATGGCGTGGTCGGCGATTTTCGCGATCCCACCGGGCGGCGATATATCTTCGGCGCGGTGCCGAGCCGGCAACAGGGCACCTGGTTCGTGCTGGCCCTGCCCGCCGCCGAGCGGCAATTCGCGCTGAGTCTGGTCGACGAGCTGATGCAGTCGCTCATCCGGGCATTTTTGTTCGCGCTGGTCCCCGCAACGCTGCTGGCGATCGTGATCGCGCGGTCGTTGTCGCGGCCGATTCAACACGTGGCGGCCGCGGCCCGCGCCATGGCGAGCCATGTGCCGAGCCCGCCGATTGCGGCTCAGGGGCCAGCCGAAGTGCGCCAGTTGGCGCGCGACTTCAACGAAATGTCCGCGCGCGTGCAAACCGCGCAGCAGACCGAGCGCGAATTTATCGCCAATGTCTCGCACGAGCTGCGCACGCCGTTGACTTCGATTCAGGGTTTCGCGCAGGCCATCCGCGATGGCGCCGCAACCGACACCGAGCACGCCGCCACCGTAATCGTTGACGAATCCGCGCGGCTGCAGCGCATGGTCAACGAGCTGCTCGATTCGGCCCGGATCGAATCTGGCGCGACGCCCATGGCGCGCAACCCGGTCGACATCAACGCGCTGGCGCAGGCGGTCGTGCAGCGTTTGCAAACGCAAGCCGACACAGCGCAGATCGCGCTGTCGCTGGTGACCGGCGCGTTGCCAGGGCCACTCACCGGCGACGGCGACCGGTTGTTTCAGGTGCTGACCAACCTGGTCGACAATGCCCTCAAACACACGCCTGCGGGTGGCAAAGTGCGCCTGGAGACGTCGCACAGCGCTAAAGGCATTGAGATCGCGGTGGTTGATAGCGGCCACGGCATCGCGGATGTAGACCTGCCGCGCGTGTTCGATCGCTTTTATCAGACCGACAAGTCACGCAGCAGCGGCCACGGAGCCGGGCTTGGGCTCGCGATCGCGCGGCAGATCGTCGAAGCGCATGGCGGAACGATTGCGGTGCAAAGCGTGCTGGGCATCGGCACACGGTTTACTGTGCGGCTGCCACACGCCGTGCCGCGCGGCGTGTGATGTGACGGCCGGGTGCCACTCACGCTTTTCTGCGCGGCGGCATCGGCTGGCCAAAGTTCAGCACCCAGTAGTGCTCGTATACCGTGTCTTTTTTGACCGCATACCCCACCCCGACATCGACAAAGTCGCGGTTCAAGATCGCCTCGCGATGACCATTGCTCTCCATCCAGCCCTTAAACATTGCGTTTACATCGCCGCCATAGCCGGCTGCGATATTTTCAGCTGCCGCGCGAAACATGTAGCAGGCCTCGGTGATGCGCAGGGTCATGTCGCTCTTGTCCGAACCGGTGTGGTCGAAGAAGTTTTTAGCGGCCATGTCCAGCGCGTGCCGGCGGGCCGACTGCGTGAGCGTGCGGGCCAGTTTGAGCGGCTGCAGTTTGCGCGCGGCGCGTTCGGCGTTGATCAGGCGCAGCACCTGAGCATCCACTTTCTCGTCGGCCGAGACCAGCGTTGTGGGCGCCTTGCAGGTTGGCCGCGGCGACTGGGCAGCACCTGGCGTTAGCAGCAGCGTACACGCCAGTGCCGCGCCAAAAAGCGCGCAAAAAGGTCGATTGAGTGGCGATGTTGTGGTCACAGCACTTGGATAGTCGCCGCTGCGGACCCGGGCTGCACATGCCGGCTAGCCAGTGGGTTCGATCGACTCAATGGCAATGCGAATGGCATTCTCAACTGCGCGGCCCTTGGCGTCCATCACAACCTGCTCGCTGGCGGTGCGTTGGGCAACCACGCCGCAGACACAGGCCGCCGCAAAGCCATAGACATTGCCCATCTTAAACAGCGTGCCACTTTCCATCTCGTAGTTCAGCACGTTCAGATTGCGATACTCCTCGGTGATGCCATCGAGCGCCCGCAACAGATTCGGGTTTGCCGACTCGCGGCGCTCCTGGCCCTCGTAAAACGTATCGACGCTGGCGGTAACCCCGACATGCGCGATCAAGCCCAGCCTGCGAGCGGTGTTGGCCAGCGCGACGGTCAGAAACGGATCGGCCGATGCCGGGTATTCGGTCGGCGCGATATCGGCGGCCGCGCCTTGCCGGCACAGCGCGGACTTTGAGATCACCACATCGCCGGGTTTGACATGCGCCTGGATCGAACCGCAGGTGCCGATGCGAATGATCGAGCGCACACCGACCTGCACCAGCTCGTTGACCACGATGCTCAGCGATGGCGCGCCCATGCCGCTGGTCGCCGAGATCGCGCGCGTGCCATTCGGCAAGATGCCGGCGTAGCTGTTCAACCCGCGATGCTCGGACAGCTTCTTCACGTCGCGAAAGTACTTTTCGGCGATCATGCTGGCGCGATCCGGGTCTCCGCTCAAAAACGCAAGGGTCGGCGCTGGCCGGCCCAGGTCGGCGGCGCCGAAACCGATGTGATAGAAAGTGGTTGCCATGCCGCAATTCTAGTAGGACGCGTCGCGCGGCTTCCCGGGCGCTTTCAACCACACCTCCCGATTGCAAACTCGGTGTTGCGTTCTGGCGCATAGAAGGCAATGCAGCAGCCAGCCGCCGAGCGGGCGAACATCGCCAGCGCGTCACGCCGTGCAGGAAAAATAGAACACGGCCGGGTCGCGACCCGGCCGTGTTCTAACTTGCAACGTTATTTCTGCTGACCCAGTTTGATCAGATACGCGACTGCGCGTGATTGAATATAGGTGCCCCAGAAGTCATTGAGCGCGCCGAGCTTGGCATTGGCGTCGCCCTCGCGTCCAACGCGGCCACTCTCGTAGAACACCGCGAACATGCTGATGTCCTCACCGCGATCTTTGAGCGCGTTCATGCTGTAGCGCGACTGTTCATCGGCCAGATCAAGCATGTTGAGCAACGCTTTCTCGTTCTGATACGAAACCACGTTCATGTCGTCATCCAGTTGCGCGCCAAGCGAATAGTATTTGGCGATCATCTGCGTTGAGACCGCATAGGCCTGCATCGCTGCGCCGAGCTTGGCGTAGTTATAGGCCTCTTTGTCCTTGAAGTAGTTGTCGAGCAGGCCAATTGCATCCAGCGCGCCGACACCCAGGCCGTAGGTGATATCGACATTCTTCAGCGCGCTCTTCGCGATTTCGGTGCTCATGCCGCGCGGCTCAGCAATCTGCGGCCCGATAAACACGCTGTCGAACAGCGCGAAGTTGGCCTCCGCCGCGCGGCGGAAGAAGTCCGCAGTCTCTTCGAGCGGCATATTCGCGGGCAGCGGGCTGCCAGCCTGGCCTGCGCCAACGGTGATGGCGTCTTTCGCCATTTCGATGCCGAGCTCGGCCGCTTCATAGTAGACGGCGATGTAAATAATCCGCTTGAGCTCTTCCTCTTTGGTCTTCGGCCCTTCGCCCTTTTTGATCGCGTCCAGTGTTTGGCCCAGAATGTTCTGACCGGTCAGCCAGGACGCCAACCCCTGCGACAAATATGAATACGAGATGATCAGGGCGTTTGCGTCGCTGACCGTCTTGGGCTTTTCGCTCTTGAGCAAATCCGCCGCCGCCGTGACTTTGTTGGCAGTCGCCTCCGACTGCAAAATGACCGCGGCGCCTTCGAACCCTTCTGTCAAATAGACACTCACCAGCCGTGAGACTTTCTCGTACGTGTTTGCATAGAACGCTGCCTGCAACGCGCTGTTGTAAGCCGCCGCTGGCAAGCCCTGGCTGAGATAGGCCTCGGCTTTGGCGGCGCGCTCTTCAGCAAACTGCAGAAAGCCGGTGCCTTCCATGATCTCTTTGATTTGTGGATCGACCGATGCGGTGCGGCCGAGCGCGTCGCTATACCGGGCATTCCACTCGCGCGTCTTGGCCTGCAAGCGATTGAACACTTGCGGCGTCACTTCCGAGCGCGTGTTGGCGCGCGCGAGTTTTGGCAGCTCATCGCCAGTCAGCAGGTTATACGCCTGATAAATATCGGCGACTTCCTTGACTTCGACGTTGAGCGTGCGGCCGAGTTCGACCAGATCGACGTTTGTCTGCTTATTTGAATCGAAGTCATAGCGCTGGCCGGAGGGCACCAGGATCAGTTTTTTGCCCTTTTTGGCCGAGCCTTCAATCTTGTGCGGGATGCCGCCAACCGGGCCAATCGTGCCATCTGGGTTGATCGTGCCCGTCATCGTGGCGTCTTCGCGCACGGTCTTGCCGCGCAAGGCAGCCAGCACAGCCGTGGTCATCAGGCCACCTGCGCTTGGGCCGTCGATGCGGCCAGCCACGTCCCAAGACACCTGTGATTTCGACATGTCGGTGTTCGTGAGCAGTGCGGCAACAATCGTTGCCGTCCAGGCGGTCGCGCGCCATTGATCGCCGGTGCCCTGCACTTCGTTTTCGAAGATGCCGAGGCGAAACTTGCCCTCTGGGTTCGGCTCGATGGTGATCTTGGTCGGGCTGGAGCCGCCAATCGCGTTACCGCTAGCGTCGCGCGAGTACCACATTGCATCAACTTGCTGCGACACTTTTGTGGGCTTGGGCGGCACCGCGGTCGGCATGGGCGTGGGCGCGGCTTCGGTCGGCTGCTCGGCTGGCTTGTCCGGCACCTTGGTCGGGTCAACCGCCTGCGCTTTTGTGGGTTCGGCTGTGGGTTCTTTGGCCGGTGCCGACCCGTTGCACGCGCTCAAGGCGAGGGATGTCGCCACAAAGGCCGCCAATACCGCATAGCGGCTACCAGGTTTATAAATCATCGTTGTTTCCTTTCTGAACGGATTTGAAGCAGGTCACACGAAATGTCATGCCCAGTGCATCAAAACGCTATCTGTTTCCTGAATCGGCCACTTGCGGCCTTCAACTTTCATCATAGGAGTCGGAGATCACCACGTCTATAGTATGAAAGCGACTGTCAAAGCATCGTCAATTCGTTGTGAACTCATTGTCAACGCAGCCCAATCGACGCAAGTATTGGCATCTTTACGTGAAGATGACATGAAAAACCAACTTCGACATGCCATTTCGAGGCACTTTACGCCACGATTTGGAACCGGACAGCCTATTTCGCCGGTTTCGTGGCTTTTGCAGGCTTTGCGCGCGGTTTTGCCTTAACAGCAGATGCGACGGGCTTTTTTGACACGCGCGTGCGCTTTGTCGGCGGCACCGCTTCGGAGTCCGCGGCAGGCTGTGCCACGACAAGCCGGGTAACTTGATAGCCGCCGGCGGCAGCCCGCGTTGCGAGCGTGGCAACGATCGCGGTCGCGCGCTGGAACTCAGCGGCTGTGGCCTTCTTCGCCACGGTTGAACGATCATCAGCCATCAGCGCCATATGCGCAGCGAGCAGCTGGCCAGTCAGTGCCTCAAACGTTTCTTTGTTGAAATACTCCACGCCCTGCCAGGCATTCACGCCAAGGTGGCTGCGCACGGCATTGTCCGCAAACCACGCTGCGGCAACCGCGCGGGCGGGGTCGATCGCGGCATCGTGCGCCAGCGCAAATGAGCCAGACTGCGCGATGAGCGCGCGCACTGTCGACAACGCGTGCTGCGCTGTGCCTTCATCCATGCCCAAACCGCGAAAGGCGTCCAGCACTGGTTTGCGCAGCGACCACTCGTCTAGCCAGCGTGCACTGGTATTGCGCGCCGCCGGGCTATCAGCCGGGCACACCACTTCGCCTACGCGATGCAACAGCGACCAGACAAGCAGCGGCGCCCAGGCCGCCGGGGCATCAGCCATGTCGGGCTCGGATGTCTTATCTTCGCCAGCCCGTTTTGCAAGCACGCGCGCCCGCAGCACACCTGACACATCGTGCAGCACGCGCTCGGCAACGGCGCCACAGTCGGCGGCGCCACAGTCGGCGGCGCCGCAGTCATCGGCGGTGAGATCGGCCGCACTGAGCGCGGCTTCGCCTTGCGCCTGCTGACGCGCTTCCTGCAGAAGTTCAAGCAGTCGCGCCTGGGTTTGCTCCAGCACGGTGGCGTCGACCAGCGGCGCCTTGCCGCGCTTGACATGCTCGCGCAACACACGCGAGCCATTCAGCAAGCGCAGGCTGGTGGCGTTTATTAGTTCACGCGCCGGCCACAGCACCGCTGCGAACTCGGTTTCGCGCATTTCTTCGGAAATATTGGGCACGCCGCGCCCGGCCAATTCGGCGTTCAAACGCGCGTAAGCGCCGGTCGTATCCTGCACCTCCCGCATGTCCCACAACAACGCGCTTTGATAGCCGCTCAGCTCGACAAACAGCCCGCGCTCATGCAGCTCACGCGCGCTGCGGATAAATTCGAGCCCGCTGACATGATCGCGATACAGCAGAAAGTAGGCCGGATCGTTGTGCAGCGCAAGCGCGTCGGCCAGCGAGATCCGGCGCAGGCCTTCGCCCTTCACGAGATACTCGACCGATGTGCGCACAAACCCGCGCGCAGCGCCCAGCCGGTTGTGACAGAGCACCAGCGCGCGCTCATCGCCAAACTGGTTTGAATAGGCGAATACGTTTTCGTCGAGCGCGCCATCGGTGCTCTGGAAGTCATACAGATAGAAACGCTCGACTTCGGCGAACAGGTAGCGTTTGTGCAGCACCGGGAAGATCATGCGCTTGTGGTGCTCGATCAGGCCGAAATCCGGCGTCTCGTTTAGCTTGGGCCGGCGATATTCCATGCCATACTTTTCGCCATAGCCTTCAACCTGGCCGTGGCCAAACATAGGCAGGCCGGGCAGCGTGCTCATGACCAACGCCACGCCGAAGTATTTGTCGCCTTTGCCAAACTGTTCAACCGCGGTCTTCTCATCCGGGTTGTTCATAAAGTTGACATAGCGCTTGAGAATTTGCGGGTCGAACTCCAGCGTCTCTTTGATCAGATATCTGTACTTTGCGTTGTCTTCGTCGCGCAGCATGTGCATGTAGGCGCTGTTGTAGACGCGATGCATGCCAAGCGTGCGCACAAAATAGCCTTCGAGCATCCAGAAGGCCTCGGCCAGCAGCAGCGTGTCCGGCGCTTCAACGGCGGCACGGTCGACCACCTCGCGCCAGAACTCTTGCGGGTGCATGCGATCGAAGTCTTCTTTTGTAAGGCCGAGACCGGCGCGCGAGGGAATGCCATCGGCCGTGCCCGGGATCGGGAACCACAGCCGCTGGACATGGCGTTTGGCCAGCGTCATCGCAGCGTCGAAGCGAATGATCGGAAACTGGCGCGCGACGTGCAGGATCGTTTGAATAATCGCTTCGCGCACATCGGCGCGCAGATAGTTGAGCTGCGCGGTGTCGTTCCACGGCATTGTGGTGCCATCGTTGCCGTGATAAATGTAGCGCTCGCCACCGGTCCAACGATCCAGCCGTTTGAACACCACCGCCGCGTCGCTGCGCGTGTAGTAATGGTCTTCCAGATAAATTCCGACGCGCGCATCGTCCGACAAATCCGGCCCGTTGAACGTGTAGCTCGGATACGGCGGCTGATCGAGCGACAAAAAGAAATCCGGGTGGTTCATGACCCAGGTCGAATCGATGCCAAAATGGTTCGGCACCATGTCGCTGCCCATCCGCACGCCGCGTCGCCAGGCCCGCTCTTTGAGCACAGCCATGGCAGCTTCGCCACCAAGATCGTCGGCGATGCGATAGTCCATCAGCGAATAGGCCGAGGCCACGGCGTCTTCTGCGCCCATCATCTGTTTGATGCGTTTGGACGCCCGGCTGCGCTCCCACAGACCGATCAGCCACAGCCCGGTGATGCCCCAATCGCGCAGCTGGTCGAGCTCTTCGTCCGGCACCTGATCGAGCCGAGCGATATCGCGCTGGTATTTTTTTGAGAGCTGATCCAGCCAGACATACGCGTTTTTTGCCAGCAACACCAGCCGCGGCATCCAGGCGCGGTCCTGCGTGTAGGCCTCGTATTCCGGGTCAGTGGCATAGTTGGCCACAACCGCTCCACTCGGCCCGCCACCGCCACCGCCGCCACCGCCACCGCCGCGAATTGCGCCGCGAATATCGCCGACGTCAAAGACCGGCGTGCCCATGCCCTGAAAGCCCTGGCCAAAATAGCGCGCCTGCGCGCGGGCTTCCTCGCTGATGAAGTCTTTGCTGGTGAGCACGCGCAGCACGTAGGTCTTTAGCGCAGGCACGGCCGCCAGCCAATGCGTTTCGATAAACTCAAGCTGCGCCTCAAGCGATTCCGGATGCGCCAGCGCTGGCGCGCGCAGCGCGGCCACCAGCGTCTGGTTTTCGAGCAACGGCGGCTGAGCTGCGAAATAGGTAGTCAGCGCGTCTATCAACGGCTGATACGCGGTGTTTTCTTTGAGCGCCGCATGCGAGAACAACTCGCCATATTGGGCGCAGGCCGGGTTCATATTGAACAGCCACAACATCAGCAGCTCTTCGATGGCGATCTCGCGGTTAGGCCGGCCATCAGAGTCGTCCGCAAGATGCGCATCGGCGGTGCGGGCCAGGCGGAAGACCGCCATGGGCGGATACAGCTGTGTAAAGCGCGCGAGCGCAGCGTCGACAGCTGGGCGGCCGAGCGCGCTGGTCACGTGAGTCAGTGCGCCGGAAAACGCCTGCGTGTTGATCTGTTGACGATACTCGGCCAGCAGCGCGCGGCTGACTTCGGCGAGTGTGTTCATCGCGTTGATTTCCGATGCCGCCGCCTGCCGGGTGCCGGGCGGGCGATGCGCGTTGAGCTTGTGCGCGAACACGCGGGCAGAATAGAAATCTTGAATGAGTGCGGTACCAGCTACGTTGAACTGAGTGTCGTCAAACTGATATTTTTCTCGCGCGGACCGGGCTACGTGAAACGCCATGCGGCTGATTTTAGTTCGAACAACGTTTGCCTGCGTACAGGCCGGCGATTGGGTCCCATCGCATCGCAGGCGGTTATCACGGGTTGGGAATCTTCCCGGTCGCTGGGCATTTACGCGCGGCCGCGCGGGACATCCATTTCCGGGTATGGCAAATCGGTTTCGCGCGCGGCAAAGATGCGCACCGCGCAGACTTTAAACTCCGGAATCTTGGCCTGTGGATCGAGCGTTTCAATCGTCAGCATATTGGCCGCGGCTTCGGCAAAATGCATCGGGATAAATACGACACCCGGGCTGGTCTTCTGCGAAATTTTCAGGCGCAGCGTGATCGTGCCGCGGCGCGACTCGACCCGCACCGCGTCACTGTTTTTGAAGCCCATGCGCGCGGCGTCGACTTCGTGCACATCGACATACGGCTGCGGGAACAGCGCATCGAGCTGACGAGTGGCGCGTCATTGTGCCGCCATGCCAGTGCTCGAGCAAGCGGCCGGTCGTCAGGATCAACGGGAATTCTTCGTCGGCCAGTTCCGATGCCGGGATGTATTCGACCGGGATGAACTTGCCGCGACCGCCCGGGAAACGCGTCGATAAACAACAACGGCGTGCCCGGATGCGTGCTCGTCCGGCACCGGATACTGCAGGCCGACTTTCTCGATGCGCGCGTAGGTCACGCCCTTGAGCATTGTGGCGACATCGGCCATCTCGCGAAAGATGGCTTCGGGGTTCGGAAACGCCCAACCCGCGCTGTGCGGACGGCCCAGACGCGCCTCGATACGTGTTGCCAGATCGCAGATGATCTCGGAGTCGGCGCGTGTTGCGCCACGCGGGTTTGAGCGCGCGCCGCACTCGTTGCACCCGCCGGTCGGTGTTGGTGAACGTGCCCTCTTTCTCGGCAAATGCGGCAGCCGGCAGAATCACATCGGCAAACGCCCCGCTCTCGTTGATAAACAAATCCTGCGGCCACGATAAATTCGAGCTGCTGCATGTGCTCGCGTGTGGCGTTCAGGTTGGGCTCGGTCATCATCGGGTTTTCGCCCATGATGTAGAGCGCGCGGATGCCGCCCGGATGCGCGTTGGCCAGGATCTCGGTGGTGGTCAGTCCGCGCCGACGGCTCAGCCCGCCCGGTTCGACATGCCAGGCCTGCTCCCATTTCTCGGCGTTGCCGGGCTTGTCCACTTCCATGTAGCCCGGAAAGTGAAATGGCATCGCGCCCGCATCGGACGCGCCCTGCACGTTGTTCTGGCCGCGCAACGGGTTGAGGCCGGTGCCTTCGCGGCCGATGTGCCCGGTGAGCAGCGCCAGATGGATCAGCCCCAGCGCGCTGGCCGTGCCATGCGAGAGCTGCGAGATGCCCATGCCCCAGTAGATCGCGCCATTTTTTGCGCGCGCATACATGCGCGCCGCCTCGACGATCAAGCTGCCGGTCGACGCCGGAAATTGCCTCGGCGTATTCCGGTGTGAAGCGCTCGATCGCGCCGACAAATTCCTCATAGCCCTTGGTGCGCGCGTCGATAAAGGCCTGGTTGAAGAGCCGTTCCTTGACGATGACATGCGCCATCGCGTTAAAGACCGGCACGTTTGTGCCGGGTTTGAGCGGCAGCAAACAGCGCGGCGTCAGTCGCACAGCTCAATGCGCCGCGGATCGATCACGATCAACTTCGCGCCATGTTTGTGGATCGCCTCTTTCATCTGCAGCGCGATGATCGGGTGGTTCTCGGTGGTGTTCGAGCCGGTGACGATGAAACAATCGGTCTTGATCACCTCGCTGCGCCGTGTTGCTCATGGCCGAGGTGCCCAGCGATTGCAGCAGCGCCACGACCGAACCGGCATGACACAGCCGGGTGCAGTGATCGATATTGTTCGTGCGGAACAGCGCGCGATACATCTTCTGCAACAGATAGTTGTCTTCGTTGGTGGCTTTGGCGCAGCAATACACCGCCATGGCGTCCGAGCCATCGCGCCTGTAGATCTCGACCAGCCGGTCGGCCATCAGGTCCAGCGCCTCGTCCCAGCCAGCCTCGCGCCATTCGCTCTTGTCAAATGCCTGCGTGCGCTGCGCCGGGCTTTTGCGGCGTTTTGCGAATAAGGGTGTTGTGACGCGATCCGGGTGAAACAGATAGTCATAGCCAAACCGGCCTTTGACGCACAAATTGCCGTGGTTGACCGGGCTGTCAAACGGCGAAGTGACGCGATAGATGAACTCGTCTTTGATGTGCAGTTCGAGCTTGCAGCCCTACGCCGCAATACGGGCAGGTGGTCGAGACGATGCGATCGGGTTTTAGCATGTGTCAAAAACGTGAATCGCCAAGATGGCCTCTTGTCTTTTGCGCCGCTTGCGCTGCGCGCGCGAAAGCTCAAAGATCTCATCCGGCGTCTTGCCCTGCTCGAGCAGGTATTCGCGGCGCGGTTTGAGCGCGTTGGTCGGGCAAACCCGCACGCACTGGCCGCAAAACACACAGCTGGTCTCGGGCATGGGTTTGTCAAAAAAGGTGCCGATCGACGTCTCAAAACCGCGGCCCTCAAAGTTGATCGCAAATGTGTATTGCGCATCATCGGCGCAAACCTGCACGCAACGCCAGCACAGCATGCACTTGTTGTAGTCGCGCACATACATCGGGTTGTCGTCGATCACGGCCGGTTCGCGGTCTTCGCATTCGCCAAAGCGCCCGGGTGCCGCGGTGTAGTCAGCCATGCTGCCGCTGAATCTCCGGCGCCTCGGAAAGATCGACAGCCGAGTCCAGCATCTCAAGGATCGTGCGGCGGCTGCGTTCGACGCGCGCGGTGCGCGTCTGCACTTTCATGCCCTCGGTCACCTGCGCGACACAGCTGGCTGCCAGCACGCGCGCGCCTTCGACCTCCACCACGCACATCCGGCACAGGCCGTTGGCGTGCAATGCTCGTGATAGCAGATCGTCGGGATGTCGATCCCGGCGAGTTTTGCGGCGGCATGAATTGTGCTGCCGTCTGGCGCATCCACAAGCACACCGTCAACTGTAATTGTTGTCATCGTTTCTTTCCTATCATCTCAGCACCCGCACGACGTCTCTGCAACTCTGCTTCTCTGCATTCATCTTGAACGTGTATCAAAGGCTGTGTCGGCCATAGGCTCAAGATGAATGCAGAGAAGCAGAGTTGCAGAGACGCCGCGCGGGTGCTAGGTGTTCAATCCATAAAGAGCTTTGGCCATAGCAACATCGCGCTGCGCACCGCGCTGGCTGCGGTTTGACCCAGCCCGCACAGGCTGGCGTCGGTCATTGTCCAGCCAACATCTTCGAGCAGTTGGATGTCGCCCGGGCGGATGGCGTTGGCCGCGTTGCGGTCGAGGATTTCAGCCTGGCGTTGCGAGCCGAGCTGGCAGGGATAGCACTTGCCGCACGACTCGTGCGCAAAAAATTGACCGATGCGCGCCAACAACGCGCGCATGTCGGTTTTGTCGTTGAAGACCATGATCACGCCGGAACCCAGCGTCAGCCCGGCCGCGCGCAGGTCTTCGAATGTCAAGCGCACATCGAGCTGCGCCGGCGCGGCAAACGTCCCAGACGCGCCGCCGAGCAACACGGCATGCAAATCGCCACCGGTCACGCCGCCGGCCAGATCCTCGATCACATGCCGCAACGTCACGCCAAACGGCACTTCGTAGACACCGGGCCGAGCAACATGGCCGGAAACGCAGACCAGCTTGAGGCCGGTCGATTTCTCAGTGCCCCACTGTTTGAACGCATCCGGCCCATTGGCCACGATATACGGCACTTTTGCCAGCGTCTCAACATTTTGAATCACGGTCGGCTGGCCATACAACCCGACATGCACCGGCAACGGCGGCTTATAACGCGGGAAACCGCGGTTGCCCTCAATCGATTCAAGCAGCGCTGTCTCTTCACCGCAGATATACGCGCCGGCACCCACGCGCAGTTCGATATCGACCGAGAACCCGCTGCCGAGCACGTTTGCGCCAAGCCAGCCAGCCGCGCGCAATTCGGCGATGGCTTCGGAGACGCATTGAATCACCCGCGGATATTCGCCGCGCACATAAACAAAGATTTTGTCCGCGCCAACGGCATATGCCGCCAACAGCGCGCCCTCGAGCGGCCGGCAGGGATCGCCTTCAAGCAATACGCGATCCTTAAACGTGCCGGGCTCGGACTCATCCGCGTTGACAACGATGTACTTCTGCGCGCCCGGGGCCTTGCGCGTGCCGTCCCATTTGATCCAGGTCGGAAATGCCGCGCCGCCGCGCCCCATCAACGCGGACTGTTTGATCAGATCGATCACGCGCGCCGGCTCCCAGCCTTCGCTGAGCACAGTTCGGATGGCGCGCAGGCCGCCATCGGCCTCATATTCAGCCAGCGTGCTGCGCACGCCGCGGCCGCACAATTTTGTAAAGACGCGTTCGCCGCCGATATGGTCGTTGACAGAGGCCGGACCGTGGCCCGCAAAGATGCCGGGTAAATCGTGCACCCCGACCGCGCCAAACGACGCATTGCGCGCCTGCGCGCCACTCGTGCTGTTGACTGTGACATTGACCGCCGGACACACATTGCAAAGACCCAGGCAGGTGCTGTGCTCGATCGAGAGCGCACCATCGGCCGACACGGCACCGGGTTGCGTCTGGGCCAGCGCGCAGGCTGCGTCGAGCAAGGCATCAGCGCCGGCGACCATGCAGGCTGGATCGGTGCACACGCGCACGACCGTGCGGCCAGTCGGCGCGTTGTAAAACATGGTGTAGAAGCTGATCACGCCGTGCACATCGGCCAGCGGCACGCGCAGCGAGGCGGCGATGCGCGTCACAACCAGTTCGGGCAGATGGCCATACAGCGCCTGCGCGGCGTGCAAAACCGGCAGCAGCCGGGTGCGGCCGTGCTCGGCATGCTCGGCCAGCACAGGCTCAAGCAACGACAGATCGAAAATATCGGATGACAACATCATGGCGCTTTCAAAGGATTATGCTTTCCAACCGATATTCCGCATATCGGGATTTTGACGGATGCCCGCAGGCCTGCACAACCTGGCGGCACCTCCGCAGGCATTGCCAGTCGGCACCAACACGTTAGCCACAAAAAGACTGCACGATCTCCAGATAAATGCGCGCGGACTGATCGACCGAATTCAAATCCACCCACTCTTCCACCGCATGCGCGCCAGCGCCGTGCGCGCCGAACAGCACGCTCGGGATGCCGGCCGCAGCCAGTGACGCCGCGTCAGTCCAGAATGGCGCACCGATAAGTTTTGGCGGCGCGCCCAGCACAGCGGCTGCCTGGTGTTGAATCAGCTGCACAAACGGATCTTGCGGGTCGGTTTCGAGCGGCGTGCGGTCCAACGAACAGGTGACTTTCGCCTTGAACTGCGGATCGTGTTTTGCGCAGCCGTCAACAATGTCCTGCAGCTCCCGTTGCGCCAAGGCCGGTGTCTCGCCCGGCACCAGGCGGCGCTCGATCTGCAGCGTGCATCTCTCCGGATAACTGCTGAGCTCCTGGCCGCCCGTGATCAAAGACGCGTGCACCGACCCGCTGCCGAGCAACGGATGCGTTGGATTCAGGCGCAGCCGCCGGTCGAGCTGTTCGAGCTCGGTCAACACGCGGCCCATCTTGACGATCGCATCCACGCCGAGTTTTGGTTGTGAGCCATGCCCGGCCAAGCCCTGCGTGACCACATCCAGCCACGCAAACCCTTTGTGGGCGATCACGAGCTCGAGGCTGGTGGGTTCGGCCACAATCGCGGCATCGGCCTTGTAGCGTTTGGCCACATCGAGCGTCCCGGCGCCGGCGAACTCCTCGTCGATCACGCCGGTGAAGATCACATCTCCGCGCAGGCCCTGTTGTTTCGCGGCCGCAACTGTCACCATGCAGGCGGCGACGCCAGCCTTCATGTCGTAGCCGCCGCGGCCATACAAACGGCCATTTTCGATGCGCGGCGCGTGCGGCTGGTTCATGCCGGCGACGCCGACCGTGTCGATGTGGCCGTTCAACAGCAACGTCTTGCCGCCGCCGCTGCCGCGTGCCACCGCGATCACGTTTGAACGCCCGGGCGCCACCTCGTCAAGATGGACGTCTAGCCCGGCGCTCTTTAACCAATCGACCATAAACGCCGCGACCCGGCCCTCGCCAGCCGCGCCTGGAACGAGATCCGGGTTAATCGAGTCGATGCGAACGAGATCGGAAAGAAGGTTATGGAGTTGGGTCATGTGAAAGAATACAGAATACAGAGCACAGAACACAGAATTCAGATGTGATCGCAGCTTGATATCACAGCTTGCTCAGATCTGTGTTCTGTGCTCTGTATTCTCTTAAAACACAAACGGTACAAAGCGCTTTGTCCTAGCCATATAGCGTTCATACGCCGCGCCGAGCTGCGAAGCGAGCAGGCGTTCTTCGCGCGGCACGCGCATGATATAGGCCCACACCAGCATCACGCCGGAGATCAGCGCGCCGAGCCAAGTCGACAGCGCCAGGCCAAAGCCGATTGCGCTCAGCACACCGCCGGTGTAGGACGGATGTCTGACATATTTGTATGGCCCGCTGTCAATTACTTTGTGGTCGCGCTGCACGGCAACTTCGCCGGTGAAATACTTGCCAAGTTCACGCTGCGACCAGATGCGGATCAGCCAGCCGGCGATGATCAGCGCAAAGCCAAACACCACCAGCGGACCGCGCAGGTCGCCACGGATCACGCCGATTTTTAGAAATCCAAACAACAAGCGTGCCGCGAGGCCGATCATGATGGACAAGCCCAGACTTGGGAACGGCGGCTTTTCACGCGTCGCGTCGCTCGGCGCGAGCCGCCGGCGGCGTGATTCGGTGGCCATAAAAGCAAACTGCAGCACCGTAAACAGCCCGGCTGCCAGCGCGGTGTCAAACACACCGTCCCGGCCGACAAAGTACTCGGTACATAGCCGCGAAGCTTAGCGCTACGGCGAGTTATGCGCAAGTGTTTTGCGATTCATCAGCCCATTGCGCGCCAGCTCGAGAGCGTCTGCCGCAAGGCTGCGGTCGACGCGGCTTGTTCGGTGTTCATGGCGTTTGCGGCATGATATGCAACAAAGCCAATTTGGAAACTCGCGCGATGCAGCAAAAGCCGGCGTTCAAAGCCATCCCCAAATATTTGCTCGTCGTCATAGCCGGAACGCAACGCGGCCAGGTCCAGGGCCGGGTCTTCCGTTATTAGAATCGCAATGTCCGCAAGCGGGTGCCCGCCTTGAAAGCCGGCAAAGTCGATCAACCCTGTCAGCCTCAGATCAGAGTCAACATAGATGTGGCCTGGTTCGACATCGCCGTGCAGCAAACGCGGTTGCGGGCACGCGAGCTCGGTCGGCAGACGGTCAAGCATATCCAGCATCAACGCGATATCCGCGTCTGCAAATCCGGCCTGAGCCAGCAACGGCCGCTCCGCCGTCCGGTCGGCCAGTGTGCTTGCGGAGATCGCGGCCCAATCTGGAAAATCCCAAGCACCTCCTGTGTCGAGCTTGTAGAACCCGCCCACATGGATCGAATGCAGCGCGGCCAAAGCGGCGCCGATCTGGTTGTATACCAGTGCGCGCTGGGCCGGCGTAAATCGCGGCGCGACCTGCGCAAGCGACTGCCCCGGCACATGGCTTTGCACCATCACCTCGCGGCGTTCACCGGCGATCAGACGCGCATCGACATACAACACATCGGCGACCGGCACACCGGCCATCCGCGCCCGGTGCATCGCCCAGGCTTCTTCGGCCGCACCGGTGTCACTGGCCGCGCGCAGCTTCACGATCACCGCGCCACGCGATGTGTCGACAGCAAACACTTCGCTGTCGTAGCCCGCGATGATCTTGCGCAAACCGAGCATTTCCCCGCCAACGGCGCGCCGCACAATCTGCGCAATCGCTTCGGGCGGTGTGGCAAAGGCTGTGTGGATATCACGCATCCGGTCGGTGATGTTCATAGAACTCAATGCTATAGCGCACGTCCCCAGATTCAACCCGTCGTTCTGGGAGGGGGGCGCAACTCTAATTCACGAAAAAAGACGCCACAGATTTCACAGAAAATTTGGCTCTTCCGATGATTCCGTGCTTAGCCTTCAATAAATCACACAGAATCGATGGACAAGCCAAATATTCTGTGAAATCTGTGGCGTCTTTTTCGTGAATTAGAGTTGCGCTAATGCATCTGTTACTTACAAGCTGCCAAGCTCCGGTGGCCGAACCGATGGTCGTCGAGATTGCGCACCATCTAGCGCGCACGCTGAGCATCGACATCAAGACGGTGCTGGAAATTCCATGGGAGGAGCGTGCAGCCAGGCTCGACACCGGTTCAATTCACATTGGCTGGATCTGCGGCGCACCCTATGTGCAAAAAGCGGACAACCGCATGCGCATCGAGCTGTTGGCTGCGCCGGTGCCTGCCGGCGCGCGCTACAACGATGCGCCGGTGTATTTTTCGGACGTCATCGTGCGCGCCGATAGCCGCTTTGCATCGTTTGCCGATCTCGCTGGCGCGCGCTTTGCGCTCAATGAGCCGGGCTCACACAGCGGGTTCCACATCGTGCGTTACACGCTGGCGCAACGCAAGCTTGGCGCCGATTTCTTTGGCGGCCATTATTTTTCAGGCAGCCATGCGCTGTCGTTGCAGCATGTGCTGGACGGCTCAGCCGACGGCTCGGCGATCGACAGCACCGTGCTTGAGGGCCTGCTGCATCAAAACCCTGCCTATGCGAAAGAGATTCGCAGCGTCGATGTGCTCGGCCCAAGCCCGCGGCCGCCGTGGATCATCCGCAAAGAGGTCGATGTGCATCTGCGCGCCGAGCTGCGCAAGTCGCTGCTCACGTTGCACGAAACTGAGAACGGGCGCGCCATTCTGGCCGCCGGGCACACGGCGCGCTTTGCCGCTGTCACCGACCACGATTACGACCCTATCCGCCAGATGTTGCGGCTGGCAGATCGGCGGGGCGTTTGGACACCAGCGTCCAGCCCACCAATACCGCCAGCACGATCAACATAAACCCAACCCACATCGGCACCGCCAGCGTGCCGCCGACAAACAGCGGCAACGCCAGCAGCGCCGCCAAAATGCGCGCCAGATTGTGCGTGCCGGAGACAAACCCGGCCATCGTTGCACGCGCCTGCGGCACAAGCTCGGTCTGCACCGCCAGCGAGGTCACCAGCGCGTATTCAAACGTAAAGAAGATCAAAAACAACCCGGCCAGCATCAGCACAAGATTGCCCGCCGAGAGCCAGAAGAACAGCAACGATCCCGCATATGCCGCGGTGCCGATCAGCAACGAGCGTCGCTGGCCGAAGCGATCGACCAACGCGATCGTGGCAATTTCGGCCAGTAGATCGGCCACGCCGATCACGATCGAGATAATGCCCAACATCGTCGGGGTGAGCGAAAACAGCTGCTGCATGTACGGCCCGTAGATCAGTGTGGTCAACTGAGCCGGGAACGAGATCAAAATCCCGTAGAGCAGCATGCGCAAGGCACGCGGGCTGGACAGAACTGCGCGCGCGCTGGACAGCGACATGCCGCTCTGCCGGCTGGTGTTGGGCATGCGGCCCTGCATCCCGGTATAGCGCAGCACCAGCGCCGCAAATATGAGCGCGGCGATGCCGGTCACGATAAACATCATCCACCAGCGCCCGTAATCGACAAAAAATCCAAACAGCGGCGTACCGATGATCCAGCTCAGCGCCCAGGCCAGCTCGACGATGCCAACCGCTGTGCCGCGTTTTTCAACCGGCACCGACTCGCTGATAAACGCCAGAGACTGCGGTTCAAACAGCGCCTTGGCCACGCCGATAAACACGAACATCACCGCGGCAACTGGCAGCGTCGGCGCAAACGGCAGCGCAAAACAGGTGGCCGTAAACAAGCCGAACGACAGCAGCACCGCGCCGCGCCGGCCCAGCGATTGCTCGACGACGCCGGCAAACGGCGCGACCAACCCGGCCAGCGAGAACGCCACACCCAGCCACGCCACCGACGACGGGTCGGCGTTGAATGCGGCTGAAATCGCCAGCAAAAACGGCATCGGCGCGCGATATGCCGCATTGTACGCGGTGCGCAGACCAACGATCGACGCCAGCGCAGCCGGCAGATTCAGCGTGGCGTGCTTCACAATGCCACGGCTTCCTGCGCGATCAGCTCGGCGAAGCGGCGCATCAGTTCGCGCGTGATCGGCCCGGGCGCACCGTCGCCAATCACCTGAGCATCAATCTTGACGACCGGCATGATCTCGCGCGACACGCTCGTCACAAAGCACTCGCTTACGCGCGGCAGATCGACCAACGGACTGGGACTTTCGAATACATCAACACGGGTTTGGCAATCTCAAGCACCAGCGTGCGGGTCACGCCGATCAACACGCGGTCTTCTTCCGAACGCAGCACCGGCACGGCGTCGCCATCCAGATCTTCACTGCGCACCGCGAGCGGCGTGATCGCAAAAAAGTTGCTGCTCAGGCCCTCAAGAATCGTGCCGCCATCGGCCAGCATCAGCCCTTCGTGAATGTGTTTTGGCAACGACTTGTAGGCATCGGCCGCCGACGCGATAAACGTCGTGCTCTTGGCGTGCGGGTTTGTGCGGTTGAGCGTGACTGTTGCGCACTGCACGCCGTGTTCATAGAGTTCGGGCGGATACGGCACAAACGGCTCGATGCTGATATACAGCGACGGCGGCGCAAACGTCAGCCGAAATCGCGACTCGCGAAACCCGGTCGCCGACATGGCGGCGCGAATCGCAGCCACCGCGCGGACATCGTCGATGGCAGGCGTCGGCGCACCTCGCACCAACGACACCGATTCTTCAAGCCGGCGCAAATGCTGCGGCAATCGCAGCAGCCGCACGCTGTCGTAAGTGCGAAATGTCGTATACGCGCCCTGCGGAAGCGCCGCCGAAGCCGCGGCCATGCCGTCATGCTCGGCGATCTTGCCTACCCGGTCCTCAATCGATTCAAACGTAGTAACCATCGCGGAGAGTGTACTCGCTTGGTAAGTGCGGGCGTAGAACGCAATTCAAGGCGCCACAGATTGCACAGAACATCCTTGTTATCTGTGTAATCTGTGGCGCTTTTTTTGGATTGAGAATTGCAGGCAGCGTCAAACACGAAAACTAACGGACTCCTTTTCGCGGTATGGTAGAACCTATCGCAATCAATGAACGACACACACAGCACTGAACACAGCGAGACGATTACGCCGCGCGATGTCATGCGCCGGCTCAGCATCTTGCTTGTCAACGCCATCGCCGTCATCATCGCCGATCAGGCCACAAAGTGGATCGTGGAGGATCGCATTCCGCTCAACACATCGATGCCGGTCATCGGGCACTGGTTCGCGTTTACGCACACACAAAACTTTGGCGCGGCATTTAGCATGCTGCAGAACGGCGGGTTCTTTTTCGTCATCGTCGCGGCGATCGTGTCCGCCGTCATTCTGTATTACGCACCAAAGCTGCCAGAGAGCGATTGGATTTCACGCGTGGCGCTCGGGCTGCAGATGGGTGGCGCGTTGGGCAATGTCGTCGATCGGCTGCGGCAGGGCTATGTCACCGATTTCCTGCACTTCAAAATTCCGGAGATCGGGTTCGACTTCGCGGTGTTCAACCTAGCCGACAGCTGCATTTTCGTCGGCGTGGTGATCCTGATCGCGACCAGCCTCATCCGCGACCGCGCATCTGCTTCGACTGCCCCGGCGTGATCTAGCGCACCGAAAACATGGTCTTTAAAGCGGCGAAATCGCTTATCCCCCGCTTCGCGGGGGATATAGCAATTTCGCCGCTTTAAAAACCATGTTTTTGGTGAACTAGCCCAGCGCCTTTTCGTACTTCACCATGTCCATGCCATGCACGTGGTGCATGCCAATGCTTGTGAATCCGGCGTGCTCATAAAGGCGTCGGGCCGGCACGGCATCGGACGGCGTTTCGAGCACCAGGCGCGTAAAGCCGAGCGCGACCGCGCGCGTGATCAGCTCAGCGCATAGCTGCCGGCCCACACCAGCGCCCTGCGCCGTGGGCAGCACGCGCATGCGCGCCAGCTCGGCCTCACGTGCGCCCAACTTGCGCAGACCGCCGATGCCGACGACGGCATCGTCCAGAACCGCGACAACAAACACGCCGCCCGTTTGCACAAATTCCGCCTCGACCGCGCGCAGATCCGGCGCCCACGACACATCGGCATCTTGCCCGGCGTCAGCCTTAATGGCTTCGCTATGCACATGCCAGACCGCGTCGGCGTCGGTTGCGGCGTAGTCGCGCAGGATCAGCGCCACTAGACGCTCCACTCCATTTCATACTCGCCGATATAGACCAGATCGCCGGTTTTGATCTTGCGCTCAAGCAGCGCCGGTCCAATGCCGGTGCGTTCGAGATAGCGCTGAAACGACAGGATCGAGTCCTCCAGATCCCAGCGCGTCATCTGTGCGCGGCGCTCGAGCCGCGCTGAATGCACGCGGAAGCCGCCGCCCTCGCGCACAATTTCATACGACTCATCGACGGTGTCATCCAACGGCATGACCGGTTCTTCGGGCACCAGCGACGACACCGGTGGCAGCTCATCGAGCACCTGAACGGCGCGGCCAAACACGGCTTTCACATTTTCGTTCGAGGCCGACGAGATGTGAAACACGGTCGGATCCTTGCCAGCTTTTGTGGCTGCGGCGATCAGCTGCGGTCCAAATAGATCGAACGCCGCGCGCGCGTCCGGCAGGTCCATTTTGGTTAGGGCGAGAATTTGCGGCTTGTCGGCCAGCGAGTGGCCAAACGCGGCCAGCTCGGCGTTGATCGTCTCGTAGTCGGCGACTGGGTCATCGGCCATGCCATCGACCAGATGAATCAGCACGCGCGTGCGTTCAATGTGGCGCAGAAATTCGTGCCCAAGCCCGATGCCCTGGCTGGCACCCTCGATAAGCCCGGGAATGTCTGCAAGCACAATCCCGCGATCCCACGAGATTTGCGCCACCCCAAGATTTGGCGAGAGTGTCGTAAACGGATAGTCGGCTATTTTGGGTTTGGCAGCCGTCAACACCGAGAGCAAGGTGCTCTTGCCGGCGTTTGGTTTGCCAACGATGCCGATATCCGCAATCAACTTGAGCTCGAGCCGCAACACGCGCGATTCTCCGGGCGCGCCGTTTTCCGCCATCTCCGGCGCCTGGTTTGTAGCGCTGGCGAACATGGCGTTGCCTCGGCCGCCGCGGCCGCCCTTTGCCACGACCAGCTGTTGATCGACTTCCGTCAGGTCACCGATCAGCATGTTGGTGTCTTGATCGCGCACCAGCGTGCCAGGCGGCACTTGAATGTAACGCGGTTCGGCGCTGCGACCGGTCATGTCTTTTACGCCGCCCCGTTTGCCGTCTTCCGCTTCGTATTCACGCATGTATTGAAAGTTGATCAGCGTGTTCATGTGCGGATTGACAACCAGGATGACATCGCCACCCCGGCCGCCGTTGCCGCCGTTCGGCCCGCCCTTCGGCGTCATGGCTTCGCGTCGGAAGCTCATCATCCCATCGCCACCCCGGCCAGAACTGACCTTGATGGTCGCTTTGTCGTAGAACATCTGGCTATTGTACGGGAGAAGGTGCTTAAGGTGCCTCAGGTGCTTAAAGTGCTTAAGGTTGAGGGAGTCGAAACTTTAAGCACTTTAAGCACCTGAGGCACCTTAAGCACCTTCTTTCAAATACAATTCACGTCATGGTTGCCGTCCCTTCAGACCTTGAGATCGCCCAAGCCGCGACGCTAAAACCGATACGTGAGATTGCACTGTTCCGCCGGATTGCTGGAAGACGAATTAGAGCTGTATGGCAAATACAAAGCCAAAGTGCACCTCTCGGTGCGCGACCGGCTGGCCGGCAGGCCAAACGGCAAATACATCGATGTGACCGCCATCAGCCCGACGCCGCTTGGGCGAGGGCAAAACCACGACCACGATCGGTCTGTCGCAGGCGCTGCATCACATCGGCAAAAGCGTGTTTACCTGCATTCGCCAGCCCAGCATGGGCCCGACCTTTGGCATCAAGGGCGGCGCGGCCGGCGGCGGCTACTCGCAGGTGATTCCGATGGAGGATTTCAACCTGCATCTGACCGGCGATATTCACGCCGTCACGCGCAGCGAACAACCTGCTCTGCGCGGCCATCGACTCGCATCTGTTTCATGGCAACGCGCTCAAGCATCGACCCAGCCACGATCATGCCAAAGCGCGGCGTCGATATCAACGACCGCGCGCTGCGCAACATCACGATCGGCCAGGGCAAAGCCGAAGACGGCGTGCCCGCGCCAAACTGGCTTCGACATCGCGGTGGCCTCCGAAGTGATGGCGATTCTGGCGCTGGCGACCGGCATGGACGATCTGCGCGCCCGGCTGGGCCGCATGGTGGTCGGGCTGAACGCAGCCGGCGGCATGGTCACCGCCGAGGACCTCAAGGTGGCCGGCGCGATGACGGTGCTGCTCAAAGACGCCATCATGCCCACGCTGATGCAGACGCTGGAAGGCTCGCCGGTGTTTGTGCACTGCGGGCCGTTTGCCAACATCGCGCACGGCAACAACAGCATCGTGGCCGATCAGATTGCGCTCAAGCTGGCCGATTACGTCGTCACCGAAAGCGGCTTTGGCGCGGACATGGGCATGGAGAAATTCATGAACATCAAGTGCCGCGTCAGCGGGCTGATGCCGGATTGCGTGGTGCTGGTGGCGACCGTGCGCGCGCTCAAGATGCACGGCGGTCTGGGCAAGGTCGTGCTGGGCAAGGCGCTGCCAAAAGAGATCACCGAAGAGAATCTGCCCGCGCTCGAGCAAGGGCTGCGCCAACCTGGTCAAACAGATTCAGAACGCGCGCAAATTTGGCGTGCCGGTTGTGGTGGCGGTCAATCGCGTTCCCGACCGACACGCACGGCCGAACATGAACTGATTCGACAACAGGCGAATGAAGCCGGCGCGGTCGACGCGTCTGTCAGCGATGTCTGGGCGCGACGGGGGCGCGGGTGGCGAGGCGCTGGCCGCGCGCGGTTAGTGCGCACGCCTGCGCACTGCCAAAAGACTTCAAGTTTCTGTATCCGCTTGGACATCCCGATCAAAGCAAAAGATTGAAACCATTGCGCGCGAAATTTACGGCGCCGCTGGCGTGGACTATGCGCCGCTGGCCGAGAAGAGCGCATTGCGCAATACACCGCGCTTGGGCTTCGATCACTCTGCCGATCTGCATGGCCAAAACACATCTCAGCCTGTCGCACGACGCCACACTGCTCGGCGCGCCGACCGGCTTTCGCCTGCCGGTGCGCGATGTGCGCGCCTCGGTCGGGGCCGGGTTTCTGTATCCGCTGTGCGGCGATATGCGCACCATGCCCGGGCTGGGCAAGAGCCCGGCGTTTGAACGAGTGGATCTGATCGACGGCAAGGTCGTGGGGCTGTTCTAAATGCCGTTGACGTTGGCGCAGCGTCTGATTCATCGCTTCGGCGCGACCGATTTTGGTTCATGGCTCTTCGCGCATGTGTTGCACCGCGCCGATCGAATCGTGTGGAAACTCAGTCGCAGAAACTTCACGCTAACTTCGGCGCTGTCCGGATTGCCGATCATAGTGTTGACAACAACCGGCGCGAAAAGCGGCGTGAGGCGCACTGTGCCGCTGGTTGCGTTGGCGAGTCCACGGAAACCCGGCGATTACGCAGTCGTCGCTTCAAATTTCGGCCAGCACAATTTGCCCGGTTGGTATTTCAATCTAAGAAAGACGCCGCGCGCTGACGGCATGGTTTACGGCTTACCCCATGCGTTTATTGCGCGTGAACTCACCGGGGCGGATTACGAGCGCGTTTGGGGGCAGGCTGAAAGGTGCTACGCAGGCTACGCGCGTTACAAGCAGCGCGCCAGCAACCGGCACATCCCGATCATGCTGTTGGAGCTGGTGGACGAGGTATAGCCGGTTTGAAACGCGGCGGGATCCGCAGGCGGTGCCTGCGGATTCCGCCGCGAGCAGCCGTCGTCAACAAGCCAGTAAAGTAAAATTCACGCCCTTAGTCGCATGAGCAACGAGCAGCGTGAAAAGCCCCTGTCCTCCGATCTCTATGACGGAGGACTATTTCCGAACGGCCTGTGAAGGGTTATGAGGAATTTAACAAGACCGAAGGCGAGCACCTGTCGCGCCGGTTGAAGCAGGCGTTTGCATTCGCCAGCGTCACGCCTGGCATGCGCGTGCTCGATCTGGGTTGCGGGCGCGGCGAAATCGTGCGCCACGTGGCGCGGCTCGGCGCGCAGAGCTTTGGCGTCGATTATGCCCGTGTCGCCGTTCAACATGACGCGCGCGTCATGCAGCCGCGAAGGCCGGCGTGCATGGCGTGGGCCGCTCCGACGCCAAACAGCTGCCCTTTGCGACAGAACGCGTTTGACCGCGTGCTGATGTTCGATGTGGTCGAGCATCTGCATCCATGGGAGCTGGATGCTGTCTGGCCGAAGTGCAGCGCGTGCTCAAGCCCGGCGGCCAGATCATTGTGCACACCGCGCCGAACCGCTGGTATGACGCGTATGCATATCCCGTCGTGCGCGCGTTGCGCACTGCGATGGGCCAGGGCGCAAAATATCCGAGCAACCCGCGCGCGCTCAATGTCGAAATCAACACCGAAGTGCACGTCAACGAACAGGACATCCTGCGCATGCGCCGCTATCTGGTGCGCGCGACATTTCACGAACGTGCAGCGTCTGGCTGGACACGCCGCCGCAAAACCGCGGCGAAGGCGCCGTGCTCGGCGCGCTGCGGCATGTCGCCTTTAATTGGGTGCCGTTCGCCTGGTTCTTCCAGCGCGAAGTCTTCGCCGTCGGTCAAAAACCGTAATAAGCGGCCGCAAGCCGCATCTAGCCCCTGCCGGCGACTTCGCCGTCAGGCCCAAAAACATCATGTCAAAAAAATCTCGTCGCGAAAGCACCCCGAATCTGCCGCCTGAGGCATTTAACTTGCCGGCTGCAGCGGCTGCCAGTCTCGCATGCGGTTAGCGCCCGGCGCGGCCAGCGGTGCATCAGTATGTCGATCTGAAGCACGAATACAAAGACGTGCTCGGTGATCTGCGCAAGACTTTCGCGATTTCTATCGCGCTCGCGGTGGCGATGCTGATTGGCTCGTTCTTTTATCGTTAATCCTGTGGCAGAACCCCTTTCGACGGTCGTGCTGAAAAGCGGGCGCGACAAAAGCGTGCGCAACCGTCACCCGCGGTTGTTTAGCGGCGCCATCAAAGAGATCTCGGGCAAGCCAAAAGATGGCGAGATCGTCGATATCGCCGACAACAAGGGCGAATGGCTGGCGCGCGGCGTGCTCAACCGGCTGTCGGCCACAGCCGTGCGCATCCTGACCTGGGACGCCGCCGAGGCGATCGACGACGCGTTTTACTTTAACCGCGTCAAACGCGCGGTCGAACGGCGCGACCGCGATCCCAATCTGGCGCATACCAACGCGCGCCGCATCGTGTTCGCAGAGTCTGATGGCTTGCCCGGCCTTGTCGCCGACGACTATGCCGGCCACATCGTGGCTGAGTATTCCGCCCTGTGCTCGGTGCAGCAACGCGAGGTCCTCTCCGCCGCGCTGCGCGAAGCCGGCCGCGCCACGCGCGTCATCGAGCGCTTCGACGACGAGCGATTGCGCACCGGAATATGGCAACAACGCCCGGCTGGTCCAGGCGCTCAAAACCGAGCAGACAATCGACCCGACCGTGGTCGAGATCACCGATCGCCACCTGCGTTTTCAAGTCAATCTGGCCGACAGCCAGAAGACCGGCTTCTATCTTGATCAACGCGACAACCGCGCGCGTGTGGCGCGCCTACTGCGCCGGCGCGCGCGTGCTGAATCTGTTTTCGTACACCGGCGCGTTTGCGATCAGTGCGTTGGCGGCCGGCGCCAGCAGCGCAGTCAATGTCGACTCGTCGCAGGACGCGCTTGCTTTTGCCGAGTCCAACGCCGCGCTCAACGCCAGACGACCACGCAGGTGTGCGCCGATGTCTTTGAATACCTGCGCGCGCACAAACGCGATGAGGCCGAAGTACGACGTGATCGTGCTCGATCCGCCGAAGTTGGCGCACAACCCGGCCCAGATCGACAAGGCCGCGCGCGCCTACAAGGATGTCAACCGGCTGGCGCTGCGACTGCTCAAGCCAGGCGGCGTGCTGGCGACGTTTTCGTGCAGCGGTGTGATCGAGCCGCGAACTGTTGCAACAGATCGTGTTTAGCGCCGGGCTTGAGGCGAACTGCGAGCTGCGCATCGTCGAGCGGCTGACGCAGGCCAGCGACCACCCGGTGTTGACGACCTATCCCGAAAGCGGCTATCTCAAGGGTCTGATTCTGCGCGTGAACTAACGTGAAACGTTTTGACGTTCCCGCGCTGCTGCGCGCCTTCAAGTATGCCGGCGCCGGCATCGCGTATGCCTACCGAACGCAGCAGAATGTGCAGCGTGCATCTGCTGCTGTCCGCGCTCGTGGTCATCGCCGGGCTGCTGCTCGGCCTGAGCACGGTCGAGTGGGCGGTCATTGCGTTGACGATCGGCGCAGTGGTGCAGGCTGAGCTGTTTAACACGGCGCTTGAAGCCGTGGTCGACAAGGCGTCGCCCGAGCAGCACCCGCTCGCAAAGGCCGCCAAAGATAGCGCGGCCGGCGCGGTGGTGATCACCGTGATCGCCGCGGTCGTTGTCGGCGTGCTGATTTTTGGCCCGAAGTTGCTGTGGTTCCTGTAGTACGCTTCGAGCGCATGCACAACTCGACCTCGCGCTTCTCCTCCCGTGTTGCAGATTACGTGAAATACCGGCCGGGCTACCCCCGGGAGGTTGTCAACTTGCTGAGCGCGCGCTGTGGACTTTCGCCGGCCAGCATGATTGCGGATATTGGCTCGGGTACCGGCATCTCGTCCGAGTTGTTTCTGAAAGCGGGCTGCCAGGTCATCGGCGTCGAGCCAAACGCAGACATGCGTGCGGCCGGCGATGCGTTGCTGGCGGCGTATCCCCGATTTAGCAGCGTCGGCGCCACAGCCGAGGCCACCACCCTGCCCGATCACTGCGCCGACTTCGTGACAGCCGGACAGGCGTATCACTGGTTCGACCCGGCGACGGCGCGCATCGAGTTCGAGCGCATTTTGAAACCGGGCGGCTGGGTCGTCGTGCTCTTTAACGAGCGCCTGACCGAAACGACCGAGTTTCTGCGCTGCCTACGAAAAGTTGCTGCTGGATTTCGGCACCGATTACGCCGCGATCGACCATCGCAACAGCGATCCGGCCAAACTCGGCATCGCGTTTGAGCGTGTCGATTTCGCTAACGCGCAACACTTCGATTTTGACGGCGTCAAAGGCCGGCTGATGTCGTCGTCGTACGTGCCCGAGCCCGGCCAGCCGCTGCACGGGCCGATGCTGGCCGAGCTGCGGCGCATCTTCGATCTGCACCAGGTCGATGGCCGCGTCGCAGTGCTCTACACCACGCAGAGTGTATTTCGGCCGGATAAAATCCGGGTCATGACCGAGGCTCTGCACACCGCCATCGCCGCGCGCCGCAACGACATCATCACGTTCATGCGCGAGATCTGCGCCATCCCCAGCATGGATTCGCAGATCAGGGCTGTGGGCGAGCGCTTCATGCCGAGATGCGCACGCTGGGTTTTGACGAAGTGCGCTTCGACAAGATGGGCAACGCGCTCGGCCGCATCGGCACCGGGCCGCGCGTGATCGTGTTCGACTCGCACATCGACACCGTGGGCATTGGCGACCGCAGCGCAGTGGGGCTGGGACCCGTTTGTGGGCAAGGTGGAAGACGGCGTGCTGTATGCGCGTGGCGCGTGTGACGAAAAGAACAGCACGCCGGGCATGATCTACGGCCTGGCGCTGGCGCGCGATCTGGGCCTGCTGGACGGCTGGACGGCCTACTACTTCGGCAACATGGAAGAGTGGTGCGACGGCATTGCGCCCAACACGTTTGTCGAGGTATGATCCGCAAGTGTAGGCCCGATTTTGTCGTCATCGGCGAGCCGACGAAGATGCAGGTCTATCGCGGGCACAAGGGCCGCGTCGAGATGAAGATCGACGGCGAAGGGCCGCAGCGCACATGCCGCCAGCAACCACCTGGGCGACAACGCCGTCTACAAGTTGCTGCCGATGTGATTGCCGGGCATTGCGCGATCTGGAGCCGCAGCTTGCGCGACCACCCGTTTTTAGGGCACGGCAAAATCACGGTGAGCGATATGCACGTGAGCACGGCCAGTTTAACGCGGTGCCGGATGACGCCACGATCTATATCGACCGGCGCGTGACCTTTGGCGACACGCATGAAAGCGCGATGGCCGAAGTGCAGGCGCTCATCGATGCCAGCGGCGCACCACGACGCAATCTCACACTTGAGATGCTGCTCTACGACGAGCCCAGTTACACCGGCTTTGTGTTGCCGGTCGACAAGTATTTCCCGGCCTGGGCACTCGATGAAACGCACCCGCTGGTGCAGGCGGCGCTCGCCACAACAGAGCGCGCATTCGGCGCTGCGCGCGGCGCACCGGCAAGTGGGATTTCAGCACCAACGGCACCTATTGGGCCGGCAAGGCGGGCATCCCGTCGATTGGGTTTGGGCCGGGCGACGAGCGCCACGCGCACACCGTCATCGATCAAGTGCCGCTCGACGATGTCGTGAACGCGACCGAGTTTTACGCGCTAATCGCCAGCCAAATTGCGCCGTGATGCCTGACACAAACAATGGCTGCCCGCTTTGCGGCGCCAGCATCGTCTCAATCGCCCCAACCGCGCGCGATGCCGCCGCAGCAGCGGCGTTGTTTGTCGAGTGCGTCGGATGCGGTTCGGTGTTTGACAAGGCCTATCTTTTGGGCGGCGCCAGCCATGCCGATAATCTGATCTATGGGCCGCACAACGTGCAGCACTATGTTGAAACGGGCTTCTCCGTGCAACCACTGGCCAATTTCGTCGCGACGCTCGCGGTAGTGACGCCGCGCAATCCAGCTCGGAAGCCGCGCTTTCTGGATGTCGGCTGCGCGTTTGGCTTCTCGCTAAAACTGGCCGAGCTCGCAGGATTTTCGGCGACCGGTATCGAGCCTTCGATCTTTGGCGGCTACGGCCGCGACATGCTCGGCTGCGACATTCGCTCGCAATTTCTCACGGCCAACGACTTTGAAACAGACAGCTTCGATGCCGTGCTGTTGAGCGAGGTTATCGAGCATGTGCCTGAACCCGTCAAGATGCTGCAGATCGTGTACGCGCTGCTGCGGCCAGGCGGATGCCTGTACTTTTCGACGCCGAATGCCGATGTCATCGGCGATGGCAGCGAGGATTCGATCCTCGATGTGCTGTCGCCAGGCGCGCATCTGTGCATCTGCTCGCCGGATGGGCTCACGCGCATGCTGGCGCTGGCAGGCATTGAGTGCGCCGCCGTGCGCTTTGGCGGCGGTGCATCTGATCGCAAGGGCGCGCATGTGCTGGTGCGTAAACCGACTCCCGATGAAGCGCCGCAGCACCCGGTTTTCCCAGCGCAACACGACGGCACTCAGCTGGCGCTGCGCTATCTCCGTCACTACGCCGGGCTGGATGCCGCGCATCCCTGGCTGCGCAACGGCGCGCGCTTTCAGCTGCTCAGCACGCTGCTCTATCAGAACCTGGCTGAAAGTCAGGCGGAAATTAACTGCCAGCTCAGCGCACTGATGCAGCCCTTCGCAGACGCGCCGCTCACCGAAGCGCGCTTTCAAATGCTCGAACGCGCGACATTTGCAGAATACTTGCAACTGCTGCCGGCATATGCAGGCGAACTCCACGTGATGTGCGCCGATCGACAGGTCGCAGGCAACCCGACCCAGGCAGCACAGACATACGGCATGGCGGCGCGCCTGTGCGAAATCGAACGCAGGTTCGAGGTGATGCCGCGCGACAGCGAATTGGCGCGTTGCCGAATCGGACGTCTGCACGCGCTGCTGCAGAGCGGGCAAGCTGAAGCGGCGCACGACTGGCTTGCGGACTGGCGCCGTGACGCGCCGCACATTGCATTGCCCGATGCATTGCTGGAAGGCGCATTGCTCGCGTCGCTTGCGCGGCATCTCAACCACCGCGAAGTTGGCGAAGCGCTCAAGACGCTCAACACGTTTCGCAAAGAAAGTGCGCGCGGCAAAGTCACGCGCAGCGCGCGTGTTGCGCTGCGGCAGCTCAGGCGATTCAACCCAGACGGAGCGATATGAACTCACAAGAACTCGTCAGTTACCTTGATGTCTTTTTGAACACGCACAAATACCCCGATCCGAGCAACAACGGACTGCAGGTGCAGGGTGCGCCGGAGGTTGCCCGCGTGGCGTTCGCGGTCGATGCCTCCCTCGCGACGTTCGAAGAGGCGGTGCGCCGCCAGGCGCAGTTGCTCATCGTGCACCACGGTTTGTTTTGGTCCCAGCACCTGCAGATCACCGGCGCGCACTTTGCGCGCGTCAAACTGCTGCTGGATAACGGGCTCGGGCTGTATGTCTGCCATATTCCGCTGGATGCGCACCCGGAGGTCGGCAACAACATCGCGTTGGCGCGTGTCGCCGGCCTGACAAACATCCGGCCCTGGGGTACTTACAAGAAGGACACCATCGGCTTTATCGGCGAGCTGCCGCAGCCGCTTCCAGTGCGCGACCTCAACGCACGCATCGAAGCCGCCATTGGCGTGGGCAATCGGGTGCAGGGCGATGGCGTTGCGCGCGTTGTGGCCATCTGCAGCGGTTTTGGCGTGACCCTGCTGGACGAGGTCGCGGCAGCGGGCGCCGACACGCTTGTCACCGGCGAAACAAGCCACCAGTGGTATCACCCGGTACGGGAGTCGAACATAAATGTGATTTATGGCGGTCACTACAACACCGAAACAGTCGGGCTGCAGGCGCTGGAAGCGCATCTTGCCGGCAAATTTGGCCTAAAGACGACGTTTGTCGCGCATCCAACCGGGATGTAACCGGGATTGAACCTGGAACGAACCGGGTTCGTTCCAGGTTCGAATCCCGGTTACATCCCGGTTGGATGCTGAGAGTTGGTGGCCGAACTCTCAGGCTGGCCAAGCGACTACCGCTATCATGTGGCGGCATGAACAGGTCCGGCACAATTGCAACCATCGCGTCGATGACGATCTTTACCGCCGCCGTTTTTCTGGGCGGCTGGTTTGTCGGCGCTTTTCTCTGGGCACCCGACCGGATCGCGTCCGCGCTTCCGCAATCGATCGGGGCGCGCAGTCCGGCGCGATCAGCGCTCTTTGACGAAGCCTGGGGGCGGGTCAGCGAGCACTTTGTCGGTGAAGTGCCCACCAGCACTTTGCGTGAGTATGGCGCAATTCGCGGCGCACTCGGCACGCTCAACGATCGTTATTCGTATTTCATCGAGCCCCAAATACGCACAGTTGAAAAAGACAAGATGCGCGGGCAGTTCGGCGGCATCGGCGTGACCTTTGAGGTCAGCACAACCGGCCTGGTTGTGATCAGCCCGCGCGCCGGCGGCGCAGCGGAGAAGGCCGGCGTCCAAGCGGGCGATGTGTTGTTTAGCATCGATGGCGTCGCCCTGCCCGTCCCGGCCAAGGCCGAAGATGTCACCAGGCTGCGCGGCGATGTCGGCACGACGGTCAAGATCAGCGTCAAACGCAGGCGGCGACACAGTTGTGGACTTCAGCATCACGCGCGAACTGATCCAGGTGGCGTCTGTGGAGTGGCGCGCGATTGCGCGCGATGGCCAGAGCTTTGGCGTGATCCAGATCCGGCAGTTTACCGAACGCACCGGCGAAGAGACACGTCGCGCGATTTCCGAGCTCAAGTCCGCCAATGTGGCCGGTTATGTCATTGATCTGCGCGACAACGGCGGCGGCATCCTGTCATCGGCGGTTGATGTGGTCAGCGAGTTTGTCGACAACGGCGTGGTGCTGATCGAGCGCCGGCGCGGCAAGGATGAAATCACCTACTCCGTGCGCGATGCCGAGGCGGAGAAGCGCCGGTAATCGTGTTGATCAATGGCAACTCGGCGTCGGCCAGCGAGGTGGTCGCCGGCGCGCTGCGCGATCACAAACGCGCCCAACTCATCGGCGAGAACAGCTTTGGCAAGGGTTCGGTGCAGCTGATCTTCGATTTGAGCGACGGTTCGTCGGTGCATGTGACCACAGCCAAGTGGATCACGCCGAATCGCAACGAGATCGATGGCAAGGGCCTTAAGCCCGATATCGAAATCAAACGCATCGCAGGTGAGAACGAGCGCGGCGAGGATTCACAGCTCGCGCGTGCACTTCAAGAATTACGCGTGCTCACCGGCAAATCTCAGGGATAACGCACATAATCGGCCGCGACATGGAAAGACCTTCATCACCATCAAAATCATACAAAAGCGCGGCACTTGCATTGGTCGGCCTGCTGATTGGCGGCATGATCTTTGTGCTGGGATTCGGCATCGGCGCGATGCTAAGTCACCCCGGCGGCCTGCTTGCTGACGGCCTTTCGCGCATAACAGAACGCAGCGCGGCCGGCACATCGGAAGCCGGCCTTGGCACCGATGTCACAGGCAAGGCGAGTGCCGAAAGCACTGGAAACTCAATCAGCCGCTGGTCAATGAAGTGTTGCGCCGGCTGCGCAACGAATGGTATGGCGATTTGCCATCCAACGACAAACTGACCGATGGCGCGGTGCGCGGCATGGTCAGCTCGCTGGGTGATCCGTTCACGCAGTATGTCGAACCCAGCCTGGCCAAATTGATGGAGCAGGACATCACCGGCAAATTCGAAGGCATTGGCGCGTCGTTGCGCACGGCCCAAGGTGGCGGCATCCAGATCGTGCGCGTGTTTAAGAATTCACCGGCCGAAAAGGCCGGGGTGCTGGCCAACGACTTTATCGAGTCGGTCAACGGCCGCGCAGTAACCGGGCTGGGCACATCCGAAGTGGCCGCGCTTGTGCGCGGACAGGACGGCACCGAGGTCAAACTGATGCTCCGGCGCGGCGATCGCCCGCGCGCCTTCGAAATGCCGATCACGCGCGGCGAAATCGTGATCCCGCTGGTCACCAGCAAGATGGTCGGCGCGAACAACGACATCGCCTATATCAGCCTGTTTGACTTTAGCGCGCAGGCCAACAAGCAACTGACTGAAGATCTGAAAGCGCTGCTCGATAAAAAACCCAAGGCGCTGATTTTTGATCTGCGCGACAACCCGGGCGGCTTGCTCAGCCAGTCGCGTAGAGATCGGCGACATCTTTCTCAAGAAAGGCACGTTTGTGATTCAGCGCGATTACAAGGGTTCAGCAAAAGTCGACCGACACGAGTGACCGCGGCATGGCGCAGGACATTCCGATGGTGCTGCTGGTCAACGGCGGCTCCGCCAGCGCATCTGAAATCGTGGCGGGCGCGATCCAAGACTACGACCGCGCCAAGTTGATTGGCGAAACCACCTATGGCAAGGGCTCGGTGCAATCGCCGCAGAGCCTGCCAAACGGCGGCCAGTTGCGCATCACGATCGAGCGCTGGTATACCCCCAAAGACCGCGCCATCAACGGCGTGGGCATCAAACCCGACTACGTGGTCGTCAACACGCCGGAAGACGACAAAGCCGGCAAAGACCGCCAGCTTGATGCAGCCGTCGAGTATTTGCAAACCGGCAAAGAACCCGCGAATCCGTAACGCGTTAAGGGGCACAGTCGTTAACAAGCCAAAGAAAGGCGCCACAGATTGCACAGAAAATCTGTGTAATCTGTGGCGCCTTTCTTTGGCTTGCGAATCTGCCGGAGGCCGCAGCTGGCGTTTGGGGCAAACGGTGTGGACAGGTGCGATTCCGCTGATTTCGTCGAAAGGCGTGCTCCGTTAAGCGACGCCCTGCTTGTCGCGCGGTCATTTGGACGCGAAGCGGAAATCGTGTAGCGCGCAAGCGCCTGTTACGCCCTCCGGCTGGCATGCTACAGTTACGCCATGGCTGCAGAATCTGCCGCTCAGCCGGCCCAGACCGTGCAAGAAACGCCCCGTATCGGCGCGCAATTGCCACCCAGTGTATTGCCCGCGGCGTTGCTCTCCGGAGTCATCGCCTCAGCCGCCTTCGACGCCACGCGCGACAGTTTTCTGATCGCAAGTGTCGCCGTGCTGGTCGCCGGCGCCTGGTGGGTGCTCTGGCGCGGCATCGCCGACACGCGCTGGGCCGAGATCTGGCGCAGCTGGCCAAACTGGCAGATCGGTGACGCGCTGACACCCCTGCCCTATACCCAGGCTGGCTCACTCTCGGACAAAATGGCGCGGCGGCTCGGGCACTTCCAACATTGGCTGCGGCACGAGCTTTTGCCACAACAGGCTACCGGGCTGTTTGCAACTGTGGCTGCGCTGGCGGTGGCCCTCGTCATGGCGGCGGTGCTTGGCGCGCAGGCTTTCGCAACCACGCTGGCGTTTATCTGCGTCACTCAACTGGCGTTGTTTCTAAACCGGGGCAGCGGCAACAACAATCGGATTCTGTTCAACTTCGCCATGATCGGATTGCCTTTTATGCTCGGTCGGACTGCGTTTTTGCCGCTGACGGCGGATCTGGCATCGCTTGGCACACTGGCATTTGCGGTCGCGGCTGTGTTTGGCGCGTTGCGCAACCGCAGCCTGCAAAACATCGGGCTAGGCGGCGCCGTGCTGATGCTGCTGACCATGCGCCACACGGTCGGGGCATTTTTTCTGGCCGTCTTGTGGCTGCCGCTCCTGCTGTTGCCGGGTTTTCGCGCGCCGCGTTGGTGGCCCATCGCGATGTTGATCGCTGGCGGTATCGCACTTTCATGACGCGCCGGAGATTGCATGCGTGACACGACGGCACACCCGGAGCGTCAGCGTGCGCGGCAATCTGCGCAAATCGCTATAATTTCTCACGCGAGCGGCCTGTCAACCGCGTGAGAGCGCGCTGAGTAGGGCGCGCATCAACACTTGTATTGCTCAGACGAACCCAGTATCATGGTTGCAGGTTTGGGGTCAAAAGTTTGGCCTTGGACCATGCACTAACAATAACTGCCGACCGTGTTCAAACACGGCATTGCAGACCAAAAGGAGAGATCAACTATGTCAGTCGGACCAACCGAAGTAATTATCGTGCTCGTGGTGGTGCTTCTGCTGTTCGGCGTGGGCCGCATCGGCAAGATCGGCGGCGAACTTGGCAAAAGCATTCGTGAATTCCGCAAGGGCATTCAGGGTGACGAAGCCACGCCCCCGACATCGTCGACAACCACAACGCCTGAGCAGAAGTAATCACCTTTTCGTAATTCACACCGGCAGCATTCCCCACCCGCTGCCGGTGTTTCTTTGCACGTGGCGCCTAAATCCCCCCTCGATGCCGTGTCAGCTATTGGCGGCGTCGGCACCATCCTGAACGTGCTGCGCGAAGTCGATATTCGACCGATTCGCGCTGGCGCTGAGACGCCGTTCACGCTGGCATTTACCAGCCGCGACGACGCGTTTGCGGATTATTTTGCCGCGCTCATGTATCGCGGCGATGGCCTGCAGAATCAAACCGGGCTGCGCGCTGCGGTCAGCCTGCCGCTGGCAGAGACGCGCGCGCTGGCGCTGTCGGACGTGGTCGTCATCATCACGCGCGACGACACCGGGCATGACAATGCGCGCGAACTGGCCCTCACCCGCGAACTCGAACGCGCCAAGATTCCGGTCATCGTATGCTTTCTGAGCGAGGGACAGACGCCTACTCTGCGCTCGCAATGGCTGCCAGCCACTTTGATCGACGCGCCGATGCGCGACAACACGCTTGATGAGAATACGTCGATCCAACGCGTCGTCAAAGCGGTGCGCGGCTTCAAAGCCATCGACGATCTCAGCCTGGGCCGGCATCTGCCGGCATTTCGCGAAGGCGTCACGCGCGCCATCATCGACGATGTGGCCTTCTCAAACGCCGCGTACAGCCTGGGCACAGGTGTGCTTGAGGTCAATCCGATTACCGGGTTGCCGCTAAACATGGCCGACATGGTCGTGCTCACAAAAAATCAGGCGCTGATGGCCTACAAGATCGCGCTGGCGATGGGCATGACGTCGGATTTCAGGACCATCATGCCGCAACTTGCGGCAGTTGTCGGCAGCGGTTTTCTCTTCCGGCAGCTCGCGCGCGGTTTGATCGGTCTTATTCCAGGGCTTGGCATTCTGCCAAAGGTCGGCGTGGCCTGGGCCGGCACCTACGCCACAGGTGAAGCTGTCCGGCGCTGGTGCGCCAACGGCGAGCGGCTGACCCCGGAAGCGCTCAAAGGGATTTACGAAGCCGCGCTGCTGCGCGGCAAAGAGATCGCCAAATCGCTGCTCTCTCGGCGCAGCGACAAGTCGGCCGGCACGCTTGAGCGCAAAAGCCGCGGCTTGCTGCCAAAACCCAAGTAGGTCTAATCCGTATCTTGCCGCATAATTTACGGACGATCGAAGTAGGGAGTCGCGTCAGAATCATTTAATTAGGCGATTTCGCATATACCCGTGCAAAGTGCGGGTATCTGCGAAATCGCCCATCAAGTTATTTTGACATCCGCCCTAAGTGGCCAAAAAGCAAAGGAATCGACATGTTGAAAATTGGCGACAAAGCACCGTCATTCAAACTGAGCACCGATACGGGTGAGCTCGCGTCGAGCGCGCTCAAAGGCACGCGCTATGTGCTGTATTTCTACCCTGCTGACGACACGCCCGGCTGCACAAAGGAAGCTTGCAGCTTTCGCGACAACTTGGTTCGCTTCAAGTCGTCCAATGTGCTCGTGCTTGGCGTCAGCCCGCAGAACGCCGCTTCAAAACAAAAGTTTGTCAAAAAATTCGATCTCAACTTCCCGTTGCTAGCCGATGTGGACCATGCGCTGGCCGATGCCTACGGCGCCTGGGTCGAAAAAAGCATGTATGGCAAAAAATACATGGGGGTGCAGCGCAGCACATTTGTGGTTAATGCCAAGGGCGTCATCGAACAGGTTTGGGAAAAGGTCAAACCGGACGATCACGCCGCGGAAGTTTTGGCGTATCTGAGCGGCGACGCGCTGACTCCGGCAAAAAAGCCCCCGGTCAAAAAAACGGCGGCGAAGAAGGCATGACCGCGCACGGACGCCAGCGCTGTGCGCCGCATGGTTAATGTTTCCGCCAGGATAGCCCGGCGCGCGCTGATCGCGCTCTTGCTGGTCCATGCTGTGGCCAATGCCGCGCGCGTGGTTCTGTCGTTGCGTCAGGACCTTGCGCTGGCCGGTGTTGTCAACCTGACCACGCCGCCGGGTTATTTGGCGATCTACGGCGCTGTGTGGTCGCTGATCTTTTTTTTGACAACCTGGCTGGTGGCAACGCAACGAAGCGCCGTTGCGCGTGTTACCATCAGTACCGCTGTTATTTATCAGGCCAGCTGGTGGTTGAACCAGGTTGCGTTTGCCCGTTCGTCAGAAGCATGGGAGCGCGCCGGTTTTATGGCGTTGTGGTCAGTTTTGATCATCTTCGCCACAGCCTTTCTAGCCTGGTTATCGCAGCACAAACACAACCCGAGTGAATGACCAAATGTCGAATCCCAAGACGGCAAAGCTCCGCGAACTCCGCGCGCAGTCTCAACTCGGCGGCGGCGAAGACAAACTCAAAGCCCACCGCGCAAAAGGCCGCTTGACCGCCCGCGAACGGACTGGACTTGCTGTTGGATCCCGGTTCATTTCGCGAAGTCGACGCGTTTGTCACCAACCGGCCCAGCCGGCATCGGCATGGCCAAGCAGCGTCTGCTCACCGATGGCGTTGTCACCGGCTGGGGCACCATCGACGGCCGGCTGGTGTATGTCTATTCGCAGGACTTCACGATCATGGGCGGCAGCCTGGGTGCCGCCCACGCCAGCAAGATCATCAAGATTCAGGACATGGCGCTCAAAAATGGCGCGCCGGTCATCGGCCTGAACGACAGCGGCGGCGCGCGCATTCAGGAAGGCTTGATGTCGCTGGTCGGCTATTCCGAGATCTTTCTGCGCAACACGCTCTCCAGCGGCGTGGTGCCGCAGATCAGCGCCATCATGGGCCCCTGCGCCGGCGGCGCGGTGTATTCGCCGGCGCTGACCGACTTCATCTTCATGGTGAAAAACACCAGCCACATGTTTGTCACCGGGCCGGATGTGGTCAAAGCGGTCACGCACGAAGATGTGAGCTTTGAGCAGCTCGGCGGCGCGATGGTGCACAACAGCACCAGCGGCGTGGCGCACTTTGCGACCGACAGCGAGGGCGATTGCCTCTACATGATCCGCATGCTGATGAGCTATCTGCCCAGCAACAACATGGAAGAGCCGCCGTTTATCAAAAGCAACGGACGATCCGCTGCGCACAGACGACAAGCTCGACACGATCATTCCGGACAACCCGAACAAGCCCTACGACATGAAGGAGATCATCACCAGCGTGGTGGATGATGGCCGGTTCTTCGAGGTGCACGAGCACTTCGCGCAGAACATCATCGTGGGCTTTGCGCGGCTGGGCGGCCAGTCGGTCGGCATTCTGGCCAACCAGCCGGCCGTGCTGGCCGGCGTGCTGGACATCAACGCCAGCGACAAGGGCGCGCGTTTTGTGCGCTTTTGCGATTGCTTTAACATCCCGATTGATCACGTTTGAAGATGTGCCCGGCTTTTTGCCCGGCGTGGGTCAGGAGCACGGCGGCATCATCCGGCACGGCGCCAAGCTGCTCTATGCCTATTGCGAAGCCACCGTGCCAAAGATCAACATCGTCACGCGCAAGGCATATGGCGGCGCGTTCTGCGTGCTCAGCCCGCGCGCCACGCGCGGCGATCTGGCGCTGGCCTGGCCTTCGTCCGAGCTGGCGGTGATGGGCGCGGATGGCGCGGTGAACATCCTGTATCGGCGCGATCTCAACTGCTCGCCGAAGACGCCAAGGCGTCAAAGCAAAGCCGAGCTGGTCAGCGAATACACCGACGCATTTGCCAACCCGTATGTGGCGGCCTCGCGCGGCTTCATCGACGATGTGATCGAGCCGCACGACACCCGCCCGCGGTCTGATCAACGCGCTGCAGATGCTCAAAAACAAACGCGACACCAACCCGCCGAAGAAGCACGGGAATATCCCGCTGTAAGAGAATAAAGAATCCAGAGTCCAGACAAAAGAACGCGGGCGACACAACAGATGTCGCCCGCGTTCTTTTGTCTGGACTCTGGATTCTTTATTCTCTTACAGCGGTTCCCTCAGCACCGGAACGCTGCGCGTGACCTCGACCGTTGCGCCTGTGCGTTGGTCACGGACGATGACACGCACAAGCAACACATCGGCAAAGGGCGCCGTGATGACGTGTTGCCGCATGTCTTGAATCGATGACGCAGTGCAAATGACGTTGCGCTGAGCCTGGACCAACGGCGTGATGGCGACAGTCGCGTCGATGAGTGTCACGGCGCTGTCGAGAATTTTGACACAGTTGCCCTCGGTGCGCGTGGTAATCGTGACGGGCCTACCTGCATAGACGGGCTCGCTCACGTCGACCGGACCAGTCTGCGACGCTGGCACGATTTCGCCCCATAAACACATCTCGACGTCTTCGCGGCGCGTGTCGATGTGCAGCGTCGCCGGGCCAGTCAGATCTGGGGCGCCGAGCAGGGTTGCAACCTCAGCGCGAAACACCGCCTCATCGAGGGCGCTGCTATAGCTGATGCGCATACGACCCAATTTGATGTCGATTCCGCCTTCAAAGCAACCGATCTTGCCCGTGTTCGACAGCGACTGCGCGACCTTCACAACCGCATCGTTTAGCCGCTGCAGCTCGCGTTCGGAGCTTTGTGAGCCATAAACAAAAACACGCTGCATAAAGGCCGCCGGCATTTGATCGCGGATGGCATTGCAAACCGCATCGACCTGAAACTGTGTCAACGCAGCTGACTTGACACGAATCTGTAACGCGGGCTCAGGTTGCCAATCCAACCAGAGCCCGCCAAAACCGTTGTCATCGGCGGTGGGCATCGCTGAGAATATTGCGCCTCCCGCTCCGCCAAGCAACCGGCCATTAACCAGACCCGCACTCGATTGAAACGCAGTCACAGCGATCACTTCGTCCATCGATACCCCCAGCCCCTTCGCCAGCGCTTCGGCATCAGGGTTCGGTTGCGCCGTGGCGGCAGGGTGCAGCGACGTGACATAAGCGCGCCACTGTGCGTCATCGCGCGGGGCGCAGGTATTTGTGGTGGCCAGAGGCGATTCGAGCGGCCCAGGCAGCAGTGTGACGGGTGGCGGTTGTCGGCCGCCCACAGCGGTGTTTGCAGCCGGCGTCGAGCCATTACAGGCCATCAGAAGCATCAAAACTGCGCCAAACGAGAGAATCCGGCTGATTATGTCTTGGATCTTCATGGCCCTCCTCAGGTGTCGTGGGCAGCGACAAGCCTACAGCATTTCGCACGCCTGGGATTGACGAACACTTGACAATCAGCCACTGCGTGGGCTCGCGTGTCTGGATTCTGGGCTCTGGATTCTTTACTCTCCCCCACCCATCGTATAATGGACGTCATTAAGTCCGTCGGCACGTGGTTTTGCGACCTACTCGCATCGTTAGCACCGCAGTTTCATCGCAACAGCACCCCTTCGGGCGCGCGGAAATCCGCAGGCGCGTCCTGCAGTCCCCGCGCACTTTCGAAAAACAAATGCACGCAATATAGGCGTGTTTTGAGTAATCTTTGATTCGCGCCAGATTCAGACCAATCGCATGCGCCTGTGCAAGCTTGACCAGGCGCATGCGATTGGTCTGAATCTGGCCACACACAACTTAAAAGTTAGTTTATGGCACATTCACTCAAATGGATCCCGCTTGGCGGCCTCGGCGAGGTCGGCAAAAATATGATGGCGTTCGAATACGGCAAAAACGTGCTGATCATCGACGCTGGCATCATGTTCCCCGAATCTGATATGCACGGCATCGACTCCGTGATCCCCGATTTCGGTTATCTCAAAGACAAGAAAGACACCGTGCGCGCGATCGTGATCACGCACGGCCACGAGGACCACATCGGCGCAATCGAGCACATTGTGCGCGAATTTCCGGATGCGCCGGTCTACGCCACCCCGCTCACACGCGGCCTGATCGAGAACAAGCTCAAAGAGGCCAAGCTTCTTGATCGAACGCGTCTGATCACGGTGCAGGTCGATGAAGGCTTTGAAGCCGGCCCGTTTAAGGTCGAAACATTCCGCATGTCGCACAGCATTCCGGACAACGTTGGTTTGGCAATCACCACGCCAGCCGGCCTGATTGTGCATAGCGGCGACTTCAAGTTCGACCACACGCCAGTCGACGGCAAACCGTCGAACTTTGCGAAGTTGGCCGAGTTCGCCAACCGCAACGTGCTGGCGCTGTTCTCGGACAGCACCAACGCTGAAGTGCCCGGCCACACGCCGAGCGAGCGCGAGATCGAGCCAGAATTTGAGCGCATCTTCCGCGACGCCGATGGCCGCATCGTGGTGGCCACGTTTGCATCGCTGATCTCGCGCGTGCAGCAGGTCGCCAATGTGTGCGAAATCTACGGCCGCCGGCTGGCGCTGGCCGGCACCAGCATGCAGGAAAACGTCAAGATGGCCCAGAAGATGGGCTATCTCAACCTGCCCGATGGCATGCTGATCAAGCTGGAAGAAGCCAACAAGCTGCCGGCGACCGAGGTCGCGATCATGGCGACTGGCACGCAGGGCGAGCCCAGCGCGGTGCTGGGACGCATGGCGGTCGGCAAACACCCGATCATCAACGTCGAACCTGATGACACGATTGTGCTCTCCGCGCACCCGATTCCGGGCAACGAGGAATACATCCATCGCATCATCAATCGGCTGTTCCAGAAAGGCGCGAATGTCAAATACTCGCCGATCTCGCGCGTGCACGTGTCCGGCCATGCCTGCCAGGAAGAACAGAAGTTGCTGATCAGCCTGGTCAAGCCGAAATACTTCGTCCCGATCCACGGTGAACTGCGCATGCTCAAGGCGCACGGCCGCTTGGCGCAGGAGATTGGCGTGCCGGCTGAGAACATCTTTGTCGTCGAAAACGGCTCGCCGATCGAGTTCGATGAAGATGGCGGCGCTTCGGTGCTCGATCGCATTCCGGGCGGCTATGTGTATATCGACGGCAGCGGCATCGGCGATATCGGCCCGGTCGTCATCCGCGACCGCGAGATTCTGTCGCGCGATGGCTTTGTGATGGCGATTGTGCGCCGCAACGGCGAAGGCCGCGTCGGCCTGGCCCCAGAGATCATCACGCGCGGGTTTGTGTATCTGAAAGAGTCGGAAGAGCTGATCGCGCAGCTGTCGATGGCAGTTGAAAACGCGTTGAAAGACATCAACTCCGATACCAACGAGGACACAATCAAACAGCGCATGAACGATGCGCTGAGCAAGACGATCTACTCCGAAACAAAACGCCGCCCGGTGCTGATACCGGTCGTCGCCTAATCAGGCGCACGCACACCAGGAATCGAAAAAACAAAACACCCGTGCTGAGCACGGGTGTTTTGTTATTCCTTTGCTACGGGCTCGAGACGCGCAGCGTATATTGCGTCGCAGTGTTATAGGGCCCCGGCGCAGCATAAAAGATGCGCGCGTAGTAGGTGCCGGCCGGCACCGTGGTGATGATCTTGAAGGGCGTGGCAAACGCAAACGTAATCTGCGCGTCGGAAGCGTCACGCAACTGCAGTTGCAGCAGGTTTAGCGGCTCACCGCTGTGGCCGGTCAGCGACAGGGTGACCTGCCCGGCGCTTGGCATCACAAACTTGAAGTAGTCATTGGCGTCGTCGGGGAAGCCCTTGTAGTCGACGCCAAGTTGGATCGGGCCGTTTGCCTGCGCAGCCAGGTTATTTGGCTCAATTTCGGTCGTGCCATTCGACGGCGGGATGGCGCCCTGCAGTGCCACAGGCAGGTAGAACTTGCCCTGAAAGACCTCCACCGCGCCAATATCGCAGCGCGGGCCTTGCGGCCGAACAACATCGCGCTGATCGCGCTTTGGGCAGGTCAAAACCGCGTCAATCAGCGGGCTGCCGAGCTGCGGCAGATGCGTCTTGCCAACGCCGCCATTGTTTTTGAGCGGGCCGAGCTTGAGATCGGCGTGCACGGCGGCCGTGCCACACGTCGCGTCGTCGGCGATGTTGGTCACGCCAATATCAACGCCTGTGCCGGCAACGCAATTGGTTGTTGTGATGCCCTGGGTGCGGCCAAACACGCTGCCTTGCACCTTTACCTGGGCGCCGTTGCTGTTGAGGTTGGCGCCGTTGATCGCGCGGTTTCCATACAACGTGCTGTGATCGATCGTTGAGGGGATCGTGGTGTTGACAAGCCAGATGCCGCCGCCGTCGTTTTGAGCCCGGTTATTACTGAGGGTGGTGTTGGTCATGTTCAACGTGCCCCACACCTCGATCGCGCCGCCATACGCGGCCGAGTTTTCGGAGAACTCGGAATTGCGGATAGTCGCGGTGACATCTGAGCTGATATACAGCGCGCCACCGTCAAATCCGGTGTTGTTGCGGAAGACCAACTCCCCACCCGCCATTGCAGCGCCGATCGACAGGTATACCGCGCCGCCCAATTTGGCGGTATTGCTGATAAACAGCGATTCGCGCACGACAATATCGCCGCTGCTTGCAACCGCTCCGCCAAATTTCGCGTTTGCCGTGTTGCTGAGAAACAGGCTGTTGACGATAAGCACCTGGCCGATATTTGCGATTGCGCCGCCGTCGCTCGTGCCGCCGTCGTTCGCAACAAACGCTGCGTTGTTGACAAACAGCCGGCCAAAGTTTTGAATGCTGCCAAATCCTGCGGTCGATTTGCCATTGCGCAACTCGATGTTGGTGAGCGTCAACGCAGCGCTTGAAAACACCTGGAAATGCGCGTTTGTATTGTTGCCGCTCAGCGTGATCTTGCCGCCACCGTCGATGGACGTGGGTATTGCGATGCCCTTATATGTGGTCAGCACAATGCTGTGCAGCGCAGCGCCGCAATCAAACGTAATGTCGCCACCCAGCACCAGCGCGGCATTGAGCGCGGCTTCGGTGCAGCTGGCTGGCGTGCCGGTGCCCACAACCGCCGCGGGCGCCGCGCGCGTGCTGTTGGGTTGCACAAGCGTCGTCAGCGCGCAGCAGAAACACACAAGCAATCGGCGTAACGATCGGGTTTTCATACCTGAGGAGTGTAGCGGCAATTGATAAACACGCGGCCATCGACGTGGTGGCACGGCAATTCTCAATCCATAAAAAGGCGCCACAGATTTCACAGATTACACAGAATGTCTGGCTCTTCCGTCGGAAGTGTGCTCCACTCGCCGGCTGTGCCCAAAGTGCCGAGAAAGCCATTGGCCTACGCGCCGAGTCCCTGCAAACAGCACGCTTCCGACGGAAGAGCCAGACATTCTGTGAAATCTGTGGCGCCTTCATGGCCCGCAAGCGCGCTATTTGGCTATGCGGGAGCTTGTGGCGGAAAAGCAAGACGCCCCTGGTGTGATCAGGGGCGTCGTCGGACGCGCCAAACTCTGGGTTGTATGGCGATTTCGCCGCCTTACAAACCTGGTTTTTGTTGCGCTAGTCTTTCTGGCTGTTGATGCCGTTTGGAAAGAACACCACGCCGATGCCCGAGCGGATGATCAGGTATTTCGGCGCGCTGGGGTTCGGCTCGACCTTGCGGCGGACGCGATAGATCAGCTCGTGCAGGCTGTCCTTGTCGCGCATGCCACCCCACACCGCGTTGATCACCTCGTCGTATTCGCAGACGTCACCGACGTGATGCGACAGATATTTGAGCAGGCGATACTCGGTGCGTGACAAGGCTGATGGCCAGACGCTGCCCGTCGCGCCAGATGGCGGCGCTGGGGCTGATCCAGATGCCGGTCTGCCGTGGCGGCTGTGGCTCGCTGGCGGCGGCATCGGCGTGGCCGGCTGCTGCTGTTGCGGCATCATGTGGCCGCAAATGAACGCGCGGCATTGTCGGATGGCGATGAATGCGATGTTTCGACGATAAGCTTGAAGGTGTAATCAAACGTCGTTCCGATTTGGATGCGATCGTTTCCGTGAATCGGCACTTTCGTGCGCGTGATCACCTTGCCACTGACAACCGTGCCGTTTCGACTGGTGTCCTCGAGATACCACTGGCCGTTCTCCAATAACAGCGTGGCGTGCTCGCGTGAGGACTGAACATCATCAGCACGGATTGCAATGTCGGAGGATGAGGTCACTGAACGGCCGATGTGGATCAACGGCGTGCGCAGAATAATGCGATCTCCCTGCACGAGATTTGATTGCAGCAATGCAGCTTGTAGCGATGGTACTGACTCTGATGACATGGACGCTATTCTAATAGCACTCTAAGTTCCTGCAATCCATCAAAAGTCCGGGCTCATACTCCTCAAATACTTAGAATAAAAGAAGAAATTGTTTGCAATATGTACAGCGATCTGCCTCTTTCCCTACATGAACTTTGCAGACAGACGTTACTGTGACAGTCGCAGGGCTGCGGCTATGGGTGGAGAGGTGTCATAGTTGCCTCGCAATGCATGAGTGGTTGCTGGGCAAAACCATCGTGGTTAACGGGCATCTCAAACAAAAGGCCGAGATTTTTCTGCGTGAATCCAACAGGGTTTCGGTACCCGGTCGAGCAGGCAATTACGGAGCGGACAGTAAATCTCGGAGTCGTACCTCGTGATCTCTTAAATGCGCTTGTGCTATAAACCTCCCATGTCTGAAGTCGACATCCTCCTCACCAACGGCTACGTCGTCACGATGGATGACGCGTTTAGCGCATATTTGAACGGCGCCGTCGCGATCAAGGGCGACACGATCGTCGCAGTCGGGAACGCGCAGGACCTGGCTCAGAAATACACGGCAGCTCAGACGATCGATTGCGCCGGCTGCGCCATCATGCCCGGCCTGATCAACACACACACCCATCTGGCGATGACGCTGCTGCGCGGGCTGGCCGACGATCTGCGCCTCGATGTCTGGCTGTATGGCTACATGATGCCGGTCGAGCGCGAGTTTGTCTCGCCCGAATTTGTGCGGCTGGGCACGCAGCTGGCTGCGCCGAGATGATCCGCGCGGGCGTCACCTGTTCGAACGACATGTACTACTTCGAGGACACCGTCGCGCAGACACTGGCCGATGCCGGCCTGCGCGGCGCTGTGCGGGCAGACCGTCATGCAGTTCCCCGACCCCGGACGCCGCATCGCTCCGACGAAAGCCTGATGCTGTGCCGAGCGGTTCATCGAGCAAGTGGAAGGGCCATCCGCTGATCGTGCCGGCCATCGCGCCGCACGCGCCCTACACCTGCAGCGGCGGAGTTGCTGCAGACCGTGCGCCGAAATCGCCGTCAGAGCTACGATGTGCCGCTGCACATCCACATCGACGAGACCGAGCAGGAAGCCGAACGACTGCAAACGCGCAGCACGGCATGCCAGCTCGGTCAACTGGATCAAAAAGAACGGCGTGCTGGAAGCCAAAATGATCGCCGCGCATTGCGTGTGGATCGACGAAGACGAGATGCGCATGCTGCAAGAACGCCGGCGCCAGCATCAGCCACAACCCGACGGCCAACCTCAAGCTGGCCAGCGGCATCGCGCCGGTGCGCAGGACATGCTCGAAGTCGGCGTGCAGACGTCGGCATCGGCACCGACGGCCCGGCCAGCAACAACGATCTCGATCACTTTGAAGAGATGCGCCTGGTGTCGCTGCTGGCCAAAGGCAGCACGCGCGACCCGGTCGCCATGCCGGCGCGCACGGCCATGCAGATGGCCACGCTGGGCGGCGCGCGCGCACTGCACATCGGCGACATCACCGGCTCGCTCGAAGCCGGCAAACGCGCCGACATGATCGTGCTTGAGCTTGATCACGCTGCACAACACGCCCGCCTTTTCGGCCGTCAGGCAAACGATCCCAACGCCATTTACACGCAGATCGTTTATGGCGGCAAAGCCGCGATGTGCGCGATGTGTTTGTCAACGGCCGCGCTTGATGCGCAACCGCGCGCTGCTGACGCTGGACGAAGACGGCGATCCGCGCGCGAATCCGATGAGTCGCCGCGCGCATCGACGCCTTCCTGGCCGAGCGCGAAGGCGACGTCCTGCGCAAGCTGGCGGCCATCGGCGGCGTGCAACAGCAGGAGGCGTTTGAGGTGCAGGTTAAGGCGCGCATTGACGACATCGCGCCCATTCAGGCTGCATCGAAGGCGACGCGGCTTTTAGCGTTGTCCGGCACGATGCATTACAGGCAATATGACACATATTTTTACTTCGAAGATGAACCTCGCGCCTGCGCTATCGTGAAGACGAGACACGTGGACGCACAGGGCAGAGTCGTCGGGTCGCGCTATCGGCTTGACGTTGGTGAGCGGCCAGACCGAACGCGAGTTTCCGCACTCGATCCTGCTTTCGCGTGTCCGCTATTTCTCCCCAGCCGACCGCAGCCTGCGCTTTTATCGCGAATATTTCAAACCCGCGCACGAGATCGCGGTGGAAAAAGACCGTCTGCGCTGGGAGGTGATCGTCGATGATGAGCCGTTGTTTATCAACATCGACCGCATGGTCAAGCCGGCGCTGAACCCGGCTATTTTCTCGAAATCAAGAGCCGCACCTGGAGCGTCCGCGATGCCGAGCGCAAGGCCGAGGCGATTAGCAAGCTGCTCGCGAAGTTTGGCGTCAACGACGACAACGTCCTGCGGCAGGAATATGTGGATATTGCGGAACCGTCGAAGAAGGTGCTTAAAGTGCCTCAGGTGCTTAAAGTGCTTAAGGTGCTTAACGTTGACGCATTCGACACGTTAAGCACCTTAAGCACCTGAGGCGCTTTAAGCACTTTCTTCACCCTCAGGTACAGCGGCACTGACGGATCCACATCCCGCGACCATGCGCGAATGCCGCCCTTGAGATTTTTGACGTTCTTCCAGCCCATGTCGCTGCGCAGAAATTCGACGATCTCCGCGCTGCGAGCGCCGGACAGACAGTGCACGATGATCTCGTCGGCCTGCGCCAGATCGTGCACAAAGTGTTTGACGTTGGCCTTTGCGATTTTGGTTGAACCGGGGATCGACGCGATCGCCCACTCGTTGGGTTCGCGCACATCCAGCAGGATCGTGCGCGTGGTCTCGAGCCCGGCATCGATGCGGGCTTTGAGCTCGACAGCGGTGATCTCCGGCATCGGGCCGAGCGCTGTCGGCGCGCTGTTGACTTGCGGAACGCCGCAAAACCCGGCGTAGTCGTAATTCCCGAGCTCGGTGATGCTCGGCGCGCTGCCGCAGATTGGGCACTTCGGGTCCTTGCGCAGTTTGACCTCTTGAAAGCGCGCCTCAAGCGCGTCGTAGAGCATCAGCCGGCCTGTCAGCGCTTCGCCCAGACCACAGATGAGCTTGATGGCTTCGGTGGCTTGCAGCGTGCCAATCACGCCCGGCAGAATCCCGAGCACGCCGGCCTCGGCGCAGGATGGCACCATCCCCGGCGGCGGCGGCTCCGGGAACAGACAGCGATAGCACGGGCCCTGCTTTGCCCAAAACACCGAGACCTGTCCTTCAAACCGAAAGATCGAGCCGTAGATATAGGGCTTTCCGAGCAGGACACAGGCGTCGTTGACGAGATAACGCGTCGGGAAGTTGTCCGTGCAATCGATCACCATGTCGAAGTCCGTCAGGATCGACAGCGCCGTGGCGTTGGTGAGCGTTTCGGGAAATGTCGACACGCGCACAAACGGATTGATATCGAGCAACCGTTCGCGCGCGCTGTCAACCTTGAGCCGCGCAAGCGTGCTCTGGCCATGAATGATCTGCCGTTGCAGGTTGGATTCGTCGACAACATCGCCGTCGATCAGCCCGATGTGACCAACGCCGGCTGCGGCCAGATACATCGCTGCCGGCGCGCCAAGGCCGCCCGCGCCAACGATCACCACGCTCGCGGCCTTGAGTTTGCGCTGGCCAGGCATGCCGATGTCGGGCAAGATCAGGTGCCGTGAATAGCGGCGGATCTCGTTGTTGGAAAGTTCAGACGCGTCCATAGTCCAAGTGTAGAACAGGAAAACGAGAAAGTCCGCGCGGCGTGATGCCGCGCGACTTTTTTCGCGTAATGGCAACGCGAAATGTTTCTACTTGAACATGTTCAGCAGACCGCCGAGATCTGCCGCTGCAGCCGGTTTGGCAGCAGCTTTGTCGATCACGCCGTTGCCGGAGAGCATACCGACCAGTCCGCCGAGCGCGCCGCCGGCTTGCTTCTCGTCGATCTTGGCGTGGGTGGCGAATTCCTTGACAAGGCCGCTCTTGGAGAGCATGTCATCCGCGCCCTTGCCGCCGTTGTTCATCACACCGAGCAGGCTTTCCAGGCCAAAGCCACCCGCCCCGCCCGCTGCCGGCGTGCTGCCGCCGAACATCTTGTTGAGCAGGAATCCAGTGGCCATGCTGGCGATGGCCGGCGGCAGGCCAACTTTGGCTGCCAGGCCGTTGATGACGGGCGAAAGCAAGCTGGCCATCGGGTTGTTGCTCTGGCCGCCAAGCAGACCGCCGAGCACACCCATCGGGCCAGCGGAACCGGCACCCGTTACGGCGCCCATCAAATCGCCCATGCCGCCAGCTGATTTGCCAGCACCACCGAGCGCGCCGCTCGCGCCGAGCATGCCGGTGACCATGTCCATCGCGCCGCCCTGTGCGGGCTTAGCGCCGCCGGAGAAACCATTCATCAATTCCGAAAACAAATCGCTCATGTGTGTGCTCCTTAACTTGCCAGTAGTCTGTCACAGCAAAGCTTATGTTTGGCCAAATTCACCACCAAAACTATTTGCCTTGACGCACTACTAACAATGCGTATTCTTCAAATGCGTTTTTAGTCGTCTGGCACTGCTGATAGGTTATGCCAGTACGGTGCAGAAGTGTAGCAGAGCGCCGACCGTAGACCCATACTTTCGGCGGGAAGTAGCGCATTACGACGCAAGATTCTGCAGCGCAACGCGGCACCGCCAAGAGACCGGAGTCTTAGGTTTGCGATAGCGAAGCCACCCGTCGGCGGGCAGGCGGCGAAGGCCGCCTTTGTGCTGGCTAGCCCGGGACCTGGGTCCTGGCGCGCCACGCGCAATTGGCATGGCTTCCCAAGGGCGATACTAGAAATTGTGGCGCACCCAAAGTCGCGGTCAAACTTCGTCCTGAATTACAATATGAGCTTGCATTCGGGCGGTTAGCTCAGTCGGTTAGAGCGTCTGTCTTACACACAGAAGGTCACAGGTTCGAGCCCTGTACCGCCCATTTCAATCTGCGCAGACGTTGCCTGCGGCTATCCTATGCTTGGCCGGTTCCCAGCCGCGTAATTTTCTCGCGACCTTTGCGCACAAACTCTGTGGCATTGCAGGTATCGACGATTGAGCGCGCATGCTGCACGACATAGGTGTAGTCGATCGCGCGGTGCCCGGTCACCAGGATCACGCAATCCGATTTTTCCAGCATGGCTTCGGTCAACGGCTGCGAGATCAGATCACGATGCTCTTTGAAGAACACATCGCCGCCAATCGCAAAACGCGAGACATACGGATCGTGATAGCTCACTTTCGCGCCGCGCTCGCAACAACAATTCGATGACGCGCTCGGCTGGCGAGTTGCGCGCATCATCGACATCGCGCTTGAACGCCACGCCAAGCACCAGGATGTTCGCATCGCGCATCGACACGCGCAAATTGCTGATCGCGCGCTCGGCCAGATCGACCACGTGAAACGGCATTGACTGATTGACTTCAGCGGCCAGTTCGATAAATTTTGTATAGAAGTCGAACTCGCGCGCCTTCCACGACAGATAGTAGGGATCGACGCCGATGCAGTGTCCGCCCACACCCGCGCTCGGTGTAAACGGCATATAGCCATAGGGCTTTGGTTTTGGCGGCATTGATCACTTCCCAGATATCGATGCCCATTCGTTCGCACAACAACGCCAGCTCATTCACCAGCGCGATATTCACGGAGCGAAAGATATTCTCAAGCAGCTTTGTCATTTCAGCCGCTTTGGGTGATGACACTTCGACCACCGGCGCGCCGATCACGCGCAACAGCTCCGAGGCGCGGCGGGTGGACTGCGCATTGATCCCGCCGACGACCTTGGGCGTGTTGGTGACGGTCCAGTCGCTGCGGCCCGGGTCGATCCGTTCTGGCGAGAACGCGATGTCGAAATCGACACCGGCTTTCAACCCGCCCCGCTCGAGAATCGGCTGCACAATCTCCTGCGTGGTGCCGGGATACGTGGTGCTTTGCAGCACGATCAGCTGGCCGGGTTGCAGACGCGGCGCAATACCCTCGGCCGCGCTGATGATGTAGGACAGATCCGGCGCGCGCATCGCATCAAATGGCGTCGGCACGCAGATAAAGATCGCATCGACCTGGCGCAGCATGTCGTAATCCGCCGTCGCCGAAAACCGCGCGGCGTCAACCGCTGCCGCGACATCGGCGGCCGCCACATCCATGATGTAGCTGGAGCCATCGTTGAGCTGCGTACCTTGCGCGCGTCGACGTCCATGCCGATCACGATGCCGGCTGGCTTTCGCAAACGAAATCGCCAGCGGCAGGCCGACATAGCCTAAACCGATGACGGCGATGCGTTGATCGGATCGGAAGGCGCTTGAGGTGGATTTTTCGGCGGTGCGGGCTTCTCCCAGTCGATCTCTTTGAGCTTCCATGGTCCAAACTCCATATACCACAACATAAACAAGCCGGCCGCGAGCAACGCACCAGCGATCAAGATATTCGAGCGCACATCGGACACCGACGCAATAATCGCGGTAATGCCAAGCGCGCCGCACACGAGATACAAAATCATCACCGCTTCACGCTTGGTAAACCCATGATTCGAGATGCGATGCGAGACGTGGTCCTTCCCAGGCGTCGTCAGCGGGTTTTTCCCGCGCCGCAGCCGCGAGATGCGAAACCAGCGTGGTGTCAAACAACGGCAGCGCCAGCACGATCAACGGCACCAGCCACGACACTTCCGGCACCTGCCCGGCAAAGCGCAGCTTGATGGCGATGCAGGCCAGCATAAATCCCAAAAACATGCTGCCCGAATCGCCCATAAAGACGTTGGCCGGGTTCAGATTCCAGAACAAAAACCCGACGCAGGCGCCCAAGCACGGCGGCGCTGAGCAATGCCACCAGGAACTGTCCGTTCAGCACAGCCAGCACCAGAAAGAACGCCGAGCAACAGCGCTGATGCCGGCCAGCAGGCCATCCATGTTGTCCAAAAAGTTCATGGCGTTGGTGATGCCGACGATCCACAGCACGGTGACGCCGAGCATCCAGCAGCGGCGTCTGAAAGATGCTGATCGTGCATGCCGGCATACCAGGCAAACACGGCCACGCCCAGTTGCACGATCAGCTTGATATAGGCGTTGAGCTGAAAGCGATCATCGATCAAGCCCAGAAACGACATCATCGCGGCGCCGAGCAAAATCGCGCTGAGCTGCACAAACTCGGCGCGGCTGCGCAACAAAACGGCCATGGCGATCACCGACAGAAAGATCGCCACCCCGCCCATGCGCGGCACCGGCACGCGCATGCACATCGCGCGCGCGCGGCACCGCCATCACCCCGATATGCGGCGCCAGCCATTTGCTGATCGGCGTCAACGCCACGGTCAGCACAAGCGCGCCGAAGAAACAGCACGATGATCAATTCCATATCGTTACTTTGCTTGGCGCCGACCACTATGGGCTGGCGTTGAGTTTTTCGAGCAGCCCGTCGATTTCCGGCTTGCTTGCGGCAGGCGCAAGTGCGGCAGCCTGTTTCATCGCGGCGAGCGCCATGGCGGGCTGTTTTGCTTGGTCCAGAGTATCGACAAGGCGCGCCAAGCGTACCAGATCCTGCGTCGGGTTTTGGGCTGAATTTGTTTGAACCGCACTCAGGCGACATTGAGTTCCTGCGCAGCTTCAGGCGCGAGTTGATTGAGCTGCTGCTTGATCAAAACGAGCTGGCGCATGCGTTTGCAGGTTGCCATGGGTTGATGCCGGCGGCGGCCTCGAGCTCTGGCATCGCGCTTTTGCAGATAGCCATTCCACTGGCCCGTCCACTTTCGTAAGTGTGGCTTTGGCGGCCTCGATTTCTTGGTCGTATCGTCGGCGTGGCGGACGCGATGATGGCGTTTGCCTGCGCGCGCTCCACCGCAGCGGCTCGGCCTGCTGCAGCAACAGTAGGACGCCCGCAACAGCCGCGTGGCGTCAAATTTCTGTCGATTGCCAGCGACTGATCGAGCTTCGCGATGGCGCCTTCGCCGTCACTCTTTGCCGCGGCGCATAATACAGATTTGCCCACTCGTTGAAGAGCTGCGCGTTGTTCGGGCTCAAGCTGGTGGCCGAAACATACTCGCGATGGCCTTGCCGAAGCGCGCTCCTTCTCGGTCGGTGTCCTGCACCACATCGACCGTTTGCAGCCACATGCGGCCCAGGTTGGCGCTGTGATCGGTGTTGAGCGGGTTGATGCGCCGCGCCTCTTCAAGAATGATCTTGGCCGAGTTGCAGCAGATCTTGCTGGCTGAGCCCGGCGGATGGCAACGGCACCGTTTCGAGCCGCTGATCTTGCCCCAATCTGGCCACGTCGTCGTCGATGATCTTGTCAAAGCTGTCGTCTTCGCCAATCTTGGCCGATTGCAGTTTGCGGGGTTCGGATGCGTGCGCGCTTTTTCAAGCAGCGCGCGGCCCAGCCACAGATAGTAAAAATCCTCGTTGGGCGCAAGCTGGATCGCGCAGCGATGATGCTCGATCGCCATGTCCCAGCCCTGCATCGGCGTCCGGCCCTGCACGCAGCGGCGCGCCGCCTTGTTGGTCCCACGGTGCTGGCCTGTTTGTAGACGATGTCCGCCTGGATCGGCTGCAGGTTGCTGTACACAATCATGACGATTGCCAGCGGCAGCGCCGATCAAACCGGTCAGCATGCCGGCGATGCCGTTCATGCTGCGCGGCGGCAGCCATGCTCGCGACGCAACGCATACGCGCCGACCGCCATGCATGGCAAACGACCAGCAAATAGACATACAGCGGGAACGCTGGCGATCTGCTCGGCCATGTCCAGAATGCTTTCGATTGTGTTCCTGCCGCTGGTGATAAATGCCACCAGCCGGCCGGCCACAAATGTGCCAAACGCCACCCACACAAAAAAGCCGATCGCGGCAATCAAGGCCATGGCCGGGCCCACGTTGCGCGCGTTGTCTTTCAAGCGCGCCGCGCAGCTTGCATTTCACCGGTAAAGATCAGCGTGCCGAGCACCAGAGTGGCCAGAAACATGCCGATGACGCCCAGCGATGTCGTGGATTCGGTGCGCAAGCCGGCGGTTGGGCGGCAGCACCACCAGAGAGCGCACAGAACACATCGACCGGCGTTTGTATAGCGCGGAATGTTGTTTGTAAAGTCAAAAGCCATCACGCCGAGCACCAGGCCGAGCAACATGCCGGCGGCGATGACCTGCCGCGCCCAGGCACGCCGGCGTGCCGCGGCCGGAGCGCTGCGTCGCGTTACGCTCGCGCCGCCGCCAGCGCCTGCGCTGCACGCCGCTGCCGGCGCGTGCCGCCCGCAACGGCAGTGCGGCAGCCGCAGTTTCAACAGGCTCGGCTTCGGCCGCATCGCATCGGGTGGCGCAGCTGCTGGCTGCGCATGCAGATAGCCGGCGCCCACCACCACCATCACGCGCAATCAACACCCAGAAGTGCGTGCGCGTGCTGGCGATGGCGATGCCGGTGTGGATTTCAACAAAGTGCGCCACGACTGTCGAGATGATCGCGATCAGCAACATTTGATCGCGCAGCGTCAGCGATCGACTTGACCTCCTCGCCTTCCTTGCGCAACGCGTTTATGCACGGCGCTGATGATCAAAAACACGGCCAGCCCAACGCCGATGCCGCCGGCGATGCCAACGCCAAGCAGGTTGGGCGCGCCCGTGCTGACAAAATATGACCGCCGCTGCGCCGCCGCCGATGATCCAGCAGCGCGATAAAGAGCCCACTTCGAATCGGTGTTCGCGATCAGGCCAATCCAGCGAAAGCCATAAATACAACACACTTCCAAACAGCAGCATGTAAGCGATAAATCCAAAAATGCCGGTGATCACCAGCGAATCCCAGGTTTCGTTGTGGCTGCGGTCGGGCGAAGCGTTGCGCGCTTCGATATTCGCCAGCGCCGGCGGATAGAAGCGGTTGTAAGCCACATACATCGATTCCGGGCCATAGCCGATCAGCGGGCCGCATGGCGTTCCACGGTCCAGCGTGCCATCGGGTTGAGCAATCGGCTCATGCGGCGCGACCAGCTTGGCCGCGCCTTCCCAGATCAACACGCGCACCGACGTTGGTGCCTTCGGTCGTCTGCATCACGCTCGACATGCGGCGAAAGCAACGGCACGCGCTCGCGCAGCGCGATGGCGGCCGGGTCGGTCTTTGCCACGTTGAGCCAGACGAAAAAGCCCAGCCGATCAGGCCCAGACCGATCGAGCCGAGCGGTCACGCCCAGCCGCAGCTTGCGCGAGCGAATCAGCTGCACCATCAGCATGAGCATAAAGAACACGCCCGGCCAAGCCAACCCAGCTGCGGGCCGCGCGAGCCGGCCAGCACAGCACCACGACCAGGTTCATCAGAATAATAACGATATAGGCGGCGGCGCGCACCACATCGGCCAGCTGCACACGCGGGGAGCGGACAATCGCGATGATCGACTCAATCGTCTTGTAGACCGCGACAAAAAACGTCATGATCAGATACGCGGCGACAAAGATCGAGTTGCCCATGTTGCTGGCCACGCGTTCAAATGTGTCGCCGCCCCACGGCAGCGGGTCGAGCTTCATGCGTTGCAACAGACCATAGCATCGCGACCGGGAACGACGTCAGCACCAGCACGGTCAGCAGGCGCTCCAATCTGGGCGCGGGTGCGCATGCCCTGCAGGATCATAAAGAACACCACGATGTAACTGAATGTGGTGTAGGTGCCCTGCAGACGCTGATAGGAGCCGAGCAAGCTGGTGCGCGGCGCAACCGAGAGCGCGCTGCTGATCATATAGATCACCACCAGGATCAGGGTCGGAATCACCAGCGGCGTGCGCCAGGTCAGCTTTTGGTCGCGCAGCGGGTTGCCGCGCTCCTCAAACCATTTCACCAGCCAGGCCAGCGCCATCATGATCGCGATCGAGCGCAGCGTCGTGAGCTTGTCCGGCTCGAACACGCGGCTGGAGTAGATGTTGAAAAAGAGCGGGACGACGACAATCGCCGCCAGCCAACCCATTTCAATCACTTTGTCGCACCACGCGCTGAGGCGGCTGCCGAAAGGTGACCGGTGACTCCATGACCGGGTTCTTGCAAGACAGTAGCATTAACCATTCAGTTGTGATCCTCTCGATTCTGTTTTGATGCCGTGTGCATTACAATGTATTGCAAGTACCGTCATTAATCTCATCAATTTCTGCGGTTTTCATTGTATCCGACCGATCTAACAGGCTTATGCCTGCCCCGGCGCAGTTTTGATGGCGAAGTGTAGCGTCACGATTGCAATATGTCATCAGTCTTTTGACGGCGGACTATGCGCGGCCTCCGTATAAAGACCGGGGTCTGTACAGCATGCGCGCGCAGTATGCGGATTGGCAGCCTCCGGGCCGCGGCCGGGCTGCGGCCGGGCCGCTTCCCGGAGGCTGCCAACCCGCCGCGTTTTGTCGCACCCCGCGCGCCGAACGCACCGCGGGCATAACCGGTGCCGCTTTGGTATCATCACGCGCAGGCTACAAAACTATGACCAAGAGCAAAGTTGATCCAAATGCGCGCTATTTGAAGTCGCATGAGTGGGCGCGCGCCGAAGGCAACGATGTCGTTGCGGGCATTAGCGACCACGCGCAAGACGCCATGGGAGATTTGGTGTATGTCGAATTGCCAAAGATCGGCGATGTCATTCAGCCGGCGAGCGATTTGGCGTTGTGGAGTCGGTCAAAGCCGCTTCCGATGTCTACATGCCCATCACCGGCACCATCACCGCCGTCAACACGGCGCTGGAATCCGCCCCCGAGGCAATCAACGCCGACCCGTTCGCTGCGGGCTGGATCATCAAGTTCGCCCCGGCGGATCGGAAGTTTCTAACGGCGGATCTGGGCCACGTCAGCTCGATGCGGAGAAAGCTAGCAATTATTTCAGCTGTCTGCTCGATAGTGAGGCAATCAGAACTCACCCTATTCATGAGCACATCGAAAATCAAAGCGGCCGTTATCGGCGTGGGCGTGGGTTGGAACCACGTCGAAGGTTATCAGACGCACCCGGATGTCGATCTGGTCGGCATCTGCGACTCAACCCGGCAATTCTCAAAGAACGCGGCGACAAATTCAACGTCCCGGAGTCCCGCCGCTTTACGACATTTCGACGATCATGATCGCGGCCATTCGACAGGATCGACGCCATCAGCATCGCGCTGCCCAACTTATTTGCACGAGCCGGTGGCGCTCAAATGCCTGAAGCACGGCATGAACGTGCTGTGCGAAAAGCCGCTGCCACCGACGCCGACCGGCGCAACGCATCGCCGATGCCGGGCCGCGGCCAACAAGACCCTGATGGTGTGCTACAACCACCGCTACCGGCCGGAGATCGTCTGGCTCAAGGATCAAATTCAGAGCGGGGAATTTGGCCATATTTACGCGGCAAAGGCCGGCTGGATGCGCGAGGGCTGGATTCCGACGCATGGCGCAGTGGTTCACCCAGAAAGACGCGCGCCGGCGGCGGGGCGCTGATCGATCTCGGGGTGCATGTGCTGGATCTCGCGCTCTGGCTGATGGGCTACCCCAAGCCGTCAGCGTGAGCGGCGCGATGTTTGCCGAGTTTGGCATGCGCGGCCAGAAGACGCAGCCGCGCGAGATCAAACCCAATGCATTTGATGTGGAAGACTCCGGTATGGGCTTTGTGCGCTTTGCCAACGGCGGCGTGCTGCAGTTTGAAAGCGCCTGGGCCAGCCATCGCGAGCCCAAACGCCGATGGCTATTTTGTGCGCCTGTTTGGCAGCGAAGCCGGCGCCAACTTCTACACCGCCGGCACACAACGGCGAAACCGTTTCGATGTTCAAATATATGGCCGATCAGCCGAGCGCGATCATGCCAAAGCTCAAACCGGCATCAGCGGGCACAACCGCGCGGTGCATCACTTCGTCGATTGCCTGCTGCACAACAAGGCGCCCTGAGTCGCCGGCCGAGCACGGCATCATCGGGCTGCAAGATCATCGATGGCATCTACAAGTCGGCCAAGAGCGGCCGCGAAGTGGTGCTCTAGCGCGCATGCAGGCTTCGGATTTCGATCTACACGGCGTCCGCTTAGACTCAATCCGCGCGACCCGGAGTTCTATAACAACCCGTATCCGTACTACGACGCGATCCGCGCGCGCAAGCGCCGGTTGTGTTCTGGGAAGCATTTCGACGTCGTGGGCGTTTGTCAACCATGACGACGTCAGCGGCTTGCTGCGCGACCGACGTTTTGGCCGGCAGATCACGCATCTGCGCTCGCGCGAGGCGCATGGGCTGGGCGCCGATCCCGGATGATCTCCGCCCGTTTTACGAAGATCGATGAGTCTGTCGATGATCCAGCTTGAGCCGCCGGATCACACCCGGCTGCGCACGCTGGTGCAGAAGTCGTTTATGGCGCGCCAGATCGAGCCGATGCGGCCAAAGCTGGTGGCGCTGTGCGACAGCCTGATCGACGAGATGCTGGCGCCAGGCGGTGCGATCTTCTTGAGCGCGTATGCCACGCCGATCCCGGTCATCGCCATCGCGCAGCTGCTGGGCGTGCCGGTGGAGATGAAATGACTGGCTGCTCAGCGTGGTCGCACGCGATGGTGCAGATGTATGAACTTGGCCGCACCCCCGCGCAGGAAGTGCAGGCGGTGCAGGCCGTCGCAGGACTTTGTGGCCTATCTGCGCGATCTGGTGTCCGAGCGCCGCGCGCAACCCGCGAACGATCTGATCACACTGCTCATTAGCGCCGAGGAGTCACGGCGACAGACTTAAGCGAAGATGAGCTTGATCGCGGCGTGCATTCTGTTGCTCAACGCCGGGCATGAGGCCACGGTCAACGTGATCGGCAATGGCATGCGCGCCTTGCTGACCACACCGCGAACAGTGGGAGCATGCTGGTGCGAGTCGAACGCGGCGCACCGGGCTGGTGCGCAGCGCGGTGGAGGAGATGATGCGCTATGACCCGCCGCTACACTATTTTCACCGCTGGGGTTGCAGGATGAGCTCGAGTATCGCTGGCCGGCGCTTCAAGTTTGGCGACACGATTGCGGTGCTGCTCGGCGCGGCCAACCGCGACCCGGCGCGGTTTCCGAACCCGGACTGTGTTTGACATCACGCGTCCGGTCGAAGCCAACCCGCATGTGTCCTTTGGCGGCGGCATCCACTTTTGCATCGGCGCGCCGCTGGCGCGGCTGGAGTTGCAGGTGGCGCTCGAACGCCTGGTGCAACGCATGCCAGAGTTGACGATGATGCAGTTCTCGGAATACCGCAATGCGTTTGGCTTCCATGGGCTGGAGCGGCTGGAAGTGGCGTGTGGGTAGGCGGGCTTAAGCGTTCGCCTGGGCGCGCGACGTGTGAACGACATCAAAGTTGTCGCGGCCACCAAACCAATCATGAACATCCGCGCGGTTGAGCACCGTTGGACACATCGCGTACAGCGCTCCAAACGACGACCACGGCCAGTCGCGAAAGTCTTCGACAAAGCCGTGGTGTTCCGGATTGCGATGGATATAGCGCACTGCGACCATAAACTGGCGGTCTGATGTAATTTCTTTTCGGCGATAGGGCTTGCGAAACAGACTCCCAGTCCTATCGTAAGCTTTATTGACAGCTTTGGCGTAGGCGTTGAGCGCATCGCCAAGGCGATGCGGGGGATCAAACGCTTGTTCAACATGCACACCGATATCCATGAGCACGCGCGCCTCCCACTCTTCGCGTGTGACGACGCGGACGAGCAGATGGAAGTGATTGCGCATCAAACAGTATGCGTAAATGTCAAAAACCTTGGCCCCGTGTTGAAAGAGCTTGCGCAAAAAATACTCGTAGTTGCGCTCCTCTATAAAAATATTTTCACGGTTGTTGCCCATGTTGTAGATGTGATAGATGCCGCCTTCCCGCAATGGCGGGTAGTTTTTCTTTGTGGTCTTTTTCTTGCTCATAGCTGTCAGCGTAACCGGAATTGGCGCGTTTGCACCTGACAGTGGCTGACAAAGCTGTCAGGTTGACGCGGGGTTTGGAGACCTTTCAGGTTTCCAAACCCGCCAGGTCTATAGACCCCGCGCCAACCTTATAATCCGGTTTTGATTATGTCCAAACTTTCCTGCGCCATCATCGGTGGCACTGGCTACACCGGCGGCGAGCTGTTGCGGCTGCTCAACGACCATCCCGACGCCCAGATTACGCAAATTACATCGCGCAGCCGCATGGGTGAATTTGCGCATGTGCCCCACCCCAATTTGCGCGGGACAAAACACGGCTCCCTGCAATTCATCACGCCGGATCAGGTGCAGCCCTGCGATGTGATCTTCCTGTGTCTGCCGCACGGTGAGGCCAGCACCCAGATTGAAAAGTGGGCCGGCACGGCCGAAACCCTGATCGATCTCAGCGCGGACTTCCGCCTGCGCGATCTGGCTGCCTACAAGCGCTGGTATGGCGAGGATCATCCGGCCCCGGCCTGGGTCGATAGGTTTGTCTACGGCCTTCCCGAACTCACGCGCGCCAGTCTCGCCGGCGCGCGCTTCGCCAGCGGCGTCGGCTGCAACGCGACCGCGACAAATCTGGCGCTGCTGCCACTGATCAAGTCCGGCCTGATCGACACCGCGATGCCCGTCATCGCCGATATCAAGGTCGGCAGCAGCGAGGCTGGCGCAACCAGCAGTGACGCCTCGCACCATCCCGAGCGCAGCGGCGCAGTGCGGCCCTACGCGCCGGCCGGCCACAGGCATGCGGCCGAAGTCGAGCAGATGAACATCATGCTCGGCGGCGCCTCGCTCAATTTGCACATGACAATCACGTCGATCGAGATGGTGCGCGGCGCGGCGGCGGCGGTGCATTGCTTCCTGAAAGCAGCCTGCACAGGACAAAGATCTCTGGAAAGCCTTTCGCGGCGCATATAAGGATGAGCCGTTTGTGCGCCTCGTCAAAACCAACAGCGGCATCTTCCGCGCGCCGGAACCCAAGATCCTGTCCGGCAGCAACTGGGCCGATGTGGGCTTCTACCTGAGCGACGATGGCCGCAAAGTCACGCTGCTGAGCGCTATTGACAACCTGATGAAGGGCGCGGCCGGCAGCGCAGTGCAGTGTCTGAACATCATGCGCGGCTTCGATGAGCGCGCCGGGCTTGGGTTTACTGGACTGCACCCGTAGCCTGCATTTGCTGCACAAACAGCGACAGCTGGACCAGCGACATCGCGATCGTGTTGGTCGTCATGTGTATCGCGATCGGCACCCAAATCGACTTGTAGCGGTCATACGCCCAGGCACAGGCAACACCGAGCACAATCGCGCTGGCCGCGGTGCCCAGCGAATCGAAGTGGGCTGCGCCAAATACCAGGCCGTTGACCGCGATGCTCGGCCACAGCGTCAGCCGTTCCCGCAGCCAGGCAAAAAGTCCGGCGCGAAACAGCAGCTCCTCGGCAATCGGCACCAGCATGCCGGCCAGAACGATCAGGGCAAGTGCGCTCGGCACCGAGAAAGTCTGGCCGCTCAAGATTTTGCCGCGCGCCATGAGGCTGTCGAGATTGCCCTCCAACAGCAACTGCGCCATTAGGCCGATCGCCGCGCGAAACGGCAGCATCACAATCCCCAGCGCCGCCGCAATCGCGATGTGGTTGAGGTTGATGCGCGCAGGGACCAGGCCGATTGCGCCGATCGAGAAGAGGCCACGGTGCCAGCCGACAAGCAGCGCGCCAAACCCCAAAACCAGCACGTTTGTCAACACCAGCAGCACGGTGTTGACGCCCACCAGCGCAACGACCACTGAGCTCACCACTGCAAATGCGAAAAACACCGCGATCAGGCAGGCCAGCGTCAAATACGAGCGGCGGCGCGCGGTGGCAGCATCAATCGCGAGGTTGGCGGGCGAAGTGAGTTCGTCAAGCATTGTCAGGGGCATCCTATCACCCGCCGCGTTAGCACTCTCCTGCGACTGGCCAATCGGCACGATCTGCGCACACAGCTGGCAGCACGGCACCTGTTCGACTGTATAGGTTCTGTGTGTGGAGTGTTGCGGATGCGAGATATGACTTTCGCAATCGCAACCCTGATATCTCGCTGCATCTGCCAAGAGATCGACTCGAAATCATGCTGAAAGACAGCATTATTTATGATGGTTTCGGCACAATTCTGGCGATCTGCCTAAACCTCGCAAAAGGTTAAACCTTTCTGAGGATTTTCACCCAGTCCCTTGATTGCGGATGACACTAATGCTATTATTTTGACTGGCGTGCTAGCACTTACTAATTGAGAGTGCTAAGCCCGAAATCGTTAGCACTCATGTCAGACATAACGCCGCGACAGCAAACTATCCTGGGGCTGGTGATAAAGCAATACATCACCACCGCTCAGCCAGTTGGCTCCAAGACACTCATGGAAGCCAGCTCGCTTGGCGTTTCCAGCGCCACCATCCGCAATGAAATGGCCGCGTTGGAGGATCTAGGCTACCTGACCCACCCCCACACGTCGGCTGGGCGCGTGCCAACCGACAAGGGCTATCGCTACTTTGTCGAGCGGCTGCTGGGCGATGTCGAGCTCCCGCTAACCGAACAAAATACCATCCGCCATCAATTTCATCAGGCGCGCGTTGAAATGGCACAGTGGATGCAGCTGGCCGCGGCGGTGCTCTCGCGCACGCTGCATGGCGCCGCGCTCGTTACCGCGCCGAAGATGGAGAAACCGCGGCTGCGTCAGCTCAGCCTGCTTTCCACGCACTCGCAACGCGCCCTTATGGTCGTGGTCTTTCAGGGCGGCAGCGTGCGCAACCAGAACCTGGTGCTCGCCGAGCCGACCTCGCCTGAGGCCCTGATTCAGGTCGCCACCAAGCTGCAAGCGCACTTCGATGGCCTCGACGCCGACGCGATTCGACGCAAAAGGTTCGAATTGAGCGAATTTGAGGCGGATATTGTCCGACATTTGGTCAATTTGCTGTGCCGGCGATGATGAAGTTCAAATAAACCAGATTTACCGTGACGGGCTGTCCGAAGTGCTGCAGGAGCCCGAATTCGAAAAAGCAGCGAGGCCAACGCCTTGGTCAACGCGCTTGAACAGCCGAGTTTTCTGAGTGAAGTTCTGAATTCGCCAGTCGGAACTGTGCAGGTGGTCATCGGCGGTGAAGGTCGCTGGCGCGAACTGAGCTCGTGCAGCATGGTGTTGGCGCGCTACGGCGTGGATGGGTTTGCCACTGGCGCGTTGGGCGTGCTCGGACCCACCCGGATGCCCTATGGCCGGGCGATTCGTACTGTGCGCTATGTTGCAGACTTAATGAGCGATATGGTGACCGACTTATACGGCTCGGAATCGACCGAACCGATAGAACGCGACAGCCGCGATGCTGCAGGATAGGAAGTGGGATTTAGACGAATGGTGCAAAACACAAACGCCGGTCAGCAATTAGCGCTGCTGAAAGCCGAACTGGACAAGGCCCAAGGCGCAGCCGCAACCAACCTTGACGGTTGGCAACGCACGTACGCCGAACTGCAGCGTTCGGAGTCGGACGCCGCAGCCTTTGTTCAGACGATTCAGCAGTTGCGCGCGGAACTCGAACAGGCGCGCTCAGACATGCTTGGCATGCGCTCGCGCATCCAGTCGCTCGAAGCTGAGCTGGCGACGCTGCGCAAACATGCCGATCTGCGGGTGATCCAAAAGCGACAGCCGAGCTGCTAAAGCTCAGCGCTGAACATGCCGCGCTAAAGGAGCGCGCAGCCGCCCTCCAAAAAGATCTGGATGGCATAAAGTCGACCGTCAACGCGGCGCCCGTGGGCGCGGCAGCCAACGGCGCAGCCGCTGGCCAGGACGCCAACGCAGCAGCCAGCCCGGACCTGCAGGCCGAGCTGGACAAAGCCAAAGCCGAAGCAACCGTCAATCTGGACGGCTGGCAGCGCACGCGGGCTGAGTTCGCAAACTACAAAAAGCGCATGGAAGCCAATAGCGCTGAGATGCAGAAGTTTGCGGCATCGGGACTGGTGGCAAAGCTCTTTCCGGTTCAGGATGACTTTGAGCGCGCCATCAAAAATATGCCGGCGAGCTTGAAAGGTGATGTCTGGGCCGATGGCGTGCAGTTGATCTCGCGCAAGATCGGACTCATTTTTGAGGCTGAAGGCGTCAAACCGATGGAGGTCAAGAAGAACGATGTCTTCGATCCATCGATCCACGAAGCGGTAACACATGATGAGGACCGCCGAAGTGACAAGCGGCCACGTCATTGAAGAACTTCAGAAGGGCTACAAGATTGGCGAACGTGTAGTCCGCCCGACGCTTGTTCGGGTCGCCAGGTAGAAAGGCGAAGCCAGAGTGCTTGCGCTCGGGATTCGATTCATTCACAGCTTAAATTGGTTGCTAAGAACTTAATTTCAAACGGAGTCAGAGAAATGGGAAAGATTATTGGTATTGACCTGGAACGACAAACAGCGTCGTTGCCGTAATGGAAGCCGGCGAGCCGACGGTCATTTCAAGCTCGGAAGGCGCGCGCTTGATTCCATCGGTGGTGGCTGTGAACCCGAAGAACAACGAGCGCATCGTCGGCCAGGTGGCAAAGCGCCAGGCGGTCACCAATCCGGAAAACACGATTTTCTCGGTCAAGCGCTTTATGGGCCGCAAGTTCACTGACGCCGAAGTGCAAAAAGCGCTAAAAGTGGTGCCCTATCAAGGTCACCGGCGCACCCAACGGCGACTGCCGCATTGTGCTGGGCGGCAAAGAGTATTCGCCGCAGGAAGTCAGCGCCATGATCTTGCAGAAGATCAAGGCCGATGCCGAGGCATATCTGGGCGAGCCCGTTACGCAGGCGGTGATCACCGTGCCGGCCTACTTCAACGACGCGCAACGCCAGGCCACAAAAGACGCGGGCAAGATCGCCGGTCTGGAAGTGCTGCGCATCATCAACGAGCCGACCGCCTCCTCGCTGGCGTATGGCCTCGACAAGAAGAAGGACGAAATCATCCCGTGTACGACCTGGGCGGCGGCACGTTTGATGTGTCCGTTCTCGAAGTGGGCGATGGCGTCTTCGAGGTGAAAGCCACCAACGGCGATACTTTCCTCGGCGGCGACGACTTCGACATTCGCATCATGGATTACCTGATGGACCTATTCAAGAAAGAGAACGGGCATCGATGTGAAGGCCGACCGCCAGGCGCTGCAGCGCTTGAAAGAGGCGGCTGAAAAGGCCAAGATCGAGCTGTCCACGACGATGGAGACCGAGATCAACCTGCCCTATCTGACAGCCGACGCCACCGGCCCCAAGCATTTGGTGACACGCATGACGCGCTCGCGCCTGGAGCAGCTGACCGACGATCTGATCACGCGGTCGCTTGGCCCGTGCGAACTCGCGCTGCTCGACGCCGGCATTGACAAGAGCAAGATCGAGGAAGTCGTGCATGGTCGGCGGCATGACCCGCATGCCCGCCGTTCAGGAAGCGGTCAAGCAAATGTTTGGCAGCGAGCCGAACAGCAGCGTCAACCCGGATGAAGTGGTCGCCATCGGCGCCGCGGTCCAGGCCGGCGTGCTGGGCGGCGAAGTGCGCGATGTGCTGCTGCTCGATGTGACCCCGCTCACGCTCAGCATCGAAACGCTGGGCGGTGTGGCCACACCGCTGATTGAGCGCAACACCACGATCCCGACAAAGAAGAGCCAGGTGTTCAGCACGGCCAGCGACAGCCAGACCAGCGTGGAAATCCACGTGGTGCAGGGCGAGCGCCCGATGGCGACTGACAACAAGAGCCTGGGCAAGTTCATCCTGGATGGCATCCCGCCGGCGCCACGCGGCGTCCCGCAGATCGAAGTCACCTTCGACATCGATGCCAACGGCATCCTGAACGTGAACGCGACCGACAAGGCCACCGGCAAAACCGGCCACATCACGATCCAGCCCTCGTCGCGGTCTGCAGAAGGACGAGATTGATCGCATGGTCAAGGAAGCGCAGGCAAATGCCTCCGACGACAAGAACCGGCGCGACAAGATCGAGGCCCACAACGAAGGTGACAACGCCGCGTATCAGGCCGAGAAGTTTCTGCGCGAATTCGCCGAAAAGATCCCGGCTGGCGACAAATCTGAGATCGAAACAAAGATCACTGAGACACGCCAGGCCATCGGTGGCGAAGATGTCGCAGCCATGCGCGCTGCAACTGAAGGGCTGAAGACTGCGCTTTCAAACGCCGGCGCAGCCATGTATCAAACCGGTGATGCGCCGCCCGCAGGCGCAGCCGATGCTGGTGAGGCACCGCCGACCGATGACAACGTCATCGACGGCGAAGTCCGCGATCAGAAATAAACTTTGAATCGCTGTTCAACAGCGTCGTGAGAGCTCACGTCAAACGAGCCTACGGGCTATGGCATGCAAATGTATGCCATAGCCCCCAAAATCGTTTGGCGTGAGCCATTAATAACGGTCAACTTCACAAACATCATGGCAAAGCGCGACTATTACGAAGTACTTGGCGTTGCGAAGAGCGCAACAGCGGATGAAGTCAAAAAGGCTTTTCGCAAACTCGCACGTCAGTTTCATCCCGACGTCAACAAAGAAAAGGACGCTGAAGCCAAGTTCAAGGAAGTGAACGAGGCGTATGAAGTCCTGAGTGACGATCAGAAACGCGCTGCCTATGACCGTTATGGCCACACTGGCCCGGCCGGCTTTGGCGGCGGGGGCGCGGGCGGCGAAGGCTTTGGCGATATCAACGATATCTTCAACGAATTCTTCGGCGGCTTTGCGCGCGCAAACACACAGCAACGCCGCGGTCCGCGGCGCGGCGCCGATCTGCGCTATGACCTCAAGATAGACTTTCTCGATGCCATCACCGGCGGCGAAAAAGAGGTCGAGATCATCCGCAACGAAGAGTGCACGCGCTGCACTGGCAGCGGCTGCGAACCCGGCACCGCACCGATCCGCTGCAAAACCTGCAACGGCACGGGCGAAGTCCGCCGCGTTCAGCAGAGCATTCTCGGCCAGTTTGTAAACGTGACGACCTGCCCAACCTGCAACGGCTCGGGTGAAGTGATTACATCGGCCTGCAAAGAGTGCGGCGGCCGCAAACAGGTTCGCAAGACGATCAAACGCGTCGTCACAGTGCCACCCGGCGTCGACACCGGCACGCAGATCCGCCTCAACGGCGAAGGCGAGCCCGGCGCGAACGGCGGCCCAGCCGGCAACCTGTATGTCGTCATCAACGTCAATCCGCACAAGTTCTTCCGCCGCAAAGACGAGGACATCATTGTCGAGCTGCCCATCAACGTGGCGCAGGCTGCGTTGGGCGACGAGATCGAAGTGCCAACCGTTGACGGCACCGACAAGCTAACTGTGCCCGCTGGCACGCAGAGCGGCCAGGTCTTCCGCATCAAGGGCAAAGGCGTGCCGCATCTGCGCCGCAACACGCGGGGCGATCAGCTCGTGCTGGTGACCGTCACCGTGCCGCAGACACTGTCCTCCGAGCAAAAGCGCATCTTCCAGGAACTTGCCAAAACGCTCGGAAAGGAAGTCATGCCCCAACAGCAGGAACGCGGGTTCTTTGACAAGATAAAAGACGTGTTTGGCAGCTAGGTTTTAAGAAGGTGCTTAAAGTGCATCAGGTGCTTGAAGTGCTTAACGTGTTGTCAGCTGCAACACCTTAAGCACTTTAGGCACCTCAAGCACCTTATGCACCTTCTTTCTGTAGAATCCTCCCGTGCAGAGGATCCTCCCCCTTATCGCCGTCTGCGCGCTGGTCTTGAGCGCGTGCGGCAGCCTTCCTAATCCGCAACCGACCCCCCAGAGCGTTTTTCCATCGCCTGTGGCGTTTGTGACCGCTGAGACGATCCCGGAATCACCGCCGACGGCGACGTTGCCGGTCTTGCCGACAAACACGCCGGCGCCAGCGACTGCGGTGCCGAAACGCGAACCGCAAAACAGCACAGCCGCGATTGGGCTGTGGGCTTCAAACATCCCGCAGGATCCGTTATATCCAGGTTACCTCGACATCGCCGGCGGTCCTGGCACGGTTGAATATCGCAGTCAGACGAACCAGTTGTTGGTTGCGCTCGACCTGCAACAGGTCAGCACCGGTTTCGCCACCACCATTAGCGATGTGATCAGAACCAACGCCAACTATGTGCTGTATGACAAAGCGAAAAAAGTGGCGCGCGATGCCAACGGCGATCCGCTGCTGGACATCCGAACCGAAGCCATCCGCAAGTTGATCGCTGATGGCATCGCGCAGCGCATCAGCAGCGTCGACGGCATCATCATCAGCGAAGCCGGCGACGGGCTAATTCGCGCCAAAGATACGCCGGTGTTTACCGGCACGACCGCGTTTACGGCCGAACAGCGGCGCAGCGCGGTGGAAGCACTGCTGCGCGCGATCCGCGCGCGCATCCCGGACAAGGTGCTGATCGTCGGCGGCTATGCTTGGCGCGATGGCACGGCCTACGCCGCACTCAAAACTGAGGCGCTGGATATTGGCGCGATCGTCGACGGCGTGCATGTCACAGAGTATGTGCGCACGCCAATCAGCAGGACCAACGAGTTCAAAACCGAAGCGGCCTGGAAGCGCGATGTTGACATGCTTACCGAGCTGTCAAAAGACAATCGCATCGTGCTGCTCACCACGCGCATCGACGGTGCCGACGCCGGTGACGACCTGACGCGGCAGTGGCTGACGTACAGCGTGGCGTCGTATTTGCTGGGCAAGAACGGCGCGCGCACCTATTTTGAGTTCGCAACCGGAAGTGCCGCGTCTGCCAGCGATAGCGCCCTCAGTGCGCCGGTCGGCGCGCCAATTGGCGACTATGTCAAATTGGACAGCGGCATATATTCGCGAAAATTCGAGCGCGGGTTGGTGCTCGTCAACCCGAGCGCTGATTCGAAAAAGACCGCGCTTGAGCCTGGTTATCGCACGCTGTCAGGCACAGCGGTCGATGTCAGCGTAACGTTGTCGCCCCGAACCGGGTTGATACTGGTGCGCACGACGCCCTAGAGTAGTCTGTCAAAGCAAAGTTTATCTTTGGCCGAATTCACCATCCCCGCGCACAGCGCGGGGATGGTGAATTCGGCGCCAAAACTGTTTGCCATGACGCACTACTAGAATCCGAACGCCAATCTCAACATTTGACGCGGCCCCAAATCAATCATGAAATTGAAAAATAAACGCATTTGCTTTTTTGTCGAAGAGGGTTTTGAAGACCTGGAGTTCTGGGCGGTGTATATCCGGCTGGAAGAAGAAGGCGCGGCGATCAGCATCGTAGCGCCAAAGGCTGGCGCCAACTACAAGTCCAAGAGCGGCGGGTTGAGCGCGATCAGCACCCATGCGGCCGAGGCGGTTAGCGCAGTCGATTTCGACGCGGTCGTGGTGCCTGGGGGTTGGGCGCCGGACAAGCTACGGCGCTATGACGCGGTCAAGAAAATCGTCGCTGACGCGCACACGCAGGGCAAGATCATCGGCATGATCTGCCACGCTGGCTGGGTCGGTGCCAGCGCGAAGATCGTCGCCGGCAGCAAAGCGACTGGCAGCATCGCCATCAAAGACGATATGGAAAACGCCGGCGCGATCTGGGTGGATACCCCGGCGCTGCGCGATAGGAACCTGGTATGGGGCCGCGTAGTGGCCGATATCCCGGCCTTCAACCGCGAGCTGGTAGCCGCGATTGCGGATTGACTGTGCGCACAGCATTCGAGTTCTTCGCGGCAGACGACGATGATCGCAAGCGCGACTGGTTGGATGGCGTTGTCGAACCTCTGCCGCCGCTTAGCGCAGACCAACTTCTGCTGCGCGATCGACTGTTGCGGCTGCTTGGGTCGCATGTCGAGTTAAATCAACTGGGTCTGCTCATACCCGCGCCATTTCCGATCCGCATGCCCGAGGAGATGCGGCTGGGTCGCGCACCGGATTTGCTCTATGTTCCGGGCCAATTTCTCGACACCGTCCAAGAATTTTATGTCAATAGCCATGGCGTGACGCTCGTTGTTGAGCTCTGCGACCACCGCACGCGCGCGCAGGTATTTGGCCGACGGCTGGACGACTACGCGCTGGCTGGCATCCCGGAGGTTTGGGTGCTCGATACCGAGCGCAGAACAGCGACGTTTTTTGTGTTGCGGCAGCGCAAATTTGCGCGCATTGAGTTGGCGCCAGGTGACGCATTCCAGACGCGTGCCTGGCCGAGATTCAAGATCACTTACGATCAGATTTGGGGACCATAAGAAGAACGGCAGTTCGAGACGACTTGGCGCGGGGTCTTAAGACCTTTCAGGTTTAGAAACCCGAAAGGTCTCCAAACACCGCGCACGCCAAATACGCGCCAGATCGCAACAACACTGTTGCGCCAAATGTCGCTATTGCAACTGTATCTTTCGGCGCATGACAGTCCCGCGGTAAGTCCCGCACAATGTCAGCACATCGATGTGTTGACGGATCGCCCAACCATCGAACCGGTTTGCATCGCAGAATTTCAACGGAGACGCGTCATGTCCAACTCACTTGTTCTCGAAAGTTCTCTAGACGTCGCAATTCCCCGAGGTGCGACACCGGTGTTCGCGCAAGCGCCCACCCGCGCACAAAACAGGTCAAACGACCGCGGCCCAGTCGGGCTGTATGTCGTGAACGCCACCGATTCCATCACCAGCTACGCCGGCTATTTGCCCATCAGCCAGGCGCTCGCCACAGCGCGGGCGGCCGAGGACATTCTTGGCCTGCCCGTGCCCACCGGTGCTCGGAACCTCCGCCAACTGGCTGCCATGGCCGAATTGCTGACCATCCATAGCAGCCTGCTGCCTGGCGCGCTCTCAGGCCCGGATGGTCTGCCCATCACGTCATTTGGGTTGTCGCGCGCATCGCTCGGCGGCGATTTCGCGGTGTTTGGCGCGGCGATCAACGCGTTCGCCATGAGCATCCTTGGCCACATCAACGGGGCTGCTGAGCGCCGGCCATGGCTGGTGCCCGGCGGCGTGCTTGTGCGCACCATCGACGCCTCTTGGCGGCCGTTGCGCGAACGCGCGGATACGCTGTGCGACACCGCACTGCGCTGTCTTGACCGCTGGGACAAAAACTTCGCCGTTGATCAAAACTCCGACGACTTCGGCGCGCAGCCATCAGCGGTAATCGCATTGACCACCGACGATGGCGGCTGGTCGCTCGATGGCACCCGGCTGCGCATCATCGACACCTCCGGCAAGATGCTTGAGTGCCGTGTCGATCCTGAGCGGCTTGACGATGTGATCGACACACTTCCGAGGCGCCAGGTCGCGCCGATGTATTACCGGCCCTACGGCTCGGAAGCCGGACGCTTTATCGCCGGGCCGCTGGCACGCATCAACGTGGCCGAATACATCAACACGCCGCTTGCGAATGGCGCACTCAAGCAGCTGCGCAACCGCTTTGCCGTCAGCATGCGGCATCGCGCAGTGCAGCCGTCTCTGGCGCATCACGCGCGCTTGATTGAAATCATCGCCGCATTGGAAGCCATCGCCTGCGCGCTAAACCCGCTGACGTCGGGCGGGACGGCGCGGGTTGAACCGGGCGGCATTCGCAGCTTCACCGGCATTGGCATGCACGAGTCTCCGTTTGGCACACTCCTGCACCGGCTTGTGGTCGACCCCACCGGCATGATCATCGACGCCGATTTGATGGGAACGTAGAAGAAGGTGCTTAAGGTGCTTGAAGTGCTTAACGTTGTGGCGTTCGCCACCTCAGGCACTTCAAGCACCTTCTTCTGCAGGTATACTCCCACCACAATCATGAAACGGCTCTCCAAGCGCCACCACACACATAGCGCGCAGCACCCTGCGCGGAAGTAACGCACGCCTGGAGCGCGGTTGACGCGCACACCCTGTCATTCACGCTCCGGCCCGCAAGCCGGAGTTTTTTTGTCTATGAGCATCATTACCCCAAAACCCATGAGCGGTTTCCCCGAGCTATTGCCTGAGCAACAGATCGTCTTTAACCGTTGCGTCGAGATCATCCGGCGCAACTTCGAACTATCTGGATTTGCGCCGATTGAGACCCCAGCGGTCGAGCGCGTCGAAGTTCTCACGTCCAAAGGCGGCGATGAAAAAGAAATTTACGCCATCTCACGGTTGTTTAGTGCGGACGGCGAAAAGAACGATGTGGAATTTGCGCTGCACTTCGATCTGACCGTGCCGCTGGCGCGCTATGTCGCGCAAAACAAAGAAAAACTGGTCTTTCCATTTCGACGCTATCAGATCCAAAAGGTCTGGCGTGGTGAGCGCCCGCAGAAGGGCCGCTATCGCGAGCTGTATCAGTGCGATATCGACGCGATCGGCCGCGGGTCGATCGGCTTGCTGAACGATGCTGAAATTCCCAGTGTGATCTATCGCGTCTTTACCGAGATGGGCATCGGCGCGTTTGTCATTCGCATCAACAATCGGCGCCTGTTGCAGGGGTTCTATGAGTTTCTGGGCGTCGACGCCGCGCGCATCCCGGAAGTGCTGCGCATCGTCGACAAGCTTGAAAAGATCGGCCGCGACAAGGTCATCGCCGAGCTCGAAGCCAAGGCCGGCGTCAATGCGGCAACCGGCGGCACGATTCTCGATTTCGCCTCAAACAGCGGGGCAACCGACACGTTGCTAGCCGAACTGGCCAACATGCCGATGATGAGCAACGCCCTCTTTGCTCAGGGCGTCGCCGAGCTCAAGACGGTCGCACAGGGCGTGCGCAGCCTAGGCGTGCCCGACTCCGCGTTCACCATCGATCTGCGCATCGCGCGCGGTCTGGGCTATTACACCGGCACGGTTTACGAGACAAAGCTGCTCGCACACCCAGACCTCGGCAGCATCTGCTCCGGGGGTCGCTATGACGATCTGGCCAGCTACTTTACAAACGAAAAGCTGCCCGGTGTGGGCATCTCGATTGGCCTGAGCCGCGTGGTATTTGCGCTGCTCGAAAGTGGCGTGCTTGCAACCGGCGCTTCGACACCCGCGCGGGTTTTAGTGACCACCATGGATGCCGCGCGCATGGCCGACTATCTGAATATCGCCAGCGCTCTGCGTAAGGCCGGAATCGCGACCGAAGTCTATGTCGAAGAAAAGGGTCGGCTCGGCGATCAGCTGAAATACGCCAGCCGCAAGGGCTTCCGCGCAGCGGTCATCGCCGGTGAAAACGAGTTCGCCGCCGGGCAGGTCAAAGTTAAGAACATGACCACGGGTGAAGAATGCAGCTGCGCGCCGGACCAACTCGCGCAGATCGTCTCGACAATGTAACCGGACCGTATACTTCCAAAAGCATGTTAAACGCCGTCGCCATTCTCGATCACCCCAAAAAGCCGGAAACGCACATCGTCGCGGCAGAAATCGACACCGAGCTGCAATCGCTCGGCGTGCAGTCGTTTCGCGCCCGTTCGTGGGACGTCAGCACGCTGCACGACATGGTGCCAAAAGTCGACATGATCATCGTGCTGGGTGGCGATGGCAGCACGCTGCGGGCTGCGCGCGCTGCCGCGCCGATGGGCAAACCGGTGGTCTCGATTAACTTTGGCAAGCTCGGCTTTCTGTCCGAAATGACGCCGGAGAACTGGCGCGAACAGTTGCCCAAATTTGTGCGCGGCGAGCACTGGATCGAAGAGCGCATGATGTTGACGGTGGAGTGCTGGCGCGATCAGGAACGGCTGAGTTCGCACGATGCGCTCAACGACGCGGTTGTCGGCCGCGGTTCGCTTGCGCGCGTGATCCGCGCCGAGACGTTTATCGATGGCGCGTTGCTGACCACTTATTCATGTGATGGGTTGATTGTCAGCACGCCGACCGGCAGCACGGCCTATGCGCTGGCAGCCGGCGGCCCGATCCTGCCGCCCAGCCTGCAAAACTTTGTGCTGGTGCCGATCGCGCCGCATTTGAGCCTGGAGAAGCCCGTCGTTCTCTCGCAGGGCTCTGTGGTCGATGTCATTGTGCGCACCGATCACGCCGCAGGCATGTCGGCTGACGGCCAGACCGAAGTGCCGCTGCGCAACGGCGACCGTGTCTCCGTGCGCGCCAGCAAACATCGCGCCAAATTCGCGCGCGTGCAGACGCCCGAGTACTTTTACCGGACGTTGACACGCCGGTTACAGTAGGGGCGCGGCATGCCGCGCCTTTTCGGCAAATACGCCGGTTTGCCGCGTGCCCAATATCTCATCGTGGCGGAAGTTTGCAATTCCCGATCAACCGTGCCGGCGCATGAACCGCTGCAGGCGTTCGAGCGCAGTTTCGATTTTCTCGTATGACGTGGCGTAGGCCATGCGCACATGACCGTCGCCGCCGACGCCAAACGCATTGCCCGGGATGCAGGCGACCTGTTCTTCTTTCAACAGCGTCTCGCAAAACTGCTCTTCGGACATGCCGGAACGCTTGATCGAAGGGAACGCGTAAAACGCGCCGCGCGGCTCAAAACAATCCAGCCCGAGCGTGTTTAAGTCCGCCCACGATCAGCTTGCGACGGCGGTCATATTCCGCCACCATGCGCTGCACATGCGCTTCACCCTCTTTCAACGCAACGATAGCGGCCGCCTGGCCGGTCGTCGGCGCGGACATGATGGTGTATTGATGCACTTTGCGCGTCGCCGCCAAGCATATCGGCTGGGCCGCACACGTAGCCGATGCGCCAGCCGGTCATCGCGTAGTCCTTTGAAAACCCGCCAAGCACGATCGTGCGCTCTTTCATGCCGGGCAGCGACGCAAAGCACGTGTGCGCGATGCCATAGACCAGACGGTCGTAGATCTCATCGCTGATCACGAGCAGGTCGTGCTTGGCCGCAACCGCAGCCACTTCGGCGAGGCGCTCGCGCGTCATCACCGCGCCGGTTGGGTTGTTGGGATAGCCGAGCAAGATGGCCTTGGTCTGTGGCGTGATGCGCGCTTCGATTTCCGCGCCAGTGACCATGAACTCGTTCTCGACGGTGGTCGGAATCGTCACCGCAGTGCCGCCGGCAAAGATGACCTCGGCGCATAGGCCACAAAACACGGCTGTGGCACGATCACTTCGTCGCCCGGGTCGAGGATCGCCGTCATCGCCAGATACATCGCTTCGCTGACGCCGACAGTGACCAAAATCTCGTTGTCCGGGTCATACCCGACGCCATAAAGCCGTTGCATGTGCTGCGCTCAACGCGTTGCGCAGCTCGGCGGTGCCGCTGTTGCTGGTGTAGCCGGTCTCGCCGCGCCGCAGCGAAGCGATGCCCTCTTCGAGCATCGGCCCGGGCGTGACGAAATCCGGTTCGCCGATGCCGAGCGAGATCACATCCTTCATCGTGGCGGCGATGTCGAAATACTTGCGGATGCCGGATGGCGGCACGGAGTTCACACGTTGTGAGATAAAGCTGCGCATTTATTCCTCGTCAAAACCAACCACGCTTGAATCACCGACGCTGAATTTGCGCGAACGGCCGATCAACACCGCATCGCGGCCGATCAACGATTGCGCCAGCACATGCTCAGCCACCTTCGCGCCGGTGTCCACAATACTTTCGCGGATCACGCTGTTGGTGATCACGCAATCCGCGCCAATCGAGGCGTTTGGGCCGATCACGCTATGCTCGATTTGCGCGCTCGGATGAATATTGCACCGGCGGCACGATCACATAGTTGCCGTGCGGGTCAGCGATCGCGCTGTTGTCGCGGCCGTGCGCCAGCATGTGGCGGTTGGTCTCGAGCACGGCATCGGGTTTGCCGCAATCCAGCCAGACATCGGCGCGCTCGGTGCGCAACTTGGCGCCCTTCTGCGATCATCAAATTCAGCGCGTCGGCCAGATAATATTCGCCCTTGGTCTTGATGTCTCGTCGACCAGCTCCTGGCAGGCGGCCATCAGCAGCGCGGCGTCGCTTGACGTAATACACGCCGATCAACGCGAGTTTGTTTTCCATCGTCGGCGGTTTCTCGATGACGCTTTGAGATAAAGCCATCGGCGCCCACCTGCACCACGCCAAAGCGGCGCGGGTCTTCGACTTCGCGCACAAAGATCGCGCCATCGGCATCCTGTCAGTTTTCGAGCTTGCTCAGATCGGCGTCCGTAATTGTGTCGCCAAAAATCACACAGGTCGGGCCGCTGACAGCGTCTTTGGCCAGCAAAATCGCCGTGGCTTGGCCGTTGGCGATCCTTTTGTTCGATGTAATCGGCCTTGATGCGCCGGGTAATTCGCGCTGACGTATGGCTCAAACTGATCGCCCAGATAGCCCACCACAAACGCGATCTTGTCGACATTGACGTTTGCGACTGCCATCCAAAATGTGGCCGAGCACGGGTTTGCCAGCCACGGTGACGAGCGGTTTGGGTTTGGTGTAGGTATGCGGGCGCAAGCGCGTGCCGTAGCCCGCGAGCAGGATGACAAGATTCATAGATTGAGGTCTCCTTGTTGTGCCACGATGTGATGCGCTTGATACTGTTGCGCCGCGGCCAGCACGTTTCTCGCCAAAGGCCGGGCCCATCAACTGCAACCCGATCGGCAGGCTGGCGCCGTCAAATCCGCACGGCACGCTGATCGACGGGACACCGGCCAGGCTCGCCGGCAGCGTAAAGACATCCGCCAGATACATCTGAATCGGGTCAGTCGGTCTTGTCGCCAAGCTTGAACGCGGTCGTGGGCGATGTCGGCGCCGCGATGATATCGACGCCACCGCTGGCAAACGCGGTCTCAAAATCGCGTTTGATCAGCGTGCGCACTTTCTGCGCGCGCATGTAGTAGGCGTCGTAATAGCCGGCGCTGAGCGCGTAGGTGCCAAGCATGATGCGGCGTTTGACTTCCGGCGCCAAACCCGGCCGCGCGCGTTTGTCCGTAGGTGTCGATCAGATCGGCTGCCCTGCACACGCACGCCGTATTTCACACCGTCAAAGCGCGACATGTTGGCGCTGACCTCGGCCGGCGCGATCAGTGTAATAGACCGGCCAGCCCGAGCTGTGTGTTTGGCAGCGCTGATCTCGCGGACGCTGGCGCCAGCGCGCGCAATGCCTGCGATCGCGGCGCGCACCGCGGTTCGACCGTCAGGCTGCATGCCATCGATAAAATACTCCGCCGGCACGCCGATGCGCAGCTGCGCACGACATCCGCGATCAGTTCGGGCTGATCGGTGACGGGTCAATCGCGGTGGAGTCGTGCGGATCACGCCCTCCAGCGCGCGCAGCAGCATCTCGGCATCCGGCGCGTCTTGTGTGACCGCGCCAATCGTGTCCAGCGACGAGGCAAATGCGATCAGCGCCATAGCGCGAGACGCGCCCGTATGCTGTTTTTGAGCCCGGTCACGCCGCACAGCGCGGCCGGCTGGCGGATGCTGCCGCCTGTGTCGGTGCCCAGGGCCGCGCAGCATAGGTCCGCAGCCACCGCGGCCGCGCTGCCGCCCGACGAGCCGCCGGGCACGCGCTACAGATCCCAGGGATTGCGCACCACGCCATAAGCGGAGTTTTCGTTTGACGAGCCCATCGCGAACTCGATCGCAGTTCAGTTTGCCCAGCATCACCGCGCCCAGGCCGCGCAATCTGGCGCACCACTGTGGCGTCATAGGCCGGGACATAGTGTTCCAGCATGTTCGAACCGGCCGTGGTGCGCAGCCCTTGTGTCGAGAACACAGTCTTTGATCGCGATCGGCACGCCGAGCAACGGCGTGTCTTCGCCCGCGGCGATGCGCGCATCGGCATCGCGCGCCATTTGCAGCGCGAGTTCGCGCGCTACTGTGATGTAGGCGTTGAGGCGCGGGTTGAGGGCATCGATGCGATCGAGAAAGGCCTGCGTCAGCGCAAGCGCGCTGATTTCGCGCTTGATGCAGATGTTCGCGCGCGGCTTGAACGACAGTAAGAGAAGTAAGCGACATGGCGAGTAATCATTCGCCAAATGTCGCCTGCACGGCAAAGCTGAGCCCATCGCTGGCCGGCGCATTGGCAAGCACGTCCTTGCGCGGCAAGGTTCCGCTGACTGCGTCGTCCCTGCGCGCGTCACGCTGCGGACCGGCGAGCACGCTGGCCGTGGGCGAAATGCCTTCAAGATCGACAGCGCGCCAGCTCGGCGGCATAATCCAGAATCGCCGAAAGCTGCCATGCATAGCGCGCCTTTTCTTCATCGGTAACCGCCAGACGCGCCAGATGCGCGATGCGCTCGACTTCAGCATGTCAACATGATCTGCGTTACTTAGGTCGCGCTCGCCCGGATTCTAAGGCGCGCTTGCCGCACAATTCGCGGCGGCTTCAATTGCACGGCGGCTCAACGGCTGCCACCCATGTTGGTCTGGCCCTTTAGATAGGCGCCTTCGTGCAGCAACAGGGAGTTGATGCTCAAGATCACCCCACACTTTGCCGGTCTCGGTGATTTCGACTTTGTTGGCGATGACATTGCCTTTGACTGAGCCGGAAATCGAGCAGTTATAGGCACGAATTTCGGCCAGGACGGTGGCGGATTCCGCCACGACCAAATTGCCGGTAGTCTGATAGCTGCCTTCGAAGATGCCTTCGATGCGAATGCCGCCATCGCTCTGCGAGCTGTGCCGGTCATGCGGCAATTTGGGCCGATTACGGTTTCGATTTTGGGCATCGTGGCGGCCAATGGCGGGGGCGGCGCATACGCCGAGCTTGCCTGTGTTGCGGATCGTGTTGCCGCGGCTGCTGCCGCGGAGCTACGTTGTTCTTGTCTTTGTCTCTTCCAAACATAATTTCCCTCCAAGGCTCAGGTGTTGCGGCTCATTTGCTGCTGCAATCCACCTGCTCTTCCCACCAGGGTCGGGCCGGCGATACACTGTCTGCGACGACGCAGGCACGATCACGGCTTCCCCTCTTTGCCAAGGCTCTCGCTGTTCACGCGCCCAGCGTTCGGTATACGCATCGGTCTTGGCGTACTCGACCGCTTCAGATCGAGTTCAGACAGGCATTTCTCTCCGCGATTGACTTCGCTGCAAGCGGTCAAATTCAGCGCGCATGTGGCTTCCGCCTGGATACGGCCCACAATATTCATTGCCAATGGCAGCGCCATTAACAAAGAAAAATAAAGAGGGCAAGCAGCAATCGGCTCGGTGTTGTCGGTCGAATTGGATTCTGCTTCAAACCGTCGATAGCGGGGAGTTCCACGAGCCATATGAGAAAGAAATGCCGAAGCAGGGACTTGAACCCTGATGAGCGTGAGCTCACTGCACCCTGAATGCAGCGCGTCTGCCAATTTCGCCACTTCGGCCTGCGGTTGGGATTATACACATCTGCTAGGTGCTGACAGCGCGGCAGCAGCAGCGCATGCGATTTCATAGAGCATCGCGCGGCATGCAACGCGCCGCAATGTTGCTAAAGCCGCGGCGCTCGCCCTGCGCACGCACAGCGCGCGATAGCCATCGCGACCGAGCATGATCACCACCTCTTCTGCGTAAATCTGGAACACAGGCTGCGCCGCCCGCGCACGTTCGTGACAACCGCCGCCGCGCGTGAACAAATCGTTTGTGTCATCCATCGTCAGGCGTCTTGACGGCCAACGGTTTGTCGTCTTCGTCGACATGCTCGTCGACCACGGGAAAGGCGCAGCAATACAGCGGCTTAAGCGCCCACGCATCCATGCCATTGGCAACCGACGCCACTTGGATCGCGCAATAACGGTCTTCCGGGCGCAGAAAGCGGCAGGTGGTGCCGCTGGGATGCGATGGGTCATCGACGGTCGTCGTGCCGATGTATTCGCCAGAGGGGAACGCTGGGTCGTCGTTGTTGAGCTTCGGCAAACCAGGTGCGGGATCGCGCCGCTCTTCAGGCATGAACGGCTGGATCAACGCGACGCTGCGCCAGCACCTTTTCAGCGTGAGCGCAATCAACCCACACGCCATCGGCGCAGCAGCCGCCTTTGCACGTTTCGATCTGGCAGCGCGTGATGGCTTTTTTTCGAGCAGCTTCGCATCAATTGCATAGCCGTTGATGATGAGTTCTTCAGGCATGGTGCGGATTCTCATCGCAACGTAAGATTCACGCCGCAATTGCGCAAGCTGCTCCTCCAGCTCGGCACGCCGTTTGGACGCCGCCTTGCGGCCCTCATTCAGATATATCATCGATCTCGCGCGCGAATCTCCTTGCGCAGTCTCCTCACCGCTTCCTGGAGCCAAGATCAACGCCGCCACCGCGCCGACCGTCGCGCCGAAGATCAAACCGCTGACGAAGTTCCAAAATAGTCTCATGATGCGCTCCTTGAAAACGTGTCACGCGTGTCTCCCGTGGCCGACAGCGCGGTTCGATAGATCTACTATAACCAACACTGTTGATAGATGTGGGTTACGGGGAGCAAAGTGCTAAAGTGCTTAAGGTCGCTACACCTTAAGCACTTTAAGCAGCTCAAGCACTTTAGGCACTTTCCCCCACACCACTACAATGCGCCCAGCCATGACGATTAAACGTATACAAGCCTTGAAACTGCAGCAAGCAGCCGGCCTCGATTACGTGGCGCTTGTGCCTGGCCCAAACATGATCTATTTCACCGGGCTGACATTCACCTGAGCGAACGCCCCATCGTGGTGCTGCTGCCCGCCACGCGGCGACGATGCCATTATCGTCACCCCGTTTTTTGAAGTTGGCAAAGCGCATTCCGGTCCGGTCAAGCTGGATTGGTCGATCTACAGCTATCGAGATGGCGAACCGTTTCAGGCTGCGTTCGATGCGGCTGCGACAGCCGCATGGGCTGACCGGCAAAACCATCGCCGTGGAACCGACGCAGATGCGCGTGATCGAATGGTCGCTGCTGAGCGCGTCGGCGACGATCAAGCAAGCATCGGCGCTGGATACCATCGCCACCTGCGCATGCGCAAAGACGCAGGCCGAGATCGGCCGCCATGCGCAAAGCAGCCAGCTGACCGAATACGCCTTTGCGCACATGCTCGAAGAGATCTGCGCCCGGGCATCACCGAGCGCCAAGCCTGCAGCATGCTGGTCAGCCGGATGCTGCAAGCAGGCGCGGAGAGCACCGCCTTTGATCCGTTGGTGCAAGCCGGCCCAAACGCGTCCAACCCGCACGGCACCTCAGGCAGCCGGGTGCTGCAAGTCGGGCGACGGCATGCTCTTCGACTTTGGCGCTGGTCGTCGACGGCTATCCATGCGACATCACACGCACAGTTTTTGTGGGCGAACCCAAGCCCGAGTTGCGCAAAATTTATGAGGTGGTGAAAGCAGCCAACGCCGCCGGCCGGGCCGCCGTCAAGCCCGGCGCCAAAGCCGAAGCATTGACGCGGCGACGCGCGCGGTGATCGACGCCGCCGGCTATGGCGAATACTTCACCCATCGCACCGGTCACGGCCTGGGGCTCGAGATCCACGAGCCGCCCTATCTGTGGGCGGGCAACACGCTGGTGCTCGAAGCCGGCATGACCTTCACCATCGAACCCGGCATTTATGTGCCCGGGCTCGGCGGCGTGCGCATCGAGGACGACGTGGTGGTCACCGAGCCGACGGCGGCGAATCACTCACCTCGTTCGCACGCGGCACTGATTCGCTAGGTCTGATGATACGCCGATTTGTTGGCCCTCTGGGCCTGGGAGTTTGACGCCGACTTTGTCCGGCTGTTGGGCGCGCGCCTGCGCGCGCGCCACAGGTGTCGACGCTGGTTGTCGATGCGCGACGGCATGGCGGCAATTCGCCGAACGCCTTGTTTCAGGCGAGATCGAAGCCACGCGCCGTGCTCGACCGCGTCTGGGACTGGGGCGGGGAATACGAATCGCATGTGCCCGACGGTCAAACGCATCGTGCCGCTCACGCTCAACGACTACGACCTCGTCCGCGCTATCTGGAACAAGCCATATACGCACTACTTGCTGATGGGCCATGGCCTGCGCGTGCCGCATCTGGTATCCTGCCATCGCTGGAAGGAGAGCCGATGATCAAGCCGAAAGACTCTGGCCGCCATCGCGCAACACATTTTCAGTAAAAGGTGCGCACAGCGGCGGCAGCGGCGTGCTGATACCGGCGCAAAACCTGGGACGATATGTTGGCGCGCCGTCTCGAGTGGCCGGCGGATGAAACGCTGTGCAGGAGTGGATCGAGCCGCGCACTGCTCGGCAAACGGCGCGCATGGTTTCGCGTGTTCTACGCCTGCGGCGTGGCATACCCATGCTGGCAGGATGACCGCACACACATTCAGCAACCATCACCGCCTCAGAAGACGGCGCTTGTATGGCCTGGACGTGCTGCGCAGCATGACGCAGCAGATCGCCACGCTGATGCGGGCTGAATGTGTTCTCGACCGAGATCGCGCTGGACGCTCAAAACCGCTGGGTTGTGGTGGACTACATTAACGATCCGTGGGACTACCGGCCGAACACCACCGTCACAAACGGTGTGCCAGACGAAATCGTGCACAACGTCGCCGAACGCATCGCAGCTTGGACGAAGCGCGCAACTTGGGGTGGCTAACCCTCCCCGCAGTTGCAACACCCGCCGGGCGCCGGTAAACTGAGACGCATCGTCAGCATTACGGAGTTTCTATGGCAAAAATGGAATTTGGAATTACGTTGAAGAGCGACCTCGATTGGAAGCGCGAGCTCAAGTTGGCGCAACAGGCTGAGGCAGGCGGATTCGAATACTTGTGGAGTTTCGATTCGCATGTGCTCTGGCAATCGGTCTTCCCACGATTTGCGGTGTGGGCCAACAACACTAAAAAGCTGCGTATCGGCACGCTGGTCACCAATCCGGTGGTGCGCGATGTGACAGTGGCAGCGAGCGATTTTGCCACGCTGCAGCTGATCAGCGCGGGGCGCATGGACATGGGCATCGGGCGCGGCGACAGTTCGCGCCGCCGGCTCGGTAAGGGGCCAACTACCATGGCAAACCTGGAGGAGTTCGTCGAACAGTTCCGCGCGCTTACCGCAGGGGAACATCTGAACTACGAGGGCGCGGATGTGCAATTGACCTGGGCTAACGCTGGCGTGCCGCCGGTATGGGTGGCGGGTTACGGACCGATCGCGTTGCGTTCGGCCGGGCGCATCGCGGACGGCGTTGTGCTGCAGTTTGCGGATCCATTTTTGATCAAATGGTGCCTGCAATTTGTAAAAGAAGGCGCCGAACAGGCCGGCCGTGATTTCTCAAAAATCAAGATCATGAGCTGCGCGCCGGTCTGGATCAGCGAGGACTTGCCAAAAGCGCGCGAGTATGTGCGCTGGTTCCCGGCCCTGGTCAGCAACCATGTGGTCGACCTGCTAAAAAAGTATCCAAAAGAAGATCTCCCGCCGGAGCTGGTGGCCTATGTCGATGAGCGGCCGGAATACGACTATCTGCATCACGCACAGGTCGGCAGCGACAACGGCCGTTTCGTGCCGGATGACATCGTTGACCGCTACTGTGTCGTCGGCGGTGTGGCCGAACAGGTGCGCCGCTTGCAAGAGCTGCGTGATCTTGGCGTGCATCAATTTAATATTTATCTGATGTGCGGCGATGAGGAAAAGCAGGTCAAAACATACGCCGAGAAAGTTATCCCGGCGGTCAACGGCAAGCGTGCGGCCAAACCGGCGCTCGCAAACACGAAAGCGGCGGTGAAACCCGCTGCAAAGAGCAAGACCAAAACAAAAGCGCGGGGCAAGTAATACCATGACCACGATTATCAAAAACGGCCGCATTGTGACGGCGGGCGACGAGTTTGTCGCAGACATCATGATCGAGGGCGAGCAGATCAGCATGATCGGCCAGAACCTCGATGTCGAAGACGCGCGCGTCATCAACGCCAAGGGCAAGATGTGATGCCGGGAGGAATCGATGTGCACACGCACCTCGATATGCCGTTTGGCGGCACGGTCAGCGCGATGATTTTTTTACCGGGCACAAGGCCGCGCTGTTCGGCGGCACGACCACCCATGTCGACTTTTCGCATGCAAAGCGCAAAGGCAGACGCTGCGCGAGGGCATCGAGACCTGGCACGCCAAAGCGCAACGGCAAGGCCGCCATGGACTACGGCTTTCATGTCGCGATTATCGATTTGACGCCGGACGTGCTGCAGGAGATCAGCACCCTGCCCGCCCTCGGCGTGACCAGCATCAAGCTGTTTATGGCCTACAAGGGCGCGTTGCAGGTTGACGACACTACGCTTTTCAAGAGCCTGCAGCGTGGCCAAACAGAGCGGCGTGCTGACGATGGTGCACGCTGAAAACGGCGACGCCATCGACGTGCTCATCCAGCAGGCCATTGCAGACAAACACCTGGACCCGATCTATCACGCGCTGACGCGCCCGGCCGAGTTCGAGGCCGAAGCCACTGCGCGCGCGATTCGCCTGGCGCAAGTTGCCGGCGATGCTCCTCTTTTTGTGGTGCATCTGACAAACGCCGGCGCGCTTGCCGCCATCAGCGAGGCGCGCGCGCGCGGCCAGCATGCGTTTGCCGAAACCTGCGTGCAGTATTTTTACTTCACAAAAGAAACCTGCGCGGCAGCAAGAAAGACGATGTTCAATGGCGCGAAATACGTGTGCTCAGCCCGCCGTTCCGCGAAAAGAGCGATCAGGAAGCCATCCGGCGCGGCCTCCGCACCGGCGATCTGGTTCGGTCAGCACCGATCATTGCCCATTCAACTACAAGGGCCAGAAGTCGCATCGGCGCGGGAACTTTGCAAAGATCCCGAACGGCGTGCCGGGCATCGAAGACCGCATGATGATGTTGTGGCATGCCGTGGTCAACACCGGCGAGATCACGCCCAGCAGGTTTGTCGAGTTGACCAGCACCAACCCGGCCAAGATGTTTGGCATGTATCCGCGCAAGGGCACTATCGCAGTTGGCGCCGATGCAGATATTGTGATCTGGGATGCAAAACGGCGCCATGCGCATAGCGCTAAAACGCACCATATGAACATCGATTACAACTTGTATGAAGGCATGACCGCGACGCGCGGCGGTCCGGTCCAGGTCTTTTCGCGTGGCGATCTCGTCGTCGATGGAGACAAGTGGCTGGGCAGCCCGGGCCGCGGCCGCTTTGTTCATCGCGGTTCTGCGCAGTTTTAAGCTAAAAACGCTCGCACCGCCATGCCCAACACCGTCCTGTTTGTCTGCACCGGCAATTACTACCGCAGCCGCTACGCCGAGGAGCTCTTTAACGCCACAAAACCGGCTGCGCTCGATTGGGTCGCAGACTCCTGCGGGTTTGCGCCGAGTTCAGCGAACCCGGGGCCGATGTCGCGCGCGTCGATCGTCCGATTGCGCTCGCGCGGCTTCGACAGCCCAACGTTCACGCGCGCGCCGCGGCATCTGCTCGAAGAAGACCTGCGCAGCGCAGCAAAGGTCATTGCGCTGGATGAAACCGAACACCTGCCATACGTCGAAGACCAGTTTCCGGGCTGGCGCCAGCGTTTTGACTTTTGGCGCGTTGCCGATCTGGATTTCGCGGCGGTCGACGACGCGCTGGGCCAGATTGATGCACATGTTAAGCAATTGATCGCATCGCTGCGGTAGCATCGTGGTCGATATGTTGGTTGACTATCATATCCACACTGCGTTTTCGCAGGACAGCACCGCGACCATGCAGGCGCAATGCGAAGCCGCCATATCGCGCGGACTAAAAGAGATCGCCTTCACCGAACACGAGGACTACAACCCGCGTGATCCGACGTCGTACTACTTTGATCATGCCGCTTACTGGAAAGAGCTTCAGCGCTGTCGCGCGCTGTTTGCCGGCAAGTTGGTGATTCGGGCCGGCATCGAGATCAGCGAACCGCATCGTTACCCCACCCTGGCTGGCGCCGTGCTCGCCAAATATGACTGGGATTTTGTGCTTGGCTCGCTGCATTGGCTGTCGCCTACCGTAAACACATATCTACCGGAGTTTTTTGAGCATAAAAACGATTGGCGCGAATCGATGCGGTTGTACTTCATTGAGGCGATTGAACTGGCCAAACACGGCGACTTCGACGTGATGGCACATATTGACTACCCGGTGCGCTATAACATGGCGCACTACGACGAACAGTATGACATCCGCGCGTACGAGCCCATCGTCAAGGACATTCTGCGCGCGCTGATCAAGCGCGGCAAAGGCATTGAGATCAACCTGAGCGCCACGCGCTACAACCGCAACCCGAATCCGCCTGCGGTTGTGATCAAGTGGTTCCACGAGCTGGGCGGCGACCGCCTGACGGTCGGCACAGACTCGCACACGCCAAATCACACCGGGCTGGGCATCGATTTTGCGCTCACGATCGCAAAAGAAGCCGGCTTCACCCACATTGCTACCTATGAGCGTCGCGTAACGACCCGCGCACCTATCGCCTAAGTTTATTGCGAGCCCGGTCAGAGCAACTTCAACCCAGCCGTTAAGACTCGGCTCAGCACGCTCGGTTAGGGTGCGATACGGCATGCTAAAACACGTTCAGCGCATCCTGGATTACGCCTTTCGCGAGATCCGTCATCACGCCAATCCGGAACATCAGCTCGATATTCGCATCGAGCCGGTCAATTCGACACGCGACAGGTTGACGCTCTCGGCGCTCCTGATGTTTGGCATCGGCATGGTGCCGGTTGCCTTGCTCCTGCCGCTTTTGCCAACTTGGCCCTTTGTATTCGTGGCGATCGCATGCGTTGCGCGCATGTCCACCCGCTTCCGAAACTGGCTGACAGCGAATCGCGTCTTTCGCACAGCGATGAGCGTCATTCGGACCCGGCCTGAGCGGGTGTTTCGCTGGGCAGACCAGCTGACGCATGTGGCGCTCGGAACGCGAGCTGGCGCTGGACAACGCTAACCGATGACCGCGCCGCATGACGGTCCGCGGCCCGACGCGCTGCTAAAGAGAATCGGGCTCGCGGCCGTCGGCGCGGCGCTTTTGACAATCGGCATTGTGTCGTTGCCTGTGCCGCTGTTTCCATCCCTGTTGTGCCTGGCGCTCGGCGCGATATGCATGGCACGCGCGTCGACACGCATGCGCCGTTGGTTGGCGGCCCAGCCATGGCTGGCACGCAGCCTGGCCCAGGTCAGCAATGCCCGCCTGAGGGCCAGGCTGGCGGCGCTGCTCGGCATCGGCGATTAGACCAGCACGGGACTTTTAGCTGTCGAGATTTTCCAGGCGCGCCTTCATCATTGCACCGACGGCCTGCTGCGTCTCGTGGGCGTGATTCGCGAGCCACTCGGCGACCTGTGTCTGATCCGCCACCGACCGGTTCTGGCTGAGCTTGGCTTTGCCTTCCAGCTGCGTTACCGTGACGACAAAGCCCCGGATGCCGGCCAGCATGCCGTCGCGAAAGCGCTCGGACATGCCATCCCACTCAGCCTGAAAGGCGGCTTCGTAGTGCCCGATCAGATCGGCCAGCAGCGCGAGCTTGCCGGCGTGATCGTCAACTGGCGCCACTGTCCCGGTTGCGTGGACGGCCACATAATTCCAAGTCGGCACATCGGCTTTTTCGTAATTCGACGGCGAGATATAGGCGTGCGGGCCATTAAAGATCACCAGCGTTTCAGGCGCGGTCAACAGCGCCTCGGACTGCGGGTTGGCCTTCGCCAAATGAAAAGAGAGCAGGACGCGGCCGTCTTCGCCGAGCTGTGAGCGTACCGGCACATGCGTGGCGAACAAGGCACCGTCAACATGGCTAACGACCACGGCGAAGCTGTTTGCGCGCATAAAGGCAAGTTGCCGATCCTGATCCGGCATGGCAGTGTGTTTGGGGATATACATGGAGTTACAGACGAAAGGGTCCAGAATTTGGATTAGCGCTGGCGGAGGAGCTCCATGGCGTACTCAGGTTGGGAGAACGGCGTGAAGCCAAACTGGGCATAGAGGCCGTGGGCATCGGAGGTGTTGAGCGTGATGCGGCGGACGGTAGCGATATCTGGGTGATCGAGCAGGAATTTCACCATCTGTTTGGACAGACCTCGCCCGCGGTGCGCTTTCAGCACGAAGACATCCAGAATATGGGCAACGGCGACGCCATCGGTCACCATGCGCGCAAACGCGCACAATGCGTCATCACGATATACCGCAACACAGATCGAACGGCCGATGCTGCGCTCGACCAGCGCGCGCGTGCGGCCAGCCGACCAATAGGCGCTCGTGATAAACGCGTGAACGGCGTCGATGTCGATGCGCGCGATGTCGTCATCGAGCACATAACCGTCTGTCAAAGTGACTTGTGCCATGTCAGCTCAGCTGCGCTTGCGCGTGTAGCCAGTAATGTACTCAGGCCGCGCAACGCCCGGCGTCAAATTCGCGTCATCGATCGCAGGCAGCACGGTTTGTGCCAGTGGAATGACGCCGGCCCAGTATGGCAACCCGAACTCCTCATCAGCGTCATGTGCGCCGCCTGGAACGGGTCTTGGCGGACGCGGTATCGATGCGCACCGCCACGAGCGTGGTCGCGGCGGTCTCAAGCGGCGTGTTGGGCCGAGAGTCTTCCCAGCGGCCGGGGATCAGATGGTCGCTCAATGTCTTGAATGCGGCCTCGCGTTCGGCTGCGTCGTCGATCATCCGGCCCTGGCCAAACAGCACGACCGAGCGGTAGTTCATCGACGAATTGAATGTCGAGCGCGCCACCACAATGCCGTCCAACAGCGTGATCGCGATCGCGATGTCGGCGCCGCTGGCTAGGTGTTTGAGCAGGCGGCTCGCCTTCGCACCGTGCAGCAGAATATCATCGCCGCGGCGGGCGTGAATCGTCGGGATGATAAAAGGACGCCCATCCTCAACAAATGAAACATGGCAGATCAGCGCCTCATCGACAATGGCGTAAATCGTGGCTTTGTCATACGCGCCGCGATCCGGGATGCGTCGCACGCGGTTGATTACCTCAACTGGGAACGCACTGCTGCTTTCTGGTGTCGTCATGATCGAAAACCTTCAGCAGGCGCAAAAAAGACCAGCGCGCGCAGATCGGATGTGATCGAGTGAAATGTGTGCGGCACGTCTTTGGCGACATAGACGATGCTGCCGTTTTGCACATCGCGATCTTCATCGCCAACGCGGAGTATTGCCTGCCCGCCGATGATGACATAGATCTCATCTTCGCGGTGCGGTTTTTGCAGATCTTCGTCGCCGACCTTGAGCACATACAATCCCATGCTCAGATCGGGCACTTTTAGGAATTCAAAATAACGCGCGGTCCCGGCTGCCTGCTGCGCGATGATTTTTGGGATTTCAAATGCTTGCATGTCGGTATCTTATGCGATCAGCGGAGTTCGACCACCAAGATCTGCCCGCGTAGCGCCGAGATCAGCGCGGCATCGCCACCGGCAACTCGCAACGACTGCCCGGCCGCGACAAACACATCACAGCCGTTGTGCGACACATAGGCGATGCCGGAAACGACCCGTATGGTCTGCACGGGTGGACGCGCCGTATGCACTTCACCCGGGTACAACATCAGGCGCAGCACGCGCGCATCTTTCTGCGATAGTGCTGATGAAAACAAGACATTCATGGCCTCTCTCCTATGCATCAATTGACATCGATGCAGTAACAGGCTAGACTGAAATTGGCCCTTGATCAAGGGCCATTATTCAAGAATTGGCAGGACCATTTTGTGGCTAAACAAGTCAGCGCGCTGGAGCTCAGCACCATCACCATCACAAAGCTTTCAGGCGAACCGATGCATCGTCAGTTGTATCGCGAGTTGCGGGACGCCATCCTCGACAAGCGCCTGCAGCCTGGCACGCGGCTGCCGAGCACGCGCAATTTCGCCGAGACGTTGGCCGTCTCGCGCAACACTGTGTTGAGCGCGTTCGAGCAGCTGACCGCGGAAGGCTATCTGGAGTCGCGCGTGGGCGATGGCAGCTACATCAGCGCCAGCCTGCCCGGCGATCTGATCAAGATCGACAACCGCAGGCGCGTCACGCCAGAGCCCACCCCGCGGCCGCCGCCGGCGGTGTCGCAACGCTACAAAAACGCGGTCGCGGCGCCGATTGGCGGCTATAGCGCACATCTGCTCAATCGCGCCTTTCGCACCGGACTGTCAGCGTGGATCGAATTTCCGACGCAGACCTGGGCCCGCCTGCTCGCCCGGCGGCTGCGCAACACGCCGGCGGACTTGCTGGCATATGGCGCAACCGCAGGCTATCAACCGTTGCGTGAAAGCATCGCGGCCTATCTGGGCAATACCCGCTCGATCCCGTGCAGCCCCGAACAGGTGATCATCACCGCAGCCTCGCAGGAGGCGACTGGCCACGATCGCGCTGGTGATGCTGAACCCGGGCGATGTGGCCTGGATGGAAGATCCCGGGTATCAGGGCGCGCGCACCGCGCTGATCAGCGCCGGCGCGCGCCTGGTGCCGGTGCCCGTCGATGACGAGGGCATGCGGGTGGATGAAGGCGTGCGGCGCGCGCCGGATGCGCGTCTGGCTTACATCACGCCGTCATATCAGTATCCGATGGGCGTGACGATGACGCTGACGCGCCGGCTGGCGTTGCTGGATTGGGCCAAACGCGCCAACGCCTGGATCGTTGAAGACGACTACAACAGCGAGTATCGCTACACCGGGCGGCCGCTCGCCGCGCTTTACGGGCTGGACAAACACGAGCGCGTGATCTATGTCGGCACGTTTAGCAAGCTGATGTTTGGCGCGCTGCGCGTGGGTTACATGGTGGTGCCGCCGCCGCTGGTCGACATCTTTGTGCGCGCGCGCGGCGTGTATCACCAGTATTTGTCGACGATCGACCAGGCCGTGCTCAATGACTTTATCGTCGACGGGCATTTCGCACGCCATATCCGGCGCATGCGCGAGTTGTATGTCACATCGGCGCGGCTATCTGATTCGCGCGCTTGAGCACGAATGCGACGGCATGTTTGAGGTATGCGGCGCCGAGGCCGGGTTGCACGTCATGGCGCGACTGACCGGCACTGTCTCCGATGTCGCGATTTCACGCCGGGCCGCGGCTATCGGTGTCGAAGCACAACCGCTCACGCACTATGCGATGCAGCCGCAACCGCGCGGCGGGCTGATTCTCGGCTATGGCGCGCTCAACGAGCGGCGCATCCGCGAGGGTGTACGCAAATTGCACGAGGCGGCAACTTAGTCTGATGCTCAGCCAATCACGCGCCACGCACGCGCCGCCGCCTCGGCAGCCAGACGTTTGTCCGGGCTGACCGCCACACCGGCAGCAGCAAGTCGCAACATCGGGATATCCGCATACGTGTCGCCGTAGGCCAGAGCCAGCTCGCCAGTGTCAGCGTACGGCCGAAGCCGGGCCACTTTTTCGTCACCCGTGCATACCGGGCCGCTGATCGTGCCGTCATAAACGTCATCGTGCTGTTTTAGGGCGGTGGCAAACACCAGCGTGTCCCGCGCGCCCAGATTGATCAGTCGATCGGCAAACACCTGCACGATTGGTTCAAACCCACCCGAGACAATCGCAAGGCGCGCGCCAGACCGGGCATGCGCAAGCAACTCGTCGACGACAGCCTGTTTGCGTAGCGGCCACAGCCCGTGCTCGACCACCCATTCGGACATAGCCGCCACGCGCGCCTGTGACCAGCCGCGAAAAAATACAGCGAGCCGCACAAACCAATCGTTTTTGAACGATTGCGAGTCGATCAGACCAGCCTTGCTCAGAAAAAATGCCGGCATGCGGCCAACGATAAATCGGCGATACGCGCGCGCCTGGCCATTCGTTTTTAAATACGCGCCGATGCTGCGCCACATTTCGCCCGAACTAAGCGTGCCTTCCAGATCGGTTGCGATGAGTGTCATGGGTTCATCGTATCAAACACGTTACGCTGCGATTGGATACGGCTGGGTAGCGCCCGGGAAGCCACCAGCCAGCAGCGTTTTCCACGTGGAGGTCGAGTGCTGTTCGGCTGACGCGAACAGTTGCGCGAAAGCGGGACCGAGCGAGCTCACCACTGCAAATCTCGGTGCTCTCGAATTACACGGCGCCGGAAGCTGCTTTGCTTGCCCAGACCAGCTCGGGGTAAACACGTTCCCACAGCCGGTCGATTTCGCGCAAATCAGCCGGCGACAGCGCGCCATCGCCTTGCATGCGCATGCGGCTATTTTTGAAGATACCGCGCCGCTTCATAATCTCTTTCGCGAAGACCATGCCCAGCATGGACTCGATCACGATGACGTTTTGCACGCGTTCAAACAAATTGCCGGCCTGACCGCGCTGACCGGCGTCGAGCATCTCCCAGACGCGCTGCAGCACATCGCAGATTTCGCACGCCACCATGCAGCCGCAGCAGCCGCGATCATGCTCGGTCGGCAGATACAGGCCACCCACCCCGCCCATCACGCCGTGCACATTTGGGCTGTTACGATCGCACAACGCGCCGATGCTGCGCGGCGTCGGCGGAACTTCCTCTTTGACCCACTTGACGTGCTCGATGTCGTCGCACAACCGCACGACCTGATCAGCGCTGAGCGGCGAAATGCCGGCATTTTGTATCCAAACGGGCATGCCGGCCGCATCGCTGATGGCTTTGAAATACGCATGCGTGACCTCAAAATCCGGCCGCAGCGCATATGGCGGCATCGCAATCACGCCATCGGCGCCGATCTCGCGGGCATAGCGCGCATAGTCGACTGCGACCGGTGTGTTGACCGCGGCCACGTTGACGATCACGGGCACCCGGCCATGCGCCTGCTCCACCGGAATGCGCATCATCGTTTTGCGCTCGGCCTCGCTCAACACTTGAAACTCGCTGACCAGCACCGGCACCAGGATACCGGCGGCGCTCTCGCAAATAAAATCGATCTCTGCGCGGAGCACATCCTCATCGATTGTGTCGCGGTCGGTCCACGGTGTCATCGGGATGGCAAAAATGCCGCGCCAGTTCGGTTTGTTCATCAAACAGGAGTTTAGTCACGGCACGCGCTGCGCGCAACTGCCTACGCGCGCGTTTGCGACGCGACCCAGGCCAGATGATCGGCGCGCACTTGCGCCCACAGCGCCGTGATGTCAGCGTCCGACAGCGTCAACTTGAACACGCTGCGCAGCCGCGTCGCAAACACAGCGGCGTCGTTGATCTCCCATGTGGCGCGGCCGGCGCGTGTGACGTGATGCGCAACCGCGCCGCGCTGCTCGTGAAAGCAGCCATCCGGCTCAAAGATCAGACAGTTCAGGCGCCGGCGCCAGGTGCTGCCGGGGTCGCTCTGATACAGCGCGCACATGGATTCGAACGCGTCGTCGCCGCGCGCGTTTTCATGCAGCACATAACCGGCGCCGCCCTGCGCGTGCGTGTCGAAAATCCAGTAGCCCGCGCGCGCGCCTCGGCGCAGCGTCATCGTGTGAAAGTATTGCTGATGTTTGCCGGCAGCCAACGGTATCGGATCGAGAAAGGCGTTGCCAAACCCGACATCGGCCAGCCATGGCACGCCGTCGAGCATCACGCGCAGCAGCATGTGGCCACCGGTGTCGTAGTCGGCTGAATCGGTCACACCCACACTGCTGTTGATGCGGACCGCGTCAAAACCCAGTTCAACCAGTGCCCAGTGCAGTAGCGAATTCATTTCAAAACACCAGCCGCCGCGCTGTCGTTCGACGATCTTTTCGTAGATCGCCGGCAACGCCAATCCCACCGGCACGCCCCGATACACATCGATGCCCTCGTAGGGGATCGTGAGCAGGTGCGCGCGCTGAATGCGGATCAGTGTATCGGCGGTGGGGGCGCGTGATCCAGAAAAGTCAATTCGCTGCAAATAGCCATCGACGTTCATGCCGGTTGCATCTGCATCTCGCGCAGCGTCTTTTCGTAGACCTCAAAGTGCTCACCCTCGCGTTCGTCGGGGTCGATAAACTTCATCCACATGGCCTGCTCAGGATGATCGCCGGACAGCACGCGCCGGCTGGCTTTGACCACGCCGGTGCTGTCGTGCCATTTGACCTCTCCCATCTGCACGAGCACATACTCGCCGGCGTATTTTGCGAACTGCGCACGGTTGTCGCGGAAGAATAGGCCCTGTTCGGCCGTTGTTTTGCGCCAGCTGACCACCGTCTCGCGTGAATCTGTGATCTTGCTAAAGAACGCCGCGACCGGTGCCGCGACTTCGCTCTGCCAATCGATCTGCGCCAGATCAGAGCTGCCATAGCCGCCCTCTGACGCGACCTGCAGATGGTTGCGATCGCGGTGAAACGGCTCGGTCAACCAATCGCGCTCGACAGGATGGCCCATCAGGTGCGCGCCGACGGTGTCGGTGGCAATGCAGTTGTCACCCGCGACCAAGCAGTTGCCAAAGCGAACCAACCCTTCACCGGGGCCCCACTCCTCGCCAGCCTGGCACACCATGCCATCGATGATGCTGAGCGCCGGGTCATACAGCTTGGCAAGATCTGCCAGCATATAGGGCATGCGCACCAGGTGGTGGTAATACACGCGCGGCCGGCCGGCAGGTTCAAACGGCATCAGACCGAACAGATTCTTTGTAGTGAGCGTGATGCCCATGAAGGCATGGTTTTTGAGCTTCTGCACCGAGATCATCTCGTCTGCGTCGAAACAGGCGCGCGGGAGCGGATAGCGATCGAACATCAGCCCGCCGCCGGGTACATCGGCCCAGGTGACATCCTGCGAGCCTTCAATGCAGTCGACGTCGAACTCGCGCAGCACATGGCGAATGGTGGTGGTGTCTTCCTCAACTCTGTCGTAATGCTTGTAAAACGAACAATCCACCGCGAAGACTTCGGCACGCGTGTTTTCGCGCAGCAGGCGCAGCGTGGCCCGCACCACAGAATCGTCAACCAGCTGTTGCCGGTGGCCTTCATACACACGCACGGCTTTGGGCGCCTTGTCCTGATTAAACTTAATTCCGATGCGCCGGGCGGCGCGCAACCGGTCCCACGCGGACGTCAACGGCGCCGTCGCGCGTTTGAGCGCTTCATACACTTCTTGATCGGATGCACGCCAGTCGCTGTGCACCGCTCGGACGATCGTTCGCTTGCCGTTCAACATAGGTTCAAGGCTACACCAAATTCAGAGCGCGGCAAGTCGTTTGAGGTTTATCAACGCCGCACTGCCGGCAGGAAGACCCTGTTGCCAAACTGCGTCGGATGATCGACGGGCGTGCCGTTTGGCGTAGGGGTCAGCGCCGGCGTCGGCGTGGGTTGGCCGGTCGACAGGACCGTCAGCGTGCCATCCGCCAGCGTAAACGCGTAGTTGGACGAGGTTAGTGTGCCTATCGCCAGCGTGATCGGATACACACCCGCCGGGCTCGCTGCGGTCGCACTGGTGCTGAGCTGCGGCGAGCCGTTCAGGACAGCCACGCCATCGCCCATCACAAAACCGCTGTAACCGGCTGTGAGGGCCGGGTTGGCCGCGCCGACCAGCCGCGAGCTGCTTTGCGCGAACACCGTCAGCGCTGCCTGGCCGATCACCAGCCGCAGCTCGCGGCTGGACGGTGCGCCGATGCCGTTCGACGCGGTTAGCGCAACGGTGTAGACGCCAGCCTGTGTGGGCGTGCCCGCGATCACATCGCCGGACAGCGCCAGACCTTGCGGCAGCCCCTGCGCGCTGATCTGCGGGATCGGCTGACCCGTCGCGCCGATGGTGACGTTGTAGGCGCCGCCATACACACCGTCCGCCAGTGCGGTCGTCGACAGCACCGCGGCTTCGGTTGCGCTGGCGCTCTGGAGCGCCTGCACGTCGCTGGCCGTAAGCGCGCGGTTGTAGATGCGCACTTCGTCGAGGCCGCCGCTCCAGCTGTTGCTCGGCGCGGGCTGGTCGGGCCGGCCCAGGCTATACGCGCGCTGCCACAAATACGTGTTCGTCAGCGTGCCGGATGCCGACAGTGCGCCATCGACGAAGATCTGAACCTGCCCGCTTGCGCTGTTGCGCGTGATCGCAATGTGCCGCCACTGGCCGTTGTTGATCGGCGCGCTGCTCTTGAGATCGCCGTTCAGGCCAAGCCTGATGCCGATGCGACCGCTGGCGTCGAGCGCACCGAGCAGCACCTGCCGTTCCCGATCACCGCCGTAGCGGATATCCCGGCCGGTCGAACCGGCCAGCGCAGGCGCGAGCGACAGGTCATCGTTGCCGGCCGCCGCTGTGTTCACCCAGGCGGCCAGCGTGAAATCACCCGACAGCCACGGCATGTTGCGATCGACACCGACAAACCGCCCAGACCCAACATTGACGCCATTGCCAAATTTTCCCGCGACGCGCGTTGCGCCGAATAGCTGGGCATGATTCGTGCTGATGGAGGCGTCGTTTGCGATCGCGCCGGCCGATTCGTTAAATGACCAATAGCCAACGAGGCCCGTTTGTGGCGTTGCGCTCGCATGTGTGGAATCTGCCGATTCGGCATTGCCATAGTTGGCCGAAACCTTGTAGTGGAACGTTTCGCCAGCCGGCACATCGCGTTCGGTCCAGCTTGTGCCAGGTACAAATAATTGCACGGCACGATACGGGCCGCCGACGGTCTCGCTGCGCTTGATGTTGTACGACGTGGCGCCAGCCGATGCAGTCCAGCGCACTGTTGCGCTCTCGACGCCCGCCGTCACCGTGACGCCGGTTGGCGCGGGTTGCGTGCCGATGCGCTTGAGACCTTCCCACGGGTTGTTCGGCCAGATTGTCTTACCGAGTGACGCCATGTTGTTGGCAATCGCATCTTCAACCGCGATGTCGTTGCGCGCATAGCGCGTGTGAAAGGCGAACAGGCTGGCGAAGTCGCGGTAGTCTTCGCTTGGCGCACTCCAGTTTGGGATCACGTAGTTTGACGGCGGCGCTTCGTGGTTAAACACAAAGTCAAACGGCACCAGCGAACGGCTCCACTCGTCGGCCGAATAGGTGCCGCTCTTTTCAAGCCACGATTGATACAACGTGCGTTTCAAGCCGTCCTGATTGGGCAGCGCATTGACAGCGCCGTTTGAATGCTTTTGCAGCCACGGTGTGTTGTCGCGGAAGTCCCAGCCCACGAGCGGCGCCTCGTTGGGTTTGCCGCGGCCGCCTGGGCCGTAGCCATCATCGGCCTGCTCGTAGCCCTTGTACGCAAACACAAACGAACGGCCAGACTGACCGGCGCCGGTTTCCCACCACAAGGTGCTCATCAGGCTGCGCGTGTAGTCCCAGTCCATCGTGTCGATGCCACCGGTGACCGCATTGTTGACGCCTGGGTTCAGCACTAATTGCAAGTGATACCAGGCGTTGGCCAGATACAGCGCGGCCAGGCGCGGGCGCGGCGTGCCGGTGTTTTGCGTGACCGGCGTGCTGCCCTGGCCAAAGATCGTGAAGCTGGCGTCGGTCATCTTCATCAAATTGGGCGACAGGTTAAACAGATGCCGGTTTTGAAACCACTGCCGGTCTTCAGCATTCGCGCCATAGAGTTCGCGGCTCTTTGTTTCAAGTTCATACTCGTGCATGATCTCGAAGATTTTTGACGCGCTCCAGACAGCCGCGCCATACTTCTGTTTGACCTGCCGGCGCGTAAACGACGGGCCGTCGTACGGACCAAGCTGATTGAACGGCTGCGTGTCGGCGCCGGAGAAATATGCCTCGGTCCATACATCAAAGTCTTTGCGCAGACCGTTGTAGATGTACTCGTCCTTTGACATGCCGAGCTGCCCGTCCAGCCCCAGCCGGATGCGCGCGTAGGTCTGAAACAGGTTGGTTGAGGTAAACGTGTTGCCGATATCCGAATCAAGCGGGTGCACATGCGGCAGCCAGTTGTTCCAATCCGGCAGCTGGAACGCGACCGGGATTTCGCGCACATTGACGTGCTTGAAGCGCGCGCCCTCGCGAATTTGCGCGGCATCGAGGCCCTGCCCCGGCAGATAGTTGCGTGTGTCTGCGTCATCGTCCAGCACAGCGTCGATGCCTGCGCCAGCAGCCCAGACATCGACCGGTTTGGCATCAGTGCCTGGGCCAGGCTGATACGGCGGGTTCCACGGCCGGCCGGGGTTTTCAAACGACAGGCTGCGGATAAAGCTGGCGATCTGGTCACCTTGCTGTTGCGTCAGCCCGTGAAAGACCGCGCGCCCGGCGATCGAACGGTTTGAATAGTTAAAGAACTTCAGGTCGTAGCCACTTTGCGAATGGCAATCTGCGCAGCTGGCGCGCACCGGCCCAGCGCTGAGCGGCGACTCGATCATGATGTTGCGCGCGCGCCACAGGCGTGCGCCTTCGGCGATATCTGCGCTGGTGTTGAGCGGCGGCTGCCAGGTGTCCGGGTTCTCTTCCGGCAGCGGCTTGTGGGTGCCATTCACCGCTGCGGCCAGCCGGACGCCATTGGCATCGACCAGGTTCATGTTGAGAACGCGAAAGCCCATCGACTCGCCATCGGTGAAGTTGAACTTGAAGTCGATTGTGTTGTTGCCGTTGACCGCGGCGCCGGACGGCAGCGTGACCGTCAGCTTGAGCGTGACAAACGCCCCGCCGATGCCGCCGTAACGCTGCCCGAGCGGATACACCTCAGCTGTGGTGTTGTTCAGCGCGATCCAGCTGCCGCCGTTGACCCGCACGCTGGCCTTGTCTGCGTAGGTCAGGCTGTGCATCTGCAGCCACAGTTTTGTGGCTGAAGCGCCTGCGGGCGCGTTTAGCGTGACGGATCGTGTGGTGCCGGCCGGGCCAAGCACTTCGATCGGAAATTGCTGTGGTGCAATGTCGCCCGTGACAGCCGGGCCGGCCGCCTGCGCCGCGCGCGAGACAGCGACACAGGCCAGGCAAAGGATGAGTGCAACGGTCGATAGTGCGAGTAAGTTGTTGAAATGGCGCGAGATCACGAACCCTCCGAGTCCACCATAATACGTTGGCGGAGGAAGTTTGCATGCAGCGATGGAGAACGCCACCAATACTCAAAGCAGAAAGAGGCGCCACAGATTACACAGAAAATCTGTGTAATCTGTGGCTCTTTTTGGATCGAGAACAGCTAGCGGAAAGCGCGCGTTTCTGCAGTCTGTTGCAACAATTACCAGTGCACGCTCACCAGCAGATGCTCATTCTTTTTGTTAAGCAGGCCTTCATACATCGACTGCAGCGTGGACCCGTGCGCATGGTGCGACACGAGATCGTCGATCTTGAGCCGGCCGCTTTCGACCAGATGAATCAGCAGACGCATCGCGCGCGGCTGAATAAACGGAAATTTCTCGCGCGGGTCCAGCCCGATCGCCGAGCCATGCGCGCCAATCAGCTGGATCGAGCGGCCATGCAGATCCCAGTAAAAATCGACCTCGCCGGCGATGCCGCGCGGGCTGCCGACCATGATGACCTTGCCGCCGTCCGCGACGATGCGCATCCCGAGCTTGACCGCCTGCGGGTTGCCGGTCGCTTCCACAACGACATCGGGCAACGCGCCGTGATTGGCGGCACGCAGCTTGTCAGCCAGATCCGGATCACCTGGATCGAACGTCACGATGTTGGTGGTCTCTTCGGCAATCTCGCGCCGTTCGGCCACTCCATCGATACCGATGACCGGAAACGCGGCCGCTGCTGTGAACAGCCGCGTCGCGATCTGGCCGATCATGCCCAAGCCCAGAACGGCCACGCACTGGCCAAGCATCTCGCGCGTTTGCACCAGCGCCGCAAGCGGGAAGCGCGCCAGCGCAATCGCCGAAGCCGCGCGCTCCGAGACCGAATCGGCCACCGGATAACACAGTGCGCCCCGATCGGAGACGTTCATCAGCGCGATCGATTCGTGGCGGGCCGGGAAGACGACGCGATCGCCGGCTTTGTGCGCGGTGACACCCTCGCCTACTTCGAGCACGCGTCCAACGCCCGAGTAGCCGGGCGTAAACGGAAATTTTGGCCAGGTGCGCTTTGGGTCGGTCAGCCATTGATGGATGCCGGTAAAGACCGCCAGCTCGGTGCCGGCGCTGATGGCGCTGGCCTCGGTTTGGATCAGCACGTGACCCGCAGGCACCGCATCGACCGTGTACTCGTGTGTTTCGACTTTGTAAGGTTCGGGCATGACCGCCCGATAGCCGTGATATTTCATGGTTGGAATTCTCCGAAAATTTGCAGATGCCTACTGCGCCGTCCATCCGCCATCGACGGTCAACAGATTGCCGGTCATAAAACTTGAGGCGTTCGACGCCAGAAAGAGAATCGCGCCGGCGAGTTCATCTGGCTCGCCAAAGCGGCCGATCGGCAGTTTGTCGACAAACGTTTGATAGGCGGTTGGGTTCGCCAGAATAGGCTTGTTGATATCGGTCAGAAACGGCCCGGGCGCCAGCGCATTGACATTGATGCCGAATTTGGCCACTTCGAGCGCCATCGTGCGCGCCAGCTGGATCATGCCGCCCTTGGCCGCGGTATACGCCGGCCGGTCCGCGAGCCCGACCAGGCCAAGCATCGAAGCAACATGGATCACCCGCCCCCACTTGCGCTCGATCATGCCGGGCAGCGTGTATTTGCTGCACAGGAACGCGCCGGTCAGGCTGGTGTCCATGACCGTGTGCCACTCCTCAAGCGAGTACTCCACGGTCGGTTTGCGCACATTGACACCGGCGTTGTTGATCAGGATATCGATGCGACCGAGCGACGCGTTGATTGTGTCGACTGCGGCTTTGATCTGCGCCTCGCTGGTGACATCGGCAGCCACGCCAATGACACGCCGGCCGGTTTCGACAGCCAACGGCGCCGCTGCGGCCTCAAGCACGTCGGCGCGCCGACCGATCAGCGCAATGTCGGCACCGGCATGCGCCAGTGCGCGCGCAAAGGCCAGTCCAAAACCGCCTGCGCCGCCGGTGATCATCGCAACCCGGCCGCTTACGTTAAAGATTTCATTCGCTTTCATGTTTAGTTTCGCGCTGCCTCCAGCCTAGAGCCTGTCCGGACTAGTTTGGCGCTGTCACGAACTTCGCGCGACGATCGTGACAGCGCCAAACTAGTCCGAATGCGCCCTTATTTCCAGAATGTATTCAGATATGCCACCGAGGCATCCAACTGATCACGTTCGTATCGCTCGCACGCGTCAAATGACGCGCCGGTTTCCCACGGCGTCTTGCGCTGCGCATCGGAATCCTGCCTATGCGAAGCCACAAAACGCAGGGTTGGCAGCAGCTCGGCGGCGCTGCGCGCCGGGTAGCCCTGCCACCAGGCATCTTCGTAGAGCCGGATATGCCGGGAATAAATGGCGGCCAGCTCGATGTTATACGACGCGCCCGGCGCGATCTCGCCGATCAGCTTGAGCATGGCCGGCCAATCGATGATGCCTTGACCCAACGAAGCGCGCACCAGTTCGTAACCCGAGGCGGTGTCGTGAATCGTGTAGTCCTTCAAGTGCACGTTAAAAATCCGGCTGCCGATCGCGCGCGCAAACACAAACGGCTCTTCGCCGACCGCCAGCGGATTGACCACATCAAACGTCACGCCGATGCGCGGGCCAACGCCGCACAGCGTCAACAAATCGTCCGATGTGGCGTCCTGGTGGTTTTCGATGGCCAGCGTCAGATCGAGTTCTTCCAGCAACGGATAAATCTCGAAGAGCTTGTGCATGGCGTCGCGCATGTGACCACTCCAATCAGGCATCTTGTTGGCGCGATCGCCTTCGAGAAAGCCGGACAGCATCGCGCGCACGGTGGTCGCGCCAGCGCGTTTTGCAAGCGGCAGCACCTCGCGCAGATTTGCGACGTCCAGCACGGCCGTGTCGAGCACAAACGACATCCCGCGCGACCGCAGCGCCTCACCCAGCGCGTCGATGGTGGCGGGCGTTTGATCGGGCAGCAGCTGAAAGAACGGGATCTCGATCCCGCGCAGATTGTGGCGGTCGGCCAATGCGATCAGGGCATAGGCATCCATCGGCGACGCGATGCCGCGGCCATCGCGTTTGGCAAAACCGCACGTAAACGGAAAACTGTATGAGGCGAGTCCAAATGGGCGGCGTGACATATCCGGCGGATTATGGGGGCAGGCGGCAGGGGCTGCAACCGCGTCGTGAGTGTGTGGATGGCCGTGTAAGGGCAAGCCAATGCTTAGGCCTGCCAGGTCCGCAGGCCGTAAACGGCCATGCTCAGATACGAAGCCCTGGGCTGACGGCAACAACTTGCGCGCGTGGCGGCCATTTTGTCCGGCATTCACACAACGACGCCAATCCTGTGAGCGCTGGCATGCAGCCCAGGGCTTCGTATCTGAGCATGGCCGTTTACGGCCTGCGGACCCGGCTGGCGCGCACTGGGGCCACGCCAATTGCCGCTCCCCTTTAGAAAAATGCACTCCGAATGCCGGCGGCGCGTAAAATGGCGGCATGCTACTGGCGCCATCGATCTACACCGCCGACTTTGGCCGGCTCGGCGAGCAGGTTCAAGCCGCCGAAAAAGCCGGCGTGGACTGGATGCACCTCGACGTGATGGACGGCGCGTTTGTGCCAAACCTGACGTTTGGCGCGGCGGTCTGCGCGGCCGTCAAGGCGAACACCCGCCTGCCTTGCGAGGCGCACCTGATGGTGGCCGATCCGGATCGCTTTGTCGAGGACTACAAAAACGCCGGGATGCAGCGCCTGATCGTGCACTACGAGGCTTGTCCACACCTCTACCGAACCCTGCAACTGATTCGCGCGCATGGCATGCAAACCGGCATCGCGCTCAATCCGCTCACGCCGCTGCATGTGCTTGAAGACGTAATCCCGCATCTGAATCTGGTGCTGCTGATGTCGGTTGAACCCGGATATGGCGGCCAGGCCTTTATCCCGCAGGCGCTTGACCGCACGCGCCGTATGCGCGCGATGCTCGACGCTGCTGGCTCGACGGCCGCGCTTGAGCTGGACGGCGGCATCAACGCCGACACCGTGCCCGCCGTGCGCGATGCCGGCGCGAGCATCGTCGTGGTCGGGTCAGCGGTGTATTCAGAGAAATTTGCAGTTGCAGAGGGCGTGCAGGCGCTTCGGCGCGCTATGACGCCCGTGCGTTAGCATTCGCAGGGCAACCCCGAAACCACATGGCCGACACCACCCTGACTCCAAACCGCTGGCAGCTCGTCTTGCGCGATCATCGCCTGCGCCTGTTCGGCTCTGCGATAAGCCTGATCGTGCTTGCGGCGCTGGCGATCGTCATGATCAGCCGCGCTGAACTGGGCGCGATTCTCAACGCCATCAACACCGCGCATCTGACATGGCTGCTGGTCTCGCTCGTGCCCTTTGTCTTTGGCCAGGTGTTGCGTGTCGCGCGCACCAAATTGCTGCTGTCGGCACAAATGCGGGTGCAGGCCCGCACCACCGCGCAGGCTGTCCTCGGCGGTCAAGTGATCAACTGGCTGTCGCCCGTTCGGATTGGCGATTTGTGGCGCATCGCGCGGACCAGCGAGGGACGCCACGAGCGCCTGGCATGGACCATCGCCGGCGTTGTGATTGAAAAGAGCGCCGACGCGCTGATCCTCGCGCTGTTCGCGCTTATCGTGACTGTCGCACCGTTGCCAGTCGCCTTTGCATCGCCGTTGACGCGGCTGTTGATCACCGGCCTCGGCGGCATGCTGGTGGCGACGGCGATCACGGCGCTGACGTCGTCCCGCGCCCAGAACAAGATCACGCAACGGTTGCCAAAAGCGGCGCTGTTGTTCCGATTCACTGGTGACGCTGCGCAGCCGCAAATACCGGTGCAGGCAATGCGCGCGGCGTGGGTGCGCGCATTGCCTGTGACGAGCGCGATTTGGATCTGCGCCGTTGCGGCCAATTACGCTCTCGCTATCGCGTTCGACATTAATATTGGGCTGCTTGGGCACCTGTTGCTGATGCTTGCGCTGCAGACCAGCACCGTCTTTTCGCCGGTGCCGGGCAACATCGGCGTGCAGTCGCTCGTGGCGGTTGGCGTTTTCGTGCCGCTCGGCATCGCCAGCGCCTCCGCGATCGCTTATGGCGCCGCGTTGTGGGCGCTGTCATACGGCGCGCTTGTCGTTCTGGCGATCGCCGCGGCGTTTTGGCGCCGCGCCGACGCCGCAGGGCGCGCATGAACGCGCCAGCGGCACCAATGCCGCGCGATCTGCGTCCGCTGCTCATTACGCTGCTCATCGCGCTGGTCAGCGGGCTGGCTTATGCATTCATTGTGCCGCCCTGGCAACATTACGACGAACCTACCCATTTTGAATACGCCTGGCTCATCGCTGCGCGCGGGGAATTGCCGCTGCCGAACGATATCGACCATGGCGCGCGGGTCGCCATTTTCGAGTCCATGGTGCGAAACAATTTTTTTGGCGCGGACCGGCCGGGCTTGCCGCTGGACGGCAGCGCGCCAAACATCGGCATCACGCAGCTGAACGACAGTCCGGCCTACTATCTCTTTATCGCGCAGGCGATTCGGCCCTTTCTCGGGTCTGCGGTGGAGACACAGCTGTATGCCGGACGCGTCGCGTCACTGCTCTTCCTGCTGTTGACGGTGGCCTGCGGCTGGGGCGTTGCCGCGCGGCTGACGCGGGCGGGCCACCTGCTGCGCTGGCTTCTGCCAGGCATGCTAGCGCTGCTTCCGGCATTTGTCGATTTAATGAGCGCCGTCAACAATGACGGCCTCGCGATCGCGGCCTACTCCCTGTTTATCTGGAGCGCCGTGCGCTGGCTGCAACCCGCCGATGGCGTGCGCGGCGATGTGCACGCGGCCAATGCGCTGTGGATGCTGGCGGCTTCCGCGCTGTGCTACGCAACAAAGAGCACGGCCGTGACCGCGGTGCCGATCGCGGTGCTTGCCCTGGCATTGGGTTTGTTTCGCGGCAGGATCCGGGCGCTGGCGGCTGCGATGCTTTGCGGCACGGCGCTGCTGATCGTGCCATTTGCGTTCAATCGCGGCGATACACACGCCTGGTATCGCAACGATGCTTCTAGAACGTCGTTGCCCACACAGTGCGCTGCGGCGCAGTGCGGCCCGCCCATCGACGGCGGCGCGGCCATTCGCGTTTCGCCGGGCACCTATGCCTACTCACAGGCGTATGTCTTTCAATCGCTGCCACCCGCACACACCGCCCGCATTCGCGGGCGCGTCGTAACGATCAGCGCCTGGATGTGGACGACCGATGCTGCGCCGCTGCTCGCGCAATCGCCGTGGATCGGCGTCAACCATCGCCAGGCCGCCGGTTTGCCGGTGCTACTGACACAATCCCCCCAATACACAACCTACACGGCCACGATTCCCGCTACGGCGCATTACACGCGCCTTGTGCTGCCCGGGCACATCAGCGGCACGGTCATGTTCGACGGCATCTCTGTCGTGCCGCTGAGCACCGTCGAAACCGCTGGAAATGTCATCCGCAATGCCTCTGGCGAAGCCCCGGCCTTTGCACTTGCAGAAGGCGCCATCGCCCTGCTGGACAAAGTGTCACCCGAGTGGTTTAGCTGGCCGCTGACCGTGTCGTCGCTGCAAGATTTGCGCGGCACTGGGTGGTACTACTTGATCGTCCTGCGCAATCTGTTTGAGACGTTCTGGTTGCGCATCGGCTGGGGAGCCACGGCCCCCACACACATCGCCTGGATGCTGATGGCTGCGTGCGTCACGCTGCTTGGGATCTTTGGGGCGTTTGGCGCACTCTGGCGCATCCGGCGGCGCGTGAGTTGGTCCGTTGCCGTGTTCTTGCTCGTTTGTGCGCTCGCTACGCTTGCGCCGACGATCCCGCGCTCGATTATCTGGGGGCTGGAGCAGCGCATGTATGCGCCGCCGATGCGCTATGCGATGCCCGCGATCATCGCCTTCGCAGTGCCGCTCTGCGCAGGCTGGTGCGAACTATTTGATCGAATTCCAAAACGCTGGGTGATTGCTGTCGCCAGCGGCGCACTGATGCTCGCGCTAAATGCCGCCGCCTTGGTTGCGTCCTGGCAGCTGTTATTCGGGAACTAAACGCGGCAGGTGCAACATGCAAAGTCCTCTGGCAAAAGTAGACGTGTTGGGCGTGTCTTTCGACAACATTTCGCTCGCGGGCGCGGTTGCCGTGATGCGCGATGCCTTGCAGACGCGCGCGGCGTTGTGGATCGTCACGGGCAATGTGCACTATGTGATGCGCGCGCGGCGTGAACCGGCGCTTGCGGATGTTTTGCGCGCCGCCGATCTGATCGTGGCCGATGGCGTGCCGATCCTGTGGGCGGCGCGCGCATTCGGCACGCCGTTGGCTGGCCGCGTCAATGGGACCGATCTGGTCTGGCAGTGCGCCGCGCTCTCCGCAGAGAGTGGTCGGCCAATCGCGCTGATCGGTTCGGCGCCGGAGATTGCACAGCGCGCGGCAGAAAAGCTGGAAGCTGCGCACCCGGGCGCGCGCGTGGTTGCGATCCCGACGCCGAATCCGCTCTCGCCGGACGCCGAAACTGCCATCGTCGCGCAAATCGAAGCGCTTGATGCCGGAATCGTGCTGGTCGGGCTCGGCGTCGGCAAGCAGGATACGTTCTGTCACGCGTATTGCGCCGCGTCCGGAAGGCGCGTGTGGATGGGTGTCGGCGGCGCGTTCGAGCTGATCAGCGGACACATTGCGCGCGCGCCGCGCTGGATGCAACGGGCGGGTTTGGAATGGCTCTGGCGGCTCAGCCGCGAGCCGCGGCGGCTATGGCGGCGCTATCTGGTGGAGGATGCGGGGTTTGTGGGGTTGGTGGTGCGGGCTTGGCTGCATATGCGACGATGTTGCTGAGTCCAACAGAAAGTCCCCAGATCGCCCAGACGATTGGTGCAGAGCGGATCATGCCCCAGACCGCGGCGTCGAGCATGCCGTGGGCCAAGAGTGCTATCTGACTACCTATGAGCCCTGCAGCAAGAGCGCGATGGTGAAAATCAAGCCGATCAGGAACCTGTAAGGTCCTAACAAGCGTGCGCAAGACAAATAGTTCGACTCCAATCCATGCGATCAGCCCAGGAATACCAAGATCTACTGCGATTTGAAGATAGAGATTATGCGCATGTGGCAAATCTGGTGTAGCAAGTTTGAGCGGATAGAACCGCTCATTGACCAGTTGAAAGTTCCCCATGCCGACACCAGTAAACGCAAAGTCTTGGATCATGTAAATTGCATGTGTCCAAAGTTCAAAACGCGCCTCGGCGCCAAAAAGCGCACCTCCAGTTGAAAGTGATTGCGCAACGCTATTCAATAGCCCTGCGCCACCCATTTGCGTTGCACCAAATATTCCAATTATCGCGACAGTGACAAGACGCAACATCGGGTAGCGCCACGCATATAAGAACACAATCCCCAAAATTGCCCCTAACCATGCACCGCGCGATTGTGTAAGTATCAGGGCAAAGAAGATAACCACGGCCATACATGCTCCAGCGAGGACATGGATTTTTCGTAGCCCTTTCGTCATGACCGCTGCACAGGCAAGAGGAAGAAGCTGAGCAAGAACGCCAGCTAAAACATTTGAATTGATAGTGTCTTCGACCAGCCTGGGGAAAAGTTGATCGAGACTATATGGGATAATGCTACTCAACTTTGCATCGGGCCAGTCAACAACAAACGGGGCACATAGAGCAAGTGCACTGGCAAAAGCAATCAATCCACATGTAATCGCTTTCACATGTTTTTTTTCGTCATGCCAGCCAAATAGAGGACTAACAAAACTTGTCACAGTCGCATACACCCCGATTCCACATATGACGCGCAATACCTGCGGATGGGTTGTCAATGGTGCGACGCTCACAATTTCGGAAACGACAAGCATACATCCGAGCACGAGAATCGCCCACATCGGTTTTGGAACTGCAGATATATATGCGTCAAATGGACGCATAACAACGCAGATACAGTTGATCGAAAGAGCAACTATCGCAATGAGCGCCGCTGGCCCGAGAAAGCGATTACTAATAAAGCTTAGACCGGTAGAACCACATACACCAACAAAAAAACATATCGTTATTGCGCGGTCAAAATCCGGCCGCAACAGATGCTTCGACACGATCGCTACTGACCCTTCATTTTCAGGTACTACGCCGATAGTTCGCAGCATGATGCTAAGATCGAACAAAGGAGATTGGTGCTTCAGGTAATATAAGTCATACTGAAGCTTGATACGAGCATCTTCAGTTGTACTGCCATAGCCATGTGACACTTGTGCCCACCCAGTGAGTCCTGGTTTTACGGCAAGCCGTGTCCGATAGAATGGAATCTGCCGCTGCAACATGTCAATGAATTGCTGGCGCTCAGGGCGCGGTCCAACCATGCTCATCTCGCCAATGAGCACATTCCAAGCTTGTGGCAATTCATCAATACGCATACGTCGCATAATTCGGCCAACCCGAGTTACCCGGCTATCGTTGCGTTGGGCCCAACGGGCTTGCCCATCTTGCTCAGCATCACTAACCATTGAGCGATACTTTAGGACAAAGTAACGCTTTCCATGGAGCCCGAGTCGTTCTTGTTTGTAGAAAATACTGCCAGCACTGTCCAATCGAATTGCGAGCGCCACAAAGGGTAGCAACGCGAGAAATAGAACGCTGAGCAATAGCCCACACACGATATCAACGGTTCGTTTCACGAGGCCATACAACAGACCGGCGGTTGTCGTGCTGACGGGCAGTGCGACGTACCATTGACTGCCAATATGCTCTACAGCGACACGACCTGTCAAACGTTCATACATGAGTGGCATGGGTGTAATCATTACTCCGCGCTCATGGCAGTCCATAATCGATTGAAAGACGCTACCACTTACTCCTGCACTGATCGCCACAACAACTTCATCGATATTTTCACCAGCAACGATTTGCGCAAGTCGATCATGTGCAGCAATCACAGGAACGCCGTCAATCTTTTCCCCGTGCTTTGCGGAGTCATCATCAACAAAACCAACCACCTGGAAATGAGCGTTACCATGCAAAGCATTGAGTACAGTGAGGCCAGCGCTACCAGCTCCGAGGATTATGATACGACGACGCAAGTGTTCCGCGCCCCAGATCAGCGCATACGCTGATCGCCAAATGATAAGCAACAGTGAAGTCGCCACGATACCTATACCTGGTGCAAGTCTCAAGGGAGGTTGCAACCAAGGCTCGAGGCCGGTAAGAGGAACTGCACGCACAAAAAAGTAGATCGCATATGCGAGTGCAATGACAGACGCACCAACCAACACACGTTTGATTACACTTTTTATGCGAACTGAAAGTCGAAGGTCATACAGATCGGCAACTGCCAACCAAACAAGCCAAGCAGCCCCCACAGCGAAAGCCCACCGCAATTGAGCTGCAAATACTCCATCTGTCAACAACAGGCCTGCTCGAATCGACCACAAAAACACACCAAGCGCAATACCTAAGGACACGATCAAGACATCGCCCAATCGCAACAGCAGCTTTCGCTCGGACAGCTCTAAACGCCAAGACACAGATGGTTTGCGCGAGAGGGTTGCGGTGGTAAGCGTCGAATTTGTGAAGTTTGCCATATCCAAGTCAACAGCGAGAGTTAGAATTGTCGGATGCATTGAACTCGTGATGCGGATGTAATTATAGCAACACGAAGGACAAGTCCAACAAAGTGTGGAGAAAGCTGCGGAAAAGTAGCGGAAAGCTAAATTTGATTGGCTTCGATGCTCGTATTGTTACAGAACAAGAAGACCTGGCTGACACCGATCTGGATCAAGTTTCGTAGCATAAATTTCCAGATCGTCAAACCAAACGGTTCCAGTCCCCCAGAGCCTTAGGAAGGGACTAATATCAACAAAAGTATTGCCAGAATTAAATGTCGTTATGTTTACTTGGCGCCATTGCATCGCTCCTGCGGGTAGAAAGTACTCGTGCGCACCAAGCAAAGTAGCATCATCTGACAACCAAATTGAAGCCTTTTCAATGTTGTTTCTAGTCATGAATGCTACCGAGATCTGAACACAGTGCTTTGGCTCAATTCGAACAGATCTATACCAATAGCCTGCACGTGAAGCTTCCTTCTCGTTGAGATTTTCTGTGATAAGCCCGTCAATCCGGAGTGCCCGTCTCCCAGAAAACACATGCTTGTTGTCCTGTGTTAGGGCATAAGCTCCAGTATTCCAGAGATTGCCATCACTCATATAACCAACGCGCCAGTCTTTCGCCACGCACGACGCTGTATAGTCAGGACCAGGACAAACGTTGACCAATTCAATATCACCATTACTTGCCAGATTTGGTCCAAGCATGTCAGGCGAAACTTCCAATACTTTAGCGCCAAGATCTCGAAACTTGACGAGCTGTTTTGCAGTCGCGTCAGGTAGTACACTTGTCTGAAGTTCGGCCGATGCTAGCGTTTCTCGAGTGACTAATTCACGGATTCTTTGCCCCACTTCAGATTCCCAGAAGTCATTGGAGTACAAAGCAGAACGCAACTGTTGCGTGCTCGTAGGCTGACCGCTCAAGTTTAAGGCGCGCAATAGCAACTGGCTCAGTTGATCGTTCATCTCCAGTGTCTCATTTGTGACCACCTGCGAAAGTATCGCTGTAGCCACTACTGGTGATATGGATTCAAACTGCAGTTCATCCAATTTGAACAACGCAACAAGCTGTGACTCCATGTGACCCAGTAGCATTGCATGATAAATATCACGCAATCGCATTCGATCTGAAATTCGCGGCCTGACCTCATTCATCTGTTCCGAAGATTCTTTATACCTATTCAGCGACATCAGCCGCATACCATAGTGGTATCGGAGATCATCATCACGAACAATAAAGTTATTGGCAACTTCAAGCAAGTGATCGTCAGGGCTATCATGCAATTCGCTTAATCTGTACACATTTAATGCAAATCGCCCTGCTCCCAAGACGACAAGCAATACGATCACGTGCAACGACGCAATGAGCTTTGTAATATTAATTTTCGGCAAGCGCATAGCAAGTCTTCAAGACAACTCTCTATAGAGCGCCGCAGCTTGATCAATCATTCCATCGAGTGAAAATTCTTAATGGCACGTTGGCGAGCCTGTTCGCCTAGACGCGTCCTTAAGTCATTATCATCGAGTAACAATCGAATTTTACTTGCAAGCGATTCTGAATCTCCGACTGACGAAACTAGTCCAGTAACTCCATCCTGATTAACATATGTCACACCAGTCGGAAGATCACTCGTAACCACTGGTTTTCCGCACATCATTGCTTGAAGTTGCACGATGCCAAAGCCTTCGCTGATCTCAGTTGACGGCAACACAAACAACTCGGCAGCATGAAACATAGCTGTCAAATCTTCATCGTCAAGAAATGGAATTACTACCAGACCCGAACCAGACTTCACGGCCATCGACTTGACCAAGCCATCAAGTGGTCCACGCCCAACAACTATGAACTGGGCATCAGAGAACTGACTCGCGGCCTTTGCAAACACATCAACTCCCTTGTAATAGACGAGTCTACCGACAAAGAGAACTATTGGCTTCTTGTAAGTCTCTCTTAGTTTTTGTATCTGCATTGACATACGACTGGTCAACCTAAATCTTCCGGGGTCCATGCCGTAGTGAATCACTTTACATTTATGCGAATACTGTGTTAGATAGCTTGAGCTCGAAATATGCTTAGGAGTAGCGACTGTTATTGTATCGGCAAGCCGAAGTATTGAATGAAGCATTGGCGAATAGAGGGGCTTCAGGAGACGCTGACGAACAATATCGCTATGCCACCAAACAACTAGCTTTCCAAACCTAGTTTTCGCAGCCTTCAAATGCATAAGATACGATATCGATGGCAAAAGCGAGGGTTCATGTATGTGGAGTACATCTGATCGTCGCGACATTAGTAACGAAGTGTATCCAGGGCTAGCTGGTAGTGATGCGAGTCTGAAATAGGATCCCGAACGCATTACAGATACGTCATTTATGGTTTCTGACGACCGCCGAAACGTTTCACTGCAGACTATAACTTCGGATTCAATGCCATGTCGACCACACACACCTTCTGCAAGTTGCTGGACGACTGTCTCTATTCCGCCAATGTGAGGATAATAAGCTTTTGAAGCCTGAATTACTTTCATAAAATTGAATTTAGTGCTTGAGAAGCTATTTCAGCACACTCTTCCCACTTGTAGCCCAAAATGTGCTGAAATCCACGCGTCCGCATTTCTTGACGAAGATCGTCATCCTGTGTCACTCGCAACAGGTACATGGGCCAATTCGTTACTCGATCGTGGGTCAAAATAAACCGCCGCGTCCCCGCACACTTCTGGTATGGAACTGCTAGACGCGGCAATGACCGGGCACCCACAGGCCATTGCTTCAAGAGGCGGGAGTCCAAAGCCCTCATACAGTGAAGGAAATACCAGGCACGTAGCTTGCGCCAAGTAATTTTTGAGAGTTTTATCAGGTACGCGACCAGTAAAATGAATCCGGTCTCTTACGTTCTCTGGAATAACCAGATCTTTCATTGATCCCGTCTTCAGATTATTCTGCTCGCCAACAACTAGAAGGTGGTGATCCAACTGCTCTGAAATTTTGTTAAATGCGGTAACAAGTGACTGCAAGTTCTTGTTCGGTTTGATATTTCCAACAAATAGTATATACGAATGCGGTGGTGGAGGGGCACTTGTGGTGCTGTTCCATGAAGCAGCCACGCCAAGATGCGAAACGATGATGCGTTCCGAAGAAATCCCGGAATATTTCTGTATTTCCGCGGAGGAAAAGTGAGATATTGTAATAATTCGACGCGCGCGACGCTTAATTAGTTCAAGCATTCCCCTCACATAAATTCTTTGATGAAATCCGCCAACTAAGTCTGGACGAGCCAGTTGAATCACATCACATATGGTTACCAAGAGTGGCGATTTCGATAGTGCAATCGGCACATTTACATGTGGTACCCAATAGACGCTTGGGCAAAGTTCCCTACGACGCGACAAAAATCCAAATTGCTCAGAAATCGAAAGCGGGGGGTAATCAAATGCAACCAACTCAACATTCGATCGCTTGAAATGTTTCAAGTCCTCAACATGAATGTCTCGAACTAGAAGGAGGAACTTGCAGCTAGGGTTAAGATCCACGACACGTGGAACTACATTTTGAATATATGTTCCAATTCCAGAATCTGAACGTTTTCGGATATCTACAACAATTCTTGGTTGAGTCATCTGCTACCCGCAATAACAAGAGGGTTGTTTGCTTGGATTGAGTCCGACCTGAGATTACTTGCCCCATGCAGTGCCCCAAGCACCATCCACAGGTACATTCGCAAATAATTGGCGTCCAATAGCAGTAAGAAAAGCATAGTAAGTGCTGCAACAAGGTAGACAGCATGGTAGGTCGACTGCGGACGTTTTGGTCGGCGTAGAACCAAGCTCAACAAGAATGCAAAAAATGGAGTTGCTCCAACAATTCCAACTGTAGCTAAAACCTCAATAAATATGTTTGCAGCCGGCGTCTCTGAGACTTCTCCTTCAAAAGCACCTTGTCCACAAGCGCGAACATTAAAGTCGCGAACAAAAGAGTCGTATACGCCAATGCCAACACCAATAATTGGATGATCAAGGAATACTTCTAGCGCGCAGCGCATTCGCGGCGCCCGATTCTGAGACTGCACGAGGATAGCATCAACAACATTTTCGGCTTGGATAATTTCTTGAACCCGTCTGGTCAAAAGATCGTTTTGAGTTCGCACATAAACATACGCAACGGACGCTACCAAAATCAGTGTGGCAAAGGCACTCATCCAAATCTTCAGGGATAGGCGCAATGCGACAAAACTACACACAATCGCGGCGACAACTCCAAAGACAAGGGTGATTGATTGCGTCGAATAAAATGCGATACCAATCAGCATTAAGTCAAACCATACTTTTGCCACGTTGCCACGAGCAATCGACTGGTAGGAAACTATCGCCACATATATGCTCATCGACATTACGAAGTAACTCGCTTCATAATAGAGAATACTAGGGCGATCTTGTATGTCGAATACCTTCAGGGCAAAGACAATTAAGATCTGAATTCGATATGCAATTATCAACGATCGAAATAACACATGCGCATACTTACTCGCAATTGTTGAAAACACGCTGAACACGCAAAGAAAGCTAATCCATATCCACCCAATATACAGAATGCTCTTTAGTGGTTGAGCGGAAACAAAAATACTCGGCACAGATAGTAGTGTAAAGAGCGAAATCCAAATCGCTCCACTCTTGCTCAAGACTAACTGCTTTCGCAAAGCAATCGCGAAAAGAGCAAATAGGATGTAGCTAACTCTAACATTTGACGCCCCCACCTGAATCGCCAGTCTATCCACACCAGTTAGCAATACCAAGCATACGACAATCAGAGCGAATGGCATCTGCTTTGCCTTTTTCAGGCTTGGCGGCAAAGTATTGGCGGTCAGAATCATGATCCCCGCCTCTCGCATACGCGCGAGCAAATCGGCAAAACATGCAACATAAGTTTATGTAAACCACTTCCTGCATAAGCCAGTAGAGATAGTTCTACCCTAGTTTGGTCAAGCGAGTCTTCTTGATCACTCAACCAGGAATGTCTGATTGAGAAGTGACATTTGTTCGCGTGCATATTTAGCAAGTTTCACATATGAGTCAGAACCTACCACACGAACAACTAGTTTCAGGAACGTACGTATCAAACCGAACCAGCGTGCACCTTGTTGTCCATTTTTATCTGATGAACCAACACGATATGGTGATTTTGGCTTTCGAAGCCCGCTATTTCGACATCGTGCATAAAAAGAATGTGGCGTGGTCTTAAATGGATTCTGATGAACGTATTGCTCACGCATCTGCAAAAACAGACGGCGTTCAAGCTGGGTAATTCGATCTCCGTTGTCGTAGCAAGCATACGCATATGGCACAACAGTGAACTCATCTGCACCGGCATCACGAACTGAAGTGGCATACGATTCATAGAGTCGTTTTAGGTCGGGCAATTGATCAAAAGTAAATCTGTACTCCCCTGTCCGGAGATGTCGAAACGGGCTTTTTGGCGCATATTTTGTAACACTGGAAAGGTCGCTGTATGTTACACCGCTAAAATGGTAGAAAATGAGGGGTTGATTGGAGTCTGCTAATCGCCATACACCGTCGCTATCGCAAATCACAGTCCGTTCATGTAGGTTCCAATAAGCTACGTTGTAACCGAGGTTTCTCAAAATGCGGACGCCTTCAAAGTACGCGGGAACAAGATCAATCCATTTCTGATCTACAAATAAACCCATTTCAGTCGCTTCAATGCACGACACAAGCAGTCGCTCACACCACCAAGAAACGAAACGATGAGCGGTGGCTCGATTTGCTACAGCAATAAAGCCCAAGTTATATGTCCCAGTTTGGAGGTGCATATAGTCCGTTGGAAATGTGTCATCCAACACCGGAGAGAGAGAATGAGGCGTGATAACTATATTGTCACTCTTTAATATGTCAAAAACCTCATCAAGGGGTTGAAAACACTGAATGTCAGGATCCAGATAAATCACAGCGTCATATTGCAAAGACAGTAAGTGTTTTATCACGAATGGCTTTACTGCGGTACTTGCTTCTGTAATGTTGTATTGAAACACTATGTGGTCAAACTCAGAAAATGCTATGTCGCTAGCCGAGAGTGAGATATATCCAAGCTTGTCTATACAATCACGGTGGTACTTGTCAACATCATCAAGCAAAAAGACTGCGTAGTCTGTATTCAAATTGTGCTTATATACTGATTTTCCTAACGCAATCGCATAAGCCAGGTAATTACGAGCAACAATCGTGAATACTATTTTCTTATTCATGTATGACTTCTTCCATCTAAGATACCAGAAAACGAATACGAGTATGCGAGCAAGTTTGAAAAGCGGTGTAATGTAAATGTATCTGCTTTTTGAGCTCGTGGCCAAAACTCAGGTGTTACTATGCACTTTTCATAACCGGCAGTTTCTAACATTTCTAGAATTGTCTGCCGCGTGAAAAACCTCATATGCGTCCAATCCATTATTCCAGATGGTTGATATCTCCACGTTCCTCTCAACACCAGCGGCGCACAGACCGATATGTGACGTAAGTTTGGTACTGCTCCGATAAACTGACCTCCTTTACGTAAGTATCGCGACAAGCGTGTCATCGTGGCCCATGGATCAACCAGGTGCTCTAGCACATGTCCAGCGAGAATCAGATCAAAGCTCTGCTCGTTAAAATCGAGCGACATTTCTTCGATATTTCCAGATATTACGATATCGATTTCTGGACGCTCTCGTGCAACGTTGGCGACTTCTGGTGCCAGCTCAATTCCGACAGCGAATTCAATGCCGTGCGATTTCTTTAGATGAGCAAGAAGTAGACCTGAGGCACATCCTATCTCCAATACTTTAAGCGGTTTCCCGACGATATGCTTAAGAAGTTCATGCCTTAGAAAATTGAAGTAGGCACCGTCATCTTTTTGAGTTGTGTTAATCATATTGGCCTACAAGGTTCCCATTTTCCTGAATCATGCGAAAATCGCTTAAGTAAGTAGGCTGGACTGCCAACTACCATTGAGTAGTCCGGAAACGAATGTGTCACGACTGAATTTGCGCCAACAACGCAGTTCCGACCGAGAATGACACCAGGAAGTATACAAACCCGATAGCCTATAAATGAGTTCTTGCCAATTGGTACTGGACCTTTTACAATCAATTCTTGTTGCTTAATGATGCCCTTACCAGGGTCAATTCCATGTCCATGGTCGGATATGTAAACATGTTCACTAATAAGCGAGCCGTCTTCGATTGTTATCGAATTGACTGATGTGATACAAGCAAAGCGGCCTATATTTACGTCATTGCCAATTGAAATTGCTGGCGCATAAACTGTACCTTGATAGGAATCGATGGCATTTAGCCATGAGTGAGGCCCAATCGTAGATCGGGAGCCAATTGTTATATATTGTGCACCTTCGATTTTTCGAGGTCGAAAGACATATGTGTGTTCTCCAAGCGCAGCCATCGTTCTAGGTTTGGGGTGCAGCAATACACCGATTCCTGCCGAGATAAAAATCGTTTTCGTATTCTCATACTGAGCGATTCTACTTATAGCAAAGAACAAGTAGAACCAACTAGCGAAATGATTGTAGAAACAATTAATTGTTTTCTTACTAGCGGCTTTATTGAGTATGCCAAAGAAAACAAGGTGTATTCGCAAGCGTGGTTTACACCAAGCATGCCTCAGGGTTGTGAGAAAGGTGGTTTATATCTGGAATATCTTGAAGGCCAATTTTTTCCTGTGAAAAATAAGCAACCACCTTCTGACATTAGCCAATCTGCCCAACATACCGTGACATTGGCACAAGGGCAGATATCTCCTATTACAGCATGGAATCAGCAGGTTCCTGTGAGCACTGTATTACAAGAGCATGGCTACAAACTTGTATTTCGAGGAAAAGATTCATGTAGATGGTTATTCCCTAATTCAAGCAGTGGTCAGGGAGGAATTACCGAAAGATCAAAACACTGGAAATATATAGCCATCATAATGACTGCTTAAACGACAATTACAGCCATGACTCATTCGATGTGATGCGGTTACTTAAGGTCTTACATTTGCTGAAGCAGTTAAATTTGCAAGCCAGCAAGCACTATCACCCGATGGACGCACAGTTGATGAGTATAACAAGAACTTAGGCAGCAAAAATAAATCAACAAAAAGCAGCCTATCACCCCCACCAGTTTTATTTGAGACCTATCAACCATTTACTAATGAACTCTTACCTGTAGATAATGTTCCTTACGATGCATTACCCAATATCCTCACTGACTTTATTAAGGAACAATCACTGATTAGAGGCTGCTCTGATGATTACATTTTAGTTTCATTACTGGCAAGAATGGGGGTGCGTTTTTTCTGGAAAAATAAAAGTCGCACTAACTAGCAAAAAACTGGTTGGCATGCCTCTCCCAATTTCTTTTGGGCAATGATTGGGATTCATTATTGGGAAAATCCAATGCGTTAAGCGCAACTAATAAGCCAATTCAATTGCTTAGTGAAAATGCGCGGGAAAAATACAAAAAAGAAATGAAGAAATACCTACAAAGCATAGCGCTTATCGAGTGTAAAATTAATGCTGCAAAAAAAGGTATGGAAAACGAAGGAAAAAAAGCGAAAGCTGATCCAAGCACCATTACTAAATTTGAAGATTCATTTAAAGCTCATATGCAAGAACTGTCCGAATTAGAAGAGCGCAAACCTAAGTTGGAACGTTATACTGTCACAAAGGTAACTGTTGAAAAATTAATCTTAACTTCTTTAGAAGAAAATCCAGAAGGAATCATGTTGGAAGTCGACGAGCTATCTTCTTCATTTGTCAGATTATCAAAAGATGACAATGCTGATGAAAGAGGCTTATATCTTTCAGGATTTAATGGAGGTATTCAGTACCCCTACGACACTGTAAAACGCGGAACCGTCTTTATTTCCAGCTTATTGTTATCTATTTTCGGAGGCATACAACCTTCTAAGCTAAAGCGTTTTCTCAATGAAGCGAGAACAGGCTACCAAGATGATGGAAA
>CAVXUI010000003.1:0-164625 GCA_963764985.1 uncultured Chloroflexia bacterium | reverse complement strand
GGCCTCTGTTCCCCGCTTGCGATCGCCCGCATGATCGCCAGCCCTGTCATCCCCACCACATCGCTCAACACCTCATCCAGCCTCACATTCATCTGCACCAGCGCTTTCTGCATTCGATTTGACATGGCTGCCTCGTTGCTCGATCAGCGCTTCCCGCTGTCTTACATAGCTGCGCATGATTGCTGTCGTCTCTTCCGGCAAAAACGATCCCCGCAGCAGCCCTACGCTGTGCAGGTCTCGCAGCCATGCGCAATCTTTCACATCACTCTTGCGTCCCGGCACATTCTTTACGTGCCTGGCATTCACCAACTGCACATCTATCCCGTATTCTTTCAACACCGCATACACCGGTATCCAATACACCCCCGTCGACTCCATTGCCACCGTGTCCACTCCGCACTTCACCAACCATTTCGCCAACGTGTGTAAATCTTCTGTATACGTTTCAAATCGCCTGATTTCTTGCTCATCGCGACCTGCCGGCACCGCCACATACAGCTCTTCCGCTCCAATATCTATTCCACCTGCATTTGGATTGACGATCTTCATCTTTCTCCTCCTGCAAGTCGATTGGCCCTTTTACACGTAGTCTGCACAGCGGGGTCAGCTTGCGCTGCCACCAGTTATTTTCTTCACCGCCAATCGCAACCAAACTCGAAAACGGGCTTCTTTTGCACCAGTCGGAATACGGTCTTTTCCCCGGACAGGTCGCTTAAGATTACTCTGCCTACGTTCCTCACGCTTTTCTCTGCGCCGCAGGCCCATTGGCAACTGCACAGGAACTAAACGGAAATGAGCTTGCAACCGAGCTTGGCTGCACGGCGTTCGATGGCTTTTTCTCGCGTTCGCGGTTCGCATTGTCATAAGCTTCAACCGATGTCGGCTGAAAGGTTTTTTTGTCCCGCAGCAAGATGTAGATGATGCGCGCTAATTTGTGGGCCAGCGCCACGCACGCCTGTGCCGCCCCAGATTTTGCGCGGATTCGGCGACCATATGCGCCAAGCGCGTTGTTGGCTTTTAGCAATGATTGCGCCGCCATTCGCAGTGCTTGGGCCGCTGGTCTGTTGCCCGGCAGCGTCCGTGACTTTTTGATCTTGCCTCCGGTGATATCGTTTTTTGGCGCCAGCCCCAGCCACGATGCAAAGTGCTTGGCTGTCGGCCATTTGCTCATGTCTGTGCCAATCTCGGAGATCACCGTTTGCGCCGTGCTCAGGTGGATTCCATTTACTTCCGTCAAATCCACACCTGTGAGTTTGAACAACTGTGCCCGCATCGCTTGCGGCGGTGCGTTTTTGCTGTGCGTGTTCGATTTGCTCGATTCTGGCAACGCTTGATTTCCCTGATCATCGTCGTTTGGCTTGATCGTTTCCAGATGCGCCGACACCTGTGCATCGCACAATGCGATCTGCTCCGTATACACGTCATACATCGTCAACGATTGCTTCAATGTAAACACATGCTCCGCTCGGTAGTGCGCCGTCAACGCTTTCACAAATTGCTCTGGCCCTGCTTTGCATCGCCTGTTCCGGTGTTTGAGCAACTCCTCCGGCCTCTGTTCCCCGCTTGCGATCGCCCGCATGATCGCCAGCCCTGTCATCCCCACCACATCGCTCAACACCTCATCCAGCCTCACATTCATCTGCACCAGCGCTTTCTGCATTCGATTCACATGGCTGCCTCGTTGCTCGATCAGCGCTTCCCGCTGTCTTACATAGCTGCGCATGATTGCTGTCGTCTCTTCCGGCAAAAACGATCCCCGCAGCAGCCCTACGCTGTGCAGGTCTCCCAGCGATGCGCAATCTTTCACATCACTCTTGCGTCCCGGCACATTCTTTACGTGCCTGGCATTCACCAACTGCACATCTATCCCGTATTCTTTCAACACCGCATACACCGGTATCCAATACACCCCCGTCGACTCCATTGCCACCGTGTCCACTCCGCACTTCACCAACCATTTCGCCAACGTGTGTAAATCTTCTGTATACGTTTCAAATCGCCTGATTTCTTGCTCATCGCGACCTGCCGGCACCGCCACATACAGCTCTTCCGCGCTAATATCTATTCCACCTGCATTTGGATTGACGATCTTCATCTTTCTCCTCCTGCAAGCCGATTGGCCCTTTTACACGTAGTCTGCACAGCGGGGTCAGCTTGCGCTGCCACCAGTTATTTTCTTCACCGCCAATCGCAACCAACTCTAAAACGGGCTTCTTTTGCACCAGTCGGAATACGGGTCTTTTCTCGCAGGTCGCTTAAGATTACCCTGCCAACGTCCTCACGCTTTTCTTGCGCCGCAGGCCCATTGGCAACTTGAATTGACGTCGCATCGTGAGTTCGTTTCTGAGCAGTGAGCACGGCTATCGCGGCCAGCAACACACTTTATAACTCAGCACTGCCTGCCATAGCGCGTGCACACGCGGTTTCTATGGCTGCTGCTAGGACGGTTCAAAACCGGCTTTGATCTTTTTGAGCACGGTCTCAGGTGTTGCAACGGGTGAACCGACGAACGCTTCAACTGCATGGGTGTGCAAATGTTTGCGGTCGAAGCTCAGCAAATAATCAACGCGTGCGGACTTTGCGGCGGCGACAATCGGGCCGTCAAATTTGTCTGCAACTGCGTCGATGGCGGCGACAACTTCAAGTTTTGTCACAGTGACCATATGCCAAAAATCTCGCGTCCGTAGATATTGAAAAACGCCAAGCCCGCGTGAAGCGCCATCGGCCAGATTCATCTCCGTTTCAGCGAAAACGTAATCACTGACAAACAAGTCGACTTGCCCTTTGATCGCTAGGCGAATTAACTCGCGAGCACCGCCCGTTTTGGAATAGCATGCCGAAAACAGAATGCTGGAATCGACAAACAAACGCATAGATCAGGCAAGATCAGGAAACATGTCGGCAAACAACTGTTTGCGATTTTTGCGGCCTTCCGCCAGCCATTGGTCCATAGTGACGCCCTTTTCGCGCAGGGCGGTGCCAATCTCGTCCAACAGGTCAATGGTCTCAGCTTCAAGGGTGCGAATCTCGATATTGCCCTTCTCGTTCTCGACAAACAGCACGGTGGTGCCCTTTTTGATACCAAGCTTTTCGCGCACGGACTCCGGGATCGTGACCACACCCCGATCCTGGGTTTTGGTGGTTTCTATAATTCGCGTCATTTCATGTAATTCATGAATTACATGAAAATCATATCATCGTGCTGTCTCGCTGTCAACGGGCACAGATAAAGTTCATATTCAGCCTCACCAGATGAAGCTAGGTCACCGTCTAACGTGCGCCTGAAAATGAGTTTCCTGCACTGCTGATTACGCCTACATCGCTTCAATGGCTGTCGCCGCCTGCTGATATCCGCCTGCCTGCTGAAACCCCTGGCTCAGGCGCTGCGCGTTCGATTGAAATGCTGAAGCAGCCAGCACCGTGTCGACGGCGCTATGGCGCACCATCTGCCTTCCGTTAAAAGCCTGCTCGAGCTGCTGCGGCACAACCACAAGCGGCACACCGTAATACAAGGCCTCGTGGACGCTGTTTGAGCCAACGCGGAATAGTGGGCTGAGGTTGTGCCGCACACCGCGCCGTTGAGCGATTGCGCCTGCCTTGTTGCGAGAGACGGCGTGCGTGACAGTTCAGAGCGATTTCACACATGCCCGCTCCGCGCGGGCATGTGTGAAATCGCATTCTCGCGTTGCTTCGGAGCCCGTCCGGGTTAGCGCGCCCGCGCCAACAACGTCAAAAAGAGCTTGTGCGCTGATGGCGGCGTCACGCTGTCGTTGTCGGTGATCGTCACCAGCGACACAATCTTGGACGTACTGCTGTCCAGCACGGCATTGCCTCCCGGTGGCACGCTGAGCGTCACTTGAAACTGCTCCGGGCCCTCGACATGCACGTCCTCCAGAATCGTGATGCTGAGTGTGGCGCTGATTTGGCCGGCCGGGATAACGAGGCTGGCGTTGCTCGTGTTCACAAAATCGACGCCGGCCAGCGCAGGTTGCGCGCCGGATGCTGAAGTGCTGTAAGTGACCGTCACCGGCGCGCCACTCGTGGAGGAGAGCTGCACGACAAGCTGTGCCGATCCCGCCCCTTCGCCGATCGAGAGCGTGGCCGGCGCCAGGCTGACGCTCGGAGGCGGACCGGTGACGATGGCGCAGACCGAGAACTCCGACGTGTCACCGGTTGTGGCTGATGCGGTCGCGGAAAGGCGCGAGCCTGGCGGGATGGCTTGCGTCAGCACGCTGGTGAAGCTCAAATTGCCGATGCCATCGGTATTCCCCAGCGCAAACCCGACAAAGTGGCGGCCTTCGCAGACGCCATCTGGATCGGGGACGCCAGGTGGGTTGGCAAAGAACTCGATGCGGAACTGACGGTTGGCAGTGCTGTTAAGCGTGCCAGTGATAACAGTGTTGGTGACTGTGCGCGCGGCGCTGAGCACGGCGAAATTTTGCAGGTTGTTGGGGCCGCCGTCGGCGTCGCCTGTGTCGTTTTGCGTGACGCCGGCCGGCTCAAGATCGATGCCAAGACCGGCATTGGCGTAGATCGCGTTTTGAGTAAGCCAGTTGCCGGTGTTGTTGAGGCTGGCCGTGACGCTGATGCCGGCGCCTTTGTTGAACGCGATGCGGTTGCCGGCGTTGCTGCCGCCAATGGTATTGAGTGTGGCGTTCGAGATAACCACGCCCGCGCCAAGGTTGCCGAGCGCGATGCCGTCCGGGGTGGTGCCGATGTCGTTGTTTGTCACGAGGGTCAGTGAGATGCCTTCCATGAGCACGCCCGGCCCGCCATTGCCGGCAATGATGTTTCCGTTGACGACATTACTCTGCGCCTGAATCATGTGAATCCCGACAACCGTGTTTGAAACGGCCGCGGTTGACGAAATATTTGTGCCGATTCTGTTTTCTGTAATCTCGTTGTTGTTCGCCTGAGGTATGTAGATGCCGGTGTCGTTGCCGGAAATCAGGTTGTTGGTGATGGAGATGGCGGATGCGCGATTCAATATGACTCCGAACAATGAGCGAGGGCCGCTGACCGGCCGCGTTCCGCTCAGATCGGTGCCGACAATGTTGTCTGAGACGCGCACCTCTTCCGAATCCTGAATCGCCAGATTGCCGCGATTTCCGGAGATCAAATTGTTCCGCACATCGATGTCGCGCGCTTTTTCTATCACAACGCCAACCTCTTGTTGGCGCGACACACTTTGGCCGCTTGACTCCGGTCCGATCACATTGCAGCTGAAGCTCCCGCCGTTGCCTGTGGCGCCAATTCCGACGTCGGTGAAATTGCGGATGTTTACCCCGCGGATCTCGACGTCGTCGCCATCGACAAAAAATCCAACGCTATTCGCGCCCGCATTCGTGCCATCAAGCACAACGACCGGCCGCGGCGCAAAGGGCGCGCAACTGGCGCCGGGTTGCGTCAGTCCGTCGATCAGCATAGCATCGCTAACTGATGGCAACAGGTTCGGCAGCCGAACAATTGCAGGCGCGGGCAGGTTGAAGTGGATGCGGTCGATCAGGGCGCTTGACGTGATGACGTTTGCAGCGAGAATCGCGGCCTGCAGCGTGCACAGGTCACCCGCGCACGGAGTCAGATCGGTGGCGGCGGAGTTGACGATAAACGTGCGCTGCGCGACCTGCGCGATTTGCGCCGCGCTCAACGCGGTGTCATAAACCAATACTTCGTCAATGTTGCCGATGACCCGATGACCGGTCAGGTCCCATGGCGCCGTGCCGATCACGATGTTGCAGCCGCCTTGCCCGCTTACGCATTTTGTGCCGATGGGCAACGCCCCCATGTCTTGCCGTCCAACTTCCACCCCATTGACATAGGCCACGAGCGCGCCGCCTGCTTCCCAGGTCATGGCAATGTGCGTCCAGGTGTTCGCAGGCACCTGACCCGCCTGAAGTTTCGCGCCTGAACCGCTGCTGTCATAGATTTCGGCCTGCACTTGACCGCCTGTCACGCTGAGCAAATAGCCGCTGCGCTGCGGAAAGTTGAGCCAAAACCGGCCGAGGATCTTTTGATCGTCTACGGGGTTGCTCAGGTAGACCCACGCCGCGATGCTCAGCTCGCGGCTGATCGTGCTGCCGGTGCTGCTGGTCACCGTGAGATACGTGTTGCCCGCAAGTCCGAGCGAAGCAGTGTTGTTAAACGTGCTTTCAGATGCGATCCACCCGACGTTGTTATCTGGCACTAATGAGTAAATCAAGAGCGGGCCGCTGATAGCCGCGTCGTGCGTATTGCTGACGCTGTTGAGCGTGCTACCGGGCAGGAACTCATGCATGCGCCAGTAGCCCAGTGGCGTGGGCAGCGCGCCCGGCGCCTGCTGCGCTGGCGCAGCGAGACTGTTGTGTGCCGGGCCGGCCAGTGTGGGCTGCAGCCCGGGCAAGCCGACGGCGAATGCGAGCACGAATGCGAGGTGGTGCAAAGACTTAATCACGGGAGGGCTCCTTTGCGTTGGCCGGCATCTTCGCCTCGACAACGCTCTCGAGATACGCAAATGCCGACTCCAGATCGGCAAACACGCGCCGGTCGCTGCTATCTGCCGGTTGGAGCATGATGCGCAGCGCGCGGGTCAGCTGGTCGCGCGAACATCGCAACACAAATGTGATGTGTATGTTGGGCGAATCGGCCGATGCGTGGGACATACATACAGCATAGTGATAGCGCGTAGCGAGATCGTAGCGAGCCCCCTCCACCCAGACGGGGTGCATTTTTCTAAAGGGGAACGTCACGGCGAAGCCAATGCTTAGGCCTGCCAGGTCCGCAGGCCGTAAACGGCCATGCTCAGATACGAAGCCCTGGGCTGATGGCAACAACTTGCGCGCGTGGCGGCCGTTTTAGCCGGCATTCACACAACGACGCCAATCCTGTGAGCGCTGGCATACAGCCCAGGGCTTCGTATCTGAGCATGGCCGTTTACGGCCTGCGGTCCCGACAGGCGCGCACTGGGGCCACGCCAATTGCCGCTCCCCTTTAGAAAAATGCCCCCCCCAACGCTTCGCAGCGCAAATCACCTATGATCCTCTCGTGGTTCCATCGCAAAACACCGGCGCGTTGCCAACATTACAAATCAATCTGTTGGGCAGCTTCTCCGCGCGCCTCAACGACGCGGCGCTAGGCGGGTTTCGCTCGGCAAAAGCGCGCGGCCTGCTCGCCTATCTGGCCAGCCAGCCCGATCAGCCGCACGCGCGCGCCACGCTTGCCACGCTGTTTTGGGGCGATTTGCCTGAGACCGCCGCGCGGGCCAATCTGCGTGTCGAGCTCTCCGGTCTGCGCGCGGCGCTGGCCGAACACCCGGCGCTGCTCATCGAGCGCGCCGCCGTGCGCTTTGACAGCCGTCTGGCCAACGTTGATACCGTGCATTTCCGGCAGCGCGTCGACATTTTTCTTGCGCGCGCCGCCGACGCGCAGCGCGCGCACCTTGCGCAATTGACCGACGCGCTCGCCCTGTATCGCGGTGAATTCCTGGTCGGGCTGCATATCGATGCCGTGGACGGATTTGACGAGTGGCGCCTGCTCATGCAGGAGCAGCTGCACCAGCGCGCGCTAATCGCGCTCGATCTCGTGCAGGGGCACTTTGCCGCGCTGGGTGAGTGGGCCGCGCTGGGGGCGGCCGCGCGCCAGCAGCTCACGCTGTCGCCCTGGCTCGAAAGCGCGCATCGCCGCCTGATGCAGTCGCTCGCCGCACAGGGCCACATTTCGGCCGCGCTCGATCAGTATGCGATCTGCCGCGAGACGCTGCGCGCCGAGCTGGGCCTTGAACCGGCGCTAGAGACGCAACAGCTGGCGCAGCGCTTGCGCGAAGATCGCGTCGACCCGCCGGCGCGGCGGCACAACCTGGCGCAATCGTCAAAGACGCTGATCGGCCGCCAGGCCGAGCTCGATCAGCTGTGCGCGCTGCTGCGTGTCGAACGCCTGGTCACCGTGCTCGGCATCGGCGGTGTGGGCAAGACGCATCTGGCCAGCGCTGCCGCACAACGATTGCTGGACGACTTTCCGGACGGCGTGTGGTCTGTTGCGCTGAGCGGCATCGACGCCGCGGGCGGTGCGGCGGCCAACCGCGTCGCGCTGGCCATCGCCGCCGCGATCGGCCACCCAATGACGGATGCACGTGCGCCGCTTTATGAGCTGTCCAGCGTTCTGACCGGCAAACGCCTGTTGCTGCTGCTCGACAACCTGGAGCATTTCACCGGAACGGCCGGGGCGGTCACGGCAGCCGATGCCGTGCTGGATGTGCTGCTAGCCTGCGCGGGCGTGCGCGTGCTCGCGACCTCGCGTGTGCGGCTGAACGTTCCGGGCGAGGCCGTGCTGACCGTGCACGGTCTGGGCGCGCAGGATGCGCGCGCGCTGTTTGTCACGCGCATGCGCCAGGCAGTGACCCTGGCCGACGCCAGCGGGGTGTTTGAACGCGACATCGACCGGCTATGTGCACAGGTGGCCGGGCTGCCGCTGGCGATTGAGCTGGCGGCCGGGTGGGTCGAACACTTCCCGGTGGAGGAGATCGGGCGCTCGATCGCCGGGATCCGGGCGGAGCCGGGCCATGCGTCGGAACACGCCGAGCGGCATCAGCATCTGACGAGCGTGTTCGAACACGCGTGGCGGCTGCTCAGCGCGCGCGAGCAGGCCACGCTTGCGCAGGTCTCGGTGTTTCGCGGCGGATTTGACCGCGCGGCGGCGCTGGCACTGGCCGATGGCGGGCTGGGCGAACTTACCGCACTGATTGGCCAGTCGCTGGTGCAGCGCGTGGCGGCCGGGCGCTATGACGTGCATCCGCTGGTGCGCGAGCTGGCCGATGCGCATCTGAGCATCGACGGCCGCCTGCGCGCGACGACGCGGCACAGCCAGCACTATCTCGATCTGTTATGCGCGGCCGGGGTGGATACTGCCGCGCTCGCGCAGCGCGACTTTGACAATGTGCGTCTGGCCTGGCGGCGCGCGGTGCAGGCCGGCGACGCCAGCTTGATCGCGCGTGCGGTCGCGCCGTTTGCCGTGTTTATCCAGCATCATGGCTCGCCGGCCGATGGCGCCGCGCTGTTTCGCGAGGCGACCGAGCGGTTTGCCAGCATGGCCGGGCGCGACGATGTGCTGGCCGCACTGGTGCGCGAGCAGCTGGCGTTTGATCGTGCCTTGCGCGATGCCGGCCTCGGGCTGGCGGCCGTGACGCTCGATGGCGATCACAGCCCAGTGAGCGGGCACGGGCTGGGCACGGGTGGGATGCAGCAGCATTCGCTGCGCGAGAGCCTGGCGCGGCATGTGAGTGATGACGCACTGTTTGACGCGCTGTTTGCGTTTTTTGAGCGGCGCGTGATTGCGGCGGGCGAATATCTGATCCGGCAGGCTGAGCCGGCGAATGCGATTTATTTCGTGGAGAGCGGCCAGATGACCGCGCAACTGGAGCCGCCGGGCAAGGCGCCGCTGCGGCTGGAGACGATGGGTGCCGGGCACGTGATCGGCGAGCTGGGTTTTTTCTCGGGCAGCAGCGCACCGCTGCGGTGGTTGCGGATGCGCCGAGCGTGGTGTATTCGCTCTCAGCCGACAGCTTGGCACGCATGGAGCACAACGCGCCAGCCGTCGCGGCGATGTTTCACCGCATGATGGTCAAGCTCCTGGCAGCGCGCACGACACATTTGATACGGGTGGTGGGGCGCGGGGCGGGGTGAGATTGCCGGCCGGTGAATTCGGGGATGCCAGCGAAACTCAGTTTACCATTTGTGAGTTTCGCACGAGCAGGTATTTGTCTATATCGACCGACAGCACCACCTGCGCATATTCGCCGATGATCCGCGACCACAGCTGGGATGAAGACAAAATCTCCATATGCGGGCCATATCGCCTTACGTTGTTATCTCTGGGATGCCCAATGATCTGAGATAGGTATATGTGGCTTGATAATACGCAGGGTTTCGCGTTGGGTCATTGGGATCACCTGGAGGGACAAAGATCACCATGCCCTGACGTGATCGCGTCAGCAGCACGCGATAGGCATTTGTCAGATAGCGACGGTTATCGACGCTGTGGATGTTGGTCCACTTGCTACCTCTAAAGTCATGGTACGACCACTGATCCCCGGCCAGACGCAAGTCGGCGTCCCAGGTGACGACTGCCCAATCAAGTTCGAGACCTTGCACCTGAAACTCGGTCGCCGCGTCTTCGAGATAAAAGCTTGAGCGCGTGTCTTCACGCGGATTCAAGAACCAGTGCACAGGATCAACGTTGATGCGGACATCGATGGCATGAGGCTTTAGACGTTGTGCTTTAGAGGAGGCCATCAACCCGATGCGTTCACTGCCACGCGCCCGCAGACGAACCCATTCCTTCGCAGCGGTCAGATTGCGAGTTAATTGGATCGGATAACGGGCCAAAAAAGAGTTTAAGAGTTGCATGGCCTGCGTGCGATTCAAATCCAGCAGCGCCTTGACGAAATTTGACACCTGGTCACTACGAAATGAGCGCAGCGACATCGTCAAATGTAATCTTTCATCTGTTGTTGTGCGGGTGCTCAGCGCGCCTTCGAGATCGGATGGTGTCACACCATATTCGCGGTCTGTCAGCTGCGAAGAAATATTAATATGCCACTGAGGGCGCACTTGAAGCGACTGAATCCACTCACGAATTCCCGCTTCGCCAATATTGATTTCCTGACCGCCACCGACGAGACAGACGATGACCGCCCAGTCCTGATGGCGATCCAGGTAGTCAACGAGAAAGGAAGGCTCGGATTTGTCGAAATCCAGTTGGCCTTTTTTGCGACGCATGAAGTTTGCGGTTTGATCAAGGTTCCATGCGCGCTGCGCTTCGTCAAAAATTGCAACATGCTCCGCGGGTGGAGACACTTTGTCGTGTAATGCTTCATCACGAAAGTGATGCACGTTTTGGATAAAAACCTTGATGCTACTAAGGTGCCTGCTTTTAGTTGTTTTTCTGCCAGCGATTTTGTCGCGCGCAACTTGATCACGCGCTAGGGCTTCGCGCAGCACAGCGACGAGAGGGCCATTACCTGATAGAAAGACGGCGTGGGAAGCGTTACTTATAGTTGGTCGCTGTGTGGCTGTATTAAGTCCGACAAGTGTTTTGCCTGCGCCGGGTACGCCAGTAACAAAACAAATGGACTTTCGCCGATTCAACTGTGCGTCGTGGATGATGTCTTGAATCGCCTGTGCTGTCTTTGTCAAGTTAGAGGCATCCGCGTCAAACCGCGCGATAGCTTCCACTGAATGGTCGGCGTAGAGCGCCCGAGCAGCTTCGATGATCGTTGGACTAGGTTTATACGGCGAGCGCACCCATTCGGCTGGGTCAGTGACTACCCGGCCGTGCCGCTGAACAGCGCAGCGCAAGATCTCGGGCATATCATCGATACATGCATGAACGGGTTGATAGACATCGTCATGAGCTGGAGCTTGCATAAGTGCCTGAGTAGTCGACGACGCCTCAGTGGCAACCAGAATTGGCAAAATCACCCTGTCGTGGCTGGCGGCATGGAAATTTTTCAGGTCGAGCGCGTAGTCCCAAACTTGATCGCTGTCTGCGCGTAAGAAGCGCGTTTCCCCTGCCTTGAATTCAATCACGATCACCAAATCGTTGATTAGGAGAACCGCATCTGCGCGCCGGCCCATGCGCGGGATGTTGTGACCAAGAAAGACAGCCCCAGAAATGTCCACTAGCCAAGCTCTCAAAAACTTGATTTCGATCTCCCACGAGCGGGTAGTTTCAGGGTTGATCTCAAGCCCAGCGTTAGACACCAACTTGCCAATTATTGCGGTGGTCTGCAAGTTGTGAAAATCTTGAATATCACACGCGAACCACGCCCGCGTGCCCCAAGCAGTGTTGTTAGATAGTAGATTCGGCAATGTGATCATTTTTAGGCAATGAAGGCGACAGGGATCGCGGCAATTTTGACGCACTCAATTACGATGTCAACAGATACACATTTCGAGCTAAGCTAGATTTTCCTGTGTGGAAAGAGCGAAGCGCGATGAGTTTACAACGCAAATTCGATCAAACGCGCGCGGTGCGTATCAAGGCGCTGCCATTCTTGGTGCCAACCTAAACTATCAGACCTGCGCTTTAGTAATTGTGATTGGCTTCACGCTGAAAGCAAAAAAGTCAGCTGGACATATCCAGCTGACTTTGCAACGAACTCGCTTCCGACAGTCGCGCGTTACTCCAAGCTCGCCAGGAACTTCTCCGCTTCCATCGCCGCCATGCACCCGAATCCTGCGCTGGTGATGGCCTGTTTGAACCAGTTGTCGTGGATCTCACCGGCCGCAAAGACGCCAGGCGCGCTGGTGTGCAGCCGCGAATCGACCTCGAGATAGCCTTCCGGCGTCATGGCCAACTGGTCCTTGAACAGCTGTGAGTTTGGCTCGTGGCCGACAAAGACAAAGATGCCTTCAACCGGGCTGGGCGCGGTCTGGCCGGTCTTCAGGTTTTTGAACAGCACTTCGTTGACCTTGCCGTTGCCCTTGATCTCCTCAATCACGGTGTTTGTCACCAGCTCGATCTTCGGGTTGGCGGCAACCTGCTTTTGCAGCGTGGCGCCGGCGCGGAACTCATCGCGGCGGTGCACGATGCGCACGCGCGTGCCGAACTTGGTCAGAAACAGCGACTCTTGAAATGCCGAGTCGCCGCCGCCCACCACGATGATCTCCTTGTTCTTGAAGAAGAAGCCATCGCAGGTTGCGCAGTAGCTGACGCCGCGGCCGATAAACTGCTGTTCGCCCGGCACGCCAAGCGGGCGCGGGGTGGCGCCGGAGGCGATGATCAGCGACTCAACCTCATACATCTGGTTGCCGCTCCACAGCTTATACGGGCGTTGGCTCAGATCGACCTTCTCGATCGTCTCCTCGATGATGCGCGCGCCGAACTTCTCGGCTTGCTCGCGCATGTTGGCGGTCAGCTCAGGGCCCATCAGCCCATTTGCAAAACCGGGGAAGTTTTCAACTTCGGTCGTGGTCGCGATTTGTCCGCCAAACGACGGGCCGGCGAACACCAGCGGCTCTAGAAACGAACGGGCTGCATAAATTGCTGCGGTCAGCCCAGCCGGGCCTGAACCAATAATTGCGAGTTTTTCTGCCATGGGACCGGTATTGTAACGGGGGCGCATTACTCCAACATTAACGGGGTGCATTTTTCTAAAGGGGAGCGGCAAATGGCGAAGCCAATGCTTGTGCCAGCCGGGTCCGCAGGCCGTAAACGGCCATGCTCAGATACGAAGCCCTGGGCTGATGGCAACAACTTGCGCACGTGGCGGCCGTTTTATCCGGCATTCACACAACGACGCCAATCCTGTGAGCGCTGGCATGCAGCCCAGGGCTTCGTATCTGAGCATGGCCGTTTACGGCCTGCGGACCCGGCTGGCACAAGCATTGGCCACGCTACATGACGCTCCCCCTTTAGAAAAATGCACCCAACATTAACGGGGCGTATCCGGCAATTTGGCGAACTGCGTGGGCGGTTCGACTGACTTCATCGAAAGCCTCCCTTTGGTGAGCCACGCGCCTCTATCCACGTGGTCATCTCGCCTTGCGGATCGAGATCTCGTAGCGCGAAAGCGTCTGCAGGCTTTCGCCTTACGGGATTTCTCCGCTTCGCGTCGAAATGACGCGTGTTTGGCAACATTGGGCGTGTCACGCGTTGATGTTCGCCCCAGTCGCCGGATACCCCGTGCTAACGGGGTGTGCCACGAGATCTTGCATTGCCTCAAGCTTACGCCGCCGCAGTTGGGAAATAGAGTAGAGCCACCGGGTCGCGACCCGGGCGCTTCCCGGTGGCTCTACTCTATTTCCCAACTGCGGCCAACCTGCTGCGTTTTGTTGCGCGGAAGACAGGCGAAAACACTTGCTCCCGAAACGCGCCAATTTATTGACACGTGCCATATAATCAGCACGTGAAATTTACATCTGGGGTGCTCCGCGGTTTGCCTGGCGTGACGGCCCTGGCATCCAGCCAGGGCGTTTCCGTGCTGGCCTCTGAGATGGCGCAGTTTGCGATTCGCATTTGGGTCTATGAAAAGACCGGCAGCGTCACCGCGCTCGGGCTGGTCTTTGCGTGTTACATCACGCCTTTCCTATTTCTGTCGCCGTTCGCCGGCGTCATGATCGATCGCTACAACCGCAAGCTGATGATGGCGATGAGCGATTTTGGCGCTGTGATCGGCACCGTGTTGCTCGTGACGATGTCGGCTGCCGGCATGCTGGAAGTCTGGCACCTGTATCTGGCCGCGGCGATTGGCGGGGTGTTCGGCTGTTTTCAGTGGCCGGCCTATTCGGCCAGCATCAGCCTGATGGTGCCAAAAGAACAGCTTGGACGCGCCAACGGCATGTTGTCATTGCTTGAGGCTGGCCCCGGCGTCTTTGCCCCGCTGCTGGCCGGCGCGCTGTTGCCGCTGATCGGGTTGACCGGGCTGCTGACGCTCGACCTGCTCACGTTCGTGCTGGCGCTGGCAGCGCTGGTCATCATCGTGGTGCCGGATCCCCCGCGGCGTGAGCCTGGGCGCATCGAAAAAGTATCGGTGCTTTCTGACGCCGCGTACGGCTTTCGCTATATTTTTGCCCGCCCCAGCCTGCTCGGGCTGCAGCTGGTCTTCTTTCTCTGCAACCTGTTCGCCGGGGTCGGGCAAACGCTGACCACGCCGATGATCCTGGCCCGCACCGGCAACGACGCGACGCTGCTGGGCTGGGTGCTGACGGCCGGCGCCGTCGGCGGCATCGTCGGCGGCGTGCTGATGACGGCCTGGGGCGGGTTCAAACGGCGTGTGCACGGCGTGCTCCTGGGCTGGATCCTGAGCGCGCTGACGGCGAGCGTCATCATGGGGTTGACCCGCAATGTCTGGGTCTGGATGGCGGCGCAATTTGCCGCGGCGACGCTGGTGCCGTTGGTCAACGGCTCAAACCAGGCGATCTGGCAGTCGAAGGTCGCGCCCGAGTTGCAAGGCCGCGTTTTCTCAGCGCGCCGGCTCATCGCATGGCTCAGCAACCCGATCACACCCGTCGTAACCGGTCTGCTCGCCGACCGTTGGCTGGAACCCGGCATGCGCAGCGATGGCGCGCTGTCCGGCGTCTTCGGCGGCGTGTTTGGTGTCGGGCCAGGGGCTGGCATGGCGCTGGCCTTCGTCATCTCCGGCCTGATCGTCGCCGCCGTCGGCGTGCTGGCCTATTCGTTTAAGGCTGTTCGCAATGTGGAAGATTTGCTGCCGGATCACGCCGTCACCTAAGTGCGACAAAACCCTGTTTGAAAAGCGGCGAAAATGCTATATCCCTCGCTCCGCGAGGGATATAGCATTTTCGCCAGCTGTAGAAACCACGTTTTGGTGCACTTGAAACCTATCGCATGCCAACTCAAAAAGTTCCGCCGATCCTGCCAGACAATGTGCCCGTCGTCATGCCCGAGCTTCCGACGATGCTCAGCATCACCACGCCGGCGCAATTGCGCGCCGCCGGCGATCCGCTGCGCAAGCGCATCTTGGCGATCATCCAGCAAACGCCACGCACTGCCAAACAACTGGCGACACAGCTCGGCGCCTCAACCGGCTCAATCGGCTATCAGCTGCGCGTATTGGAGAAAGCCGGTCTCGCGCAGGTGGTGGCGCGCCGCGCGATACGCGGCATCATTGCGAAGTACTACGCCCGCACCGCGCGTATCTTTGTTTTTAACGTTGAATCGTCCGACCAACCGCAAGAAGTCGACATCGTGCAGACCGGGCTGGCCGACTTGCGCGAAGCGTTGGCAGAAAACAGCGCTACGCCGGTACATGCGGCATATCCGCGCATCATGCTCTCGCCAAAACGCGCGGCCTATTTCGACAAGAAACTCACCGCACTTATTAACGAGATGCTCGCCGAACCGCACGACCCGGCGGGAAAGACCTACTCGTTGATCGGCGTGTTTTTTGAGTCGCCACAATACGTGCAACCGAATCTCACGCCCCAAAAACTTCCGGGTGCTGTTTGATGTGGCTGTTCAACGTAAAGGCCGATGTGGCGATCAATGCGATGCCGACCGGCACAAAACAGAAGCATGCCAGACCGGCCGTAATCGTGACCACCAACAGCGCGAAGGCCGTATAGATTAGCCCACCGATCAGCCAGGCCAGCCCGATCCCGGTTTGGCCGGCGTAAATCCAGCCGATGCCATAGATCCCGAACAGGGCCGGGAAGATCTCCAGCAACATCGTCAAGGCCCGGTCTTTGGCCGGGCGCGGATAGATCGGGGACGCTGGCGTCGCCGCGGAAGGCGCCGGCGGGGGTGGCAGTTCTGGACGCTCCGGAATGGGTGCAACCGGCGCTGAAATGGGCACAGCAACGGCGGCGAGTGGTACAACGCCGTCGTTGGCGAGCCGCTCATTCATCTGGCGTTCAAACGCAGCAAGATTCCCTTCATGGATGTGAAATTCATTCGAGGCATTGCCAGGCGCGAATTCGCTTGTGACCGTGAGCTCACAGTGCGACTCGCCGATTGGCCGCGAGTGCACGCGGATAATCTCGCCCAACTGCCATTCGGTGCGGTTGTTGGCGACGATCATGCCGGTCGCGGTTTCGATGCTGTCGATGACCGCCGGCATTTTCGACAGTGCTTCGCGCACGATTTCCAATGAACGCCCAAATGTGGCGTTCAACACAAATTTCTTTTGGCTGTGTGGTGACATGTCGATAATACGAACAGCCCATAATTTGGTTGCGCGATGGATACCCGCCTGCCCACAACGTGTTATCTTTAACCCACGTGAGCGAATCTGCGCTGCTCAGCGCCATCCCGTTTCAACATCACCCGCTCGGCTCGACCTTCACCGGCAGCGTCCACAGTGTGATCAGCAGCCTGCCCACGCGCGATGCTGTCGTTGGTTACGAAGAGAAGTGGCCGCAGGTGCTGCAGCATGTCAAACAGGGCTATCCACGCTTTTTGCAGCATCCGCTTGTCGCGCAGGTCTGCGCGGCGCTGGAACGCTCGCGCGCCAACGCTGCTACGCGCCTATTCGCCGTGACATCGCAGTCTTCCGCTGAGCTGCTGCGCGCCTATGCGGACGCAACGGCATCCATCGCGCAGCACGATGGTGTGTTCGCAGTCAGCATCGCAGCCGGCGGCGTGGCTGAGTCCCGCGCGCGCGCATTTTTGCAGCACACCGGCACGCAGATCTCCTCGCGCCAGGCCGAAGACTGGTTGATCCGCGCCGGCACGTTGCCGGCCGCCACGCCTGAGCATCTGTTTACCGGCGACGCCGAAGCGCATATTTTGAAAGCACTTGCGCCATGGGTCGGCGCGCAAGCGCTGCTGACCTGCGGCGGCGCAAATGCGTTTTACGGCGCCTATGTCGCCATCAGCCATATCCAAGCGCGCACCGGGCGTGATGTATGGATCCAACTGGGCTGGGTGTATGTCGACAGCGGCCTGGTGCTGGAACGATTTCACGGCGGCGCGACGCCGATCAAACTGCTGCACACGGATTCGCTCGACGCGCTTGAGGCCTATCTTGAATCCCATGGCGCGCGCGTGGCCGGCATCGTCTGCGAGGCGCCCAGCAACCCATTGCTTGAAACCTGTGATCTGGCCCGCGTGCACGCGCTCGCGCGCAAACACGGCGCGCTGGTGATCCTGGACCCGACCGTGGCCGGCATCGTCAACGTCGATGTGCTGCCCTATTCTGATGTGCTGACCACAAGCCTGACCAAATACGCGGCGCGCAACGCCGATGTGCTGGCCGGTTTGATCGAGATCAACAACAGCAGCCCGCACGCTGCCGAGCTCGCCGAGCTTCTGCGCGCGCGCATCACGCCGCTGTATGCGCGCGACGCCGCGCGGCTGGCCGCCCAGGTGGATGCCATCGGAGAGTTTGTGCAACGGGTGAATGCCAACGCCAGCGCGCTGGCGGCGCATCTGCAAAATCACCCGCGCGTCGCCATGGTGCGGCATCCGATGGCGCCGTCGTGCTGCGATCATTTCGAACACGTGCAGCGGCCAGGCGGCGGCCCGGGCGCGTTGCTGAGCGTGTCGTTCAAAAGCGCGCTGGCGGATGTATTCGATCGCCTGCCCGTTGCCAAGGCCGCCAGTTTTGGCGCGCGCTTCACGACCGCATCGCCGTTCTTGTATCTCGCGCACTACGAACTGGTCAGCACCGCGGCTGGCCGGCGCGGTCTGATTGAACTGGGCATCGACCCGGATCTGGTGCGCATCTCGGTCGGCATAGAGCCGATTGATGAACTCATCGCGATGTTTGATGAGGTCTTGTCCACGTAAGCGGATCGCGGGCTACGTCAGAATGAATTTGTCGATCGCGACGGCCGCACCATCGTCTTCGACCGAAGGCGCAACCCAATCCGCGAGTGCCTGCAGCTCCGGGCCGGCGTTGCCCATCGCGATGCTCAGACCGGCCCACGCCAGCAGGGTGCTGTCGTTGTGCTGATCGCCGATTGCCATGGTCTCTTCCTGTGCAATGCCGAGTTGCGTGCACAACCACGCCAGGCCGGCGCCCTTGTCCGCACCCAGCGGATTGACCTCGACAAACTGCGCGTGCGACTGCACCACCGTCGCGCGCGGGCCGACGTGGTCGATCATCCAGGTCAGCACAGACGGCGTTTCGTGCGGCTCCATCATGTAGAGAACCTTGTCCGGATCGCTCGAATCCATCACCTCGCACAGATCCGGCACGGTGATCGGCGCAAATCCGACCAGGTTGTTGCGGCGCGCAAAGTACTCGCCGTTGGTCACAAAGATCTGTTTGCCCATATACAGCACCGTGTTCCACGATGGATACACGCGCTCCAGCGCGACGAGCTCGCAGGCCAGTTCGCGTTCCAGGGACAGCTTGCGCAACGTCGCATCGGTCGAAACATCGTAGATCAGCCCGCCTTGCTGCGCGATCATGGGGCCGCCAAGCCCCAAGCGTTCGGCAAAATGCTTGACGCCAATCACGTTGCGGCCAGTCGCGATCACCACGCGCACACCGGCATCGCGCGCCGCCGCGACCGTCTGGATCACCCGTGGTGAGATTTCGTTGTCGTGTTGCACGGTCGTGCCGTCAAGATCGATTGCGAGGAGTTTTATCACGCCGCGAATTGTAACCAGACGGCTCACGAAGAGCAGAATCCGGCGTTTGCGGCGAACATCAACGCGAGACACGTTCGACACGTTAGGTTTTGCGCGATCATCGCGAGTCTCAAGGCAAGAGATCTCGTGTGCGAAAGCGCCTGAAGGCTTCCGCCGTACGAGCATTTCTCGTCTGCCGGCTGCACATGCCGTGTGGTTGGTTTAGGGAAATTTCCCTCCCCCCGCCTTCGGCGGGGGGAGGGAAATTGCCTCCCAATCTGCCACAGCGTCATGTGCGATGCACTTGGCCGCAGGCCATGGGCAACTCGAAATGACCGCGCGTTTGATGCGTTGCAAGATGCCCGCACCTACCGGAAAAAGCAAGAGACCCGCGTCGATCGACGGCGGGCCTTGGGTGCTTGGATTTAGCGCTGGACAGCCAGCGTGCGCCGTTCAGCCGTCTCTTTCGGCCGAGCAGGTTTGAACAGTTTGCTGAATGTCCCGGCAATCGTGCTAAACAGCGATGGCGCGCCTGGAAAGCTACGCATTTGCGCTGCCTCGCGCAGGCGCTCTTCGTGCAGCAACTTTGCCAGCATGGTTTCGGTGTTCATGTTCATGAGTCTCCTTGGCCGCGCACAATTCGCATTGCACACGACAACACCAACAGGATGACATCTCTCTGTGTTGAAAAGGTGACGTGATCTGTCAGAATTCCCGCCACAGTGTTGCAGATCCGGCTGACAAGATTGACAAGATTGGGCAGGCCTATACTCCAAACGATGCAAGCCATGCCCCTTCCCCGCAGCGCACCAGAACAACAAGGCATTCCGCGCGCCGCAATCGACGCGTTTTTTGCCGCAGCCGGAACAATTCGTGATCTGCACAGCACAATGGTGCTGCGCCATGGTCACGTGGTCGCTGAGGCGTGGTGGGCGCCCTACTCGCCCGAACGACCGCACATGCTGTTCTCGATCAGCAAAAGTTTTGCAGCCACTGCGATCGGGCTGTTGCAGGCAGAAGGTGCGCTCACTGTCGACGACCTGGTGCTGCCCTATTTCACAAAAGAAGCTCCGACCGCGCCAGGCGAACATCTGCAGGCACTGCGCATCAAGCATCTGCTCATGATGGCCACCGGCCACGACACAGACACAATCGCCGCACTATTTACGGCGCCGGGCCAAAGCTGGTCCACAACAATTCTGGCGCAACCGATCGTGCATGCACCGGGCTCGCACTTTGTTTACAACAGCGGCGCGACCTATCTGCTGTCTGTCATTGCGCAACGGGTCTCAGGCCAAACGCTGCTCGACTATCTGCGGCCGCGGCTGCTCACACCACTTGGCATCAGCGGCGGCACATGGGAATCATGTCCAGAGGGCTACAACATCGGTGGCTGGGGCCTCAACCTAACGACAGAGGACATTGCGCGCTTTGGCCAGCTGTATCTGCAGCGCGGCCAATGGCAAGGCGAGCAGCTAATTCCGGCTGAATGGGTGGCGGCGGCGAGCGCAAATCAGATCGCCAACAACGGCGACGGTGTTGACTGGCAACAAGGATACGGCTATCAGTTCTGGCGCTCACAACACAACGGCTATCGCGGCGAAGGCTTATTCGGCCAGTTCTGTGTGATGCTGCCGGACAACGACGCGGTCATCGTGTTTACCAGCGCGGTCAGCAATACGCAGGATGTGCTGGATGTTGTGTGGCAGCATCTGATCCCGGCGTTTGGCGAACGGCACGAAGCCAATGCACCCGGATCCTACAAACCGTCGCCCGCGCTGGCGCTACCGGTGGGTGATGCACAGAGCGCCCAGGCACCTTTTGTTTCCGGCCGTGCCTATTCGATCGATGCAAACGCGCGCGGCATCTCCGAAGTGACGCTCACATGCACGCCAACAGGCGGCACGTTGCGCATCGTCGAGCCGCATGCCGTGCATGACATACCGTTTGGCCACGGCACAACTGTGCTGGGCAAAACGCAGCTGAATACCCGTGACGGCGTTCCACAGGCCATCGCCTCCGCGGGCGCATGGCAGGACGCGCACACGCATGTCACAAAAGTGTTCTTTCTCCACGGGCCGTTTTGCTTGACGATCACAAATCGCTTTGAGGGTGACACCGTTGCCACGCAGGCACAGCTCAATCTCACTGCGTTTGGCGACCTGGGCTACAGCCTGACCGGTCGCGCGGCGTAGTCCAACACGACCTGCAATGCATCCGCCGGCCGTTCATCAAGCGCGGCATAGGCGGCAGCCGCATCGGCGAACGGCACGCGTTGCGTGATCAAGCGCGACGGTTGAATCGCGCGCAGCATCTGCCAGGCCACGGCAAGCCGGCGCGGCTTGTCCCAGCGCGCCGCCAGCTCTGGCGTGAGCGTGCTGACCTGGCTGCTGATCAGTTTGATGCGGCTGCGGTGAAAGCGTCCGCCCAGATCCACCGTGACGGGTTTGGCGCCATACCAGGAACCAATCACGATGCGGCCGCCAAACCCGGTCAGCGCAATTGCAGTATCCAACGCAGCGGGCGCGCCGCTCAGCTCAAAGACCACATCGGCCCGCTCGGCATGAGCCGCAAACGCGCCGGCATCGGACGGATCGACAACCGCGTTGGCGCCCAGGCGCAGGCTCTGATCGCGCCGAGCGGCCAACCGTTCGACGCCAAGCAGTCCGGCCAGTGGCATGCGCGCAAGCAACGCCGTTGTCAGCAACCCAACCACGCCCTGCCCAACCACCGCGGCGACTTCACCCAGCAGCGGTTGCGCATCCAGCACAAAGTTCACCGCCGATTCGACGTTGGGCAGCATGACCGCGTCGGCTGCGTCGATGCCGGCCGGCACACGTTGCAGATCGGCCAGCGCGCTCACAAAAAAGCGCTCATGCGGATTGAACGCAAACACACGCTGCCCGAGCCAGCCCACATCCACGCCAGCGCCGAGCGCGTCGACATCGCCCACAGCGGCATAGCCATACTTGAGCGGGAAGGCCAGGCCACCCGCCAACGCCGCGATGCTGGCATCGGCCTGCAACGCGCGCGGGGCCTCGCCGCGATAGATCAGAAGCTCGGTGCCGGCGCTGATGCCAGATAGCACTGTGCGCACACGCACGTGTCCGGCTGCGGGTTGCGGGAGCGCCTCATCGCGCAGTTCAATCTGGCGCGGCGCGCTGAAGTAAACAGCTTGGTTCATGGCTTTGCCACATCCGCCTCGATCACCAGATCCTCACCCAGACGCAGGTGGCGCACATTCGCCAGCGCCGGTGTCGGCCCGGCCAGCACGCCGCGCTGCCCGTTGAGCCAGCGTGGCGCGATCGTCAGCGCCAGCTTGTCGGCACAGCCCGATGCCAGCAGCGATGTGATCACATGCGCGCCGCCCTCGACCATCAACGACTGCAGCCCGAGTGTCTCAAGCGCGGCGAGAATCGTCGGCCAGCGCGCGGCATGCGCTTCGGGCAGCGGCATGCGGAGCACGCGCACACCGCGATCCTCAAGCGCGCGCTGCGCTTCGACTCCGGCGTGCGGTGCGCAGATCACGCACAACGGCCGCACCGGTTGCGCGACCAGCGCACAGGTCAGCGGGATGCGCAAGGCGGTGTCCAGCACAATCGGTTGCGGATGCGGGCCAGCGGCCAGGCGCACGCTCAAGCGCGGGTTGTCGGCCAGCACCGTACCGATGCCGACCAGAATCGCGTCGTGCGCAGCGCGCAGGCGATGCGTGTACGCCATCGCCTCCGGGCCGCTCAGGGTCGTGCGCTCACCCGGTCGGGCGGCGATGCAGCCATCCAGGCTTTGCGCATAGCTCAGCGTCAGGCGCATTAGCGCGGCTCATCCAAGGCTTGAAAGATATGGCGCATACGACGCGCCTTGGCCGCCAGATAACGCTCGTTTTCGGGTTGCGCACGCGTTTCGATGGGCACCCGCTCGTCGATCGAAACGCCGAGCGCGGTGAGTGCTTCGATCTTGGCCGGGTTGTTCGTCATCAAGCGGATCGACGCCACCCGCAAATCAGCAAGGATTGCGGCGGCGATGTCGTAGTGGCGGGCATCCGGCGCGTGGCCGAGCAACACATTGGCATCGACTGTGTCGTAGCCTTCATCCTGCAGGTTATAGGCTTTGAGCTTTTCAACCAGCCCAATCCCGCGGCCTTCCTGGCGCAAATAAACCACGGCACCGGCGCCGGCTTGCGCGATCGCGTTCAGCGCGGCCTGCAGCTGCGGGCCGCAGTCGCAGCGCAACGAGCCGAGCACATCGCCGGTGTAACACTCGGAGTGCACGCGCACCAGCGCGCCGCGCGCTTCTTCAATCGCACCAAACACGATCGCCAGATGCTCTTTGTGATCATGGTTGTTCTCATACGCGCGCAGCATGAAATCGCCATCATCCGTTGGAATGCGCGCTGTTGCCGCGCACCACACCCGCAGAGGGTCGGTTGAATTCATAAGCGTATGTTTGTAGAAAAGAATGAGCGCCAGATGTGAACGCGCGGGTTACGCCAGGCGGCGGTAAGCCGCGAGCAAACATCCTAGCAGTCCGATTTCGATCGCCTTATCGAGCCAGCCAATCTGGCCCAACGCGGTTGAAAAGCTCTTGTCGCCCAGCGCGACCCAGCCCAGGATCGTCACCGCAGTAAAGGCGATAAAAGCCAATACCAACAGTTTACGCCGTCCGGCGAACAACCCCAGCGCATAGGCCGCCGCCAATGCGAGATACCCCAGGCCATTCAGCGTCATCATCGGATCGATGCTGCCTAGCATCACGTTTAAATACAAGTGGATCAGCGCGGTTGCCAGCGCCAACAGCGCGATTGGCAGCGCCAGCGGGACATGTGTTCGTGCCATGCCATATGATAGTTCGGCATGGCCGTTCAGCGCAAAAGCCCTTGGCAGCTCATCCTGGCAGTGATGTTTTTTGACGTGCTGTGCTACGGCATGGTGCTGCCATTGCTGCCGCTCTATATCACGCAGCGCGGCGGCGACGCGGCGCTGGCCGGGCTGTGCAGCGCGCTCTATGCCGGCATGCAATTGCTCAGTGGCTCAGCCCTGGGTGCGCTATCCGATCGGCTGGGCCGCAAACCGATCCTGGTGGCCTGTCTGCTCGGCACCGTCGCAAGCTACACGCTGCTCGCAACCGGACAGTCGCTTGCCGCCATCTTTGTCGCGGTGCTGATCGATGGGTTGACAGGCGGCAATCTGACGACTGCGTATGCCTATGTGGCGGATAGCTCCACGCCCGATCGGCGCGCGCACGCATTGGCGCTGGCCGGCGCGGCCTTTGGCCTGGGCATCATGGCCGGCCCGGCGCTCGGCGGTGTGCTCAGTGGCATCGACCCGCTCGCACCCGCCTATGCCGCGCTCGCCCTTGCGCTGACCAACGCGGCGTTCGGCGCGCTGATGCTGCCGGAGTCCCTGCCGCAGGAAAACCGGCAAACCGCCAAAGCCAGGCTTGCCACAAAACAGGCCAGCCTGCTGCAGACACTGCGCGGGCAGCCTGGCATGGCCTGGCTGTTTGGCGCGGTGTTCGCCGCCAATCTGGCATTTTCAGGGTTGCAGGCCAACTTCCCGTTGTTCGGCGCGGCGCGCTTTGCGTGGGATGCGCAACGGGTCAGTTTCTTTTTTGCGTTTGTCGGCTTCTGCGCGGTGCTGACCCAGGGCGTGCTGATCCGGGTGTTTGCGAAAGCCGCCAGCGAGCGCGCGCTGGTGCTCGGCGGGTTGCTCGCGCTGGCCAGCGGGTTGGCCGGCATCGCCTGGGCGCGGCAGGGTTGGCAAGCCTATGCGGTTACAGCCGTCGCAGCGCTGGGCAGCGGGCTGAGCCTGCCCACCCTCAGCGCTCTGCTGTCGCGCGCAGTGCGCGACGACCAGCAGGGTGCGTTGATGGGCGGCACGCAGACGGTGCTGAGCATCGCAAACATTTTGGCGCCGCTGATCGCCGGATTCGCGTTTCAACGCATCGCAATCAGCGCGCCCTATTGGATCGCCAGCGCGATTGTGCTGGCCGGGTTCGGCGCCGCGCTGATCGGACTACGGCACCAGACCCGGCCAAGCACCGGGTAGCGCGGTTACAAGCGCATCGGCCGCGCGCGCCGCGCCGTCCTCGCGCGCCAGCAACGCCGCCAGCCGTTGCGCAGCTGCGCGAAAACGATCCTGTGACAGCACGGTCGAAATCATGCGCACCAATGTCTCGCCGCCCAACCGTCGCTGCGATTCGGCGACGCCAATACCCAGCGCGACGGCGCGCCCGGCCCAAAAAAATTGATCGGCAAAGACCGGGAGCACGACGGTTGGAACCCCGGCCCGGGCTGCCGCCGCGCTCGTGCCAGCGCCACCGTGGTGCACAACCGCGCGCACGCGCGGAAATAAGACGGCATGATCGAGATTGTGTCCAAGACACAGCCGCTGGCGTTGCGCGCCGGTCAGCGTCTCCACGCCATGGATGTTGATGACCGCGCGTAAGCCGAGTTGCCGCAGCGCGTCGTCAGCCAGTGCCAACAGCCGCTGCGGCGCCAGCGCGCTGCCCGCCCCGGTGCCGATATACAGCACATCGCGGCCGTCGCCGATAAAGGCGTCGACCTCGGCCGGCAACAGCGCCGCCGCGGCCAGCTGCCAAAACCCGGTGATCGCGCAGTGGGCCGGCCAGTCGTGCGGGCGCGGCACGACATGTTCGCTAAAGCCATAAAGCACAGGCTGCTGGCGCGCATGCAACCGAGCCAAAGCCCCCTGCGCGCCGATCGGCAGCAACGCATGCCGCTGGCGAAACGCGTTGACGACGCTGCGCCACGGCCACCATGTCGCGCGGTCGACCACCTGATAGCTGCGCAGGTTAAGCCAGCTGCCCAGCGGGCGCGCGGTCTGCGCAATGCTGGATGGAAACGCGCGCGTCGGTGTGAGGGGCTGCAGCAATCCCCAAAACAGTGGGATCTGCAGAGATTCCGCCAGCGTGTCAGCCCACAAAGTCGGCAGACCGCCGACCAGCGCGCCGGCATCGTGCGCGCGGCCGGCATGAAAGGCGCAATCGAGTTGACGCGCGAGCATCAGCCGGGCGCGGCGCACGTAACGCAGCGTCGCACTTGGTCCGGCGGCCGTGAGTGCACCGCTTTGGGCGGCCAGCAGATCGCTGGGGTTCTCGCCAAGATCGACAAACGGCAGGCCGGCTTGTTCAACCAGCGCGCGAAACGGCGCGTGGGTCGCCAGCACAGCGGGCACGCCGCGCGCAACAAGCGCACGCGCCAGCGCAAGATACGGCTGCACATCGCCGCGCGTGCCGCTGGCCAGCAGTAAAACAGTTTTCATCCAAACACCATGAGCCGATAGGCCGCGTCACCGCGCGCATACAGCTGTTGCAGCGCCACGCTGCCGATTGAGGCTGCGATCTCGTGGCGGCTCATGGCGCGGCGCGCGGCGCGCAGCATGCCCAGCGCAAGCGCATGCGGCAACGCGCGCAGGCGCAGCATCGGCGTGAGATCGGCTGTGCGATGCAGCGCCAGAGATGCGCGCTGGGCCGCGGCCGTGATTTCACCCAGCGTCAAAAATGACGGCGTGCGCCAGCCGTCCCGAAATGCGCGCGCGTACTCGACGCCGACGGCATCGAGCGATCCTTGATCGCGTGATCCTTGATCGTGCGCTTCATGCAGCAGGGTATCGTCGATCAGGCACAGCCGCCCGCCCGGCGCCAGCACGCGCGCAGCTGCGGCAAAAAAGTCCTCGGCCGACGCCGCATGCGCAAACGCCTCAATCGCAAAGGCCACATCGACACAGCGCAAAAACGGCAGCTGCGTGAAATCGGCTTCGACGATCAACGCGCCGGGCACCGCCCGACGGGCCAGCGCGGCCTGTGTCGGGCTGATGTTGACACCGAGCAGACGCGCCGTCGCAGGCAGCTGCGCCTGCAAATGCGCCAGCGCGCCGCCGATGCCGCAGCCCAGATCCAGCGTGGTGCGATCGGTTGCGCGGTGTTCCTGCGCGATCAACTGGTGCGCGGTGCGCAATGCCGCGTCGAGCGTGTGCGTCTCCGGCGTCCACAATGCGCGGTGGATGCTGCGCGCGCCGCTGGCGCTGCCAAAGCGCGCAAAGAGGCGCGTATTGCGTTCGTAGTAGGCACGGATGCGCGCGGTGTGTGCGTTCAATGCGCCGTTGAGTGTACAGCGCAGGAAGCGGCATTGGCGTGGCCAAAGCGCCTGCATGCGGGGTCCGCAGGCCGTAAACGGCCATGCTCAGATACGAAGCCCTGGGCTGACTGCCAGCACTCACTGTCTTGAGACATTGTGCAAATGCCAGGAAACACGTTCGCCGAGCGCTCGATGCGTCACAGTCAGCCCAGGGCTTCGTATCTGAGCATGGCCGTTTACGGCCTGCGGACTCGGCTGGCCCAAGCATTGGCTTTGCCGTGCCGCTCCCCTTTAGAAAAATGCACCCCGTCCAGCGCCGCTGAGACCATCGTCAGTACAATCGCCGCATGGCTCTCCTCGGCATCGACCTGGGCACCTCGGCGGTCAAAGCGCTTTTGATCGATGACGCCGGCGGCCTGCTCGCCAGCGCTTCGTTTGAATACCCGTTGCTCACGCCGCAGCCGCTGTGGACTGAACAGCATCCGGCCGATTGGTGGGCCGCCACAGTGCAGGCGATTCGGGCTGTGCTCGCGAAGACCGGCTTGAAAGGCTCGGCAATTCGCAGCATCGGGCTGACCGGGCAGATGCACGGCTTGACGCTGCTCGACGCGGCCGGCAACGTGCTGCGCCCTGCGATCTTGTGGAACGACCAGCGCACGGCCGCGCAAACACAGACCATGCTGCGCACGGTGGGCAGCGCCGCGCAGGTGCGCAAGCTGCTTACCAATCGCCCCAGCACCAGTTATGCGGCGCCAAAACTGCTCTGGGTGCGTGACACCGAACCAGATCTCTACGCCAGAATCGCGACTGTCTTAATGCCAAAAGACTTTATTCGTTACAAGCTGAGCGGCGAAAAAATGACCGAAGTCAGCGACGCCACCGGCGTGGCGCTGTTCGATGTCAAAAAACGCATCTGGTCGAAGCAACTGCTCGACATGTTTGAGATCGACCCCGCCATGATGCCGCCCGTCACCGAATCGCATGAAGTCTCGGCGCATGTGTCGGCGCAGGCTGCGGTCGAAACTGGGCTGGCCGCAGGCACGCCGATCGTCGGCGGCAGCGGCGATGTGGCCGCGGCCGGGTTGGGCGCCGGCGCAGTGCGCGAGGGCATCGTAATGTCGATCATTGGCACCAGCGCGGTGTTGTTCGCCAGCATCGATTCGTTTCACATCGCGCGCGGCGGCCTCGAAACATTTTGTCATGCAGTGCCGGGCAAGTGGCATTACATGAGCGTGATGCTCTCGGGCGGCGGCAGCCTGCGCTGGTATCGCGACACCCTCGCGCGCGGCGATCCATCGATCGCGCAGGCGCGCCCGGATGTCGACGATCCCTACGGCGCAATGCTCGCGCGCGCGGCAACCACGCCACCGGGCGCCGAAGGGCTCATATTTTTGCCCTATCTCGCCGGTGAACGCACGCCGCATCAGAACCCCAGCGCGCGCGGCGCATTTCTCGGCATGACGCTGGCGCACACGCCGGCGCACTTCACGCGCGCAGTGATCGAAGGCGTTGGGCTCGGCCTGCGCGATTCATTGCAGCTGATGCGCGAGGCCGGGCTCAACGTGGCCGAAGTGCGGTTGACCGGCGGCGCGGCCAAGAACGCGTTCTGGCTTCAGACGCTGGCCGATGTGCTCAACGCCGAGATCTCAATCTTGAACATCACCGAGGGCGGCGCGTACGGTGTGGCGCTGTTGGCCGGTGTCGGCGTTGGCCTATGGTCGGATATCGTGCAGGCGTGCGATGCCGCGCTCAAGCCAGCCGCCCGCACTTCGCCCAATGCGGCAAACCGACGGCTCTACGAAGATATCTACGCCACCTACCGGACGCTGTATCCGGCGCTAAAGCACACGTTTGGGGGATGAGAAGAGAATGCAGAACACAGAACAGATACAGATTGGGGCTTGACAGATGCGAACCGCGCGCCAAAATTTTTCTGTATTCTGTATTCTGTATTCTGTATTCTGTATTCTTTCCTACCCATACGCCTGCGCAAAAGGCTTGCCCATCTGCAGCGGGCCGGCACCGGCCGCCCAGAGCATGCCACGTTCCATAAGAGTTAGCACTTGCGGCAGAGCCACGATATTGGCCTGATGACCGAGCGAGTTGTAGAACACGCGGCCAGCACCATAGGTCTTGGTCCAGACCACCGGCATCACCGTGTCGTTGTAATCCTCAAACTCGGTGGTGGCCAGCACACGGATGGCCGGATCGACATGCATGTAGTACTTTTCGGTGCGCACTTCAAAATCCGTGATGCCCGCGGTGATGGCGTTATCGTCGATGATGTTGACGACATAGTGCCGGCCATCGTTGCCAGGATGGGCAACCCACTGGCCGCCGGTCATAAATTGATACTCGGTCTCGTTGCGAAACGCATCGCACATGCCGCCGTGGCAGCCGGCGATGCCCACGCCGCCCTTCACCGCTGCAAGCACCGGGCCAAGCTGTTCGCGCGCAATCGTGCCCATCGTCCAGATTGGGACGATCAGATCCAGCCCAGCCAATCGGGCGCCATCTTCAAACGCCGCGAGCGAGTCCGACACATCCACGCGAAAGTCGTTTTTTGTCAACGCATCGGCCAACAACTGCGACACTTCTTTGGGCTGATGCCCGTCCCAACCGCCATAGACGACAAGTGCAGATTTCATGTCGGGGATTGTAAGGGAGGAGGGTTCTGGAGGCGCAGCGTCTCCAGAACTTCAAGAGCCTGCTTCGCTGCGCGTGCGCGCCTCGCGTTCCATATCGGCGACCACGCGCGCGACTTCCCCATACGCCGCCTTTTGTTTGCGATACAAATCGCTTTCGCTCATGAACAGCTTGACGGCAACATCGCGCACTTTCTGGCTCTGTAAAATTTTGAGCTCCAGAATGTTGTAGAGCATCCACTCGGCCGCGGTAAAGCTGCGCTGGCCGTCCGGTTTGAGCCGCTCGATGGCATCCGAGAGCACGCGCCGCAGCGCCTTCGACGCATTTCCATTCTCGGACTTCATGGCCTCGGCAACCACCTGCAGCTGCATCAGCGGAGACTCGGTGAATTTCGGGCCGCCCCAGAAGTCTTTGAACGCATCCTGCACATAGCGCGTCATGTCGTCGTAGACATCGCCGGTCGAGCGTTCAAAATCCGACAACGTTGGCGCGGCCGGGTTGAGCGTCTGCGCCATGCGGCGTTGCATTTCATCCGCCTCAGGAACCAGCCGTTCCAGCGCTTCAAATGCGCGCCGCTGCTTGCGCGAGTCTTCCATCGCGCGCGCGGCCTGTGAAACCAGCACCGCCACACCGCGGCGCTCTTCGGTGGTCAGCTCGAGATGGTTGGCGCGCGCGGCCAGACCCATCACGCCCAACACTTCGTTCGACTCGCGCGAACGCAGCGGAATCAACCAGTAGTCGTCCCACTCAATAAAGTCGCGCTCAGCCTCAAACACCGGCGCGACATCGATATCCGTGCTGTTTCCAGCTGATAAATCCGATTGTGGCTCGCGCGGCTCAACTGCCATCACGCTGTGCAGCGCATCGGTGCTGACGGGCAGCCCGCCCACACCCGTCACCGCGACATTGCCGATCGTAATATTGATCGGCTCAATCGGCGTCTCGCCGTCAACACCGGGCACGGCCGCCACAAATGCATTGCGCGCGCGCAACAGATCGCAAACCGCGGCCAGAATATTTTCCGAGATACTGCGTCTGATCCGAGCTCGTCATCAGCCGTTCGCTGAACTGCTGCAAACGGCGCACTTCAAAGCTGTCTTCGCCCGCGATCATGCGGTCGATCGTCGGTTGCAGTGTCACGATAAACAGCTGGGCCAACAGGATGATCGCGGCCGTAAAGATCAGCCCGATAAAAAACCCGGGCAGCTCCAGCCAGCGCTCAATGCGCGTGCTCAGCACCAGCGCGGTGATCACGATCGCAGCCAGCAACGGGCCGCGGATCAGATACTTGACCATGCGCCGCTTGATTACGCGGTCCGGCGCGCTTGCGCCGAAATACGACACGGTGTATCCCATAAACGTAATCGCGGCGCCGACCGCCATGTTGACAAGCAAGACCACCAGCCATGGGATCGTCTGTGGCACTACGCTTGGCCAACCCACCGGCAGCAAATACGGGAACATGCTGAGCGCCGGCCCGGCGAAGGCCACGGCGAAATACGTCATGCGGCGTTTGCTGGTGGCGGTCAACGAGCGCCGCCGCGCTTCAATGACGTTGTAAGTGGCCCAGGCCACGCTGGCAAAGTAGTAAAACGCAAATGGATAAAACAGAAAACCCGGTTGAAGATGCGGCAGGCGCAAGGCTGAAATGCCCGGCGTGGCGACATACGGCGTAAACACCACCAGCGCAAACACCACTGCGCCGACCACAAACCCGATCCGCGCGGCAAACTTGCGCAACGGCTGGGCATCGCCGGTTGAATTGAGCAAAGCGTCTGAGAGCGCAAGCGATGCGGCCGGGATAAACGCAATCCCGATCCACTGCAGGCGCAGCCACAAATCGGTGTCAGCAATCGACACCTGGGTCAGCAAGTCGCCGAGAAACGCGCCGATGACACAGGCGAGAACGATGGCAAACCCGCGCGCAATAGGGCTATTGCGGTTATAGAGTCCAATCGAAATGATCAACGCAAACGCGGTAACGAGAATGCCCGTCACCACGATTCGGTTGAGCAATGTAATCACGCCGAAAACGTCGGCAGCAAATCCGGCCATATGTCACTGCCGATTTTCGGCCTCTCTCAAAACCTATCGGCGATTTCACTATCCCGCGCTCCGCGCGGGATAGTGAAATCGCCGCATGCATCGAGCTAGATCGTTATCGAATTCTAGACGCAAACATCAGCGCGATGTCATGTGAAGCGTAATAGTTCTCGGAATACCCGGAAAGCTTTAGCCCGCGCGCCTGGCACATGCGCGTGGCCGGGTAGTTTTTTGTGGCCACGTCGAGCGTCAGGCTGTGCATGCCGTCTTTGCGGGCTTGCTCGGTTGCGGTCTGCAGCAGGCGCGAGGCAATGCCCTTGCGGCGGCTGTCCTGACGCACGCCCAAGAGTGTGACCCAGGCCGTATTTTGCCAGGGTAGTAGCGTCATCGCCAGATAACCGACGATGTCGCGCGATCCTTCGACACTTTCAGCCACCCACACAAAATCTGCCCGATGCAGCGTGCGTCGCAACGCGGTGTCATCGTGCACCGGCGTTACGGTAATCGGGCGCGGCAGCTTTGCCAGCCGCAGAATCGCGGTGATTTCAGTGTTGCTGGCCTTGTTGCTGAGCTGCCAGACGTGATCGCTCTGATAGCTCAGATCCAGGCCATAGACCAGATCCATGTCCGATAGTTGTGCGGCTCGAATGTGCATGATCAGTTTCCGATGTTGAATGGCACGATGCAGCGGCCGGTTTCGTTGCCCGCCGGGTCAACCAGGGTGACCTTCATAAAATATGCGCCGTTGGGGAAGATACTCGTCTGAAAGCGCGGCGGCATCAACGATTCGCCCTGCACTTTTTTGAAGGCCTCGAAGATGAATCGCCACGCAGTTTCACCTGCCGGCACCACATCGATGCGATATTTACCCGACCCAAAAACCGCGTCGCCGATCAAATCATAGTTGCCATTGATCGTCTCGTTGGCTTGCGGTTTGTATATCATGATCTCGGCCGGCCGACAAGCTGAAGCCACTGGCGCACTGGCAGCCAGCGGTGTCTCGCTCGGGGCCAGCGTTGGTGTGGGCAATTGCTGCAGTGCCACAACCACCGGTGTTCCCGCTGGCGGCCGCGTGGCAGTGGCGCCGGGTCCGGCCGGTGTGCCGCCGTCGGTCGGCGGCAGTGTTGGCAGTACCGGAAGCTGCGCGCTGGTTGCGCTTGGAATCACAAGCGGTGTGGTTGTCGGCGCGGGCGTCGGCGACGCAACAAGCGGCAGCGTTGGCGCGCCGATGATCACAATCTGCGGAATTGACGTGACCGTGATCAGCGGCGTGGCGGTGACAGTCACAAGCGAGGCATCGCTCAGGCTGGCCGTTGGCAGTGTGAGCACATCGGTGACGGGGGTAGCCGCCGCGATCACAGACGCGACATCAACCGCTTGTTTCAGATCCGCGGTTGGGATGATGATGGTAAATGGCGTGGCAGTCATCCGCGCCAGTTGCGGGCTGGCGATGATCGGTTGCGGCCGGCTGATGACACTCGTCACATAGTAGACCGCGCCGCCTGCCAGCAGGCAGAGCACCGCGCGCATGAGCGACCCCATCGATTTGCTGATCACGGTGCTGCGCTCGAGCCTGAACGCCACCCGATTGAGGTCGCGGAGCGCAAATATGCCGGACAGAAAGAACAACACAAAGCCGGCGACACAGGCGATCAGAAGGATCCATCTAAATTGGCTGATGCCATTTGCAAGAACTTCCATCGTGGCTTAACGCAACTCCTGCAACACGCCGGTAAGTACGCTTTGCAGCTTTGGCGCGATGATGACGCTGGAGGTCATGACCTCTTCGTGTGTCGGCGGCTCGCCCTCGTCGGCGCTCAAACGGGCGACGTTGGTAATGCCGCTGAACCCCAGCACGCGCATGCCGCCATGACGCGCGATCAGCACCTCGTTCACCGTGGACATGCCAACGGCGTCGGCGCCGATTGTGCGCATAAACCGGATCTCGGCCGGGCTTTCAAATTGCGGCCCAGACAAGCCCAGGTACACGCCGCTCTGCATCGGCACGCCGCGCGACTGCGCGACCGAGCGCGCCAGCGTTTGCAGCGCGCTGTCATAAGCCGTGGTCATTTCTGGAAAGCGCGGGCCAAATGAATCGAGGTTCTGACCCATCAGCGGATTGGCGCCGCTCATGCCAAGCAAATTGATGTGATCGGTGATCATCATCAGGTCGCCGACCGAAAATCCACGGTTGATGCCACCGGCGGCGTTGGTGACGATCATTGTTTCAGCGCCCATGCGTTTGGCCACACGCACGGGCAGCGCAACCTGCCACATCGGGTGGCCTTCGTAAAAATGGACACGCCCCTGCATCACCGCAACCGGCACGCCAAACAGATCCCCGATGACAAAACGGCCGCTGTGTCCGGACACGGTCGATCGCGCAAAATTTGGGATATCGGCGTACGGGATGTGCACCGGGTCAGCAACCTGCTCGGCCAGCGCTCCCAGGCCGCTGCCAAGCACGAGCAAGACGCGCCACGGGCGTTCCGCGCGGCTGCGCACATACGCCACAGCTTGTTTGATTTTTGTCTCGCTTTCTTCGGCGCTTAGCAAGTGCGGCAGGTTCTCATGGTCAGTCTTCACGCATCCCCTCCTGGGCGGTCATCGTCGCAAAACCCATTCTACGCGGGACGCGTGCACCGCATCCCTGACGGCTGCGGTTCTCGGCTGCAACGCAGCGTTGCAGCACACGATGTGCAAAAAAACGCAGCCAGGAATCCTGGCTGCGTTAAAAACGAACCTGTCGCGAACCCGAGTGTTACGCCGGAACGGTTTCGGCGAGCGCTTCTTTAAGCTGATACATCTGCGTGGTCGCAAGGTTGGCGTGGCCGAGCCACTCCTGCACGCGGCGGATGTCCATGCCGGCACGCAACATGTGCGCGGCGCGCGAATGGCGCAGTGTGTGCGGCGTAATCTCACCCACGCCGATCGCGCGCGCATAGTGGCGCGTCAGCTGCCAGACGGCCTGGCGCGTCAGTTTTGTGCCGAGCGGGTTGAGAAACACATAGTCGGTGTGCGTGCTGCCGAGCATGTCACGACGCGCATTCTCAATATAGTTACGCAACGCCTGAACCGACTCGACGGTCAGCGGGCTGTTGCGCTGGCGCGTACCGCGGCCGGCAGTCGACGCCATCGCGTTGTCAAGATCGATATCCTGCAACCGCAGCCCGATTGCCTCGGTCACGCGCATGCCAGTTGAATAAATCACTTCCAGCAACGCGCGATCGCGCAGCGAGCGCGGTGCGGCCATGCGGGCGGTTGATTCAAACAGCTTGCGGACCTCTTCTTCGCTCAAAATCCGCGGCACGCGTTTTTCAACCCGGGGCGACTTGAGCTTGCTGGCCAGGTCATCACGGATCAGGCCATTCTGCTTCAGCCAGTTCAGCAGCGTCTTTAACGCAGCCACTTTGCGGGCGACCGTTGAGGCTGTATAGCCATTGACACCCATCGACTCGGAAAAGTGCGTGATTGACTCGGGTTGGATATCTGACCAGGTGGCGCCGGCCGGGAAGTTTTTATGGAGGTAATCCGCAAACTGTGAGAGATCATTTCGATACGCCATCACTGTGTTTGCAGACGCGTTTCGATCTTTTTGTAGATGATTGAGAAAATCTTGAATGCTAACTTGCCAATCCATAGACACCCCCTTATACGAGCACGGTGCAATTGACCAACCGGCAAGCACATAAAGATCGATCCCAGTAATCGATGACGCGTCAAGTGCCAACCTTTTAGTCATTAAAGCTGATTTTAGACTTATGTATTGTAGACGTGCAAGGTTTTGTATATGGATTGTCTAATGATTTATGAGTAGTCTCTCATGTTCCACGATAAACGCAATGAGGGGCTGTTGGTTCAGCGAAAGGACCCGCGCTGCGCGCTCCGGTGGCGGCTTGCCGGGTGCATAAACGACATAGCCATCGTCGCGCTTTTTCCGCTCGTTTTCTGGTTTTTTTATCAGATTTTCCGGCGCCAAAAACATTAGCTCGTAATCCTCCGACGGGGCTATCACGGGTGTGGCCGAGCGGCCTGGCGTTAAGCGCATCCGTATCCGGCCAAAGCTGATTTCGAGTCCGTTGAGCGCATTGCCAAGATCGTTATGCCCAAAACGTTCGACACGGAGCATAACGGCGGTGTCCGCGGTTATGTCGGCACGCGTGTCATAAATCGGTATCCCCAGCGCCGTCGCGTGCTGCACCCAGGCCTGGTAAACGGTGTCGGTCAATACCGCTGGTGTTGGCAGCCACAGCGCATGCGCAACGTGATCGCGCAAGACCAGCTCGCCACGCGTCAGGGTCTCGCCATCCAACGACCCGACGATCAGGGCATCAATTGGCGCCGGGCGCAATTGCACCGGGCGCCCCAGCAACTGCAACACATCGCCCCGCCCCAGCAGCAATACGCGCGCGCCATTCGGCGTGCTCACCAGCGCGCTGCTGCCGCTTAACCGTATGCGCAGGCGGCCGTCCGGTCGATTCGCAATTTCGGCAACGCCGGCGCACGACAGGGCGGCAAGGCAACACACCAACACGCCACGCCCGGCGCGTTGCTTCGCCCAACCATACAACCAGGCGCGTTGTATGTCCGCCAGACCGCCAACCCAGACATACCCGGCTAGCGCCAGGTAATACAGGAGCGCGCTGCCCGCCGCGATCGATCCGATCTGCAACACCGCCCAGGGCAACGCACCCGTCTGTGTGACCGTCCATGTGGTCGCGCGCAGCAGCGCATAGACCGGAAAGGCAACCCACGGCCCAGCGTCATACCACAGCAGGCCAATGCAGCCAGCCGCGATGCCCAAGCCCATGATTGGCGGTTGCAGCGGCAGGATCAGTGCGTTTGACAGCAGTGTGATCAGCGATAGCTGCCGCGTATGCGCGATCAGCAGCGGCAGCGTGGTGAGCTGCGCCGCGCCGGTCAACAGTGCGCCATCAAGCAACGCCAGTGCCACGCGGCGCCAGCGCGCAACGTCCTGCATGCGATCCACGCGCAGCAGCTTTTCCGAGATGCGCGAAAACCGCTCGCCAAACAACACCAGCCCAAGCGTCGCCGCAACGCTGAGTTGAAAACCAACATCGAACAGATAGACCGGCCGGATGAGCAGCATTGCAAACGCCGAGACACAAACGGTGTTCAACGTAAACCCGCGCCGCCACAAGAGCTGGCCAAAGAGCGCCACGGTGGCCATCACCACGGCCCGCACCACCGAGGCCGAGCCGCCGACAAACAGGGCATAAAGCCACAACAGCGCGATCAGCACCAGCGCAACCCGGCGCGGATGCACAAAACGCGCAACCAACAGCAGCACCGCGCCAACAATCACGCCGACGTTAAACCCGGAGATGCTGATGACGTGCGAGGTGCCGGTGCGCCTGAACGCCTCCTGCATGGACGCCGGCAACAGATCGTCGTCGCCAATCAATATGCCGTTGAGCAGCGCGGACTCTGGGGCCGGCACGATGCGTCGGATCGACATGCGCAACGCATGTTTGGCGGCAAAGACGATGCGCCAAAACGGGCTGTCCGGCGCATACGCAATGCGATTGATCTGTTGCGGGCGCGGCATCCAGACATGCACCCCCTGATGCGCAAGAAAGGCCCGATAGTCAAATGCGTCGATGCGTGGCGGCAGGTCAAGCGTGCCCTCGGCGCGAATCACATCGCCGTAGCGCCAGCGTTGCGCGCCAGTTGGGGCGCGCAACAACACAACGTCATCCGGTTGTTCGAGCAAATCCGGCGCGCGTGACGCGCCAGTGCCTCGGCCATCATCCAACAACAGGATGCGCAGCGGCCGCACGCGCAGTTGCGTCACGTCCGGGCGCTCTGCCGGATCGTCTTCGACGCGGCCCTCCAGCAACACGGTATTACCGGCCATCTGCGCTGCAGAGCGCGTCGTCGGCCTGGCATCGCTGGCCTGATAGCGCAGCGCGCCCAGCCCGATCAGTGCCAGCAACGCGCACCACCAGCCCGGCACCAGCGCGCGGCGCGCATAGGCGGCGGCCAGCCCGAATACGCCGACCAGCAGGCTTAGCCACGCCAGCCAGCCATTAAATGAGAAGAATGCCGACAGGCCAATCCCGGCGCTCAGGGCCAGGCTCAGCAAAACAAACGGCGCCGCGTTCCTTAATATTGTCATGACACATCACGTGGGCATCGCGCGAGGCTTTCACGGTGGGAAAGCGCCGCACTCTGCGACAATTTAAGGGGCAGTTCGTATTATAGGCAGACCAGCGGCGCGGGGTGCGGCGTTGGCCAATCAAAGGAGTCGCTACAAAATGGCTGAGGCATACACAAACATTCCGGGGCAACGGCTGGACATCCCAGACCCCAGCGTCGCCATGAACGGCACCACGATGGGCGGCTCGCCGTTCCGCATCGTCGGCACGACGTTGCAAGTGGTGATTTTCAACCTTGAAGCCGGCAACAAGATCTATACCGAGCGCGGCGCCATGTCGTGGATGACAGACGGCATCGCCATGAACACAAATATGGGCGGCGGCATCGGTGGTCTGTTCAAGCGCGCGTTTGCGGGCGAATCGTTGTTTATCGTCGACTACGAGCCGCAAAAACCCAACACCGAAATTGCATTTAGCGGTGAGTTCCCTGGCAAGATCATCCCGGTCAACCTGGCGCAGGGCCAGTCGATGATTGCGCAGCGCGATTCGTTTCTGGTGGCCGAAAAGTCGGTGAACCTGTCGATCCACTTCAACCGCAAGCTGAGCGGCTCGGTATTTGGCGGCGAAGGGTTAATCCTGCAGCGCTTCGACGGTCCAGGCACCTTCTTTGCCGCGTTTGACGGCGAGATCGTCGAATACACGCTGCAACCGGGCCAGGTCATGAAAGTCGACACCGGCCACGTCGCGATGTTCGAGCCGAGCGTGACGTTTGATATCGAGATGGTCAAAGGCATCAAAAACATTTTCTTCGGCGGCGAAGGGCTGTTTCTGGCGCGGCTGACCGGCCCAGGCCGCGTCTGGCTGCAAACCATGCCAATGACCAAACTGGCCACGGCCCTTGCGCCCTACATGAGCACCGGCACCAGTACCAGTTCCAACAGTGTTACGGGCAGCTTGCTGGGCGGGCTGTTGAACGGGGACTAGTGCTTCGTGAATCAAGTTTTCAACATATAGGATAGGGTCGGCGCAGCTTGATGCGTGCGTCGGCAGTGGTAAATTGCCAGGATATCTTCACGGTGGCAGCATTGCGGCTGGATTCCCAAGCGCTTGTGGCTGTAAGCAATGATTGCTGACCGCCATGCGCGATATGTCATCCACCAGCTTCAACCCAATTAGATGTTCACGTAATAACCCCACCGTCCACCTTGCATGCTCCTGTGGCGGCTTTGAACATCTCGCCAGTAGCAGCTGCGCTTCCACTTCGCCAGTCATTTTTGGAGCTGCCCCGCTTCCCGGCTGCGGCCTTTCACTCAATGCTGCTTGCAAGCCTTCCAATGCATCGCGCCGGCATGTCGCCGACACCGTAACATCGCAAACATCCAACCGCTTACAAATCTCAGTGTGTGTCTCGAATTTTGGGTTGTTGCGATCTGCCAGCAACAGTATTCGTGCTCGCGTAATCACGCGCGCCTTGTGCTCCCCGCCCCGCACGATCTGCTTCAATGCCTTACGGTCCCCTTCGCTTAGTCGTGCCAGTGCATGCTTTGTCATTCCTCAAGCTTCGCGCATCTCCTCATTCTTGACAAATTTTGTTTACATTGCACTAGTTGGTGATCATAACTACCTGCGGGAAATCCCCTTCCCCGCTGCGCAGGGAAGGGGATTTCCCGGCATTACGTTTGACGACCGACTACGTCACGTAGATCGAAAAAACAAAACTGCCAACGCGTGTGCGTTGGCAGTTTTGTTTTTTCGATCTACGGCCGGTTTAGAAGTCCCCGCCCATGCCGCCGCCTGGAGGCATTGCCGGAGCCTTTTCCTTCTCAGGCATGTCGGTGATCAGCGCTTCGGTGGTCAGGATCATCGCGGCGATGGAGGCCGCGTTCTCCAGCGCGCCGCGGGTGACCTTGGCCGGGTCGATGATGCCGGCTTTGATCATGTCGACATACTCGCCCGACATCACGTCGTAGCCGATGTTCTTCTTCTCTTTGCCCATCGAGCGGACTTGCTGCACCACGACGCAGCCATCCTGGCCGGCATTGCCGACGATGCGGCGGATCGGCTCTTCGAGCGCGCGCTTGAGGATGTTGACGCCGACCTGCGTCATCCGGGTGCTCCATCTTGACGCCATCGAGGGCGCGTGATGGCGTTGATCAGCGCAACGCCGCCGCCGGGGACGATGCCTTCTTCAACGGCCGCGCGGGCGGCGGAGAGGGCGTCTTCGACGCGGTGCTTCTTCTCTTTCAGTTCGGTCTCGGTGGCCGCGCCGACACGGATGATGGCAACGCCGCCGGACAGCTTGGCCAGGCGCTCCTGCAGTTTCTCCTTGTCGTAGTCGCTGGTGCTCTTGTCGATCTCGACGCGGATCTCGTTCGATGCGGCCCTTGATCGCGCTTGTCGTCGCCCTTGCCGCCGATGATGGTGGTGTCGTCTTTGGTCGCTGACGACCTTCTCGGCGCGGCCGAGGTCGTCGATGGTGGCGGTTTCGAGCTTGCGGCCCGATCTCTTCGGAGATCACCGTGCCGCCGGTCAGGACGGCGATGTCCTGCAGCATGGCCTTGCGGCGGTCGCCAAAGCCAGGGGCCTTGACGGCGAGCACGTTGAGCATGCCGCGCAGTTTGTTCAGCACGAGGGTGGCCAGGGCTTCGCCGTCGACGTCTTCGGCGATGATGACCAGGTCGCGCTTGCCGATCTGGACGAGTTTCTCCAGCAACGGGACGATGTCCTGAGCAGCGGAGATCTTCTTGTCGTAGATCAGGATGTAGGCATCGGCGATCTCGGACTTCCATGTGTCTCGGGGTTGGTGATGAAGTAGGGCGAGATGTAGCCGCGGTCGAACTGCATACCTTCGACGTACTCGGTCTCGAACTGCAGCGACTTGGACTCTTCGACGGTGATGACGCCGTCTTTGCCGACCTTGTCCATCACATCGGCGATCAGTTCGCCGATTTCAGGATCCTGCGCGGAGATGGATGGCAACCTGCTGCGATCTCGTCCTTGGTGTTGATCTTCGACGGCCATGCCTTGCGCAGATCTTGACGACGGCGTCGACGCCGGCTTCGATGCCATGCTTGAGCAGCATCGGGTTGGCGCCAGCGGCCACGTTCTTCAGGCCTTCGGTGACGATGGCCTGCGCCAGAACGGTGGAGGTGGTGGTGCCGTCGCCGGCGATGTCGTTGGTCTTGGTGGCGGCTTCCTTGAGAAGCTGCGCGCCCATGTTCTCGAACGGGTCTTCCAGTTCGATTTCCTTGGCGACGGTAACGCCGTCGTGGGTGATGGTGGGGGAGCCGAACTTTTTGTCCAGCGCCACGTTGCGGCCCTTGGGGCCGAGCGTGGTGGCGACCGCAGCCGCCAGAATGTCCATGCCGTTCTTGAGCTTGCGGCGGGCTTCTTCGGTAAAAATAAGTTGCTTTGCCATATCTAATATCCTCTTTCAAAGAGCCTGTCTCGAAACCAGTGACGTTTTAACAATCATCGCGCGCGGACGCCGAGTGATCGCGATATCGCCGCTGGGTGTGAAGGCAGGTCTTTAGTCAACAATCGCCAAAATATCGGATTCTTTAAGGATCAGATACTTGCTGCCATCGACCTTGATTTCGGTTCCGGCGTATTTTGCGTAGAGCACGTGCTGACCTTCAGACACTTCCATCGCAATCAGCTTGCCGCTGTCGTCTTTGCGGCCTGCGCCGACGGCCAGGATCACGCCCTTCTGGGGCTTCTCTTTGGCGGTCTCTGGGAGCACCAGTTTGCCGCCTGCGAAAGTCATCTCGTCTTCATCAACCGATTGAATGACAACGCGGTCGCCGAGTGGGCGAATATTAAGTTTCGCCACTTCTGCTTTTTTAGCCATTTTTTGCCTCCAAAAATCCAGCGCTCCTGAGCAAGAGCGCGTTTTCAAAATGTGTGACGCTGGCACTAAGAAATTTGAGTGCTAACGCGGTTAAGATGGTATCACAGGGGCTTGGCGACTGTCAAGATGGATTTAGCAAAGTCTAAGCTAGAGTGCTGAATGGTGCGATTTGGCGGGTTTCTGGGCAGTAGCGGAGCCGCAGGTGGTGCATCACCGCATAAATACGCATGTAGTGCCGGCAACGCATTCAGCGAACGCACCCGCATCTGCGCTAGACTGGCGGCATGTCGACAGACACCATTTTCGCAAAAATTGCGCGCAAAGAAATCCCCGCGCAGATTTTGTATCAGGATGACGATGTCACCGCGTTCAAAGACGTGAATCCAGCCGCGCCCGTGCATGTGCTGATCATTCCAAACAAAATCATTCCCACGCTCAATGACGCCACTGCCGACGATCAGCGCGTGCTCGGCAAGCTGTTTTTGGTGGCGCAACAGCTCGCCAAAGACCTCGGGGTCGACAAAAGCGGGTTTCGGCTGGTCATCAACACAAATAGCGACGCCGGGCAAAGCGTCTATCACGTTCACCTGCATCTGCTTGGCGGGCGCAAACTTGCGTGGCCACCAGGCTAAACAACGCTGCCCATCACGCGCATGAGTCAGACACCCTAGCAACTATGAAAGTGCTCATCACAGGCGGGGCCGGTTTCTCGGCACAGCGCTGGCCAATACCCTGATCGATCAAGGTCATATCGTGCGCGTCATCGATGACGAAAGCGCGGGTGACCGGTCGCAACTCAACCCATCGGTGCATTTCACACGCGGTGATGTCAATGACGTGCCGAAACTGTGGACGCTGCTGCAAGGCATCGACTGCGCCTATCACCTGGCCGCGCGTGTCAGCGTGTCTGAATCGGTGCTCTACCCGCGCGACTACAACGCAACCAATGTCGGCGGAACGGTCTCGTTGATCCAGGCTGTGCGCGATTCCGGCGTTCGGCGCATGGTATTTGCTTCCTCCGGCGCAATCTATGGCGAACATGTCACGCCGTGCGTGAAAGAAGAAGCCGCGCCAAATCCATCCTCGCCCTACGCGGTCAGCAAGCTGGCCGCCGAGCACTACGTCAATACAATCGGCGCGCTGTGGGGCATCGACACCGTGATCCTGCGCGTGTTTAACGCCTACGGGCCTGGCCAGCAGCTGCGGCCGTCGCATCCGCCGGTGGTGCCGGCGCTATTGCGCCAGGCGTTGGGCGGTGGTTCGATCATCGTGCACGGCGACGGCCGCCAGCAGCGCGATTTCGTCTACGTGGACGATGTGGTGCGCGCGCTCATCGCCTCGGCAACCGCGCCGAATATCAATCGCCTGACCATCAACGTCGGCAGCGGTGTGCCCACAAGCATCAACGAGCTGGTCGCCACTGTGGGCCGTGCGATGAACAAGGAACTCACACCGCTGCGTGTCAGCGCCGAGGGCGGCGGCGTCTCGCATTTGTGCGCGGATTTGCACCGCGCAAAAGAGCGGCTGAACTACACGCCGCAGGTCTCGCTGGATGAGGGCATCCGGCGCACGATTGCTGCGACAAAGCTGCCATGATCGAGCTGCGCAATCTCACCAAACACTACGGCAAGACGGTGGCCATCGACGGGATCAGCCTGTCGATCGCGCCAGGCGCGGTCGTGGGCGTGGTGGGGCAGCCGAATTCCGGCAAGAGCACGTTGCTGCGGTTGTGCGCCGGGTTTGAGCAGCCGAGCGCGGGCGATGTGACGGTGCTTGGTGCATCCATCACGACGCAACCGGAACAGGTGCGCGCCCATGTCGGCTATGTGCCGGCCGAGCCCGGCATCTATCCGGACCTCACCTGCGCGGAGTATTTGGAATTTTTTGCGCAGTGTTACGGTGTGGCGCGCGCGCAGCACGGAGCGCTGGTCGACGATCTGTTGCAGCTGGTCGATCTAATTCATCGCCGCGATATGGCCACCGAATCGCTGACACCCGGGATGCGCAAGCGGCTGGGGCTGGCGCGCGCCATGATTCATGATCCGCAGGTTCTTATTCTTGACGAGCTGATGACCTGGCTTGACCCGCGCGCGCGCGCCGATGCGCGGGATCTGCTCAGCGATCTGAGCGGTATGGGCAAGACGATTCTGATCAGCTGCGCAAACCGGGCGGATATTCGCGATGTTTGCACGAACATCGTGGCGCTCGAAAATGGGCGGATCAGCGAGGTGATTGGCAGCCTGAGCGACGATGCGCAGGCCGCGCGCCGGCAAATTGTGGTGAAGTATCTGGGTGAAGTGGAAATTGCAGACACGTTGGCGCGCGCCGGCAGCAATGTGCTTGCCGTCACACAGATGCAAGCCCCGTTGCCGCCGGACGCCCAGCAGACGCCGCTCAATCAGCTCAAGGAAATGCGGATCGTCTTTTGCGGCAGCTACTCAAACGCCAGCGAACTGCTGCGTTCGCTCATGCACAGCAGCGTGCAAATTGTGGCATTCAGCGAGGAGGCCTATCCATGAGACCCACCCCCGTTGTGGAGAAGCGCGTGCTGGGCGCGCTGATCAAACGCGAGCTTTCGGCGCGCATGCGCACGCGCTCGACACCGGCCGTTATCTCGCTGTTTCTGGTGCTGATCAGCGGCGTGGCCTTCATGATCTATTTGATCGGCGTGGCCAGCGGCGCGCAACGCGTGGGCTCAACCGGCCCGTATAGCTCGGTGCTCTTCTACTTTCTGGTGATGATGCAGATTATCGCGGCCAGCTTTATCACGCCGGCGTTTGCAGCGGGGGCCATCGCGGGCGAACGCCAGCGCGGCACGCTGGCGTTGCTCAAAGCCACGCTGCTGACCGCGCGCGACATAGTGCTGGGCAAGTTCGGCGTCGCGCTGATGTATGGGCTGTTGTTTATCTTTTTGTCGCTGCCGTTGTTTAGCTTTGCGTTCATGCTGGGCAGCATTGAAACGGTCGAGCTGTTTATGGCGTTGAGCATCGTCACTGCGTCGGCAATCTTGTTTGTTTCGTTTTCGATCTACGCGTCATCGGTTGGGCGCACCAGCGCAGTGTCGACCGCGATTTCTTACGCGTTTACGCTCGGGATGGTGATCGGATTGCCGCTGCTGCTCGGCGTGGCAATCGTGGTGGCGCAGCGCGCACTCGGCGGCGCGGTCCGCTTTGGGGGTGGCACGCTGCTCAGCGACGGCATTGAGGCGATTCTGGGCATCATGGTCAGCCTGAGCCCAGTTACATCGATCATCGCCAGCCGCGCCTATTACGAGACGACGGGTGACCCGTTTAATTTTCGTCAGCCCTATCTGAGCGCCACAACAGGTGTCACCCTGCCCGCGCCCTACATTACGTTGACCGTTGTGTATTTGCTGCTGAGCGTGCTGTTTGTCGCGCTGGCCGTGCGCCGTGCCAACAGGCAGGACGCATAGACATAGATTGTTAGCGGCCGGGAGGCCTCCCGGCCGCTAACAAGTTCACATAACTCCCCAGCTGGCCAAGCAGCTCGGGGAAGTTTTTGCGGCCAAGCCCGAGCCGAAAGTGACTGTAGGGATATCCAAACAGGCTGGCGGGCAGGATCTGCAGTCCGCGGTCGCGCGCCAGCGCATGCGCCAACGCGTCCGCATCGTGTTTTTTTAAGCGCGGAAATCCAACGCTGCCGGCGCTGGGCGGCGTCCAGTCAAAGACACTTTCGTGCTGTTTGAAGAACAGCGACGCCAGCGCCAGATTGGATGTGATGATGCCGAGGTTGCGCGCCAGAATGCGGTCTTTTGCGCGCAGGGCGATGATCGAAAGCAATTCGCCCGGGGTGTTCGGACGCACCGTGATGGCCGCCTTGTAGTCGAGCATGGCGCGCACAACATCGATATCCTGCCCGGCAACCCAGCCAATGCGCGCGCCGGCCATTGCGTAACTCTCGGACATGGCTCCGATCGACAGCGCATGTTTCGAGATATCGGCGGCAGCCGGCAGCCGTTCTGCAAACACATATGCAAGCTCGCGGCTGGCTTCGTCCGACACCCAGCGGATGCCGGATTCCGCGACGACGGCGGCGATCTCCTGAAACTCTTCGTGCGTCGGCTGCGCGCCGGTTGGGTTGTGTGGAAAGTTGGTGATCAGCAGCTTTGTGTTGTGCCGGATGGCCGCGCGCAGCTCGTTGATATCAATCATCCAGTGCTTGCTGTGCTTCCAGCGATGTCCCATCGGACGCACCGGCAGATGCGTGACTTCGACGCCGATCTCGCGCGCGATGGCATCGTGCGGCTGATACCCGGGCCAGACCGCGACGATGTGGTCGCCCGGTTTGAGCAGCACGCGCATGGCGAGATACACCGACTCTTCGGCGCCGCTGGTAACCACGATGTTGTCTTCCACCAGCCGCAGATACTGGCGCTTGATCTCGCGGCGCAGCAGCTGCGCACCGGCGGCGTCTGACGCGCCAAGCACCGCGGTTTCCCAGGTGTCCAGCATTTCGTCATCAGCCAGCGCAAGCAGCTCATGCAGGGACAGGCTTTCGACATCGGACTCGGACAGCGGGTGCTGCGCACGTTGCGTTTGAGGCATGCTATTGGCACCGCACAATCAGGCGATCGACTCGCCGGGCTCGATGGTCAGGATGCGCGTGACAACGCCAAGCTTTTTGCATTCGGCTTTGAGTTTATCCGGCGTGCCGGTCAGCACAGGAAAACTGCCCCAGTGCGATCCGAGCGCAAACTTCGCGCCGATCAATTTGAGCGCATACGCGGCCTGTTTCGGGCCCATCGTATAGAAGTCACCGATCGGCAGGATCACCAGATCGGGTTTGTAGAGCTTGCCGATGATGGCCATGTCGCTGGTGACGCCCGTGTCGCCGGTGTGATAAATCGTAAAGCCGTTTGAGAAGCGCAGCACATAGCCGACAGGATTGCCAAGCGCGATGATCTGGCCGTCGGCGTCAAACGTGCTGCTGTGCGTGGCCATCGTCATAGTGGCTTCGATGCCCGCGACCTGCGCCGCACCGCCGATGTTATAGCCGACGATGCTATCGGCGGGCACGCCGCGCTGCTGCAAAAAAGGCGCCATGTCGAACTGGCAGGCCACCTGCGTGCCCGTTGAAAGAGCCGCAGCCACATCATTGACATGATCGAAGTGCCCGTGCGTCAGAAACACCGCGCTGATGTCTCTACGCGCCGGCGCTTTTGCCGCGTCCGGGCAGGCCGGGTTGGTGTTGATCCAGGCGTCGATCAGCACGTTTTTGCCCTCAGGTGTTGTGATGTGCCAGGTGGCGTGCCCGAGCCAGGTTAGCGTGACTTTTTTGCGGAAAACCAGTTTTGTCGCCATGGGGAAATTAAACCGCAGTTGCGCTACGCGCCAAGTTCCTGCGCGCGCTCAAGCGCGTACTCGCGGACCGTGCGCGACATTGAGAAGCGCGCCGGCGTGGCGTGATCGTCGATCTGCACCCACGATTTTTTGACAAGCTGCATCAGCAGATCCAACGCGTCGGTGTGCGCGACCAACTGCTCCCCGGCGACGAGTTTTTCAACATCCTCAAGCGTCCAGTCTTCGCCAAATCGCGAAAGCTGGGCAAACACGCGCTTTTCTTCTTTGTTCAGCAGCGCAAAACCCCAATCAAGCGAGGCGCGCAGCGACTGATGGCGCGGATGCGCAAGCCGATTGTCGCCGGTCAACAACCGGAAGCGATCGCTCAGCAAGTCAACGATCTCCTGCAACGACAGCACTTGCAGGCGCGAGGCGGCAAGCTCGATGGCGAGCGCATTGCCTTCCAATTCATTGCAAATCTGCATGAGCAACGGTTCGTTTTCGTCGTTGGCCTCAAAGTCCTGGCGCGTGGTGCGCGCGCGCGCAACAAACAGATCATGCATCTCGTCGCACGTCATTGGCGGCAGCTGCCAGCTGACTTCGCCCGGCACCGAGAGCGGCTCGCGACTGGTGACCACGATGACCAGGTTCGGGCAGACCTGCAACAACGTCACGGCGAGATGTGCGCAGGCGGTGATGACGTGCTCGCAGTTGTCCAGCACGAGCAGCGCCTTGCGCGATTTGAGATAGTTTTTGAGGCCGGACAACAGATCGTCGCTGGCCAGATTCATGGTCGCTGCGACAGCCGTGAGGACCTCCTCTTTCGTCCGCATGTTGGCGAACGAGACGATCCAGACGCCGTCGCCAAACACACTCAGCATCTCGCTGGCCACATGCGCAGCAAAACGTGATTTGCCGACGCCGCCCGGGCCGGTAATCGACACCAGCCGCGCGGTGCGCAGGATGCGTTTCATCTCAGACAATTCGTCGTCGCGGCCGATAAATGCGGTCAGTTGTTCGCGCAGGTTTGTGGGCGGGGCTTCCGACAGCAGGTCATTCTCGGTTGCTGTGCTGGCCGAGCCGCGTTTGCGAGTAGCCGAAGCCAGCGACACAAAGTGTTCGATCACCTCGGGCTCAGACAAATCCAAGGCTTCGATAAATCTGCCGGTGATCGCGGCGACATCTGGCCGACGTTGATTGGCTTCCAGCCGCGCAATGTGTGCTTCGGAATAACCGACAGCGGTACCCAACTCGCGTTGCGTCAAGCGAGCCTTTCGGCGTAGATGCCGAAGCATTACGCCAAAGGAGGTGAATTCCGGAGTGCTATCTAACATGTCGGTGAATGTGTCATTCTACAGTCGAGACTTGCCAAACTTGACACGGCGGTTGTCAAGCGCGTTGTCAATAAAGGGCAACTTTCCATGGGTCGCATTGCTTATAAAGAGTGCGTCACAACGATTAAGAACACCATGGCGGGGCGATGTGTTGAACGGAATCAACACACATGCGGAATCCCTGCCAAGCGATCGGTGTTAAGGAACAAATAACATGATTGATCCAACCCTAATTCACCTCGCACGCGTGATCTATGAAGATCGCGTTAACGAATACAAACTGCATCGCACAGATGCATCTGAAGGCGCGCTGTCGCTGGCATTCGCCGCGATCAAAAATGCGCTGTTCAGCACCAAATCTGGACGTAACGAGCAAGCCAAGGCTTCGGGCAAGGGCACAAAGCTGGCGACTCGCTAGTAGTCACCTGTAACCTCCTGTTAGTAGAACAACCCGCGGCTGGGGCGCTGCGGGTTGTTCGTTTTCCTCTCGTGCGCGCGTCGTGCCAAGAGGGTGTCCGCGAAATGGATGTATCCCGCGCTCCACGCGGGATACATCCATTTCGCGAGAAAACGCTCTGTGCACTCTGGGTCGCTAGTCAGCGCGGTAGTGGCAGCCGACGCTGGCTGGATTCGACCAGGCCGCCTGCGCCACAATCACGGCGGTGCGCGCCATGTTGCGCAGGCCAATCAGCTCGTCGGTAACACGGCTGGCGCGGTAGAAGCGCTCGGTCGTGGTCTCCAGGTGCCGCAGCTCGCTCAGCGCCCGGTCGAGCTTGGCCGTGCTGCGCACCAGCCCGACATAATTCCACATCATGTTCTGGATCGTGGTCATGTCCTGAGAAATCAGCGCCGGATCAGGCATTTCGACCGTGGGCTCACGCCAGGCTGGGATATGGCTCATGCTTGGCGCGTCATCGAGCTTGATGTTCATCACGATGTCGCTTCGCCGCGCGCTCGCCCCACACCAGGCCTTCGAGCAACGAAGTGCTGGCCAGCCGGTTTGCGCCATGCAGGCCGGTGCAGCTGACCTCGCCGATCGCATAGAGCTTGTCAACAGTGGTGCGGCCGTGCTCATCCGACCAGACCCCGCCGCAAAAGTAGTGCGCAGCAGGCGCGACCGGCACCAGATCGTTCGCCGGATCAACGCCATGCTGCAGACAAAACTGAACGATGTTCGGGAAGTGCTCGCGGATGCGCTCAGCCTTGATATAGCTGCGCAGATCGAGAAAGACGTTTGGCACACCTTTTTCGAGCATCTCGAAGTAGATGCTGCGCGAGACCACATCGCGCGGCGCCAAGATCCTGCCAGGTGGCGTCGTATTTGTCCATGAAGGGCTTGCCATCGGCATGACACAACCGGCCGCCGTCGCCGCGCACCGCCTCGGTCACCAGCATGCGCGGCGCGCCCTCTTTGACAAACGCGGTCGGATGAAACTGCACAAACTCGGCGTTGATCACGCGTGCGCCAGCGCGATAGGCCATTGCCAGTCCGTCGCCGCGCGCGCCAACCGGGTTTGTGGTGTAGCGGTAAATCTGGCCGAGCCCGCCGGTCGCCAACACAGTGCGTTTGGCCAGCACGCGCGTGATCGTGCCGGCATCGCGTTCGAGCACGTATGCGCCAACGCAGCGCACCGGCTCATAGATTTGCAGACGATCGCTCGAATGGTGGTCCGGCGTGATCAAGTCGATGGCCGAGTGCGACGTCAGCAGCGTGATGTTGTTCGAAGCGCGCAACGCCGTCATCAGGCCGATTTCGATGGCCGCGCCGGTGGCGTCGGCAGCGTGGATGATGCGCGGGATGCCATGCCCGCCCTCGCGCGCGAGCGACACATCGCCGGCATGCGCGTCGAACGGCACGTGCAGGCGATCGATCAGGATTTTTTTGACGAGCGGCGGCCCTTCATGCGCCAACAACTCGACCGCGCGCGGGTTGCAGTACCCGGCGCCGGCGTGATGAATATCCTCCATCAGCAGGCCAGGCGTGTCGTCCTTGCCGCGGTAAATAATGCCGCCCTGCGCCCAGTTGGTGTTGCTGTCGTGCGGATCGCTCGCGCGCGTAATGATCGTCACACGCACGCCCGCTTCTGCCAGATGCAGCGCGGCTGTGGCGCCGGCAATGCCGCAGCCGATGATGAGAACGTCGGTTTCGATCATAGGAGAGTCCAGAATCCAGAGTCCAGAATCCAGACATGCGCGCTAGCACGGATGTCTGGATTCTGGACTCTGGGTTCTTTAATCTTTCTTGGCCTTGATCCCGCCAATCTTGATCATGCGATCAACGGCGTTGAAGGCGCGGACGCGGATGTCTTCGGGCACGGTGACTTTATATTGCATTTTCTGCAGCGCGACCAGCGTGTCTTCAAGCGTGATTTCCGCCATGTGCGGGCAGCGCTGGTTGCACATGCGCAGCATCTCACGGTCCTGATTGGCGCTGATGATGTTGTCGGCCATCGAGCACTCGGTCAGCAGCAGAAAGCGCGGCGCCTTGGAGTCGGCCACATACTTCATCATCTGCGTGGTGCTGCCGGCGTAGTCCGAAGCCAGCACGACTTCGGGCGAGCACTCGGGGTGCGCCAGGATCAGCACATCGGGAAAGTCTGCGCGCGCGGCCTTGATGTCGTCGACGGTGAATTTTTCGTGCACTTCACAGCGCCCATGCCAGCCGATAAACGTGTAATCGAGGTCTTTCGTCTTTCGCGGCGGCGGCTTTGGGTGATTTGCTTGGGAAGATGATCTTCTTGCCTGTCTCGCGCGCGATATTGCCAGCCAGATATTCATCCGGCAGGAAGATGATCGCGATCGGTGCCGAGTGAGTTCACCACGTCGACCGCGTTGCCGCTGGTGCAGCAGATATCGGTCTCGGCTTTGACATCGGCGTAGGTGTTGATATAGGTCACCACCGGCACGCCGGGAAATTGCGCCTTGAGCGCACGCACATCGGCCGCGGTGATGCTGGAGGCCAGCGAACAGCCGGCCTTTTTGGCGGGAATCAGCACGGTTTTGCCCGGGTTGAGGATGTAGGCTGTCTCGGCCATAAAGCGCACGCCGCAGAACACGATCACATCGGCGTTTGTTTTGGCGGCGCGGCGGCTGAGCTCGAGCGAATCGCCGACGTAATCGGGGATCGAATGAAAAAGCGCGGGCTCCATGTAGTTGTGCCCCAGAATCACCGCGTTGCGTTCCTCTTTTAACACGTTGATCTGCGCCGCAATCGCGGCCTTGTGCTCGATCTCAACATCGGTCAGGATGTGACCCAGGCGTTTCTTCAACACATCGGCCATCTCGACCGGAGAGGTAATTTCGGAGGTTTCTGTTGTCATGTTATTTTTGTCCGGTCTCCATTTTTAGGTGTGCGCTGCGTCGCACATGCAACTGGAGACGGGTAAAGGCGTCAATTAGGCCATGGCTTCGTCCAGCCACAGGCTGATATCCAACGCTTTGACAGAGTGCGTGACCGCGCCGGTTGAAATATAGTCCACACCGGTGGCGGCGATGGCAGCAACAGTATCGAGCGTGACGTTGCCGCTGGCTTCGAGCGGCACGCGATCGTTGACCAGCGCCACAGCCTTGCGCATGTCGTCGACACTCATGTTGTCGAGCATGACGCGGTCGACGTTGTTTGCCAGCGCTTCGTCGAGTTCGGCGAAGTTGCGCACTTCAACCTCGATCGGCCGCTTGCGATCATCGCACGCGCGCACCGCGGCAACGGCCTTGGTGATCGAACCGCCGCAGGCGCTGATGTGGTTGTTCTTGATCATGACCATGTCGAACAGCCCAATGCGATGGTTCATGCCGCCGCCGACCTTGAACGCCATCTTGTCGACCGTGCGCATGCCCGGCGCGGTTTTGCGCGTGTCGAGAATGTGCGCTCGGGCGCCGACCGACGCAATGGCCTCGACGAACTGGTTGGCCGCGGTGGCGATCCCGCTCATGCGCTGCATCAGATTGAGCGCGGTGCGTTCACCGGTCAGCAGCGCGCGGCAGGGCCCAGCAACCGTGGCCAGCGTCTGACGGTTGCTGACCTTATCGCCATCGCGGACCAGCGGCGTGAAAATTACGTCGCTGTTCAGCAGGGTGAACGCCAGCGCACCGACCTCAAGCCCGGCGATCACACCGGATGCTTTGGCCACAAACCGCCCGGACAGCTGCATGTCCGCGGGCACGGTGCAATTGGTGGTGACATCGCCATCGCGGATGTCTTCTTCTAGCGCCCGGCACACCAGGGCGACGACTTCAGGTGGAAGTTGGCTCATGCTTAGTGTTATATTGACACTTATGGGGTTACTTGTCAAGCGTCAAAAGGAGGGTTGCAAAACCGCTGTTGTAATTTCGATTGGCGCTGTAAGGCCATTGTAAACATTCAATGTTTGACTATTCAGCATGAAAAGAGCCAATCTTGTCAGTTTGACAGCCATGCTGATGCTTTTTGGCGCCCTGATTGCTGACGCAGCAGCCCAGGCGCCATACGCGCGCGCCGGTTGGACACTGCAGCTGAGCACGCTGGCCCACGGCGTCAGCGGCAGGGCCACCATCATCGACGCGCGCACGATTGTGCTCAGCGACTTTAACTACGATGCGGGCGGACCGCGCGTGTTTGGCTATCTCGGCGCAACCAACACGCAGCAGGGATTCATCAACGGCATTTCAATTGGCGGCAGGCTCAACAACCGGCTGACGCCTTATGTCAGCGAAACGGTGACGCTGACGTTGCCGACTGGCCAGACGCTCGACGGTTGGAACGCGCTCTCGATCTGGTGCCAGGATTTCAACGCCAATTTTGGCTCGGGCACGTTTGCCGCGCCGGTAGCCACCCCGACGCCGCCGCCACAGCCGACCGCATCTGCAACCACCGGCCCGACACCGGAGCCAACTGCAACCAGCGCGCCCAACGCCACGCCACAACAACCCACACCGACACGGCCCCCGCTGGCCAAAAAACTTTACTTGCCGGCTGTCGTGACTCCCTGAACCTGGAACGAACCAGGTTCGTTCCAGGTTCAGGGATATCTGTGTCATGCGCAGCGGGTGTAACGCCAGCCAACCGGCAGACCGCCCTCGTAGGGCATTACGCCGTGCACGATGCCCGGTTGATCGTCAAAGATCAGCGGCAGGAAGTAGCCATCGCCGGCCCACATGTCGATGCCCGATGCCGCGCGCGTGGCCGGGTCCGACCAGGTTAGCAGCGTTTGAATCGGCACCCATAGCAGATCGCCCTCTTCGTTGCGGGTATGCGGTGTGCCGGTCCAGCCGGTGATCAAAAAGACAAAGCCCAGCCAGTCCTCGCCCTTTTTGCCAAACCCGGGCCAGCTGACAGTCGCGCGCAACGCCATGGCCGTCACATCGATGCCGGCCTCTTCGCGGATCTCGCGCGCCATGCCCGCGGCAATGTCTTCATCGCGTTCAAGCTTGCCGCCCAGTCCGTTGTATTTGCCAAAGGCATGATCATCCGGACGCGCGTTGCGGTGCACCATCAGCACCGACTGGCCGTCGCGAGACATCACAAATCCGAGGGTGCCGGTGATCGGGGTATACGGCATGTCACTTCAGGTTTTCGGGGTTCAGCCCATGCAGATCGGCCGGCACAAATAATCCGTCTTTGCGGATCAGTTCGCCGTCGAACCAGATGTCGCCGCCGCCGTATTCGGGCGTCTGGATAAACACCATATCCCAGTGCACCGCGGACTTGTTGCCGTTGCCCACGCCTTCGTAGGCCTGGCCGGGCGTAAAGTGAAAGCTGCCGGCGATCTTTTCGTCGAACAGCACGTCGAGCATTGGGCGCGTGATGTGCGGGTTGAAGCCGATGGCAAACTCGCCGACAAAGCGCGCGCCGGCGTCGGTATCCAGGATGGCGTTCAACCGCGCGGTGTCGCTGCCGGTGGCGTTGATGATTTTGCCGTCCTTGAATTCGAGCCGAATGTCTTCAAACCGCTTGCCCTGATACAGCGTCGGCGTATTGTAGTGAATCACGCCGTTGACGCTGTCGCGCACCGGGCAGCTGTAGCACTCGCCGTCCGGGATGTTCTTCTCACCCGAGCAGATCTCAGCGCCGATGCCTTTGATCGAAAACGTCAGGTCAGTGCCCGCCCCGGTCAGGCGCACGTTGTCGGCCGCGGCCATGCGCTTGTGCAGCGGCTGCTGCGCGCGAAACATCTTGGCGTAGTCGAGCGTGCACACGTCAAAATAGAAGTCTTCGAAGGCTTGAGTGCTCATGCCGGCCGCCTGTGCAAAGGCCGGGCTTGGATAGCGCATCACCACCCACTTGGTCTTGTCGACGCGATGTCCATGCACACCTTTCCAGAGATGCTTCTGATAGTGCGCCATGCGTTCGGCGGGCACATCGGAGTGCTCCAGCGCATTGGAAGACCCGCGCACGCCGATATAGGCGTCCATCTGTTGCATGCGCGCGAGCTCCCAGCTCGCCCAGCGCGACATCATGTCTTCTGTGGCGTGCTGATACAGCTTGCGCAACACGGCGTTCTGTTTTGTTTCGACAAACGGCGTGGCGCCGGCCTGCGCAATCCGGTCGATCAACGCCGAAATAAATACGTCGGGAACATCGAACGCCTCGACGAGCACGCGCTCGCCCGCGTTCAGCCGCAGCGAGTGCGAAATCAGGGTGTCCGCCAATTTGTGAATGCGTGGGTCAGCCATGACCGCGATTGTAAGTGAGAGACAGCGTGGCACATTTTTTTGTGTTTACTGAGTGTATGTCACAGCGCGATGCGCCACAAAATTCTGTAGTGGTCGCGGCACTGTGTGCCACGTGCGCGCGCGATGGCACACAGTGCCGCGACCTGCACAACATGCCGCGGCGGTTATAAAAAAATTGTGACGCGTTGCTACGTATAATCCAAAATAGTTCGCAGACAAGCCACCCCCGTCGACACATTTGCAAACATGATTGACGCGATCTTCGTCCCGCCCACTGTTCACTATGGTATCGGCACAGCTGTGCTATTGTTGTCCATCGCGCTTGCGCTGAGCACGATCGGGTTGCAGGTTCGCAAACTACCCATGAATCGCTGGGTGTCCGTTCTGGGGGTGCTCTTTCAAATCGCGCTCATGCTGCAGGCATTGCTTGGCATCAAGTTGTTGGACCAGGGGCTGGGTGTGCTGCAGCTGTATATCCACTATCTTGGTGGGCTCGCACCGCTGCTGTTCTTTTTGGTGTTGTATTGGGTGCCGCCGCGCAGCGAATCACGCCGCGTCCTCTGGCAGATGGTCGCGAGCATCGCCGCCGTCGCGTTTGTCGCGCTGACTTATTTTGTCGGCGGACAGTTTGCGCGCCGCAACACACTGGCAGCCGCAGCCAACAGCACAATCGTTGGCGTGCCGACGCTCACAGCCGGAGGCGCGCCGATCACGCTCGAACTCAGCACACAGGCCGACGCGATGCGCTTCGACAAAGACCGGCTTGAGGCGCCTGCCGGCGCGCGCGTTACGCTGCGCTTCACCAACGGCGCCAGCGCAAACGGCATGGTGCATAACGCCGTGGTGGTCATACCGGGTCAAGCCGACGCGGTAGGCCGCGATGCCATCGGCAGTAACGACCCAGCGACGTGGCTGAAACCCAATGACCCACGCGTGATCGCCGCGACACGCTTGATCAAGGGCGGGGAAAGTGCGAGCGTGACATTCGATGTGACCGCGCCGGGCGACTACACCATCATCTGCACGTTTCCCGGCCACCACACGCAGATGCAGATTCCGCTGCGCGTTCGATAAACCGCCGATTCACCATGCCTGCAATCGGCATACAATTTGGCCCAACATCATGGCACACAACACACTCTGGACACACAGCCTATCTGGCAAGCGCGAAGTAAGCGCACGGCGGCCGGCGTTGCACGGCGGCGCGCTTTACAGCGTTTTTCTGTATCGCAAGGGCAGTTTTTACGAGAGCACCTTGCTCAATTTGAACGCAGATAGCGGCCAACCACGCTGGGAATTCCGCGTCGAGCATGTGGTCAACCAGCCCATCGTCGGGCCGGAGGGCGTGATTTATCTGAGCAGTTTTGAGGGCGCCGTGTATGCAGTCAGTCCGGAGGGCAAGCAGCTCTGGCGTGCCAAAGTGTCGGACCGCAACATCGGCGTGCCCTGCATCGTTGACGGCGGCCAGCTGGCAGTCGCCGAAATCGGCGGCGGGGCAAGCCGAACCTATGGCATCAACCGCCGCAACGGCGAGCTGCTGTGGCAGGCCGACACCGGCGGCCACGCCTATGCCATTGCGCGCGGCGGCAGCAAGCTTGTGCACAGCGCGGTCAGCCCGACCGGCGTCGGCGTCAATTTGTTTTGCCTCGACGCACTGCAAAAGGGCAAACAGCTCTGGCAGCGGCCAAACGACCAATACCTGTTTCGCCCGGTCATCGCCGATGAGGTGATCTACATCGGCGCGCGGCACAGTGCCCGCGCGTATGACTTGGCCAGCGGCGACCTGCGCGGCGAATTCGCGCTCACGGGCGACGCCACGGTCAATGCAGATCTGCTGTTGAACAGCGGCCGGCTGTATTTTGGCGACGACCGCGGCGTATTGCGGGCGCTCAACGTGCTCGACCCGGCGCGGCCAGCGCTGATGTGGGAATACCAGGCGGATTCAGAAGTGGTGGCCCAGCCGCTGATCTTTGACGACGAGGTATTTTTCGTCTCGCGCATCGGCACGCTCTACGGGTTAAACCCGGATACTGGCCGCGAACGCACGCGCATTGCGCTCAAGACCGATGAAGACGCGGGCGGGATGGCGGCTTCAGGCTCGCGCCTGTATGTCGCGCATGGCCGCGCAGTCGCGTGCATCGATCAGCTGCGCTGACCGCTGCCAGATGTGAAACTCTGTCACGGCCCGACGAGCGCGCCGCGCAGTTCATCGTAGATCGGCAACGGCTCAAGCCCGGGCGTCACAAGCGTAAACGCATCGCGGTAGCCCTGCGCCGGTGCCGGCAGCTTGAACACCCAGATCGCCACGCAGCGCGCCCAGGTCCATTCTGTTTTTGCATACGCCAGGGCATCCAGCGTGTACCGAATGCGCTGGGCCGGTGACACGCCATTGACAAAGCGCGCGGCGTCGTTCCAGCCGGTCTCGGTGATGAAAGCGGGTTTGTCGGCGTCACCCTGCGCAACCATGATCTGCCGCAGCAACTCGGCGCGGCGGAAGTTGATCTTGTCCGGCGCCGGCGCCTCCCCAGGCGCGGCGGTCTGGCCGTAATTGTGAATCGCGAGCGCGTCGAAAAAGTCCTGCGCGCCTGCGGCATAGAGTTCTTCGAGGTAGGTCAGATCGTTGAGCGCCACATCGCGGTTTTGCTCGAGCGTTGGCGCAAGCGCTCCGGCCAGCACCTGCATGCCCGGGTTGGCGCGTTTGACGGCCGGATACACCGCGCGCAGCAATTCGGCATAGCCGGCGGGATCGACGCGGCGCAGGCCCCACTCAAAGTTCAAATTGGGCTCGTTTAGCACGATCACATGCGCGACGCGACCGCTGAAGTGCGCTGCAAACGCCGCGGCAAAATCAGCAAAGTGCCGATAGCCCTCGCGATCGAGGTAGGTAAACGTGGTGGGCGCGCCACCCATTTCGCGTGGGCGTGCCCACTCCGGCACAAACCCGAGCCGTGCGATGACGGTCAAGCCCTGGCGGTTGGCGTGATCGACGATTTGATCGGCTGCGCGCCAGTCGAACACACCTTTGCTCTTTTCGTAATACGGCCACGGGAAGAACTCGACGACCCAGGGGGCGCCCATTTCACGCGTCATTTCGAGGCCGCGCTTGATCTTCCAGGGTTCAACCTCGTCGACAAAGCGCGTGTGGACGCCAGCCAGATCATTGCGCGTGCGCACCGCCTGCTGCTCACCGAGGGTGACCAAGACCGGCGGTGGTTTTATCAACGATGTCATCCAGGCCAGCACCAGCAGGCTGACGATGCCAATCATGCGATTCACTCGGAAAGGATACTTGCCCGGCGCGTCGCGGGCGTTGAGCGCCTGCGACGCGCCGGTCGTTGGAATCTGCTAGAATATGAGCCTCAACGCGCCCCGGTAGCTCAGTTGGATAGAGCGCTTGCTTGCGGAGCAATAGGCCAGGAGTTCGAATCTCTTCCGGGGCACTTCAAACAAAAGACAGGCGCGGGCCTGTCTTTTTTGTTGCCGCAAGCGCACAGACCATGCCCGCCCACATCCACGTCCACGACCTCACCAAGCACTATCAAGTGCACGAAAAGGAACCCGGCCTGATGGGCAGCCTGCGCTCATTTGTGGCCCGCAAATACCGCACGGTCAAGGCGGTCGATGGCGTAACCTTCAACATCGACGCCGGCGAGATGGTCGGGTTTCTCGGACCAAACGGCGCCGGCAAAACCACCACGCTCAAAGTGCTCTCCGGGCTGCTCTACCCAACCAGCGGCGAAGTTTCAGGTACTCGGTTACACGCCGTACAAACGTCAGGCCGCCTATCTGAAGCAGTTCACGCTGGTCATGGGCCAGAAACAACAGCTCTTGTGGGATCTGCCCGCCGCCGAGACCTTTCTGGTCAACCGCGCCATTTACGAAATCCCGCACAGCGATTTCGACGCGACGATGAAGGAACTCGACGCGCTGCTTGATCTGGGCCCGATCATGAAAAAGCAAGTGCGCAAGCTCTCGCTCGGCGAGCGCATGAAGTGCGAACTGGCAGCCGCGCTGCTGCATCGACCCAAGGTGCTCTTTCTGGATGAGCCGACAATTGGGCTGGATGTGACCGCGCAGGTGCGCATCCGCGACTTTATCGCCGAATACAACAAACGCCACGGCGCCACGGTGATTCTGACCAGCCACTACATGGCCGATGTGACCGCGCTGTGCGAGCGCATCATCGTGATCGACAAGGGCAAATTGCTCTACGACGGCAACTTCCGGGCGTTGATCGAAAGATCGCGCCCTACAAGATCATCAAGCTGCAATTTGCGCAGCGAAACAACAGCTGAACGCCTGGCGCCCTTTGGCGCGGTGGAATCTTGCGACGGCTTTAACGCGGTCCTGCATGTCCCGCGTGATGGCGCGCCAGCCGCAGCCGCGCGCATTCTGACCGAACTCACCGTCGACGATGTTACGTTCGAGGATCCGCCCGTCGAAGACATCATCCGCGACGTGTTTAGCGGCAAGAGCGCGATCAGTCCGTAACTACGGACTGACCAGTTGCAACCCGGAGAGTCCGAACGATTTCAAGCGGGCGATCCATTCGGCGCGGGTGAGTTCGTTTGTGTAGGCTTGCTGGGTCAGGCTAAAGGGTTCGATCACGTGATCGCCTTTTTGAAAGCGGATGGCCTTTCCGAGCACATCTAGCATTTGCCAGCCCTCGCGCATCAACACAAGCGAAAGCGCATCGCCCGCAACACTGCAGGCAACCGAGCGCGCATCGATGCTGGTTAGCAATGGGTTGTGCGTGAACGTGCGCGCAGTATTCACAAAATTGGCGAGTGGCGCGGCGATAAATGCAAAGACATCGTCCGTAGACATGCCGGAGAGCGCCGGGCGAAACGACTGCACGACGCGTTCAAACCGCGTCTGATAGGCATGCGCAGCATTTTGCCATGTCAGCGGTTTGAGGGTCTTTGCAGCGTCCGCTCCCAGCGCGTCGATCAACAACGACTCTTCCAGCGCAGCCACGTTGTTCACCAGCGTGATGGCGTGGTCCGGCGTCTGCTCAATGCGCTGGATATTCAGCGCGTGAATTGCGGCGATGCGCTCGGCCATGGGCGGATGCGTGTCATACGGATCAGGTTGAGCCTGCGGCGCGCCGTCCGCGCTTTCTTTGATCATGTGCTGCGTCTCCGGCAGATCCAGGAACTGCCGGAATCCGGACATGATGGGCAGTCGATACCCTTCGCGCAACAGCGGCGCGAGCTCGCTGCGCCAGTAGACTTGAAACGCGCCGCCCAGGCGGGCGGTTTCGCGCAGAGCGGCGCTCATCGTCGCCGAGCCGACAACTTCCGCAGCCAGGCGATCCGCCGCGAACTCCTGTTGGCGCGAGATGCCATATGTCACCCGCAAAAACAGATTGCCATACCAAATAAACGGCGCTTGAAAGATGCCGCCGACACCGTTGATCGCGCGCGCCATCGCGCTGCGCGCCTTGTAGATCCAGCCGGCCAGCTTGGTATCGCCGCCTTGAAAGTGCCCGTACTCATGCGCCAGCACACCGCGAAACTGGCTGATGGTTAGCGCCTGCAAGAGTGGCAGGCCGACGCCCATGATGCGTTTGCTGCCGATGCCAAGCACGCCACCGCGCTCGGCGACAAAAGCATTGACATCGGAGATCAAATAGACCTCTGCCGGCGGCGCCTGCCGTGTCTCGCGCGCCACCGCTGTGATCATTTCGAACAGTCGCGGCTGTTGCCTTGGGTCAAGTTTTGACCCCGGCGCAATGAACTTGTCGCGCCGGGGCAGCAGCGACCACAACAGCGCCAGGGGCGTCGCACCCAGCAAAACCACAAGTTGAGCTGGCACGCGATTGGCGCTGGTGACGATCCAGTAGACCAGCGCCCAACAGACCGCAGTAATCACAAGCGCCATCGCATAAAATCCGGCGGTCAGCAACAGGGCGAGCAGCGCGCGCCAAGCAAGCGCATTGCGTTGGGGTGAAGAGGGTGTCATGAGTGTGTCACGCTCCAGTTAAATCCGTCCTATCCGTGCCACCGGCGATCATCGCACTGTTGATGTGCGGTAATGATTGAGGCTTGCGACCAACTAAGGTGTAGCCATAGTGCACAGAATACCGTTTTCTGGAATGCAAATTTCGTATGAATCAAGGTTATCTCTCCAAACAATTGTCCAAAGCAAGCACGCGGGCGTTGCTCGCGGTGCTGTTCACGCTCGCACTCGCGATTGGCGTGATTGCGCTCTCACAACGCCATTTGCGAGCGTATTTCGCCGGGCCAAAGCCGGTTGAACGCGAGGCAGTGCTCGCGGCCGAGAGCGACATGGACTTCGACCACACCTGGGTCACGCTGGACGGCGATGAGATGATTAGCACTGGCATTGAATTCACAAAGAAGAACTCAAGATCCGGGACGATTGAAGAGCAGGCGACATACTATGTTATGGCGCTGGATGATCGATTTCTCCTCGTCAAACGCGACGGCATCGAGATCCCAAACGCGCCACCAACACAGACGGGCTGGCTGACCGCGATCAGCAGCACCGAACAAAAGGAAGTCGTCGATGACATCGGCCGCAGCGAGCCCGGGCTGAAAGAACTCTTGCTGCCCTACAAAATGGAAACGCGCGAACCGAGCAGATTCAACGCATTTCTCATCATTGCCGCCATCCTGGCGTCCATCGGCCTTTTTATCAAGTCAGTGCTGAGCTGGCTGCGCACGCGCAACATTGCATCGCACGCGGTTGGCAAGTATCTGGCGCGCTTCGGAGCACTCGACCAGGTTGTCGCGCAGATCAATGCCGAGATCCCGCCAGATACAAAAGCCACGACCATCATCAGCCCAAACTGGCTGGTGCAACGCAATTCGATTGCGCTGAATGTGCGCAAAACGCAGGATCTCGTGTGGGCGTATCGCTACACATTGACCACGAAGTCCTATGGCATCACCACCGGCAAACAGCAATCGGTTCGCGTTCACGACAAAGACGGCAAGATGATCGAGTGCGTGTTTGGCAAAAACGAAAAAGACGCCGACGCGTTTATGACCGACATCATCAACCGTGCACCCTGGATCCTCGCAGGACACAGCGCCGAGCTTGAAAACACCTGGAAAAGAACCGCGCGGCGATCCTGACAGCAGTCGAAGAACGGCACCGGCAATACGCCACAGCGCGTGCATCGGCCGCGTCAATTTAACCCGCCATCGGGACGTTTTAGTTGAACCCGGCGCGGCGCAGCTCGCACACTTTGTTGATCGCTACCGCAACGCGCTGCGTCACATCGAGCTCTTTTGAATACGCTGCGGTGATTTCTTTGCCGCTGGTCTTGATCAATCGCAGTGCGCATGACTTGCCGGCCTGCGCGTCGACGCGCGCCGAAGCCACATCGTCGAGCCCGTATTTGCGGTTGCTGCCCTTCTCGATCACAAACAACTCGAGCGGCGTAACCTGAAACCCGCTTTCGCTATACGAGCCATCCGGCGCCAGCTGCACGCTGTCCAGATCGGCGTCACTGGCCGTTGTCAAAACAGACGGCGCTGCAAGCGTCTTGACCGCATAGTTGCCAGCCAGGATGTCGTGATAGTCGGTCCCATTCGCCCAATTCGAAATCTCGCGCGCGCGAATCACCGGGTGCGGGTGCGTGCGGCCCATCAATAGCCACAGCTTGACCATCTTGTCCACCACTGAGTCGGTGCCAACATCGTCATATTCCTGCGCCTGATCTTTGATCGCTTCCAGGCTGAACTCCGGGTCAGGCAGGTGTTTGGAGTAACCGGCCAGTTTCGAAAGCGCGCCGACGATGCCTTCTTCGTTCTGAGTTGCGATCAATGCAGCGCGGTCACACGAGAACTCTGCTTTGCGATACCACTCGAGCAACGCCAGCTGAATGCTGTAGCTGACGACAGCGCCGGCGATCGGCGGCAATAAGCTGGAGATCAGATATCCGGCCCCATATTGCCGAATGAGATTGACCATCGTCATATACAGCATGTGATTGCACTTGACGTGCCCGAGCTCGTGGCCAAGGATGGCGAGCAGCTCATCTTCGGTCAGGATGTCGATCAAACCCGAGTACACCACGATGAAATACTGGTTCATGCCAGTTGCATAGGCGTTGATGTCATGCCGGCTATCGATAAACAGATCGGGCACCGGATACACATCCAGCGTCTCCGCAAGCTTCAAATACTTCTGGTGCAACGACGCGTACTGACTGGCGTGCACGCGCGTGTTGCTGGACACCAGGTCGATGTGTGTGAACCGCTCGAGCACGCTTTTCGACAGCTGCTGCACGAGTTGCGGCAGGAACGGCGTCTTTTCGAGCGTGGCGATGGCTTGTTTGTCCATCGGATGTTGAAATGCGGTGTGCGAGATTTTCGGAAACGTTTTGTGTGTTGCGCTAAATGGCATGTCTGTTATCCCCTTTGCCAAACATTGTATGGAGACCCGGCCCGTCATGGATTGACAACAGGATTACAGCCGGCTGACAGGGTTTTGGCCGTTTGAGCTGTGTGAGTAGCAGGCACATCGCGCCGGAGAGGCCGTTTTCGAGGCAAATCCACGCACCGGACCCTCGCGCTGTCAATTGGGGCTTGACTCTCGGGTTACCTGAGACTGCATCATGTGCCCATGAACGCACATTCTGAGATATTCCCAGCCGCGCTTTCCGGGCGGCCGCAATTTTCGTTGTCAAAACTAGCTGGAATTTGGCGGCGTTTTCGGCTGGTCAACGTGCTGCTTACGATTAACCTGGTATTTCTGATCGGCGCAGTTGTGGGTCTGGCAGTTGATTCGCGCATGGTGCTCGGCGCACCGGTGTGGGCCAAGACGTTCAAATTCGCGGTTTCCGTACAGCTGTATGGGCTCACGCTGGCATGGATGCTCGGCAAACTCGTCAGCCGGCCGAGGCTGAGCCGGTTTGTTGCAGGGGCCACCGGCGTGATCTTGTTGATCGAAATGGCTGTGCTGATTGTGCAGGCGGTGCGCGGACAGCCCATGCACTTCAACGAGACGCCGGGCATCGATGTGCTGCTCTGGCGCCTGATGACAGTGCTGATTTTTACGCTGTATACGATCAACCTGATTGGCGCGGTCGCTGTCGCGCGTGAACGCATGACCGCCCCGGTGATGTCCGCTGGCATAAAACTTGGGCTGCTCATCACGATGTTAGGGCTTGGTTTGGGCAATTTGATGCCGATCCCCAATGCCACGCAAATCGCAGCGCTAACCGCAGGCCAGCAGCTCACCCAGTTCGGCGCGCACAACGTCAATGCGCTGGTCGATGGTCAGACACGCATGCTGCCGATTCTGGGCTGGAACATGGACGGCGGTGATCTGCGCATCCCGCACTTTGTCGGCATGCATGCCGCGCAGATCTTGCCGCTCCTAGCGCTGCTCGTCAGCCGGATCAGCAGCCTCCCAACACGCCGACGCGTGCTGCTGGTGTGGACAGGCGCGTTTGGCTATCTAGGCCTGATCGCGCTGGTCACCTGGCAGGCGCTGCGCGATCAGTCGATCGTCGCGCCGGATGGCCTGACGTTGCTGGCTGGCGGCGGGCTGGTCGCAGTGACGGCGGTGCTCGGTGTGCTCAATATCGCGACCGCGCGCCGCGCCAATCCCGGTTAGCCGCAGGCACTGCCTGCGGGCGCCCTTGGTCTCCAGCACGCAGGGTTATAAACAAACGCATGTCAACACTATTCAACATCAGCAATGTCGTCGTTCTGCCCTTTTGGTTGATCATGATTGCGCTTCCGCGCTGGGATTGGGCGAAGAAACTCATCGGGTCGCCGCTGATCGTGCTGCCGCCGGTGCTGATCTATGCGGCGCTGGTGCTGCCGCAGTTGCCTGGTTTGTTCGGACAGCTGGCGAGTCCGTCGCTCGAGGGCATCGCGGCGCTGTTGGGGACACCGGCTGGTGCAACGGCGGGCTGGGCGCACTTTCTTGCGTTTGACCTATTTGTGGGCCGCTGGGCGTATCTGGACGCGATCGAACGCGGCACTCCCGCCTGGTTTATGGCGCCGGTGTTGTTTATGACGTTGATGTTTGGGCCGATCGGCTTGCTTGCGTATCTGCTCGTTCGCCTGATCCCGCACAAGCGATAATTTCAGCGTGCAAGAGCTGCTTCGCATTGGCGATTTCTCCCAGTTGGCGCAGGTTACAGTGCCCACGCTGCGGCACTACAACGAGCTCGGGTTGCTCGAACCGGCCCGAGTCGATCCGTTCACAGAGTACAGGTATTACAGCTTGGATCAATTGCCACGCCTGCACCGCATTCTTGCGTTGAAAGATCTGGGGTTCGCGCTTGATCAGATCAAAATTCTGCTGAGCGACGAACTGCCGCCCGAACGATTGCGCCTGTTTCTCGAGACCCGGCGCACGGAGATCGCGCAACAAGTGCAGTCGGAACAAGCGCGCCTGGCACGCGTGGAAGCGCGCCTGCAACAAATCGAAGGCGCAAGCGCGGCGCGCTCGTTTGAGGTGGCGCTCAAGTCCATCCCGGCGCAGACGGTGCTTGCGTATCGCCACGAAGTCGCGACATTGGCCGACATGCCGGAATCTAGGCATCGCGCATTTAAGCAGCTGTATGCCTTGCTCAGCAAGATCGGGCTGCGCGATCCAGGGCCGGAGATTGTGTATTACGACAACGATGGCTGGACGGACGAGCACATCAACATGCATGTTGGCGTGAGCATTTCTCCAAAGCAGGGCAAAGCACTCGATGCGCTCATAGTTGCGACGGCGGGATTGCAAATCACACACTTGCCAACTGAACCTGCTGCCACGATTACACATCACGGGCCGTGGTGGGATATTCCGGAGTCGATCAGCGCGCTGTTTCGCTGGATCGCAGGCAATGGCTATGTTTCGACCGGGCCGATCCGCGAGTCGCATCTGACCTGGCGCGAGCTTGACGCCTATGCCACTGACGAAATCGTGTTTGAGGTGCAGCTGCCTGTTGACCGGACGGTGTGAGCGTTGTTTTGTGCATGAAAACGCCGGGCATAAGCCGGGCAAATGCCGCGGCTTATGCCCGGCATGGCCTAGCGAACACTTGGCGAAATCTCACCGCAATACAGTGATAGGCTAGCGGCCATGCTCCAAAAATATGGCGCGTTCGCGCGTGTGGCGTGGTCGTTGACCCTGGAATATCGCGCGCAAATTTTGATTTGGATGATGGCCAGCCTGCTGATGATCGTCATGCTGATGGTCTGGCTGAGCATCAGCGCGAATGGCGCAGTCAACGGCTATTCATCAGGCGACTTTATCGCCTACTACATGATCGGCTGGTTTGTGCGCGTGATCACCGCGGTGTGGTCGTCCTGGGAGCTGGACGCGCATATCCGGCAAGGCACGCTGTCGCCATTATTGCTGCGGCCCATACACCCAATCCACAACGAGATCGCCGCCAACTGGGCGGAAAAGCTGGCGCGGTTGTTTCTGGTCGTGCCGATCACGATCGGCGTTTTCATCTTTACGCCCGCGACGCCACTCAATCTCACTGCAGCCAGCGTCGTCCTGTTTGCGATTTCGATTTTTGGCGCCTGGTTGCTGGTTTTTCTGTCGGATTATCTGGTCGGCATGCTGGCATTCTGGACCAGCCAGACCAGCGCATTCATCATGATGCTCTACGGCGTGCGCATGGTGCTTTCCGGCATCATCGCGCCGCTGGCGATGTTTCCGCAAAGCATCCAATCGGCCCTCAAATTTACGCCCTTTCCCTACATGCTGACTTCCCAACCGAGATCCTGACGCGCCCGCTTCAGCACCGAAACGCTGCTGTTTGGATTTGGCATGCAGCTGATTTGGGTGCTGGTGTTTATGACGGCCGTGCGGCTGGTATGGCGGGCTGCCATGCGCTCGTATGCCGCGGTGGGCGCCTGACCGATGCGTTATCTCAAACTGCTGGTCTTGTTTTTGAAATCCAATTTGCAGGTCGAATTGGAATACCGCGCCAACTTTATCGCGCAGGCGGTGCTGGGCGTGTTTTGGGCCGGCATCACCTTTATCAGCGTGTCGCTGTTCTTCTCCCACACCGACAATTTGGGCGGCTGGCGCTATGGGCAGGCGCTCGTCATCGTCGGATTGTTTACGTTTGTCGAAGGCGTGATCAGCATGCTGCTTGAACCCAACCTGCTGCGCATCGTGGCAATGGTGCGCGACGGCACGATGGACTTTGTGCTGATGAAACCGGTCAACAGCCAGTTTCTCGCATCGCTGCGTCACGCAAAATTTTCTGGCGCGGCAGATCTCGGTGTCGCCACGCTGGTGCTGTGGTACGCCTTCCGACAGCTGGAGTACACGCCAACGCTTGACGCGCTCGCACAGTTTGCACTGATGTTCGCCATCGGCCTGCTGATCGTTTACAGCATCTGGCTGGCAATGGGCGCGTGCTCGTTCTGGTTCGTCAAAATCGACCACATGCAGGAACTGTTCCGCGCACTGTGGGACACCGCGCGTTTCCCGGTCAGCGTGTTCTCAGGCGCGCTGCGCATCGTGCTGACGTTTGTGTTGCCGATCGCGTTTATGACCACCTACCCAGCACAGGCGATTCTGGGCGTGCTGGACACGCGCAACCTGATCGCCGCCATCGTCGTCGGCACAGTTACATTTGGGCTGGCCAGCCTGTTCTGGCGCGCGACGATTCGAAATTACAGCAGCGCGTCGTCGTAAGACGTGGCGAAGCAGAGCGCCGGACGCCTAGCGCTCACCGCTCACAAGTTGCCGCGCCCGCTCAAGCCGCACATGCTTCTCCGCGATCAGCTGCGCAGCCACGCGTTCGATTGCGTCGCCGGTTGCGCCAGCAGCGGCGGCGATCTGGCGCGCATGCAGCGTCATGTGCCCGGCTTGAATGCCCTCGGTCGCCAGCGCGCGCAACGCGGCGAAGTTCTGCGCCAGCCCGACGCAGGCCATGATCTCGGCGAGTTCACGCGCGGTGGCTACGCCCAGCATCCGCAACGATACCTGCGCGGCCGGATGCACGCGCGTGGCGCCGCCGACGATGCCGACCGCCAGCGGCAGCTCGATGCGACCCTCAAGATCTCCGTTTTCAAGCGCGCGCCAGTGCGTCAGCGCGCCATAGCGGCCAGCGCGCGCGCAGTAGGCATGGGCGGCGGCTTCGATGGCGCGCCAGTCATTGCCCGTTGCGATTGCGACGGCGTCGATGCCGTTCATCACACCCTTGTTGTGCGTGGCCGCGCGGTAGGGATCGCGCTCGGCAAATGCCGCGGCCTCAACAATCGCCGGCGCCGCGCCGTCCAGATCGACCGCCCGCATGACGCAGCGCGCCCAGGCCATGCGCCGATCGCTCAAGTTCGACAGAATGCGCAAATGCGCGCGTCCGCCCACGCACGCAGCGATAAGCGGCGCCAGCGACTCGCAGGCGGTGTTGACCAGATTGGCGCCCATCGCATCGGCGCAGTCATACAGCAGATGCACGATGAGCATGTCCGGCGCGCCACCGTCAGCCGGCAAAAAGCGCGTCTCGATGCCGACCGCGCGCGAGTGCGCGCTGCGCGTTGCCGAATTGCCAGTGTTGAGCCAGGCCAGCCACGCTGGCGCGCCTTCGGCGATGGCGCGTTCAGCCGCATGGGCATCCGGCACCTCAAGCAGTTGAATCTGACCGATCATGATCGGCGCGCTGCTGCCTGCTGCAAAGCCACCGCTGGCGCGCGCGAGTTTGGCCGCAAAACTGCAGGCAGCCACGATGCTGGCCTCTTCAACCACCATCGGAATGGCCTCAATCGCTCGGCCGTTTACGACAAAATTCTGCGCCACGCCAAGCGGCAACGCAAAGGTGCCAATCACGTTCTCAATCATGTGATCGGCCTGATCCAGGCTCAACCCGGCGCGCAACGCAGCCTGATCGGCGGCGCTCAGCCCAAGCGCAGCTGCGCGGTCGGAGACTGGGAGATCGCGAAGTTTGGCCATGGGAGAGTAAAGAATCCAGAATCCAGAGTCCAGACGACAGAACTCAGATGATCATAAAGCATCCATCGTCGGAGCATGCATGTCTGGGCTCTGGATTCTGGACTCTTTACTCTCCCAGTAGCCGCTCATACACGCCTAGCAACTGCCCGGCCGCGCGGTCCCAGGTGAAGGTGCGGGCGCGCGCGATGCCGGCTGGGATGGCGCTACGCCGCCAGGCCACATCGCTAAGGGCGCGTTCGAGCGCGGCGCTGAGCGCCGCCGTGTCGTGCGGGTTGACGGTCAACGCGACATCGCCGACGACCTCCGGCAGCGACGAGACGTTGGATGTCACGACGGGCGTGCCGCTGGCCATGGCCTCAAGCGGCGGGATGCCAAAGCCTTCGTAGAACGACGGGAAGGCAAACACCGAGGCTGTTCGATAGAGCGCGGGCAAATCGGCCTCGTCCGCAAAGCCGATAAATTTGACGCGGTCGGCGATGCGCAGCTTTTCAACTTCGGCGCGCACATCGTCATACAGCCAGCCCGCGCCGCCGCTGATCACGAGCGAGACGCGCCGCGCTGGCAACGCCGCGAACGCGCGCACCAGCCCAAGATGATTTTTGCGGCGCTGCATGGTGCCGACTGCAAGCACAAACGGATCGTTGCCGATGCCATATTTGCCGCGAATCAGCGAATCTTCGGTGCTCGTTTCGGCCTGCGCGCGAAAGCGGCCATCGACACCGGACAAAATCACCGTGATGCGCTCGCGCGGAATGGCATACAGCGCCGCCAGATCGGCCGCGGTCGCTTCGGAATCCGCAATGATGTGATCCGCTTTTCGCGCCGATGCCGGCACGGTTTTCTTGAGAAATCGCAACAGCGTGGGCGCGGCGGAATCCGGGTCGCGCTCAAACGTCAGATCGTGCACGGTTAACAGCTTGTGCGCGGCGCGCGTCGGCGGCAGGATGAAATCTGTGGCGTGATACAGGTCCGAGCGGCCGGCAAATAGCTCGACCGGCAATGGGATCCCGGCGCGAAACCAGATGCGATGAAACCAGCGGTCGCTGATCGGCGTGGCGCGCGTTGCAACCGGCCGCTCGACTGCAATTGCGCGCGCAAATTCGCTACCGGATGCGCCCATGCAAAACAGTTTGAACGCATGCGATGTGCCAAGCTGCACCACCCGGCGCACGCACTCGCGCGTCAAACGGCCGATGCCCGCGGTTTGATGGACGGCAGGGGTGTAATCGATCGTGATAACGGCCATGGCTGTGCGACGGCGCAGTTACAACGCGCTGCTCATATCGCCGTCAGAACCACCATCGCGGTTCTGCCAGGCGACACTCCGAAACGTGACGCGACGGTTGATAAAGTAGTTCCAGAACATCACCACGACCGCGGCGATGGCTTTTGTCAGGTTCAAGCCGATGCCCTGATGGTGCGAAGCCAAAAACACGATTGGCGCGGCAGCCAACGCGGCGTCGATCAGCGGGTTAAACAGCACAAAGATCAGCTCGTTGATGCCCAGTCCAACCGCGTTCACGCCAAGAAAAATCGGCATCTGATGGCGTTTCTTTTCGTTGCGCGACTCCGGATACACCCACAGCCGGTTCCAGATAAAGTTGTTGCCGGCTGCGCAGATAAACGCGATGGCAATGGCGAGCGCTTCACCGAAGTTCAAGAAATACGTCAGGACATTGAGGACAAGGTAATCCACAAAGAGGCCCGACAGACCGACGACCGCAAACTTTGCAAATCGTTTGATCTCGATCTTGTTGTTCCGGGCAACGCCATACAGCTTGGTTTGTCTCATTTACAGAACTGGTCGAACCATCCCATTATCCGTCGCAATCGTTCAACGCGATGACGGGGTTCGCCATTCCTTGAAAGCTCGTGTCCTTCGCGCGGGAAGCGCACAAATTCGACCTCTTCTTTCAAAAGTGCCAGCGCCTGAAAGAGTTGTTCGGCCTGCTCGATCGGCACGCGGAAATCGTTCTCACTGTGCTCAATCAACACCGGCGTGTTGATGTTCTTGACATGCGCGATCGGCGAGCGATCCCACAGCGCCGCGGCATCCTCCCATGGCGTCAGACCCATCTCAAAATCGATAAAGATGGGCACATCGGCGGTATTGCGCATCGAGAGCAGGTTGTAGACGCCGCGCTGCGCCACCGCAGCTTTGAATCGATCGGTGTGACCGATGATCCAAGCGGTCATATAGCCGCCATAGCTGCCGCCGGTAATGGCCATGCGGCTCTCGTCAACCGAGCCGCGCGCGATGACGGCGTCCACACCGCGCATGATGTCGCGCATCGGGCCATCCGCCCAGTCGCGCCAGTTGGCCGAGTTAAACACTTCGCCATAGCCGGTCGAACCGCGCGGGTTGCAATAGAACACCACATAGCCGTTGCTCGCCAGCAGATGCGCTTCGGCAAACATGCTGACGGTCCCGGGCGACCATTGCAAATGCGGGCCGCCGTGGATTTCGACGGCGAGCGGATATTTCACGTTCGGGTCGAAGTCTGGCGGGCTGATCACCCAGCCTTGAATCGTGTAGTTGTCGGACGCATACTTGATCGGTTCGACTGTGCCCAGCGCGTGCTCTTTGAGCGTCGCGGCGTTTGGCTCATAGAGCGGTCGCGTGGTGCCGTTGGGTTCCCGCACAAACAGCGCCGAGATGTCTTTGCCGCTGCTGGCGACATACACCATGCGGCCATCGGCGTCGATATCAAACGACGAGATTTCGTGATTGCCGTTTGTGATCGGATCAATGCGAATTTTTGTGTCGTCCTGGAGCGTGCCGCCCTGCTCCCAGAACTCGAGCAGCTCGCCGACTGTGCGCACCCCCACGCGCCGAAGCGCGCTGGCGACGCGGTCGCTCAGGCGCAAATCTTCGATCAATCGGCCGCGAATGTTGGTCGGGATTGTGGCGCTGCGCAGCTCGGCATCCAGCGCGATCGCTGCCGGCACGGTGACGCGATACACGTTGAGCGTGCCCTCGCTTTCAACCGAGAAATACAGATACTCGCTGTTGCGACCCCAGACATAGTCGCGCACGTCGCGGTCGATATCGCCGGTCAGATCGACCACATCGCCGCCATCAGCCGGAACCACGGCCAGCGTGGTCACGTGGTGGCCGAGTCGCTCCTCTTTTGTGCGCAACAGCGCCACCCAGCGGCCATCGGGCGAGACCTTTGGCGCGGAACAGCTGTGGCCGGCGCCAGTCATGCGCGTGAGCGCCTGCGGGCCATCGCTGCCGACCGGCACACGCACCAGGTCGTGATACGCGTAGAGGCGAGCGTTCTCTGGTTCGCGGGTCACGGTGCTAAAAACGGCGCTGCCATCTTTGGCCCAGGCCACTGCGCCGTGATTGACATCGCTCTGCGTCAGGCGCGCCGGTTTTGCGCTGTGCGCTTCGCGGAAGTGCGCCGGCGCATCAGCCACATACAGATGCTGCGTCTTGTCGTCAAAGTAGGTGATGCCATTGCCGTTGCGATACGGCACGCGGGTCACCACGCGCGGGTCAAAGCGGTCTTTGTCGGCCTGTTCGCTGCGCTCTTTGGCATGACGCGTCTCGATCGCGCTGGGTGCGCCAGAAGATGCCTCGACGGGTGCGCCTTCGGCCTCGCGTTGATCGGCGCGATTATCGGTGCTGAACACAAAGCGCGCGCCATCGGCCGACCATTCAAACTGCTTGATCGGCGTCTTGTGCGCCACCGCAACACGCGCTTCACCGCGCGCCGGCAGCACAAAAATTTTCGCATCGCCATCGCGGCCGCTCAGAAATGCAAGCCGTGATCCATCCGGGCTCCAGCGCGGCGCGCTGTCTTTTGTTGAAGCGGTCAGCGGTTCGGCTGGCGCGTCGCCGGTCAGGTCTTTGACCCAGATTGAGCGTGTGTAGCTGTTGCTATTTTGATCAGGCTGCGAACGCACAAATACTGCGCGCGTGCCATCAGGTGAAATGCGCACATCGCTGAGCTCAATCAGGGAATAGAGGGTTTCGGGTGTGATGGATTTCATAACGCGTCGCGAGGATACCATGCTCGTTTGGCGTGCGACTGACGCCCACGCAGGCCGCATCCAGCTGCACGTTTCTATTTCTGAATCGCATCGCCGTCTGGCCAGCGCTCTTCGGGCAAGACGCCCTTCGCAGCGGCATGCGCGATCCAATCGCCCGTGGCAATCGGCACGCGCTCGGCAAAGAACGCCGGGTTAAATTCGTAGATCCAACATGTTTGTTCGGCGCCATCGGCCATGCGCACGGTCACCGGCACGCGCAGGTAATAGCTGCCTGCTGGGTTGCCCGGCACAAATTCTTCGATCGCATCCAGCCGCGCCAGCACTGCGTCGTCGGCTTCATAGACCTCGCCGATGATCGCGGGGCCGGAAGCGTCCAGCAAAATGCCGGGATACGCGCCGAAGTCATACATATACCCGCGCGTGCGCCCAAAGCCCAAAAACGCCATGCGCGGAAACAACAGCGGCATCTCGCGCACGCCGCCTTTGCGCAGCGTGCCGTAAACAAACACGGTTGAAATTTGTCTTGAAGTCATGAGGGATCGATCCGTTCGATGAGCAGCGCGCCCACCGCAGTCGCCAACATCAACAGTGTACTCATCGCCATGGCTTGTCCATAGTTCAGCGCACCGGGCTGGCCGAAAAAGCGAAAAATCGCGACGGTGATCGTGGGTATCCGGCCGGCTGATCAGCAGCGACGCGCCGAATTCACCCAGCGAAATGCTAAATGCAAAGACCGCGGCTGCGGTCAGCGCCGGCGCGATCAGCGGCAGCTCGATGGCGCGCAACGTCTGAAGCGCGCTGGCGCCTTCGGATGCCGCGGCTTCGCGCAGGGCTGGGTCGAGCGCGCGAATCGCTGGCAACACCGTGCGCACAAAGAACGGCAGCGCCAGCATTGTGTGCGCGATCGGAAGCAGCAGCGGCGATGCGCGCAGATCCAGCAGCCCGTCGTACGTGACAAAATAGCCCAGTCCCAGCGTGACCGCACTGGTGCCCAGCGGCAGCAGCAGCGCGATTTCGACCCAGCGCGTCAGCCGCGATTCCTTCGCCAGCGCCAGCGCCAGCGGCAGGCCAAGCGCCGCAGCCAGCGCTGCGGTCATCAGCGCAAACAACAGCGAGTTGCGGATCGCTTCAAGCGGCGGCACAAACATGATCGAGTTGCGCGCATTCACGCCCAGCGCGCTGTAAAAACCAAACAAGCTCTCTGTGCCGCCCAGCGACTTGAACACCAGGCTCAGCAGCGGCAACGCCAGCGCCAGTGCGATAAACGCCATTGCCGCGCCGATTGCGGCGTGATCGCGCCAGCTGCGCGGCGCGCGCCGCAGATCGAAGCCGCTTTGCTCGCGCGTCACACCGCGCTGCAGCGTGCTCGCCAGCGCGCCAGTAATCAGCGTCACCAGCAGCTGCAGCAACGCCAGCGAGGTCGATACATCCAGCCGCAACAGTTGCGCGGTTTGTTGGTAGATCGCCACTTCGAGGGTGGTATGCGCAATATCGCCCAGCAACAGCACCACGCCAAAGCTGCTAAACGTAAAGAGAAAGACCGTGGCCGCGGCCGCGCCAATCGCGGGCATTGCCAGCGGCAGCACGATACGCAGCGCAATTTGCCAGCGATCGGCGCCATCGACCGCCGCGGCTTCCTCGATCTGCGGATCGCGACCGGCTAGAAACGCGCCAACCACGCGCAGAATCACGCTGACGTTGTAAAACACATGCGCGAACAAGATAATCCCGAGTGTGCCGGTCACCGGCAACGGCAACATACCGCGCGGGCCGACCAGCGCGCTGAGTGCCGCCGCGACAACGACGGTCGGCATCACAAACGGGATCGTCGCCAGCGCGCGCCAGACGCGCTGCGCGAAAAATCGATAGCGCGCAAACACCACGGCCAACGGCAACCCGACCGCCAGCGTCAGCACCGTCGACAGCACGGCCTGGTACGCCGTAAATGCCAAGATGCGCCGATACGCCGGATCCGCCAGCACCCGCAGCGGCGACTGACCTTGCGACAACGCCCCAGCTGTAAAGCTCAACGTCACAATCTCGACCAACGGCCAGATGTAGAACAAGGCGAAGAACAGTGCGGCGGGGAGAGCGAAGAGGAATCGCATGGAGATTACAGAATCCAGAGCCCAGAATCCAGACCGATCGCAGAGTCATCCACGTGCACATGATCCGGTCTGGACTCTGGATTCTGGACTCTTTATCTCTCACCCCACAACGGCAAGCCCGCTGCCCTGGCGAACTTCGCCGACGATCCAGGCATCGCCGCCCTGGGCTTTGAGCGCGGCGACGGCCGCATCGGCCAGTGACGCGGCGACAGGCAGCAGCAGCCCACCGCTGGTCTCCGGGTCATAGACCATCATGTGCTGCCACGTTTTGAGCTTTTTGTCGAACTTAACCGATGCTTCGATGTGCGCCTTATTTGTGCTGGCGCCGCCGGGAAAGATCCACGCTTCGCCATAGGCCAGCGCACCGGGCAAAAACGGCAGCTGGTTGAAATAGAAGGCGAACAACGCATTCGGCCTGCTGCGCCATCTCGTGCGCGTGGCCAAGCAGGCCAAATCCGGTGATGTCCGTGCCGCCGCGCGGTTTGAACGGTTTGATCGCGCGCGCCGCCGCGCGATTCAGCCGCGCCATGCTCTTGATCGCAATGGCCACGTGCTCGTCGGACGCTTTCTCCTGCTTGTGCGCGGTTGTAATCACGCCCGTGCCGAGTGGTTTTGTCAAAATCAGCGCATCGCCAGGTTGCGCGCCGCCCTTGAGCGTCAGCTCGCGCGGGTCGATCAGGCCGGTCACAGCCAGGCCGTATTTCGGTTCAGCGTCTTTGACCGTGTGGCCGCCGATGATGGCGGCGCCGGCTTCGGCAACTTTGTCCGCGCCGCCGCGAAAGATGTCGGACACGATCTCCATCGGCAACGACTCCGGCAGCGCGGCGATATTCAGCGCGAACAGCACCTCACCGCCCATCGCATAGATATCGCTCATCGCGTTGGCCGCGGCGATCGCGCCATAGCTGTAGGCATCATCGACAACAGGCGTGAAGAAATCCACCGTGGTCACCAGCGCCTGTTCATCATTCAGGCGATAGACCGCGGCGTCATCCGGTTGGTCCAACCCGACCAGCACGTTGGGGTGCTTGTCGGCTGGAAACCGATGTTGGAGCGGCTGCAACACGGCAGCCAGCATCTCAGAACTGAGTTTGCCCGCTCACCCTGCGCAGGAAGCCAGCGATGTCAGTCGAATCGAACGTCCTGTGGACATCTGGCTATTTTATCGGTTGATTATTTCGGAAATGCGACAATGCCCTCCCCATGCGTTCGCGCGCAACTGTTCTGTATCGATTTGCGGCCCTCGCCCTCGTCTTGCTGGCGTTTGGCGTCCGGGTCTGGCTGCTTGGCGCGCAAAGTCTGTGGTTCGACGAAGGCTGGTCCTGGCATCTGGCGGGCATGCCGCTGGCGGATATGGTGACGATCACAGCGGGCGATCGCAGCCCGCTGCTGTATTACGCCCTGCTGCACGGCTGGATGGTGTTGGCCGGGCCGTCCGAATTCGCCCTGCGCTTTTTATCGACAGGCGCCGATCTGGTCACGCTGGCCGCGGTGATCGCACTGGCGAAAAAAATCGGCGGGCGTGGCGCGGCAGGGGCGGCGGGGGCGCTGTATGCGCTCAGCCCAAGCGCGGTCTGGTATGCGCAGGAGGCGCGCATGTATGCGCAAGTCGCCACGCTGTGCACGCTGGCCTCGTTGCTGCTGTGGCGCTGGCTTGACGATCCGGCGCGCCGACGGCCGCTGGTCGCATCGGCCGTCCTGCTTGCGCTGGCGATTCACTCGCACTACTACGCGATCTTTTTGCTGCCTGCGCACGCGTTACTCGTGCTGGGGACGCTATTGTTGCACTCGCAGCAAACGCATGCCGGTCGCCCTGTTTTTGCGGTTCGCGATCTGGCGGCCTGGGCCAGCGCTGCGCTGGGCGTTTTGGCCGTCATCTTGCCCTGGCTGTGGTTCGCGCGCGGCGGATTTGCCTATAGCGACGGCTTTGCCTTTCCGCTCAACACGATCGACGGGCGGCTCAGCGAGTGGCTACGCTGGTTTGTCACCAGCGGCTTACCCGCCCAGCTTGCCGCGCTGCAGTCGCTCGCCCTGGGCATCCCAGTGGGTGTCGCGCTCATCCGGCTGGCGACGCTGCAACGCTGGCAGGCGCTCTTTCGCCTGCTTGCGCTGATTCTGACGCCGCTGCTCGCCGCGACGATCGCGGTGCGCATTTTCTTTCCGTTTAGCTCGGTCTTTCACCCGCGCTATCTGATCTACTGCGCGCCGCTCGTGTGCGTGTTGATCGGCGCGGCCGCGATGCGCATTCGCCCGGCACGCGCCAGTCAGCGGCTGCTGCGCGGTCTCGAAATTGCGCTCGCGCTGGTGCCGCTCGCGTTTTGGGTGCCGCTGCTTGGCGCGTATTTCACGGACCCGGCCTATCAGCGCGACAACAATCGCGGCGCGGTGCAGCATGTGGTTGAAGCGCTGCAACCCGGCGACATCATCGTCGCCAGCCGCGACAACTTTGCGGTCAATTACTACATGCCCGCCGCGCAACGCGATCGCCTGATCGCCGCGCCCGATGGCCTGCACGGCCTGCTTGCCTCGGATCAGATCGTGCTCGACAAGCTCAACCTGCGCGCGCCAAAACGCGTCCGGCTATTGCTGTGGCAGGACGATATCGTCGACCCGCAGCGCCTGCTCGAAACAACGCTGCGCGCCAACGGCCGCCAGATCGGCGAATACAACTTTGGCCAGATCCGGTTGCCGCTCTATCAGATTGAGCGCACGCCGTTGGAACCGATTGCGCTGGCGCCGGTTAAGGCCAACGCGCTCTTTGCCGACGGCGACAGCAGCTTGCGCTTGTTGCGCAGCTGGACATCGCAGCAGGCAAAAACAAACGGTCTGTTTTACGTGGTGCTGGAGTGGCAGCCGCAGCGGCGCATCACGCGCGACTTCAAAGTCTTTGTGCATGTGACCGACGCGAGCGGCGCTGTGGTTTTTCAACAGGACAAGCTGGCGCTCAACGCGCTGCTGCCGACATCGACCTGGCCGCCGGGCATTACGCAGCGCGATCCCTATGCCATGTTGGTGCCGGCTGAACTCGCAGCCGGCCGCTATACCGTGCGCGTCGGGCTGTATGACCCGGTCACCAACAAGCGCCTGTCCACACCGGACGGCGACGCGGTCGTCATCGCCGAAGTTGAAATCTCGCGATAATCCGCGTGATGTTCAGCCCATTGCGGCAAGCTTCCGCGCTCAACCGTCCCCGCTCGCGCATGGCTGTGCAGACGCTGCTCGGGCTGTTGCTGACCCTTGGGCTGTTTTGGCCCGCCGCAGCGCAAGTCGAAACCGATGCCAAGCGCGATGCCGTTCGGCAGATCAACGCGTTGCGGCTCGCCAATGGCGCGCCACCGATCACGTTTGGATCGAAACTCGATGATGCCGCGCAACGGCACGCCAACGACATGGCCACACGCGGCTTTGTCGACATCACCGGGTCTGACGGCACAAATACCCTGCAGCGCATCACAGCCGCCGGGCAACCCGCGTATGACGGCGCGCGGCCGCACGCCGAGAGCGTCTACGCCGGGCAGGCAACGTTTGAAGAGGCGCTCACATTTTTAGCCGATGACAATTCGCAGCGCGTTTTGCTGTTCAGCGATCGCTTTCGCGAAGTCGGCATTGGCATCGCCAGCGATGGCGTGCGAACGTATTGGTCGATCGTGTATGGCGCGACACCCAACGTTTTCCCAATGCTCATCAACGGCGGCGCGCCGAGCACCGACGACCTCGAAGTTACGCTGTTTTTGTCGCAGGAGCACATTGCGCCAGCCGGCAGCGCCAGCACGCTCGGCAGCATCACCGAACTGCGCATCTCGGAAGACGGTGATTTCACAAAAACGCGCTGGCAAGCCTGGCAACCGCAGGTCAAATATGTGCTGGCGCGCCGTTCGGCCAAGGATCTGCGCACACTCTTCGTCGAGCTGCGCGACGCGACCGGCCGCTCCGCGCAGACGCAGGCCGCGATCCTGGTGACCGCCAGGGGCCTGACCGCCACTTCCCTGCCGGCAGCCACCACCACGGTTCCGTCGGCAACGCCGCTACCCGCGCCCACGCTGTCAGCAGCCACGCCGGAACCCACCCGCGCCGGCCCACGTGCAACTTCAACCGTGGTTGAGATCAAACCCGTCGACCTCGTCAGCACTGCGACGGACGTTCCTGCGCCACCCACACCCGCACCCACAGCGGTGCCGCCCACCGCGGCGTTAGCGGCCACGAACAGCCCGGGCAGCGTCGTCACCCAATCGCGCGTGATCTCCGAGCCGCAGGATACCCGCCCGGGCATCGAACCGACCCGCCGCATCCTCTTTCAACCGCGCGATCAGACGCGGCTGCCAAACTGGGTGCTGCCGGTGTTTCTTCTGGTCCAGGCCATAGTCGTCTTCGCTGTTATTGGAAAAGTATTGCGGCGATAAAGACAAAAGCGAGCGCCAGTAATCCTCAATCTGAAAAAGGCGCCACAGATTACACAGATTTCACAGAAAAACTGGCTCCTCCGGCGAAAGCGTGCTCAACTTGCCGGCTATGCTAAGAATGCCCAGAAACCCAAGAAAACCGTTGGCCTACATGCTGAGTCTCAGCAGATAGCACGCTTTCGCCGGAGGAGCCAGTTTTTCTGTGAAATCTGTGTAATCTGTGGCGCCTTTTTTTAGATTGAGGATTACTGCAGCGAGCGCAATCGGTGGTGTGCTAGCCGATTGGGTATGATCACACTCTCCATGAAAACGCATCACTGGTCCGGCCCATTGAAATTGACCGTCACGGTCTTGGTCGCGTTCGCAAGCATCGCGCTCCCCGCCGCACCCAGCCGCGGACAAACCGACGCGCCAACGTTTCTGCCGCTGATCGTCAAATCGCTCCCGCCCCCAACCATCGAGGCGCCGGAATGGGCGTTCACCAACGACTGCGCAAAAGCGCCGCGCGATTGGGAAGGCACTGCGCCTGGTGTTGGCGCGACGATCGGACCGGTTGCCAAAAAACTTGCGTTTGTTACGTTTGTGCGCAACGCTGCGGGCAAGGAGTATTCGCTCGACTGGCGCTACAACAGCCTGCCGATTCCAGGCGTCGATGCGGATACCGGAATCGTGGCTGCGGACGAAATCATCGGGTCTTCGATCCTGACATTCGGCCCGAACGGCCAATGTCAATCGCCGCAGGAACCCGGGTTCTATGAAATGATCGTGCTAATCGACGGTCAACAGCTCTACAGAGCAAACCTGATCATCAAATAAATGGCACTCCTCGACCCGCACAGCTTTGAAGCGACCAGCAACAGCGAAGAACAAACGCTGCGGCTTGGCGCGCGGCTCGGGGCCATTTTGCCAAAACGGTGCGTCATCAGCCTGCGCGGCAACATGGGCGTGGGCAAAACCGCATTCGCGCGCGGCCTCGGTGATGGCTGGGGTGCGGAACCTACGCTGCGCAGCCCGACGTTTACGCTGATTCAAAGGCACACCCGCCCAGCCGACCGCGCAGCGCTCTATCATGTCGATCTGTATCGTGTCGAATCGGCTGCCGACCTGGCCAGCATCGGGCTGCGCGAGCTGATCGACGAAGAGGACGCCATCTTCCTGATTGAGTGGCCGGAGCGCGCCGAATCCCTCATTCAAGACGACGCCATCCGCATCGTCATTCGCAGCATCACCGACACAAAACGGCACATGTTGTTTACGACCAAAGACAACGACACCTGGAAAATATTGGCTGCCTACCGCAAAGCCGCCTTTGGCGTGTGAACGATGTCAGACACACAACCAGCGCTTCCTTTAAACATGTCTGAAATCCTGCTTGCCATCGACACCTGCACGCGCCGCAGCAGCATCGCGCTGCGCGACCGTCACGTGCTGCGTGCCGAGATGACCTGGGAGTGCGAGCGGCAGGAAACCGCGCTGGTCAGCGACAAAATCCACCAGCTGTTGCTGGCCTCGCACGTCGCGCCAGACGCGATCGGCGCAATCGCCGTCGCAATCGGACCGGGCTCCTACACCGGCGTGCGCTGCGGCCTGTCCATCGCAAAAGGCATTGCCGTGGCGCTCAGCATCCCGATCATCGGCGTCAACGCCTTTGACGTCATCGCGCACGCGCAACCGCAGCTAAAGATGCCGATTCTGGCTGTGCTTGAGCTCGGCCGCAAACGCGTCGCGGTCTGTCCGTATGATGTGATGGGCGGGCAAATGCTGACCGGCGAGTGGAAGCGTATGGACTGGCAGAACGTCAGCGACGCAGTGTTTGAAACGACCTGGGTGTGCGGCGATTTGCCGACCGATCTTATTAAGGTGCTGGAAAGTAATCCGAATGCCCGCATCGCGCCTGCACCGCTGAATATGCGGCGTGCGGGCTATCTTGGCGAAATCGCCTACCGCCGTTGGGAGAAAGGCGATGTCGACGATGTCATGACGTTGACGGCCATTTACCCGCCCGATCCCGCATGAGTGCGATGTCAAATATCACGCGCGCGATCACGGTCGACGCCATGACACTCTCCGATTTGCGCGATGTCATGGCGATCGACAACGAGTCCTTTCCGCGCCCCTGGCCGGAGACCTCGTGGCGCTACGAGATCGAGAGCAACCGCAATGCGCGCTGCCTGGTGGCGCGCGCGCTGGCCGAAGCGCCAAAACCGACGCTGGTGCAGCGGTTGCTGGGCACGTATCCTGCCGGTCTGGTGCCAAGCGTCGTCGGCATGGTCTGCATGTGGGTGGTGCTCGATGAAGCGCATATCGCGACGATCGCCACCACGAGCCCATACCGTGGCATGGGCGTGGGAAAACAGTTGATGCAGCATTGCGTCGACATCGCCAGGCATGAGGGCTGTGTCACGCTGATGCTCGAAGTACGCGTCAGCAACCTGATCGCGCAACGCTTGTATCGCTCGTTTGGATTTGAAGTGACCGGCGAGCGCAAAAAATATTACTCGGACAATCAGGAAGACGCGCTAATCATGACGATTCTGGATTTGCAGCGGACGTAGAATCGCGCACATGTCTGACGATAACAGCGCGCTGCAGGCCCTCGCGGCCCAAATCCGCACCTGTCAACTGTGCGGTCTCGCCTCGGGTCGCATCAATGCTGTGCCGGGCGAAGGTCCCCACAATGCCGAACTCATGCTGATCGGCGAAGGACCCGGGTTTAACGAAGACAAACAAGGCCGGCCGTTTGTCGGCGCATCCGGCCAATTTCTGACCGAGCTGATCGGCAAGGCCGGCTACAAACGCGAAGAAGTGTTTATCGCCAACGTGGTGAAGTGCCGGCCGCCCCAGAACCGCGACCCGCTGCCGGAAGAGATCGCGGCCTGCGGCGATTATCTCGACAGGCAAATTGCCCTGATCAACCCAAAAGTGATCGTCACCCTTGGCCGCTTTTCAATGGCGCGTTACTTCCCAGGCTCAAAAATCAGCGCGATTCATGGGCAAGCCAAAGTGATCGACGGCCGCACCATCGTGCCGATGTTTCACCCGGCCGCCGCGCTGCACAATGGCGCGCTGCGCCAGCCGCTCGAAGAAGACTTCGGTCGTTTGAAAGATCTGATCAAATCTGCGCAAGCCAAGGCCGGAGCGGCGGCGCCCGCGCCCAACAAACCAGAAGACGATCCGGATGCTGGCGAACAGCTGAGCCTGTTTTAAATGGCGACGCAACCGACTGGAAATCCCTGGCTGCTGGCGGCGCGCCCGAAGACGTTGCCGGCGGCGATCGCACCGGTGCTGGTCGGGACGGCCCTGGCGATTCGCGACGGCAAATTCGACCCGCTGGTGTTTGTGGCAACGCTGGTCACGGCGATCCTGCTCCAGATTGGCGCCAACTTCGCAAACGATGTGTTTGACTTTCTCAAAGGCGCGGATAAAGCGCGGGTTGGGCCGGCGCGTGTGACGCAAAGCGGGTTGCTCACACCGGAGCAAATGCTGCGCGGGACCGGCGTGGTATTTGTCGCGGCAGCGCTGATCGGCATCTATCTGGTGTGGGTCGGCGGCGTGCCAATTCTGGTGATCGGCGTGCTCGCGATCATCGCCGCGCTCGCTTATACGGCCGGGCCATTTCCGCTTGCGTATCACGGCCTGGGCGATGTGTTCGCGTTTGTTTTTTTTGGCCTGGTCGCCGTCACGGGCACCTATTTTTTGCAGACACACCAATTCACCGCGCTCGCATTCATCTGCGCCATCCCAACTGCGTTGCTGGTGACAAACATCATCGTGGTCAACAACCTGCGCGACATCGATACCGACCGCGCAGCCAACAAACGCACGCTGGCGGTCCGCATTGGTGACCGGGCAACACGCGTCGAATATGTCACATTTGTGAGTCTTGCCTTTCTCATTCCGGTCTTGCTGCGCCTGTTTGGCGTGCTCAACAGCCTGGCCTGGTTGCTCCCGTTTGCCAGCGCACCGATCGCGGCCATGCTTGTACAGGATCTGCTTAGGACGCCGCGCAGCCCGGCCCTCAACCCCATTCTCGGGCGTACTGCGCAATTTAATTTGATCTTTTCGGCCCTGTTTGCCGCAAGTTTGTTGCTTTCTGCCTAAGGCGAGCCCCTGTCCATTTTTCGGAAAATGATTGGTGACCTGTACGGTTCATCAAGATCGCAAATTGAAAATTGCAGTTGTTGTCGCCTCACAGCAATTTTTACACATCCGGATACAGGAGACTTTTTGTCGAAAATACACTTTACGTTCATATCAAAGTAAAGTAAAATCTTCTCGCTCAGTTTTAAGAGGAGAGACCCCGTGAGTGACGCAACCCCCGAACTTCAGCCAGAACCATCCGAAACCGTAACCTTGGAGACGCTCAAGCCGCGCATGGCGGTCAAAGGCGCCATCACCAGGACGGAGCTGGGAGGTGCATTTGCCGACATTGGCGTGGGCGTTGACGCATTCATCCACATTTCACAGCTCGTCAGCGCAAATGGCGAACCAGTGACCCGTGTAGCCGATGCTTTCAAAGCCGGCGATCCTGTCGAAGCATTTGTGACGCGCATTAACACCGAACGCAAACGCGTCGAGTTAACCCTGCGCAAACCCGCGACATATGACTGGTCCAACCTGATCATCGGCAGCCAGCTGCACGATGTGAAAGTAGTGGCAGTCGAAAGCTTTGGTGCCTTTGTCAGCTTTGACGGCCCCAAAGACGGTTTGATTCCGTTCAACCTCATGCCCAAAGGGTTGCGCCCAAAAATTGGCGACGCAATTGACTTGGTGTGGGTGATCGAAGTGAACGAAAGCAAGAACCGCGTCGGCATGACGATGATCGAACCACCGGCGTTGCCGTGGGAGAGCATCCAGCGCGGCCAGGAATACAAAGGCCGCGTAACGCACTTTGAGCGCAACGGCGCTTACGTCGACATTGGCGCCGAACGCGAAGGCCTGATCCGGCCGGCGTCGATTGGCGCGGGCTATGCCGATATGAGCACGGTTGTCAGCGAAGGCGAGGAAGTCACTGTCAAAGTCATCAAGGTCGACCCGGCCCGCAAGATCATCGATCTGACGCTGCCCGGCATCGATCCGGAAGAATTTGCCTTGTCGTCCGGCCCTGAAGAGACAGTCAGCCCATTCGCAGCCGCATTTATGCGCGCCAAGAGAGTGGCAAAGCATGCTGCACGCCAGGCCGCTGTCAATCAGGAGATTGCAGCCAAGAAAGCCAACCCCGCCAACGACGTGCTCGACAGCACGCTCCAGCAGATGCAAGATAGCAAAAAGTAGTTCCAGAGCGTTTGCTCTGGGTGACGAAGTCAGCAGTCAGATGCGATCTGGTTGCTGACTTTTTTTGTACCTGTCGGCCAGTTGACGCACACCGACAGGTACACTGTGCGAGTAGCGAAGGCCACGAAATTATGGAATTTACAGAAGTTGAACGCGAACGCATCCGCAAGCTCGAAGCACTGCGGGCTGCCGGCATTGACCCCTACCCACCCCGTGCGCAGTTCGTCAAATCGCGCGTCATGGCGGACGCCGCAGTCAAACAAATCAAGTCGTGGTCTGCCGATTCCGGCGCACCTGCGCCGACGGCCGCAATCATGGGCCGCATCATCGGCAAGCGCGTCATGGGCAAAGCTTGCTTTATCGCAATCGAGGATGGCAGCGGCCGGATTCAGTTCTTTGGCCGGCTCGGCGAAGACTCGCTCGACGCCGCCGCATTCGAACGCTTCAAAGATCTGGATCTGGGTGACTTTATCGAAGCGCGCGGCGAGCTGATGATCACAAAGACCGGTGAACCCAGCCTGAAAATCAGCACGTTCAACATCCTGAGCAAATCGATCAGCCCGCTGCCGATCGCAAAGGAAGAAAAGCAGCCAGACGGCACCGTGCAGCGCTACAGCGCGTTCGCCAGCCCGGAGCTGCGCTACCGTCAACGCTACGCCGACCTGGCAGTCAACCCGGAGGTGCGCCGGAACTTCATCACGCGCGCCAAGGTCATCAAGTCCATCCGCGAGTTTATGGACGACAACGGCTTTCTCGAGGTCGAGACGCCGATCCTGCAACCGCTATACGGCGGCGCCGCCGCGCGGCCGTTCACGACGCATCACAACCAGCTCGATCAGAATCTGTACTTGCGCATTTCGTTTGAGCTGTATCTCAAACGGCTGGTTGTTGGCAACATCGAACGCGTCTACGAGATGGGCCGCGACTTCCGCAACGAAGGCGTCAGCTTTAAGCACAATCCGGAATTCACGATGCTCGAGTTTTACGCGGCCTACATGGATATGTATGACGTGATGGACTACACCGAGGCCTTGCTGCAACATGTCGCCCGCCGCGTGTTGCCGCCCGAAGCCGAGGGAAAAAGCATGTTCCGCGGCAATGAAGTCAACTGGCTGCAGCCGTTTAAGCGCATCAAACTGCGCGATGCGATTCTTGAAAAGACCGGTATCGATTACAAGCAATACCCGGATGTCGAGTCGCTGGCCGACGTTGTAATCGCGCGCAAGTTGCTCACCGTCGACGCGGTCAAAGGCCGGCCGTGGGGCAAAATCGTCGACGGGCTGATCGGTGATTATGTTGAGAAAGATCTGATCGATCCGACCTTTTTGTATGAATACCCGCGCGACATTTCGCCGTTCGCCAAGAGCATGATCGACGATCCCAACACGGTTGAACGGTTTGAAGGGTTTATCGGCGGCGCGGAGATCTGCAACGCGTTCTCGGAGCTCAACGACCCGATCGACCAGTACAACCGCTTCGTCGCCGGAAGGGGCAAACGCCGATTCGGATGAAGCCAACCCGGTTGACGAAGACTATGTGCAGGCGCTCAAATACGGCCTGCCCACCTGCGGCGGTTTTGGCCTCGGCATCGACCGCCTGGTCATGATGTTTACAAACCAGGACACCATCCGCGAAGTGCTGCTATTTCCGCAAATGCGCAAAGACGAATCATAGGCGCCTTGCGCGCCTATGATTCGTCCTTCACCATGAAACGCCTCGTCGTCAAAATCGGGACCAGCACGCTCACCGGCGGTGCCAGGCGCATCAACCGGCGCCAGATGCTGGAGATTGCGCGCCAGATCGTGCAGTTACGCGAGGGCGGAGACGAGGTGCTGGTGGTGTCGTCCGGCGCGATGCAGGCTGGGCGCGAACGACTCGGCATCGAGCACTCCGCGCGCGCCGAACTGCCCGTCAAGCAGATGCTTGCCGCCGTCGGCCAGACCCATCTGATGCTGGCTTGGGAGCAGGTCTTTGGCATGTTTGACACGCAGGTCGGCCAGATCCTGCTCACCCGCGCCGATCTGAGCGACCGAAGACGTTATCTCAACGCCCGCGACGCGCTCACCGCGGTGCTCGCGCACGGCATCATCCCGGTCATCAACGAAAACGACGCGGTCGCGACCGAAGAAATCCGCGTCGGCGACAACGACAATCTCTCTGCGCTGGTGGCCAACGTGGTCGACGCCGATGTGCTGCTCATCCTGTCGGATATCGACGGCTTGTTTACCGCCGACCCGCGCAAACACCCGGACGCCAGCCTGATCCGCGAAGTTCCGGTCATCGACGATGCTGTGCGCGAGCGTGCCACCGGCAGCGCCAGCGGGTTGGGCGTGGGCGGCATGAGCACAAAGATTCAAGCCGCCGAGCTGGCGACCCGCTCGGGTGTGACTGTGGTGATCGCCCATGGCGCGCGACAGAACGTGATCGTCGATGCCGTGGCCGGGCGCGATGTCGGCACGCGGTTTCTGCCGCAAGTCTCGAGCGTCGAGAGCCGCAAACGCTGGCTGCTGTCCGAACGCGCATCGGGCGCGCTGGTCATCGACGACGGTGCGTCGCGTGCGCTCAAACAGGGCAAGAGCCTGCTGCCCGTCGGCCTGCGCGAGGTGCTCAACACGTTTGATCGCGGCGAGGTCGTGGCGGTGCGCGACGCGACCGGGCGCGAGATTGCGCGGGGCATCACGCGCTATAACTCAACCGACGCCAGACGGATCGCCGGCAAACAGTCGGATCAAATCGAACAGGAGCTGGGCTACGCGTTCGCGCCGATGCTGATTCACGCCGACGATCTGATCGTGCTGTAACTCGGTAGAATCGCCCCATGCAAACACCCGCGGGAAAGTCGTGCAAGTTCTACTACGAGGACTATTTTCGTGGCACCAGCACGCAGGAGTGCCGATTGATTGAGCGCAACCCCAAGGGCGGCAAGTGGAAACCCAGCCTGTGCAAAAGCTGTCCGGTGCCGGATATCCTGCGCCAAAATGCCTGTCCCAATCTTGCGCTTGAAGCCAGCGTCGAAAAGTCGTTTTTTGGATTGCGCGAAGGGGTCAAGGTTTTTGCCGTGTGCACGCAGAAGCTGACTGAGGTCAAAGAACCTGCCGTCGGTTGCGGGGATTGTCACTTGAGCCTGGGCGCGATCAAAGTCAGCGTTGGCGAATAACGTGGATACGGTTTACACGCCTGCCCACCTCGAACACGCGCCTGCCAAAGAATTTCTGGATGGCGAACTGGTCGACGTGTTTGAGAAACCGCACCGCGCCGAGCTGATTCTGTCCGCCGTGCAACGCGCCAATCTTGGCAAAACGCTGGCGCCAATTGACTTTGGCATGGCGCCGATTGAGGCGATCCACACGCCAGACTATCTGGCGTTTTTGCAGCACGCGTATGCGCGCTGGATCCGTGATGGCCGCGGCCCAGGGCCGGTCTATCCAGACACATTTTTCAAACCGCCGTTTCAACACCGTCCGACAAAGATCGGCGCGCAGGCTGGCATTTATGTGATGGACATGTCAGCGCCAATCACGGGCGGCACCTGGCAGGCCGCCTACTGGGCCGCACAGACGGCAGTGACTGCCGCCGAGCTTGTGCGCAACGGCGCGCGTTCGGCGTTTGCGCTGTGTCGACCGCCGGGTCATCACGCGCACAGCAACATTGCAGGCGGCTACTGTTATCTCAACAATGTGGCCATCGCCGCACAGTGGCTGCGCGCACACGGCCACGCGAAAGTTGCGATTCTGGACGTCGATGTGCACCATGGCAACGGCACCCAGCATATCTTCTATGCGCGCAACGACGTGTTATTTGCCTCGCTGCACGGGCATCCGGACTGGGAGTATCCGTATTTTCTTGGCGCCGAGATCGAGCGCGGCGAAGGCCCGGGCCTCGGGTTCAACTGGAACTATCCACTGCCGCAGGGTGCAGACACAGCGCTCTATCTGCGCACGCTCGACGCAGCCTGCAAAAATGTCGCGGCGTTTGCGCCCGATGTGCTGTTGATCTCGCTCGGCGTGGACACGTTTGTCGACGACCCGATCGGCGGGCTGGCGGTCACCTCCGATGGCTTTGCCGAAATCGGCGCGCGCATCGCCCAACTCGCCTGCCCGACCGTCTTTGTAATGGAGGGCGGCTACGCAATTACGCCGCTCGGCGACAACGTGGCCAACATGCTGTCTGGTTTTGGGCCGTAGCATCAAAACCAGGTCTAAGTAGTTCCCCACAGAAGGTTGACCAGGCCGAATCGTATCCCCCCGCTCCGCGCTTTCCATTACCCACAAGTCGGTAACACGCAGCACGGCACCCAAATCATCATTTTGCCGCGAATTGAGGGGGATTCCCCCGAAAAAGCAATATCTCCCGCGCTCCGCGCGGGAGATATTGCTTTTTTCGGAGTTAACTCTGTGCACTCGCGCGCGAAGTGCCGCCAACCGGCGCAAAAATTGTGGGTAAGGGATAGCGCTCCGCACGGATACGATTCGGCCAATCAATCTTTTGCGGGGACCCACTTAGAGTTGCCGTGCAACATCGCAGCTGAGTTCCGGCACGATCTGCAGGTTGCCGTGAAATTCACCCAGCACGCCGGACAACTGCACAGTGTCGCCCGGTTGCAGCGTGGTCGAGAACGGCAGCGTCTGCCAGATGCGGTCGAAGAGCACCCCATCGATTTGTGATCCATCCGCATCCTGCAAATCGAGCCGCATACCCAGTTTGAACGGCCGCAGTTCGACGACCTCGGCCCGCACCGTGACCCAGGCACCAAGCAACTCCGGGTTGAGCGCGCTGATCGGCCGCACATCCAATGGCTGCGCAGGTGCAACCTGAACTGCGGCGTCATCGGCTGGCAACAGTTGTTTTGCGTCGCGGTATTCGCCGACGCCGCCGGTCACGCGCAACCAGCCGCATGGCGTCAACGCCAACGTGGCGGCCTGCAGCGGCACATCCAGCGTCGTTGAGCCGTCGCGCAGCGTCAGCAGCCAACTGCCTTCGCGCGGCGCTCGAACGTGGCGGAGCTGCCCAACCGCGGCGACGCGATCACCCACGCGCGCGGCATCGATCGCACTCAACGCGAGGTCCGTCGCAGCAGGCCGCACGAGTTCAAGATCGGTCTCCGCGTTGAGCACCAGCACCGGCTCGTCGTCGCGAATGCGCAGCGTGCCATCGACGCGCACCTGATCACCGGCCTGTGGCACACGGTTTGCCGCAAGCATTGCGCGAACAGCCTGGCGGTATGCGGTGACCCGAATACGCCCGGCTTGATCCTGCATCACAAATGTGAGATAGCCCTCACGTTCGAAGACTTGCGGCGCAGTGACGACGGCGCCTGCCACCCGTACAAAGGCAAAGTTCATGCCCGGATGCAGCAAATCAAGCGGCGTGATTGTGCGCGGCGCGGCGATGCTGGCAAAGCCAAACGCAGCCGTGCTGGCAAGCGCGACCAAAATGGAGAGCCCCTTTTGCAGATTCATATCACCTCAAACCCGGCGCGCAAGGGGCGGCGCACCAGTCAATATCTTGAAAGTCTACCAAATGCTGCTATCGATTAACTGCGCCCTGCAATCGGGGAACAGAAGCCACAGATTTCACCGATTCCACAGATTTTTCTGTGGAATCGGTGAAATCTGTGGCTTCTGCCATGCGTATGTCTGCGCATCAGGCCCTGACAGATCAAGACCTTCGCTCAGTTAGGAATCCGCGGGGGGCGGCACCGGCAGATCTTCAGGCTTGGTGTTCATCCACTTCTCGCCCTCTTCGATCAGCATGATCGGAATGCCGTCTTTGATCGGGTATTTGCGGCCAAACTGCGGCTCGACGAGCCAGCAATCTTTGTACAACTGCAAACGGCCTGGATCCTCACCCGGCACGCGCGTGGCACTGCTCACACAAAACGGGCAGCGCAGGATCTCCATCAACTCGGGACTGATCGGTGAAGCCATATGCTTCAATTCTACTGATAGATTTGCCCCCATGTCGAACCAATCGTTCACGCTTATCAGCACACGCGCCTTTTCCGACGACAACATGATGTTGCTCCAGCAAGCCGCGCCAGCCGCCACGCTGCACCGCTTCGAAACCCGCAATCTGGATGACATCCCGGCCGATTTGCTCGCGCAGGCCGATGTGTTTTTTACGCATGGCGCGGTGCCCACCCGCGAGCAGGCGCCCAAGTTGCGCTGGATCCAGTGCAACTTCGCCGGCGTCGATCATGTGCTGACAAGTCCGATTTGCGCTACGCCAGGGTTGATCGTGACAACGGCTGCCGGCGTGCACGCGGTCACCATGAGTGAATATGCGTTGATGATGATGCTGAGCCACGCGCACAAACTGCCGGACTTTATCGAGATGAAGCGCGACGGCGTCTGGATTCGCGGCGCTGCGATGCACCCGCGCGCCGAGCTGGCAGGTGCCACAGTCGGGCTGATTGGCTATGGCGCGATCGGCCGTGAGACCGCGCGGTTGGCGCAGGCATTTGGCATGCGCGTGATGGCATTGCGTGGTTCGGAAGCGCCTGCCGATGCCGGTGTCGAATTGGTCAAACGCGACCAACTTGCGACCCTGCTAAACGCGGCGGATTATCTGGTGGTCCTGGCGCCCTTAACCGCGCGCACGCGCGGCATGCTCGACGCGGCGGCGTTCGCACAGATGAAGCCTGGCGCATTTGTCGTCAACATGGCGCGCGGGGCGATCATCGATGAACGGCGCTGATCGAGGCGCTCAAGAGCGGGCATCTTGGCGGCGCAGCGCTCGATGTCTTCGCAACCGAGCCGTTGCCGGAGGACAGCCCGCTTTGGAAGCTTAATAATGTCATCCTGTCGCCGCACATCGCCGGAGTGACCCCGCGCTATGAGGCACGGGTGGTTGCGCTGTTCGCCGATAACCTGCGCCGCTTTGTGGCGGGTGAGCCGCTGCGCAACCAGGTCGATCCGCAACGCGGGTACTGACCGCGACGCAATCGCGCCTACCAGTTTGTAAACGCGCCATCTTCGCGATGCAGATGCGGCAGCTCAGCCATCTTGAAGGGGTGTTTGCGCGCCGCGATGCGGTCGAACTCGATGCCAAGCCCGGGCAGGTCGGTCGGCGTCATATAACCATCCTCCCAGCCCGGTTGCACCGGTACTACATCGGGCAGAATCGTGCCGGGTTTGGCGGGTTGCTCTTGCACGCCGAAGTTCGGGCACGCAAGGTTGAACTGCAAACACGCCGCCGCCGAGATCGGCCCAAGCGGGTTGTGCACGGCAATGTTGATGTAGTGCGTCTCGGCCCAGCCGGCCACTTTGCGCGCTTCGGTGATCCCGCCAACGATGCACAGATCGATGCGGGCATAGTCGATCCACTCGTTTTCGATCATCTCGCGAAAGCGCCACTTGCTGCTGAACTGTTCGCCGGCAGCCAGGGGCACGCGCGTGCGCGGCCGCAACGTTTTATATGAATCCGGGTTCTCGCTGCGCAACGGGTCTTCGATAAAGTATGGGCGGAATTGTTCGGACTCAGTGCACAACAACAGCGCATCGGCCAGATCGAGCCGGGTGTGCACGTCAAACGTGATCTCGATCTCATCGCCGATCGCCTCGCGCACCGCCTGCATCTGCTTGATCGACGCCGCTACCGCGCGGCGCGAGTCGTGCAGCGCGCCGTCGCTGGGCAAGCCCCAGCGCACAAACTTCCAGCCTTCAGCCTTGGTCTTCAAGCACGATTCGACGATGGCGTTGACATCCATGTGGTGCCCGGAGTTGTGCGGATAGCACACCACTTTGTCGCGCACTTTGCCGCCGAGCAACTGATAAATCGGCACGCCAAGCGCCTTGCCTTTGATATCCCACAGCGCGATGTCGATCGCCGAAATCAGCGCCGAAAGCAATCCTTCGGCCGGAAAGAACCCGCAGCGCCACAGCTTTTGCCACAGATGCTCGGTGCGAAATGGGTCCTCGCCAATGAGCACGGGTTTCAAGTGCTCAATCAACGCCATCGATGCCAGCTCGCGCGCTGGAATTCCGCCCTCACCTACGCCGTAGATTCCTTCGTCCGTGTCGATGAGCAAAAAGAAGTAATTGCGGAACCCGCCCCAGATCGGAAACCCCTCGATGTTCGTGATTTTCATGGTTGGCGGGGTTGTACTGCCGGCAGGATATTTACGCAAGGACAGCAGCGGAGGAAGAAGCCACAGATTTCACTGATTACACAGAAAAAATCTGTGTAATCAGTGAAATCTGTGGCTTCTTCCTCTGCTGCAACCAAACTAATCTAGCTCACGCAACGCGCTATCGATTGGCACCAGATGCGCTCCCGGTGCGATGTTGCCTTCGACCGCGTCAAACCCGGCCGCGCGCACGCGTGCGGCGACAGCAGTGACGGCATCGGCGCCGAGCAAGAGCACCATGGTCGGCCCGGTGTCGGTGGAGAAATACACTGGCACGCCTTCCGCGCGCAGCGCGTCGCACAAGCGAAAGAGGGTCATGTTCTCAGGCTCCCATGCAAAGATTTTTTGCTCGTTGCCTCCCGACATGGTTACGCCGTGCAAATAGATGCTGTCGAGCTCGGCCTGTTGCGCAAGCGTGAGCCAGTCGCCGCTTTGCGCAGCCTCGATGCTGCGCAGCACTTCTGCCTCGCGGGCGCGCATCCACGGCTTGAAGAACGCGCTGCGCGGCGCATCGTGGTGCGCCTGCTCGGTCTTGAGCCCGATCCGCGAGTCCAGCGGGATGGTGATCAGCCGCATCCCGGCCAGCTGCGATTTGTCATCCAGACGGATAGCAAAACTATCTTCATGCGCGATGCCCGGGTATGACAGCCAGAGCGCCACGCCGCCCGCGGCGCTGCGGCACCCGGAACCGGCCAGCAGCCGCGCCAGACAGGTCACAAAGCGCCAGTTGGCGGCCATTGCCGGGCCGAACGCGGCGGCGATCGCAGCCATCGCCAATGCGGCCGATCCCGACGCGCTGGTGCCGAGCCCTTTGCCGGCTTTGCCGCCCTTGATCACATTGCGCGACCGCACATGGGCCGGACTGTCGATGCGCGCGAGTTCGCGTACGGCATCGAGCGTCTGCTGCACGCGCTCGCGCTCGCGGCCGGTCGCCAGTGCGCCGCCCAGTTCAACATGATCGTCATCCAGGCTTGGGTCGAACTCGACCACGGTGATCGAATAGGCCGCATCGTTGGTCACGCTGACGCTGGGCAGATACGCCGTGCGCCAGCGCCAATCGGCCAGGCCGTGGTACTTCAAGATGCCCTGCATCGGGTGCGCGCGCGCTGCGCCGACCCCACGCGGATTGCCAGGCGCGTCAAACGTCGGATACGCGGGAATTGCATAGTTCGCGGCTGCGAGCCGCCGCAGAATAGCCTCATGCGTCTGTTGCATCTCGGCGGCAATCGCTTCAAATCCATCGGGAATCGCGGTGGGCGTGGTCATGGGAGGAGTTTACACAGAAGAAGGTGCTTAAAGTGCTTAAGGCGTTGAACGCCACAACGTTAAGCACTTTAAGCACCTGGCACCTTAAGCACTTTATTCTGTGTAAACTCCTCCCATGACATCCCCCGAATCCTGGCGCGACTGGACAGGCGCGATTGTTGAGACGATGCCGACACGCATTCAGGTCGGCACTTCGGCCTATGTGCTGAATGCCGAAGGCGCGCTGCTGTTGCAGCGGCGCGAGGACAATGGCCATTGGGCGATGCCGGGTGGCCGGCTTGACGCCGGCGAAGACCTGCAAACCTGCGTGGTGCGCGAGGTGCTTGAGGAGTCCGGGCTGCAGGTGCGCGTGGCGCGGTTGATCGGGTTGTATTCAAACCCGCGCGAATTTATGCTGGCGCAATACCCGGACGGCATCGTGCAGATGGTGAACGCCTGTTTCGAGTGCGTAATCATCGGTGGCGAACTGACGATCTCAACTGAAAGCACCGACATTGGCTTCTTTGATCTCGACGCCCTGCCCGAGCCGTTGCTTCTCACACACAAGATCCGCATCGCGGATGCAGAAAAGGGTGGCGAAGCTATCGTGAGGTAGGAAGGTGCTTAAGGTAATGCGGCAATCGACACCTTAAGCACCTCAGGCACTTTAAGCACCTTCTTTATTCGCCACCACCGTCGCCACCAACACCAGCACCATGCCGACATATTGCGGCCAGGCGAGCGAGCTGCCGAAAAGAAAGTAGGTAATCGCGGCCGCGAACGGCACTTCGAGCACCGAAATAAGGCCGGCGGTTTTGCCGGGAATATAGCGCATCGCCAGATTAAAAAAGCCATAGCCGCCGAGCGTCGGGCCGATGGCGAGGAAGATCAGGATTAGCCAAACGTTGGTATCGGGCACCGCGGTGATTTGCGGCGGATCGACCACCAGCATCAGCACCAGAATTGCCAGCGCACCAAACAGCATTTGATAGCCGAGCGACACCAGCGGGTTGACCGACTTGATAAAGCGCTGGTTGTAAAGCACATACACTGTCTGCGCGATGGCGGACACCACGCCAATCAACGTGCCCTGCCAGCTGGTGCGCCAGGTCGACGGGTCATAGGCCTTCACCGCCAGCACCAGGCCGATCAGCGAAATGACGAGCGCCAGCACATGCATACGCCGCAGCGGCTCCTTGAAGAAGATGCGCGCGCCAAGCGCCGTAAACGCGTTATAGGTGTAGACCAGCACGACAGCCAGCGCCGGGCCATTGGCACGCACCGAATAGACCCATAGCACGTGATACAGCCCGATTGAGACCACCCCGGCGATCACCACGCCAATAAACGTCTCACGCGTCAGCTTGAGCGCGGCCGGGCGGAACGCGAAGATCGCAAAAATCGCCGCAGCCACAAACACATCGCGCCAGAAGGCGATGGTCAGGCTAGGCACCTGAATGCGCTGCAGGTAGCTGATGCCCGGTGCGGTGCCAGCCCAGCTGGCGGCGGCGAGCAAACTGATGACATAGCCATTGAGGGTGCGACGTTCCATGGGTGCGATTACGGACCGGCGGTATCTTTGCTGTCGAGTTCATTCGGATCGAGCATCGCTGGCGTCACCGCGCCACGGCGGGCCAGAAACGCCAAAATGATGCTAACCCCATACAACAATATCAGCGGAACCATCACAATCGCCATGTTGACCGGGTCCGGCGTTGGTGTGATCACCGCGGCGATAATAGCAACACCGACGATGGCATAGCGCCAGTAACGCGTCATGATGCGTGCGCTGATCACATTGAATTTGGCGAGCACAAACGCGACAACGGGCATTTCGAACGCCAATCCCATCCAGAACATCACACCCGACACAAAGTCCACGTAGTTCACAAGGTCGAGTTGATCGCCAACCGGCAAAATATTCAACAGAAAGTTGAACATGGCGGGAAGCATCATAAAGCGCGCAAACGACGCACCGCCAATGAAGAGGATAAGGCCAAATGGCACCGCAAACAAAATCCACCGCTTTTCGTGTGGATAGAGCCCGGGTGCAATAAATGCGAGCACCTGCCACAGAATCACCGGTAACCCGATCATGGCGCCTGTCGTGATTGCAATCGTGGCGGACATGGTCAGCTGATCTCCCGGACCGCGGGTGATGAGCGTCCCCGGATACGGCGCCTGGAGAAATTCCAACAACTGCACACGGAAGTAAAAGCCAACGGTTGAGCCGAGCGCTACTGCCACCGCAATCCAAAACAGCCGTGAGCGCAGTTCGCGCACATGGTCGAGCAAGCTCATCGACTCTTCCGGGCCTTCAATTGTGATATTTGCTTCTGCCATGTGAACTTACCTCGAACGAGAGTGCATCAAACCAACTTCAGCATACTCGTTCAAACTGTGAACGTTTGATCGGCGCCGTGCGCTAACCGCGCCATGGGCTGTCTTCGTCCAGTTGATCGCTGCGAACTGGCATGTGAATCTGCGACCAGGGGTTGTCCAACGACAATTCGATCGCCACCCGGCCGATGCTGTTCGACACACCCTGCGATTCCGTGCTCGCCTGATCTGGCGCGGCATCGCCCGAGACGATCGTTTCGGCGGCAGGCGGCTCCGGGTTGCCGATGTTCATGTAATTGGAGATGGCCGGCGGGCCAGCAGGTTCAGGCTCCGGATTGCCAATGTTTTTGTAGTTGGCGATGGCCGGCGGGCCAAAGTTCTCCGGATCCGGTGGGGGCGGGAATCCCCAGGCCGGCGCGCTCACTTCGCGCTCGAGCTGTTTGACCGGCGCGGTCAAATCGGTGGCGACGGCAATGTCCTCAACAACGGGTTGCAGCACATTGCGAAAATCAGCGGCTTCACGGATCGCCTGGAGTTCGCCCTGAATCTCGCTGGTGACTTTGTCAACTTCTTCCGCAATCGGTTGCAGCTCGTTGCGAAACTCCGTGACAAAGGCCACATACATCATGCGCATGCGGCGCAGACCGCTGCCGATGCCGCGCATCAACTGCGGCAGGCGCTCCGGCCCCAGCACAAGCAGTGCCATGACCAGGATGGTAATGATCTCGAGTGGGCCGAGATTTAAGATCGTGCCATTCATTAGGAAAGTGCTGCACCGAGGACGCCATTGATAAACCGCGCGCTGGTATCGCTGCCATAGTCTTTGGCAAGGATCACCGCCTCGTTGATCGCCGCTTTTTTCGGCAGGTCACCGTGCATCGCTTCGTAAATAGCAATGCGCAGGATGCTGCGATCGATCGCAGCAAGCTGATCAACTGGGTATTCAGTCGCGTGTTTAGTTATCTCGTCATCAAGTTGCTTTTTTTTAGCGTCCACACCGCAGATCAGCTCCACTGCGTAGTCGCGCACTTTATCCCCATACGACCCTTCATCCAAATGGCGTTGTAAAACGGGTAATGCATCGCGCTGCGCTGTATCGGCTTCATACAACGCCAGCAGCACGAGCGCCCGTGACTCACGCCTTGACATCCTCAAACGCCACTTCGACCGTTGCGACCTTCATGCCGACGATTTCCTCGACGACATCGACCACTTCGGTTTGAATCTGCTTGCCCAATTCGATCAACGACGTATCGGAAGCCGCAAGAACATGCAGCGAGACGCGCACTGCGTCTTCTCCCAGCTGCACATCGACCGCCTGATACCCGCGCACACCAAAGCGCTTTTCGCTGTCGACCAGCCCGCGCACATTTGGCAGTGCCAATACTGTGTTTCGCACTATGGTGCGAATCACGTCAGGGGAGATGGTTACGTTCGGTTGGCTCATGATACTTTGAGCGCATTCGAAATGCGCCTTTACTGCATAACCAGGCCACCGTCCACACTCAGCGTCGCGCCGGTGATAAACGAGGCCTCGTCGCCTGCGAGAAATGATACTGCATACGCCACTTCTTCGGGAGTGCCAAAGCGCCCGAGCGGCGTCATTTTTGTAATGGTTTGTTTGTTTTCATCCGGCAATGTGCTAGTCAGATCAGTCGGGATATATCCCGGCGCCACGCAATTGACTGTAATTGAGCGGGATCCGACCTCTTTTGCCAGCGATTTGGTGAACGCAATGACACCGGCTTTGGCTGCCGCGTAGTTGGTCTGGCCGCCCTGTCCGGACAACCCCACCACTGATGCAATGTTAATAATTCGACCGCCGCGCGCGCGGATCATCGGTTTGACGGCGGCTTTCGAGCAGTTGAAGACGCTCTTGAGATCGGCGCTGATGACATGATCCCAGTCGGCCTCGCTCATCGTCATGAGCAGAGTGTCGCGCGTGGTGCCAGCGTTGTTGACAAGAATATCGATCTTGCCATAGGCGTCGATGCACGCCTTGATCAGCGCCGCCGACTCATCGGCTTTGCTGACATCGGCCCGGACGGCGATGGCTGCGCCCCCGGCCTGCGTGATCGCGCCGACCACGTCGTGCGCCGCTGCTTCGGACGAAAGTAATTGACAACGACGCTGGCGCCGCGTTTGGCGAGGTCGATCGCGATGGCGCGCCCGATCCCGCGCGATGCGCCGGTCACGATGGCAGATTTGTTATCCAGTGTGCCCATATGCTTATCATAAAGTGTGTATCAGGTGTAGTCCACCTCGAAGGTGGACTACACCTAGACTACCCGACCTGCATGGTTTCGGGGTTTTCGACGATCCGTTTGATCAACCCGCACAGCACGTCCTTTGGACCCAGTTCGATAAAGCGGGTGACGCCGTTGGCATGCAGCTGGCGCACGCTTTCGGTCCAGCGCACCGGCGATGTCAACTGCGCAGCAAGTTCGGCGCGAATGTCATCCGGATGCGTGATCGGTGAGGCGCTGGTGTTCGCCATAACCGGGATCGTCGCAGGCGTGATCGGCGTGGCTTCCAGCGCGCGCTGAAACTCGGTGCTGATGCTGGCCATCAGCGGGGAGTGCGAGGCGATGCTGACCGGCAGCGGCAGCGCGCGTTTTGCGCCTTTTGCCTTTGCAATCTCGCACGCCGCGGCGACAGCGGCCTTGCCGCCGGAGATGACGATCTGCCCGGGCGAGTTGTCGTTTGCGACCACAACGCCAGGCTGGTGTTTTTCAGAGGCTTCGGTGCAGGCGGCTTCAAGCGCGTCGCGGTCGAGATTGATGATCGCCGCCATGCCGCCGGGTTCGCGCTCGCCGGCCAGCTTCATCAGACGGCCGCGCTCGCGCACCAGCTTGACGCCGTCTTCGAATGAGAAGGCGCCCGCAGCGCACAATGCGCTGAACTCGCCCAGGCTGTGGCCAGCCACAAACGCCGGCGTGTCAAGCTCGCCCGACATCTCTGCCATGTAAAACGCCGCCATGCTGTGCGCGAAGATGGCGGGCTGTGTGTTCATCGTGTCGTTTAGCTCGGCCTCGGGGCCGGCCAGGCACAACGATTTGAGATCGAAACCCAGCGCTTCATTGGCGCGGTCGAAGGTGCCGCGAAAGATCGGGCGCAGCGACATGAACTGCATGCCCATGCCGACAAACTGTGACCCTTGACCGGGAAAGACAAATGCGATCGTCATATGCATTCAACAACAAACCCGGTTTCTCTTCAGAAACCGGGTTTCATGTACTAAGTTCGCGCGCAAGCGATCGGCCGATACCTCACGCAGCCTTGATATGCGGCTGATGAGCTGAGCGACCACGGCGCACCGACAGCGTCGAGCAGACGCGTCTTTACTTGCTGTCTGGCTTCTTCTTGGCGGTGGCATCCACCACCTTGACGACCTCGCGGCCGCGATAGTGGCCGCAGGACGCGCAGACGAGATGCGGCGGCTTCTGCTCGCCGCAGTTGTCGCAGGTGATCAGATGGATTGGCTTGAGCGCATCGTGTGCTCGGCGGCGATGCGTGCGTCCCCACGAAAATTTACGCTTTGGAAGTGGACCCATTTCAAATTCTCCTAAATGGCGGCTCGTTAAGTGCGCGCCTAACAATCAATGCAAGCGTCCCGGGTTAGCGGGTCGCTGTGTTCCAGAATTAAAAGCTCGACATTATAGCGTGACTGGGCATGGTTTCGCAATAGCTCAGAGATCACTAGACAACACCTCGGCCAAGTCCGCCGTTATGTCAAATCCTTGCAACTTCGGGGAATTGCCGCGCGTTCGGTCGCTTTGCCGGCGCCGGGGAGAAATCGGATCGCAGGCAATGCGGCAATCCGGGCGCGCCAAGGCTCATACAATTGCGGCATGTATCCAACCCCGTCCGACGACGAGATTAACGCCACCCGTGAACGCATCGCAACGATTGGCCGGCTGCTTTTCGCGCGCCAGCTGACCGACGCCGCCGGCGGCAACATCAGTGTGCGCATCGGCAACCGGGTGTGCATCACGCCGCGCTTTGCCGGGCAGCAAAAACAGTGGCAGATCGACCCCGGCGATGTGCTGGTGGCCGATCTCGACCGTAACATCCTGCGCGGCGGCGGCAAGCTTTCACGCGAAACGCATGTGCATTTCACGCTGCTGACCACCTTTGCCGACCACGGCACCGCCGTTGTGCACGCGCATCCGCGCAACCTGCTGGTCTATGCGATGCTGAACAAACCCCTGCCGCCAACGCTCGAAGCCACGCGCAAGTTTGGCGTGACACCGGTGGTCGAGTTCGCGCCGGCGCACAGCCCGCTGCTGGCTCAGCATGTCGCCGCCAGCATGCGCGGGCGCGAAGCCATGATCGCAAAACATGCCGCCGCCGCCATCGCGCCATGGCACGGCGTGTTCTGCATGGGCAAGACGCTGGATGCGGCGTTCGACGCGGTTGAGCGGCTGGATGTCAGCGCGTATCTGTTGCTGATGGCGACCCAACATGCCGGCGCCGGCGCGGTCGACGCATCGTTGGCCAGGATGCACGCCGAGATCGACCGCCACGAAGCGGCATGATCGTCACGCTGACCGCCAATACCGGTCTCGATCACACACTGGTGGTCGACCGATTTGCGCCAGACAGCACCATGCGCGCGCGCGACAGCGTGCTGAGCATGTCCGGCAAACCGGCCGATGCCTCGTTTGTCCTTGGCGAACTGGGCATCCCGAGTCTGGCGCTGGGCTTTGCAGCAGGCGACACCGGTCAGCGGGTCGAACGCATGCTGCGCGAGAAAGGCGCGCGAACGGCCTTTACGCAAGTTGACGGCGATTCGCGCATCAACACCGTCATCATCGATCGCGCCACGGGCTCGGCGTCGACTGTCACCACGTCGACGCTGCGTGTGCGCGCCGAGCATCGCGCGGCGCTTTCGCAGGCGTTTGCCCTGGCGCTGCGCGAAGCCAGTTGCGTGGTGCTGGGCGGCACATTGCCGGCCGGTGTTGCACCCCAGATTTACGCCGAGTGGATCGGGCAGGCGAAACAGGCAGGCGTGCCGGTGATCTTCGACGCCAGTGAGCCATATCTGAGCGCCGGGCTGGCCGCGCGGCCGGACTTTATCAAGCCCAACCGGCATGAGCTGGCTGCGTGGGTCGGTTCGCCAATCGATTCGCTCGCGGCCGCCTATCGCGCCGGGCGCATGCTGGTTGAACGCCATGGCTGCGCGCCGGTCATCACGCTCGACAAAGACGGCGCGCTGGCCGTGCTGCCCGATCGGGCGCTGCATGTGCCGCCGCTGGCGATCGATGTGGTGTCGCCCGCCGGCGCCGGCGATGCCGTGCTGGCCGGGCTGGCCGCCGCCATTTCACGGGGTGAGTCGATCGAGGACGGTCTGCGGCTTGGCATCGCGGCCGCGGCGGCAGTCTGCATGACGCTGGGCACCGCGGTGTGCAACCGCGCAGATGTGGATCGCTTGCGCAAACAGGTGCGCGTGCTCGCGTATAGCGCATAGCCTGCGATCAGGCGGCGCGTGTAGCATATGCGCCATGAAATTTCGCACGCTTCACGCCATTGCCGGGTTTGGTATCGCCGCGCTGCTGTCTGCATGCGGCACAGGCATCGCGGGCGGTTCGCTGCGCGGCGATGTCGCTGCCGCGATCAATGCGCTGAATACGTCCGGGCCCTACCGCATGCGGATCGAGACATTGCCCGTCGCCTCGGCCGAGATCGACCCCAGTGCGCTTGAGTTCAACGAAAAGCAGGTGGTCGATGTCGTGCCGCCGGTCGACATGCACATGCGCAGCGACAGCCCGAATCAGGACGAGATGCTCGAAATCATCCGCATCGGCACAAAAGCCTGGATCCGGCAAGAAGGCAAGTTTGTCGAGAGCACAGTGTCGGCCGATTCGCAGGAAGCCTTTACCGCCGCGCCGTTTGTCGGCACGGAATTCGTCAAGAACACGTCGAACCACGCCGTGCTGCCCGAGCAAACCATCGGCACGGTCAAAGCCAGGGGCTACTCGTTCACGTATACAGACATCGACGGCAGCACCAGCGCGTATCAGATCTGGGTCAACGCCGAAAAGAACACACCGATAAAAATCGAGGTGGCATATCCGGAAATCAAACAGGTCTACACCTTTGAATACGACGGCTCGATCAAAGTGTTGCCGCCGGCTAAATAGGTGTAGTCCACCTTAAAGGTGGACTACACCTAGGCAGCAGCAAATCCGGCCAGTTCGTGCACAATCCCAGGCATGAGCTCCCTTCATCCAAACCTGATTCTTTACAACGGCGCGATTCATACGTTCGACCCGGCCAAACCGCAGGTCAGCGCAATCGCGTGCTATGACGGCAAAATCATCGCCACCGGCGACGACGCGGCGATCACCGCGTTGGCCGGCCCAAGCACCCGCACGATCGATCTGCAGGGTGCGACCGCGGTGCCCGGTTTCAATGACGCGCACAACCACATGCTCGAAGTGGGCATCAAATACACGCGCGTGCGTTTGGACGAGTGCCACAGCATCGCGGAGATGGTCGAGCTGGTGCGCGCCGCGCGCGAAAGACACCCCGCCGGCGAGTGGATCATCGGCGAGGGCTGGAACGACGCGCGTTTTGCCGAGGGCCGCCTGCCCTCGCGCCAAGATCTCGATCAGGCCACGGCGCAGCATCCGGTCGTGCTCAAGCGCTTCTTCAACATGGACGTGGTCAACACGCGCGCGCTGGAGCTGGCCGGCGTCGACAAGACCACGCCGGATCCGCACGGTGGCAAGATCGAGCATTTCGACGACGGCACGCCGAGCGGCATCCTGCGCGCCAGCGCCAAACTGTTTGTGCGCAATCTGCTGCCGGATCCCGACGAGGCGACCTGCATCGCCGCGCTCGAACTGGCGCGCGCGAGTATCACGAGGTCGGCATCACCAGCGTGCTCGACCCCGGGCTGATGCCATGGGAAATGCGCGCCTATCAGGCCGCCAGCCGCGCCAAACGGCTCAAGATGCGCGTTCAGCCTGATGCTGAGCTGGCATGGCTTCCGCGAGAACGAGACCGAAGCCGAGCTTGATGCGCGCGCGAGCGGCAGCGGTTTGCAAACGGGCTGGGCGACGAATGGCTGCGCATCAACGGCTTGAAGATGGCGGTCGACGGCGGCACCACCAGCCGCACCGCCTGGATGTTCAACCCCTTTGTCGGCGAAACCGAGGTGCGCGATTTCAACCGGCTCAACCCGGCGCAGTTGCGGCGCTACTTCAAAACCGGGCACGAGCTCGGCTGGGACATCGGCATCCATGCCATCGGCGACCGCGCCCACGATGAATCCGCGCGCGCCTTTGCCGATGCGATTTCGACCTCGTCGCGCACCTCCGAACACCGCCACAACCTGATCCACGCCTACTTCGCCACCGAAGAGAGCCTGCAGCACATGGCCCGGCACCAGATTGCCGCGGTGATTCAACCGACGTTTATCTATTACGAGGGCGACGATCTGTTTCGCGATGTGGGCGCCGAACTGGCGCACCGCTACAAACCGATGCGCACGTATCTCGACCGCGGCATCCCGGTGATCGCGACCAGCGATGTGCCGAGCACGGTCGGGTTCAACCCGGCCGTCGGGCTGTATGCGCTGGTGACGCGCAAGTCGTTCAAGGGCACGCCGATCGCGCCGCAGGAAGCGGTCACGCGCGAAGAAGCGTTGCGCGCCTACACCGTCAGCAGCCCGTGGCTGACGCGCGAGGAGCACCTCAAGGGCAGGCTGCAGCCTGGCATGCTGGCGGATATCGCGGTGCTTGACCGCGACTACTTCACCTGCCCGGATGAGTCCATCAAAGACATTTTCGTAACGATGACCGTGCTCGGCGGCGAGGTGGTTTACACACGTTCGTGACCACAATGGCGCTTGCGCGAACGAGGCACGCAGCATCGGCGCAACGTCGCATCAGCAATTCCCGATCCCAAAGAAATACGCCACAGATTACACGGATAACACAGAAAATCTGTGTAATCCGTGTAATCTGTGGCGCCTTAAACTGGCCGCTTGAGCAAACGCGCGGCCTGGCGCACAATCGGCATATCGACCATCTGGCCCTCAAACTGAAAGGCGCCAGTACCGCTGGCCTGATGCCGCGCGTAGGCCTGCAAGATGGCTTCGGCGCGCACGATCTCGGCTGCGCTGGGCGCGAAGGCGCGGTGGGTGATCTCGATCTGGTTGGGGTGAATGATCATCTTGCCGGTGTAGCCCAGCTGCCGCCCGGCGGCGCATTCGGCCTCAAGCCCGGCCATATCGTGCAGATCAAAAAAGACCAGATCGATGGCCTGCAGGCGCTGCGCCGCGGCGGCGGCGACAACGGCGCTGCGCGCAAACAGCACCTCGTGGTTTGAGCGCGAACGAATCGCGCCGACATCGGCAGCATAGTCGTCGGCGCCAAAAACCAGCGCGCTGAGCGGCGGGCCACATGCCGCGATCTCGCGCAGGTTCATGATCCCGGCGCCGGACTCGATGATCGCCAGCAGCGTGAGATCGGCCAGCTGCAGCGACTGCTGAGCGGCAACCTCGCCGATGAACGCCACGGCCGCCCGCAGCGCTTCAAGCGTGTGAACTTTTGGAATGATATAGCCGTCGAGCTGTGCGCACAGTGTCGCGCGCACGTCATCGTGAAAGAGCCCGCTATCCCAGGCATTGACGCGCACCAGCCGCTCGCGTTCGCCAAAATCGACGCGGCTGAGCGCATCGCGCGTGATCGCGCGGGCGGCGGTTTTCTGGCTGACCGCGACCGCGTCTTCGAGATCAAGCACCAGGCTGTCCGCCGCGCTCGCTGCGGCTTTTTCGATCTTGCGCGCGCTGTCACCGGGCATAAACAGGAGCGCGCGGCGTTGTGATGTGAGTGCGGGCATATGCTCAGTTGTCGAGTATTCCGTGGTGCCGAGGCATGCCTCGCCCCTACAGCACGCCTTTGGTCGACGGCACGCCGGATCGGCGCGGATCGACGCGTGTGGCGGCATCGAGCGCGCGCCCGAGCGCCTTGAAGATGGCCTCGGCTTTGTGGTGGTCATCGCGGCCATAAAGCACGCGCGCGTGCAGGTTCATGCGCGCATGCGTCGCCAGCGATTCGAGCGCATGCGGAATCAGCGAGGTGCCAAGCGTGCCGATGCGCGGCGTGTCAAACGTGCCGGTAAACACCGCATACGGCCGCCCGCTCAAATCCACGATGACCTGCGCCAGCGCCTCGTCCATCGTCACCCAGGCATCGGCCATGCGCGTGATGCCAGCGCGGTCGCCCAACGCTTTGTCCAACGCCTGCCCGAGCGCAATCGCCACGTCTTCGACCGTGTGATGCTCGTCGATATGCAAATCGCCGCTGGCCTTGATCGTCAGATCGAACAGGCCATGGTGCGCGACGTGATGCAGCATGTGGTCGTAAAAGCCGACGCCGGTCGCGATGTCGACGCGGCCGGCGCCGTCCAGCGCGAGCTCGATGCGCACATCGGTTTCTTTTGTGACACGGTGAATTTGGGCGTTTCGCATGGCTGGGATTCTAGAGCCGGACTGATAGCACTGTGCGCTAAGTATGTGCGCACGAGCGCACGGAGGGATATTTGCGAAAACCATCGCGTCCCACGCTCCGCGCGGGACACGATGGTTTTCGCAGAGCAAGTTCGAATTTGTGTCTACAATACTTTGAGCGCGGCGATCAGCGCGTCGGTGTGCTCCGGGCGCCCGACGCTGATACGCACGCAATCGCGCAGGCCGTCTTTGTCAAAATAGCGCACCAGAATGCCGCGCTGTTCGAGATCACGTTTGAGTTGTTTGGCATCGCGCCCGGCCACCCGGCACAGCAAAAAATTGCTCGCGCTGGGCATGGGCGTGATCCAACCAAGCTCGCTCAAAAGTTCGCCCAAACGCGCGCGTTCGGCGACGATGGCGCGCACGCAGGTGTCCAGCCAGGCGCTGTCATCCAGCGCAGCCACGGCCATCACGCTGCTCGCAACGGTCGGCGTATAGGGCTGTTTGATCTTCCACAGGTGTTTGATCACCGCAAGCGGAAAGACGCCGTAGCCCGCGCGCATGCCAGCCATCGCCGCGAGTTTGCTAAAGGTGCGCAGCACGATCAGGTTGTCGTGCGACGCCACCAACGGCGCCATGCTGGGCTCAGCGCTGAAATCGATATAGGCTTCGTCAACAACGACGATCACGGGCAGCGCCAGCAACGCCAACAGCGTCTCGCGCGGCACGATTGAGCCATCCGGGTTGTTTGGGTTGGTGACAAACAGCAGCTTGGCGTGCGCTGTGTCGCGCACCGTGCGGGTCACCGCGTCGACATCGATCGAGAAGTCGGCGCGGCGCGGCACGCTGACATAGCGCGCATTGACGACATCGGCCTCCCAGCGATACATGCCAAACGTCGGCGGCAAGTCGATGATGGCATCCCCGGGCTCGATGAACAGCCGGCCGACCAGATCGATGATCTCGTCTCCGCCCGCACCGCACAAAATATGCGCCTTGTCCACGCCGATAAAGGCCGAAATTGCATCGCGCAGCGCGTTCTGATCTGGGTCCGGGTAAATGTGCAGCGTATCCGTCTGCTGCAGCGCCGCCAATGCTTTGGGCGATGGGCCATACAGGTTTTCGTTGGCGTCTAGTTTGACCAGCTTTTCGGGCGCGATGCCCAGCCGCTTCGACAACACATCCAGCGGCACAATGGGCGCATACGGCTGCATCTCGCGAAAGTGCGCCGCGATCAGGGATTCGACATTCATCACTGGCAATCGTAACAGGGCTTCAAGCCAACCCAATACACACGATCCCGGCAAAAATCACTACCGCGCCGGCCAACTTCGGCGGCGTCAGGGCTTCTTTCAGCACCAGCACGCCCATCAGCGCGCCAAAGACGACGGACACGCCACGCACGCTGGTGGCGTAACTGACCGGGTTGTCCTTCAGCACGAGCAAAATAAACACATACCCGCCGACCACGATCGCGCCGACGATCGCGATCGACAGCCAGTTTGTGCGCAGCTCGCGCAGGGCTTCGCCGCGTTTAAACAGCAACAGGTACGGCGTCAGCAAAATCGTGCTGACCACCAGCACGATCCAGATGTAGGTGAGCGGCTCGGCGTAGCGAATGCCAAGTTTGTCCAGCACCGAATACGTCGCGATTAGCAGCCCGGTCAGCACCGCGTAGCGCGACGCCGGCGTGCCTAGCGCGGCGATCGGCCCGAGCAGATCGCGGCGGGCAAAGCTGCGCAGGTGCAGCACATAGATGCCGACGACGGTCAGCGCGATGCCGGCCAAGCCCAGCGCGGACGGGCGTTCCCCTAGAAAAAACACCGCAATCAGCGTCACAAATACCGGCGACGAGCCGCGCGAGAGCGGATAGACCAGCGACATGTCACCGACGGCATAGGCGCGCCCAAGCGCGATGTAGTACGCCGCTTCCGCGATGCCGGAGCCAATGATGATCAGCCAGCCTTCGAGCGGCACCTGCCGCCACATGGACAGCGCAAACGGCGCAAACATCAGCACGCCGGTGATGGCGGACAAAATCAGAAACGTGTCTTTGTGAACGCTGCGCTTCGCAAGCAGATTCCAAAAGCTGTGCAGCAGCGCGGCAAACACCAGCGCGGAAATCGCGGCGGCGGACACGCGTTACCAGCCGCTCGCGGCGAACAGCGTCTTTAACAACGCGCCGCGATCTTTGGCGGTCATTGGCACCGGCTGCGACAAATCACGGATAAACGCGGTCTTGATTTCGACGCCCAGATAGCGGTTGTCGTAAAACACATGCCGGTCGACCATGCTCTGTTTGTTGCCGACGCCGGCCTGATCGCCAAAAAACAGATTACCGACGCCGTAGTGCAGAAAGCCCTTCTCGTTGACGCTGAACCCGGCCGCATGATGACCCTGGCTGCCGTTGACAATGATCGCGCCGGCTTCTCGCAGCGCGTTGAAATCTTTCGCCTGCTGCAGTGTGGGCGCATAGTCATCGAATTCGCCATATTGAATGCCGATGATGACCATGTAGCCATCTTTTTTGAGCTGCTGAATGACCGGGATGATCAAATCCAACCCGGCGCGGCCTTTGGCGCCACAGCGCGCAGAGCCAGGTTTTGTATCCGTCGCCCAGTTGTTGCCGAACCAGTTGCAACCGGCAAACGCGATCTTGCTGCCGTTGATCTCGTAGGTGACCGGGTTCAACGCCGTCGCCGCATCGCGGCCGCCGGCAAAATAGCGCCAGCCCAGCTGCTCATACATGTCGATCGTCGTGGTCAACTTGTCCGCGCCGCGATCCCACAGGTGATTGCCGCTCAGCTCAACGATATCGGTGCCGACAAATTCCAACAGCTCAATATATTTTGGATCCGAGCACATCGTGACGCCATCGACAGCTTTTGGCTTCGGGCATTTGTCCCAGAACGAGACTTCGTTTGAAATGTGCGTGATGTCCGCCGTTTTGAGCCAATCGACGATCTTGTCGGCCGGATAGGTCAGGCCCTTGCGTTCCATCTGAAAGGCTGTGCCGCGAAATAGTGCGGTCACGCCGGTCATCGCCACCACGGTCATTTTTTTGACATCGCGGTTGGTTGCCGCGGCCTGCACGGTTAGCGGATAGGCCGATACATCGGAGGCTTTGTCGAACAGGTTGATGCCGCCCACCGTGATCAGTTTCCAACGCGCTTCAAGCTGTTCGAACGGCACGATGGCAAACGACGCCGGCCGCGCGGTCCATGCGGCGCCGACCAGGTCTTTGGCATCGGTCACCTGCACGCGCGCAGATTTGCCCTGCGCGCCAAGCAGCGCCGTGAGCTGCTTTTGCGTCTCCGGCGCGACAAACAGCGTGGGCGCGGCGCCGTTGTTGGAAAGCCCGCTGAGCGCCCCGGCATCACCGGCCCAGAACGCTTGCAGCTGCGAGAACGTGATGTCGTCGGCGAGGGTCGGAAAGGGCGCAGTGACCGCGAGGAAGTAGTTGCCAGCGGCGAGCGCCGGGCGTGGCAGAAACGAGCAGCAAAGCGCGAGTGTGATGAGTATGCGAATCATAATTTTCCCAATGCAATCGCCCCGAGCACGCCAGCGCGATTGCCGAGGCCGGGGTTTACGATATACGTGTCAATGTCCTTCAAGATTTCGGGCGCCTGCACATAGCCGTTGAGCGACGCCAGCGTCTTCTGGCGCACCAGCGGCAACAGGGCGGGCTGTGAGCTGACGCCGCCGCCCAGGATTATGCGCTGCGGTGAGAGCAGACAGATCACGCTGTGCAACGCCTGCGCGATGTAATGCGCTTCAAGCTCCCAGGCCGGGTGCGCCGGCCCAAAAGTCTCAGCCTTGGCGCCCCAGCGCAGTTCAAGTGCCGGGCCGGCAGCCAGGCCCTCAAAGCAATCGGCGTGATACGGGCACCAGCCGGCAAACGCGTCGTCGGCGCGGTGCGGCACGCGCATGTGCCCCATCTCAGTGTGCACCAAGCCATGCAGCAGTTTGCCGCCCACCATCGCGCCACCGCCGATCCCGGTGCCGAGTGTGAAATACACAAAGTCGCGCAGCCCCTGCGCTGCGCCCCACAGATGCTCGCCCAGCGCCGCACCGTTGACATCGGTGTCGAACCCGACCGGAATGCCCGGAAACGCGCGCATAAACGCGCCGCGCAGATCGGTGTGCGCCCAACCCGGTTTGGGTGTGTTTGTCACAAAGCCAAATCTCGGCGAATCACGGTGCACGTCGACCGGCCCAAACGACGCGATGCCCAGGCTTTTCAGCCCGGCGCGGTGATTCTCAAAAAACGCCAGACAGTTGGCAAGGGTCTTGTCCGGCGCCTCTGTCGGGAACTGCGCTTGTTCAACGATGTTTTGCGGATCATCCGCCATGCCGACCGCGCAGACAAACTTTGTGCCGCCCGCTTCGATACCGCCTACTAGATTCATGGGGAAGGATTGTAAGAGAGTACGGACAACAGAACACAGATTACAGACAAACGGCAAAATGCAAAACATCCAAGGAAGCCTACAATCACAGATACTCAATCTGTATTCTGTTGTCTGTGTTCTGTAATCTTTTACCACCCTATGCCCATCCTCTCTTTCTCCGTCATCGGCATCACCCACGGCCATATCTATGGTCAGGTGCGGTGTTTATTGGAAGCCGGCGCGACCTTTGTGTCGTGGCATGCGTATGAACATGAAGCCGTGCTGGTGCCCGAATTTGCGGCGGCGTTTCCGCAGGCGCGGCAGGTTGCAAGCGAGGCGGAGATCCTCGAGGACGCGCAACTCCAGTTGATTGTGACGTCGACCGTTCCAGCCGATCGCGCGCCGCTTGGCGTGCGCGTGATGCAACACGGCAAAGATTTCATGTCGGACAAGCCCGGCGTCACCACGCTGGGCCAGCTGGCGGAAGTTCGCGCGGTGCAGGCGGCAACCGGACGCATCTATTCAATCTGCTACAGCGAGCGGTTCGAGAACCGCGCCACCACACATGCCAGCACGTTGGTTCAGCAGGGCGCCATCGGCCGCGTGTTGCAGACGATCGGGCTTGGGCCGCACCGCGGCAATCTGGGCACGCGGCTGCCATATTTCTTTGAGCGTGAGCGCTACGGCGGCATCCTGTGTGACATCGGTTCGCACCAGTTCGACCAGTTTTTGCATTTCACAGGCTCAACACGCGCGGATATCGTTGCGGCACAGGTCGGCAATTTGAATCATCCGCAGCATCCCGGGCTGGAAGATTTTGGCGATGTGATGCTGCGCGGCGACGGCGGCACCGGCTATGTGCGTGTCGACTGGTTTACCCCAGACGGATTGCCGGTCTGGGGCGACGGCCGCCTGACAATTCTCGGCACCGACGGCTATATCGAGCTGCGCAAATACATCGACATCGCCGGGAAACCGGGCGCCAGCCACCTGTTTATCGCGGACAAACAGGGCGTGCGCCACATCGATTGCGCGCAGGTCGAACTGCCATACGGCCGGCAGCTGGTGCACGATGTGCTGAACCGCACCGAAACAGCGATGTCGCAGGCGCACTGCTTTCTCGTGACGGAGTTGGCACTAACCGCCCAGGCGCGCGCGACGGTGCTTTCACGCTAAGTGCTGAAGCGCGGGGGTGTCCGGCAAACGGACACCCCCGCGCTTCGCGCCTTCCGTTTCTCGCAAATTCACTTCCAATGTTGCCGCACAGCGAGGAGAATTTACCCGCGAAATGGGTCAGGACCCGCGCTCCGCGCGGGTCCTGACCCATTTCGCGACAATCCTCTGCGAGCTCCCTTCGCAAATGCGCGACGATAGCTGCACCGCATGCAGGGACGAAATCGCACGTTCGCGAGCAGTCATCGCCCGACATCGCGGATTTGCTCACGCCGCATCACACGATCGAAAACGCGATTGATCGACGCACCGCCGCTGAGCAATGTCTGAAAGGAGTCAAACCTGTAGCCCGTGATATCGGCACGCAGGCGGTCAAGCTCGTGCATCAGCGCAATTTCGAGATCGGTGGTCAATGCCCTGCTGTCCACGCTGCCCGAGACCAGGATCGGCGCGCCGGTGCTGGCAAACGCCTCGGGTTTTTGCTCGCCGATAAACTCGTAGCGTAACGCCAGCGGCACCAGCGCACAGATCGCATGCGTGCGCAACACCGTTTTGACGATATGCCCAATGCCGCTAAAAAACTTTAGCGGCCGCGTGTCGTTGGCGACAATTGCGCCCTGTGGATAGATCAGTAGTGTCTTATTTGCGCCAGTTGTGAGCACCGACGCGGCATAGCTCAACGAGGCCAGCGCGCTGCGCGCATCAGACCGATCCACCGAAAACCCGCCGGCCCAGCGAAAAAACGGATAGCGCGACAGCTGCGTGTACTCGACCATGACATAGCCCTCGCGCTTCCAGGTCAGATGATTGAGCGCAAAGGGCAAATAGCCATCCCACCAACTCGAATGGTTGCCAAACCAGATCACCGGGATCTCAGGCGCAGGCAACGGCGCAGCCATGCGCATGCGCACACGCGAAAACCCGCCCTGCAGCGCAGGCTTTACCAAAAATGCATACATCAGTCGATTCAGCAGCGGGTGCCGCCGGGCGGTGAGCATGCGGGCATCATAAGCGGGGAGAACACAGACAACAGTTTACAGAACACAGATTACGGGCAATTCAGCGGCGCACAGCGTCACACTTTTGGACATACGCTCTCTGTATTCTGTTGTCTGAGTTCTGTAATCTGTGATTTTTGATCTCCCCCATGTTATATTTTTGGCGTATCCGCAAATTCGCGGATGAGCATTCAGTCGTGAGGAGAAAAAACCCAACATGAAAACCACAAAATTGGTGGCTTGGTTCGCGGCGGCCAGCGTGCTGCTATCCGCCTGCGGTGGCGCAACCGCAGTGCCTGGCCCAAGCAGCGGTGCCGCAACCGGCGGCTTGCCGGATCTCGGCGGCAAGGAAGTCGTGGTCGCGATGGAGAACGCCTATCCCCCGTTCAACTCGATCGATCAGAAAGACGGCAAGGGCGTCGGCATCGACTATGACTTCTTTAACGAGGCCTGCAAGCGCATGAACTGCAAGCCAAAATACACAACCACAAGCTGGGACGCCATCGTCGCTGTCATGGGCGGCACCGGCAAGGCCGAGTGGGATGTGGCAGCCGACGGCATCACCGTGCTCCCGGAGCGCGCCAAGAATGTCGACTTCGGCGACACCTATGTCACCGTGTCGCAGCGCTTGATGGTGCGCAAGGGCGAGACCCGCTTTAAGGACTCGGCCAGCTTTAAGGCCGATGCAAATCTGAAGTTTGGCGCGCAGCAAGGCACCAGCAACTATGACATCATGGAAAAGCTGGTCGGCAAAGACCGCATCGTGCTCTACGATCAATTCGGCCTGATCGTCGAAGCGCTCAAGAACAAAGACATCGACGCCACCGTGATGGACGACGTCGCCTCCGCCGGCTACATGTCCGAGAACGCCGACAAGATCGAGATCTTCCTTGGCGAAGAGTTGATTGGCGAAAACCTGGCGCTGGCATTCCCGAAGGGCAGCCCGATGCGCGATCCGTTCAACAAGGCGTTGGCCGCCATGAAGGCGGATGGCACCTGGGTCAAGATCGTTCAGAAATACATCCCAACCTTCAAGGGCTAGTAGACTGACTCATTAAACCTGACGAGTGGCGAAATCGCTCCCCCCGCGCTACGCACTATCACTTACCCATAAGTAGGTGAAGGGTAGCTGATCCCTTTTCGACGATTTCGCCGCGTATTTAGGGACATTTTTACCTGAGAGAGCACCATCTCCCCGCGCGGAGCGCGGGGAGATGGTGCTCTCTCAGGACAAATCTCTGTGAGCTCTTGCGTGAAACGCCGTCATTCGGCGGGAGATTTGTGGGCAAGGGATCGCACGGGCGTGGGGGGCTTCATTTCAGCGCGTACGCGTCTTACAGTAATGCATGTGCACGCCAGACACCTGCCAGACATAATCCGGCGAGTGTTTGTTTTCTCGCTGTGCTATATATGGGCCACTGGCGGTCAATCCGCACAGAAATTGGCGAGACCGCTAAAAAGAGACGCCTAAACTATGAATGCACCTGCATCAGCTGTCGCATCAGACACGCGCTCAAGCGGCAATCTCGCGCCGAGCCTTACCAGCCGGCTCGGCAATCTGCCCTGGTGGCTGTTGGTGGTGATCGCGCTCGGTCTGGTGATGATGTATTCCATCATCACGAATGAGAAATCGTCGAACGCCTTTAACGCGATCAGCCGTGGCCTGGTGACGACGATCCGCGTCGCTGTGGTGAGCTATTTGCTGGCGCTGGTCATCGGCCTGTTCGTCGGGTTGGCGCGCACCAGCACCAACAAAGTGATCTACAACATTGCGTCGTTCTATGTCGAGGTCGCGCGCGGCATCCCGATGCTGGTGCTGCTCATGTACATCGCATTTGTCGGTGTGCCGCTGCTGATGGATGCGATCAACAGATTGGGCACGACTCTCGGCAACGCCGCGCTGACCGAGCTCTCACCGCGCAACTTCCCAAACGAGATCCGTGTGATTCTCGGTCTTGCGCTCGCTTACGGCGCGTTCGCCTCCGAGAACTTTCGCGCTGGCATTCAGTCGATCGACAGGGGCCAATTTGAAGCCTCGCGCGCGCTCGGCATGACCGCTGGCCAAACCATGCGGCATGTTGTGCTGCCGCAGGCCATTCGGCGCATCATGCCCACGCTCGGCAACGATTTCATCAGCATGGTCAAGGATTCATCATTGGTCTCGGTGCTGGGCGTCAATGACATCACACAGATCACTAAGCTGTATTCGTCAAGCACATTTTTGTTCTTTCAGTCGTATACGATCCTGGCGTTTTTGTATCTGATCATGACCATCCTGCTCTCACGCGGCGTGCATTTTATGGAGCGCCGCCTGTCCGCCCATCGCCGCTAGCCGCGCGGGGATAGCCAAAGCCGGACAACACTTCACCGTTCGCGCGATTACAAAAGCATGACCGAATCGATTATTCGCATCCAAGACCTCGTCAAACAATTTGGCGCGTTTCGCGCCGTCGACGGCGTCAGCTTGAGTGTGCCAAAGGGCAACGTGACCGTCATTCTCGGCCCGAGCGGCAGCGGCAAAAGCACGGTCCTGCGCTGCATCAATCACCTGGAAGTGCCCACCAGCGGTGAAATTTACATCGACGGCGAGCGCATTGCGCACAATATGAAGGCGATCAATGCGCTGCGCGCCGAAGTCGGCATGGTCTTCCAGCAATTCAACCTGTTCCCGCACCTGAGCGTGCTGGACAACATCATGCTCGCGCAAAAGACTGTGCGCCAGCGCAAACCGGCCGAAGCCCGCGAGATGGCGATGACGCAACTCACCCGTGTCGGCATCCCCGAAAAAGCTTCGGCGTTCCCGAGTCAGTTGTCAGGCGGCCAGCAACAGCGCGTGGCGATCGCGCGCGCGCTGGCGATGCAACCCAAAGTCATGCTCTTTGATGAACCGACATCGGCGCTGGATCCCGAGATGATCAAAGAGGTGCTCGACGTCATGCAGGAGCTGGCCAGCAGCGGCATGACCATGATCGTCGTCACCCACGAGATGGGGTTTGCGCGCAACGCCGCCAACGACATCGTGTTTATGGATCACGGCAAAGTCATCGAGCGCAACACCCCGGCTGAGTTCTTCAGCAGCCCGCGCGAAGAACGAAGCCGCGCGTTTTTGAAGCAGATCTTGCGGTGAGGGGAGAGTAAAGAATTCAGAATCCAGAGTCTAGACAAGAAATCACGCTCAAGCCCCAGCCGACGTGCCCGCATCTGGATTCTGGATTCTCGATTCTGGATTCTTCCCCGCCAGTTTTCGCGCCCGTTCCGGCGCGTCGCCGACGTAATCTTCGGCGTTGAGCGCGATGAGCGCGGCGGCTGGGGTGACAAAACGCAGCACATACGGATCGGCGCACAGTGCCTCGACGAGCGGGTTGGCTTCGCCTTCCTGTAAGCGCGCCCATGCTTTCAATGAGTGCGTGCGGATGACTTCGTGCATTTCCTGCCGGTCGGCGCCGTTTTTGACGGTCAGCATGAGCAATTTTTCGGTCGCGGCAAACGGGCCATAGGTGCGCATGTTGCGGCGCACCGCGGTTTCGTTGACGCGCAGGTCTTTGATCAGGCGCTGCGTGGTCAGCACGATTTCATCGGTGGCCAGAAAGGCTTCGGCGATCACGACACGGCGGTTGGCTGAATCGTCAAGCGTGCGTTCGAGCAGCGAGTGCGCGGCGTTGTCCCACATCACGCGCGGCAGCGTGGCGATATAGCGGGCAAGCGAATCGATCTTTTCGGCGTTGATTGGGTTGCGTTTGAATGGCATCGCGCTTGAGCCGATCTGTTTGGCGCCAAAGGGCTCCGCCCATTCACCAATCGGCGGCGTCTGCAACAGCCGCAGATCGAACGCGAATTTATACAGGGACTGCGCCAGACCCGCCAGTGCGTTGATCACGATCAAGTCCTGCTTGCGCGGATAGGTCTGTGTAGCCACGTCAAAGGCCGGCAACGCGAGCCGGGCTCAGCACTGCGCTCTCGATGCCGAGCGGCGTCAGTTCGCGGTAGGAGGCGCTGGTGCCGACCGCGCCCTTAAAGCCCTTGCCCTTGATGCCAGCGTGCGCGCTCTCAAGCTGTTCCAGGTCCATCTGCAGGTCCTGCAAATACTGCGCCAGCCGATAGCCGACCGTGGTGGGTTCAGCCGGCTGAATGTGCGTGAAGGCCATCGCCGGCATGTCCGCGTATTTTTCGACCTGGCGCGCAAAGGTGGCTGCCAGGGTTCGGACAGCCGCGATCACCAATGCCAGCGCCTCGCGCAGACGCAACGCATCGGCGTTGTCTTCGATGTCCATCGAGGTCGCGCCAAGATGGATGATGCCGCCGCCGACCGTGCACTGTTCGGCAAACGCGTGCACCTCGGCCATCAGGTCGTGCTTGATGTCGTGCTCAATTTCGAGCGCGCGCGCGATTGAGGCATCGGTGACGTCGTCGGCATGCGCAGCCAGATCCGCCGCCTGCGCGGCCGAAACGATGCCAAGGTCGCGTTGCGTTTCAGCCAGCGCGACCCACAGTTTTCGCCACAGCAGGCGCTTTTTGCGCTCGCTCCAGATGCTGCGCATGGCATCGCTGCCGTAGCGTTGGGTAAAGGGCGAGGCATACAAGGTGTGATCGGTCATGTGTTTCTCTGGCGCTATCTCACTTCAAAGTTGGCCACAAACTGCGGCACGTTGCCAAGCACGATGCGGACTTCATACAGACCGGGCTCAAACCCGCCGGGCGGCGTCCAGCTGATCGAGGCGACACCGACGCCATTCTTGCCGGTAAATGGGCTGTTCTCAAAGTACACGCTGCCGCCGTTGTGAAACCAGGTATGCCGGATCGACGCGCTTGGCGGCACATCGCGGTAGTTGTAGAAGACATACACGGTCTTGGTGCGCGCGGAGAAGCGCGAGCCCTCTTCAAGCGGGCGGCCTTTGGCATCGACGCCAGTCGCCAGCATCTGCAACGAAAGGCGCGTGTTTCCGGAAGGGCTGGCGGTCGGGCCCGGCCGAGCAGTCGGCGTCACTGTGCTGGTTGGGGTTACAGGTGCTGATGTGGGGACCGATGTTGCCGCAGGGGGTTCGGCTATCGACGCTGTGGCTTCCGCAATGGCCACCTCCGGCACAGCAGCATCCAGGCTGATCGGCCATGAAATACCGGCCAGGCTCAGATCAGGCGTGACAAAGTGCAGGCCAAACAAGCCACCTGCAAGCGTGAGCAAGACGAGCGCGCCCGTCAGACGCCGCGCTGCGGACTTGCGCGCATCCTGGCGCAGGCCAAAATAGGCGGCACTGCGCGCCTTCTGCGAAAGCACAATCGCAGACACTAACACGGCCAGGCCGATCGCGCCAACCACAACCGCGGCGATTGTCATCAGGTTGAGTGAACTCACGCGAGTCAAATTTTAGTGCACTGAGGTTCGATAGAATGTTCGTTCTACGTGTATGACTTTCTGATCGGCTTTTTTACGGCAAACGATGTGATCGTGCAGTTTGTGCATGGCCAGGTCTTTTTGCTGATGGGTGTTGTGACCGGCCTGCAATTCTTTCAGCGCAGCCGGCTCGATCTGGCGCGCGCGCTGCCCTGGCTGGCGGCCTTCGGTTTGCTGGAAGCGGTGGCTACCTGGGGCAACACATTTATCCCGATTCAGAGCAATGTGCTGCCGGATGCCGCGCTGATCAACCTGCGCTTTCTGCAAACACTGGTGTATGTCTTGTGCTTTGCGGCGCTGCTCGGGTTCGGGCTGCGGCTGAGCGAACCGGCGCTGCCATCGTGGGTGGCGCCGACAATCGCCACGCTCGTCGTGGTTGTCGTCGGGACCTTCGTCTCAGTGACCTGGTTGATCAACCCAAACTCGCCCTTAATCAGCGCAAACACGCTCGAAGCGGTCATGCGCTATGTGCTGTGCGCGCCGGCGGCGTTGCTGGTGGCGTATGCGCTGCGCCAGCAGGCCTCACAGCTGATCGGGCCGTTGCAGGCGCCGCGCCTTGTCAATGTGTTGCGCGTGGCTGGGTTTGGCTTTCTGTTTTATGCGCTGGTCGAAGGCCTGATCGTGCCGCCCGCGCCATTCCCGCCGGCCAACATCATCAACGAAGACACGGTCTTTCGCATGACGGGCATCCCGATCGGCATCATCCGCGGCGTCGTCGGCGCGGTGATCGCCTGGTTTATGTTTCGCTCGCTTGAGGCCTTTCGGATCGAAGCCGACCGCGTTGCCGATGCGCTTGCAAACCAGCAGGCGCTCAACACCGAGCGCGAACGCATCAGCCGCGATCTGCACGACGGCACGCTACAGAATATTTATGCTGCCGGGCTGATGATCGAGGACGCCAGGCACACCATGGTCGAGGTCGAACAGCCTGCTGGCATCTCGCACGCAAACACGCAGCTCACAAATGTGCTGTCGATGCTCAACAAAACAACCACCGAAATTCGCGGTTACATCTACGACCTGCGCCGTTCGGTGGCGGGTGACGAAGATCTGGCACGCGGCCTGTTCGACATCGTGACCGAGTTTCGGCTGCGCACTGCCATCGCCACCGAATGGCAGGTCGTCGGCAGCGGGCAATATGCGACAACGCCGGAGCAGCGTTATCACATCTATCAGATTGCGCGTGAATCGCTCAGCAACATCTCGCGCCATGCCGGCGCCACACTGGTGCGGGTGACGCTGATTTACAACAACAGCGCTGACGATGCCGCCAACGGCGTGACATTGCGAATTGACGATAATGGCAATGGCTCGGTCGCCCATGCACGCATTGGAAAAGGCGTCTTGAACATGCGCGAGCGCGCCGCCATGCTGCGGGCGGAATTCGACATCCGCAGCGAACCCGGAAAAGGCACTGTGGTGGAGTTGGAGATTAAGGAGTAATGCTATGTCAAAACTTCGGTTGTTGCTGGTCGACGATCACGAAGTCGTGCGCATCGGACTGAAGACGATGCTGAGCCGCTATCCCGATATTGAAGTTGTGGATGAGGCGTCAACCGGCCAGGATGCAGTGCGCAAGGCGCTGGCGCATCGGCCGGACATTGTCATCATGGATGTGCGTCTGAGTGGCATGAGCGGGATCGAAGCCTGCAAAGAAATCAAACACAACGCCGAGAGCGTCAAGGTCATCATGCTGACAAGCTATGGCGACGACGACACGCTGTTCGAGAGCATCGCCGCGGGCGCAAGCGGCTATGTGTTGAAACAGGTCGGCTCGCGACGATCTGGTGCGCAAGATTCAGGAGGTCGGTAGCGGCGCCGCAGCAGCCGACCCGACCACCACCAGCCGCATGTTTGCGCGCATGCGCGAGATGGCGCGCAAACGCGAGGAAAGCGCATTCTCGCAACTCACCGAGCAGGAGCTGCGCGTGCTGGCACTGCTGGCCGAAGGCAAGACCAACCGCGAAATCGCGGATGCGCTGGTGCTCGGCGAGGGCACCGTGCGCAACTACGTCAGCTCGGTGTTTAGCAAGCTGCACGTCAACAATCGCGCCGAAGCCGCAGCCTATGCTGCCGCGCACAACATCCGCGATTACTTGTAAGCGCTCTGTGCGCAGCAACCCGGAAAAACTATACCGCCCGCGCTTCACGCGGGCGGTATCGTTTTCCGGGTTACGTGCCCTTCGATGTGCAGCTATTGCCGCGCGGTGACGGGCATGTACACCTTGATCGGCTCAACCGTAATTTCGGTCGATTCGGTCGAAACTTCGCCATCGGCGTTTGTGGCCTCCGCCGTGAGCGTGTAAACGCCCGCAGCAAAGAAGCGCACGATCACGCCATCGCTTTCGGCACGCGTCGTCGTTTCGGTCACCGGGCCGGTACCGTCGCCGCCTTCAACGCTGTTGATGCGCGCAGCACTGCTGGCCAGAACTTTGACATTTGCCTTGAGGTCCCAGCTAAACTTCACCGTGTCGCTGCTCGTAACACGCCACGTGATGGTGACCGGCTCGTTCGAATCAACATCACCGAGCTTGGCGTTGAACACATGATCGCGGCCCGACGTCAGCACCGGTTTATCCGGCAGCGCAATCTGCGGGCTCGGGCAGTCGTACCAGAGCGTCTCGCCGCCAACCGGCCCCTGCGGCTTGCGGCACAGAAAGTGGTCTTCGGTCTCACCGTAGACATATCCGGCAGCCGGGCCGTTGCCCACGCTGGCGGCCGGCGCCGGTGCGTCGGCAATGCTGATGCGCACCCACAGGCGGCTCGGGATCGGCAGGCTGCCGACCACAAATGGCGGCAGCGTGTAAACACCGGTGGCCGGGTTGGCCACGATGTTCTGCGCCACCCACTCGTGATTGACGATCGGCGACTGCGTGCCGCCGCACTGCGTGGTAAAGCTGTCCTGCCAGTCGCCATCCATGTTCCAGTCCACCCACATGTTCACATAGCGGGTGCCGGGATACGGGGTGGCCGGGTTCACATACTGCGCATACCGCACGATCGCGTTCGCGCAGGGCGCCATATAGACGGGCAGTGGCGCGCCGCTGATCGGGTTCGTAAACGCATTGTCGTAGCCATCGCGGTTCGAGCGGCCATTTGTGATGACCGGGCTCGGCCGGATGTTCGGCTCAAGCCAGGCCGGTTCCTGATCCGGTGACCAGTCGGCATCGCGCTCGTTGCTGACCAGGCTGTTGGCCGTCTGTGTCACCGGACGATAGCCCAAGGCCGAGTCGATCGCGTTGGCTGGCGCGCCCGTGAACAGATTCGAGTTCGAACCGGCCAGATGGTGAATGGGGCCTTCGTCGCCAGCGGCTGCGGCGTTAAACACGCTCGGATAGCGCGCGCCAGGCGATGGCTGGCCGAATGGCGCGATGCGCATTGGGTTGCCAAAGTGGTTTGAGCTGTCCGGCGCATCACCGAAATCCGGGCACATGACCCGGGCGTAAGCCACGCCGTATGAGATCGTGCCGTCGGCGTTCGTGATCACGACGGTGTTTTTGATCTCTTTGCCGCACTTCGGATACTTGTTGATGATCGGCACCGCGATCGGCCAGAGCACCACGGACTTGGCCGGCACATTGCCTTCCCAGCTCACGCTGCCGTCCCCGCCAACGCGGCCGTCAAAGTTCGGCGTGAGCTGCGCACTGGTGAGGAAGTCGCACAGATACGGCGGCCGGCACGGGCCTGTTGCGTCGATCGACACAATTTGCGCGCCCGGGGCTTTGGCCAGGTCAAAGCTCGGTGGCGCATCGCCATCCAAATCGCCAGTTGCGATCACGCCGTTCTGATAGGGGCTCGCGGACGCCTGTGTGCCGGGTTTGACGCGCAGCTGCGCATCGCTCCAGCCCATCTTGACAGGCGCGTCGCTCGGGTTCTGCAGCGCGATCACATAGGTGAATACACCGCCGCCCTGCACCCATGGCGGATTGGCGATCTTCCAGCCGGTTGGACATGAGACTGTGGTCGAGACCACATTCGACACCAGCGGCGCCGGATCGGTCTTGAGCAACGCGCGATTGTAGAACGTCGCGCCGCACGGCCCATCGACGTGCACGGCCGCAGTGTAAACATGCGTGGCGCCTGGCGCAATCGGCAGCGGCGAACCGGTGTTCCACTGCAACGGATTCGGACCGGTGTAACCCGGTGTGGCGCTCTGGAAGCTCACGTTGCCAAGCGGCAGCGGATCGATCGGGCCTGTATAGCTGCCCGGGCCGGTGCCGGAGTTCTTGACCAGGATCGTGTAGACCAGCGTATTGCTGATCATCGCGCTGCTCGCGCTCACCTGCTTTTCGATTGAGAGTTTTGGCTGACCATCGCAGATCATGTTGGTCTCAGTCTGGTTGGTGAAACCGCCGCCCTGCCCTTCAACCATCGCGGTGTTTTTGATCGGCTCGTTGCACGGGCCATCGGCGCGCACGCTGATCGTGTAAACATGCGTGGCGCTGGGCGCGATGCTGATGCCGGACGGATTCCAGAAGACCGGATTCGGTCCTGCGTAACCGGGTGTGGCGCTCTGAAAGGTCACGTTGCCGGGCAGCGTGTCATACGGGCCGTAATAGGTGGCAGGTGTGCCGCCGGTATTTGTGACACGAATCGTCCACTGCAGCGTGCCGCCAAGAACGACGGTCGCCTGATCGGCTTCCTTCGTGTAGACCAGCCCACTTGGCGGACATGGCACCTTCACGCCAACGGGTGCGCTGCTGACCGGTGTGTAGGGATCGTTCGGCGTCCCGCCGAGGCGGCGCCAGCGAAAACTGGCAATGTTGAGCACATCGCCGCACTCTTTGGCTTGCACTGAGAGGGTGTAGACGCTGGTCGCATTTGATGCCAGCGGCGCCGGTGTGACAGGATTCCACGTCACGGTGCTGCCGACCACAGAGTAGCCCGGTGTGGCCGACAACAGACTCAACGTCGGGCTCAGCGTGTCGGTTGGACCGTTGTACTCAATGGCAAACAGCAACGGGTTGCTGATCGTAATCGTAAAATCAATCTGACCGCCAACGGCGGCCGTGCTGACATTTGCGATTTTGGTGATGTTGGGGCCAACAGTGCCCTGGCGATTTGGCGCGGCTGGCGAAGCAGCCTGCCCGATGCCGGGCGAAGCCAGCATCGTTCCGATTGTCGCCAGTGCCAGAGTGGCACGGCCGACAGTCGACAGTTTCAATCGGTATGTGAGGGGAAGGTTTGACATGTGTGACCTCTTGTAAGCTGCGCCTATGCGCAAAGTTCACCCAGCGTTTTGTCCAGGTGAGCGTAATCCTCGAGCCGAGGCTCGCATCAGGCTAAAGACTTGTTTGATGTCGCGCTAAACCGTAAATCGCAACAATAGAACGCGCGATTGCGAATTTAGCGCACTCAGTAGCGGCGCTGCTGTTGCGCGAGTTCGCTGCGCAGCTTTACATACGACTCGTAGCGTTCCGGCGATATTTGGCCGCGCTGGGCGGCGGCCTGGACCGCGCAACCCTTTTCATTGCAGTGCGTGCAGTTGCTATAACTGCATTTGCCGATCAACGGTTTGATCTCGCGAAAGCACTCATCCAGCATGCCGGCTTCAACATCCCAGATCGCAAACCCGCGGATGCCCGGTGTATCGGCGATCCAGCTGTTCTCGTCAAGCGCAATCAGCTCGGGAACCACTGTGGTGTGCTTGCCCTTCTTCCAGATATCGCTGATGCGTCCGACTTCCTGCTGCAGCCCGGGTTTGATCAGATTGAGCAGGCTGCTCTTGCCCACACCGCTCTTGCCAGTCAACACGCTGACCTTGTTGCGCAAACGCTCGCGCACCGCATCGACGCCTTCACCGGTGGTCTGCGAGGCATACATCACCTCGTACCCGATGCTGGCATAGGGTGCAAAGAGCGCGCCGAGCCACTGCCGGCGTGACCAAGTCGACCTTTGTGGCCACGATCAACACCGGCAGCGACTGCGCCTCCGCCCCAACCAGATACCGATCCAGCAGCCGGGCATGAAAGTCCGGCTGCGCGCACGCGAATACAAATACCACCAGATCCACGTTGGCCACAATTACCTGCCGGATATCGCGGTCGTCTTTGACGCTGGCGATCGGATCCCGGCGCGACAGTGAGGCCGTGCGCGGCGCAACTGCGATGATGCGGCCGCTGGCAAACCCTTCGCTAGGCACCACTTCATAGGTCACGTGGTCACCCACGGCCAGTGCGTCTTCTTCGTGGCGTCCTTTTGTCAGCCGGCCAGCGGCTTTGCATACTATCGACGTCCCGTCGGCAGCACGAACTGTAAAAAATCCGCTATGGGCCTTGACTACCAAACCTGTGAACGTATCAGACACGTAACATCATTGTAGGGCCTATCGACGGCCCTGCCCTCTCAGTTTCCGCGTAAACGCTCTCATCCAGCCTGCATTGGTTGTTTTTGCCGCATCGTGAAGCAATTTAGAGGCCTGGTGCGACAGAAGAAGCGCAAAACCGCGCCAACTGGCGCAGTCGAGATTTATCTGGCATGTATTGCCTGTTGACTTCAACAATGACAATCCCTACAATCTTTGGTCGATGAGTTCACCTGAGTTTTACCGCGAAGCGCGGGCCTATGACATCGCGTTTAGCGATCGCGACTTTGCAGACGAATGCAATTTTCTAGAGTGGTGCCTGCGCAACCTGGGGGCTGTTGCGGGCGATCCATCCTTTCTCGAATTGGGCTGTGGACCGGCGCGCCACGCGCGGGAATTTGCCCGGCGCGGCTGGCGCGCTGTCGGCCTGGATTTGTCGCAGGACATGCTTGAGTATGCCGCCTCCGGCGCGGCGCTTGAGGGCGTGCAAATCGAAACCCATCAAGCCGCGATGGAACATTTCACCCTGCACAAGCCTGTTGCGCTGGCCGCCAACCTGATGGAGAGCCTGTCGCATTTGACGACCAACGCGCAGGTCGTCGCCACTTTCGCGCCGTAGCCGACAATTTGCTGCCCGGCGGCATTTTTGTGATCGAGATGGCGCACCCGGATACCATCTGGCGCGACAATCTGCCCAATCTGTGGCAGTCCAAGTCGACCGACACCAATCTCTTTCACAACACGCCGTATACGGAAGTCGATGTGCTGTTTGGCTCAGAAGACGATCCGTTTGACTGGATCTCACAACAGTGGCTGGTCACCACCCGGCTCAACATTCAGGAAGACGGCCAGCCCACGCGTGTGATCGAGCACCACCATCCGCATCGCTGGTATATGGCGCAGGAGTTGCAGGCGCTGATCGATCTGTCTGGCGCATTTGAAAAGAGCTGGTGGTACGGCAACATGATCGTGCCGCCCCCGGCGCTGGACAACACACCGCAATCTGACCGCATGGTCGTGGTGCTGCGCAAAGCCGGCGGGCGGTAGTTAGCGTCACAGGCCGCTCATCGCGGTCGGCGGGCAGCGGGCTGTCAGCCGTTGGCAGTCAGCCGGCCGTCTTCTGCCGTGCGCTCTTACAATTGGGCCATGCCACTTCAATCTTTGCACGGTTTGTATTTTGAGGAGTTCGCGGTGGGCGATGCTGCGTCATCGGTGACGCGCACGGTCACTGAGACCGATATCGTGACTTTTGCCGGCCTTTCCGGCGATTTCAACGAAATCCACACCAGCGAAACCTATAGCAAGAACTCGATCGCCGGCCGGCGCGTCGCGCATGGCTTGCTCGGGTTGAGCATCGCCTCTGGTCTGGCGGTGCAAATGGGGTTCATGCTCAACACGATCGAGTTTTTTCGCGGCATCGAATGGGAATTTACCGCGCCAATTTATATCGGCGACACCATTCGGCTTGACCTTGAAGTTCTGGAAGTGAAACCGTTTCCGCGCCTGAAGAACGGCAAGGTCACGCTCAAACTGCAGCTCAAGAATCAGGACGGCACGGTCACCCAGCGCGGCAATTGGTCGCTGCTGGTCAAAATGAAACCCGCGGCGTGATTGCAAAACCCGCGGCAGCCCATGCATCTTCGGCGCCCGCGCGCGCGATTGGCCTGGCCGGTGCCGCGCTGGCGCTGCTGCTGATGCTGGGGGCGCTGCTGCCGCTCAGATCGCTTGTGCTGGTCGGGTTAGCACTGACCGGCGTGGTTGCATTGATCGCTGCACTTCGGGAGCCGGCTGTCGCGCTGGCGCTGGCGCTTCTCGCCGGACCGTTTCAACCGCTCGAGCGCGTGGAGCTCAGACTTCCGATTGACAGTGGTCAGGCGCTGCTCGGCGTTGCGCTGCTGCTGTTCACGCTGCGCTGGCTGGGCAGTGGCAATCTGCGCCGGCCCGTACAGGTTCGCGCCGGGCCAACCCTGTTCGCGCTCGGGCTGTTTATGACGTCCTGCGCGCTAACCTATTTCAACGCGCGCGATTTTCGCGACTGGGGCAACGAATGCCTCAAGCTGATCGAGCTCGCCGCGCTGTGCCTGATTACGGCCAACGCGACCGGCCGCCAGCGCGCGATTCTGATCGGCGCGTTGCTGCTCTCGGCGTCGATCGAGGCCGGTTATGGCATCGTGCAGCATCGCATTTGCTGGTCACAACCCAATGGCGCATTTGTGCAGGCACTGTGCGGCACAGTGCCGCCCGAATTCAAGCTGGCTGGCACGCCGTGGTATCGCGGCTACGGCACATTTGAGCAGCCCAACCCATTTGGCGGCTATATGGGGCTGCTGTGGCCGCTGGCGGCCGGGGTCGCTGCACAGGCCGGCGCCGTCTGGCGCCGCGACCGGTCGCACGCGCACGGCATCGCAGCGCTGTGCGCAGCGGGTGTGACTGTGCTCTGCCTGTTTGGGCTGTATGCCTCGGGGTCGCGCGGCGCGCTGATCGGGTTGGTATTGGCGGTCTTGACGATGGCCAGCGCGCTGTTGCGGCGGCCGGCGCTGTGGATTGCGGCCACGTTGATATTTGGCATCGTGCTGGCAGCGTTTGGCGATCTGACGCCCCCGGCCTCGCTCGCGGGGCAGTGGGCCGAATACGGCGACATCGACGTGCACGACGCCTATCTCACGCCGATAAACTTTTCAACCATCGAGCGGTTGGCGCACTGGCAGGCCGCGTTGCGCATGATTGAAGCGCACCCGTGGGTGGGCGTTGGCTATGGCAACTACGCCGCGGCGTATGACGAATACCGCCTGCTGGTCTGGGCGAATGCGCTGGGCCACGCACACAACTACTATCTCAACATTTTTGCCGAAACCGGGCTGCTCGGGCTGCTGACGTATGCGGGCTGGTGGCTGACGGTGATTGCAACCACCTACCGAGCGACACGCCAGCCGCAGACGCGCTGGCTGGCGCTGGGCCTGCTGGGCACGTGGGCGCATTTGGCCGGGCACCACATATTCGACAACCTGTATGTGGCAAACATGCACCTGACGCTGGGCGTGATGCTGGGTCTCCTGGTCGCGCTGGGCGCTGCCAGCAAACAGCGTTACGGCAATGCCACACCGCTGGCCAGCAGCACATACAGCAATACCAGCGCGGACAGATTGTTCAGCGCGTGAACCAAGGTGCAGCTCCACAACGACCTGTGCCGCTCATAGATAAACGCCAGCCCTAAACCAAGCACAAACGCGGTCAGGCCGGTGGCGATCTCGAGATGCAGCGCGCCAAAGATGGCGCTGCTGATCAGTGCGCCGGCTTTGACACCCCAGCGGTCGCGCAACCAGCGATACAGCACCCCGCGAAAGAACGCCTCCTCGGCAAATGGAATCAGGATGCCGATAAAGAACAGGGTGGCCAGGGCAGTTGGCAGCGTCACCGCGCTGGAGACGATCGTTTGAGCCTGCTGACTGGAGACCCCAAGTTGCGTCAGCACCATCGAGAGCACGATGGCGATCACGCGCAGGATCAAAAAGAAGATGGCAGCCTCGCTGATCTGGCGCGGCGTCAGCGGCCGCACACCAAGCGCGGTCCAGCCCTGGTGTCTGCGATGCAGACCGATCTGCCAGACTGTAAAGATCATCGTGCCGGCCTGCAACGCGGCAATGCTGGTGAGATAAATGCCGTAGATTGTTGGGGGTAGATTGGTTGCTGCGGCAGTTCGAATCAGCGTCAAGTCGATGCCGGTAATCAGACCAAACAGGCGGCCAAGCATGAGGATCCCACCAAGCACGCCGACAATTGAAACTGCTGCGATCAGCGCAACATCGCGGCCGCGCCAAAGCCTGCTGCGCTCCGCTGTTTCATGTTCGGACAGTGGCTCGATTGTTCCCCCACTTGACAATTGAGACTCAACCACGTGTCGTAATTATTCAACGGCAATCAAATAATGCCAAGACCGATATTTGTTCATTTTGGATGTATCTTGCGTCAGCTTACCGGCGCCTGGGAATATTTGCGACTCAAAACCGACACGACTTGCAACAATCCAAATACGGAGTCGAAGTCTGTCTAAGCGTTTGCTATACATCTGACGAAAAGTTTTCAGTTGCAGCAGTTCGCGCGCCTAAGAACCTATCCCAATCGGGTCCATACGTTTCCCGCCGATTGGCGGCGTCTAGCACACGCGGTCACAGAGATTAGCCCGAGAGGCGCGCGATCCACCCGCGCTCCACGCGGGTGGATCGCGCGCCTCTCGGATAGAAATTCCCCTATTGGGATAGGCTCTAAGCCAGAACAAAAAACACCCCCCGCACAACATGCGGGAGGGTGTTTTTTGTTCTGGCTTAGGCGCAGCGTTAGCTTACGAGGTTCAGCCAGTTTACTTCGTCCGGTGTCAGTTCCACGTCAAGGCCACGCATGGACGAGCGCGTCTCCTCGATCACGCGCGGCCCGATCAATGGGAATGTCGGGAACGGCTGCGCCAGCACATACGCCAGTGCGATGTTGATCGTTTCCACACCATATTTTTCGGCCAACGTCGTCGCGCGGCGCTTGCGCTCGAAGTTATCGTCCGCAAACCAGCAGCGCACGACCTCAGGGTCGCCGCTGTAGTCTGGGGTGACGTGCGGCAGAAAGAATCCGCGCGCCTGCGATGACCATGGCAGCAACGGTGTTTGCGTGTCGGTCAGCCACTGGCGAAACTCCGGCGCGCCAGCGCTCATGCAGCCCGCCCACGGCGGTTCGACCATGCGCGCCAGGCTGAAGTTGTTGCTCAACACAGACAGGCCCTGCTGGCCAGTCTGGCGCGCGTAGTCGTTCGCGGCGTGAATGCGATCGAGCGTCCAGTTGCTGCCGCCAAACATTTTCATGCGCCCGGCGCGCACATGGCTGTTCATCACGTCGATGAACTCGCCCACCGGAACTTCCGGGTTGTCGCGGTGCATGCAGTAGATGTCGACATAGTCGGTCTTGAGGCGCTCCAGGCTGGTCTTGAACTGCGAATCAAGGTGCTGTGGCGTGCAAAACGGCGAATGCGCGCCCTTGTCCAGAATCACAATCTGCTCGCGGACGCCGCGATTTTGCACCCACTGGCCGAGCAACTGTTCGCTCATGCCACCCATGTAGATAAACGCGGTGTCAAACGCGTTGCCGCCGCGCTCAAAGAAATCGTCGAACATCGCGGATGCGAAGGTGATGTTGGGCTGGTTGTCCACACCCAGGATCAGCCGCGACATCAGTTTGTTCAGGCCTTTGATCTCGCCATAGCGCATCTTGGGGCGCGCCTTGCGCGCATACACCAGCGGCCGCTCAGAAACCGGCGTCTTCATCGCGGGGCTGCCGGCTTCTCGCGCTCATAGACCAGCCCGATCGCCTGCCGCCAGCGGTCCAGCGTCTGAATGTTGCCCAGCGTATCCGTCCCAGCTCATGGCAGGCGACGGCGCCTGACGGCTGGCGATATTGCGCGGCCACAGTGTCGGCCTCGATGCCGTAGAGACACTCGTCGGTCTTGACGGTCACAATCTCGCGGCGCCTGGCCATTGCGATTGATGCACGATATCGGTGCTGCCGCCCTACGCGGCTTGGGATCCACGGGAGGTCACCAGAATATTGCCCTTGTCGCCATAAACCTGCACGATGTTGCGCTGATTGAGCAGCACGCCGGTGCGATATCTGCGCCAGAATGCCGCCTTCGAATTCGAGCGTGCCGATGGCGTATTCGTCCGCGCCGGTGTTCGGGTTGAGCTTGCCCGCGCCCGTCACCTTGATCGGGTTGGCGAAACGGCTTGCCCAGCCTGCACGCCCGCAATCAGCCGCGCCATCGAGACCGGATAACAACCGACATCGAGGATGCCGCCGCCGCCCAGATCGTTGGCCAGCATGCGGCTGGCCTCGTTGTAGCCGCCTTGAAAGCTAAAGGTGGCATGAATGATCTTGACTTCGCCGATCACGCCGCTGCTGCATCAGCTCGACCAGCTTGTGCGTCTGCGGGTGGCAGCGATACATAAACGCTTCCATCAGGAATACGTCGTTCTCGCGCGCAGCCTCGATCATCGCCATAGCTTCGGCGTAGTTCAGGCCGAGCGGCTTTTCGCACAAGCACGTGTTTGCCGGCCTCGCAGGCCTTGATCGCCCATTCGGCGTGCATCGGGTGCGGCGTGCTGATGTAGACCGCGTCGACTTCAGGATCGTTGAGCAGCGCCTCATAGCTGGCATGCCGCTTTTTGATGCCAAACTGATCCGCAAAGGCATCGGCGGATTTTTTGCTGCGGCTGCCGACCGCAACTAGCTCGCTATGTCTTTGCGTTTTGCACGCCTTTTGCGAATGCCTTGGCGATGTTTCCGGCTGCGAGCAGGCCCCAGCGTAGTTTTGCCATGTTTATTGATATTCTTTCTTTACCGTGCCGATAAACGGCAAATTGCGACAATATTCATCGAGATCCAGGCCGTAGCCAAAGACAAATTCGTTTGGAATTTCAAATCCCAGATACGCAATCGGCACATACGCTTCGCGGCGCGATGGCTTGTCCAGCAACGCGGCAACCTTGAGGCTGGCCGGGTTGCGCGTCGGCAGCATCCGCAGCACATGTCGATGGTGTGACCGCTGTCGATAATGTCCTCCACCAAGAGCACATGCCGGCCCTTGAATATCGGTGTTCAAGTCCAGCGTGATGCGCGGCTGCCCGCGCGATGCGCGCGCCCCCACGCCATAGCTGCTGACAGCCATAAAGTCGATGTGATGCGGAATCGTCGACCGCGCGCATCAGATCGGTCAGAAAGACCACGCCACCTTTCAGAATGCTGACGAGCAGCAAGTCTTTGCCGGCATAGTCCCGGGAGATATCCGCGCCCAATGCCTTGATGCGCGTCTGAAGTTCATTTTCGTTGATGAGCACTTTGTCGAGAATGGCTTGCTCACCTTTCTCGCAAATCAGTGCCGAAAGTTGCGACATACGTGGATCAGCATATCATGCCGCGTTTCGCATCCGGACCATGTGCAATCGGGTTTTCGCCGACCCACCGCTCGTCCACCGGGTCGGACGCGAGCTGATAACGGGTGTCGCTGGTCAGCCGGATGCGATCGCTGACGTTGTCCATGCTGCAGTGCACCAAATAAACCGAGAAGATCAAAACATCACCCATGCGGTAGTCCGTGGTCAGCCAGCGCCCGCCAAGCCGTTCGCGCAACACAACCGGATTTTCGGACAATACGCCGCCATCGCGGATGTTGCCGCCGCCGCCCATCTTGGTAAACCCCGCGCCAACACGATTCTCACAAAACGTGTCGACGTCTTTTGTGCCATAGCCCCTGTTCAGGCGGTCGTGCGTGTGCGATCGCTCAAGCACCATCAGACCGCCCATCTCGATCGGCACATCACCATAGGGCGTCCAGCAGGTAAAGAGCTTCTTTGTGCCACGGCCCATGTAGACCACGTCCATGTGCGGCGGCGTCGCCGCGCCGGGCAACACGGTGCGGATCCAGGTGAAGTCATAATGCCGCGCCGGTCCGCCAAGAAAACCGTCAAAAAAGCGCATCATGCGCTCGCCATAGACCACGTCCATGACTTCGGCGTTTTTTGCCGCGATGTCCGGGTTGAAGTTGGCTTTTGCCCGCGCCGACGGGAAAGCATCGTTGCTGTCGCGGCTGGTGTCGATCACGTCCTGTGCGACCAGGCGTGCAATCAGTGACGCGCGCGCGCGCTGAACCTCCGCCGGGTCGTGAAAACCGCGCAAAAAGAGATATCCCTCATCGCGCATGTGCCGGTGCAGCGCGCCTACATCGCTCAGCATTGCGCTGCAATCGGTCAACTCGCCAAACGCCTCCGGCGACATATCGAGCGCTTTTCGCGCAGATGTGACAGTGGGCAGATTTCTCAGCATGATGCCTGGATTATCGTCATCTGCGGCTTAAAGACAACCTGCCTCCAGCGTATCCTCACGGCCGATCCGGCACGATGTGGTGGTGGCGCGAGCGGGCCTCGTAGCTTTCTGTCGCGCCAACGAGGATGATCGGGTCGTTGAAAGAAGCCGGGCGGCCGTTGATGATGCGCTGAGTGCGCGTGGCGGGTTCGCCACTGACGACGCAGATCGCGGTGAGTTTGTCGACGCGCTCGGCGATTGCGAGCAGCCGCGGCATCGGCCCAAACGGTTCGCCGCGAAAGTCAAGATCCAGCCCGGCGCAGATCACGCGCTTGCCGGCATCAGCCAGTTTGGCGACAACATGCGGCAACTCGCTGTCGAAAAATTGCGCTTCATCGATGCCGACGACGGTCGTTTCCGGGCGCGCCAGCTCAAGCACAGCGACCGAGCTCAACACCGGCGTGGCGTCGAAACCGTTGCCGTTATGCGAGCGCACCTGCACTGCGTGATAGCGGTCATCGATCGTGGGTTTGAACACCTGCACATTTTGTTTGGCAATCACGGCGCGGCGCAGCCGCCGGATCAGCTCTTCGCTCTTGCCGCTAAACATGCAGCCGCAGATCACCTCGATGCTGCCGTCTCTGTGTAAAGAATCCATGGGATGTTTATTTTAGAACTGAACGCGCGCGCACCCATATGCAGAATGCAGTCAGATGCAGAAGCCACAGATTTCACTGATTGCACAGATGTGTCTTTTCTGTGCAATCAGTGAAATCTGTGGCTTCTGCCATCGCCTTCGAAAAGAAACCGCCCGCTCAGCTGAGCGGGCGGTGGATGACGCGGAATGCGCGGCCTATTCAGCTGCGCTTTCGGCAGCATCGGCGGGCGCTTCGTCGTCAACAACTTCGGCGATCTGGCGCTTGGCGCGACGCTTCTGCTCTTTGACGACCCGGTCGGTCAGCTCCGACGCCTTCTTGCCGAGGCGCTTCTCGAAGCGATCGACCTGGCCTTCGGTGTCGATGATGCGGTACTGGCCGGTATAAAACGGATGCGTGCCGCTCCAAACGTCGAGATACATCTCGGCTTTGGTGCTGCCTGTCGTGCCGACGAGTTCACCGCCGACATAGACCTTGCAGTCTTCAAAATACTTTGGGTGAATGTCCTTCTTCATGATTATTCCCCTTTGACTTCAGCAATCTCGGCGATGCTGACGATCTTGCGGCCGGTCGGCAGCGTGTCGAATTTGACATGCCCGTCCTGCATCGCAAACAGCGTGTGGTCTTTGCCCACGCCGACGCCTTCGCCCGCTTTGATGCGCGTGCCGCGCTGGCGAACGATGATGTTACCCGCGCGAATTTTCTGGCCGCCGAACATCTTTACGCCCAGACGTTGGGCGGTGCTGTCGCGGCCGTTGGTGCTTGAACCGCCGCCTTTTTTGTGTGCCATGTATCTCCTGCTTGGTTATTTCTGATCCGACGCCAATGCAACAAAAAGTTGGTTTCTAAATCTGGCGAAATTGCTATATCCCTCGCTTCGCGAGGGATATAGCAATTTCGCCGCTTTAAAAACCATGTGTTTGTTGCATTAGTTACTTACCCAACGATTTTTAGTTTCGTGTAGTTTTGGCGATGGCCGGTTTTCTTGCGATAGCGCTTCTTGGGGTGATATTTGAAAATCACCAGCTTCTCGCCCTTCTGGTCGCCGATGACCTGCGCGGTAACCTCGCGGCCAGCCACAACAGGCTTGCCGACGGTCACACCGCTGTCATCCGACCACAACAGCACCGGGAACTTAAGTTCGGTGCCGGCTTCGGCATGCAACAATTCAACGGCGATTTCATCGCCGGGCGAGACCCGATACTGGCGTCCGCCAATTTCAACAACTGCAAACATTATTTTCCCTTCTTGTGACCCAACAAGCCGATGTTCACCATGGCACTTATGAGTTCTGTGTTGACAGACCCCTAGCTCCCAGAACTGCCGTCTTTGGGTGAGAGTTACCACGACTGGCAAAACACTGCGCTTGCCAGGCACACTTTGGCCGCAACCAAAGGCCCGAAATTATACGCAGTTTTTAGCCGCTTTGGAAGGCCGGATGCCTCAAAACCCAATCGCTATCCGAAACAGCGGCTGTTTGGTGTCTGTTTGTTAGGTTTTGCGAGAAAAACAGGTGTTTCCAAGTGGTTCCTTTCCCTTACCTCACTGGATGCTCACAAACTATTCCTAGCGTTACGCCCTGTTCGACTCGCCTGTTTGCGTCCACCGCATGATGCGAGATTATTTCGCGGTGGCGCGCTGTTGCGAATACAAAAGGAGACTTTTTATTATGAATTTCAAAAAAATGACGCTTGCGCTGACCTGCGCACTGGTTCTGTCTGCATGCGGCGGCGCACCCACAGCCGCCCCGGCTGCCCCAACCGCAGCACCGGTCGCCGAAGCAGCGACAGCAGCACCCGCACCCACAGAGGCTCCCGCTGCAGCTACCGAAGCCCCAGCCCCCACTGAGGCCCCCGCCGTTGCAACCGAAGCCCCGGCTCCGACTGAAGCACCTGCTGTTGCAACCGAAGCGCCCGCGCCGACGGAGGCGCCCGCTGCCGCAACCGAAGCCCCCGCGCCGACGGAAGCCCCGCAGGCGGAAGCCAGCGCAGCCAGGGTATTTAAGATCTCGGAATCCGAGTCACAGGCCTCCTACTCGGTCGACGAGGTATTTCTAAATCAAGGCAACAAGCTGGTAACCGCAGTCGGCGTCAGCCAGAAGATCAACGGCGAGATCACGCTCGATATCACCAACCCATCAAAGACCACGGTCGGCGAAATCACCGTTGATATCAGCGTGCTCGCGAGCGACAGCAGCCGCCGCGACAACGCTATTCGCAGGGATTGGCTGGAGAGCACAAAATTTCCGCTCGCCAAGTTCACCCCCACCAAAATCGACGGCTTGCCCGAGACATACACCGCCGGCCAGGAGCTGTCGTTCACCATGACCGGAGACATGCTGGTGCGCGAGACCAAGGTGCCGGTGACCTGGCAGGTCAAGGCCAAACTCGACGGTGACAAACTGGTTGGCGAAGCCACCACCGCGATCAAGATGAGCGCATTCGGCTTTGAAGCGCCGAACATGGCCAACATCCTCAAAGCCGAGGATGACGCCAAGCTGACGTTCAAGTTTGTGGCGCTGCCAACGTCCTAGCACGCTGCGCATGACGCACGCATGCGCTTTACCGCAAAAAAACAACCGCCCGCGCAAAACGCGGGCGGTCGTTTTTTGCGGATTTCTGCCGCTGCGCAGCGGCGATACAAGTGCGACAACAACATGGTTTCTAAATCTGGCGAAATTGCTATCTCCCCTCGCTCCGCGAGCGGATGATAGCAATTTCGCCGCGATACAAACGCAGTTTTTGTTGCACTAAGCGCCAACGCGCGTCAATTTGTCCGGGTTGACAACTGAACGCACACCGTAGATGTGCTCGCCATCATTCTCCAGCGTAAGCACCGAGTAGACACTGCCATTCAGCCAAAACACCAGTGCGGCCTGGCCGTTGATGTGCGCGATGCTCGGCAGCATGCCGGCCGGCGCGGTGCGGCGCAGGCCGAGCAAGAAACGGGCAACCTGAGCGATGCCGCGCACCGGGATTTTGGCCGCAAACGCCTTTCCGCCGCCGTCCCCGTAGGCCACCACCGAATCGTGCAGCAGCCCGGTCAACATTTCAACATCGCCGTTCGCCAGCGCAGTCACAAACGCATTCAGGATGCGCGCGTGCGCCGCGTCGTTTGGCGGCAGCCGCGGCCGGTTCGCGCGCACATATTTTTGCGCGCGCGAAAACGTCTGCCGGCAAGCCGCATCGCTTTTGCCGACAAACTGCGCGATTTCGGCGTAGTCGTAGTCAAACACCTCGCGCAGCAGAAAAACGGCGCGTTCGACCGGGTTCAACCGTTCGAGCACGGTCATAAACGCCAGCGTGATGGATTCATGCATCTCAGCGCGCTCCGGCGCTTCATCGGGTTGCGTCAGGATCGGCTCGGGCAGCCAGGTGCCGAAATAGGTTTCGCGCTGCGCCTGCGCCGATTTCAACCGGTCGAGGCACAACCGGGTCACGACCGTGGTCAGAAACGCCTGCGGCGACTGCACATCGCGCGCGGCGCGCCAGCGCATAAAGCAATCTTGCAGCGCATCCTCCGCATCAGCGGCAGTGCCCAGCATGCGGTAGGCGATGGCGAACAAACGCGGCCTTTGCGCTTCGAATTGCGCCAGCGTGGCGTCCGGTATTTCAGCCCGGTTGGTCATGGCACTCACAGTATCGCAGCCGCATCGGGCGCCGCTACGCGCCGGCGCGGTTGAGCGCTGGCAAACAGCATTCGACCGGATACCAGCCGCCAGACCAGCGCGCCGATGCTGTTTTTGTAGAGCGCGGCCAGCCTGCCGGTCAGCACGATGTTGCGCGGCGTATCGTCGGCGGTCACCATGTCGATGACGCCATCGCGCCGGCCCAGGCTGACATTGCGTGCGACGTAGGCCATGCGAAACGGCTTGTACGGACATCCCCGCAAATCGGCATCGATTTCAGACGCGGCGTGGGGCGCCATCGCGGATGCGGTAGCGCAGGCCATGCGCACGTGCGCGTGCGCCGGGTCGCTGAGCCGGGCGGCGTCACCGATGGCATACACATGCGCGTCGGCGGTCGAACGGAAGTGATCGTCCACCAGCAACTGCCCGAGCGCGTTAACCGGCAGCCCGGACTCGCGCGCCAGCGCCGGAACGGCAAACGGCCCGGTCCACAAACATTCGTCGAACGGCAGCGCGCCATGATCGGTCTGCAGCATGCGGGCGTCGATGCGCTGAACCGTTGTGTGTTCGCGCACGGTCACGCCGAGGCGCACAAATGCCGCGCGCAGGTAACGCTGCGCCCTGGCTGACATGCCCGCGCCCAGCGCGCCGCGCGTCACAAGCGTGACGCGCAACCCGGGATACGCTTCGGCAAACTCAGCCGTGGCCTCAATGCCGCTCAGCCCGCCGCCAGCCACCACGAGCTGCGCACCGCGGGTCACCAGCGCGGGGAGAGCAACGCGCAACGTCTCAGCTGTCTTGAGTGAAAATGCGTGCGCGTGCTCGCGGATACCGGGAACCACCTGCGTGTCTGTCATGCTGCCAAGGGCATAGACAAGCCTGTCATACGATAAAACGATTTGACCCGCCTGCCCGCGCGCAACAACCTGCTTTGCGGCTGTATCGATGCGGGTTGCGCGCGCAAGCACAAAATCGACATCGCTGCTGCTCAGCGCATCGGCGATTGAGCGCTGCGGAACGGCGCGGGCGGCGTGTTCATGCTGGCGAATCCGGTCGGCAAAGACAGCGGAATCGCTGACCACCGTGATCCGCACATCCAGACCCCGCGTTTTGCGCGCCAGCTGGTGGGCCATCATGAGCCCGGCATACCCTGCGCCGAGAATTACGATTGATTGTGTCATGGCAAACTCCTGTGCGCGGCTGGCGATGCTGCCTGCATGCGCTACAAGTAAGACGAGGCAGCCGGCTGATTTGTGACACGCCTTCGCAAAACCCGCTTGACAGGGCGTTTTTTGGTGCGAAAGTGTAGTCCACCTCGCAGGTGGACTACACTTTCGCACCATGACAAAAGACGAACTTCTTGAGAAATTGCGCACCGGTCAGCGTGACTGGGAAGCTTTCCTCAGCCGCATTCCGGCCGCGCAGCGCGAGCAACCCAACGCATCCGGCACGTGGTCGATCAAGGATGTTTTAGCGCACAGCGGCGTTTGGGAGCGCTTTGTGACCGCGCGGTTGCGCGCGCATGAACGCGGCGGCGCGGCGGCGCCAGGCGAGCTGTGGGGCGAATTTGTGCCGCACGGCTTGGCCGACGACGCGCTAAACCAGTGGTGCGTCGATCAGATCAAGCACCGCTCGTTCGACGAGCTGCTCGGGCTGCAGCGCGAGGTGCGCATGCAGCTGATCGGCACCGTGCAGGCCCTGTCCGAACACACGCTCTCCGCACCCGAAGTGCGCGTGGCTGGTTTGGACTGGAAAGGCGACACGCCGCTCTGGCAGGTCATCGCCAGCATGAGCATTGATCACATTGCCACGCATATGGCAGGGCTAACGGTCGACTGACTGCCGCCGTCGCCATCAGCTAGCCGCCGCCAGGATCGCGCGCACCTGCTTGTATTCCTCGAGGCGGGCGACGTCTTTGTCGGTGGGCTGCGCAATGCGGCTGAGATCCATGTTGTCGGTGACATCCGCCAGCTTGACCACGCGCGCAATCGGGTTGGCGGCGGCGCGCCGGGCGGCATCGATGCGCGACTCGCCAGTGTGTTTTGTCAGCGCGCGCACCGCAGCAAGGATCTCGGCCGAGAAGCCTTCGGCCGCGAGATCGTCGAATGTGACCGGCGTGTCTTCAACCACATCATGCAACACAGCCGCGATGCGCTCGTTGCCGGTCGTTACCGACAGCATCAGCCGCAAGGGATGCAGGATGTAGGGCTGCCCGGCTTTGTCAACCTGGCCGCAGTGATTGCGCGCAGCGATTTCGATGGCACGTTCAAGTGTGGACATAGTGTCGCAAGTTTAGTTGGGTGGCGCAGCGCGCTCCGGCTGCCCAAGATGCACGATGGCGGCAGGGATCAGCAACAGCATCTCAAGCGCGTTCCAGTAGAAGTGCACATCGAGCCGAATAGCGGTGGTCAGCCCGGGCAAGCTGCACAAGAACGTGCCCTGCGTAAACGCACTGCGCGCCAGCCAGCCATCGCGGCCCACGATGCCGGGCAGACCCTGCGCGGTCAGATTGGTGACACCCAGCGCGCGCAGTTCGGCCAGCGTGCTGAGCTGCCGGATAAACGTATAGCTGTGCTCCACCATGTGAAACGCGGTCACAAACAGCAGCAGCCAGGCCATTGGGTTGCGCACGCCCTTGCTGAGCAGGACGGCCACCACGATAAACACGCTGCTATTCCATACAAAGTGCACCACCTCGGCGTTGGCCGGCGACAACAGGCCGTTTGACTGGCGCATGGTCCAGAACAACACGTGATACTGCGCCCACTGGATCAGGTGTTCGATGGTGTGCAGACCTTGCACGGTAATCAGCGCGCCGAGCAGCATCGCCACAAAGCCAAACCGTTTGAAATCGTTGCGCCACTTGACCAGCGCAGCCGGCAACAGGCCGATCAACACCAGCAGCGTTGCGGCCCACAGTGGAAACAGGCGCAAATACATGCCCAGCGCGGTGACGCAGACACCGGTGATCAGCGCGGCCAAAAAGTAGCGCGTGAATTCGCGCGTGCGCAGGACCGCCAGTAGCGCAGCCCAGCCCGCTGCAAGCACCCCCTCGGTGCGTTTTGTGCCCGGCAGGCTTATTCCAAAATCATTTCCAGTTGCACGCATTTTTACCTCGCTGACTGCCGAACCAGTGGTCCATCACAGCAAAGTTTATCGTTGGCCGAATTCACCATCCCCGCGCTCCGCGCGGGGATGGTGAATTCGGCACTCAAACTGTTTGCCTTGATGCACTACTAGCCTAATGCACCCAAAAGGTGATTCCTAGATTTGGCGAAATTGCCATATCCCTCGCTCCGCGAGGGATATGGCAATTTCACCCCAAACACATTTGGGTTAAGGAGCCCTAGACACCGACTCTTCGTTGCGGGTCACGATCAAGCGCTGCGCGGCTTGCGGTGAGACCACGCGCGACCGCGCGCCATCCGGCCAGATCACATCCATGTGCGACAGCGTCGCGCCCGCCGGCATGCCAAAATGCAGCTGCGCGGCATCGCCACCCAGATAGCCGCTCATCGCGCGCACATCGCGCCGCAACATGCCGGCGGATGTGTGCAATTCGACCCATGCGCCGATCGCAAATTGATTCTGCGACGCCGGCCAGCGCAGATCGACCAGCAATCCCTCACCGCCGCACACGCGATTTTCATGCCAGCGCGCAGACGCGCGCAGGTTATTCACAACCACGTCGAGATCGCCATCGCCGTCAAGATCGGCAAAGATCATGCCGCGCCCGCTGTGCAAAACATTCAGCCGCCACTGCGGCGCCAGCACAAACCGGCCGTCGCGTTCGGCGCGAAAGGCGCGGTTTTCCTCGACCAGCGCGCTATCAGCCAGATGGCCAAACAGATCGCGGGCGATCATGCCGTTGACGATGTAGAGGTCGAGCCGACCGTCGTTGTCCAGATCGCCGAACCGGCCGGACCAGCTCCAGCCTGTGGCGTCGATCCCGCGCATTGGCGCTTCGTTGCGCCAGGCAGCGCTCGCATCCGCGCGCACTTGCAGCACATTGGCGCTCAACTGCGCGTCGTCGGGCACCCGTTTGTGTTCGGTCGCGATCATCATCGGCAGCCAGTGCGCAAGATTGCGCGTCGAGGTGTCATACGGGTTCATATCAGTTGAAAGCAGGGCCAGTCCGCCATCGTTGCCGATATCGGCCCAATCGATGCTCATGGTGCTGTGCGTGGTCGTGGCAAACGGTTTGGCAGTGTGCCATCCATCCGCGGTGTTCTCCCAGATCTGTTCCTGCAGGTCAAAGTCGTTGCCCACCCAGATGTCGCGCCGGCCATCGGCGTTGAGATCCACCAGCCCGATCGCCAGCGCCTGCGCCTGATCGGACAACAGCTTTGGTTTGAATGTTTTGCCTGTGCGTTCAAACAGATACACCCCGGTTTTGCCACGCATCTCAGCTGCGGTGAACCCTTCGCGCTCAAGTTCGGCCTGATATGACCCAGTGACCAGGTCCAGCGCGCCATCGTCGTTGAGATCGGCCCAGTTCAACGTGTATGCAAACACATCCGGTTGCAGCAATGCTTGCTTTTCAAACTGCCGCGCGCCCAGATTGCGCCACAACGTGACACCGCGCGTGCGGTGGGTCAGCACGATATCGTGGCGGCCATCGGCATCGACATCGACGATGCTGACCGCGCGCGAATTTGCATCAGCGAGCACTTGATCGACAAAACGCAATTCGCCGTCATGCTGGCCTTCGTTCCACAAAATTTCGCTGTTGTTGTCGACGCTGGCGAACACAAGGTCCAAATCGCCATCGCCATCGAGATCGTTGGCCGCCACACCCGCGCCGTTGCTGAGATAGGTCAGCATGTTGCGCGCGCGAATGCCAGTAGAAAAAGGCAGCACATGCTCGACAAACGCGCCGGTGCACGGCTGCGGCGCGGCCAGCGGTTGCTGTGTGGCGACAATCGCCGCGACACGCAGCGGCGGCGCGGGACGGCGTGATTGCGCATCCGGCTCGACGCTCGTGCAGGCGGCGCCACTCAGACCGATCGCGACGATCAGCGCAAGCGCTGCCTGTCTACGTCTCGTTGTGGCGCCGAACATACTTGTGCTACCCCTTCATGCCCGTCGTCGTGATGCCTTCGATAAATCGACGCTGGGCCAAAAAGTACAGCAGAATAATCGGGACCGTGATCAGCGTGCTCACCGCCATCAAATGCGGATAGACCTGCGCCGTCGTGCCCGTCTCGCCCAGCGCGCGGCGCAGCAAACCGACGCCAAGCGCAAGCGGGAACATATCCTGCTTGTTGATAAAGACCAGCGGCCCCAAAAAGTCGTTCCAGGCCCCGAGAAACGAGAACAACGCGACCACGATCAGCGGTGGCACCGCGAGCGGCAGAATAATCCTGAACAAGATGCCAAACTCACTCGCGCCATCGATGCGCGCAGCATCGGAGAGCTCTTGCGGGATGGTCATAAAGAACTGCCGCAGCATGAAGATAAACCACGGGCTGCCAAAGAGCGCGGGCACCACCATCGGCAGATAGGTGTTCAGCCAGCCCAGATTTTTGTAGATGATAAAGAGCGGCACCAGCATCACCTGGGCCGGGATCATGACCGTGGCCAGGCACAGCGCAAATACCCACTCGCGCCCGGGCCAGCGCAACCGTGAAAATCCATAGGCCACCATGGCGGATGAAACCGTGGTCAGAATCGTCGCCGGAATCGCATACCGAAAAATGGTGTTCAGCGTGAACCGCGTAAAGTGGAAATTTGCCCCAGGCTGTGGCGAAGTTTTCCGGGAAAGTCGGCGATGGAATCCAGATCGGTGGGATCTGATAGACCTGATCGTCGTTTTTAAACGCGGATGACACCATCCACAACAGCGGCAGGATGAACAGAAATGCGAACAAGAGCACCAACGCGTACTTCAGAATCTCAACAGGCCAATTGACGCCGGCAAATACCGAACGGCGCACCACTTGCGGTACAACACGCTGATCTTGCAAATTACGCGCTGTCATCATTCACCTCCATAGTGCACGGCGTTGCGGGACGATCTAAAAAACAGCACCGTAAAGGCCACAATCACAAGAAACAATAGCCACGCCAGCGCCGAGGCCTTGCCCATGCGCAAAAACGTAAAGGCATTGCTGTAAAGAAACATCGTATACAACTCGGCCGAAGCGCTTGGACCGCCGCCTGGCAACAGCAGTTGCGGCAACCCGAAGTTCTGAAACCCGGCGATAAAACTCGTGACGGTGTTATACAAAATCGCGGGCGTGCAGAGCGGCACAGTGATGCTTTTGAAGCGTTGCCAGGCGTTCGCGCCATCGACAACGGCGGCCTCATACAGCGAACGTGGCACATCCTGCAGCGCGGCGAGAAAGATCACCACTGCGCCGCCCTGCGCCCAGATGTGAATCATGATCAGGGTTGGTTTTGTCCAATCCGGGTTCGACAGAAACGGGATGGTCTGCGCGCCGATTTGCTGCAAAAAGCCATTGACCGCGCCGTATTGAATGTTCAACAAAAACTGCCAGACCGCCGCGGTCACAACCGCGGGGATGATCGACGGCAGGTAAAAAATCGCCCGGAACCAGGAGCGGCCAACCATTTTTGTGTTCAACAGCGTCGCCATCAAGAAGGCGGTGATCACGCCAAGCGGCGCGCTGAGAACAACATAGAACAAGGTGTTGCGCACCACGTTCCAGAATCTGGCATCGTCAAAAAACAGCTCGCGAAAGTTATCCAGCCCGATAAACACCGGCGGCCGGATCAGATCGTAGCGTGTCAGGCTGTAATACGCGGACGCGATCAACGGGTAGAGCGTAAATGCCAAAAAGCCGAGCAACCATGGTGAGATAAACAACAGCCCCAGCAGCGTGCTGCGCCGCTGCATGCTGAGCTCGGTTTTTGATTTGTGTTTGGGATTGGAAAGATTTTGTGTTGCCATGGTTCGCTGTGGGGCGTTCATCCAACGCCCGATCGGCCCGCAGGCCCTTTACGCTGCGCCTGCCTCGGGAGGCCGCAACGGTTGAATCGGCTGCAACAGCGCGCGGCGTTCCGGTGTCAGTCGGTTGAGCAGCGCATCGGAGTAAACATAGCCGCGGCGCGTTGCGCCCCAGGAGCCGCCATAGCGGTAGATCGCCACACGGCGTTCACCCGGATTGGTGCGCAGCGCCGAGCCATGCGCCAGCGCATCGACAAACAGCAACGCATCACCGGCCTGCAGATGCATCTCAAGCGCGCCCTCGACGGAGTCCATCGAGCCGCGTTCGTAAAAACCGCCAGTGGCAAATGCCGGATGTTCCAGGCTGGAATGATGGCTGCCCGGTATCACCATCGTGGCGCCATCGCCCGGTCCGATATCGCTGAGCGCAACGAGCACATTCACCTGGCCGCAGTGAAACTTGCCACGTGTGTAGCGATATTGCGTGCGCACAATCGCTTCGTGACCGCCGGAATGCATCGGCAAAAAACCACCGGTGGCGCGGATCGTTGCAAAGCACTCGTCGACATACAGACCCTCGACAAATGTGCCGGGCTCCCCGACATACGTGCGCATGTGCGAGACCCAGGCTGGATGATCGAGCAGGCGCTCAAACGGCTCGCCGGCCTCGACGATGTTTTGCAGCTCAATGCCGTTGGCGTGAAAATTGTCTGCGCGGTGGACGTGGCCGCGCCAGCCTTGCGGTTCCACGTCGCGGTACTGATCCAGCGTGTTGTTGAGCGCGGCAAGGTGCCCGGCATCCACGGCATTTTTCAGCACAAGATACCCGCGCAAATCAAACAGGTAATTGTCAATATCAGTGGGCATGAAAGATAGCGAATCGCCTCTGCGCAATGCGCAGAGGCGATTCGCCTTAATTCGAGCTTGCAGTGGTCGCTTAGTTCTTGCCGTAACCCTGGTTCTTCCACTCGGTGTCGGCGCGCTTCTGCACTTCTGCAGCCGCGTCTTCCGCAGTCATCTGGCCGCGCGCAATCTTGTCGCGCACTTCGGTCAACTGCGTGTTCACAAACCAGTGGATCGGGCTGCGGCGCGGAAGCTTGAGCGTTTCCTTTGCCTGGCCAACTGAATCGAAGTAGAACTTCAGACCCGGATACTCATCACCCTTGACCTTGCTGTAGAAGCCCGGCGCGCGCGGGCAACCAGCCGACTTCCTTCCAGATCGCCTCGGCCGCCACATCCGAGCCGTTAAAGAACTCGCCCAGTTTGAACATGCCTTCGGTGTTCTTGCCATCTTTGAAGAACACGATGTAATGGCCGTTGAACATCTGGATCTTGGTGCCGGCACGGCTGGCCGGAACGGGCGCCCAGGTCGCGCGGTTGTTTGTCGCCACATCTGGTTTCTGGATCTTGGTCTCACCCGGATGCCAGTAGCCTTCGATGATCATGGCCTGCACCTTCGTGTTGAAGGCAGCGCCCCAGCCGCCATTGCCCTCGACCTGGCGCAACGCTGCGAGTTGGTCTGGGCCGACCTCTTTGATGAACTCGGATGACATCTTGAGATGCTCAACCATCTTGGCATTGTTGATGTCGTGCTTGCCGGCATCTTCGTCATACCAGGTGAAGCCATACGATGTCGCCGCGAAGTCGGGCTCGCCGGCCATTGCGTCATATGGATCAAGGCCGAACTGTTTGACGTTGCCGGAGGCATCCTTGATCGTCAGCTTTTTGTGCCAGTCGAGCAGGTCTTCCCATGTCAGCGGCGGTGCGTCCGGATCCAGATCCCGCAGCTTTGACCAGATCGGCGTTGTAGTTCAAGCCGTAGTTCGGTCCTGCTTCAAGGCCGGGCATGCCATACTGCTTGCCTTGCCAGAAGCCGTTGTTATAAGGATCGGGCAAGAACATCTCTTTGTTGACTTTGCCGCTGGCTTTCATCAGATCGCCAATATCGACACAGCTGCCTTTCGCCATGAATTGAACATAGTCCATGTTCGATCCACCATCTGGCGGCGTGCCACCGGCAACGGCTGTCAGCCAGCCCTCGGCATTCAGGCCGGGCTTGAATTCGAAAGTGTTGCCACCGAGCGCTTCTTTGAATTCGGGCGTCTTCTGCAACGATTCGACAGCCGGTGTCAAGTTCGCCCAACCCACCCACCAGGAAACCGGCACGCCTGTTGGCGCGGCTGCGGCGGGGGCTTCGGTTGGCTTCGGCGCGTCAGCCGCTGGGGCTTCGGCTTTTGGCGCCTCGGCCTTTGGGGCTTCAACGGTTGGTGCCGGGGCTGCGGCCTGGGGCGCGCACGCAGCAAGCGTTGCGCCGGCGGCAACAATTGCACCGCTGCGCAAAAAGGCGCGGCGCGTCAGATGTTTGCTCATATAAAAATTCTTCTCCTGTAACAATTAACCTGGAACTTCATCCTAATTGCGACACACGATGTCGCGTGGCGGGGCATTGCATAACGATTTGGCTACTAGCGCCTCCTGTGGCACATGCGCCTCAACCGATAACGCCGCCAGTTCAGAATAGTGCCGACAGTATGCCATTAAACCGGCAGCGCGCAACAGCCTCAGTTTCGCATCCAGTAATTCTCAATCGAAAACAAACACGCCACAGATTTCACCGATTACACAGAATTTCTGTGTAATCGGTGAAATCTGTGGCGCCTTGATTGCGCGCAAGGCTTTTAGTCACTGTTCAGAAAACCTAGCGCCCCTTGTGTTCAAACACGTCCGCGATCTCCTGCAACACTTTTTCGCGGCGTTCAGCATCCTCGCCGCGGACCGCTTCAGTCACACAGTGATTCAGATGCTCCTCAAGCACAACCTGGGAGACTTTGTTTAACGCACTCTGCACTGCGCTGATTTGGCGCAACACGTCGATGCAATAGGCGCCGTCGTCGACCATGCGTTGAACAGCGCGCACATGCCCCTCGATAATCTGCAACCGCCTGCGCGTCTTGGATTTTGTTGTTTCGTCCATGTTTGTCTGTCGTTAAGCGAGGGCCGCTTTGCGCAGGCGCAGGCTGTTGCCCACCACGAACAGTGAGCTCATCGCCATCGCTGCCGCTGCAAGAATCGGGCCATACGTTTGAAACACCCCAAAGACCGCAGTTGGGATCAGCACCACGTTGTAGATCAGCGCCCAGAACAGGTTTTGGCGGATGCCGCGCACCGTCAGCCGGCTAAGCCCGATCGCCTGAATGACCTTGCCAATATCGCCACTGATAAGCGTGACATCGGCCGCTTCAATCGCGATGTCCGTGCCGGTGCCAATCGCCATGCCGACATCCGCCTGCGCCAACGCCGGGGCGTCGTTGATCCCATCGCCAATCATCGCGATGACGGGTTTGCGGCCCGCAGCGCCTTGCAGCTGCAAAATCTTGGCCGCTTTCTGTTCGGGCAGCACATCTGCAATCACATCGCTCACGCCGGCCTGCGCGGCAATCGCCTGCGCGCTGCGCGCGTTGTCGCCGGTCAGCATGATGGTCTGCACACCGCGGCGGTTCAGCTCAGCGACGGCCTGCGCCGAGCTAGCTTTGATCGTGTCGCTCATCGCGATCAGTCCGGCCAAAACGCCGTCGACGGCGACAAACATCGCGGTTTTGCCGGCATCCTGCAGCGTGGCTAGTTTTTGCGATGCCAAGTCGTCGATGACAATGCCAAGTTGCCGCATCAGCGCCAGGTTGCCAACGCCGATCTGCCGGCTGTCCACCAGCGCGTTCAGACCCTTGCCCGGCACCGCCACAAATTTCTCAACCGGCGCGAGCTTGATTTGCCGCGTTTCAGCCGCTTGCACCAGCGCGTGCGCGAGCGGATGCTCGCTGCCTTTCTCCGCCGACGCGGCAAGCCGCAGCAGCGCGGACTCGTCAACCCGCGCGGCGTCGGTGACGATCACATCGGTTACACGTGGGCTGCCCTGCGTCAGCGTGCCCGTTTTATCGAACACCGCAGTCGTGATTTCAGCTGCTTTTTCAAGCGCCGCGCTGTTGCGAAAGAGGATGCCGTTCTCCGCGCCGCGGCCCATGCCCACCATGATCGCCGTCGGCGTGGCCAACCCGAGCGCGCACGGGCACGCGATCACCAGCACCGAAATCGCATTGATCAGCGCCGGTTTCGAACGACGACCGGCCGAGCAGCAGCCAACCTGCAAACGTAAGCGCGGCCACAGCCAGCACAGCCGGCACAAACCAGGCCGAGATCTTGTCGGCCAGCGCCTGGATCGGCGCCTTGCTGCCCTGCGCGCGTTCGACCAGCCGAATGATGCCGGCCAGCGCGGTGTGTTTGCCGACCGCGCTGGCTTCAAACTTCAGCAAGCCCTCTTTGTTGACGGTTGCGCCGATCACTGCGTCACCCGGCTTTTTGTCGCGCGGCACGCTCTCGCCGGTGATCATGCTCTCATCGACCGCGCTGTGGCCAGTGATGACGATGCCATCGGTCGCGATGCGCTCGCCCGGCTTCACCACGATGACATCACCGATGCCGATCTGCGCAACCGGCACATCAACCTCAGCGCCCGCGCGCAGCACGCGCGCCGTCTTTGGGGCCAGACCCGATCAGGCGTTTGATCGCCTCACTGGTGCGGCCCTTGGCGCGCGCTTCGATATATTTGCCGATGCTGATCAGCGCCACGATCATCGCGGCGGTTTCGAAGTAGACATGCCCGCTAAAAACGCCAAGCAAGGTCAGCACCGAATACAAAAACGCCACGCCGCTGCCTAACGCAATCAGCACATCCATGTTCGCCGCGCCGTTGCGCAGGGCGTTGTAGCCGTGCGCAAAAAAGGGCCGCGCGGTGATCAGCATCACCGGCAGCGTCAGCGCGAGCAGCACCCAGTTGATGGCGATCTGCGCAAACGGCTGCGTGTGTCCGGCCGTCATCATGGCGGCGTCCATCGGGGTGAACTGCGGGCCAAACAGGCGCCCAAGCAGCCCCAGATCGCGGCCCATGCTCAGCGCAAAGGCCGGGAGTGCAAACACCAGGCCGATGACCATGCGCCGCCTGCGCGCTTCAATATCTGCCGCACGCGCAAGTGCCTCGCTGTCGAGCATCATCCGTCGTCGTGGCGCCCGAGGCTGCCGGCACATCGTAGCCCGCTTTGCGCACGGCGGCGACCATGTCGGCGATCCCAACCGCGCCCGGCACATAGTCAACCGCCGCGCGCTCGCTGGCGTAGTTGACGGTCACGGTGCTCATGCCCGGCAGTTTTTTGAGCGTGCGTTCAATCGTGCTGGCGCAATTCGCGCATGTCATGCCCAACAGCGGCAACTCGGCATGCGCCAGCGCCACGTCATAGCCCGCCTTGCGCACGCGTTCGATCAACTCGGCCGGCTTCACCTGAGCCGGGTCAAACGCAACCTGCGCGCGCTCGCTGGCGTAGTTCACCGCGGCCTGCGACACGCCCGGCGCCTTTTTTAGGGCGCGTTCGATGGCGCGGGCGCAGTTCGCGCACGTCATGCCGGTGACCGGCAGATCAAGGGTTGCGTTTGCGGGTGTGGACATCTTTAAGGTGTGATTAATTCCTGCGGCGCGTAGTCCATCTCGGTCAACGCGGCGGCAATCTGCTCCCAGGTCGCTGGCGCATCCCAGGTCACTGTCACAACTTTGGAAGCCTGATCTGCGACGACGGATTTCACACCGCCCAGTTCGGCGACTTCATTCTGAATGCTGTTCACGCAGTGGCCACAGCTGATGCTTGGCACGACAAATGTTTTGCTGCTCATAGAAATTGCTCCTTATTTGCGAAAGCCTAGCCAGAGAAGATATTCCTATCCCCCCGGAGGGGATCAGTTTAACACGATAAGGGGAAAGTGCCTTAGGTGCTTAAGGTTGCGCAACCTTAAGCACCTAGCACCTGGCACTTTCCCCTTATCGTGTCTAATTGCACTTCCATGAATACCACGCCTGTGCCTGAACAAAGCGGCCCGCCCGGTTTTTGGGACGCGCTGTCCGCCGGCGCTGGCAGGCTGGCATTGCTCGTGCTCGGCGCGGTGGCGTTGCTCTGTCTGGCGTTCCACCTGCAAGCCCTTCTGATTCGCTACCCGCTGGACTACGGTGAAGCGCCGTTGGTCGATCAGGCCATGCGGTTGATGCGCGGCGCGAATATTTATCGGCCGGATATCGCCACGCCGCCCTACACCATTTCAAACTACCCACCGCTGTTTATCGCGGCATTGACGCCGTTTGTGGCGCTGCTCGGCCCGTCGTTTGCGGGCGGGCGGCTGCTGTCGATGGTCAGCACATGGACCGTTGCGGTCTGCATCGGCCTGATCCTCAACCGGCTGACCGGCAATCGACGCGCGGCCTGGATCGGCGGGCTGACATTTGTGGCGATACCCTTTGTTGTGCGCTGGTCGTCGTTCGTGCGCATCGATATGCTGGCGCTGGCATTCAGCATGCTGGCGTTGCTTGTGCTGACGCGCGCCACGCTGACACCCCGGCGGCTGATCGCGGTTGCGCTCTTGTTATCGGCGGCGATTTACACGCGTCAATCGTATGCGCTGGCCGCGCCGTTTGCCGCATTTGTCTGGCTGGCCGCGAACGACAGCCGGCGGCGCGCATTTACGCTTGGCGGCCTGGGTCATCGGCATCTGCGCGCTTGCATTCGGCGTGTTGATGGCGCTGTCTGGCGGCGGCTTCTATTTCAACATCGTCACCGCCAACATCAACACCTGGGAGTTCGACCGCCTGCGCTGGAATGTCCTCACCTTTCTCGTATTCGGCGCGGCGTTGAGCGGCTTCGGCGCCGTGTCGCTATTTCTGCTGCGCAGCAATAAACCAGTTTGGACGCTCATCGCGCCATATCTGATCGGCGCGGCGGCGTCTGCCATTACCATCGGCAAAATCGGCTCCAACGTCAACTACCTGATGGAACTTTGTGCGGCGCTGAGCCTGGCGCTTGGCGCGGTGCTGGCCTGGGTGGCGGCAAGGCAGTCGCTGCAACCGCTGTTTGTTGTGCTGCTGGCCGTGGTTGCTGCGCAAACCGCCTGGATGGGCAAATACACAATTGATCGCGAGACCGGGATGCTGCGCGAACGGCAGATCAATCTGCGCGAACTGCTCGTGCTCGAAGACCTCGTGCAACGATCGGACGGGCAAGTTCTCGGCGACGAATACATGGGCATGTTGACCTTGAGCAACAAGCCGCTCGTGATTCAGCCATTCGAAGTCACCCAGCTGGCTAACGACGGGCTCTGGAATCAGCGGCCGCTGCTGCGCGACATTCGGAGTAAAAAGTTCTCCTATATCCTGATTCAGGACTTTCCAGGATTTACCCTGTACAAAGAACGCTGGACGCCTGAAATGCTCGACGCCATTCGGGCTGAATACACCGTTGCGCAAAAGTTGGCCGGCAGCTGGGTGTACGTGCCAAGAAAATCGCTCTTAAGCAACACGCTCGTGCCAACGCCGGAAAAGTGCGCGAATGCGCCGTGGCGCCTGCCCACCGACGCCCAATTTGGCCTGCGCTGGACCACCGATACCCACCCCCTACAATTCCTCGGCCGCGGCGCCCCGGGCAAAGTGCCGGTTGTCGCGGTGGCGGATGGGTTGCTGACGCGCCGAGCGGATTGGGATCATTTCGTGGCTGTGCAGCACGACGATCCACTCAAGCCCGGCAAAAAAATTTGGACCGTCTACTCCGGCATGGCGTCGGAACAAGGCGTCACTTCCTACATCTCGGCCAACTTTCCAAAGGGCACCAGCGCAAAACCGATCAAAAAAGGCGAGGTTCTCGGGCAACAGGGCATGTACGCTGGCAATCCGGACTCGCTGTGGCTAAACGTGACGTTTGCCGTCGCCGCCGCCGCGCCGAACGGCGATTTGCCGGACACCGAGCCCGGTGCGCTGCTGCAATCGGCGATCGACGCCACCCCCTACCTCGGGCTGACGCTGGAGCCCGGTCAAACATCACAGACCACGCAGAAGCTAAACTGCCGCGGCTAATAGTGCGCGCTCGATAATGCAGCCCGATGAACGCGCGACCCAAACCCTATTTCCCGACCGTCGGCTGGCTTGAGGACTATCCGCAGCGGCACGGTTTTGACGGCGCGCGGTTGCTGGCGATCCGGCCGCACGTCGAAGCACAGCTGCCGCATGTGCGCAGCGTCATCGTTGCGCGGCACGGCTATGTTGTTTTTGAGATGTACCGGCAAGGCTTTGGCCGTGCCGCGCTCCTAAACCTGGCATCGATCACCAAGAGCATCACCGCGCTCGTCGTCGGCATCGCCCATGATGCCGGATTGCTGACCCTGGATCAGCGCATCACTGAACATTATCCCGGTCTGATCGACTCCCCGGATCCGCGCGCGCGCGACATCACCGTGCGGCATCTGCTGAGCATGACCGCCGGGTTTGACTGGAGTGACGCCAACGTCGCGCAGTGGCGCAGCGATGAGACAAAGCCGCGTTTCCCCTTGCGCAGCGCGCTGAACGCCGCGCCAGGTGCGCGCTTTAACTACGACACGCCGGCCTCGCACCTGCTTTCGGCAGTCTTGCATCAGGCCACTGGGCAGACCGAGTTGGAGTATGCCCGCGCGCAGCTCTTCACGCCGCTTGGCATCACGCACTGCGCCTGGGAAGCCGATAGCGAGGGCTACCCCTACGGCGGACACGGCATCAGCTTGAGCACGCGCGACGCGCTCAAGATCGGGCTGCTGGCGCTGCGTGAGGGCATGTGGGACGGTGTGCGCATCGTGTCGCAAGACTGGCTTGGCATGATGCTGACGCAGCAGAGCGCGGGTTATCCGGATTCGTTTGGCGCGTACGGTTTTTTATGGTGGCTGCAAGACATTCGCGGCCAGCGCGCCTACTACGCAGCCGGAAGCGGGGGCCAATACCTGCATGTCGTGCCGGAACAGGACCTGCTCGTGCTCGTCACCTCGAATCATGACCGATTGCACGCAGAAAACAAGCAGATCATCCGCGATTTTGTGCTTCCCGCTATCATTGCGTAAATCGTGAACGCCTTCAAGACACTTTGCATTGTTGCCACAACCGCTCTGATCAGCGCCTGTTCGTCATTGCCCTTCCCGCCACCCACCGCGATTCCGACCAGCGGGCCAACCGCAATTCCCACCAACGTGCCGATATTGCCGGCGCCGACAGAAACACCGCTGCCAACCGCGGCCGTGATCAGCACCGTAGCCGCAACTGAAACGCCATTTCCCGCTGCTACAGCGGCTGTCGCAAAAGCCACCGGCACGGCCGTGCCCACACCTGAGCCGATTGCCCGACCCACGGTCACACCGGCCGTGCAAGACAGCAGCTATCTGACCCCGAACGCCTGTACGTTTGAACGGCCGGAGGGGATCGCGCAGCGCGAGGTGGCCTGCGGTTTTGTCACACTGCCTGAAGATCCAGCGCGCCCGGAGGGTCGCAAGATTCGACTCGCGATCGCGCATTTCAAAAGCCGCGCCTCAAAACCCGCCGAGCCGTTGTTCTATCTCAGCGGCGGGCCAGGCAGCAGCGGGATCGAGGAAGGCCTCGAGTTCTTCACCACGATCGTCGGCCGCATGATCTATTTTCGCGATGTCGTGCTGATCGATCAGCGCGGCACCGGCGGTTCGATCCCCTCGCTTGATTGCCCGCTCTATCGCGACTACAGCCGCGGCTTCCTAATAAGCCGCCAGAACCTGACCAAAAAAGAACTGCAGCGCCAGCGCCAGGCCGCGCTCGAGCAATGTTTGTCGACCATCCAGACCCGCGATATCGACCCGATCCTGTATATCACCCGCAACAGCGCGGCCGATATCGACGGCATCCGGCGCGCGCTGAACTACGAAAAGATCGTGCTATGGGGCACGTCGTATGGCACCACGCTCGCGCTCGAAGTGATGCGCAACCACGGCGAGCACGTGCGCAGCGTGGTGCTCGAGTCACCCGCGCCGCCGCAGGTGAACTTGCTCGAACAGCTCGGATTTCGCGCCTCACGCGCCTTCAACACGCTGTTCAAAGGCTGCCGCGAATCGTCGCAGTGCGACCGCGCCTACCCCGATCTCGACAAAACGTTTTACCGCGTGGTTGAACGGCTGGACAAGCGCCCCACCCGCATCACACTCAACCGCGGCCCGCGCCGCATCAACATCACGCTCGACGGCGGCGATTTCGCCAGCCTGGTTTTTCTCGGCATGTATTCGACGCCGGCGATCGAGTATCTGCCCGCGATCATCGCCTCCGTCGATCGCCGCAATTACGACGCGCTTGACCCGCTGCTCGATTACTCCGCCGTCGCCAGCGTGCAACCCGGCGCCGGGCTCTATTACTCAGTGATGTGCGCGGAGGAAGGCAGTTTTACCGATGCTGGCAAACTGGCTGAGATGCGTGATGGGCACAAGAATATCAAGTCGTTTCTTGACGACGCCACATTTGAGACCTGCCAGCGCTGGCCGCACGCGCAACTCAACGAAGCCGATATTGCCCCGGTGCGCAGCGACATCCCGACGCTGATCCTGACTGGCGAGTACGACCCAACCACGCCGCCTGAGTGGGGCGCGTTGATCGCGACCGATCTCAACAGCAGTTATCTGTTTGAGTTTCCGGGATTTGGGCATGGCATCGTTGGCACAAAAAATGAGTGCGCCAACCGCATCCTGCTGGACTTTGTGCAGGCGCCGGACACGCGCCCGATCAGCAGCGGCTGTATAGACGACCTGCGCCCGCCGATCTTTTACAGCCCGTAATGGCGCGCATCTGGCACTCGACAACTCGTTTCGAATAACGTCTAATAGGGCGATGCTTCCGTTGCTGCGCAATGCCGACCCTTTTCCACCGGTTGAAAAAGCGCTGGATAAATTTGGCGGCGTGCTGGCGGTTGGCGCCGATCTCTCGCCCGAACGGCTGCTCGACGCCTATTCACGCGGCATCTTCCCGTGGTACTCGCGCGAAGAACCGATCATGTGGTGGAGCCCCAACCCGCGCATGGTGCTGCGTGTGGAAGACTTTGTGCTGAGCAAATCGCTGGCACGGCGCATGCGCAACGGCGGTTTTGAGGTGCGCGTTAACACCGCGTTTGGCGATGTCATGGCGCACTGCGCCAACACCCCGCGCGACGGGCAGGATGGCACCTGGATCCAGCCGGAGATGATCGCGGCATATACCCGGCTGCACCAACTGGGCTATGCGCACTCGGTCGAAACCTGGCACGCTGGCGCATTGGTCGGCGGACTCTACGGCATCGCGATCGACCGCATGTTTTTTGGCGAATCCATGTTTGCGCACAAATCCGATGCCAGCAAGGTCGCGCTTGCGCATCTTGTGGCGGTGTTGCGCGCGGCCGACATGCCGCTGATTGATTGCCAGCAAAAAACGGCGCATCTGGCCTCGCTCGGCGCCCGCCCAATCCCGCGCGCTGCATTTCTCGCACAGCTGCGCGGTTTGATTAGCACAATCCGGCCGTCCGCCATCAAGCAGCGCTAACGCGCATCTAACATTTCCACGTAGGATGAGCCCGACAACACGTTACTCCGTGGAGGCGCACAATGAGCAATTTGGAACTGTTTGAAAAGCCCGAGGCCGAAGAAATTTATATGATCGCGGGTTGGCGGCAATGGGCCGACGGCGGCGCGACATCGTCCGGGTTGCCGGAGTATCTGATCGAATCGCTCGGCGCCACAAAGATCGGCCACATCAAACCCGATGGCATGTATCTGTTTCAGACACAGGTGTCGCAATTTTTGTTTCGCCCGCAGGTCAAGTTTGAAGACGGCTATCGCACCGCCATGAGCGGCCCGCGCAACGACGTGTATTACTGGACCAACGGCAAAAAAGGCCTGGTCATCTTTATCGGTGACGAGCCGCACATGAATGCCGATCGCTACGCCGAGGCGTTTTTTGAAATCGCAACCGAGCTCAAGATCAAACAGATCGCCGCGACTGGCGGCGTGTATGCGATGGTGCCCTACGACAAAGAGCGCAACATCACCTGCACGATCAGCCTGCCGAGCATGCGCGAATTGATGAAGCCGTATGCGGTGAGCCTCTCGCAGTACGAGGGCCCGGTCAGCATCGGATCGTATCTAAACGATCGCGCCGAACACCTCGATCTGGAATACTTCGCCTGGTATGCATTTGTGCCGATGTATGACTTGTCGCGCATCACGCAGCAGTCGCAGGGCATCAGCATTGACGAGGACTATCGCGCCTGGCTCGGCATTATGCGCCGGTTGAATCACCTGTTTGGTTTGAGCATCAGCCTGGACGATCTGGCCGACCGCAGCAAACAGCTGACGGAACAGATTCAAAACAACATCAACGAGCTGGCCGACAAGCTCCCGCAGGTGCCGGTGAAAGAATTCATCGCCAAACTCACGGCTGATTTCGAAGAGGAAGCCTTCCAATCCGGCGGCGACGCGCCACTCAGCGATGTGTGGGGGGATGCGCTGGGCGATCTGTTTAAAGACGACTAAATCGTTCCGAGGCGGCTCACGCCCGCAAAATCTGCAGCGCCAAATAGGCCGTTGCGATGCCCACAAGGACCATCGCGGCGCCAAAAATGCGATAACTCCGCAGGGTAAACGCCTCGCCGCGGGCGGCCAGCAGGCGTTTACCGATCGGATCAAACTCGACCAAACTGGCCAGCGGACGCCGCAAAGCGGCAAAACCCATCAACATCACCAAAAAGGCCATAAACAGGGCAATTGCGCCAGAAACCATGGCCAAATTATAACCAGACGCTTTGTCGTTATGTGAAAAGATTTGCTCTTAAGCGCCGGGTTAGGTATCCTTACATTTCTATGCACGTTGAGCGCGCGTCGGACGACATTTATATCTTCTCAAGCGATCGGTATGCGCAGGTCACTGCCAGCCTGATCGTGTCTAACGGCACGGGTGTCTTAATCGACACCATGCTTTACCCGAGCGAAGCCGCCCGGATCGCCCTGCACGCCAGGCAACATTGCCCCAACGGTGTGCGCTATATTATTTATACCGGCCACGAGGCGGATCACACCTACGGCGCGTTTTTGTATCCACGCGCCGAGATCATCGCGCACGAAGGCGCGCGCCAGATCATGCTGGAGCGCGGGCCACTGGCGCTGGTGCAGGCCAAAGAGAGCCTGCCGGAGTTTGAGCCGGTCAAGCTGCGCCCGCCGACCATCACATTTGCAAAAGGCACCTTCACCTTGCGGCTGCCCGGCAAAACGCTGGAGATCATCCCGATGCCCGGCCACACCGCCGACGGCTGCTCGGTGCTGCTGCACGAAGAGCGCATCCTGTTTGCCGGCGATGCGATCATGGCGCTGCCGACGATCGTCAACGGCGACATCGACCAGCTCAAGCTCTCGATCGACCGCATTGCGGCGATGCAGTTGGAATACATCGTGCAGGGCCATGGCGAGCTGATTCTGCGCGGCGAAATCAAAGACGCGCTCAAACGCGGCGTGACGTATCTGGACAGCCTGCGCGGCAAGGTGCAGCGCGTGGTCGAAGGCGGCGGCACGCGCGACGAGGCCAAGGCGATCACAGTTGAGAGCTGCGGCATGTCGCGCGTGTTGCTGAACGGCGCGGTGACGCAGCTACACACCGGCAACGTGCTGGCGCTGTTTGACAAGATGATGCGCGAGCGCCCGGCCATGCCACGCGTGGCCAAACCAGCCAAGGTCGTTGAAGTGCCGGAGCCCCCGGCAAAGCCAAAATCGAAGAAGGCGGCGGAGAAACCCGCGCAGACCGGCCGGCGCAGCATCCACACAACCGTGTCGACCACGATCGGACGCCCATCGCGCACAGTTTGACCGGTTTTCGCGCAGACTTTTCGCCAATTTACGGATAGATTGTGCTCACAAATACTTGACATCGTCGGCGTTTGTGCATATAATCACAATCCGTTTGATGCGGGATAGAGCAGTGGCAGCTCGTCAGGCTCATAACCTGAAGGTCGTCGGTTCGAATCCGGCTCCCGCTATTTTTGAGTGATCTACCATCAAAAGGTAGGTCAAAGTAGAAAGACCTGTTGATCTGTGTCGTGGAAGACCTGTAAAAAGGAGAATTCCAAGTGAACGCACGATCAACAGGTCTTTTGCTTTCAAAAGCCATCGATGGCTTCGCCACATTCAAACTGGCGGAGGCCACGGCCGAAGGAACGATCAAGGGCTACCGCCACGATTTGGGGGTGCTGCTTGAGCACCTCGGCGACCAAGATGTCTCCCGGATCACGGTGGACATGATCCGGGAATTTATGGGCTGGCTGCGGACGGGCTATCAGCCCAAACGGATGAGCCGGGCCACCCACACCCTCGCCCCCAAGACGCTGCGCAACTACTGGATCTCGCTGTCATCGCTTTGGGCGTGGATGCACCGCGAGATCGGGATCGAGAACCTCATGCCGCAGATCCCGGTGCCCAAGTTCAAACGCGCGCCGGTTGATGTCTTTACGCGCGAACAGGTCGGGCTGCTGATCAAGACGGCCGAATACACCAAGGAAATCCTGCCGATCGACCGCAGCAAATATGTGATGCGGCGCTCGACTGGCAAACGCGACATCGCGATCATCCTGACTTTGGTCGACACCGGGCTGCGTGCGACCGAGCTGTGCTCGCTCAAAATCGGCGATATCGATGTCAAAACCGGGCGGGTCACGGTCAAGCACGGCGTGACCGGCGGCGCCAAGGGCGGCAAAGGGCGCACGGTTTTTCTGGGCAAGGCCGCGCGCAAGGCGATTTGGGCGTATCTGATCAAACGTGAGGATGAAGACGACGCCGAGGCGCCTCTCTTTCTCGGGAAGATGGGGCGCAAGATGAACAACATGTCGCTGCGTCACCTGATCAATGCGCTTGGCGAACGGGCCGGCATCCCCAAATGCCACCCCCATCGTTTTCGGCACACCTTTGCGATCACGTATTTGCGCTCGGGCGGCGATGTGTTTACGTTGCAGTCGCTGCTGGGTCACTCGGATCTGGCGATGGTGCAGCACTACGCGCGCGTGGCCGAGGTGGATATCCAGGAAGTGCACAAACGCGCCAGCCCGGCGGACAACTGGCGGCTTTGAGTGTCGCTGTCCGGCGCACGTGGCCCTGCGATTGAGCCGCGTGCGCCGACATCCACTCGCCCCATTCACCATGTGCTGATCGCCAGATTCTTGTTTTACGAACTGAAATAGCAGTTGACCTAATTTTACGAAAGGGGCATTTTGTGAAATAGGACCACATAACTGCGGGACGAAATGAACGTGACTGCAGCTCTGACTCCGTGGGTGTTTCAAAGCATCTGTGCATTGATTTGTATTACACGGATGTATAATACATCCGTGTAATACAAAATGAACGACATTAAGCTGATTGACCGCGAACGTGAGATGGCCATTCTGAATGCGCAGCTGGCCGGCAGCAGTTCGCGCCGCAAGTCGGCCTTTGTGATGATGTATGGCCGCCGGCGCATCGGCAAGTCCACCCTGCTCAAGGCATGGGCGCAACGCAGTGGCCGCCCGTTCACCTACTGGGCAGCCGGTAAGGGGCTGGCCGAGGTGCAGATGCGCAAACTGTTTGGCGCGCATATGAAGCCCAAAAGCGCTGCGAACATGCGCTTTGACTCGTGGGACGCGGTCTTTGAGCAAATTGCGGCTTTGATCGGCGACCGGCCGCATATCCTGATCTTGGACGAGATCACCTATGCAGTGAACGCCGATCCAAACTTTCTGTCCGCTCTGCAACACGCCTGGGACCAGCATTTTCAGGATAGCGCCGTCACGTTGGCGATTTGCGGATCGCACTTTCGCGCGATGAATGATCTCTTTCGAGAGGGCAATCCACTGTTTGGGCGCTTTACCCTGCCCATCGAACTCGAACCGCTCGCGTTTGCCCAGATGCGCAAGTTTTTTCCAAAGTGGAGCGCCGAAGAACGGGTGGCGGCTTATGCCATCGTCGGCGGTGTTCCGGAATATTACGAGTGGCTTGAGCCTGAGCAGTCGCTGCTTGAAAACCTGCGCACACGGGTGCTCAAGAAGCCCAGCCCATTTCTGGTCGAGGGGCGGTTTCTGCTGCATGATGCGCTTGAGCAGCCGGCCTCGCACCTGTCGATCATCGAGGCCATCGGCGCGGGCAACACGGCTTTTGACGACATCCGGCTGGAGAGTGAAGGCGCCAGCAACAAGCTGATCTCGTATCTGGACCGGCTGCGCGATTTGCGTCTGGTCGACCGCTCGATCTCGGCATTGGTGCAAACCAGCAAACGCAAGGAATCCAAGAATGGCCGCTGGATGCTGGCTGATCCGTTTCTGCGTTTCTACTTTCGTTTTATTGCCCCGGCGCTGGAAGAAGACGTGTTTGACGAAGCGGCGATAACCCAGCTGGTCTGGACGCATTTGCGCGGGTTTGTCGGCAAAACCGCATTTGAGGATTTGTGCCGCGAGTGGGTGCGACAAGCTGGCGTAAAGGGCGGAGTGCTGCCGATGCGGCCAGTCATCGTGGGGCGACACTGGAGCCGGCTGGTGGAGGCCGATGTGATTGCGATCAATTGGGAAGAGAAGTCGCTGTTGATCGGCGAGTGCAAGTGGGATGACGATCTGGTCACGCGCGAACAGGCGCGCAAGCTGGTCGAACACACCCAGCCTGCGGTGCTGGCGGATCTGGCGAGGCAGTTGGGTGCGCCGGATGTCAGCGACTGGCAGGTGTATGCGGCTTACTTTGCACGGCACGGATTTACGCCAGAGGCGTCCAAGTATCTGAAGTCTCAGTCGGTGCTGGCGCTGGATCTGAAGCGGGTCGACGCCGAGATTGAATAGAGCCAATTCCAAATACCACGCGACTTTGAACACCAGATCCAGATTCATCGCGTCAACCTTTCGGCCAGGATGGCCAGCGCCCGCGCGAGCTCCGGGTCGCGCTGGTTGACATCGGCTGCCGCCAGCGGCGCGCCCAGGCTAGTGACCCGCGTGCGCACCTCGCTGCCGACCAGATCGGCATAGATGCCATCGGTGATCTGGATGTTCTCGTGCATCAAGTTCTGGCTGATGGCCTTGTAATCTGCCAGAGACCTGGCTTGCTGCAGCCCATGAACCGCGTGACCATGACGAAACTGATGCGCTGAGCGGCGCGGCACGCCGGCCTGACTCAGCAACACTGTCAGTCGTTTATTGAAGTCCCCGGCCCGGCTGGGCGCTGGGCTGACATCCACGAGGTGCTGCTCGTACCACACCCGGCGCACGGCCGCATACCAGGTAGCGCTGTCGGGTAAGAGCGAGCGGACAAAACCATCCCAGCGGGTTACCACGCCCAGCAACTCCGGGATGTTGAAAAGATAGGTGGTGGCGTGCTTGGCATTTTTGGTGCGCACGCCGGCTGACGGGAATTGCCGAATCGACAGTGTCACCAGATCCACACAGGCGATCGGCAATGTGACCAGCGCGCCGATGCGCATACCTGACAAGAAAAGCAGACAGGCTGCCGCCTGATCGCGGCGCAATGCCAGGTTGGCAGCCGGGATGTCGAGTGCGGCAATCTGTCGGCACTCCTCGAGCGTAAAGTAACGGCGCTGGGTCAGGCGTGTGGCTTGCGCTTGCGCGCCATGCTCCAGACGCAGCGCGCTGATCCAATCGCGCGACAGCCGACTGAACTCATGCACGCGGCGGGTCTTGCACCATTCAAAGAAGCGCCGGCTGAGTTGCAGAATCTTGAACGCGGTCTGGGGCGACAGACCGCGTTCGCGTTGTAGCACGTCAACATAGTCGCGAAATGAGGGGTGGCGGGTTTCGGCTTTGCTGGCCGGTGTGTCATCCAGCCAGACGATGAGATGGCGGAGGTAGAACCAATAGCGGTCAACCGAGACCTGCCGAGCGCGCATGATGTCGCGCAGGTAGGTCAGAAAGGCCCGGGCAAGGCGATAGTTGGCGCGGTCGATCATGCGCGACGCCGCACCCCGCGCGTGACCTTGCCACCACACTCGGCGCAGCGGCCATTGACGCGATTGACCCCGTGCTCGCTGACCGTGCTTTCGCGAATCATCTGGGTGGCGGTCTGGCAATGCACGCAATACACCTCGTGCTGCGCCAATCTGCGGCGTCGCGGGCGAATGCGATTAAGCCAGCCGGCAAAGGCCCGGCCTTCGATCCAGACATGACCGCGTGTGTCGCGCTCGCTGGGCAGGCCCAATTCGCGCCAGTCGTTGAGTGTGGCGATGGGAATGTCCAGCTCCTCGGAAAGCTCGCGCAACGTGTAATTCATCGGCAACAGCCCGGGCGCGCGCACGATGGCGGTATGGCTGGGTCGGATGCTTGCGGTGCGGTGTCTTGGCATGGTTAATTTCCTCCTGCATGTGATGCGGCCGGCTTCTTGAGCAGCGTGCCCAGCAGCGATGCATAGTCATCCAGTGCTTCGCGTGCGTCGGCGACCGCCTGGAGCAGCTTGTGCATGTCATCCGGCGCCAGGCGCGCCAGTTGTTTGGGGTTGCGCTGGATCAGCCGATCAATTAGGTGGTTGCACAGACGCAGTTCACGGTCGGCCAGTGTCGGCCGCCCGGGCCGGGCGGGGTTTGTCTTGGCCGGCTCGGCTACCGCCACAGTCGGGCTGGCCAGTCGTTCGGCGCTCTTTGTCTGGTCAGCAGGCGACAGGCGAGCCAGTTGTGCCAGGCTGCGCTGGCTAAATCGATACGCGCGCGCCAGCCTGACGGCCGATTCGGCCAGCTTGTCAGCGCACTGGGTCAGTTGCAAAACCGCGCGACGCTGCAACGGCCGGCCTGACAGGCGGTCCACTTCTTTGATCGCCAGGGTGATGGCCAGATCACTGTCACTTTCGCGACCTGTCTGCGCAATCTTATGCGCTGCGCAAATGGCATCGCGATTGGCGCGCACTTTGTCAAACATGCTGCGGTAGGTGTCGCGCACCAGCAGCGCAAAGTCCACCTCCGGGATTGCTTCGCGCTGGGTGTTGATCTCCCATTGCGACAGCATCAACGCGTCCGTGTCGGCCCCATCGGTCTCGATACAGGCCGGAATGTAACGACTGGCCAGGGGTGCGTCGCCAGCCAACAGCACACAGGCCCAAAAACGGCGTTCGCCATCCTTTATTTCGTAGCGAGTTCGTGTCTTGTGATATTCGGCCAGGACCAGAATCGGCTGCTCGACGCCGATACGGGCGATGCTGTCAGCCAGCGGGCGCAGCCCAGCCAGATGCCCCTGAGCCTCGATGTTGGCTGTGGCGGCGCGCTCACAAGTGTGGCCATCACCTGACCGGCGCTGAGTTCACCACGGACAAAGCTGCGGCGTAAATCGTCAGGCAAACCCGGCGGGGCTGGCGCAGGTTGATGGTCAATTGGTCCAGTGGGAGTAGTTCGATGCGCGGCCGATGGCTACATCGGCGCGGGGGACGCGACTGCGTCTTCGGCAGGCGGAGTCTGTGTCGGTTCGGCCGGTGCAGCGCGACGCACCTTTGCACTGAGCCAGCATCTCCTCAATGGGGAGCGTTTGCGTCAAGGGTCCTCCTTTGTGGTTGCCCTTACGCGGCTGTGCGCGCGGCCGTCAACGATTGCGGGCGCCAATTCTTCGCGGAGGGCCGCGAGGGCCGGGCTGCGCCAGCCGGGGCGGTTGAGGGCATAGGGTGCGTTGATGTCGCTCGGTTTTTCAGAGTAATAATTCCAGTTCCACAGGATCGCCAGACGCACGTCTCCGGTCTGGCACGCCCAGCGCAGCCCTGCTACAGCGCGGGTCTGTTCCAGCTGGGTGTGACGCATCGCCCAGGCAAAGTCGGGCGGCGTGAGGCCATTTACCGTCAGCGCATAGCCACACTCGGTGACACAGATCGGCCGACTGCGTTCGGCGAGCGCGCATATCGCGTCACCACAGTATTGATGTCGCCAGATGGAGGGGCCATTGGCATGCGCGCCGATGCAATCCAGCCGGTCCAGCCCGTCATATTCGAACAGCTTATCCAGGAAGCGCTTGTCATCGATGGCCCTGACGCCATCTGCGTGGGTGATGGGCGCCGGCGCAGCCGAAATCACCAGGATGTTCGGGGCGACTGCTTTGGCGATGCCATGACCCATCGTGAGATAGGCCTGATACCGCAGCGCCGACACCCCATCGCTGGATTCGGCGTCACTGTTCGGTTCGTTCCAGACCTCCAGCGCCTGTATTTGGGATACCGTGTCAGCAGTGCATGCAGAAACTGGCCGAAGTCCTCGAGCTGATCCGGGAACCCCAGCGTATCGCGTGCGAGCCGCAGGTGAGCCGGCGCGGTCGTGACGCTTAGTAGGACCTTGATGTGGTGCCGTCGAGTGGCCGCCATCAGGGTCGAGACAGCGCCAATCGATGCCGCGCGGTGAGGCCATGTCGCCCCAGCGCACCTGTTGCTTTATCCACGTAAAGCCAAGCTGGCGGATGTCGGCCAGATATGCCTCCGGCGGGATCGCAGCCGTTGATCTGGACGCCGAATTCGGTGCGTACCGTGCCAGCTGCGATGGGCAGTTGTGCCCGCCCGGTTACAGCTGGCAGCGCTTGTGCCGACAAAAGTGTCCACGCTGTCACCAGCGCGGCCCAAGAAAAACCCTGCAAACACACCCCCTTGATCTCGGCGTCTGTGCCACAGAGAACACAGACCCGCCAGTGCGGCTACGGGATTACAGCCGCTGCGATCAGATAGAGAATATCGGAGTCAGGCGACGAGGCAATAAACAGGATGTTTAGTCGGTCAGATCCAGGCGGCCTATGTAGGTTAAAACCCCGTGAAGGGCAAGCCCAGCCCGGCTTGCCCTTCACACTTACTCGCTGCATCTGACGATCACGAATGATCGCAATTGCCATACAACGACTCGTAGCGGGGAACCACATACGTGATACAAACTCACTGCTTGCGCGACAGCGTCATGTGATACCTTAGTTAATCCCCAATCATCGTGCGCCTGCGCTGATGACAGCCTGTTCAATTCCAGAAGCAAGTGTAAGTCGGACATTGGCGGTAGCACCGTAAAAGCTTGAACCCAGCGCGGGGCCACGTGCTGAGTCGTTATCACAAACTCACAGCAGCTAAAGAATGTTCGAGCCGAGTGCAAAAATGTGGGTTCATCTGGCCTGAATATGAAGTGACTTGCGTTTCAGGATGAGTTTTGACGCTTCTCTAGACAGGACACTTGCAATGTCAGACTGCTCCTCGCATCATCCAGCTCACTGGCTTTGGCATCGTTCACACCATGACTGTTCTTGGCGCCATCGGCGATATCAACCGCTTTGATCATCCCTCCCAGCTTGCTGGTTACACCGGGTTGTTTCCCAGCAAAGATCAGAGCGGTCAAAAGATCGTTTCGGCAGAATTACCAAGCACGGCCGCCGCGACCTACGTCATGTCCTTGTCGAAGCCGCCAGATCTGCCGTCCGTATGGATCCGCGCTGGAAGCAAGAGTATGAAACCTTGTGCGCACGCACGCACGAGTTCAAAGCCTTGATCGCCATCGCTCGCAAGCTCGCTGAACTCATCTGGCATGTCATGAACGATCTTGAGCCTGCTCGTCATGCCACCGACGAACAGCTCGCC
>CAVXUI010000002.1:0-357696 GCA_963764985.1 uncultured Chloroflexia bacterium | reverse complement strand
GGGAGTAGGCCGAACAGGACGAGGTAGGTGATCCTCACAGTCGGCTCGCCATCGGCGTGACCGTCGCGCCGGGACCGTCCTGGTGCTGGGCGGGGTCGAGCACCCGCAGGACCAGGTGGGAGTCGGGGTTCCAGCGGAACCTGGCCCGCGGGAGGTCCTCCTCGGCCCCGCCGGAGGTGTGGTCGTGCAGCTCCGGCAGCAGCACCGCCTGGTGCGGGTCGGCGAGGTCGCTGCTGCGCGAGTCGGATCCGAGCCCACGTGGTGTCGGCGCCCAGCGCGAGGCGGACGATCCCGAAGTAGCCGGCGGGTAGGTCGGCGATACCGACGAGCGCCTCCACATGCCCGTCGTGAGCGGTGATCGGCAGCTGGTCGAGGACCTGGTCGTCGGCGTCGAGGAGCACGAGGTGGGTCCCGGCCAGCAGCTCGCCCACCGGGCGGATCGTCAGGTGCACGTCAGCGTCTCGCAGCTCGATGGCCTCGAGCAGGGCGGTCGCCGGGACGCCGCGCCGGCTGATCAGCAGATGGCCCGCCTCGGTGAGCTCCAGGCCCAGCTGCGTCAGTCCGTCCGAAGACACCGGCACCCGGGTCGGGTAGGCAGCCGGCCGCGCCCCGCCGCGGACGGGCGCCCCGGCCAGCACGACGTCGTACGTCGCGTCGACGGCGGGCAGCAGTGCGAGCAGATCGGTGACGGGGAAGGTCAGGGCGTAGGTGGTGCCAGCCGAGTCCCTCAGCTCGGCCCATCCCGTCGCCCTCGAGGTACAGCCAGAGGTGCCGGCCGTCGAGGATGCCGGCGTACGAGGCCAGTGGCTCCTCCTGGCGGCGCCGGGAGGCGAACCTCGCGCGGACGACCTCACAAGCCCGAGACGCCCTCGCCGCCGCCGGCCTGCTCATTGGCAAGGTCTCCTGCTCCATCAGGTGCAGGACCGGGGACGTCGATGTGGCGGCGGGCGCGCGAGGTCCAGTCGAGCCGGAGGAGTTCGGCGACGAAGTGCTCCTCGGTCAGGATGATCGCCTCCCGCCCGTCCACCTCGGCCACCTTGGCCACGAGCGCGTCGACGGGGTCGCCCGACACCAGCTCGCCGACCGCCGACGCGCCGTTGGACTGCAGCACCGAGACGGCGTTGCCGATCTCGTCGTGGCTGTGGTGCTTCGCCTCCTCGATGACCTCGGCCGAGATGACCTCCGCCATCGGGTCGCTGATCGCGGAGGGAACCACGAAGGGGTCGCCCATGCCGCCCAGGCCGCTGAGCGCAGCCTGGAGGCGCGCGCGACCGTCGACCAGGGGCATTAGGAGCATGGTGCGCTTCACGGGTTCCTCGAGGCCCTCGTGCAGGGATACGGATGCGGCTCGCGTCCTCGGCAGTGAGGTTCTCCTCGACCAGCAGGACGACGGCGTAGGGCGTGGACTCGGTCACGCTCGAACTCTAGCCACTTGCGGGCCTATGGCTAGCCGCTGAGGACCTCTGCGAGGTCGTAGTTCACCGGCTCCTCGAGCTGCTCGTAGCCGCAGGACGGGGGGTCGCGGTCGGCGCGCCAGCGCTTGAACTGGGCCGTGTGCCGGAACCGGCGGCCCTCCATGTGCTCGTAACCGACCTCCAGCACCCGCTCGGGCCGCAGTGGCACGAACGAGAGGTCCTTGCCCTGGCTCCAGCGGCTCTGCGTGCCGGGGACGCGGTCGGGGTTGGCGGTCAGGAACTCCTGCCACCGTCCCCACGGGTGGTCCGCGATCGGGGACGACGAGCGACTGGAGCTCCTCGATCAGCTCGGCACGGCGGACCTCGGTGAAGGACGCGGCCACGCCGACGTGCTGGAGCTCCCCATCGGCGTACAGGCCCAGCAGGAGACTGCCGAGCAGGGGCCGTTCCGGGGTGCTGTTCTTGTGCTCGCGGTAGCCGGCGACCACGACGTCGGCGGTCCGGGCGTGCTTGATCTTCATCATCACGCGGCCGTTCTCCGTGTACTGCGCACCGACCGGCTTGGCCATCACGCCGTCGAGCCCGGCACCCTCGAACTGCTCGAACCAGCGCTCGGCCTCCGCGGGGTCGGTGGTCGTGCGGGTCAGGTAGCAGGGCCCGCTGCCATCCAGGTGCGCCAGCGCGAGATTTCGATGCCGGTGCCGGAGATTTCACCATCGCCTTGCAGCGCGTGGACATCCCCGATATGAAAGAGCGCCCCTTCTGCAAAGACTGGAAAGTAGACCGTCACGCCCTCAACGAAGCCGTTGTAGTCCATGTTGCCGCCATACGGGCCAGACGTTGCAGTCGAGATCGCCTCGCCGCCGTCAGGGGCAACGCCAAAACAGCCCGGCATGGGACGCACCGGCAGCACCAATTTGCCCAGCGCTGTTTTTGGCGAGACCAGCGTGGCGGTGCCAGCATGCATATCGACCGCAAATTTGCCGACGCCGCGCTCGCGATCCGGCAATGTGCGGGCAAATGCCGGCGTGACAACGTTGTAGGCCAGCGGCGTGCGCACCCAGCCCATCTTGCGATTGGGTGTGATGCGATCCAGCCGCACCGCGAGCGTGTCGCCCGGCTTGGCCCCTTTGACAAAAAACGGGCCGGTCATCGGATTGGGACCCGCCGTCATGCGCTTGGCGTGGATGTCCTGGCCCCACGCGTCGACGGTCGTGGTCACAATCGTGTCGCCGCTGGCAACGCTCAGCACCGGCGCGTGCGAGCCGATCGTGTTGAAATACTGAGTAGGCGTAAAGGTATGGCGCATGTGGTTGGTTGTAGCCGGTGAGTCATTGGTGCTCACGGCTATAGACCAACTTTACGCGCAAACCTAGCGCCACGCGATCGGCTTGGTCAGGGCAGGATCGGCGTTGACCCAAGCTCTGCCGCGGCCAAACTGAATGCACCACCAGTTGCGATCCGCGCTCAGCGCGAGGACGTTGGCAGTTTCGCCGTTCCAGAACGTGCCAAGTTTGCGGCTGCGGACCGTGGCGCCGGCGCGAATGTTGATGCTGCCGCACGACTGAACACAGATAACGGGTGTTCCGATGCTGGCTGGCGCGGCTTCGGCTTGCTGGGCCGTTGTCACTGTTGCGACAGCTGACAACAATCCCAAACCACCAAAGCGGATAAATGCTCTACGATTCATAACAACTCCCTGAAACTTACAGAGGAATAATCGTCGATTTTGCCACTTTTCGAGCCAATCTGTCGATTAATCCGGCTTCGTGCGGATGTGGCAGGCACATCCAGCTAGATAGTAGCAGGAACTCGGTATTTCCGCATCAGTCTCAGGGCGCAGGGCGCAACAATTTAGATACGGGTTGACGACGTTTGGTGCGCGGGGTTTAGAGACCTTTCGGGTCTGGAGACCCGAAAGGTCTCCAGACCCCGCGCACCGTAAAATCATTCCTGTGGACATCATCATCATTGGCGGCGGCGCGGCCGGTTTTTTTGGCGCGATCGCCTGCGCCGAAGCGAACCCAGCCTGTCAGGTGACGCTGCTTGAACGCGGGCCGCAGGTACTCGCAAAAGTCCGCATCTCGGGCGGTGGACGCTGCAATGTCACGCACGCCTGTTTTGACCCGGCCGAGTTGACGTTGGCCTACCCGCGCGGCGCGCTGGCCCTGCGTGGCCCGTATACACGCTTCCAGCCGCGCGACACAGTGGCCTGGTTCGAATCGCGCGGCGTGGCGCTCAAAACAGAACGCGACGGCCGCATGTTTCCGACTACCGACAGCTCGGCCACGATCGTCGATTGTCTTACCCGTGCGGCCCAGACCGCCGGCGTGCGCGTGCGCGTGAATGTCAAAATCAATGCGCTGTTGCGCAGCGCGACCGGCTTTGATGTCGCGCTGCGCCACAGGCGAGACGTTGCGCGCCGACAAGGTGTTGCTGGCAACGGGTGGCGATCCGCGTGGCATGGCCTGGGCTCACGCGCTGGGGCACACCCTCGTCGCGCCGGTGCCGTCGCTGTTTACATTCAACATCGACGATCCGCACCTGCAGGCGCTGACCGGCAGCTCGGTTGCCGACGCGGTTGTCTCGCTGCCCGAGCTGCAGGCCTCGCAGCGCGGCACTCCCGGGCTTTCGCAACGCGGGCCGGTGCTGATCACACATTGGGGGCTGAGTGGGCCGGCTGTGCTGCGACTGTCGGCCTGGGCGGCGCGGCTGCTGCACACCTGCGGCTATCACACCGCGCTGCGCATCAACTGGTTGCCAGATCTGCACGAAAACGCACTGCTTGAGCGGCTGACTACGCTCAAGCACGAACGCGGTGGGCAGTTGGTGACCACGCACTCGCCCTTTGGCGCGATCTCAAATCGCTTGTGGGTCTGGCTGTGCCATACCGCGGATATTCACGCCGAACAACGCTGGGCGAAATTGCCAAAGGCCAACATGCAAAAACTGGCCGCGCAGTTGCAGCGCGGCCAGTTTCAAATCGCCGGCAAGGGCATGTTCAAAGAGGAATTTGTAACCAGCGGCGGTGTGTCGCTGGATGAAGTGAATTTCAAAACGATGGAAAGTCGCGTCTGTCCGGGGTTGCATATTGCCGGTGAAGCCCTCGATATCGACGGCATCACCGGCGGATTCAACTTTCAAAGCGCCTGGACCACAGGCTGGCTGGCTGGCAACGCGATGGCGCACTAAGCCTATCGCAATAGGGGAATTTCTATCCGAGAGGCGCATGATCCACCCGCGCTCCGCGCGGGTGGATCATGCGCCTCTCGGGCTCATCTCTGTGACCTCGCGCGCGAGACGCCGCCAATCGACGGGAAACGTATGGACCCAATTGGGAACCCCTTGGCAGGCTACCAACCGCCACCCATAATCGTCATTTGAACATAGCGGTCTTTTGACTGCAAGGCTTCGTTTAGCTGCTCGCGCCGTTCAACCGGCGGCAAGACATTGGCGGTTGTCAAGCGAGCTTTCTCGATGCCGTTTTGAACCAGATAGGCCGCCACGGCTTGCGCGCGCTGCAATCCAAAGTCTTTGACCTGGGCTTCCGAATATTTGCCAGCCGGGCCGGGCCAGGCCGCGGATCCGATGATCTCGAGCTTTGTGCCAGGGCGCTGGCGCAAGGCGGGCACCACGCACAGATCCAGCACGCGTTTTGACGACTCATCCAACTCGGCTGTGTTCGGCAAGAACGTGTACTGCCGGCACGGCAGCACGGTTTGAAACGATGTCAGATCGGCGCCCGAGTTTGCGCCCGCCAGCGAAAAGGTGTTGTTGAGCGGTCGTTTTTGTGTGCGGCGTTTCGCGATGTCAGCGCCTACAACAAAGCGCGGTTCGAGCAGAGATTTGATCGGCGTCGTCACGACGGGGCCGGTCTTGGCTGAGACTGTGCGCGCAGCGTTGAGCGCCACAAACAGCGAGTCGGGTGATTTCATGACCGCGGCGTTTGCAGCGAGGTCGGCTGACGCAATAGTGCTAAACCCGTCGCGGAAATCCCGCGCGGCGTTTTCCACCGAGATGCCGCTCCAATCGTTGCCGCCCCACCCGGAGATGGCTTTGGCGGCGCTGTCGTAATCATCCACCTGCAACTTCATGGCATCGAACCACGCATTGTGGAAGTTCTGGACCAGCTCGGGTTTGTTCTTGATCGAGACCGGCGACGTCGTAATCACATCGATGATCACCCGCAGTTGATCCGACAGAATAAGCGGCTTGCCGCCAGATTCCGTGAGTGGTGTCAGATACGGATCGTAGCCGGACACCGCATCCACTTCGCCTTTTGTGAAGGCTTCAACCGCTGCTTCGAGCGTATCGAACGGCTTTAGCGTTACATCGGCCGTCTCCAGGTTCGCAACGAAGAGCGTGTAATTGACAAAGTATTGCGTGGAGTCGCCCGCGACAAATGCGATGCGTTTGCCCTTCAGGTCGTAAATGCTGTCAACGCCACGCGCGTAGATGCCGTCACCGCCCGAGCTCTCATCAACGATGGCTGTGATGACGCCATAGCCTGTGCGCGCGGCAACATCGGCGGTTGAGATATCGCAATCCCAGGTGCCGGTCTTGACACGGTCGATGATCGTGTCGATGTCCAGCGCGGCATAGTCATCGCCGTAGTCATACGGGATCAGCGCGAGATGAAAACCGTGCGCGACATCCAGACCCTGCATCTGCATTTGCACAGCGGTCAGATACGAGTTAAACGCCAACACAGTGCAGGCGTAGAGCGGCTTGCCGTCGTTTGCAGAATAGTTTGGTCCGACATACACCGGCAAGTCACCGAGCGCGGCGATTTTGATTTTCTGCGCGCCGGCGGCGGCGGGTGTCGCAGGTTTTGACTTTGCCACGGCGGAGCCGGTTGGCGTGGGCGCCTGCGTCGGCGCACCCGTTGGCTTTGCAGCGGCGAGCGTCGCAGTGGGTGGGAGCGGCGCCTTTGCGCCAACAGGGGCCACCGCGGCCAACGCGGTCGCTGAGAGCGTCGCTGTTGCCGCGCGCTCATTTTTCGTGGCGTCGCCGCACTGACGACGGCAGGCGTGCTCCCTTTCGGAATTGCCAGGTAAATGAGTCCGCCAATAAAGACCGTCAACAGCCCGCCGATAAACACGCGCCCAAACACCGCGCTTTTTGCGGACGGTGTTGCCGGCTGGTCTTGCTGCTCAGGCGGACGCAATTGATCCATGACGTTTTCGTTGGGCGTTGCGCGCAATTTTCGTTGCGGTTTTTTGGGGGTAGTGGTGTTGTTTGTCATGGTGTCGTTACCGTGTGCCGAGTTGGGAGTGAAGTGAGTTAAAACCAACCTCCTCCGCGCAAAACGCGGGAGAGGTTGGTTCACGGTTTACCAACCCGCGGAAGAAATTGTCATTTCAACATAGCGATCTTTTGCCAGTTTGAGTTCGTCGCTTGTGTCGCGCCGGTCCGGTGGTGGAACAACGCTGAGAACCTTGATGCGGCTGGCAGTAATGCCCTGCGAAGCAAGATAGTCCGCCACCGCTTGGGCGCGCAGCAAGCCATAGCCCTTGATCGTGGCCTCATCGAAGCTTTCGCCCTTTGGCCACGCCGCAGATCCTGTGATCTTGAGCTCTGTGCTCTCGCGAATCGTCAGCGCAGGCAAAACGCAGACGTCGATGATGCGCTTTGAGTCGTCCGTGAGCTCGCTGCTGTTGGGTTTGAACGCAAAGTTGCGGCAAGGCAAATCTGCCGCGGCGCCGCCCGGCGTTGAATCTGCAAAGTCATCCTTTACGAGTGAGAACGTGGGATCGGCCGGCAGTTTTGTCGAACGCAGGGCTTCTTCCTTCTCAAGCGCAATCACAAAGCTGGGGTCGATTTGGTCTTTCGTCGCGGTGGTCACGATATCTAGGCCAGCCGCCTTCTGCAACTTGCGCGCGACTTCCATCGTCTTCAGCAGGGGCTTCGGATCCTTCATGAGCGCGATGTTTTGAACCAGGCTTGCGGTCGCCGAGGTCTTCATCACGTCGGCGTAATCCCGCTCCGCATTCTCGAGCGAGATGCCCGTGTACTCGATTGTGACCCCATGTGGCGATGGCGGCCGCGGCTTGCGCCGGCCGGTCCACCTGGTTGCGCAGGGTCTCAAAAAATGCTTTGTGAAACGCGCGCACCACTTCCGGGCGCTCCGCGATATATTTGCGCGACATCACGATCGCGTTGGTTGAGATGCGCAACTGGCTTGTCACGAGCACCGGCTTGGCGCCCTTTTCACCCGTGGACTCGACCATCGGATGCCAACCGGAGATTCCGTCGACATCGCCATCCATAAACGCTTTGAGCGCTTCTTGGTGGGTTGGAAATCCGACCTTTTTCACGCTGCTGGCGGCGTCGCTCGGCAACAACGCCAGCGCATAGTCCAAAAAGTATTGTGAGCTCGAGTCTTCGACAAACGAGATGCTCTTGTTTTTTAGGTCGTAGAGGTTCTCCATGTCGCGACCCCAAATGCCTGTTTCGCCGGTGGCTTCATCAAGCAATGCGGTGACGACGCCAATGTCCCACACGCTAAGCTCTTCAATTTGCTCGAGAAAGCAGTTCCATTTGTTCTCGCGCAACAAAGGCATGTGCACCGCGTCCGGTATGTCATATTTCGCATCAAGCGCAAGCGGAACCAGCGCCAGATGAAAGCCGTTCTTGACATCAATGCCTTGCACTTGCATGTTGATCAACGTCAGGTTTGAGGCCAATGGTTTGATGCCACAGACCATCACGGGCAACCCATCTTTGGCGTCATAGGTTGGCGCGAAGAGCGGATCGAGCGCGCCAGCAGCCGCAAATGGCAGCGCCTTGGGCAGCTTGTTCGCCGTGAGCGCCTTCGTTGCTGATGCGGGCGTCGGCTCAACTTTGGCTGCCACGGTTGGCTTTGGCGCCATCGTTCCGACCGGTTTGAGTTCGACCATTTTGGCGGCCGTCGGCGCGGCCGACTGCGTCTTTGGCGCGCTGGTTGGCGCAGTCTTGTTCACCTGCGCAACAACCTGTGTGGGAACTGCCATCTCCGGCGCCTTCCCTTTTGGCAGCACAAAATACAAAATCACGCCGCCGAAGGCCAGCAATGCGGCGCCGACGACGGCGCGCCCAGCCACGGCGCTGAGCGCCATTTTCTTTTCGGGAATAGCTGGCGTCGTAGGCGGACGCAACCCCTCAGAGCCAACCCCGGCTCCAAACTTGTCCGGGTTCAACTGACGTTTGGGTTTACTTTCGTTCTTTTCTTCCATGATGTCTTCTCCGATGTGCAGCGCAGCAACCGGTCACCCGCGACCCGGCGCATGCGCGCAGATGTGCAAGAGGCTGACCAGTGAGGGCGGCGTCGATGCTCAGATTCAGTTATGGGCAGGTAATGGCCTGCTCTCCTTCAAAACAGATGCTTGAATTCACGCCATCGGCGGTGCCGATGGTCAGTGCTGTTACAGATTCTTCCGGTCCCACAAATGCAGCAAACTCAAGCGACTCTTTGCCGCCGGCCGCAATGGCTGGCAGTGCGCTCTGCGCGCCCCCCAGGCACAACGTTGCGCGATTGCCGCCTGCAAATGCCGCAGCGCCCCAACTGCCGGCAGCCATGTCGGCGCCGGAAACATTGCTGAGATTGAGCGTGAGCGTCAACCGCCGCACCGGCGTTTTGCTGTCGAACGATTCGCAGCCGTTGACAGGTTTGCCGGACACGTCGTAGACGGCCGACATGACCTCAAAGCGGACCGATCCGTTGCCGTCGGACTGCACCGCTGTGCTTGGCGAGACAGCTGTCTCGCCGGGCAACAGCACTTCGGCAGTTGCGGCGCCGGACACGGTCGGCTTGCTGCGCGAACCGCCGCGGGCAACGCCACTCACGCCGGAGTTAACAACTGCCGTTGCCGTTGGGTCTGGTTGTGGGGCAACTGCCCCACCTGCGCCGCGTTGATCGCCAGCGGGCTGCGGCGCGGCATTGCAGGCGGTCAGTAGCAAGGCGATGACTGCAGCGCACGTCGCAGCTGAGTATCTCCGTTGCATGAGAGAAAGCTTTTCAAACGTCATGGTTGCTATGCATTCCTATTTCTTGTTTGGTGTTGTGTTCAATTTTGACTGGCCGGAGGGCGCCGTCTTTGGCTGCGGCGCGCTTGCCGCGGGCGGTGCGGATTTTGGCGTTTTGCCGGACAACTCTGCAGCGCGATCTTTCATCGACAAGTTGGATTTGGGCCGCACCGACGGAGGCGTGCTCGTTGCGCCGCGGCTGGCATCTGGACGTGGCGCCGGGAGGCCGGGCGGTGCAAATGACGCGATCCCGCCGCCATTGGTCACAAAGGACCAGGCGCGCTGCAAATCGTTGTCGCTTCGGGCGGCGGGGCGCGCGGCAGGTTCGCTCGCGCTGGCAGCGCCCAACGAGCCATCGTCGTTATAGCCCGCCATGCCCATCTCCGCCATGTCGAGGCCGCGCAATTCGTCCTTCTCGGTTGGGCGCAACAGGTCAGCTACTTTGAGCACATAGAAGAAGCCCATGCTCACCGCGAAGACGAATCCGCCCACAGAGACGACATTGATCACCTGCGCCGTGATCTGACCGGTATTGCCGTAAAACAGCCCGGTGACTGGTGTCATCATGCCATTCCAACCCTGCGTGATGGGCAATCCGGCGCCGAACAGACCCACTGCGAGCAAGCCCCAGATGCCGTTCGCAAGGTGGACTGGCACTGCGCCAACTGGGTCATCGATTTTTAGACGCTCAAGCAGGCGCGTTGTGCCGTAGGTGATCGCCGCGCCGATCGCGCCGATCAGCACCGCCGAGCCGCTTTCGACAAATGCGCAGGCGGTTGTGATGGCAACCAGGCCGCCGAGCATGCCGTTGACGGCAAAACCGACATCGGGTTTGCGTTTGTCGCTGAGCGCCCAGCTCATGATCATGCCCACGCAGCCGCCGGCGGCGCCGGCCAGCAGCGAGTTGAGCGCGGCGTTGGCAGCAAGCTGCCCAAAAGCGCCGGTCACGCCGTAGGCCGAGCCGGAGTTAAATCCGAACCAGCCAAAGAACAAAATGATCGCGCCAATCACGCCGAGCGGGATGTTGTGACCGGGCATCGGATTTACTTTTCCATTTGCCCCAAAGCGGCCTTTGCGCGGCCCGGCGACAATTGCGCCGGCCAGCGCCAGCGCGCCGCCGACCATATGAACCGCACCAGAGCCGGCGAAGTCCACCGCGCCGTTGCCCAGCCCGGTGACACGACCCAGATTTTGCAGCCAACCGCCGCCCCAGATCCAGCCACCCACAATCGGATAAATAAACATGCTGATGAACAACGCCATCAGACAAAAACCGCTGAACTTAAAGCGTTCAGCCAGCGAACCGGTCGGGATGGTCGCCGCGGTGTCCATAAACACCAGTTGAAAGACAAAGAAAGTCAGCACGCCGGATGTCAGGGTCAAACCGTTTAGGCCAAACCCGCTGCCGCCCGCCAGAATAAGTTGTGGGCTGAGCTGAAGCAGCGGCGTGGACAGCGACGCACCCCAGTTGCCGAGCGTGATCGGTGCGTGCGAGTAGTCGCCTGGAATGGCGCCAATTGTTTCAACACCGGGCAACGTCATGTTGACCGCGCCGAACTGCAGTGCAAAGCCAACGGCCCAATAGCCGAGCGCGGCGATGCAAAACACCATCATGTTCATCATCATGGTGTGCACAACGTTTTTTGCGCGCGTGAAACCGGCCTCGACGAGCGCGAAACCAACCTGCATAAAAAACACGATGAATGCTGTGATCAGCATCCACATCAGGTTGATGGCGAGTTTTACCTCCTCGTGCGCCGCGGCCGCGTCAAACGGCACCTCGCCCTGCGCCCATGCCGGGCTGGCCCAGAGACTCGCTGCGGCCAAAGCAACACCGGCCACCAGCGCCGGACGCTTTAGACGATGCAATAGGGATTGTTGTGTCATGCTACGAAAAGCCTCCATGAAGTACTGCGTTCTACGAAAATGCGCGGCCACCTTGCCTGCTGCGGTTTCACACCCAGCGGCTTGTGACACGTCACGTCAGCGTTGAATACCGTCGATAAGATATTTGAAAGATCGGTTTAAGTATATTTTTTTGTAATTTTTTAAGCAATAAAAGGGCCACAATGATTCAATTAGACTTTAATTGGCTATAAACAATAAGTTCTTACAAACTTTAGTTGCACTCGACGATCAATCAAAAGTCTTGCAACGCCAAAAATAGAGATTCATGAAGGTATCTCTTGCACTTTCCTCTTTGATCTCAAATCAATATCTGGAAAACGCATGTGCGCCAGGCTTGTTTAGCCTGGCGCACATGTTGACAAACGGGTTTCGAATCGAACCCGCGGTCCGATCAGTATTTGATATCGATCTGCTTTTTGGATCGCGCAGATTCACTGATCGCATCGCAGATCACCGCGTTGCGATAGCCATCTTCGAAGTCTGCGCCGTGCGGCGCCACCGGCGTCTTCTTGACGATGCACTCCAGAAAGTGGTTCAACTCGTGCACAAACGTGTGCTCCCAGCCGATGATATGGCCCTGCGGCCACCAGTTCTTCCAAAACGGATGCCCGGCTTCGCTGACCATCACCTTTGTAAAGCCCTGAATGCCGGACTCCTGGTTCATCATGAAGACATCAAGATGGTTCATGTCTTCCAGGTTGAAGCGCACACTGCCCAGTTCCGCATTGATCTCAAACGTATTGTAATTTTTGCGGCCGGGCGCAAAGCGCGTGGCCTCAAGCGTGCCGAGTGCGCCGTTTTTATATTCGACTGCCGCAGAGAATGTGTCATCGACCGTGACTTTTTCGGCCTTGCCGCCCTTCCCCGGCCGCTCCTTGATAAACGTGCCGACCTTCGCAACCAGGCTCTTGGGCTCACCCACGAGATACCGCGCAATGTCAATGATGTGCGAGCCCAGGTCGCCCAGCGCGCCGCTGCCGGCTTGCTTTGCATCCAGTCGCCAGATCATCGGGAAACTCGGATCGGTGATCCACTCCTGCAGATACGTCGCGCGGAAGTGAAAGATGCGGCCGAGTTTGCCTGAGTCAATCAGCTCACGCACCAGCCGGATGGCCGGCACAAAACGGTAGTTAAACGCCACCATGTGCTTGACCTTGGCCTTCTTGGCCGCCTGCCACATTTCATAGCACTCGGCGGCATTGCGTCCGAGCGGCTTTTCACTGATGATGTGTTTCCCGGCCCGTACGGCCGCCAAATTGGGCTCCAAATGTACATTATTGGGGCCGCCGTTGTCGACCAGCTCGACCTCGGGGTCATCGATCAGCTGGCGCCAGTCCGTGTAGGCTTTTTTGTAGCCATAGCGTTTTGCAGCCTCTTCAACCGCTTCTTTGTTGCGGCCTGAGATCGCGACCATTTTGGGGATCGCGACTGGCGGATACATCATGTATGGCAACTTGCGCATCGCGTTGCTGTGGGCCTTGCCCATAAACGCGTAGCCAATCATGCCCACGCCGATCTCCGGCGCAGCGCCTTCGGCCTTCGGGCCGGCCATGGTAACGAAACCAACATCTTCTGCCATATGTCTCCGATAAAAGAAAGTTCAGGAGGTTCCAGACGTTTTGGAAGTTCCGGAAGTATTACTGCTTTTTCTTGTCAAACGCCGCGTCAAACGCAATGTTGCTTGGCTTGAAGTCGATGCGCTTGCAGTAGGCCGCCGATTCGGTGGCGCCATGCTCGCGGTCCATGCCGCTGTCTTCCCACTCGACCGACAACGGGCCGGCATAGCCGATCTCGTTGAGCGCGCGAATGATGCCTTCAAAATTGATCCGGCCGCGGCCGACCGAGCGAAAATCCCAGAAGCGCCGGCTGTCGCCAAAGTTAATGTGGCCACCAAACACACCGGCTTCCTTGCCGCGTTTGCTCCAGTACACATCTTTCATGTGTGCGTGATAAATGCGGTCACGGAACTTGCGGATAAACGCGATGTAGTCCACGCCCTGATAGCCAAAATGCGACGGGTCGTAGTTAAAGCCGAACGCTTTGCGGCCCTTCAGCGCCTGCAACGCGCGCTCGGCGCTGGCGATGTCAAACGCGATTTCGGTCGGATGCACCTCGAGCGCAAAGCGCACTTTTTGCTTGTCGAACTCGTCCAGGATCGGGTTCCATCGATCGGCAAATTCAGCATAGCCGGCGTCGATCATGGCCGGCGTAACCGGCGGGAACGAGTAATTCAAATGCCAGATGCTGGAGCCGGTAAAGCCATTGACGACCTTAACGCCAAACAGTTTGGCAGCCTTGGCGGTATTGGCGATCTCAGCCGCGGCGCGTTTGTTGACCCCGGCCGGTTTGCCATCGCCCCAGATATGCGGGGCCAGAATTGATTTGTGGCGCTCATCGATCCGGTCGCACACAGCCTGCCCCACAAGATGGTTGCTGATCGCCAGGCACTGCATGCCGTACTTCTCAAGAGTGGCACGCCGCTCGCGCACATATTTGTCGCTACTGAGCGCCTTTTGCACGTCAAAATGATCGCCCCAGCACGCCAGCTCAACGCCATCATAGCCAAAACTCTTGGCTTTTTGGACAACTGTCTCGAAGGGCAAATCTGCCCACTGTCCGGTAAACAATGTTACGGGTCTTGCCATAGTGCAGCTAGTTTAGCCGCGCTGTGCATCCGCGCAAGTTCAGGATGTTGTCCACAAAACGAACGACTCCGGCGCGAAGCGTTATCCCTTACCCACAAATGGGTGACGGGGCGTTGATCCCTTTACGACGATTTCGCCGTGTATTTAGCGGTATTTTTACTGGAGAAGGCACCATCTCCCCGCGCTCCACGCGGGGAGATGGTGCTTTCTCCGGACGAATCTCTGTGAACTCGTGCGCGAAACGCCATCAATCGGCGGAAAAATTGTGGGCGAAGAATAGCGCTTCGCGCCGAAGTCGTTCGCTTCGCAGGTATTCGCCGCCCCATGTTGTGTGCCCTGTGCTGGCGATCAAACCGCTTCAACCAGCAGCACATCATCTGGCGAAAATTCTTTTTCTGCGAGATCGGCACCCACACTTTCACGCAGGTACCTTCGCCGAGTTTGCTGTCGATCGCGACTTCGCCGCCATACTTGACGACGCGTTCGCGCATGGTGTGCAGGCCATAGTGGCCGACATATTCGCGGCCGGCGTCGAAACCAAGACCGTTGTCGCGCACTTCAAGATGCACGGTCTCGGCGGTCTGCTGCAGCGACAGATCCACCCGTGTGGCCTGCGCATGTTTGATCGTATTCTGGATCGCCTCCAGCGCCACGCGGTAGAGCGCTTCCTTGAGCTGGATCGGCAGGTTCGGCTCACGCGCATCGAAGTCGATTCGCACATCGATTTTGTGGCGCGCGCACAAGGCTTCAGCCTGCTTGCGAAAGGCGGTGACCAGGCCCTGTTGCTCGAGCGACTCTGGCCGCAGCTCGAAGATCAGCGCGCGCATCTCGGCCAGCGCAGCTTCGGCCAGCGCCAGAACATACTTCATCGGGTCTTCGGCTTCCTGCGGCTGATTTTCTGTCACACGGTGGATGGCGGTGCGCGTGCCGAGCACGATGCCAAACAACGCCTGCGACACTGAATCGTGCAGCTCGCGCGCCAACCGGCTGCGCTCTTCCAGCGCGGCGGACTTGACCGCCTGCGCAAGCGCCTGCGTGTTTTCAAGCGCCGCGGCAGCGAAGTTCGCAAACGCGCTCACAAACGTCGCGCGTTGTTGCGTGAAGTAATTGGGCTGCGTCGATGTCAGGGTCAGCATGCCCAGCGTGCGGCCCTGAAACACCAGCGGCGCGAAGAGCCCGGAGCGGAGTGTCACCGGCATGCTGCCGATATTCTCCACACACCAGGCACGCAGGTCGATCGATGTCTCGGTGTCCGCCTGCGTGTCGTCGATGACAACGGGGATATGTTTCGCATACAAATCGCCCCATTCCTGGCTTGCGCTTGGGTCGACTTGCCATTTCTTCACCGCTTCAAACGGATCATTTTGCAGGCGCGCCAGCACGGTCATTTCGCCATTTTCGCCGAGCGCTGAAATGCTCGCGCTGGCGCAGCCGGTGATCTCGCGCATGCGCAGCAGAATCATTTCAAGCACCGAATTGCGATCGGTTTTGGCGGTCAGGCCATTTGAAACTTCCAGGACCTTGTTGAGTTCAGATGTGCGTTCGCGCACGCGCGCCTCGAGTTGATCGCGCTCACGGCGCAACATTTGAACGGCGCGCGAGCGGCCGAGCGCCGATGAGATCAGCCCGGAGCTCAGCTTGATCAGAAGCTGGTCTTCCGCGGTCCACTCGCGCGCCGTATTCATCATGTCGACACCGATCGAGCCGACGGGCACGCCATTGATCAGGATCGGCACGTCCAGCAGCGCGCCAACATCGCGGCCGATCAGCTCCTGGTGATTGACTGTGAGCGCGTGATCGCTCGGCGGCAGCCGCATGTCGTTGATCTGAATTACGCCGCTTTTCACCAGCGTGTCCACCCAGGTGTCCCACTTGTCGGCGAATGGCATTTGCTGCAGCAGATGTTGCTGCGACGCCATGTTCTCGCGATGCCATTCGTGCGTGTTGGAGAGCGCGGTGCCATCCTCGGTGTGCAAAAATACTCGGCAATAATCGGCGCTCATAAATTCGCCCACCAATTTGAGCGCGTTGGTGATCGACTGGTCCAGCCCGTCGTCTGTGCTTTCCAGAAATGAAGTCGACATCTGCGAGACCAGCTTGTCCAGCGCCATCTGATGGGCCGCTGAATCAGCGGCACGCAGGCTGTCCGTCACATCGTGGGCGGTGATGAACACTTTGGTTGCGCCTTCCAACAGCGCAACACTCAACAGCTCAATGACGGCCGTGCTGTTGTCTTTGCGCAGCACGCGGAACCGAAATCCGGCACTGCGCGACGAATCGTTCATGGCAGCCGCCTGCGCAAGCAGCGCCGTCACCCGTGGAATATCTTCTTCATGAACACCCTGCTCGATACCGCGCGTGATCGCTTCTTCCGGCGTGAAGCCGGTCACGCGCGTCACACCCGGGCTGATGTATTCGATCGTGCCGTTCAGGTTCAAGATCAGGGATATGTTTTCTGAGGTTTGCACCAGCGTGCGAAACTTGAATTCGCTTTCGCTCAGCAACTGCGTGCGCTCGGCCACCCGGTTTTCGAGCACATCGTTGGCAGTGTGAAGTTCCTGCTCAAGAAATTTGCTCTGCGCCACATTCGCAACCATTGATGCGTAAACGCACAGCACATCCTGGCGTGTTGCATCCAGTGGCGCACCGCTAATTGCGCTGTCATTTAGCATCACGCCGAGCAACGCGCCACAGCGCGCGCGCAGCGGTGTGCATACCGACCAGCATTTGCGGTCTTGCTGCACCGTTTTGCCGTCGACAAAGTCAATCACGCCAAACTGTTCGTCCAACAACCAGCGCGCGGCCTGCCCCGATCCAAACAGCTGTGTTTCAATCTCCGCGCGATTGCGCGGCTGCCAGAATGACCGAGTGCTATCGACGATCTCGCCACGCAGATCTGTGGCATATACACCTTTAAATGCGCGCTCGGTCTCGTCGTAGATGTAAAAGTGCAGCCGTTCGCAGCCGAATTTCTCCGTTGCGGTTGTTGCGACAGTGTGCCAGAAAGCATCCATCGTGGGTGCGCCGAGCAACGTCTCGGATGTGCTGAGGATCGACTCCAGCGAGGTCATCAGCGCGGACTGCTGCGCCTGCACACGCTGGCGTTCCGCCACTTCGGTTTCGAGCGCCAGATTTTTTGCCAGCAGCGCTTTTTCGCTCAGATCGAGCCGATTGCGGACGACCAGCCTGCCCTCAAGCAACGCGTTGACCAGCGCATAGATGCCAAACGCCAGCGGCGGAAACCCAACCATCGATGTCTTGATGGAAAGAAGCTCGTTGTCAGTGCCGCCGATCATCAGAGCGTAGGCGGTTACGATCAACGTCATTGCCACATGAACTGCGGCCACGATGCGCGAGGCGCGGCCATCAATCATGACAGCGGCATATGGAATCGCCAGCAGCGCCGCGGCAATCGATGGGCTGGCGTGAGATGTAACCAGCTGTGGCAGCAACAGCGCCGCGATCCAGCCAATTGACAGCACGTACACGGCCGCCTTCACACACTGCATGCGCATCAAGACCAGGCTGAACAGTATGACGACGGGCAATGCCGCGACAAACGACACCGTCAACGGCGTAACACCAATGAGCGCGAAGCCGAGCGCCGATATGATCGCGGTCGCTGCCAACGCGAGTTTGATCGAGGTGTAAAACGTTTCGATCACCTGCGTTTCGTCTTCATGACGCTTGCTGACAGCCGGTATAAAGGTGCGGTTAACGACAGCCATAATGTGGCTATCAGTGTGTCAAAGTGCAGTGGGGTACTGATCAGCCAAACGGTTCGACCTAACGCATGTCTATGACGTAGCCATTCTGCAACTTTCGTTGCAATTCAGTGCTTAAGTCCCGCCCCGCCAGACCTAAGTCGTAGCGGCTGATGCGGCCTATACAGGAATGAGCCGGCGCAAATGGCTTACGCGAGCCTGTTGACCGGCGTCAAGGCTGATTCGCCCGTCAGCACAGCGAGTAGGTTCTGGGCAGCAAGCATCGCCATCTTTGTGCGGGTCTGCGCAGTGGCACTACCTACATGGGGTGTCGCCACAAAGTTGGGCAAGGCCAACAGCGGATTGTTCGCAGGCGTAGGCTCAACTTCAAAAACATCCACACCTGCGGCCCAGGGCCGGCCAGCCTTTAGGGCTTGCAAAAGATCAGCCTCAACCACAACTCCGCCGCGCGCCACGTTGACAAACACCGCCGTGTCTTTCATCAACGCAAACGCGCGCGCATTAAACAGCCCGCGAGTCTCGGCGGTGAGTGGCGCGGTCATCACCACAAAATCCGATTCGCGCAGCAGGGCGTCAAAATCGCAGTAGGTTGCGCCCAGCGCGGCCTCGAGCTGCGGTGCGCGGTTGCGGTTGAAATAGCGGACTGGCATGTTAAAGGCCCGGGCGCGCCGCGCGACTGCCGCGCCGATGCGCCCGGCGCCAACGATGCCGATTGACGCCCCATTGACTTCCTGCCCAAGCATGAATACTGGGCTCCAGCCCGTCCAGCCGCCCGCCTGCATCAGCTTGTGTCCCTCGACCACGCGCCGCGCGGCGGCCATGAGCAGCGCCCAAGCCACATCGGCGGTGGTCTCGGTCAGCACGTCGGGCGTGTTTGTCAGCAACACCCGGCTGGCGGTTAACGCGGCGACATCGGCATTGTCATAGCCCACCGCCATGTTGGCCACGATTTTGCAGCGCGGCGCCGCCGCCAAAAACGCAGCATCGATGCGATCCGACAGCTGCGCCAGCACGCCATCCGAATTCGCCGCTTCCTTGAGCAGCACATCACGCGGGACCGGGGTTTCAAAGCTGTCCCAAAGGCCAATCTCAAAATGTTTGGCGAGCAGATCGATCGCAGGTTGTGCAATACGGCGTGTGATATATACGCGGGGCATGCCGCGATTCTAATGGTTAGCGCAGCACGACCGGCAGGCGCACGAAGACGGTGGCGACGAAGGGCGTTGGCGAGGGGCCGGCAGTCGCGGTCGGCGCTGCCGATTTGACGCGCGCGGAGTCTGGCTCGGCCTGCAGCGACGACACGTCCACAGCCTCGAAATCACTGCCCTTGAGCGCCGCAAACGCGTCTACGAGCATGTCGTCGTCCCAGCGCGGATCGGGCGCGCCGGTGACATACCACGGGCTGCCGTTGTCGGCGACGATCATGCCATAGCGCTTCAAGGCGGTAAAGATCACCTGCACGTCCACCGGGAAAGTGCTGATGTCCTTCCCCGCTTTGAGTCGGAAGCGCGCGCCCATCGGCGGCAACTTTGGATCGGTCAGATCCGATGCGAAATGCCGCGCCGGCCAGACATACGCCCGGCTGCTTCTGGGGACTGAAAAGCGAACGGCATGCGTAACTTCGCCGCTTTTGACGTCGTCGTAGCGCACCAGCGCCGGCAGAATCGCCAGACCGGCGGCATCGGACGACGTCCAGCCGTCCGGGCGCAGCGCGTTCGAGCGCAAGTCAAAGATCGATGCCGCGTCGATCGTCCAGCCGTTGTCCGCGTCTCTGAACGCGCGACCCAGCTCGAAGAGTTTGCAGGTGTTGCGTTGCAGCACCAGCACGTGCCGGTCGCCGTCTTGCGCGTTGGGCCCGCCGGCACCCTCGATCGGCGCGCCTGGCGGGATCGGCATCGGGCCGGAATCGTTCTGATCGGGATAACCGCTCGGCGCGGTGCGAATCGGCACAACCGCCTGGGTCTCCGGCACCACAATAAACGGGATGCCAATCGGCGCGCCTTGATAGACCGTGCCAAAGTCCGGGTGCAGCCCGGTGTTCGCCCCGATGCTGGCCACGTAATCGGCGGAGCGGGCATGCACCGGCAATGCGTCAATGCGGGCGTTTAGCACGTGATCGGCCGGAAAAAGCGGGCAGCCTTCAATCTGCGGCGGCGCGCCACGGTTGCGCCCGACCGCCGGGCTATTCACCATCAGCACCGCCGTCATCGCCGCGGCGAACACCAGGGCTCGGCCAGTCTGCTTGATCATGCGCCCTATCATCGACGAGGAACCTTAGGCTCAACTCTAACCCGGCGAGTGCCGTCCGGGGACCTTGGGTCCTCGGGCGGCACTCGCGCGCCACTTTACAAAATATAGTGCTCCACCCAAGCGCGTGCACATTTTGTTCGCACCGCTACAATCGCGGATATGGCACGCAAATTAAATGTCACAGTCTGGAATGAATTCCGGCACGAGAAGACGCACAAGGAAGTTACCAAGATCTACCCGCAAGGGTTGCACAAAGTCATTGGCGATGCGCTTGGCACCGACAAAAATCTGAAGATCCGGCTGGCTTCGCTCGACGAACCCGAGCACGGTCTCACCGACAAAGTGCTTGCAAACACCGATGTGCTGATCTGGTGGGGCCACATGGCCCATCATGACGTGCGCGACGAGATCGCCGAGAAGGTTGTCAAACGCGTGTGGGAAGGCATGGGCTTGATCGTGTTGCACTCCGGCCATTTCTCGAAACCGTTCAAACGCCTGATGGGCACCGATTGCTCATTGCGGTGGCGCGAAGCCGACGACATCGAGCGGCTGTGGGTGGTAAATCCGGCGCACCCGATCGCGCAGGGGCTGCCCGATCAGTTCGACATCGGCATGGAAGAGATGTATGGCGAGTATTTCGGCATCCCGCAACCGGACGAGCTCGTCTTTGTGAGCTGGTTCACCGGCGGCGAGGTCTTCCGCAGTGGTTGCTGCTTCTTTCGCGGCATGGGCAAGGTCTTCTACTTCCGCCCGGGTCACGAGACCTACCCAACCTACAAAAATAAACACGTGCAACAGGTCATCGCCAACGCCGTGCACTGGGCCGCGCCAACGACCGTCGGCAAATTTACCCGCAACGTCACCAAACCCACACCCCCCGCCAACGGGTAGAAAGCGTAGCCGTAGGGGCGCGGCATGCCGCGCCTTAGCGGTCACGATCATGTGCACAATTGGGCGCGGCATGCCGCGCCCCTTCGACTGCGCCTTCCGCCCGATACGGCCTACATCCAGCCTGCGAACGACGAAATGCCCGTTACTGGCTCAATGACGCGGCGCCCCCCATTGGATGTGCGCTGCAGTCGCGCCACTTTCCGCATTTACTTGCAACAACAGGGCAAGAATGACGCCGAACAACCCAAACGTAGGCGGAACGAAATAGAGACCTAGCCCGATGCCCGGTCCTCCCTTGTGGGTAACGATAGAGGACGAAGTATGGCATCACTCGACCTGCGACGGAAGACCCTTAACCGTCAAGAGCCAGAATCCACGATCTCGTTGCCGCATCTCTCGATCCATCGAGCGTTTGCGACCACGTTGTTGTTTTTCGCGCTGTGCGCAGTGGCGATCTATGCCTGGGTTGGAAGGCTCACCGCCCCATCGGCGCTGCCGGTTTACAGCGTGCTGGTCATCGCGCTTGCGATGCACGCCCTGCTGTGTTTTGGGCAGGAGCGCGCCAGCACGGTGGTCGCGGTATTCGGCCTCACATTTATCGTCATTGCCGCGCGCTTCATGTTGACCGGGCAGAGCGAAATCTGGCGGCTCTCGGTTGCCGCCTTCCCGCTGATCATCATCGCGGCCTTTGCACTTTCACCCGGCCATGGTTGGCGCGTTGCGCTCTTAAACATCGCCGGCATCGCATTTGATGCCTGGGCGCGCGCCAATACGCACCAGATGTTGCCGCAAAGCCTGTTGATCGACACCGGCATTGTCGGCCTGATCTATGCCTGCTCGGCAGCGACGGCGCACGCCGGCGCAAACACGTTTGAAAAGATGCTGGCCGAAGTGCGCACTTCAAAACGCACGATCGCCTATCGCAATCAGTTGCTGGAGCGCCAGGTCCGCGAGCGCGACGCGCTTGAGGGCCGCCAGGCCGAACTCGCCAAAGACATGCGCGCAGTGCTCAGCGCCGCCAACGAATTGCTGCTGTGCAAGACTGTCGACGATGTCTGGCGCAACGCGGTCGAGTTTGCCCAGCACCGGCTCGGTGTGGAGCGCTGCGCTTTCTATGTGTTCACCGATGAAAACACCACGCTGCGCGGCACGTTTGGCGTCGACCCGGTGGGCAAAGTGCGCAACGAAGCCCACATCACGATCAACGCCACCGAACAAAAGTGGTTCGGTGTTTTCAATTCGCAAAACGCCGAGCGCCCGGCCTGGGTGCTCATTGAAACGCCGCAAAACGACGACAACCGGCACCTGCAACCGGCCTGGACCGCGGCGACGATCATCCGCGCCCACAGCGGCGCATGGCTCGGCGTGATGTACAACGACACGTTGATCAGCAATCGCCCATTCGATCCGGCCAAACAGGATGTCATCGCGGTCTACACTTCGCTGGTGGCCAGCATCGCGCGCCAGAAGCAGCTGGAAAACGAGATTCACAGCCACGCCTCCCAGCTTGCCACCACAGCCGAGCGCAGCCGCATTGCGCGCGAACTGCATGACTCAGTGTCGCAGGCGCTGTTTGGCATCGTGCTCGGATCCCGCACCGCCATTCAATACAACCAGACCGCCGAAGCCAATCAGCCGTTGGATTATGTGCTGTCGCTGGCTGAAAGCGCGCTGGTCGACATTCGCGCGCTGATTTTTGAACTGCGTCCGGAATCGCTTTCGCTTGAAGGGCTGATCCCAGCGTTGCGCAAGCAACTGGACGCGCACCTGTCGCGCCATAAGATCGATCTGATTATTGAATCAGAATCCGAGCCCCCGCTAACGCTCGAGGCCCGTGAGGCGTTCTATCGCGCGTTGACCGAAGCCGCCCAGAACATCATCAAACATGCGCGCGCGACCCAGGTCAAGGTCACGTTTACGCATCTGGCCGATGAAAAGATCGTGCGCGCGGTGATTGACGACAACGGCGTTGGGTTCGACGCCGGCAGGGCATTCGAAGGCCACTACGGCCTGATCAACATGCAAGAGCGCATGAAACGCCTCAACGGCACCTGTGAGTTCGTCAGCGCGCCCGGTGTCGGCACCTCGGTCATCCTGACCCTGCCAGCCGCAGCTACTCAACCCGAATCGGCATAATCACCAACTGCTCGCCGACAAAGTTGCCGGCCGCGTCGTAGGCGCCGATCTTTGGGAAGTCCCCCTCGGGCACATACATCACCAGCAACAGCTGATACACGCCAGGCGCGGCATCTGGATTGATGTCGATCCGAAAGTTCACTGCGTCGAAAAGCTGCGGAGCGTCTGCGCCGAAGCGTGTGCCAGATGGCAACGTCAGATCAAGGGCGCCCGCTTTATTCTGTTGCGTGTCAATGACTTGCGCTGATATGCTGACGGTGCGAGCGGCCTTGTCCACGCCATCCCAACGGGTGTCGACAAACAGCTTTTCACCACGTTTTACCCGAGTTTCGTAAACGGCGTAGATGGGTCAGTTTGAAGCCGTTGGTGTATCGGTAGAAGGCCGTGCCCGCCGAAAACGGATCTGGGCCATCGACTGTCGCAGCCGCAAAGATCGCACGATCAGCGCCATCTGGCAAACGCAGTCGCTCACCGGTATCGCGATCATACAAACCAACCGCCCAACGCAGCTTGTTCGCTGTCGTGCCAGCGATTGTTGCCGGCGGCACCTTAAGCGTATAGCGATCGCTCCAGCGGTAGCCAGCGGGCATCTCTGCCAGCGCCAGATTGCCCTGCCCCGGATACATGTCGCGCTGCGCGATGATCAGGTCGTCATCGTTGATCAGATGCACAAAGACGCTAAGATTCTTTGGCGGCGGGCGCTTGAGCTCCCAGTTGAGCGATAACGTCAGCACATCGCCGCGCAGCGCAACCTGGCTGCTTGATGCGGCTTCTGCCAGCGTGACCGCGTCGCCAAAAGCCGCGTTGACCGGCGTGCTCAGCCGCTGTTGCCAGGTGTTCGCCGGTCAGCGCATACGCCGGCGCGATCACCAACACCGGCGCCAGCACACCGGTCGTGCCAATCAACACGCAGCCGGCCAGCAGTGCGTAGCGATGCAGCGCACACAAGCCGGCCACCAGCAGCGCGGCAATCGCGGCGATGGCCGGGAACATGAGGCGGCCCTGCGAGGCGGGCGTCAGCGCGGTCCAGCGCAGCAGCGCGATAAAGATCACCCCGATCCAGGTCAACGCCAGCCACCAGGCGCGCACTTCCGGTGTGCGCAGCCGGGCCGGCAGCGCGCGGCGGTGTTTGAAAAGCCACAGCGCCCCACCCGCCAGCGCGACCCCCACGATGCCGTTGAGCACGCTGTAGACCCACGGCGCCATGATCACATTGACCGCGCCAAACACGCCCCAAAACGCCCACACAAAGCCCTCGCGCTCGCTCCACAGCTGCGCCAGCGTGGCCGGGCTGTCACGGCGGCCGACCACGTCCAGAAACGCGTTCCAGCCCAGCGCATCGCCATAGAGCTGCGCGTTGCGGACAAACCACCAGCCGCTGATCAGCGCAGTCACCGCAAGCAGAACCAACACCCAGCGCCCTGCCCGCCATAGCCCGGCGCGGCTGCGCAGCCCGGGCAGCAGCGTCAGCCCAAATAGCCCAACCAGCCCCACGGCACTCGATTTGCTCAGCACGCCGGCGCTGGTGATCACCCCGGCGACCAGCGCCGATCTCAAGCTAACATCGCCGGTGCGCGCTACGCGCAACGCCCACCAGAGCCCCAGTGTGCAAAATAGCGCTGCGGCGTTGTCGTTGTTGATGCTGCCGCTGATGAACGCGAACATCGGGATGCAGGCGACGAGAAATGCGGTCGCGAGGCGGCGTTGGACGGCACCGGTGCTCTCGCCTCGAAACAGCTCCCCCGCAACCAGCCACGTGCAAAACACCGTGCCGGTCGAAAGCAGGATTGAGAGCAGCCGGGCGATGCGGGCGGCCAGCGCGGCTCGCGTCCAGGGAAAGGCTTCAGCCGCGGTGTGCAGCACGATGTTGGCGTTGCCATCACGCGTTGGCACGCCCATATCGGCATGCGGGTTGATGCGCCGGATCTCGCGCCAGTTGCTGTGGTCGAACGGTGCGCTGGCCAGCGCCGCCAGCGCGTAATACAGCGGCGGTTGGCTGCCTTCTTGCCGCCACGGCGCATCGGCATCCGTTTGGTCTTTGCGTTGAACTGGCAGGCCGCCACCGGTCGCCAGCCGCATCACCATTGGATAGTGCCAGAGTTCGTCGGATGCTTCAAACAGCGGCGTGGCGAGGCTGTAGGCGCTAAACAGCACAAACGAAAACGCGCACAACGCCGCAACCAGCCGGTGTTCGAGTTGTGTCGACAATACGCGCGTATCGGGCTTCATGTCAGCGCCGCTGACCCGCACCCTCAGCTTTGCACAGCAGCATCGACAGGCTGCCCGGCTTCGGTGCCGTTGACGCCAAGTCGCGCGGTGCGGTCTGTTTCAAGCTTGGAGAGACCATTGGTCACCACGGACATGGTGTGGTCGAGCTCTTCTTTCAACCGTGAGAGCGTGTCCATGGCATACGAATCGGCTTCGTTGCGCATGCGATCGGCTTCGCGGCGGGCGCGCTCTTCAAGCGCTTCAGCGCGTTTTTGCGCGATCTGCATGATGGCAGTGTCGTCGGCGAGCGTGTCGGCATCGGAGCGCGCCAGTTCTTTGATCCGCTCAGATTCTTCTTTTGCCTGCGCGATGATGCGATCGTGTTCTTGCTGGATCCGCTGAGCCTTCTTAATCTCCTCGGGAATCGCGAGCACCATTTGGTCGATGAGTTGGAAGCAACGTTCGGTGTCTACGAGCTTCATCTTGGTGCCTGGCACCTTGCGGCTTTCAAGCAGCACGGCCTCCAGCCTTCCCAGAAGATGTTGAATGTCCATAGTTCTAAGTATACGAAAGAATTGCTCAAAAGGACGTCGCACTAAAACTTTGTGTCTATCTAGGAAATTCTGAGGGAATTACGCCCCGCTGCCTTCGGCCAACTTAGCCTTGACCGCCTGCAGCGCCGTTGCCACGCTTGGTGGGACGAGCGCTGTCACATCGCCGCCCAGTCGCGTAATCTCACGCACCAGTGTGGCGCTCAAAAAGCTATGCGGCGCGTTGGCGAACAAAAACACGCTTTCGATATCCGGCGCCAGCCAGTTGTTGGTCTGCGACATTTGCAGCTCATAATCGAAATCGACGCTGTTGCGCAAACCGCGCACCATGTGTTTCGCGCCGATCCGGCGCGCGAACTCGACTGTCAAGCCGCTATAGCCGGTCACCCGCAGCCGGCCGCTCTGCACATACTCGTTCAGGCATTCCTGCACCAGCGCGATGCGCTGCGCATGCGGGAACAGCAAGTTTTTGTTCGGCAGGTCATATACCGCGATGACCAGCTCGTCGAACATCTGCAGCGAGCGTCGCGCGATATCCAGATGGCCATTGTGAAACGGGTCGAACGTGCCCGGATACATCCCAACTACTTTCACGACGCATCTCCTTGATCGCGGTGCGACCAGAACGCCGACACGCGCTCCGCAAGAAGCGTGTGCTGCGGCGACTCGATATTTGGATCGCGCTCGATCACAGTTTCAGCCTCGTTGCGCGCCAGCGTCAACAGATCGCGATCTTTCATATTCACCAGCTTGAGCTCGGGTTCGCCGCTCTGACGTGTGCCAAAAAACTCGCCCGGGCCGCGGATCTCAAGATCGACCTCGGCCAGCTTGAAGCCGTCCTGCGTGCTGACAATCGCCTGCAGCCGTTGATCGCTGATGGCCGATGTCGAATCGGCGACCAGCAGACAATAGCTTTTGTGCTGGCCGCGGCCAACGCGGCCTCGAAACTGGTGCAGCTGCGACAGGCCAAAACGGTTGGCGCCTTCGATCATCATCACGGTCGCGTTTGGCACGTCGATGCCGACCTCAACGACCGATGTCGACACCAGTACCTGCGTTTCGTTGGCGGCAAACGCCTGCATCGCGGCGTCTTTGTCCGCCGCCTTCATCTTGCCGTGCAGCAACCCGATCTTGTATTTTGTAAACACATCGCGCTGCAGGCGCTCATACTCTTCGACGGCGGCTTTGGCCTCGATCTTTTCGCTCTCCTGCACAAGCGGACAGATCACAAAGGCCTGTCGACCGGCATCGACTTGCGTGCGCACAAACGAATAGGCGCGCTCGCGCTCGGCCGGGGTAAACCAGTGCGTCTCAATGGGTTGGCGGCCGGGTGGCATCTCGTCGAGCACGGTGTTGTCCAGGTCGCCATACATCGTCAACGCGAGCGTGCGCGGAATCGGCGTGGCGGTCATCACCAGCGTGTGCGGCGCCAGCGCGCCTTTCTGCCGCAACGCTGTGCGCTGGTTGACGCCAAAGCGATGCTGTTCATCGACCACGACGAACCCGAGATTGCTAAACGCCACGCCCTCCTGAATCAGCGCGTGCGTGCCGATGACCACGTGCACTTCGCCGCTGGCCAGCTTTTCATAAATCGCGCGCTTTTCAGCGGCTTTGACGCTGCCGGTCAGCAGCGCAACGGTGATCGGCTTGCTCAGCGCGCCTTTGGCGTTCATCGCATCAAACAGCTTCTGCAGACCTTTGTAGTGCTGTTCGGCCAGAATTTCTGTCGGCGCCATCAATGCGGACTGCGCGCCAACCGACGCCGAGACCGCCATCGCAACCGCGGCCACCACGGTCTTGCCCGAGCCCACATCGCCCTGCAACAGCCGATGCATGGCATTGGGTTTGCGAATGTCTTCAAAAATGGCCTGCACGGCGCGGCGTTGCGCGCCCGTCAGCGTGTAAGGCAAGGCTGCGATACAGCGATCCATCGTGGGCTCGCCTGCCCGCAACTCAGGGGCCGGTTCGCGCCGCCAGATCTGGCGCTGGCGCAGCACGGCCATCTGCAGCACAAATAGCTCGTCAAACGCCAGCCGGCGGCGGGCCTGCTCCTGCGTGCCCGGGTTGCGCGGAAAGTGAATTTCACGCAGCGCGTCGGCCAGCGGCATCAGCCGCGCCGATTCGCGCGTGCCTTCCGGCAGAAACTCCGGCACGCGCTGCGACCAATACTCGCTGACGCGCTTCATCACGCGCCGCAGCAACAGCGGTGGCAGGCCTTCGGTCATCGGATAGACCGGCACGATGCTGCCGCCGGTCAGCCATTCCTTTTCAGCCGGTTCGTGGGCCGGGCTCTGAAACGTCAGGCGGCCCATGTATTCGCCGACCTTGCCGCTGATGACGATCTCGCGGCCGGGTGTGAGCTGTTTGGTCAGGTTCTCGACAAACCGCTCGCTGGTGAACCACGAGCACTCGATCGAGCCGGAGGCGTCCTCAACCGTGGCCTTGACCATCATCATGTTTGTGCGCGTCTTAATTTTGTGCACGCGCGCAACGCGGCCGATGATCGTGACCTGATCGCCGTAAAACAGCTGATTGATGGTCTTGAGCGCGCTGTAGTCGTCGTAGCGCGTCGGATAGTGGTGCAACAGATCGTGGATCGTTTTGATCCCGAGTTTTTGCAGCTTCTCGGCAATGGCCGGCCCGACACCACTGATCATCGTGACCGATGCGTCCAGACCCAGGCCGGCGTCGCTGCGCGGCGCGGGCGGGCGTTTGGCGGGTTCGGCCGGTCGCGCGGGCGGCGGCCGTTGTTCGCGGCGCGGCTGGGCCTGCTCGCGTTGCGGCGGGCGCTGTTGTTCGCGCCGGTTTTCGCGCGGCCGCTCATCGGTGCCAGGCGCTGCAACCGGCACTTGGCGCTCGTCAGCAAGCCGCACGACGGATGCATCTCCGGGCTCGCCCTTGAGCACCGGCGTGCGCAGCTTGCTGAGCAGCGCATCAAGCGCGTCGCGGCGGGCAGCCGCGTCTTCGGATGCACTGTAGTCGCGCATGGCCTGCGCAATCGCTTCGGCATACGTTGGGTCGACGTTGTTGCGCTCGGCATCCCCGAGCCAGGCTGGCGCAAACGACTGCAATCCGCGCGTGACAGCCTTGTCGCTGTAGCCGGTCTGCGTTTCCAGTTTGAGGATTTTGGTGAGCTTCTCGGTTGCTGGATTTGGCATTGGAAACGGCATTCTATCTGTAAGCTGGCGCGCAGGGGGAACACAGAAAGCCTTTTAGGCGCCTAAAAGGCTGCAGCATCAACGCTTTACCAGACAAATCCCAACTGCGAACGGGCCGGTATGCGCTCCGAGACCCGGGGTAATTTCGTAGGCGTATTGGTTCTCAATCGGCATCACATCGGCCATGCGTTGTTGAATCAGCGCAACATCCTGCGGGATGCTGCCGGCATACAACACGGCCAATTTTTCGACCGGCGCATGCGTGCGCGCCACTTCAATCAATCGTTCGATGCCGCGTCCGCGCGTGCGGACTTTATCCAGCTGATGAAATTCGTCGTCGTAGATATCGACCATCAGCTTGATCTGCATCAGCTCACCCAACCCGGCTGTGAGCGCGCTGACGCGCCCGCCCTTGCGCAGGTTTTTGAGGCTGTCGAACATGACGAGCAGCTTGATACGCTTGCGCAATGTCTCCAGCTCGGCCAGGATCGCTGCGACAGACTCGCCTGCGGCCGCCATTTCGGCTGCGCGCATCACCAACAACCCCACGCCAAACGACAAGGACCGCGAATCGACCACATGCACATTGACGCCCTCGGCTTTGACGTCGTCGGCGGCGATGGCGGCCGACCGGATCATGCTGCTGAATTTTGGCGACAGGTGAATCGAGATCACATCTTCGGCATTTGCGGCGCGATACAGGTCGCCAAACGTGCCGGGTGAGGCAGCGGCGGTTTTTGGAAAAGTCTTGTACCCCGACAGATCGCGGTAGAAATCACTGCGCGAGAGCGTGACGTTGTCGTAGTACGTGACGCCATCGATCTCGAGGATCGTCGGCGCCACGCCGATACCGTGCGCGTTTTGAAAGTCAACGGGGACGTCTGCGGTTGAATCGGTAACTATTTTTATCATTGTGTTGCCTGGGCGTACGTGGTAACCGGTTGTCCGCCTACACACGCTTGTGAATCGAATCGTATAGCAAATGCGCCAGAAACGAGTCAAGAGATCGCCTTTCGCAGAACTGGATCCCCCAACCCAGGCACCCACAAGATGCGCAGAGCACGCCAAAGTGAGCCCTGATTGCGCGCAGGGTCGGCGCGAAACTCGCCGTTATGACAAGCCATCAATAGATATTCGCTGGAAATGGGCCATTCTGTGCGTTTGCCTGTTGACCAAACCCTACGTTTTGCCTATACTTGAACGGCATTTGCAGCCCCGACGTCCCGTTCTTTGGGCCGTCACCTGCCTCCTCTGCAGTTCACATCGATAAACAAGTGCAAAAAACTTGGTTTGTAATGCGGCGAAATTGCCAGATTTACAAACAACTTTTCGTGCACTAGCCCGCATTCACGGGCGTTTCCAGAGGATGCATGCGCGTGATGGCTGCTGGCAAGATAAGAGGATGAATGGCACGTAAAGATAACGATCAAAAAGGTAAAGAAGACGTCATTGAGGTGGAGGGCGAAGTCATCGAGGCATTGCCCGGCACGATGTTCAAGGTTAAGTTGACAAACGGCCACGAGGTGCTCTCGACGCTGTCCGGCAAGATGCGCAAGTTTTATATCCGCGTCCTGCTCGGCGATCGCGTCCGCATTGAGCTGTCGCCCTATGACCTGACACGCGGCCGGATTTCGCGCCGTCTGGACAGCCGCTCTGCCCCGCAGCAGCAGTAAATTATTTTTTAGCCACAGAAGACGCAGAGCGCACGAAGCTAAACACTCCGTGTCCTCTATGCCCTCTGTGGCTAATTTCCTCGCGCCATCACTCCCCGCGCGCAAACTCCAGGCTGACCCAGTCCAGAATCTGATTTTGTCGAACCAGCGTGAGCCCGGCCGCAACTGCGGTCTCAATCACCTGCTCCGCCTGCGTATCCAGGATCCCTGAGAACACAAATCTGCGCCCGCGCGCAGCCAGCCCGGTCTTGAGCATCAGCATGATCACGCCGGCCAGGATGTTTGCCACCACCAGGTCGTAGACCGTCTCAGTTGTATCAAAAGACCCCTGCCCGACCTGAATTTTGTCCGCGACAGCGTTTAGCCCGATGTTCTCCAGCGTCACGCGCACCGACTCCGGGTCGGTGTCTACGGCCAGAGCCTCGCACGCGCCAAGCTTGATCGCGTAGATGGCCAAGATGCCCGAACCGGTACCGACGTCAAACACAGTCATGCCCGGCATGACACAGCCTTCCAGCGCAATCGCGCACAGCTGTGTGGTGGGATGCAATCCGGTGCCAAACGCCATGCCCGGATCGAGCGCCAGCACGATATCGTCCGCATGTGTTTCGACGGAGTCTGGCGCAAACCAGGAGGGCCGAATCACCAGCCGGTTGCCAATTCGCAACGGCTTGTAGTTGACCTTCCAGCTTTCAGCCCAATCGGATTGCGCCACGGTCTTGTAGGTCGGTTGCGGCACCGGCCGCACCATGTTGAGATAGAACAGCGCCTCCTCAACTTTTGTGCGGCGCTCCTCGAGATTGGCGTCTTTTGGCAAATACCCACGCACAATGACAGGCCCGGTCGCGGCCTCGTCTTCCCAGCGATCAGCGGTCAGCCCTTCTGTGCGATTGACCTGCTCCAGCGAAACGCCGCCTTCGACCAGCGGATACAACGCGTCGCTGATCGCTTCAGCCAGCTCCGGTGTGGTCTCAAGCGACAACTCAAGCCATTCGGTGATAGGGGGAGATGAATTCATGCGTTTGCGCACTATACAGGGGAGCGTCAAGAATCCAGAGTCCAGAACCCAGAAAAGATTGGCAGATAGCTGCGGGCATCGCCTGGAGTCCGGTCTGGACTCTGGATTCTTTATTCTTTCTGGTTATAATGCGGTCGTTCGATTCGATGCGCCCAGGTGGCGAAATTGGCAGACGCACCATCTTGAGGGGGTGGCGCTTTACGGCATGCAGGTTCAAGTCCTGTCCTGGGCATCCTCAAAACAAAAACCCCCGCGCTTCGCGCGGGGGTTTTTGTTTGCTGTGTAAACCGTGCCAGTGCCGGCGCGCGCCATCACGCAAGATGCGTTTCAATTTCGCGCGTGACAAGTTCGGGGTAATCCCAGTGCACCAGCGAGCCGGCGCTTTCGATCGGCATCACCTGCCAGTTCGCGCTCTTGAGCAGCTTGGGGGCGCTGTCGTAATTGGTAAACGGGTCTTTGCCGTGAATCAGCAAGCCAGGCTGTTTGAGGTCGCGATAGACCTTGGCGATGTTGCGCGTAAACAGCTTGAACGCCACAAACGCATATGGCGCATTTTCGGCGTCCGGCTGGTGTGTGGTTTCATAGGCATAGCTGCCAAATTCCGGTGGCAGCGGTTTCTTTGAACTCTGCTTGAGAAACTGCCGCATGCTGACGCGCGTCGTCAGCAGATCGAACAGCGGGCGGCGCCATAGCGGAAGATTCAACAGCGTGTGCAGCCGGTCGTTTGGCCGAATGCGCGCATTGCGTGCGCCAAACCCGGTCGGCGACAAAAACACCAGCCGCTTAAACAACTTTGGCTGCGCCGCAGCCGCAAGCGCCGCAAACTCGCAGCCAAGCGACAGCGCGACCACATCGACCTGCTCTTTTTTGAGCGGACCGTGTACAAAACTCAGGATCGCATCGCGCATCAGCTCGGGCGTGTAGTCACGATCCTGGCGGGTCGAAAACCCAAAGCCCGGCAGCTCAAGCGCGTAGACCCGTCGCGTGGCGGCCAGGCGCTCAAACACCGGGCGCATCTCAAAGCTGCTCGCCGCGGCATTCACACTGTGAATCAGCAGCACGGGCGGCTGTTTGCTCCTGGCCGGCCCGGCGCTGTAATACGCCAGCGGGCCATGCGTCGGGCTGTCGAAATAGCGCAGCTCGGCGTCCAGCGCCGCAGTCAGCGGGATATCATGTCGGATGCGGGTGCGCGAGTACGCGATCCACCCTAAAACCAAGCCCAGGCCAGCCAGCGTCGTCGTGGCTGCGACGATAGGCACGATGGATTGCGTCGATGTGCGTCGCGGCAGATTGCTCATAGGCGGCATTCTATGTTATTTGACCCGTTACCACTGGCCGGTGTATAGCGCGTAGTCCTCCGGCAGATCAAGGTCCAGCCCCACACTGTCGGCGCGGTAGGTCACGGCGACGCAGCCGCTTGCTTCCGCCGCGGCCGTATGCGCGAGGTAGCTGTCGACGCCAAACAAAAAGGGAATGGCGTTGGCCGGTTTTAGCAACAACGCGTTTGTCCCGCGTTCATGGCGGTCCGGCGCAATAACAACGACGCGGTCGCTGCCTTCGCGCGCCAGCGCAATCATGGCGCTGACATCCTGCGCGGTAATGGCGACCAGATCAGCCGGCAGCACGAGCAGCGCCTGCAACGGCGAGGTTTGCAGCGCGTCGCGCGCTTCGGTCAGCGCGGCGTTCAAGCCATGGCCGGTTTCGTGCAGCACACGCACTGGTCGGCCAGCCAGCCAGGACGCGATATCGGCGTCCCGCGTGATGACGGCGATTTCAGCGATGCCAGGCTCGGCGTTCAAAATATGAATCAGCCGGCGCAGCGTGTCCTCGGTCAGCTGGATGCGGTCCTCAAGATCCAGCGTCTGACCGAGCCGTGATTTGCCATGAACGAGCGATTTGACCGGAATGAGCGCGGTAACCTGCATGCCGCGCTACTGACCCGAGCTGGGTTGCGACGCCTCGGCCGATTTGAGTTGGGCTTGATCCAGCTTGCAGCCGCCGAGCTTTTCCGGCCGCAGTTGATCGGCAAACGTCACGACTTCGCAGGCCAGGCGCGCGCGATCATCATCGTCCTTCATCAGCGTGTCGGTCACCAGCACGCCCATGCCGAGATTTTCGATCTGCTCTTTTAGCTCGGCGTCGCGTTCGTCCAGCACAAAGCCGTTGATGAAATCGGCGTAATGTTCAGCCACAGCCAGCGCCGAGGGCTCTTCGCCAAGCTCGCGCATGAGTTTGGCGGCCGGTCCTTTGACGGCTTCACCGCCAATGATCGGCGTCACCGCGATGATGGGGGCGGTGGCGTTCAGCAGCGCGTCTTTGGCCTCGGCCAAGCGACAAAATCGGGTCGATGCTGAGATACAGGTTCGACGGCGCGATGATGATCGTATCGGCCGTTTCGATGGCGCGCACCGCGGCCGGCAGCGCTTCAGCCTCATCGGCGCCCTCGTAGATCAGGCTGCGCACGACCGGGCGCCAGCGTGACTTCACAAAATACTCCTGAAACGAAAACAGCCCCTCGTCGGTATCGACGATGGTGCGGACACGATCGTCCGTCATCGGCAGGATGCGCGACTGCACACCCAGGTGCTTCGCGAGATAGGCGATTGCCTCGCTCAGCGTTTTGCCGTTTTTGAGCAGCTCGGTGCGCGTCAGATGGATCGCTAGATCACGATCGCCCAGCCGGAACCAGGGCGACATGCCCATCTTGTCCAGCATGTCGAAGTTGTTATACGTATCCCCGGCGATGCCCCACCCCTGCTCCGGGTTGGCGATGCCAGCCAGGGTGTACATGACGGTGTCCAAATCGGGCGAGACATGCAGCCCGTGCATTTCAAGATCGTCGGCGGTGTTGACGATCACCGTCAACAGCTCCGCGCCAACGCTGCGCGCCATGCCGCTCGACAACTTGGCTCCGCCGACGCCGCCTGCAAAAACAACAAAATTCATCCCCCTAGTTTCGACGAAATTGTGGAGATTGCAAACGCGCCTTAGCGGAATGTGATTCTGGTCGCGAATTCGCGCATTCCCACTGAGCGCGGCCGGGCACTTTTAGCGGACCGGGCACTCGCCAGCGAGCTGCGCCGAAAGCTGAATCTGACCCGCCGCCAGCGTGGCCGTGACCGACTCGGTGTTCAACAACGCCTGCGCAATATCGCCAAGTGCTTCGCGCGCGCAGGGCCAGACCGCCACCAGCGGCTCAGCCTGTGTGCGGCTGGCGACTTGCTGCACGACCGTCAGAAAGCCGCGCGGCAGGCGATCCGAATCCAACCGCCCGATAGACGAAATCCGCGCCGGCAGTTCCCCTGTGGCGGTGGCCCAGTAGGCTGTTTGGTCCTGCTCCAGCATCCAGCGCAAAAAGCGCCAGGCCAGCTGGCTGTTGCCGGCGCTGCCGGTCGGTTTTGGCAACACCCACAGCGGCGCGCGCTGCAACGATGCCGAAACGCCGCTCACCGTTGGCAACGGCGCCACAACCCAGTCGGCGCTGTTGTTGTCGCGGCTTAGCTTGTCGATACTGCGCAGTTCAGCGCTCCAGTCAAATGCAAAGACCAGCTGCCCGCCTGCGAACGCATCGCGCATTTGCGCTTCAGAGACCGCCAGCACGGCCTGGTTGATCTGCCGTTTGGCGAGCAACGGCGCCAGCACACTCTCAACTTCGCCGGATCCAAGCTGCGCACTGCCATCCAGCGCCAGCGGCCGCGTGCCATGCGCAAGCAGCCATTCCTGCAGCAACACATCATCGGCGACCATCCCGATGCACTGCAATTCAGGCGCAAGTTCCGGCACGCGCTCACAGACGCGTTCAAACTGATCCCAGTTCTCGGGCACCAGCAAGCCCTGGCTGTCGAGCCAGCGTTTGTTGACGAGCATCACGCGCGCATTGCCGCCTTGCGGAACGCCAATCAGCTCCCCGGCCGGCGTTTTTCCGGCGTTCAGCACAAATGGAAAGATATCGGCGCGGTCATTTGGCTTGAAGCCGTCGGCGCCGTCCAATCTGCCCTCAAGCCGCTGCAGCGCATCGCGCTGGTGATAGACCGCGGCCTGCTGCGGCGTTGCAAGCACGAGATCGGGCATGCGCACCGCGGGCGCGGCGTCGATCACATCCAGCATGGCGCTGTGCTGCGCCTGCGAGTCGCGGCGCTCGGCGATGACGTGCACGCCGGTCGAACCGCTCGCATTCCACTGGTCGATCAACGTCAACAGCGCGCGTTCGCGCGCGCCATCGAGCGAGTGCCACAGCACCAGCGTGTGCCGGTTTGCAAAACTGCACGATGTCAGGAGCAGCGTCAGCGCCGCGAGCAGGCGAAAAACGTTACGCATTAGGGTGAAACCACATCCAGAAAACCCTTCGCAGTTCTGATCAGCCTGCCGGTCGGCATGACTGTGTCGTGCGCAAAGATCAGCAACGGCTGCTCGCGCAGCGCGCGTTCCTGCCAGATTTTCTTGGTTTCGATCGTGGTCATCGGAAAGACGTCATACGCAGTGACCCAGGCTGTGCGCGCAAAATGCACCGCGTACGGCGCCAGGTCGCCGATAAAAAACACTGGCTGCGCGCCAACGGCAGCGATCACAACGCACTGCAGACCCAGACAGTGCCCGGGCGCCGGCGCCACCGTTATGCCGGGCAACAGCTCCTTTTCGCCATCGAGCAGATCCAACACGCCGGCTTCGGCCAGCGGCACAAAATTATCTGCAAAATACGTGTTGCGGGTGCGCTCGTTTGGATGCGTGGCGTCGTGGTATTCCTGGCGTTGCACGGCGTAGCGCGCGTTTGGAAAGGTCGGCACCACGCGGCCGGCAGCGTCGCGCCGGGTGGCCCAGCCGCTGTGATCGCCATGCAGGTGCGTCAGGATGACCAGATCTATCTCATCCGGCGTCACGCCGGCGCGCGCCAGATCATCGAGCAGTGTGCCATGCGGGCGTTGCAGGGCGTATTGCGTGCTAAACGCGGTCAGGTCTTTGTCGCCGGCGCCGCAATCGATCAGGATGTTTTTGCCGCCGCTGCGAACCAACGCGCACCACATCTCCATCGGCACGCGGTTTTGCTCATCGGGCGGCAGCAGTTTCATCCACTTGGGCCGCGGGACCAGCCCAAACGGGCCGGCGCCATCGCCATAGGTGGTGCCATCGGATAGCAGGGTAATCGTCGGCGTCAGTTCACGCATTTTGTTGAAAAACACAGTTCGGCGACACCGGCATCCCGGCGCAGTGCGCCGGGATGCCGGTGTCGCCGAAACATCCCAAAAGAGCCATCAAGCTTATAGCTCGCCGCGCCACTTGCGGGCGCCTTCGCAATCACAGGCTTTGACTTTGAAGTCGCGGCCGCAGAACGGGCACGGCCGGTCGTTGCGGTTGATCTTGGCGCTTTGCATAGGCTTGGATTTGCCCTGGTTTGGCGACACGCTGCCGCCGCCGGACGCCTGCATAGCTTGTCCCTGCTGCGCGCGGTTGATGGCGCGGTCGATTTGCGATCGCGTGCCAGCCGCGCTGGCTGCCGAGCGCTGCGCCGGCGCGCGCTGCTGCGGCGGCTGCTGCCCACCCAGGTTGAACTGCACATTGAAGATGCGGTGCGCAACTTGCGTGTTGATCGTGTCCAGCAAATCGGAATAGATATTGCTGGCCTCGGTGCGATACGCCACCAGCGGGTCACGCTGCGCGTAGGCGCGCAGGCCGATGCCCTCGCGCAGTTCGTCCAGATCGGTCAGATGTTTGACCCACAGCTTGTCAACGATGTCGATCAGCACCGAGCGGTCCCGGAATAGCCGAACGCCATCGACAAACGCCTTTTCGACGCCGGCGCGCTGTTCGTCGGACATGCTGGTGATCGGCTTGGTGTCGATCGCATCGACAGTCTCCTGACCCATGTGCTTGACAGCCCAGGTATAGGTCGAAGCCAGCACCGGATCGCGCTGCGAGAACTTCATCTGTTCCAGCGTGCCGTTTGACAGGGCATACTGCGTCATCAACAGCTTGCCGAATTCGGCCAAGCCGGCTTCGTAGCGGTCTTCGACCATGGCGTTGAGCGATTCGATGACCTCTTCGCGTGTGCCGCGTTCCCACTGTTTGATGTCGAATTCGCGCGGCAACGGCACGATCGGCCGCACTTCGTTTAGCAGCCCGTGCAAATCCCAGTTGTCTGAAAGATCACCCTGTGTGTGCACTTTGACCAGCGATTCGATTTCGCTGTCGACCATGTCGATGACAATGTCTTTGAGATCGGGCTGTTCGAGAATCTTGCGGCGCTGGGCGTAGATCACCTCGCGCTGCTTGTTGATGACATCGTCATACTGGATAACGTGTTTGCGCACGTCAAAGTTGTAGCCTTCGACTTTTTCCTGCGCCTGTTCGATGCTCTTGGAGAGAATGCCGTATTCGAGCGGCACGTCCTCTTCCATGTTCATGCGCTCCATCAGGCCCTTGACGCGCTCGCCGCCAAAGCGCTTCATCAGGTCGTCGTCCAGCGAGACATAGAAGCGCGTGCTGCCAGGGTCGCCCTGGCGCGAGCAACGGCCGCGCAACTGGTTGTCGATGCGGCGCGCCTCGTGGCGTTCGGTGCCGATCACATGCAGGCCGCCCAGCGCCAGCACTTTTTGTTTCTCAGCCGTGCACTCGATCGCGGCTTCATCGACCGCAGCCTGGAACTCTTCGCGCGTGATCAGCGTCAAATCGACGCCTTTCTTGCGCAGCCGCTCGCGCGCAATACCCTCCGGGTTGCCGCCCAGCACGATGTCGACACCGCGACCGGCCATGTTGGTCGCGATGGTCACCGCACTGAGCTTGCCGGCCTGCGCCACAATCTCAGCTTCGCGCGTGACGTTTTCCGGCCGCGCATTGAGGATCTCGTGTTTGATGCCTTTGCGGCTCAGCGCTTTGCTTAGGCGTTCGCTGGTCTCGATCGCAATCGTGCCGACCAGCACCGGCCGCCCCTTCTCGTGCATGCCGGCGATTTCTTCGGCGACTGCGTTGAACTTGGCATCCACGCTCTTGTAGACCAGGTCCGAATAGTCCAGACGCCGAAAGTATTTGCGGTCCGTCTTCGGGTCGACATAGACCAAAATATTGCTGCCGTCGACAAACTTGTCTTTTTGTTCGACCAGTTTTTTCTGGCTGCTCTGGTATTCGACGTTGGTCGGCAGCGGCACCACTTCGAGGTTGTAAATCTTGAAGAATTCTTCGCTCTCCGTCATGGCCGTGCCGGTCATGCCCGACAGCTTTTCATACATGCGGAAGAAGTTCTGGATCGTGATCGTGGCATACGTGAACGACTCGCGCTGGATCTTGACGCCTTCTTTTGCTTCGATAGCCTGGTGCAGACCTTCGGAGAAGCGGCGGCCATACATCAGGCGGCCGGTGAATTCGTCGACGATGACGATCTCGCCGTCTTCGATCACATAGTCGCGATCTTTTTCGTAGACGATCCAGGCGCGCATGGCATTGTCGAGATACGGCGTCATGTCGGCATGCTCGGGCGCATAGAGGTTGTCGATGCCAAGCAACTTCTCGATATGCACGATGCCCTGCTCGGTCAGCGTGACATTTTTTGTTTTGAGTTCGACGATGAAATCGCCATCGGGATCCTTGAAGTCGTTCTTCTTGCTCGGCTCCATGCGCCGCACCAGCTGCGCAAACTGCGCATACAGCTTGGAAGGCTCATCGGCCGGTCCGCTAATAATCAGCGGTGTGCGCGCTTCGTCGATCAGCAGGTTGTCGACTTCGTCGATGATGGCGTAGTGGAGCACCGGCAGGCCGTTCTCATCGACACGTTGCGCGCATTCGGCCAGGTTCTGGTTCATGTTGTCGCGCAGATAGTCGAAGCCAAATTCACTCGAAGTGCCGTAGGTGATGTCGCAGCGATAGGCCTCGGAGCGCGTGATCGGGCGCAGATACAGGTAGCGATCGTCCTTTGACTGGAAATCCGGGTCAAAGATATACGTCGCCTGATCGACACCGGCGTTGCCCGCGCCCTGAATGATCGCCGTGCTCAGCCCGAGAAAGTGATACACGCGACCCATCCATTGCGCGTCGCGCTTGGCCAGATAGTCGTTCTGGGTGACCAGATGCACGCCTTTGCCGGTCAGCGCGTTGAGATAGAGCGGCGAGGTGGCGACGAGGGTCTTGCCCTCGCCGGTGCGCATTTCGGAAATCTTGCCCTGATGCAACAACGCGCCGCCGACAAGCTGCACATCGTAGTGGCGCATGCCATTGACGCGCCGGCTGGCCTCGCGCACGACGGCAAAAACCTCAGGCATCAGCTCGTCCAGCGTTGCGCCTTTCGCAATCAACGCTTTGAATTCGGCCGTTTTAGCCTTAAGCGCCTCATCAGAGAGCGCTTGCATTTTGGGTTCGAGGGCGGTGCATTTATCGACCATCGGCGTCAACCGGGCCAGTGCTTTGTCGCTATCCGAACCGACGATTTTTGTGATTAGATTCTTGAACATGATTGCTTCTGTGCGAAAACAAGGCTTGTGCTTAACACCACAAGACACGGCTAAAACGTTGTCTACAACGGCTTGTCTGCAGTCAGATTTTACGTTTCGGGACTATACCGGCCACGCATTATAGGAGGATTGGCGGCGCACTCGGCGGTGGGTCCGCAGGTCGAGCGGGCAGATGCGCTTCAGCAGACTGTGTCGAAAGCCGCACTCTGCCCCGATTCGGTCATTTCGACGCGAAGCGGAGAAATCCCGTATTGCGAAAGCGTCTGCATGCTTCCGCAGACGGGATTTCTCCGCTTCGCGTCGAAATGACCGAATTGGGCAAAACGTTGCGCGTTTGGCCCGTCGATGGTGCCCCATGGGTCGCGAATGCCCCGCGACCTGATGCGCATGCAGAGTTGGGGCGAATCCGCATGGAGTGTCGGCGCTCAACGCAACAATCCTTCCTCATAGATCCGCCGGACCGTGTCCTCGATATCCGGTTCGCGCACGGACAGATCGGCGATGGCGTAGCGCGCCGCCACGCGCGCGATGAGTTCGGCTGCGCTGATCTGGCTGCGGTCGAAGTGCAAGGTGGCGTGCGCGCCCTGGTGTGCCACCAGCTCGGCGCCTTCGACCGACACAGCCGTCATACGGCTGCGCGAATTCGAGCACCAGTGCGCGCTTGCCGCCAAAGCGTTCGAGCAACGCCGCCAGCCGGCCGTCGAACAGCAGCTTGCCATGGTCGATGATCATCACGCGTTCGCACAGCTTTTCGATATCGGACAGATCGTGCGTGGTCAGAATCACCGTGGTGCCGCGCTCCCGATTAATGGTCTGAATAAATTGCCGGATACGCTCCTTGGCCACCACATCGAGCCCGATCGTCGGTTCATCGAGAAAGAGCACATCCGGATCGTGCAACAGCGCCGCACAAACGTCGGCGCGCATGCGCTGGCCGAGTGAGAGCGCGCGGACTGGCGTGTTCAAAAATGGATCGAGCTCGAGAATCTCACGAAAGGTGTTGAGGTTGGCTTGAAAGCGCGGCGCCGGGATCTTGTAGATGTGGCGCAACAGTTCGAGCGATTCGATCACCGGCAGATCCCACCACAGCGTGGTGCGCTGGCCAAACACCGCGCCGATCCGCGCCACATGCTGCTTGCGTTCTCGCCACGGCACTCGCCCGTTGACCAGCAGCTCGCCGGCGCTGGGCACAAGCACCCCGCTGAGCATTTTGAGCGTGGTGCTTTTGCCGGCGCCGTTCGGGCCGAGATAACCCACCACTTCACCGCGCGCGATCTCAAAATCAACCGCGTCGACGGCTTTGACTTCGCGGCCGCCGGAGGCCAGCGCGCCACGCAGCGTGCCAAGAAAGCCCGGCTGCTTCTCACCAACGCGAAACGACTTGCTCAACTGCGTCGCGCGGATGACCGGGGTCGCGCTCATGATCCGCTCCCCTGATAGTTGCGCAACCCGGCGCGCCAGATCAAAGCCGCGATCGCCAACATCGCCGCGCCGACAAACGGCGCGATAAACGGCGCAAATGACGGGAAGCCCAGCGGATCCGGTTTGTCCAGAAAGTAGAGCGCCGGAAAGTAGTTCATAAAGATTGTCGGGACTAAAAACGTAAAAATGTTGCGCAACCAGGTGGGGTAAATCGACATCGGATACATTGTCATCTCGGTGCTGCCATAGGTCACGATGTTCATCGCTTCGACGCGATCAACTGTCCAGAATGTGATCGCGCCGCCAACCACAAACAGCGCGCCATAGCAGAGCACCTGCCCGAGCACAACAAACGGCAAATACAACAGCTTGGCCGGCGTCCACACCATGCCGGACACGATTGCCGCGATCACGAACACGGTCAGGCCCTGTGCGACGCGACCGAGCCGGCGAAGCAAAAACGTCGAACCGAATACCTGCGTCCACAGCCCGAGCGGCCGCAGCAACAGCTGTGTAAATGTGCCCTGCCGGATCGTCTGGCTAAATAGGTCCGGGTCAAAACCGCCAAAGACCAGGTCCATCAGACCAAACGACATTTCGACCAGGCCATAGAGAAACGCGACTTCGCCGATCGACCAGCCAGCGATGGTTTGAAAACGCGTCAGCGCCACGTAAAACGTGACGATGCCGCCGCTGCTGAGCAGTCCGGTGCCGATCAGGTCGGTCCAGAATGCCAGCGGGTATTGCAACTGCGCGTGGATCTGCACGGCCAGCAAACGCCGCAGCATCGCGATCTCATGCGCCAGCCCGGCCACGCTAGCCACCCTGAACCACCAGTTTGCGCATGCCGCGCGACAACACGAATAAACACAGGGCGGTCAGCGCGCTGGCCCAGGCCAGCTGTGTGGCCAGCGCCAGCGCAAACTCGGCAGAGCTGCCGATGCCGAGGAAGGCTTCAACCGGCGTGGTGACGGTGGCGGGAAACGGCGTCAGCGCACAGAGCGATTGCAGCCAGGGCGGGTAAAAGCGCAGCGGCAGCAAAAACCCCGAAAGCACATACGCCGCGCCAAACAGCGGCCGGCCGAAACCGCGTGCATCGGTGGTCCAGAACGCGATCAGGTTGATCAGGAAGCGCCAGCCGAAGCTGACCCACAAGGCAAGCGCCATCGCCAGCGCAAAACCGGCCCACTGCCCGATCGACGCCGGCAGCTCTAGATCAAAGAAATAGACATATAGCAGCACAACTGGCAGACCGCGCATGATCAGCCCAGCCAGCGCCCGGCCGACATCGCGCGCAAGCCAGGCGCCAAAGATATCGATCGGCCGCAACAACTCGGCGCCGATTTCGCCGCTGCGCACCTGATCGGTCAGCTCGAACCAGCCAAACAGGCTCAGATACACAATGATGGCCTGTGTCACACCCGAGAACGCCACGGCCTGCGCCAGGGTGATGCCGGCAGTCTCCTGACGGCCGGCATACAACGCGATCACAACCGCCACGCGCAATAGGCCAAAAAACACGTTGGTAGCCAACCCGGACAGCATCGCGGCGCGATACGTGAACTGGCGGCGTAACGACATGCGGGCAAGTGCAAAATAGGCGACCATGGTGAGATAGCGCGTAATCGTAGCGCAGTGCAATTGTCAGGGTGAATTTCAGGCGCAGGTGCTAAAGTCGCTTGACACGAGGGGTGTGTTTAGGCTACACCGTTTGGGCGCGCGATTTGCTGTGAATCCCTTCGCCGCAAACACACTGACACGATTTGCACAATTGCACATTTTTAGAAATCACCATGATGAACCTAACGTTTTCACGCATCGTTGCATCGGCAGGCCTGGCCGCAGCAGCACTGTTCGCCATGCCGGCCGGCATGCAAGCGCAGACCGGATTGGTGACGATAAGGCCCAAGTCGCTCACACAAACGTTTAAGAAGATAACGACCCAGACCTTGAACATGGAGATCGTGCTCAACGGAAAACTGAAGGGCAAAACAGTCAAAAATCAAAAGATCAACTTTGACATTGTTGAAGATCGCGGAACCCAATCCCGGTCGGTAATCTTTGGTGGCAGCGGCCTTAACGTCATGCTAAACGATCCAAGTTTTGCCGCGTTGGGTGTCAAAAGCATGGCGGTCTATCAGCTCGGCAAAGACAGCTATATCAACCTGACCGGCAAGCAAAGTATTTGCATCAAGCCGCGTGCGGGTGCAGCCGATTTCGACAAGATTGTCTCGCAGGTGTCGGCCGACAAGCTGCTCAAGAACGCCAAGCTGGATGGCTCCTCGTTCCGGGCGCGGTTCGTGAGAGCGGAAAAAGTGGGCGGTGAGCCGGCAAAGAAATACGAAGTCGAGACGTTGCTGACCGTAAAAGACCCGGCCGGGTCCAAACAGTTTATCTGGATCGCCGACAACGGCGAATACATCATCAAGTTTGACACACCGGTGCCTGCGTCCGAGTCAGGCGGCCTCACGGCCGGGTTTGAAGGCGATCAGCGCGTGGTGTATACGATCAGCGGCATCAACAAACCGGTCAAGTTCGTGCTGCCGGCCGCTTGCAAGAAAGCGATTGCGGGCTAATGCAACAAAAATCAAGCCTGAAAAGCGGCGAAATTGCTATATCCCGCGCGGGGCGCGGGATATAGCAATTTCGCCAGATTTACAAACTTGGTTTTGTTGCACGGGTGCAGCGCAGTAAGATGGGCAGGTGACAAACTTCAGCATCCCAAAAGTGATTGCGGCGCTGCACATGCTGCCGTCAACCGTCTCGCGGCATCGCGAGGCACAGCCGCTTGACCGAATCATCGCGCACGTCCTGTTGCACGCGCAAATCGCGTATGACGGCGGTGTGCGCGCGTTTTACATCCAGGACGTCAATGACACGCCGGTAGCGCCGACGATTTTGCCCCAGACGGTCGCCAACGTCACCGCGGTCGGCCGCGCGGTGCGCGCGGCTTTCCCGGATGCCGCGCTTGGCATCTGCCTGATGCAGCACGGCGCGCGCGAACCGCTGGCGATCTGCAACGAAATCGGCGGCCAGTTTGTGCGGCTCAAGGTCTACACCGGCACGATGATCAAGGCCGAAGGCATGTTGCACGGGTGCGCCTGGGAAGCGATCCAAACCCGTCACGCGCTCGGCGCGGCCGATCGCATCGCGATCTTCGCAGACGTGTATGACCGCGTTGGCATGCCGCTCGCGCCGTTGCCCGTGGCCGAAGCGTGCCGCCAGGCGGTGGCTTTCGGCAAAGCCGACGCGCTCGTGATCACCGGCATGACGCCGGAGCACACCGTCACCATGCTCGACGAGGCGATCACGGCCGGCACCGGTGTGCCGCTGACCGTCGGCGGCAGTGTGTCGCTCAAGACGCTGCCGGAGTTCGCTAAACGCGCACAGCACTATGTGGTTCATGCGGCGTTTACCGCAAAGAACCTGCCGGCGCAGCATGGGCTGCCGGTGGACTGGAGCATCGACGCGGTGCGCGCCTTTATGGCGGCGGCTGCGGCGTAAGCGACCGGGAGGCGACCGGGTCGCCTCCCGGTCGCAGGCAAACATCTATGCCAAACGCATTGCTCTGCTGCGGTGGGTTGCGCACCGACTTCATCATTACGCTCGAAAGCGAGGCACGCCTGATGGAAATGGGCGGCAACGCCATCTACGCCGCAGCCGGCGCGCGGCTGTGGCGCGACGATGTCGCCATCATCGGGCGTGTGGGCGATAACTTTCCGCAGACGTGGCTGGCCGAGCTGCGCGCGCGCGGGTTCGACACGCGCGGCATCATCTCCATCGGCGGCACGCAGGACCACCGCACGTTCTACGCCTACATCGATGCCGACACGCGCACCGACACAAACCCGGCCGCGCATTTCGCGCGCATCGGCGTGCCCTTGCCGGATGCCTTGCGGGATTACGTGCATTCCACGCCGGGCCAGGACAACCCCAATAGCTACGAGCCGCTCGCAGTCACTCCGGAGGATCTGTTGCCGGCGCTGCGCGGTCGGGCCGAAGTCACCCAGCGCGCTGCACATCGCACCGATCAGCATCCGCACCCAACAGCTGCTGCCGGCCGCGGCGCGCCAGCACGGCATCGCAATCGTCAGCATCGACCCCGGCGAACGCTGCATGCAACCGCATTTGATGCCGCACATCGAAGCGATGCTGGCCAGCTGCGACGTGTTTTTGCCCAGCGATCAGGAAGTTCGCAGCCTGCTCGGTGATCAGCCCTTTGCGCATGACGATGTCGCCTGCGCGCGCTGGTTTGCCGATCGCGGCCCGCGGCTGGTGGTGCTAAAGCTGGGCTCGGCCGGTGCGCTGATCTATGAGCGCGGCGGCGCAGTCCGGCGCATCCCAGCGCTACAGGTTCCGGTTGTCGATGTGACCGGCGCGGGCGACACGTTTTGCGGCGGGTTTATGGCGGTCTATAGCGACACTGGCAACGCACTGGAAGCCGCGCTGCATGGCACGGTCTCGGCGTCGTTCACGATCCAGGGCTATGGCGCGGGCACGATCCTGAATGCCGATCGCGCCGAAGCTGCGCAGCGCCTGACGCAACTGCGTCACGATGCGAGCATGTTCAACACGCGCGGGATGTAACCGAGCAGATCAACCTGTTTGCTGGCCGACGTGCCCGGCAGCAGCACGCTCTTGCCGCCATCCAGCACCAGCTCGGCCGGCTCTTTGACCGCGCAGTGATTGACGCCGCCCTTCCCGGTCAAAGACTCCTGATAGGCGCCGACATTGGCCACCACGACATACAGCTTCTCATCGCGGCGGGGCACCGGCAACCGCACCCAGTCGCGATGCTTGATCGTCGACGGCGGCCAGATGTCCATCGAGTCGCACGTGACACCGCGCAGCCACATCGGGTAGCTGCGGTGATGCGCAAGGTTGGCCGGCAAAATCGGGAAGTCGTGGCCGAGCAGCAGCCCATCGATCGTGCTTTCGATAAACGAGCCATCGATGATGCCGAACAGCAGCGGCGCGGAACCGATCAAGCCCTGCGATTTGATCGCCAGCACCGGCACGATATTAAACGTGCTTTCGGCCGCGATCAGGCTGCCCGGTTCCCAGGCCAGAATCGGCAGCGCATCCATCGGAAATCCGGCGCGGCGGGCCTCATCCTGCACCGCGTGCATGATGCCGGCGAACAGCGCGGCGTGCTCGTATGAATCGCCAAGCGGCGGCAACCCGCCGCCAAAGTTGAGTTCCTCCAGCGTCGGAGCGATGCGTTTGAGTTCGAAATACATGCGCGCGGCCAGCCGCGCCCCGTCGATCTGCATGGCAATCGGCATGGTCTCGGCCGCGCCGACCATGGCGTGAATCATGCGCGGGGTGAGGCGCGGATGCGCCGCCAGTTTTTTGAGCGCGCGCGCGGCCTGCGACGGCGTCAGCCCAAACCCGGCCGCCACCAGATCGATCTCATGCACTTGCGTGGCTTTGCCAAAGGCCAGCCGCACGCCAACATCCATGCCTTTGCGCGGGGCGGCTTCGCTGAACCATTCGACCTCGTCCATCGAATCCAGCACCGGCACGATCGGCAAGCCCTTGATGTGCAGGCGCATGATCGTGCTGGCGTAGTCGTCGATAAAGGCATTGCGCTTTTTGACGCCACGGTCGGCCAGCCGTTCCGGCGGCAGCTTAAAGCCGTTGCTCAACACACTGAAGTTGCGCGGCAGAAGTTTGTTGCGCCACAACAACTCCAGATGCAACAGATCCTGCACCGAGCTGGTTTCGCCCAGCGCGCCGGCCTGATACGCCGGCAGCACCACGCCAGCGTGCATGCGGGCCTTGGCCGCGTAGTAGATCTCGGTGTCGGCCGGATAGTCCGTCGCAAGGCGCGCCTGTTGCAGCAGGTTGTGCAGCGCGCGGGTGCGATTTCGCACCCAGTCGGCGTCGATGACGCTGAGCGGCGCGTCGTACTGTTCAATCCAGTCCAGCACGCGGGTGCCGCGGTAGGTCAGATCGCCCTGTGCGTCATAGCTGAATTGCTGCCACAGCCCGGGAATCGGGTAATCAGCCCGCACGGCATGGTCGGCGCGCGTGGCGTCGCGATGCGGCGGAATACAGAGCATGCGGCCGCGATGCGGGATAGTGGTGCGTTGGACGGGCGGCAAAGACATGGCTGGGAGTGTACTGGTGAACTGGCATCGCAGCGTCAAATCGGTGCCATGACTCTGCATGACTCTGTTTCTCCGCTCCTCTGCATTTGTCTTTAGCATCACGCACAAGACAAATGCAGAGGAGCGGAGAAACAGAGTCATGCAGAGTCATGGCACCGATTTGACATTCTGAACGCCATCGTGCATACGTAAGGCACTATGAGTATTACGCGACTAGGAATGATTGGCACCGGCGGCATGGCCCGCTATCACATCAACAACATCGTCAAGATGAAGAGCGCGGTGCAGGTCACCGCGGTTTGCGAGCCCAGCGGCGACGCCTACGAGCTGGCCGCCGAGATCTTCGACAAAGCCGGCTTGCCCGTCCCGCCAAACGAGCCGGATTTCGAAAAATTCGTAAAAAAGCACGGCAAAAGCATCGATGCCGCGTTCATCATCACGCCGCACAACCAGCACTTTCCACAGGCCACCGCGCTGATGGAAGCCGGCATCGATGTGCTGGTCGAAAAGCCGATGGTGATGAACACGTCTGAGGCCAAGCGGCTGCTCAAGACGCGCGACAAAACCGGCAGGCTGTTGATGGTTGCATTTAACGGCAGCGCCTCGCCCTCGATTCGCATGGCGGCGGACATGCTGCAAAGCGGCAAGCTCGGCAAGATTCTAAACGTGCAGGCAGCCGTCTGGCAGACCTGGGAACAGGGCACCAAGGGCCTGTGGCGGCAGGTGCCGAAGATCAGCGGCGGCGGTTATATGTTCGACACCGGCGCGCATCTGCTCAACACTGTCTCGGATTTGATCGGCGAGCCGTTTGCCGAGGTCGCGGCGTTTATCGACAACCGGTCGACAAAGGTCGATATTTTGACCGTGGCGATCGCCAAGACCAAGAGCGGCAGCTTTGTCACGATCAACGGCTGCGGCGCGTCACCCGTCACCGGCACCGACATCAAGATCTGGTGCGAAAAGGGCATGATGGAGACCGGCGTCTGGGGCGGCTTCCTGCGCGTACACATGGAAGGCGAGAAAGAGATGAAGAACATTGAGCTGCCCGAGTTTCTCGGCGTGGTGCAAACCTTCCTGCGCGTCCGCAACGGGGAAATCCCGAACCCCTGCCCCGGTGAAATCGGCCTGCGCATGATCTCGCTCTGGGATGCGATCAAGAAGAGCGCGAAGAACAAGGGTGCGGTTGTGGAAGTATAAAGAATCCAGAATCCAGAATCCAGAGTCCAGACATGAAAATGGGCCGCAGCGTTTTTGCTGCGGCCCATTTTCATGTCTGGACTCTGGATTCTGGATCTCTTTATACTTCGCTCATCCCTTCACCGATCCCGCCGTCAGGCCTTCGACCAAAAAGCGCTGCGCGAAGATATAGGCGAACATGACAGGGATGGACATGATCAGCGACGCGGCCATCAGCTGGCCATACGGATACAGGTCGGCGAAGACAAGCTTCTGCAAACCGACCGGCAGCGTGATGAGTCTTTCGCTCGTCAGGAAGATAAACGCGTAAAGAAACTCGTTCCAGGCGTTTGTAAACGCAAACAGCGTCACCGCCAGCAAGCGCCGGCATGGCCAGCGGCAGCGTGATGCGCCAGAACGCGGTGAAGCGATTGGCGCCGTCGATCTGCGCGGCTTCCTCGAGGTCTTCCGGGATTGAGCGGTAGTAGCCGAGCATCGTCCAGGTGGCGAACGGCATCAGAAATGTCGGATACGTCAGGATCAGCGCCCAGTGCGTGTTGATCACGCCCAGTGTGGTCAGAATCCTATACATCGGGATAAACATCAACGACCCGGGCAACAGATACGTGACCAACAACACGGTCGTCAGCGTGCCGGCGCCGCGAAACTTGAGGCGCGCCAGCGCATAGCCGCCCAGCGCAGCCAGAAACACCGCCAGCACCGTTGTGATCACCGACACCATGCACGGTGTTGCGCATCCACACCGAAAAGCTGGTCTTGTTGAGCAGATAGTCAAACTTCGCCATGTGTCCAGGGTTCCGGCCACCACAGCGATGTGCGCTGCGAGATCTGCAGCTCGCCCTTGAAGGCGGTGATCACCACCCAGACAAACGGGAACAGCACAAACAACAAGAAGCGGCAGCAGCATCAGCAGCCGCAGCACCGTGCCGGCCCGTTCACGCGGCCGCAACTTCATGCGCTGGCCGATCGCGGACTACCAGCGACATCACGGCAAAACCGGCCGCGCCGATGCCGCCAGCGTGACCAGCACGCGCAGCAGAGCCAGCACAAAGTCGGTGCCTTCCGTCGCGGTCAATCGCGGTCAGCATCAGCGGCACAATGGCCGCAATGACCAGCCACGGCGTCACCTGAATCGATGCAAACGCGCCGGCCCGCGCCAGCGCAAACAACGCCGAGCCCAATCGCCGCCGTATCGCCAGGCAGATCAGCAGCCCGACCACGCCGATCGTCGGCAATGCCATCAGCACGGTCACAATTAGCTGCACCGCAACGACGGCCCACGGCACGACCTTGCCGATCGTGTCAAACCACTTGCTGACGGATGTTGTCTTTTGCTCGCTGCGCTCGATACCCTGGCGCATAAACCGCGACAACAGCAGGATAAAGATCGCCCAGCATCGGCGCGGTCGTCAGCGACACCGCGGCGCCCGGGCCAAAGCGGTTTTGCAGCATGGCGCGCTCATAGGCCAGAATCGAATACACGCGCGTCTCGCCGCCCGGTCCGCCGCCGGTCATCAGATAAATAATGCCAAACGAGTTGAAAGTCGTGATCGTCGAGAGCAGCAGCGTCACCGCGATCACATATTTCGAGCCCGGGCAGCGTGATGTTGAAAAATCGCTGCAGACGTGCTGGCGCCATCAACCTCGGCGGCCTCATACAGTTCTTTGTCGATGGCTTTCAGCCCGGCCAGCAGCAGTATCGTAAAGAAGGGGATGCCCTTCCAGATGTTGACCGCGATCACGCTCGACAGCGCCAGCCCAGGTCTCGGACAGCCAGCCGATGTTGCGATCGATCAGACCCGAGCCCGCGCAAGATCGGGTTCAACCCGCCAAAGATCGGGTCGAAGATGCCGCGCCAGGTCAGCGCTGTAACGACTTCTGGGACGATCCAGGGCAACAGCATCAGCCCGGAAAGGATGCTGCGGCCGGGCAATTTGCTGTTGAGCAACAGCGCGATCACCATGCCGACCACCAGTTTTATGCCAACCGAGGCCACGGTGAACTGGATCGTATTCGCAATCGACTCAATAAATTCGCGGTCGCGAAACAGTCGCGCGTAGTGTTGCAATGCCGACAAACACTTCAACTGCGCTCGATCGATGCGCGCGTACATGCTCAGGATCGATCGCATTGATAAACGGGTACAGGATCAACCCGGCCATCAAAAGCACCATCGGCGCGACGAAGACCAAGCGCGATGCGCCAGTCCTTGCCGAGTATTTGTTCGAGGCGTCTGGTGACGTTGCTAGGCCGGGGGTGTTGTGTGGGTCGTGCCATGCGATTTGTCCGGCCATGGGGACGGCTCTGAGATCAGCCCCGGAAAACGCAATCGATCAAAGTGCCGATTGCGTCTGCGGCCTTGTGCGAGTATTGCAGCGCAGCGGGGGCAGACGGTTGTCTGCCCTCCGCTGGCTGAATATTTACTGCGGCAAGCCTTTCTCGCGAAGATGTCGCTTCATCCTCTGATCCTGCTCTTTGACCGAATCAGCCGCCGAGCTTCTTGCCGCTGATGACATCGGCCATCATCGCGCTCAGGAAGCCGGTGGCAAAGGCAGCATCGATCGCGGCGTTTGTCTGCGCCGGATAGGCAAAACCCGTGTAGTCATTCGGGTTGAACATGATGTCCTTTGAGCGTGGTGAAGTTCGGATCCGACTTTCAGAGATCGGCCGTCCAGCCGTTCTCATAAGCCGGCATCACCAGTCCGCCGCCCAGCGCCGAGAGCGGCGCGAACACGGCCGGGTCCATGAAGTGCATGATCACTTTTTGGCGCCATCCTGATTCTTGGCGCCGCGGAAGATCGTGTACCACTGGTTGGCGCCTGAGCCCAGCTCAAGCTTGCCATCGTTGGTGGTCGGGAAGCGCAGCCAGGCGGTGTTTTCGAAGACCGGGTTTTTGTCCTTTTTGGCCTTGGCGTATACAGACGGCGCATTTGTGGTGATGCCCAAGCTTGCCCGCCAGATAAGCCTCGTTGTTGCTGGTGTCGGTCCAGCTTTCAACGCCCGGTGGCAGCGCTTTCTTGTATTCGGGTTTGGTGTAAACATCGGCCAGCCACTGCACGCCGGCGACTGTCTCCGGGGAATTGAAGGTGACTTTCTTGCCGGTCTCGTCGACCGCCCGGCCGCCGAATGCCTGGATGATGTGGTGATCAGCCATGGCCGTCGCCCGACTTGTTGACGGTGAGGCCCCATCCATACATTTCCTTGTAGGTGTCCGACATCTTGACCGCGGCATCGAGACGCTCCTGCGGCGTGCTTCAACTGCGTGAGATCGACACCGGCGGCATTGGCCACATCCTTGCGGACGAACCAGCCGCCGATGTTCGAGCTGTGCGGCACCGACTGCCATTTGTCCTTCGAACTTGGCGTTGCGCGGCGCGGCGCTCGGGACGATGCTGCCATACTTGCCTTCAAGTTCAGCGACGATGGCGCTGATGGTCCTCGGTCATGTCCTTGTCGAACATCTGGGCCACGCTGTTGCCGTGATAGGCCAGATCCGGCGGGTTGCCCGCGCCGACGGCGGCCTCCATCTTGGCCATGAAGTCGCCAAAGACCTCCGGGTTCACGGTGGAGACATCCGGCTCCATGCCGGACTCTTTGATAAACTCCTCGGTCTTCGACTTGATCTGATCTTCAAGCTCTTTGAAATATTCCTGGCGGTGCAGCACTTGTAGTTTCCGCCCGTACCGCGCCGGTGCTTCGGTTGGTTTGGGTTCTTCTTTCGGCGGTTCGTCGCCTTGGGGGCTTCGGCTGCCGGCGCTGCTGGTGCGGCTGGCGCGCCACAAGCGGCGGCGAGTGTTGCACCGGTGCCGAGCAATGCGCCAAGGCGCAAAAGCTGTCGGCGTGTCAATTGGGTTGTTTTCATTCTGCAATCCTCCTGGATACACATGCGACCCGCACGAACGGGCCGCAACTTGAAAACGCCAATGCTTTTTAACATAAATTTGTAATTCTGCAACTGCAGATTTCATCAAGGAGCCCATCCCATTCGGGGGAATTTCTACCCAAGAATGCACAATCCACCTTCGCTCCGCGCGGGTGGATTGTGCATTCTTGGGCTAATCTCTGTGACCTCATGCGCTAGACGCCGTCAGTTGGCGGGAAACGTGTAGACCCAATTGGGATAGGTTCTAAACCGAAGATGCGCGCTTTGGCCGCGATAATACGCATTCAATATGAACTGGCTCGCGCATGTGTTGCTCTCCGCCGACTCGACGCCGTTCCAGATTGGCAACATCGCGGCTGACTGGGTCAAGGGCGAACGCCGGCTGGCGTATAACGCTGAAATCCAGCGCGGATTTGCCTGCCACAAGGCGATCGATCTCTATACAGATGCGCACCCCGTTGTGCAACGCAGCCATCAGCTGACGGTGCCGCCCTACCGGCGCTATGCCGGCGTGCTGGTCGATATTTTTTACGATCACCTGCTGATCGTGCATTGGGACACATTTTGCGCCACCCCTTTGCGCGCGTATCTGGATACGCTCTACGAACAGTTTGCGCTACATGCGCCGCAATTGCCAGAAGAGCTCAACCGCGGGTTCGACTCTATGCGGCGCGATGATTGGCTGGGCGGCAACGACACAATCGACGGCGTTGGCGCGACGCTCAAACGCGTTGCGCATCGGCTGCGGCCGGGAAATTTGTTGGCCGAGGGGGTCTGCCAGCTCGAACCCAACTACGCGGCGTTCGAACGCGACTTTCTCGAATTCTTTCCGCAGTTGCGCGCGCATGTCACCAGCTGGATCGCGGCCAACCCGGCGCAGCCATAACGCGCTTGCAGGCGCGTTACATCTTCCGCCCGACGATCAGAAAGCCGCCGCCAGCATCAGTGACGCGCGCGTCATACAGCGGGCGTAGCTTCGGCAGCAGCCGATCGTGGACCTGTTTGGCCAACGTGCGTTGATACCCCAGATTCTTGAGCCGCGGTGAAGCCGCAAGATTAAACAGCGAGCGCCCGCCGATGTTGTATTCGCGGTTCATGCGATCCCACTGCGCCTCGGCCTCGGGCGACATGTAATAGCGCGCCTCGGTCAGCCGAATGCCAACACCGGCGAACAGCACGCGCCATTCATCGGCCGTGTGGTAGTGATGGTGTGCAAATTTTTTGTCGATGCTGATTGCGTAGGACTCGGCCGTGGCTTTGTCCGGCGCGGTCTTGTAGCCATCGAGCAATTTTCGAAACTGATCGCTCGGCACCGTAAACACGATCTGGCCATCTTTGCGCAGGACGCGCGACAGCTCCGGCAGCACGTTTTGCGGATCCGGGATGTGCTCAACGACCGAGTTTGAATATATCGAGCCAAAAAAGCCATCCGGATATGGCAGCGCATGGCCGTCCGCAAACTGCACGCCGCGAAAGTAGACACCGCTGTCGCGCGCGCCGGGCAACTCGCCAGCCGCGATGTCGTTGCCATAAATGGCAGGCTGCTTGCCAAAGATCGCCTCGGTATACAGGCCGTCGCCACAGCCAAAATCGAGCATCGGGGCAGGGAAATCGAGCGTGGCCAGTGTTTTGGCCTCGATGCTGCGCCACAGCGCCACCGGCGGCGCAAACCAGTAGCGTTTGAGGAAATCGGAGAGATAGTCTTTGTCTTTGAAAACGCGTAAATTCTCGGTCATGCGGCCGGGATTATCGCATTGACGCTGAGCCCCGCAACGCTTACATGCGCCGCCGCGAATTTTTGTAATGGCGTTGAGATGCCGCGACATTTGTGCGAGGCGCCCCCGGGACCGAGGTCCCGGACTAACCATCGCAAAGGCGGCCTGCGCCGCCTGGCAAGCCCGCAGGCCGAGCAGACCGGCGCGGTGTTTAGTAGCCGAAGGGCTGCTTCGCCATAGTTAGCCCGAGACCTCCGGCCTCTGGGCGCAGGCGCGCTTCACCCATGTTCATTGAAGACTTCTGGGGCATCGGCTTGACATTCCAGCGACTGGAATGTGTAGACTGCTGTGAGATCAACCATGCTTATTCGGGAATTGTCAAAACAAACCGGTTTGCCGGCCAAAACGATCCGCTATTACGAATCGGTCGGCTTGCTGCCACCCCCGCATCGCAGCGACAACAACTACCGCCAGTATTCAGAGGCGGCGGTTGAGCGCATTCGATTTATCGTCAACATGCGCGCCATCGGGCTCAGCCTGGCGGAAATCAACCGCTTTCTCGTGCTGAGCGACAACGACGAGCTGCTGTGCGAACACGTGCAGGGCTCGCTTGACCGTTGCATCGGCGACCTCGAGAAACGCATCGCCGAGTTGCAGGGCCTGCGCCAATCGTTGAGCGTGCTGCGGCAGGAAGCTGGCAGACTGCCGCCCGGAAAACGTGCGGGCCAGATTGCGCCTGTCACATCCATCAGATTACCGCAATCAAAATCGGAGATGAACTATGAAATTCGGACGTGGACTGCTGTTTGCCCTTGCGTGTGCCTTCAGCCCGTGCTGCACGCCGATAATTGTGCCGATTGCTCTGGCGCTACTGGCCGGTTCGCCGCTTGCGTTGTGGATGGGCGCCAATCTTGGCTGGGTCTACGGTCTTTTGACCGCAGTCTCCGTCGTCAGCCTCGCGCTCGCGCTGCGGCTGTCAAAACGCACGTCACGCAGTGCTGCCGAACGCGACGTCGTGCGCTATACACAGGCATCACAATGAGCGACACCCCCATCGTCTGCGACCTGACCGCGATGCCGCGGCCGACCGCGGCACACATCTGTCCAGCGCCGCCGGCATCTTCAAGGCCGCCACGCACATCGAGGATCTTGAGGATGGCATTGCGCTGCGCATCGACAACAGCCCAGGCGCGTTTATGGCGCTGGCGAGGTTCGTTGACAACGAACGCAGATGCTGCCCATTCTGGCGCTTTCAACTCACGATTGAAGCAAATGGTGGCGCGCTGTGGCTGCAATTGACCGGCCCGGCCGGTGCGAAAGCCATTCTGCACGATGCGCTGCACGGTCAGCCCAGCGCAGAATCCGCCAAACATTTTCACACGGCGGGCGATGTTCTCCTGGACGAACAAGTCGCACACGCGCTTGCGCAGATCGCGGCGAACCGCTGACGACCGGTTGGCTCTGCGCAGCCACAGTCTTCTCAACGTTGTCGCGCATCCGGCCAATCGAGGTCTGTGCGCGGTCATCTAGTACCGATGGCCCCATGCTCTTTCTCAAACTGGGTGGCTCGCTGATCACAGACAAGACGCGCGAGAAGTCGACGCGCGCCAATGTGCTGGCGCGGCTGGCGGACGAGATCGCCGCGGCCCTGCCGACGTTGCGCGAGCCGTTGCTGCTCGGGCACGGCAGCGGCTCGTTCGGGCACGCTGCCGCCAAACGGCATAACACGCGCGCCGGCGTGCAGTCACCCGAACAATGGCGCGGCTTCGCCGAGGTCTCGGTTGCCGCGCAACAGCTCAACCGCATCGTGGCCGATGCGTTGCACCGCGCCGGCGTGCCGGTCTTCAGCGTAGCGCCATCATCGTCTGCACGCTGTAAAGGCGGCGTGATCACGCACTTCGAAATCGCGCCGCTGCAAACTGCGCTGGCCCACGGGCTGGTGCCGCTGGTGATGGGCGATGTGGCGTTCGACAGCGTGCGCGGCGGCACGATTATTTCCACCGAAGAGATTTTTGGGCATCTTGCGCAACACCTGCCGGTGCGCCAAATCCTGCTGGCAGGCGAGACCGCGGGTGTGTTTGCCTCCATGGCCGATCCGCGCGTGTTGCCCAAAATCACCCCGGCCAATTGGGCCGAGATCAGCGGCGGCATCGGCCTCTCGCGCGGCGCGGATGTCACCGGCGGCATGGCGGCCAAAGTGCGCGACATGCTTGCGCTTGTGCAGGCCTATCCCGAACTATCGGTTCGTATATTTTCTGGCCTGAATGCAAACGAGGCGCAACGCGCGCTAGCGGGCGAGCCGGTCGGCACGGAAGTTCGCGGCGCATAGCCAGTGTGGTCAGCGACTTGCGCAATTCACAAGACCATGCACACTTAACGGTCAAGGCGGCCAGGGTGCCGTCGGTATTTATGGGCCGATTCCGAATCCATGCGCATTCGTCGAACTGACCCGCTCCCAAATCCAATCAAGGAGAAGCTCAAATGATTTCGAAGAAAGATCTGACTCGCCGCAAATTTCTGCGCGGCGCGGCTCTGGCTGGCGGCAGCGCCATCCTGGCGGCCTGCACACCCGGCGGCGCCGCACCAGAACCCGCAAAGGCGCCGGAAGCAAAAGCGCCGGACGCCAAACCCACTGATCCGCCGCAGGCTGAACCCACGAAGGCCCCGGCAGTGGTCAGCGCCGAACGACCGCTCACGCCGACGTTCTATCAGTGGATCATCGATCTCCATCCGCAGCTCACCGAGATCAACAAAAATGCCGCCGGCGTCAAAGCCGAGGTCGCGCCGGTTGAAGGCTTTGGCATTGAGCGCTTTGTGGCCGAAGCCAAGAACAACGAGAGCACCTGGGATGTCTATGTCGGCATGACGCCGTTCGTCGAGATGACGCAGCTGATCAAGGCTGGCGTGATCGAGCCGTGGGACAACTACATCCCCAAAGACGTGCTGGACGACATCATTCCATCGCTGCGCGAAGAGTGCACAATCGACGGCAAGCTCTACAGCTGGCCATACTTGCTCGACATCACCGGCATGGGCTGGCACGCCGGGCTGGCTGAAAAAGGCGGCATCAAGGAGATGCCCAAGACCTGGGACGATGTCGTCACCGGCATGAAGGGCATCGTCGATTCCAAAGCCGCGCCCTACGGCGGCGTTTACGATGCAAATGGCTGGCGCTCGCTCTGCCCAATGACGCACAGCTTGAGCACCAAGGTCTACACATCAGACGGCCGCTTTGACTTTAACAACGACGCTGTGGTCGAAGCGCTCAAGCTGATGAAAACGATCAAGGACCTCGGCCCGGCCAACTTGCTTGAGCCCGGCGCGACCGATGGCGGTGTCAACGGCACGCCGGACGAAGTGGCGTTTGGTGCGGAGAAAGCCGGCTTCTACTTTAAGTACTTTAACGCGCCATATCGCATGGCGGCAAACTGGAAGGATCCGAAGCAGTTGCGCATCGGACCATATCCGAAGTTCGCCAACGGCGAAGGCAGCACCGTGTTCTGGACAACCGGCGCCTGCCTGTTCAAGAATGGCAAGAACAAAGAGAAGGCCGCCGAGTACATGAAGACGATCACGTATGACAAAAAGATCTGGCAAGACAGCATCGTGGGCACGCCGGCGGCGCACCCGGTGCAACTGCCGCCGTATACGTCGATCTACAAAGAGTGGAACGCAAACAAACCCGAGTGGCTGCCGGAAGCGGTCAATACCATCTCCGGCCAGTTGCCGATCGCCAAGTCGATCACAAACCATCTCTTTGGCTTGAAGCAGTTCCAAATCGCCCGCCCGATATACGAAAAATATCTCAAGGGCGAAGAAAAAGACGAGAAGAAAATCCTCAAAGAGTGCTTCGATGCGGTCACCGAAGAACTCAAGAAAGCGGCGTAACAGCGCGCAGCGAGGGCAGACGCGCAGTGCGTCTGCCCTCGCCTCTTGCAATGGCTACGCCAACCCTACGCCGTTCCCCGCGCAACCTTTCGAGCTGGTGGTTTCTGCTGCCCGCGATGTTCTTCTTCGTCGCGTACATGCTCTATCCGATCGGGCGCTCGCTGTGGATGAGCTTCACCGATTACCGCTTTCTGCGCACGACGCCGGCCAACTTTATCGGTCTGGCAAACTATCAGGCCGCGATTGTCGATCCGCTGGCACAGCTCGGCATGGTGCGCGCGATTCAGTTTTCGTTGTTGTTTATCCCGGGCATGATCGCCCTCCCGCTGTTGGTCGCGGTGCTGGTCGATGGCGTGCGCAGCAAAGCGCTGGGCACGTTCTATCGAATCGTGCTGCTGATCCCCGCCGTGATTCCAGGGCCGATGATCTTTGTGCTCTGGCGCTGGCTCTACAACTATGAGATCGGGCCGATCAACTACATTTTGGTCGATGTGCTGGGACTGTTTGAAAAGGTCAACGCGCCGCAATTTGTCGGCGACGCCAAGCTGGTTCAGCCGGCTGTGGCATTTTTTGAATGGTGGTGGGGGCTTGGGTATCACACCATGTTTTTTCTGGCCGGTCTGGCTGCGATTCCAAAAGACCTGTATGAGGCGGCCGAAATCGACGGCGCATCACCTTGGCAGGTGTTCTGGAATGTGACACTGCCGCGGCTGCGGCCGATCATGGCTGTGCTGGTCGTGCTGCGATTCGGCACCGCGATGGCGGTGATTGACGAGTATTTGATTTACGGCGGGTTTAACCGCGGGCAACCGACGTATACCTGGACCGTCTACATGTATGACCTGGCCTTTCAGATCGGCGAGTGGCTGCAGGGCTACGCATCGGCGATTGGCTGGCTCGGCGCGATCGGCATGCTGGTCGTGACTGCGGGTCTGCTGTGGGTCTTTAGGAACCGGGATGGCTGATATGAAAACGACACTTCCCCGGCCCCGTCCGCATCGCAAGCTCAAGCCCGGCACGATTTTGCGGCATGTCGTCATCAACTTTTTTGTGCTGCTGATCCTGCTGCCAATTGCGTGGGTGCTGATCCTGTCGGTCAAGTCGTTACCGGACGCCTATAGCGGCACGTTGTGGCCGGAGCAGTTTGATTTCACGCACTACACCTACGTGTTGACGAAAATTCCATCGCTGCCGGTCAACTTGGGCAATAGCCTGTTTGTGACATTTGGCTCGGTGCTGATCACCTGCATCTGCGCGGTGCTGGCTGCCTATGCGCTGACACACCTTAAAACACCCGGGCGCGCGATTGTGATTGGCCTGTGCACCGCCACGCTTTTCTTTCCGGCGCGGCTGCTCTCGCTGATTCCGATATACGAGATTCAACGCGCCACCGGGCTGCTCAACACCGTCTATGGCCTGATCCTGCCCTACGTCACGCTTAACCTGGCGTTGAGCATCTTGACCATGCGCGGCATCTTCGAGCAGATCCCGGGCGAGCTGGTCGAGGCGTCAAAGATCGATGGTTGCAACACCTGGCAGACGCTGACGCGCATTCTGCTGCCGCTGATCACAAACGGCCTGGTGGTACTGATCATCATCAACTTTGTCAGCGCCTGGGGCGAATATCTGTATGCCAGCACACTGACAAACGATGCATCCAAGCGCACGTTGGTCGTGGTGCTCGCGCGCGCGTTTGGCGGCACCGGACAGTGGGCCTGGCCGCGCTTGGCCGCCGTGTACATCATTGTGATCCTGCCCGGCATCATCGCATTTGCGCTGGCGCAGCGGCTGTATCTCAAGGGCCTGACCGAAGGCGCCATCAAGATGTAGCAAGGCGCGCCGCACCACAGGCAACTTTGCGCGTTTAGTGGCAAAATCATCGTCCTTGGACTTCGTGCCGGGGCGATTGCGCGGCACAACAGAACATCACCATGAAAACAAAAGTTACGGCTGCGATGAAGCGGCAATATGACGAAAATGGCTTTATCGCCATTCCGAATTTTCTCTCGAAGGCGGAGCTTGAACACTGGCGCACGGTGACCGACGATGCTGTCAAGCAGCGGCTCAAAAAGCGCAATGGGTTCTCAAACCAGAGCGACCCTGAGGCCTATTACGCCAATGTCTTTGTGCAGTGCGTCAAGCTGGCAGACTCGCACAGCGGCATGCGCAAGATCATGTTCGACGAAAAACTCGGCCAGGTCGCGGCTGAACTCGCGGGCGTCGATGGCATCCGGATCTGGCATGACCAGGCGCTGTTCAAACCGCCGTATGGCAATCCAACCGGCTGGCACCTCGATAACCCGTACTGGTCGTTCTCGTCGCGGCAGGCCATTTCGATCTGGGTGGCGCTCGACGACGCCACGCTCGCGAACGGGTGCCTGTGGTATCTGCCCGGCACGCACAAGCTGGCGCGCTGGGAGAACTCCGGCATCGGCGAGAACATCGGCAGCCTGTTCAAGATCTATCCGGAGTGGCGCAAGATCGCGGCGGTGCCCGCTGCAGGCAAAAGCCGGCACGGCCGTGTTTCACAACGGCATGGTGGCTCACGGCGCTGGCGCGAACATGACCAACGGCCCGCGCCGCGCGATGACCTGCGCCTACATGCCCGATGGCAGCACGTTCAACGGCACGAGCAACGTGTTGCCTGAGGACTATTTCAAATCGCTCAAAGCCGGCGACGTGCTTAAAAACAACAAGATCAACCGGTTGGTCTGGAAACGGCGCTGACATGCTGCCGATTCCAAAAGGCCTGATCGTGTCGTGCCAGGCATATGCGGGTGAACCGCTGTTTGGCGCCGCGATCATGGCGGCCATGGCGCGCGCGGCTGAGCTCGGCGGCGCGGTGGCGATCCGCGCGAACGGCCCCGATGATGTTGCTGCTATCAAGGCGGCGGTCTCGTTGCCGGTAATCGGGTTGTGGAAACGCCACACGCCGGGCAGCGACGTCTACATCACGCCCGATTGCGCCAGCGCGACAGCGTTGCAGGCCGCCGGCGCCGACATGATCGCGGTTGATGCCACGCCGCGCCTGCGCGCTGGCGGCGAGACGCTGGGGCAGCTGATTGCGCACTGCCACGACGCGCTCGGCGCAACCGTGATGGCCGATGTCTCGTGCCTGCAAGACGCACAGCACGCCGCCGCCCTCGGCGCCGATGTGCTCAGCACGACCCTAGCCGGCTACACCGCGCACGGCCACCCGATGACGGCCGGGCCAGATCTGGATTTTCTTGCTGAGCTGGCAGGCTGGGCGTCGGTGCCCGTCATTGCCGAGGGCCGCTTTGCGCAGCCGGACGACGTGGCGCGCGCGTTTGCGCTGGGCGCGCACGCCGTGGTGATCGGCGCGGCCATCACGCGGCCGGAGTGGATCACCGCAAAGTTTGTCAGCGTGATCGACGGCTTGACCGCACACTAAGGAGATTTTTTTCGGCGAATGCACGATCTCCCCGCGCTCCGCGCGGGGAGATCGTGCATTCGCCGGGTTAATCACCCAACTCACTGATTCAGTAACGGCATAAAATCACAGCTCTATGGCAAACGATCAGACGCTCACCCCGATTCGCTATCACTTCGCGACCACGCGTAAACTTCTGGATTTGGCGGCCAACCTCGACGATGCGGCGTTCTTCGACAAGAACGGCTATAGCGCCGATGGCATCCATGGCACGCTAGCGCACGTGGTAATTGTCGCGAACGCCTGGCGAACGGCGCTGGAAACCGGAACGCAGCGCCTGACGATCGAGCGCAGTGCTTTGGCGACACTCGCCGGCCTGCGCGCGTACAACGACACCGAAGAACAAGCATGGATCGCCCACGTGTCCGCCTTGAACGATGAGGCCATCGCGGCCAAGCGCGAATTCATCACCTACCGCGGCGACACCGTGCACCTGCACGTCTGGCAGGTGCTGCAACAGGTGGTTTTGCATGGCATGCAGCACCACAGTGAACTCGCCAAACTGCTGACCGACAAGGGCCACTCGCCCGGCAACATCGACTTCCTGTTTTACGTGCGGTGACGCGGTGTCCAAAAGCCAGATTTGCCGCGCTCACATACAATCCGCACCAAGATGAAGCCACTCGAAGTCATGGTGCTGGGCGCAGGCGGCCGCGGCACTTTTGCATACGCGCCCTACGCCATCGCCCATCCGGAAGAGCTCTCGATCACCGCGGTGGCCGAGCCCGATCCGGTGCGCCGCGCGCGCTTTGCCGCGCTGCACGAGATCGAACCCGAACGCCAGTTTGCGAGTTGGGAAGACGCCTTATCCGGCGGTCAGCGCACGCCAGCGCTGATCAACTGCACGATGGACCAGATGCACGTGCCCTCGACGCTGGCCGCGCTCAACGCCGGCTATGACGTGCTGCTGGAGAAGCCGATGGCGACCACACCGGCCGAGTGCCGGCTGCTGGTCGACACGGCCGAAGGCCTCGGCCGCACGCTGCAAATCTGCCATGTGTTGCGCTACACGCAGCTTCTTTACCGCGCTCCACGATATCGTCAACAGCGGCAGCGCTCGGGCGCATCATGACGATCGATCACCGCGAGAATGTCAGCTACTGGCACATGAGCCACAGCTTTGTGCGCGGCAACTGGCGCAACGTCGCGCACATCGGCGCCGATGATTCTGGCCAAGTGCTGCCACGACATGGACATCCTGGTTTGGATCATGCAGCAGTCGGTGGCAAGCGCTTAGCTCGTTTGGCGGCCTGAGCCACTACCGCCCGAGCAGGCCGCCAGCCGGTGCGCCGATGCGCTGCACCGACGGCTGCCCGATCGCTGAGTACCTGCCTGTGGTACGCGCCCAAACTCTATGGCGCCGTGCCGGGCCAGCCCGACAACCGAATCTCGCTTTATGGTGAACGCGATGGACGGCAGCGAGACACGCCGGACGAACGCCTCGACGCGGCTCAAGACTTCAGCCGTATGGCCGCTGCGTCTATCACTGCGACAACGATGTGGTCGATCATCAGGTGATCAATATGCAGTTCGCGGATGGCACGACCTGCACCTTCACCATGCACGGCCACAGCGACAGCGAGGGCCGCAGCATGCGCTGGGATGGCACCAAGGCCACGCTGTTTGGCGACTTTTTTGACACGCAGGAGATTCGCATCCGCGACCACGGCAGCGCGCACGAAGAGGTCATCGATCTGACCGACCACGGCGCCGGTCATGGTGGCGGCGACGACGGCATCATGCGTGACTTTCTCAAAACCATGCGCGGCGAATCGTCGCCGCACAGCACAACCGCGCGCGTCTCGCTGGAAAGCCACCTGATCTGTTTTGCCGCCGAGGAATCGCGGCGCACGGGTCAAACTGTCGATCCGCGTTCCTAAGCTCGTGGTCAAACGAGCTTATTCGCGCGCTGAGTACGCGGAAGGTTTCCCGCGAAATGAGTGTCATCCCGCGCTCCGCGCGGGATGACACTCATTTCGCGGACTTATGTTCCCTTCGCTGCGCCGAAGTGACGTTAAGCGTTTTCGTCCGGCGTGCGCGATGATGCGCGCAACGCCCCTACCGCGCGCGCCAACCCACCGCGCCGGCGCCAGCCAGCGGCGCAGCGGTGCCCAGTGCCGCGGGCAATACTCGGATGGCAGCCGGCCCCGGTTGCGGGTTGGCGCGCAACGCGACCAGCAGTGGCTCCCACCACAGCGCGCCGAGCGCAGCCACGCCACCGCCGATGATCAGCGCCTCCGGGTCGACCACGTTGAGCGCCGACGCCAGCACACGCCCAAGCGCAGCGGCGCCGGATCCAATCACCTCACGCGCACGCGCATCGCCGTTTAGCGCGCGCGCATGCACCTCACGCAGCGATAACCCGGTCGTGCCGATCCGTTCGCAATAGCGCGCAGCCATGGCAGGCCCGGCGGCGTAGGCTTCGATCGTCGCCCCATGCGGATCGTGGGACGCATGCGCGGCGTCGAACAACATGCGGCCGATCTCCCCAGCCGAGCTGGAATGCCCGCGCCATAGTTCGCCGTTCAACACCAGCGCGCCACCGACACCGGTACCGACCGCCACAAATAGCGCGCTACCCAACCCGCGCGCAGCGCCAAACATCGCCTCACCCAGCGCGAGCGCGTTGACATCGTTTTCAACCGCCACCGGCAGCGCAAATGCCGCGCGCACCGCACCACCGATATCGGCGCCAGTCCAGCCCGGCATGGTTGGCCCGGCATAGCCGACGACGCCGCGTGCCGCGTCGATCTGGCCGGTCGCGCCTACGCCGATCGCGACGACCGCAGCTTGTTCGGCGTCGCCAAAAACCGCGCGCGCCAACGACACCGTCGCGGCCAGTACCGGCGTCTGCGCCGTCGCGCGCGGGCGTCGGCACGTTTCGCGCATGCGAGACGACACCGTCGATGTCGACCAAACCGGCCGCAATTTTTGTGCCGCCGATGTCTATGGCCAGAATGCGCCGGGCGCGTCGGTCAGGCTGCGTCATGTGCGGTTGTGAGTATAGTTTGGGCGTCACATGTCACACAAAGAACTGTTAATTACAAACGCCCGCATCGTCACGGAGCGCGCAGAACAGACGCAAAACTGGTTGTTCGCGTCGGACGGTCGCATCGCCCGGCTGGGCGCTGGCGATGCCCCCGATTATGACTATGCACATACCATCGACGCGCGCGGCGCCTATGTGCTGCCGGGCTTTATCGACATACACGTGCACGGTGGCGCAGACGCCGACACAATGGACGCGAATCCAGCCAGCCTGACGACCATGGCGCGTTTCTACGCGCAGCACGGCGTGACTGCATTTTTGGCCACGACGTGGACGGCAACGCCCGCCCACACCCTGGCCGCGCTGCAACGCATCGCCGCGCAGACCGGCCCGATCGCCGGCGGCGCGACGTTGCTCGGAGCGCATCTCGAAGGCCCATTTCTCAACGAGGCTTACTGCGGCGCGCAAGACACGCAGCTGATCCGGCGCGCCATGCCCGACGAAGCCCTGTCCTATCTTGAGCTCGGCGTGATCAGGCTGCTCGCGCTGGCGCCTGAGTTCGCCGAGAACGGCTGGCTGCTGGACGCCTGCGTCGCGCGTGGCATCACACTCTCAGCCGCGCACACAGGCGCAACGTATGCCCAGATGCGCGAAGCCATTGCGCGCGGGCTGCGCGGCACCACGCACACATTCAACGCGATGCGCGGACTGCACCACCGCGAACCCGGCACGGTTGGCGCGGCGTTGTCGTCACCTGAGTTGTATTGCGAGGTGATCGCTGACGGCATCCACGTGCACCCGGCCGCGCTCAATGTGCTGGCGCGAGCGAAAGGCCCGGACGGCATTGTGCTGATCACCGATGCCATGCGCGCGGCGGGCATGCCGGACGGCGTTTATCCGATTGATGCGCAACGCTCGGCCACAGTCGATGGCGCAGCGGCACGGCTGGCCGACGGCACTCTGGCTGGCAGCGTGCTGACATTCGAGCGCGGATTCGCAACCATGCTGAACGCGACCGGCTGGACCATCGAGCGGGCCTGGCCGATTAGCAGCTTGAACGCCGCGCGCGCCATCGGCGTGGCCGAACGCAAAGGCAGCATCGCCCTCGGCAAAGACGCCGACCTTGTCATCCTGAACGATGACCTGAGTGTCCGGCACACCGTTATGGCAGGCGAGGTTGTTGGCGGCGCCTGACGCGGTGCCCGGCCGGCCCATCGCGGCTCAGGCCAACATTTCGAGTCGCACGCCGTCATTTCGAGCCGTAAGGCGAGAAATCTCGTTGCGCGAAAGCGGCCGTCGCCGTGCAGCGCGACTCACTTCTGAGCACACGAGCGCACCTCCACGCCGTCGTTTCTCGCCTTACGGCTCGAAATGACGGCGTGAGGGCGCGCATGCGCGCGTGACGGCACAGAGCCGCGATTCATGCCGTCATTTCGAGCCGCAAGGCGAGAAATCTCGTAGCGCGCAAGCGGCCTGTCGCCGTGCTGTGCGGCTCACCGCTGAGCACACGCACCCACTCGGTCATTTCGAGCCGCAAGGCGAGAAATCTCGTAGCGCGAAAGCGTCCGTCGCCGTGCAGCGCGGCTCACTTCTGCGCACACGAGCGCGCACCCCCACGCCGTCATTTCGAGCCGCAAGGCGAGAAATCTCGTTGCGCGAAAGCGTCCGTCGCCGTGCAGCGCGGCTCACTTCTGCGCACACGAGCGCGCACCCCCACGCCGTCATTTCGAGCCGCAAGGCGAGAAATCTCGTTGCGCGCAAGCGGCCTGTCGCGGCGCAGTGCGGCTCACCGCTGAGCACACGCACCCACGCCGTCGTTTCGAGCCGTCAGGCGAGAAATCTCGTAGCGCGCAAGCGGCCTGTCGCGGTGCAGTGCGGCTCGGCAATGGACGCACCCATCGCCGACAAATCAAAATACAATTATCGGAATGCCACAGTCCATCCTTCTCGAAGAGATCCACGAACAGCCAGGCGTGATCGCGCGGCTTCTGGAACGCCAGGCCGAGCATGTCGGCGCAATTGCGCGCGCGCTGCGCGCGCGAGAGATTCGTTTTGTCGTCATCGCCGCGCGCGGGTCGTCGGACAACGCCGCGCGCTATGCGCAGTATCTGTTCGGCAGCCAGAACGGCATGACCGTGGCGCTGGCGACGCCTTCGCTATTCACCCGCAGCGGCGGTCTGCAACCCTCGATGCGCGACGCGCTCGTGATCGGTGTGTCGCAATCCGGGCAGTCGCCGGATATCGTCGAAGTGTTGAAAGCGGCGCGGCGCGATGGCGCGGCGACTGTTGCAATCACAAACGACGCGGCGTCGCCGCTGGCCGGCGCATCCGAGTCGGTGATTGCGCTAGGTGCGGAGACCGAGCGCAGCGTGGCGGCCACCAAAACCTATACCGCGCAGCTGACCGCGCTGGCCATGTTGTCATCGCTGTGGCGCGATCAAACACTGCAGCCTGCCCTGCGCGCGTTGCCGGATGCGATGCGAACTGCGCTGACCAGCGCTCCGCAGACGCGAATCGCGGCGGCTGTGCTAGCAAAAGCAACCCGCTGCGTGGTGCTGAGCCGAGGTTTCCACTACGCCACCGCATTCGAGATCTCACTCAAGATCAAAGAGCTCACCTATTTGCTGGCAGAGCCCTATTCGACCGCCGACTTCAAACACGGCCCGATGGCGATGATCGAAGCTGGGTTTCCAGTTTTGGTGATCGCGGCAGGTTCAGCCAACAAACCCGAGTTCGACGCGCTGCGCGCCACGTTGCGAACCTCTGGGGCCACCGTCGTAGTGCTGGGCGACAGCGCAAATCCGGCGCAGACCGGCGAGCACTTTATTGCGCTGCCCGACAGCCTGCCCGAGACGCTCAGCCCAATCGCGGCGATTCTGCCCGGCCAGCTGCTGGCGTATCACCTCGCGCGTGCGCGCGGCATCGACCCGGATCAGCCGCGCACGATCAGCAAGGTTACGTTGACGCGCTAACCACAATTGTGACATTGCCAGTCGTGATCACATCGCCCACGCTGAGCATGACGCGCGTCACTGTCGCTGCATTGACCTGCGTGCCGTTGCGGCTTCCGGCATCCTCGATGCACCAGGCCGCCGGCGCATCGTCCCAGAAAATGCGCGCGTGGCGAGCCGAGATAAACGAGTCGCTAAAACAGATCAAGCAATTTGGATCGCGCCCGATCCACGTTTCAGCGTTGAGCACAAACGCGCGTTCAAGCGTGTTGTAGCGCGCTTGCAGATGCAGCGGGCGCCGCGCGCTCGCTGCGGTCTTCGCGCGGCGCGCTTCGAGCACCAAATAGCGCGCGACCAGGACGATCACAAGAATAAGCGCGCCAGCCATCAACACACGCAGGGCCAGCAATAGCCAGGGCAATGTCATGAGTAGTGATGATGGAGCCCACCAGATGGAGCCCACCTTGGAGGTGGGCTCCATCTGGTGGGCTCCATCCGGTGCTCCACCTACCGCGGGCTCCACGACGCCATCAGCCCGTCCGCCACCCTCAACACCCGGCCGCGTGCCGGATCGATGGGCACAACACAGATCTGATCGGTGCGTGCGCCGTTGCCGTTCGAGCGCGTCATCGGCAGCACGACTGCGTTGCTGTCCGGTGACCAGATGCGATGGCTCTTTGCGTACTGATCAAAAAATGGCAAAAACTGGTTGACAAACACATCGACCGGTTCAAACGTCGACACCAGCGTGTTCTCGCCGCTCTCGACATCGACGACCCACAGATTGAGCCACAACTCGGTGCGGCCCTCAACCTCTTCGTCAGGCTGTAGCGCATGGCGCGGCGCGACCGACCCACCGTCATACACAACAGACTCCGGATCGGGCAGCAAATCTTTCACCGTATCCGCCACCTGCGCGACCGTGAAATAGGCGATCTTGTTGCCATCGGGAGACCAGAAAAATGCCAGCACGACATCTTCGGCCAGCATGTGCACCTCGCCGTTTGCCGCATCGACCATGCGCAACGGCCCGTAATACGTGCGGACCTGACCGGGCGGGCTGATAAATGCCAGCTGGTCGCGCACCGGGCTCCAGCTCAGCGCGGCCACGCCAACATGTTTGACCGACACGCGATGCTCGCCGCCGACCGCATCGACCACCAGTTCCGGCTTATTTTTGCGGCTGAGCTGGCCGAACGCGCGATAACGCCCGCTGACGGCGATGCCCGGCGCTTGAAAGACACCCGGCCGCGGGATCGGCAGCCGCGGCGTGCCGCTGTTTTCAAACGGGTTGATCATCGCCAGCCGCGCATTGCGCTCGTCCGCGCCGCCAACATGTACCAGAATCTGCTTGGCGTCGGCAGTCCATTCCCAAAAACAGGGCCGGCCGGTTGTCACCAGATGCGCGCGCGCGCCCTCTTTCATGGCCGCCTTGTTGGTTGAAGCGACATGCAGGCCCATCGACTGCTCGTCCGCGCGCATCGCGATAAAGCTGACGTGCTGGCCATCGGGCGCCCAATAGACATAGATCGGCGCATTGCGGCTGCTGTCGTAGGCGGTGTTTTCAGCGGCCGGCTCACTGGGTTCGAACTGATCCTGGTCGAAGATAAAGACGCCAGAACGATCACGGTTGCCGCCGACCGTGGCGATGCGGCTGGCGTCCGGCGACCAAGCTGGAAATTGAAAGAAGCGGTCGCCCGACGTGAGTTGGCGGCGGCCAGATGCGTCGGCTGCGACGATTTCGAGATCGCCTTCCGGGCTTATCAACGCGATGGTGCCAGCGTATGCCTGCATTGCGCGTAAGTTACCACAGAGTATTGAAAGCCGCCTCGTAGAATGCCGGCTATGGCTCGCATCGTGTTCTACTCAAAATCCGGCCCAGGCACCGCGGTGCCGCCGGGCGCTCAATCACTTTCTTCAGAGGTGCTTGAGGCCGCGCTCAACTTCGACGAAGCGGCATTCGGCGTCGCACATGAGGGCGTCTCGCCCTGGACGATCTCTGTCAGCCGCGCCGGCAAAGACCTTGGCCGCGTGGTCGGATTTGAAGGTGACGGCCAGGGCATCATCGGCATGCACAACCTGAAGCCCGACGCCGCGGCGCAACGCGGCTGCGAGATCACGGTCTATCGCATGTCGCAGGATCTGCTCGACGACAAGACCGCAGCCGCGATTTTTGCCGCATTCGAACGCTGGCTGCTCAAGCGCGGTTGGCGGGGCAATATTTTAAAAAAATTAAAACACACGCGGGAAGACATGGTGCTCCCGGTCCGGCGTTTCTGGCTCGATCAGGGTTTCGAACTCGTGCCGCTGCGCGAACCGGCCGATGCACACCCAGGTTGGGACGAGCATGTGGTGAAACGCTGGCGATAGGCCCGAAGCTGCCCTGAGCCCGTCCCAAGACAGTCAGTGCACAATCGAGTGGCAACGCTGGCTTAACAAAATCACTACATTCAGCGCGCACGATTACGTGCATGAACAGCGCGCTTGCAACAGGCAAGGCCGATCTTCACATCCACAGCACAGCGAGCGACGGCACTGCGTCGGTCGACCAAATTTTGTCGCATGTTCGCGCGCATACGGATTTGAAAGTGATCGCAATAACCGATCATGATTGCCTGCATGCTTCCATGTCCGCGGCACAACGTGCAACTGCGCACGGTTTGCAGGCCATCGTCGGTGAAGAAATCAGCACGCAACACGGTCATGTGCTTGCGCTGTTTATTGAAAAGCCGATCCAGCCTCGCCGCCATGTTGAACAAACCATTGCAGACATCCATGCGCAGGGCGGTTTGGCCATCGCGGCACATCCGTTCGACCGCTCGGTGCCTTCGGTCGGGCACTCGCCGTTGCGCAGCAGTCTGGGAGAGCTTGGCTTCGATGGCATCGAAGGATTCAATGCCGGCGTGTTCTGGCGGCTTCGCGCATGCAACTCTCAAGCTCGCGAATTGGCCCGGAGCTGGAAATTGCCGATCATCGGCGGCAGCGATGCGCACAGCCTAGCCACCATCGGCAGCGGCTACACACGTTTCGCCGGACGATCGGCCGCCGATGTCTATCGTGCCATCAAAGCCGGTGAAACAGGCTGCGGCGGCGAATACTGGCGCTTTCGCGACTACCTGGACAGCCTGCTGCACACAACACGCATCCACGGCCTTGGGAACACACTGCGCTGGGTGATCCAGAATTCCGGCCAGCCCACGCGCGCCCGATAGGTGCATCGGCGGCCTAATAGAATATGGAGACCACACATGGGTAAACCTGTTATTGCCCTGCTCTACGCGGACACCGGCGGCGGTCATCGCGCGACGGCGTTGGCGGTGGAACGTGCGCTGCATCACCTCTATGCTGGCGCTTTCGAGACACGCATCGTCAACGCGATTCACGCGCTGCCGTATCCATACGATCAAGCAGAGCGGGCCTACCCGATTGCGATCAAACAATCGCGCCAGGCCTATCGTCTCTTTTGGAACACCACAAACAACCGCGGCAGCACCGCCATGTCGCGCCTTTACATGCAATCGGTCGGTGGCCGCGCGGCCCGCGCCTTTGTCGATCACAACCCAGCCGATCTGTATGTGTCGTGCCATGCGCTGGTCAATCAGGTCATTCCGGCAGCGGCGCGGCGGGGCACACCCGTCGTCGGGGTGGTCAGTGATTTGCGCACGGTGCATGCGCTATTCTGGTCGCGCAGCGTCGCGCACTACACCGTGCCAACATCGGAGGCCCGCGCTTTGGCGATCAGAAATGGCATTGCGCCCGAACGCATCTCAGTGACGGGGCAACCCTTGTTGCCGGATTTCGTGGAGCGGGTACGCCGCGGCCGCGGCATGCGCGCGCACTATGGGCTGCGCGAAGATTTGACAACCCTTCTGGTCTGCGGCGGCGGCGATGGCATGGGCCGTCTGGTGGATACCGTGCGCGCGCTTGCGCAAAGCGAGCTGCCAATTCAAATCATCGCGGTTTGCGGGCGAAACGCAGCAGCCTGCGCGGCGATCGACGCGTTGCCCAAACGCGCGCCCACGCGCGCCTTTGGCTTCCGGGATGACCTCCCCGAGCTCATGGGCGCATCCGACGTGCTCGTGACAAAAGCCGGGCCGGGTTCCATCTGCGAGGGCTGCGCCGCCGGGCTGCCAATCGTGCTCTACGACGCTGTGCCAGGCCAGGAGTCTGGCAATATCGACTATGTCACGCACAGCGGCGCGGGTGTCTGGCGGCCATCTCCGGAAGCGGTGTGCGACCAGATACGCACTTGGATAAGAGCGCCGCAGCTGTTGCGCGCGGCCGCCGCGGCGGCACTTTCGCATGCACAACCCGACGCAGCTTTGCAGGTTGCACGCGTTGTTGTCGATACACTCCTGGCGCACACACGACCGGCCGCGCCGCTTGGCTTCCCTACACAATCAAGCATGCGTCAGGCTCAAAGCTGACGGTCACGGGTTCGCCAACCGCAGGCAGAACCAAACGCGGGTGATTGAGTTGGTCGATCGCCAGCACCGCGCTATTGACCGTCACGTTGATACGCACGACAGAGCCTAAAAACGTCACGTTCTGCACCGTGCCATGCACCGCGTTATGGCCCGAAGTGGGCGGTCCCAAATGCAACATCTCGGGGCGCAGCACAATGCTGACATCTGAGCCTGACTTTGCCGAAGGCGGCGCGGACAACCGAATGGCACCGGCGTCAGTGACGACAGTATCGCGGGCGGCGTTCAATTTGCCGTGCAGCATGCTCTGGGCACCGACAAATCGCGCGACGAACGCGGTCGCCGGCCGGTTGTAGATTTCAAATGGCGCGCCAATTTGTTCAATGCGCCCGGCATTCATCACCACGATGCGGTCGGACAACGCCAGCGCTTCATTTTGATCATGCGTGACATAGATCGCGGTGATGCCGAGCTCGCGTTGAATGCGACGGATCTCCGTGCGCAACTCGTCGCGGATCTTGGCATCGAGCGCCGACAACGGTTCGTCCAGAAGCAGCACCCGCGGCTGAATGGCAAGCGCGCGCGCAAGCGCCACGCGCTGCTGTTGTCCGCCCGACAGCTGATTGGGATAGCGCGCCCCCAGACTGGGCAGCTGAATCAGCTCGAGCAATTCACCGGCCCGCGTGTGCATGGCTGCCTTGCTGGCGCCGGCCAGGCTCATCCCAAAAACGATATTGTCTTCCACAGTCAGATGTGGAAACAGCGCATACGACTGAAAGACCATGCCCACCCTGCGCTTGTTGGAGGCCACGCGCAACAAATCGACGCCATCGAGCGTGATGGAGCCCTGATCAGGCTGTTCAAATCCGGCGATCATGCGCATCGTCGTTGTCTTGCCGCAGCCGCTCGGGCCTAGAAACGAGATGAACTCGCCTTTGTCGACGTTGAGCGAGAACGCTTCAACCGCCACGGTCTGACCAAACCGTTTCTTTAGGTCCATCAATTCAAGATACGCCATTAGCGCGGTCCTCCCAATGTCTGCCCGGTGCCGCGCGCCGCGCGTTGAATGAGCGCGACAAAAATCCACGTCAGCGCAAAGCTCAGAATCGTCAGCGCGGCGGGTTCAAAAATGCGATTGCGGCCAATGCCCGCCAGATACGACCCAAACGCGCGCTCGTCCGGGAAAAGATAATTCACAAGCACGTACTCGCCAAGCGCGATGACAAAGGTCAGCAATGATCCGCCGACGACAGCCGCGCGCATGTTTGGCAGAATAACGCGCCAGATGACCTGGCCCCAACTGGCGCCCAGGCTGCGCGCGGCATCGGTCAGTGTGCGCAGATCGATGCCGCGCAACCCGGCGTCGACGGCACGATACAAATATGGCAACACAAATGTGGTGTAGCCGCCCACGAGCAGAAACATCGTGCCCGCTTCGCTGCCCGTCAGCGCCAGCGGCGGCCCCGAATAGGTGCGCAACAAACCGAATACCAGCACAATGCCCGGGATCGCGAAGGGCAACACCGTCACAAATTCGACCGCCGGCTTGAGTTGCGGTGTGCGCAGATGCACCCAATATGCCGTCGGGACAACAAGCAGCGTGCTCATCAGGATGGTGAACAACGCCGCAGTAAGTGAAAACCCCAACGATGCGTAAAATCTCGGCACTTGAACACCAAGGATCTCGCCCGGCCGTTCTTTAGACAGGTCTTCTTGCGATGGAGAAAGCACGCTGGTGTATGCGTCAAAGCTCAGCCGATCGCGTCGCATCCGCAATGAGTAGGCAAATTGCGACGCCAGCGGAACAACGAGATACAGCACGCAAAAAATCACAATTGCCCATGCAAATGGTTTTTTTGTCATGACAACCACCGTGCGGCGCGTCGTTGCAGCGCGACGTAGATCGCGACCGAACACGCCAGCACACAGATCATGCCAAGCGCAAGCGCATAACTTAAGCCCTGGGTTCGACATGACATCGCCACGGATCTGGATGCTGATCATGCGCGTAACGATATCGATTCTGCTGCCTGTTAATGCTTCGGCGGTCGCATACGCGCCAAATGCGTTCCCAAAGAGCAGCACGGTCGCGCCGAGAAACGTAGGCATCAGGATCGGGATGCCCACGCGGCGCCAGAAATCCCAGGTGGTGCCGCCGAGGTTCTCAGCAGCTTCGCGCCATTCGCGCTTGAGGCTGTCGAATGCCGGCGCCATGATCAACGTCATCAACGGAAACTGAAAGTAGACATACGCGATCATCAATCCCGGCAGCGAATAAACGGTAAACCCGCGCGCATAAAGATCGAGCCCGAAGGCGTCGCGCAGAAACACGGGCAGCGTGCCGGTGCGGCCCAGCAGTGTCACGAATGCAAACGCAAGCGGCACACCGCCCGCGTTCGCGGCGACGCTGGCCAGCGTAATCATGAACGCGCGCATCCAACGCGGCAGCGCGCCGCTGGTGATTGCATAGGCAAGCAGCGCGCCGAGAAAGGCACCAACGAGTGAGGTGACAAGGCTAAGTTCGGTGCTGCGCCGAAATGCGGCGATGATGTTTGGCCGCGCAAGTTCGCGGATATGCTGCAGTGTGATGCCGTTTGCGATCCGTAACGCTGCCGCTCACGATTCTCGTGAGCGGCGCGCCAAGAAACATCAGCGCAAAGATAAAAAACGGCAGCGTGCCAAGCCATGCAAATGAGACGCGTCGCATGCCGGCAGGCCGCGCGGAGGGTTGCGTTGTCACGCCCGATTGGGTGGTTGTTGCGTTCATTGAAAGCGATGCTGACAGGCGAAATGCAAAAGCTCATCCGTAAATGGTTGCGGCGAATGCACTATCCCAGCACGAAGCGCAGGGATAGTGCATTCGCCGAACACGTTACGGATGAGCTCTTAGCGTCTATTCGAGTTTGCGGAACTCTTTGATGTTGGTGACTGCTTCCCAGCTCTCGGCGAGCAGCTTCTTGTGCTTGCCAAGCTGTTCGAGCGTCGGGAACACGGCCTTCGCATACAGATCGTCCGCCGGAAGCTTTTCCGCGAGTTCAGCCGGGATCAGCTTTTTCGCAGCCAGGTCCGTATAGCGCGCCGGGTGGCAATAGCCCTTGACGAAGATCAACTGCCCCGCGTCCGAGAACACGTGCTCCATCCACAGCTTTGCGGCATTTGGATGCGGCGCAAATGCGCTGATCTGTGTGACATAGTGACCGCCAAGTTGTGCGCCCTTTGGAATCACAACCTCGATCTTGGGGTTGCCCTTTGCGGCGTCGCGCGCGGCGAGCGCGTTGTAGTCCCAGTCGAACACGATTGGGGTCTCGCCCTTGCCAAAGGTCTGTTTGTTCCACGAAGGCACAAAGTTGCCAGCCTTATCGAGCGCGGCAAAGAATTCCAGGCCCTTGCCGCTGTCGTCAGCGCTCGCGCCGCTTGCAAGCGCCGCGTTCAAGACCGCCTGCGCTTGTGAGTTGCCAACGCGCGGATCGTTGATCGAAACGGCACCCTTGTATTCGGGCTTGAGCAGATCGGTGATGTCGGTTGGGACATTCTGGACCGCGTCAGCGTTGACCATCATCGCCATCACGCCAAAGTAATTGCCGGTGCGATAGCCATCGGCATCCTTCAGATTCGCCGGGATGCTGTCCCAAGTTGAGACCTTGTAAGGCACGACCAGCTTTTCGTCAACAGCCTGCACGCCAAAGGCCGGCCCGACGTCGAGCACGTCCGGCGCTTGCGGGCCCTTGTTGTCTTTATTCGCTTTGACAGCTTCAAGTTCCTCTGCCGAACCGGCATCCGGATTGATTTCGTTGACCTTGATGCCGTATTTGGTTTTGAACGTATCGATCATGTCGCCGTAAGCGCACCAGTCGCGCGGCAAAGCAATCACGTTTAGCTCGCCTTCTTTCTGGGCAGCTGCAATCAATGCGGCCATGTCGCCGGTAGCCGGCGCGGCTGAAGCTTCAGTTGCTTTTGGGGCTTCTGTTGCGGCAGGCACATCGGTTGCCTTTGGGGCTTCTGTTGGCTTCGGAGCCTCGGTTGGTTTCGGCACTTCCGTGGCGGGTGCTTCAGTCGGTTTTGGCACCGCTGTTGCAGCTGCGGCAGACGCGACTGTGGAAACCGCGACTGGTGTGGCGCCACCACATGCCGTCAATACGATGGCGGCTGCCAGCGCGAAAGACGCGCGACGATAGGTATATTTTTGATCCATTCTGAATTTCTCCTCAGCGGATCAGCGTAGGAGCGCCTGATTAAGCAGCGATGCTTACAGCATTAAGTGCAGAATAAGCGCGCTGCATGTGTGCAAGCGCAAGGCCATCGCGAATTGAGACATCGGCGATCTCAAGTTTCTCAGCGCCATATTTTCGCAGCAACTCAGATGTGACTGCGGCGCCAAATAGGATCGTGTCTGATTGCGCAGCGTTGATGCCTGGCAGCGCATGCGCGCTGGCCCACGATAGGCCGGACAGTCGATCAATCCAGCTTTCAATCGTGCTGGCTTCGAGCGTATACCCATGGACGGGTGTTTCTTGCGCCTGGTGGGCCAGTTCAATTCGGCCCAGCGTTCGCAACGCGCCGCCGATGCCGATTACCCGCAGCACTGCTTTGCCCAGCTCGCGGCGTTGGCGCGTCTGACAGGCGCTGCGCGAGAAACTGTCGCAATGCGCTGAATTGCGCGCGGTCGACTGGCGCGGTCATCGGAAAGCGCTGACGCAACCGCAGCGTGCCGAGCTGATACGTGCGCGAATCAGTCACCACGCCGCCTTTTACCGCTGCAATCTGCAGTCCACCGCCGCCATGATCGAACACGATGCCATCCACAATTGGCATGCGATGCATCACACCGGCAACGGCGAGCGCAGCCTCTTCCGCCTCTGATAGCACGCGCACATGGACGCCTGTCGCCGCCGCAATCTGGGCGATGACATCGGCCTGGTTGGCGGCAGTGCGCACCGCATTTGTCGCAACGGCGTCGACATTTTGCAGAGACACATGCGCGGACTCGCAATAGCGCACAAATTGACCCACCGTATCGATCACCATTTGAATCGCATGCGGCGGGAAGTTGCGCTGGTAGTCCTGCAATTCGGCAAGTCGCAAGCGATGGCTTGCATCGCTCTCGCACATGAGATGCGCCTCTGTCGAGCCAAGGCGATAGCGGTAAATGGAAAGCTTCGCAGTGTTGGATCCGAGGTCAATCGCGGCAAACTCTTTGGTATTCATAATGCGAAATCAACGCAATTTCATGAACCGCCTAGCAGTCTGTCAATGCAAAATTTATCTTTGGCCGAATTCACCATCCCCGCGCGGGGCGCGGGGATGGTGAATTCGGCACCAAAACTGTTTGCCTTGACGCACTACTAATCCAATAATGTGCTTCAAGGCGTTTGCTGCCAGGCAAACGCCTAAAACACTTCAGGAGGAAGAAGACAGTGTGATCATGAGCAATATTTGCTAAGCGTGTGTTAACGCCGTGTCAAGCTTTTGGATGCTTCGCACACTATTCAGTTAACACAGACTGCGCAGGCTCGCGCGGTTGCGCGCAAACACCTTCCGGGCGAGCGCGTCAACCCACTAGAATCAAATCCATGGACAGCGGGCACTACTTCATACATCCAGATCATTCGCAAGCATCGACGCTCGACGCGCAAACCTATACAGACCCGTTGTCGCTCACGCTGGAGCAGGACCGCGTCTTCAAACAAACCTGGCAATTTGCGGCGTCGCTGGAGCATCTGCGGCAGCCCGGCAATTTTTTGGCGGTTGAAGTCGCCGGCATACCGATCGTGCTGACACGCGATGGCGACGGCCAGTTGCACGCGTTTTACAACATCTGCCGGCACCGCGCGGGCGTGGTCGCGCGCGGTTTTGGCAACCGGCGCAGTTTGCAGTGCGCCTATCACGGCTGGCTATACAGCCTTGATGGACAGCTAAAAAACGCGCCGGAAATCGAAGGCACGGCCGATTTTCAGGCCGATGATTTTGGTCTGCTACCCATTCGCGTCGACACGTGGGGGCCGCTTGTGTTCGTCAATCTTTCAGGGGATGCGCCACCACTTTTGGAAGTGCTTGGCAAAATCCCCGAAGAAACCGCGCCCTTCCAGTTCGGCCCCATGCGCATGATCAAACGCGTTGACTATCCGGTGGCTTCCAACTGGAAGACCTATGTCGACAATTATCTGGAGGGCTACCATGTGCCGATCGCGCATCCGGGGCTATACAAAGAGATCGATTATGCGCAATATCGCGTAGACACCTTTCGCTACTATTCCTCGCAGTACGCGCCCATCCGCCCGGTTCGCGCAGAAGATGCCAGCGGCCGTGTGTATACCCAACTCACGGGTGACGACAAGGCGCTGTATTACTGGCTGTTCCCCAACTTCATGATCAACATTTACATGGGGTTACTGCAAATCAATATCGTTTTGCCTGTCAGTGTCGATCAGACTATCGTGCGCTTCGAGTGGTATTTTGCAGACGACGCCTCACCACAATCGTGGGACAAACTGAACGATGCCATTGAGTTTAGCGACGAAATCCAACGAGAAGACGCGCAACTGTGCGCCGATGTGCATCGAAACATGAAAACGGGCATCTATCGGCAGGGACGATTCAACGCGCGGCGCGAGAACGGCGTCCATCACTTCCAACGGCTGTTGTCAGAATTTATCGGCCGTGGGGCTTAAGCAACCTGTCGCGTTGGCTATCCGTAACGCTGAATAAAGCGTTCGAGATCATTCAACTCGGCAAAGCGAGCTTCCAACTCAGCGCGGCTCCAATCCCACCAGGCGCTCTTGAGCAAAGCGGCAATCACATCGTCAGCAAAACGCTTCTTGACGACGCGCGCCGGCACGCCAACCGCGATTTCGTATGGGCCGATGTCTTTTGTCACGACAGCGCCGGAGCCGATAACCGCGCCTGTCCCAATCGAAACGCCGGGCATCACGATGGCGTTGTGCCCGAGCCATACATCGTGCCCAATCGCGCAACGGTGCGCGCGTCGCCACTCAAAAAACGCGCTGTCGTCCGTTTCCCCAAAACCATACGCTGCGCGCCGATAGGTCATGTGATGCTGCGTCACGCGGCCCATCGGGTGATTGCCCGGATTGATCCGCACGTGCGATGCGATCGAGCAGAACTTGCCGATCGTGCTGTAGATGACCTGCGCGTCGCCAGCGAGATAGCTGTAGTCGCCCAGGGTGCTTTCGGCCAGCGAGCAGTTTGGGCCAATGTCCGTCCACGCGCCGATGTGGCATTCCACAATCCGCGACGTGGGATGAATCGTTGGCAGTTCACTCAGGCGCTTGGCTGGCATCGCAGCCGGGATTGGAAACTGCTCAATGTATTTCACAGAAGCTCCAAACCGGCGCGCTGATTGACGACACGCGCACGATCCCGGACAGCTTTTGTTCAGCCGAAACGGCCCGCGCGGGTTTTAGGTCAGGTGTCAAGCAATGAGAAGTTATTGCCTGAATGTTGTGCCCAGCTAAACCACGTATTGTGCGCAGATTAAATGCATGCCGCGATCTCTACGCCAGTTCAGGTGGCCGTTGACCCAGCCGCTTTAGCGAGCGCATGTGGCCCACCAGCGCCTCGCGCCAGGTCGGATAGCTGTTGTATTTCACACCATATTCGGCGCAAGTGGCCTGCACGATGTGCGCGATCCGGGGGTAATGCACATGACAAATGTGCGGAAAGAGATGATGCTCGACCTGATGGGTCAACCCGCCCGCATACCAGCGCAGCAGCCTATTGTTCGGCGCGAAATTTACAGTGGTTTCAACCTCATGGATCGCCCACTCATTTTCCGATCTGCAGCGGCTGGCCTGCCGGCTCGGGGAAAGAGGCGGGCTCCATCACATGGGCCAGCTGGAAGATATACGACAACATCAAGCTGATGGTGAACATGAAGACGGCGTAGCCAATCAGCACTTGCCACCACGAGAATACGAACAAGGGCAGCACGCATGACAGCGTGAAATAGATCGACTTGCCGACCCAGAACAAGACCTTGTCCGCGCGCGTCATTTTCGGGAAGATGTGATTCTTGCCCGATCGTCCGGTGAAGAATACGCGCATGTCGCGCAGAATAAAGCTAAAGCTGATCAGGCTATACACCAACGGCGCATACAGGTGCTGAAACCGAAAAGCCGGTTTCCACTCATCGTGCGGCGAAATACGCAGCAGACCTTGCGTCTCCAGGTCTTCATCCAGCCCGGCGATATTCGTGTAGGTGTGATGCCAGATGTTGTGTTTCTGGCGCCAGACAAAACTGCTTGCGCCGAGAAACTCAAGCGTGAAACCGAGCAACTTGTTGACTCGGGCGTTTTTTGAGTAGCCGCCGTGAATCGCATCATGCATGATGTTGAATCCCACACCGGCAGTGGCTAGGCCAAACATCGCGCACAGCACAAGGTTGATCGGCCAGGAAAATCCGCCCAGCATCAGCAACAGATAGGTGCCCAACCACCAGGCGATGATCGTGGCGGTTTTTACATACATGACCGGCACATCGCGCGCGGGCAGGCCGTGTTCGGCCAGATAGGCCTCGACGCGCTGAACAACAATGTTTCGGAACCCGCGCTGCTTTGTAAACGGCACGCTCTTGACGGAATTTTGTTTGACTATTGAGATTGGCAAAGGGACACAACTTCCATGGAATCGAATCGGGCGGCAGCTTACACAGTTCCCATAAGGATCGAGTGAGTCCGGGCTGAGATGCTCTGGCAGCTTACTTTCTGAATGGCGCGTAGTCTATCAGGCGAACTGGCGTCGTCTGCCGAAATCTCAGCGCGCCGTGCAACACATGGAAATGTGCCTTCCGCAACGTTAATGCCCACTTTCGCATGGCCGGTGCGGTTACTGGCTCTGATCCGTTCTCTCTTTAACCCGCTCGTTCAACACTAATACGGGGATCGGCGAGCGGCGCATGACGTGCGTAGCCGTATCTGTGGTGAACAGGCCGACAACATCGCTGTGACCATGCGTGGCCATGACGACGAGATCGGCGTTGACGTCATCGGCGCAGTCGAGAATCGTGCGCACCAGATCACCTTCAAGCACCGCTGCGCGGCACGCAACGCCGGCATGCTTGAAGCGCGTGGCAATGCTTTCAAGATAGGACTCGCTGGCAGCGTCGCGGTCGAAAAGACGCCAACGCACATCCGCGTTCATGTAATTGGCAAGCACCGGGCGGGGCTCTACATGCAGTAACACGATTTCGGCCCTAAACGCAGCGCCCATCGCTTCGGCAGTCGGGAGGATGGATTCGCCAAACGGCGTCCCATCAAGTGGAACCAATATTCGCTTGAACATTTCAACCTGCCTCTGTCAAATTTGGCGGAATCGCGGTTGAACGTGAAATTCGCCGCAGTCCGTCAGTCTGATACGGTATGTTAACAATGGCCCGAGCGCCAGATAGCGCCCGGCCAGTCGTGGCCCGGCCAACTGTCCAATGTCGGCTCGGATGCGCAGTGCGTCCTTCAATGCTACGAACGACATTTGACGGTCACGCCAGACTGGCATTACGCCAATGGCATCGCCGAAGCGGTCGCGACCGCCGAAGGTGTTCGGCAACCAACGATGGCCGGCGCCTCGTGGATGAGATCGGCGTTTTCGAGGGCGGAGACCATAAACAGCGCGAAGTCCACCCGCCGTGTCCGATTGCTCGCGAGGATGGGATCCCCCACATGCCGGCTCCATACGGGCAGGCCTTGGCTTTCGCCTTCTTCAAGATCGCTCCCGCGGACGACCGTCCACCGGGTTTTGCTGGCGAATATCCGCTGGCAGGCCTCCACCTGGTCATCAAGATCGGCAAAAGGAATCAGCCGCGTGAGCCAGCGCGTGATCGTCTCCTCTCGTTTCATCGACGTTGGGTATACGTCCTTTCCATCGCGGGTAATGTGCCAGCCGCAGGAAAATATGAGGCGCGCATCCGGTCGCGCGAAGTCCAGTACGGCCTGGGCGGTCCCCGACGCATAGTGTTGGTTCCCCCATGGGACCAGAACAGTCAGCACGCCGTCGCACCCTGCAACCGCCTTGTTGATCACGTCGCGGTTGTTGGTAGCGCCGGGAATGACTGTGATGCGCCCTTTGAACGCATCCAGTTTGCCGACGCTGCGATCCCGACACACACCAACCACCTCATAGCCCCGATCCAATGCGTGTTGCACCATATACCGGCCGAGCTTGCCCGACGCCCCGACAATGCAGATTTTCATAGAACCCAATCCTTCTGAATGATTGCCTACACATCCAGTCTAGCGGTGTGAACATGCTTGTAAACGGTCATCTGAATCGAAAGTGTGCGCCATCCGTCCGGGTTCAGCGATGTCAACGGATCATTTCGGCAACAGGTTGGCTCTCAGGGGAATGCATCCGGCAGTGCGCTGTAGCATTGACCCCATGAACCTCCGCCTCCCCGGCCCAACCCCGCTCCCGCAACCCGTGCTCGACGCCATGCACCGCCAGATCATCAACCATCGCGGCGGCGAGAGCGCGGCGCTGATCCAGACGATCGTCACGGCCATGCAGGCGTTGTGCGGCACGACCGCCGAAATCTATCTGATGACCAGCTCCGGCTGGGGCGGCATCGAGTCGGCGCTGATCAATACGGTTGAACCCGGCGAGCGCGTGCTGTGTCTGTCTGCCGGGCATTTTGGCGAAAATTTTGGCCGACATTGCGCGCGCATACGGCGCGGATGTCGAGATGCTGAGCTTCCCGGATGGCGACATCATCGCGCCAGACGCGGTCGCGGCCAAGCTGCAGCACCATGCGCGATGTCAAGGCCGTGCTGGTGACGCACAACGAGAGCTTCACCGGCGTGGCGCATCCGCTGCGCGAGAATCGCCGGCTGCTGTGCGCGCCAACAGCGACGCGCTGCTGCATGTTGATGCGGTCAGCGCGACCGGCGCGATCGACACGCAGATGGATGCCTGGGGCCTTGATACGGTCTGCACCGCCTCACAGAAGGCGTTGATGGGGCCGCCCGGCCTGTCACTGGTCGCGGTCAGCGAGCGCGCGCGCAAGGTCAGCGAGACCTGCGCAAACCGCGCGCTATTACTTCGACTGGAAGGGCTACCACGAATCACTTTGCGACGCTACGAAACGCCGTCGACAACGGCGATCAGCGTGATTTACGGTCTGGCCGCCGCCGCCGAGATGATCCTGGCCGAGGGCGTCGCAAACGTCTATGCGCGGCACGAAAGCGTGGCGGCGTTTACGCGCGAGCGCGTGCGCGGGTTGGGTCTGGAGGTGTTCGCCGTGGCCGGCTACTCGCCCACCCTGACCGCGGTGCGCATGCCCGAGGGCATCAATGGCGACGATGTGCGCATCGCGGCGCGCGACCAGGGTGTCGAATTCGGCGGCATCTGGGGGCGCTTGCAGGGCAAAATCCTGCGCATCGGGCACATGGGCGCGACCTCGCATGCCGATATCGACCAGGCCATCGAAGTGCTGGGCGATGTGATGGCGCAAATGCGGGCTGATCCTTCCAAGGGCACCTTGTCCACGTAAAAATAGTGGAGAATAGGGAATTATGCGTAGAACTTTCGCAAAACAGGAGCTCGTGCGTGGCATGACGCTCGTTAAACGTGAGCAAAAACCGGAGAGCATTCGTGTCCGCCTGCCCGGTGTCAAACCCAAAGACTTTTCAATTACGACCTACGGCAAAGCCGGCGCCGTGGTCGCCGCTAAAAAACACATCACCAAGTTGCTGCGCACCGGCGTCGTGACGTTTAAGACGCCAAAGGGCAGCGTCTTCAAACACGGCGATGGCCGCCGCTTTGTCGCCAAGATCGGCACGAAGTCGGCGTCGTTTGCGATCCTCAAACACGGCGGCGTCCGCAAGGCCAAGGCCGCGGCGGAATCGTGGTTGAAGTCGATTTAGTCAGAACCTTGTAGGCAGCGGGCGGTCTGCTGAAATTTCAGCATCCCGCCCAAACCCGCCCGCCATGCCACACTTCGCCTATAGCACCATCAACTGGGGAGAGCACTGCGATCTGGCCGCCTGTTTTGCTGAAATCCGGCAGAGCGGCTGGCGCGCTGTCGAACTGTTCGCGCACACGCTGGATTGGCTGGGCACGCCAAAACGCCTGCGCGCGCTACTTGGCGATCTGCGCGCCGCCACTCTCTTTGGCACAATCGATCTGCCGGCGAGCGAGCGGCAGCTCACCATTCACAAAAACCGCATCGAGTACCGCGCAGAGGTCGGTGCGACAGCGTATGGCCTGGTCGGCGCGGCGCGGCCGCGCCATCGTCCGCCGACAACGGCTGAACTGCGCGAGCTGGCCGATGCCTGCGAAGCCATCGCCGTTTACGGCGCGCAACAGAAAGTGACCGTGGCCTATCACCCGCACACGCGCTGCACCGTGCAGTTCGAAGATGAAATCGACCAGTTGCTGGCGCATACCCGCGCACTGACGCTGTGTCTGGACATCTCACACATCGCGGTCGTTGGCGAAGACCCGCTTGCGCACCTGCGCAAGTATCGCGACCGGCTGGGCTATGTGCATTTGAAAGATTATGGCAACGGCGATTTTGTCGAACTCGGCCGCGGCACGATCGGTATCGACACCCCGGCATTTTTGCGCGAACTCGATGCGCTGCGGTTCAACGGCCCGGTCGTGGTTGAACAGAGCACCAGCGACGTCTCAGCGCAACAGAGCGCCGAGATCAACGCGGCCTATCTGCGCGGATTGGGATACACACTATGACAGATGCAGCCCTGACGCTCGGTTTATTCGGTTGCGGCGTGATGGGCCAGCGCCACATCAAGGGGCTCGGCCAGCTGCGCAAAATCGGCGCGCTGCCGTTCGTTCTGGCTGGCGTGTGTGATCTTGTGCCCGCCAACGCCGAACGCGGCGCGGATCTGGCCGAGGCGCTCCTCGGCGCGCGGCCGCGCACATTCACCACATTTGCCGAGATGCGCGCCGCGCTCAACCTGGACGCGATCACAATCACGACCATGCCAAACGCGCACGCAGACCTTGGCATCGAAGCGGCTGCCGCCGGCGTGCACGTGCTGTGTGAAAAGCCCGTTGCGGCCACGGTCAAAGACGGCTGGCGCATGGTGCGCGCGCTGCGCGAGCGCGGCCGCAAGCTGGCGATCGCCGAAAACTACCGGCGCGATCCGATCAACCGGCTGGCGCGCGCGCTGATCGACGCTGGGAAAATAGGCCGGCCGTATCTGGCAGTGCAGTCGAGCTCGGGCAGCGGCGAGCACGTCATCATCACACCGTGGCGGCATCGCAAGGCCTTCTGCGGCATCGCCGTCGACATGGGCGTGCACTACACCGACATTCTCGAGTATCTGCTCGGCCCGATCGAACGCGTCAGCGGGCTCAGCCGCGTGGTCGATGCGCAGCGCACAGCCGCCGACGGCACGCTGCACCCGGCCGATGCCGCCGATCTCTCAGTCGGCGTGCTGCAATTCGCCAGCGGCGCGCTCGGCAACCTGATGCTGAATATGGCCGGCCGCGGCAACGATCACTTTATGCGCGTGGTGCACGGCGACGCCGGCTCGCTCGATATCCCGCAGGATCGCAGCGGCAAACCGCTCACACTTTCGCGGCGCATCAACGGCCAGGATGAGCGGCTGACGCGGCGATGCGCTGCTCGCGCTGGTGCCGGACTTTCAACTCGACCCGGTGACGGCAGGGTTGTTTGGCGGCCCGCGCCTCGCGGCCTACGATTTACCGTGGACCGACATCGACGCCAACCTGATCGGCATTGAATACGCCGACTTCGCCGCCGCCATTCGCGCGGATCGCGAACCCGAGGTCAATGGCGAGGACGGCTTGCGCTCACTTGCGCTGATGTACGGCTTGCTCGAAACTGAGGCTCTCGGCCGCAGCGCCTCCGTCGGTGAACTGTTGGACGGCAGCGTTGCGGCGTATCAAGATTCGTGCGGTTAAGCGCAGGCTATGCGCGTTGAACTGGCAGAGTCACATCCACCTGCTGGGTGGATGTGACTCTGCCAGTTCAACGAACACAGCCTTGCCAAACAAAACTATGTGGCCCTGGCAATCTTCCCTCGACTTTGGCGTGGTGCATCCTCTTATTTATCTGGCCTGCCGCACCGGCGAGGGCCCGGTGATGGAGACGCTGCAGCAAATCGTGGCCGACCCGGTCTTTGGCGCGGTTGAAATGGCGCCGCCGCGCGATCCAGCCGTGCGCAAACAGGCGCGTGAGCTGCTGGCGGCCGCACAGGTGCGCGTGGTCTATCTGCCAGTGCTGCCGATCCTGCTCGAAGACCTCGGCATCGGCGCAGCCGACGATGCGCGCCGCGACGCCGCCATGCAGCGCCTGCTGCCGCTGCTCGACGAAGCCATCGACTTCGAGGCGCCGCTGGCCATGATCATGGCGCCGCGCGACGTGCCGGCTGACGAGCGCCCGGCCGCGCTCGACCGTTTTGCGCAGGATGTGCGCACGCTGTGCGACTACGCGGCGGCGCGCTCGCGCGGACAACAGCTGCACATCACGCTCGAAAACTTCGACCGCGATGTTGAAAAGAAGCGCCTGCTCGGGCCGACCGTCGAAGCTGCGGCGTTTGCCGACCAGGTCGATCGCCAGAACTTCGGCCTGACCGTCGATCTGAGCCATCTGCCGCTGCTGCGCGAATCACCCGCGCATGCGTTGCGCGCGGCCGGGCACCATCTGATTCATGCGCATATCGGCAACTGCGTGATCTCGCACCCGAACAGCCCGCTGTATGGCGATTTTCACCCGCGCTTCGGGCACCCCGAAGGCGCCAATGACCTGCCCGAAGTCGTCGAGTTTTTGCGCGAACTTAAGAGCTGCGGGTTCTACACCACCGCGCGCCAGCGGCTGGACGCCACGCCGATCGTGTCGATGGAGATCCGCACCAGCGACGAGAGCAGCGACACCGCGCTGGCCAACGGCAAGCGCACGTTTGGGCGTGCATGGGCCAGCCTATGAGCGACCAGCCTGTGACGATTGTCGTTTGGGACGCCGTCGGCAACGTGATGTGGGGCGTGCCGCCGTGGGACGAACGACCGGAATCGGTGCGCGCGCTGATGACCGAAGAAGACCCGGACGCGCGCGCGCATGCGCCGAGCTGGGCGGACCTGTTTCGCGGCCTGAACTGCGAGTTGATTCACGTGACCTCGGCGGCCGAGCTCGACGCGGTCATCGCACGCGCCGACTTCCTGATCACGCACAAAACTAGCACGCCCGCGGAGACCCTGTTGCGCGGCAAGAAATTGCGGCTGGTGCAGCACCTCGGGTTCGACCACCGCGGCGTGCCGCTGGCCGCCATGCGCGCGCTCGGTGTGCCATTCGCGGCCACGCCGCTGGTGAATTACTTCGCGGTGGCCGAGCACTGCTGGGCGCTGATCTTAAATCACCTTAAAAAAATGTCCGGCCAGCGCGAGAATATGCTGAGCGGCGGGTATCTGGCACGCCCGTGGGGAACCTTTCGCGGGCTGCAGCTGGCCTGCGATCAAACGCTGGGGCTGCTCGGGTTTGGCGAGATCGGCCGGCCGATGGCGCGCATCGCGCGCGCGTTTGGCATGCGCGTCAACTACTGGGACATCACGCGCTTCCCCGAGCTCGAAGCGGCCTATGAGGTCGGCTATGTGCCGTGGGACGACCTGTTTGGCGCGTCCGACATCGTCAGCGTACATCTGGCGCTCAACGACAAAACCGCCGGCATCATCGGCGCGCGCGAGCTCGGGCTGATGCGGCCGGGCGCGCTCTTTTTGAACACCGCGCGCGGCAAATTGGTCGATCAGACCGCCCTCACCCACGCGCTCGCCGAACGGCGCATCGCCGCTGCGCTCGATGTGTTCGACCCGGAACCGCTCCCGGGCGACGATCCGTTGCACGCGTTGCACGCCGATCTGAGCCACAACGTGACCCTGACGCCGCACAACGCCTGGCAAAGCCATTGGACGCATGTGCGCGATTCGCTGGGAATCTGGGAGAACGTGTTGCGCGTGTTGCGCGGAGAAGCACCCCTGTATCTCGTCGAGTAATTTATGCAAACGACTGCCTTTGGCTTCTGCCTGCCCATCTTCGCCTGGCCCGGCGCGCGTCTCTTTCGCACACCAGGCTTTCGAGCGCTCGACACGCAACGCTGCATGCAGCTCGGCGCGCTGGCCGATGCGCTGGGCTACGCCTCGCTGTGGGTGGCCGATCACCTGATGCTCGGCTCGGACGAGGCCATCCTCGAGGGCTGGACCACGCTGGCCGCGCTGGCCGGCATGACGCGCCGCGCCAGACTCGGCATCATCCACTACAACAACGCCATCCGGCATCCTGCGCTGACCGCAAAGACCGTCGCCACGCTCGATCAGATCAGCAACGGCCGCATGATCCACTTTGTCGACTACGGCAACCAGCCGCGTGAGTTTCTGGCCTACGGCCTGCACGCCGATGACACGCGTGAAGAGCGCGTCGCGCAGATGTGCGAGGGTCTCGACCTGACATGCAAGCTGTGGGAAGCAACCGCGCCGCTGACCGTCACCGGATCGCACTACAGCGTGCGCAACGCCATTTGCATGCCAAAGCCCGTGCAACAGCCACGGCCACCGATCTGGATCGGCGAAGCCACGCCCGAACTGCTCGACGCCACCGCGCGCTGGGCCGATGGCTGGAACAGCACGCCGGTCTCGACAACCGAATTGCGCAGCCGGCTCGATCAGCTGCGCGCGGCCTGCGAGCGCGCCGGGCGCGCATTCGACGAGATCGAAAAGACCCTGGAAATCCAGATCCTGATTGCGCCGACGCTCGACGGCCTGCGCGCCAAACTGCGCGCGCTGTGGGCGCTGGCGCCAGATGGCGAACTGCCCGCTGCCGATATGCGCGCTTTCCTCGACGGCGCAACCGATTTGCTGCCTGCCGAGCTGCGCGAGACCTGGTTGGCCGGCACGCCGGAGATGGTGCGCGCGCGCGTCGCCGAATACGAAGCGCTGGGCATCACGCACTTTATGCTGTGGTTTGTCGACGCGCCGGACGACAGTGGCATGCGCTTGTTCGCGCAGACGTGCGCGCTGCGCGCCGAATAGCCCAACACGCACCATGATACAACATGCCGATTGACGCACTCGAAGCCTTCCGCGTGCGGCTGCCGCTGCCCGAGCCGTTGCGCGTGTGGGGCCGTGTGATCGATGCGCGCGAATTCGTGTTTGTGCGCGTGCGCTCGGGCGCGATCACCGGCACCGGCTTTGCGCTGACGCGCGGCATGCCACTCGACCAGATCGTCGAACGCCAGCTCAAGCCCTTTGTGAGCGGCCGCGCGCTGCACGAGACGCGCCGCATCTGGGACAACGCGCTGGCCTCGGTCCGCATGATCGGCGCCAGCGGCATGTTTATGCGCGCGCTGTCGCTCGTTGATCTGGCGATGTGGGACGCCTATGCCAAATCGCTCGACGCACCGCTCTGGCAGCTGTGGGGCGGCGCGGCGCGCACTGTGCCCTGCCTGGCGATCTGCGGCTACTACCGGCCAGGTGTGCAGGGCGATTGGGGCGCAGAAAGCCTGCAGGCGGTGCAGCGCGAGGCAGAGGCGCTGGGCGCCGCTGGTTACACCCACTTCAAGATCCCGGCTGGCGAGGACCGCGCGCTGGACCTGGCGCGCATCCGTCTTTTGCGCGCGATCGCCGGACCGGACGCGCAGATCGGCGTCGATGTGTCCGGTGTGTTTGACACGGCCAAAGACGCGCTCGATGCGATTGACGCGCTGGCGGCGGCTGGCGTCGATTTTTTTGAAGACCCCTTCCCGGCCAACGCGCCAGATCTGGCGCGCGCGCTGAGCAGCCAGACGCGCATGCGGATTGCCTATGGCGAATCGATCACGTCGCTCGAGACGATGCAGGCGCTGTGCACACCGGGCGGTGTGGATTTGCCGAGGCCGGACGCGACCGTGCTCGGCGGCGCAACCGGCTTTATGCAGGCAATCGCGCCCGCGCTCGCGCCGCGCGTGCCGATCTTCCCGCACTACTACCCGGATCTGCACGCGCCGCTCGCCGCCGGCCTCGGCCTGGCGCTGATTGAGGAGTCACCGCCGCAGGCCGATACGGTCGGCTTTGGCGCGTTGCGCGCGACGCAGCCGCGCATCGAACAGGGACTCTGGCACGTCAACGACCGCGCCGGCTTCGGCATCGACTGGGACGAAGATGCGATCCGCGCGCATACCGTTGCACACTAACGCTGCCACGGCACCACTCTGCGACTCTGCTGCTCTGCTGCTCTGCATTCATCTTGAGCGAGAAATCAGCCATTCCACGCGAAGTCAGAGCGCTGATTTCCCGCTCAAGATGAATGCAGAGCAGCAGAGTCGCAGAGTGGTGCCGAATTAGGTTGACAAGAAGAACGAATGTTCTAAAATCATGTCCATTACGCGCCCACGCGATCGCGGGGGCCGTCAGGAGGCACTACACATGAGCGGGGTACGAGTATTGGTTGGCACGCGCAAAGGCGCGTTTATTTTGACATCCGACGCCAATCGCAAAAAGTGGGACATCAGCGGCCCGCATTTTGGCGGCTGGGAGATGTATCACCTGAAAGGCTCGCCGGTCGATCCGAACCGGATTTATGCGTCGCAGTCCACCGGCTGGTTTGGCCAGCTGATCCAGCGTTCGGATGACGGCGGCAAAACCTGGACGCCGGTCGGCAACGCCTTCAACTACGATTGGCACACCCGGCACACACCAGTGGTACGACGGCACGCAGCATCCGTGGGAATTTAAACGCGTCTGGCATCTGGAGCCCTCGCTGACCGATCCCGATACGGTCTACGCCGGCGTGGAAGACGCCGCGCTGTTCAAGTCGACCGATGCCGGCCAGACCTGGCAGTGAACTGCCCGGGTTGCGCGCCGCGAAGGGCCACCTCTGGCAACCAGGCGCGGGCGGCATGTGTCTGCACACGATCGTGCAGGACCCGACAAACGCCAAACGCCTGTATGTCGCCATCTCGGCCGCAGGCGCGTTTCGCACCGATGACGGCGGCGAAACCTGGCTGCCGATCAACCGCGGACTGAATTCCGCCCTGCGAACTGCCCGACAGCACCGCCGAAGTCGGCCACTGCGTGCATAACATCGCGATGCACCACTCGCGGCCGAACGTGCTGTTTATGCAAAAGCACTGGGACGTGATGCGCAGCGACGATGCCGGCGACATGTGGCATGAGGTCAGCGGCAACTTGCCCAGCGACTTCGGCTTTCCCATTGCTGTGCACGCGCACGAACCGGAACACGATCTATGTTGTGCCGATCAAGAGCGACTCCGAGCACTTCCCGCCGGATGGCAAGTTGCGCGTCTATCGCAGCCGCACCGGCGGCAACGAGTGGGAGGCGCTGACCAATGGCCTGCCGCAGAGCGATTGCTATGTCAACGTGCTGCGCGATGCGATGTGCGTCGATTCGCTCGATTCGTGCGGCATCTACTTCGGCACGACCGGTGGCCAGGTGTATGCCTCAGCCGACTGCGGCGACAGCTGGGATGCGATCGTGCGCGATCTGCCGGCCGTGGTTTCGGTAGAGGTGCAGACGCTGCCATGATCCGCGTCATATTGCCGCAGCACCTGCGCACGCTGGCCGGCGTGGGCAAAGAGATTGAGCTTGCGGTCGAGGGCGCGGTCACGCAGACGCAGCGTGCTGACCGCCATCGAAACCGCCTACCCGATGCTGCGCGGCACCATTCGCGATCAGAACACGCTGCAACGCCGCGCGTTTGTGCGCTTCTTCGCCTGCCAACTGGATCTCTCGCACGAACCGATCGACGCGCCATTGCCGGAAGAGGTGGTCGACGGCCGCGAGCCGTATCGGATTGTGGGTGCGATGTCGGGAGGATAGGAAGAAAGTGCTTAAAGTGCCTGAGGTGCCTAAAGTGCTTAAGGTGTTGGTGTGCGCACTGATGCCGATTGACTGCGCCATAGGGCAGTAACCACCTTAAGCACTTCAGGCGCCTGAAGCACTTTCTTTTGGGCTGTGCCACAATCCCACCTCACGAAAAAGCTCCCGCAAATAAGGAAACGTAAACGATATGGCACAGATGACAGGTGGACAGGTATTGGTCGAGATGTTGCACCGGCACGGTGTGACAACGCTGTTCGGGTTGCCGGGCTACCAGAACGACGCGCTCTACAACGCGCTGCACGATGCGCAGCGCACGCCAAGCGCAATCAAAGTCGTGCACACGCGGCACGAACAGGGCGCGGCCTATATGGCGTATGGCTATGCCAAGGCCAGCGGTCGCATTGGCGCCTACGCTGTGGTGCCCGGCCCGGGCATGTTGAATACCACCGCCGCGCTGTCAACCGCCTACGCGGCCAGCGCACCGGTCCTGTGCATCTCCGGCCAGATCTCGACCGAATCGATTGGGCGCGGATACGGGCGCCTGCATGAAATTCCGGATTCGCTGGCGGTGCTGAGATCGCTGACCAAGTGGACCGAGCGCGCAACCGATGTGGCATCCCTGCCCGCGCTGATCGACGAAGCCTTCAAGCAGCTGCATACAGGCCGGCCGCGCCCGGTCGCGCTCGAAGTGCCGATGGATGTGCTGATGAAGCCCGGTGAGACCACGCTCAGCACCCCACCCGCGGCATATGCGCCGACGGCACTCGATGCCACTGCGATCACGCGCGCGGCGGCGCTGCTGGCCGGCGCCAAACACCCACTCATCATGATCGGCAGCGGCGCGGATGACGCCGGCCCCGAGCTGTTGGCGTTGGCCGAACGCCTGCAAGCACCGGTCGTATCGACGACAAACGGGCGCGGTGTGATCAGCGACGTGCACCATTTGTCGCTGCCCGGCCCGGGCGGCCACCACCTCTGGGCGCAAGCCGATGTCGTGCTGGCAATCGGCACACGCCTGCAGACGCCGCTTGAGAACTGGGGCGTCGACGACAAGCTGTCTGTGATCCGGGTCGATGTCGATCTCGAGGAGATCATGCGCATCCACTCGCCGACGGTGGCGATCGTCGGCGACGCGGTGACCGCGCTGCGCGCAATTGATGCCGGGTTGCCCGCCGGCTTGCAACGCGGGTCGCGGCGGCAGGAGCTCGGCGCGCTCAAAGAATCGCTCGACGAGTCATTTAGCCAGGTCCAGCCGCAATACAACTTCCTGCGCTCGATTCGCTCAGCATTGCCGAACGACGGCGTATTTGTCGAAGACCTGACGCAGGTCGGTTACGCCTCGCGTTATGCGTTCCCGTCGTATAACCCGCGCACGCATATCAATTCGAACTACCAGGGCACGCTCGGCTATGGCTTTGCATCGGCGCTCGGCGCCAAAGTGCGCGCAGCCGGATCGCGCTGTCGTCAGCATCAGCGGCGACGGCGGCTTCATGTACACCGTGCAGGAGCTGGCGACTGCGGTGCAGCACAAGATCGGTGTGGTGGCGGTCGTGTTTAACGACGGCGCATTTGGCAACGTGCAGCGCATGCAGCGCGAAGAGCACGGCGGCCGTGTGATCGCGACCGAGCTGCGCAACCCGGATTTTGTCAAGCTGGCAGAGTCGTTTGGTGCGGCCGGCGTGCGGGTCAGCTCGCCCGAGGCGCTGGCCGAGGCGATGCGCGCGGGGTTTGCGAGGGAGATCCCAACTGTCATCGAAGTGCCGGTCGGCGTGATGAGTTCGCCGTGGCGCTACGTGCAGGAAGGCAAAGTTCGCGGCGCGTAAAAGTTGAGAACGGCCGGGAAGCGGCCGGGAGGCCTCCCGGCCGCTTCCCGGTCCCTGTCATAATGGCGCGGTGTCTTTACTCAGTCAGCTGCTTAGCCTGCTCGGCACCGCCCCGCTTGTCACGATCATTGTCGTGGCGGCCTATGCAATCACCGTCGCGATCTTCATCGTGACTGAGCGCAAAGAACCCAAGGCCACGCTGGCCTGGCTTCTGCTGATGCTCTTGATTCCAGTGCTGGGCGTTGTGGCCTATCTCTTCTTTGGCCGCAACGCCAAAGCCTTTAGCCGCGAGCAAACGTTGCGCCGCCAATTGGGCGCGGCCGCGTCGCAGCCCCACATCAAACAATTATTGGCGCAGCAGGCGGACTTTCTGCGCAACAGTCCGCGCATGAGCCAGGCCGAACGACGCACAGCGCAACTGCTGCTGCGCAACTCGTCGGCCATGCTGACGCTGCACAACTCGGTCGAGCTACTGCAAAACGCCGCGCAAAAATACCCGCGCCTGCTCGACGACCTGCGCGCGGCACGCAGCTCAATCAGCATGCAGTATTACAGCTGGGAGTCCGATCCGTTTACCGAACAGGTCAAGGACATCCTGATTGACCGGGCAAAAAGCGGCGTGCAGGTGCGCGCACTTTACGATTGGCTCGGCTCATTCGGCGCACTGGACAAATCCTACGTCGCCGAACTGCGCGCGGCCGGCGTGCGTTTCGAGCCGTATCTGTATCAGCAGAAGCTGCACGATATCGGCTATCGCAACCATCGCAAAATCGTGGTCATCGACGGCGACATCGGCTATCTCGGCGGCATGAACCTGAGCAACGAACACCTGACCGGCGGCAAGCACTTCAAGGCCTGGCGCGACACCGCATTTCGTGTGCAGGGTGAAGCCGCGACCGCGCTGCAGACCATCTTCGCAGCCGGATGGTTCAATACCACGCGCGAACGGCTGGACGACAACATGTTGTATCGATCGTCAACGCCGGAGTCGATCACGCCGATGCAAATTGTCTCGGCAGGGCCAGACTCGGAATGGGGTGCGATCCGGCAGCAATATTTTCGGATGATCACAAACGCTCAAAAGCGCATCCTGCTGCAATCACCGTTTTTTATTCTGGACGAAAGCATCGCCGAGGCGCTCAAAGCGGCGTGCATGGCGGGCATCGAAGTGCGCATCATGACGCAACCGCGCGGCGGGGTATTTCAAATTCCGTATCGCGCCGGCTATACATTTTGCGACGATGTTGCGCGCGCCGGCGCAAAAGTGTATTTCTATCAGGCCGGTTATCTGCACTCAAAAACCATGGCGATCGACGGCGAAGTGTGCTCGATCGGCACCGCGAACCTCGACACGCGCAGCACCGGCATCAACTACGAGTGCAACGCGGTGATCTACGACAGCGCACTAACCCAGCAGCTTGAGCGGGACTTTTTTGACGACATCAAGCACTGCAGCGAGTTCTCGTGGCACGAATACCGCCGCCGGCCCTGGCGCTCGCGCTTTCGCGATTCGACGTATCGGCTGCTGTCGCCGCTGTTGTGAGCAGACCCGGAAGCGGCCGGGAGGCCTCCCGGCCGCTTCCCGGCCGCTCTCTGCTCTCACCGATCGCTACATCGTCACGCGCGCGACCAGGCCAAGATGATCCGATGCATAGAGCGTCGGGTCGTTTGGTGCGTGCTGGGCAAATGCGACATGGCAATCGTGCACGCGCACCTGCTCGCTCACAAAAATGTAATCGAGCGTGCTTTTCCAGTATGTGTCACGTTTGCGATCTTTGGCCATGCCAGCCAGCTGCATCACCGTTTTGCGCCAGGGCTGCGTGCTGAACTGCAGCGGCGTCGGGCAGGTCCAAGCCGGTTCCGCGCCATGTTTGAGCGCATGGGCCGAGCGGAACACATTGCGCATCTGTTTGATCGCGCGCGATTGCGGCGTGCCGTTGAAATCGCCGCACACCACAACGCCGGCCTCCGGATGCTGTTTCTGCCAGCCGTGCACCCATGCCTGCAGCACGCGCACTTGGCGCAGCCGCGCTGCGCTGTCGTGCACCGACCAGTACAGATGCCCGTTTGCGATCAGCAACGTCTGGCCATGCGCGTGCACCATCGCGATCTGCGCCACACGATTTTGCGCGCCAAGCGCCTGCGAAGCAAACTGTTGAATCGGCAAGCGGCTCAAAATCGCCAACGCTTCTTTTTTGCCGGCACGCGCCCCCATTTTTGGCGTGAGGTGCACGCTATAGCCGCCAAGTTGTGTTGCCAGCCAAGCGGCGGTATTTTCAGGCAACACCACTTCCTGCAGCGCAATCAAGTCTGGCTTGGCGTGTTTGAAACCATCGACGATGAGGTCGCGGCGTTCCTCCCAACGACGCATGTCGTTGAGCAGATTGAGTGTCGCGATCGTGATGGTGGATTTTTTTGTCACAGTGATCAAGACGCTGTTTATCGCAGAATGTTATGAGCGTTTGCGTCGGTCATACAGCCAGAGGGTGATCGCACCGGCCAGCGACAGTGCCGCGCCAAGTAAAAACATCGGCTTGTAGCCCAATGTGCTGATCAAAAAGCCGCCCGTAAACGAAATCAACGCAAAGCTAAACCCGGCCAGCATCTCCTGCGCGCCGTTCATCGTGCTGCGCAGGTGATGCGGCGTGCGATCCATCGCATACACCGTAAAGGCCGCGTAGCGCACCGGGGTCACGATCCAGACCGCCATGTAGCCCAGCCCGGCCGCCCACCAGACCGGCGCAAATGCCATCGGCATCATCGCTGCGACGGTCAACACCGATGCGACCAGCGTCACCGGCACCGTGCCGTAACGCTTTGTAAACCACGGGATCGCCAGCGAGACCGGAATGCCGATCAGTTTTGCGGCCGCCTGAAAGTTGCCGATCACGCTGGTCGGCACACGAAACTCCTGGTCCATATACACATTGAAAAATGTGGTCGCCGCGCCGACACCGCCCACTTGCAGAAAGCGCATCATGGCAAATATCGCGATCAACAGCAAGGCGCCGCGTCCGGCCAGCTGTGCGGCGTTGAAATCGGGCGGTGGCGACGTCGTTGCGCCAGGCTGTGTCGCGGTCGGCGCGGTCGGCCTCTCAGACGACCGCAACTCAGGCTCGGGCGCCGGTTCGCGCATGCGCAGCAACGACAGCACGACATAGAGCAAGACCAGCGGCACAAGCACCAGCGTGAGCAGATACGGCAACGGCCCGCGCGTGCCTTCTGCAAAGAGCGGCGCGAGCAGCTGCGGCAGATAGCCGCCGATCAAACCGCCGACAAAGCCCGCCGCGGCATACAACGCGGACTGAATCGAGAACACGCTGGCTCGGCTGGCGCCACCGGCCGATGCCGCCAGATACGGCGCAGCGTTAGCGTAATACAACGCCAGCCCGATGTTCACCAGCAAAATACAAATCACCGAGCGTCGCGGCGGTTGCGACCGCAGGCAGCAGCGCCGCAAGCAACACCAGCACGGATGCGGCACACGTGATCGACGCGCCGATCAGCATGGTGCGGCGCAGCCCAATGCGCGCGCCAAGCCGGCCGGAGGGCAGGCTGCACAACGCAAATGTCAGCATGCCAACCGAGCTGACCAGCCCGACGAACTCCGGGCCAAAGCCGAGACGCAGCACATACAGGTTGAAGATAACCGCATTGATGCCGCCGTCCAGCGTCAATCCAAACAACCCAGCGTTGATCAGATGCCTGATTGCGTCGGGTGAAAAGGTGCGCCAATTCTGGCGAAGCGTGCCAAACATTTAATTGGCAAACTTGCGCAGGTTCTCTTCGGTCGAAGCGATCAGTGTGCGCATGATCTCAGCAGCAGGCTGGACGGCGCGCACGAGCCCGGCGCTCTGCCCGGCATACAGCGCAAGTGATTCGACTTCGCCCGTCGTGTCGATCAACGGGAACGTGTCGTCGTAGCGTTGTATCGTGTCGCCGTTGCCCTGCAGCGCCACAACTTCGCCTTCGCTCGGACGTTCGGTGCGCGGCGGGCGACCGGCCATTTCCCAGTTGCGCACGGTGCTATTGCGCAATACGCGGTGCGGCGCATTTTCCCAACCGCCGTCAAACAGACCGGTGTGCACGGTGCCGGTTTCAGCCGCGTCGAGAATTGCGCGCTTATAAATCGGATGCGCGTTGGCCTCTTCGCTGGCGAGAAAGCGCGTTCCAAGCCAGACGCCGGATGCGCCGAGCATGAGCGCCGCCGCGATGCCGCGCCCGTCGGCAATTCCGCCAGCGGCTACAACCGGGCGCGGCGCGACCATGTCGGCGACCGCCGGCACCAGCGCCATGGTCGATACCCCACCCCACACATGCCCGCCCGCTTCCCAGCCCTGCGCCACAAATATGTCGACGCCCGCGCGCATGGCGCGTTTGGCATCGGCTGCGCTGCCGACCGTGTGAATGTGAATGGCTTCGGCCTTGTGCGAGATCGGCACATAGTGCACCGGATCGCCCCAGAAGGTGGAAATGATTTTTAAGCCCGCGTCAAGACAGGCGTTCACGCGCGGCCGTTGATCCCACTCCAACACGAAGTTTGCGCCGAAGGGTTTGTCTGTAAGCTCGCGTGTCCGGCGGACCAGCTCGCGGCACTCGGCCGGCGTGCGCCAGCTCAAGGCCAGCATGCCCAATCCGCCCGCGTTGGAAACGGCAGCCGCAAGTTCCGGCGTGCAGGCGCTGCCGATCGGCGCCTGGATTATGGGATGCTCAATGCGTAGCACGTCACACAACACGGACTTCAACATGCGGCCAACTATAGCGGACGATAGTCCGTCGACAGGGAATATCTGGCGTTTGCCGTATTGCCGCGAATGCGTCTGCGGGCGGCGGGTGATTACGTGTGGACGACGGGTTCGACGCGCCTCCCGCAGTCGCTGCCTGCGGCTATCCGTGTATGCAGCGGTTGTGCGTGCGGATGAGAAATTGGTGAATGATATTGACATTGCCCCTGCAAACTGTTATAAGCCTCGTCGTTGGGGAGTAGCCGTTCTTCCGCTGACGCAGTCAGTGACATGAAGAATTGGTTTGTCGTCAGTACGGGGCCATGAACAGCCTCCGGCAAACCATATCAAACTTGATTGGCGAGACCATCGCGATAACACGTGGTGGTCTCGTTTTTTGTTTTCCCGGCAATTTGCGGCAAAACACTACATCTGAGACAGCCTCATTTCAGGTTAGGGGCTGTGATGCACATCACAGCACTCAGGTTGGGTATCAGAATGGATGTTGTGACGCTCGTTTTGTTTCTAGTAGGTTTGGTGATTCTGATTGTCGGCGCCGAGTTGCTTGTCAAGGGCGCATCGCGGCTGGCCGCCGCCGCCGGCATATCGCCGCTTGTGATCGGCTTGACGGTGGTGGCTTTTGGCACTAGCTCGCCAGAAATGATTGTCAGCGTAAGCACCGCCTTGCGCGGACAGGCCGATCTCGCGATTGGCAATGTGGTCGGCAGCAATATTTTCAACGTGCTCTTTATTTTGGGTATCTCAGCGATCATCACCCCGCTCGTGGTCTCTAAACAGCTGATTCGCCTGGACTGTACCGATCATGATTGGGGTGTCGATACTTACGCTTCTGTTTTCGCTTGACGGCAGGATCAGTCGGTTTGAAGGCATTTTGCTCTTCATCGGCATCATTGCCTACACCGGTTTCCTGATCGCCCAGGCACGCCGGGAAAAGTCGCGAATCACCGGCGCCGGATGAATTCGACAAGGAGTATGGCGCACAACCGGCCAGGCGATCAGCGCTGATCGACATCGGTTTTGTAGTCGGCGGGTTGGCCCTGCTCGTGGTGGGTTCGAACTGGCTGGTCGACGGCGCGATTGCGATCGCGCGCTGGGCCGGTGTGGACGAGCTCGTGATCGGCCTGACCATCGTGGCGGCTGGCACTTCGCTGCCCGAAGTCGCGACATCGATCCTGGCTGCGATCCGCAAAGAGCGCGACATCGCGGTTGGCAACGTGGTTGGCAGCAATATCTTCAACATACTGGCTGTGCTCGGGTTGTCGTCGATCGTCGCGCCAAATGGCCTGACCATCGCGCCCGCCATGCTCGATTTCGATATGTTCGTGATGATCGCCGTGGCGTTCGCTTGCTTGCCGATCTTCTTTACCGGCAACGAAATTGCGCGCTGGGAAGGCGTGGTGTTTTTGGGATACTATGTTGCATACACCACATATCTCGTCTTCAGCAGCACACAACATGCCGCCCTGCCCTGGTTTAGCGACGTGATGCTGTACTTTGTGGTGCCGTTGACAGTGTTGACGCTGGTTGTGACGAGCGCGCGAGCGATCAGGATGAGGCGTTCCGGTGGTTCGGGGCGTGATGGCAGTTCCAAACGTTTGGGAGAAAGCGCTTAAACATATGCCGGATGATTCACGAGCGGGCCGATTGTCGAGCAAGGTATTGGGCTGGGTGCTCGGCATGCTGCCGTTGGCGGTGTTTGTTATCGCGCTGGCGAATGCACCGGCGATACTGGCGAACAAAGCCGGCCTGGCGCTGACGCTGCCCTGGATGCCGTCACTTGGCTTGAACCTGTCGTTCCATCTGGATGGCCTGAGCCTCCTATTTGTGCTGCTGGTCAGCGGCATTGGCGCGGCGGTGCTGGTCTATGCCGGCTACTACTTGCCGCCCGCAGGTGAAGGCCGCTTCTTCGGCTATCTGCTGCTGTTTATGGCGTCGATGCTCGGCCTGGTGCTGGCCGGCGATGTGGTCACGCTGTTTATTTTTTGGGAAGCCACCAGCATCGCTGTCGTTTCTGCTGGTCGCCTACAAATCCAAAGATGCCGCGGCGCGCGCAGGCGCGTTCAAAGCGCTGTTTGTCACCGGCGGCGGCGGCATCGCGCTGCTGGCCGGGCTGACCATGGCTGCGGTCTTTGCGGGCACGACAGACTCCGCGGCATCATCGCAGCGCGCGACATCCTGCAAACGCACATGATGTTCGAAGTGATGCTGGCCCTGATTGCGATCGGCGCATTTACCAAAAGCGCGCAGTTTCCGGCGCACGGCTGGCTGCCAAACGCGATGAGCGCGCCGACGCCCGCCAGCGCCTATCTGCACAGCGCCACGATGGTCAAAGCTGGCATCTATCTGATGGCGCGCCTCAACCCGCGCTGGGCGGCAACGACGCCTGGTTCTGGCTGCTCACCATTGCCGGCGGGTTCACGCTGATCACCGGCGCGTTTCTGGGGCTGCGGCAAAACGATCTCAAAGCACTGCTCGCATATTCGACGATCGCGCAGCTCGGCGCGCTGATGCTGCTGATCGGCCAGCGCGACGGAGAGGCGTTCAAGGCGTTGGTCGTCGGCGTGCTGGCGCATGCGCTCTACAAAGGCGCGCTGTTTATGGTCGCCGGCGCAATTGATCACGGCACAGGCACGCGCGATTTGCGCAAGCTGGGCGGGCTGCGCGCCGTGATGCCCATGACATTCGCCATAGCTGCGCTGGCGGCGCTGTCGATGGCGGGCATCCCGCCGACGTTTGGCTTTCTTGGCAAAGAAACGCTGCTTGCGGCCGCCACCGCGCACGATTTGCCAACGCTGGCGGCAGCGCTGCTGCCCATCATCACAACCATCACGGGCGCGCTGCTCTTGGTGCAGGCCGCGATCTTTGTTTATGGCGTGTTCATCAAGGCGCCGGCTGATTCGCACAGCATTGACCACGCGCATGAAGCGCCGATCGGCATGTTGATCGGGCCGGCGCTGCTGGTTGGGCTGGGACTGCTGCTGGCGCTCCTGCCAATTGACCTACCAACAAAGCTGTTGAAGGCCGCGGCCAGCGCCGCATTTGGCGCCGATGTAAAAGTCTCGCTGGCGTTGTGGACCGGCTTCAACCTGCCGCTCGTCCTGAGCGCAATTGCGATCGGCGCGGGCAGCCTGCTCTTCTATCTGCGCGATCGCATCAACCTGCCGACCTTGGCGCTGCCGGGCGGGTTTGTCCCGCGCGCGGATCTGCTCTACGAAGGCGCGGTGCGCGGGATCGACCGCGCGGGCTGGCTGGCCACCCGGCTGCAAAGCGGTCACATTCGGCGCTATTTGGCGCTGATGATTGTCGGCAGCGCCGTATTGCTGGCCTGGTTCAATGCGCTGCGGCTTCCGGTGCTCACGCCCGACGCCCCGTTCAATCCGGTGTTCGACAGCCTGCGCGTGATCGGGCTGTTGATCACCGTCGGCGCTTCTCTGGCCAGCGTTTTTCTCGCGCGTGACCTGCACGCAATCCTCGCGCTGGCGGCGTCGGGCGTGGCCATGGCGCTGCTGATCATGGTTGAACCGTCGCCGGATGTGGCGTTGGTGCAGATCATCGTGGATGTCCTGACGACGGTGGTGCTGGTGCTGGCGCTCTGCAAAACTGCCGGGGTTGGCGGGCAACACCGCAAAACAGGCTGGCAAGCCAAAGGGCCGCCGCGCGTCAGATGCGGCCGGGTCTATGCAATCGATCAGCGGCATGGCGATGAACTGGCGCGACGCCGGGTTGGCGCTGGCCGCCGGCATCGCGATGACGGTGGTGTGCTACGGCGCGCTCGCCACGCGTCCGCGGCAGCCGATCGTCACGCCCTACTATGAGGCAAACAGCAAGCCGTTGACCGGCGCGGCCGATATCGTCGGCGCCATCGTGGTTGATTTCCGCGGTTTCGACACGATGATTGAGATCAGCGTGTTCAGCATGGCAGGCATCGGCGTCTACACGCTGCTTCGGCACGCGCGCAAAAAGCACGATCACAGTTTGCCGCCGGCTCAGCCGATCCTGGCGCAGCCATTCGGAGAAGCGATCACCGGAATCGGCGGCATGCGAACGTCGCCGTTTGTGCACGCGCTGGCCTACTTTGTGCTGCCGCTGGCGTTTATGGTCGGGCTGGTGCACATTCTGTACGGCCACGATCAGCCGGGCGATGGCTTTACTGCTGGCGTCATCATCAGCCTGGCGATCGCATTTAGTTATGTGGTCTTTGGCTACGCCAGCACGCGCAAGCGCCTGAGCTGGGTGCGGCCGCACTGGTTGATTGGGCTGGGCATCCTGACCGTGCTGACCGGATCGCTGATCCCGGCACTCATGGGCCTGAACTTTTTCGCGCCGGTCGATTTTGGCGCAGCTGCTTGGGCTGCCGCTGCCAGACGGCGTGTTTTTTAGCACATCGACATTGTTTGAAATCGCGATCTGCCTGGCCGTGATGGGCAGCAGTTCGCACATCATCGATACGCTGGGCCGCCCGGAGACGGCCGACGCATAACGCCGACGAATGCTTGACCAGACAAAATCCTATGGACTTATTCACATCAATCGCCATCGGCGCGTTGTTCGCGACCGGCATTTATCAGTTGATGCGCCGCAACGTCATCCGCAGCGCGCTGGGATTCGTCATCATCTCAAACGCGATCAACCTATTTCTGCTGTCGATCGGCGCCTATGACGGCACGGTTGCAGCGTATGCAAAGGCGGCCGGGCAGAAGAGCGACGCGCTGCCGCTGGCGCTGATTCTGACCGCCATCGTCATCAGCATGGGCGGCTTTGCGTTTGTGATGGCGATGTTGTATGTGTTGACGCACCGTTACAAGACCATGGATCTCGTACGACAATTGATCAAACTCGAACATCACTTAGCAAACTCAACTCCGCCAATGAACCATTTAGCTATTCTTCCGTTTGTCATTCCGCTCACCGGCGCTGCGATCGCGGTGATCTTGCGCAATCGGCGCAGGTTGCAGGCGGCGTGGGCGCTCGGCGTGCTGACGACATCGTTTGCAGTCTGCGTCTACAACTTGTGGCAAGTTTGGACGAGCGGCCAGCCGATCGTCTTTCAAATGGGCGCGTGGGCCGCGCCATTTGGCATCACCATCATGGCCGATGTGCTCAGCACTGCGATGGCGGTGATGTGCCAGGGCGTGCTGGTGCTTGGCCTGGTCTATGCGCTCGGCGCAAAAGATGATGCCGTGCGCTATCCGTTGTTTTTGCCGCTTTTTCTGACGCTCACAACCGGACTGACCGGCGCGATGTTGACCGGCGACACCTTCAATTTGTTTGTTTTCTTGAGTTAATGGTGATCTCCGGCTGCGTGCTGACCGCGATCAGCGATGACGTGCACGGCACAGAAGCCGCGCTCAAGTATTTTTACATCAGCCTGTTTGCCACAATTTTTTTGCTGGTTGCCAACGGCGCGCTGTATGTCGGCTATGGCACGCTCAACATGGCTGATCTCTCGCAGCGCATCGCGATGAACGGCGAGCAGCCGCTGCTCTGGCTGGCGATCGCAACGCTGATTGGGACATTTATGGTGAAGTGCGCGGCTGTGCCGTTTCACTTCTGGCAGCCAGACTTTCACGCGGCCGCGCCTACCGCGGTCAGCGCGATGCTGTCGTCGGTGGTCGTCAAGGTCGGCGTGTATGGCATGATCCGCGCGACCACGCTGCTGTTCGTCAACCAGGCCGATGTGATCCGCGGCTGGCTGCTGTTAATCGGCGTGACCGGCGTGGTGTTTGGCGGCTTTGGCGCGCTCGGCACGCACCATGCCAAACGCATGTTTGCCTATTCGACGCTGGCGCAGATCGGATTCATGCTGATCGGCATCGGCTGGGGCACCACGCTGTCGATTGCCGCGGCAATTGTGTTTATGGTGAATCACAGCCTGATCAAAGCCGCTATGCTGATGCTGAGCGGCTATCTGGCCTCGCGCGCACCGGTAAAAACGGCGTCGTTTGAGGAGATCGCCGGCATTGGCAAGTCGCTCCCCTTCGCGGGCATGTTGTTCTTTGTCGGCGCGCTGGCGTTGGCCGGGGTGCCGCCGACAAACGGGTTCATCAGCAAATACATGATCTTCAGCAGCGGTGTTGCGCACCAGGGTTGGCTGGTGCTGGCCATTGCCGGGCCTGCCAGCATGATCACGCTGATCTATGTGATGCGCGCCTTTATGCGGGTGTGGTTTGAACCACGGGACGGCGTCAAAGTGAAACCGGCTGGCGACTCGCTGCTCGCGCCCACGCTATTGATTGCGCTGTGCGTCGTATTCGGCATTTGGGGCGAGCCGATCAGCCTGCTTGCGCGCGGCATCAGCGAGTGGGTCGCCACGCCCGACAACTACGTCAAGGCGGTGCTCAAACAATGAAAACGCCAAACTTCACGCTATTCGCGATTTTATTTTTGGCCGGGTTGTATCTCGCGCTGACGGCAAATCTGGCGCTCAACAACGTGATCTTCGGGTTGTTCGCCGCGGTGCTGATTTACGCGTTGATCAAACCTGGCATAAAAGGCGATATCGATCTGCAATCGGCTGCCGATGGCGTTGATTGGGATCGCGCAGTATGTGGCCTATGTTGTCGTCGACGTGATCAAATGCGGCATCACGGTGGCCAAAATCGTGATCGATCCCAAACTGCCGATTCGGCCGGGCATCATCGCGGTGAAATCCGGTCTGCGCAGCGAGATCGGCACCGCCCTGAGCGCGCATGCGATCACGATCACACCGGGCGAAATGGTGGTCGAAATCGGCGATGACGGCACGATGTATACGCACTGTCTCGATGCGGTCGGCAGCGCCGCGAGCGCGGACGAAGCGCAACGCAAACGCCGCGCGATGCTGGATAAAATTTTGCGGTGATGTTTGCAGCGGTGTTTGCGATGCGAAAACACCGCGCACCTTGAGAAAACCATGCTGAACTATCTACTCGGCGCTGCCGCCGTGATTCATGTGCTGCTGATCGCGATCTGCATCTGGCGCGTGTGGCGCGGCGACAATGGCATCGACCGCCTGCTAAACGCCGATGTCATCGGCACGCTGATTCTAGGCATCTTCGTGTTGCTGGCATTGCGCTATCGCAGCGTGATTTACATTGACGCCGCGCTTGGGCTGGCGGCGATGGCCATGATCGGCACGATTGCGCTGGCGCGCTTTATTGCGAACAAGCGCGTGTTTTGAGGCATTTGCATGATCGAGATATTTGAACTCCTCGCGGCGCTGTGCGTACTGGTCGGCACTGGCTTTTCGGTCATTGGCATCATCGGCAACCTGCGCCTGCCAGATGTCTACACACGCCTGCACGCCACAGGCAAGGTCAGCACGTTTGGCGTGGTGCTGTTGTTGCTCGGGGCTGCGGTGCTGGTGCCCGGCGCATGGGCCAAAGCCGGCATCATGATTGCGCTGCTGTTGATCGCCGGGCCGGTGGTGTCGCACGCGATCGGCTCGGCCGCATTACGCGCGGGCGTGCCGATGCGGGGAGCAGGCAGCATCCCGACAGCGGCCGGGCCGCTTCCCGGAGGCGCTCACTCAGCTGCCAAACGATAGACCGCGCCGTCGCGGTCGAGCAGGTAGAGCTCACCAGACTCATCTTCGCCAAACGACGAAATGCTGTAGTCGGTGTCGAACAGGGGCGTATTCAGCCAGACATCCCCATCTTGCCGCAGCTGCCAGACCTTGCCGGAGCAGTAATCGCCGTAGATATAACTGCCCTGCAGCCCAGTCAGCGCGGCGCCGCGATACACATAACCGCCGGTGACTGAGCAGCCATCCTCGCCGTGCTTGTATTCGGTGACCGGTTCGGTCATGTGGTCTTCTCTGTCGCCGGAATACTCTTGTGTGCCCTCGCGCAGCTTCCAGCCATAGTTGTCGCCAGCGCGGCCAGGCGGCTGGTAGTTGATCTCTTCGATCGCGTTCTGACCGACATCGGCAATATACAGCGCGCCATTGGTGCGGTCGAAGCTAAAACGCCACGGGTTGCGCAGGCCCAGCGACCAAATCTCCGGCAGCGAATCATCGCCAAACTTTGGGTTGTCCGCAGGCAGTTGATACGGGTTTGCTTTTGTCGATTGCGACACATCTATGCGCAGCATCTTGCCGAGCAGCGATTTTGGGTTTTGCGCGAAGTTCTGCGGGTCACCGCCTGATCCGCCATCACCCATGCCGATGTAGAGCATAGCCATCCGGGCCGAACTTAATCTGCCCGCCGTTGTGATTGGCATACGGCTGATCAATCGTGAGCACCTGCCACTCGCTGTCTGGGTTGGCGCTACGTCGATCATCGGCAGCGAGAAAGCCCGCCACGATTGTGTCGCCATCTTTATCGGTGTAATTCACAAAGAAGCGCCCGCTGTCTTTGAAGTCTGGCGCGAAGGCCAGTCCAAGCAAGCCCTGTTCATTACCGCTGCTGCCCACGCGGTCTTCGATATCCAAAAATGGCCGGCGTGCAAGCAGTCCTTTTGACAATATGCGAATGCGGCCGGGTTGTTCGAGCAGGTAGAGCATGCCGCTGCCGTCGCCGGCATGCGTCAAATAAACCGGCTTCTCCAGCCCGTCAACAACCGACTGCAAGGCCGGTATGGCGGCGACGATTGCCTGTGCCTCTGCGGGTGCTGCATCGGTCGACGTAGGCGATGGTTCATCCGGCGGGGCGCTTGTCGCTGTGGCGCTGGAGACTTGGGTGGCCGTGGTCGTGGCTTCCGCTGGCATCGCTGTTGCGGTCGCTGGCGGCAGCTCGACCGCCGATGCGCTGAGCGCCGTGGCGGCAGGGATCACCACCCGTGTGGCCGCCCGACGTGTCGGCGGTGGCCCAGCAGGGAGTGCGCACTGCGTCAACAAAAGCGACAGTAATGCCGGAAACACTAGCATTTTCGTGCGTAAACCCCGTGTATTCATGACGTCGCAATGCTAGCGATGTTTTGTTAGACCGGGGTGAGGCAGCCGGCAGCGTGCCGTGTGTGCGGTCACTGCCGACTGCCCACTGCTGACCGTCGTCGGTCTTCCATCGTCCGTAGTCCGCGGTCGGCCAGTGATAATCAACCGCGTATGAAAACGTTCCGTATTGTTTCGATTGGATTTGTGCTGAGCCTGTGTGCGCTGTTTCTTGCGACCTCCCCGATGGCACGCGAGCGCGTGCAGGCAGCCGGGTTGTCGCGCACGGGCGAGATTTTTGACGTTCGCACGCCAGGGCTTTCGTTTAGCCCGGCCACGGTGCGCATCAAGGTCGGTGACACGGTCCGCTGGACCATTGACATGGGCCACGACGCTGAAAGCGATCAGTCCGCCAATGGCGCGCCCCTGTTCAAGTTCCCAGTCGTAGACGCGCCAACCGCCCGATTTTCGTATACGTTTGATCAGCCCGGAACCTACACCTATCGCTGCAACCCGCATGTAAACGAAGGCATGGTTGGCACGATCATCGTTGAGGCAATCGCGCAGCCGACGCTTTCGTGCACGGGTTGCAAGCCAGTGATGTATTTGCCGTTGATACGCAGGTAGGGCACGATCGATGACTACGGCCCGGTGATCAACTGCCACTTATCCGCGCTTTGATCATAGCGAAAGCGATACTGCGTCTCCTGCTTCTCGGTCGGCGCAATCAGGTTGTAGCCGAACTCAACGCCAAAAACCTGCATGATGTTGTCGGGCGAAATCGTGATGCGGCGGGCGCGATCGTCACCGCGCGGGCCCAGCCCGTCGAGCGAAATTTCTGCGCGCGCTTCGCCACGAAACGCGCCGCTGTCATCCAGCGCCACCGAGCGAATCTCCGCGTTGCGCGTGTTCCCAAAATACAGGCGTTTGCCGGACGCGCCGTTAAACACGCCCAGGCCCATCGCATCGACGTTGTCCAGCGTGGCGGCGACAGTGTTGGTCGCGAGATCAACACGATAGATGCGCCCAAGCTCCTGTTTGCGCGTTGAACCCATGACCGAGCTGACATACAGGCTGTTGGTGTCGCAATCGAGCGCCATGCCGAGAATGCCATACGGGTTTGTGTTGTCGCTCGGCTGCATGGGCGGCAGGGTCAGCGCGCGGGTCAATACACCACTGGCAGCATCGACGCGATACAGATCGTTTTGTGAATTGGGCGGGTTGTATAACGTGCTGATCACCGGCACCGGGCCAACATAGACATTGCCCCGTCCATCGCGCGAGATCGGTCCGAGATACCCGCCATCGCGCCAACTGGGGTGCTGAAAGACCTTGCCCTTGCGCGAGGTATCGCCATTCGGGCCGATCTCAACCAGGCTCAAACCACGCACCGTACGCTCAGATGTGCTCAACGCGGCGAGCTGCGGGTCAAAGCCAAACTGGGCCACAAACGTCGGATTGGTCGCGCAGCGCGCGGCGCCGCCAAAGGTCCACTGTTTGGCGTTCGGGTCCAAAGTTGGCACAGCAGCGACAGGCGCCGGCTCCGGCGCCGCGTTCTGCAAGATAAACACGCCGCCGATGACCAGCGCTACCAGCGCGCCAAGCCCAAACAGCAACGGCGCGCGCGACTTCGGCGCACTGGATGCGGTTTGCGTTGGCCGCGTCGCACTGATTGATGGCGTTTTTGCCGACGGCGACTTGTGCCGACGGCGACTTTGCCGACGTGTCAACGTCAGTCGGGCGGTTCTTTTTGCGCTTGCTCATGGATTTGCGCTGGTAGGAATCAACATCGGACCGGAGTAGCACGGAAACTCTTTCGCGCTAAATACCCCATTGATCAGCACAGATTCGGCCCAGCAATACTCGCGCCCGGGTGTGTTGTCATTTTTTAATTGCGCGACGTACCACATGATCAGGCCGCTCTCAGCGATCGGCTCCGGCGCCGGTTCGATAAACTTCTCGGGCCCTTGCCGGTAATCGTTGTTGCAGCATGGTCCAACGGTGATCAGATCGGACTCGCCTTCATCGCGACCATTTTCGTGGCGCGTGACATACGTCCATGCAAAGTCACCCCGCCCGCCATCGCCAAACTGGCCGCGGCTGGGTTCGACGAAATAGCCAGCGCCGGCGCCATCGGTCACACGGTAACGATAGCCCTCAGGTGTATAGGTCAGATCGCGCGTCTGCAGCTGCCACTGCTCCTGTGTCCAGGGTTTCCAGCCGCCGCTGGCGAATTCGGCAAACGTGTTCTTCTCACCGGCAAACGCGATGCGCGAGACCGGGCGATAGACGCCGTCATTGCCGCAGCCGCGTCCGACGCTGGCGATCATCGGCCGAAATCGGCCATCGGCGTAGAACTCAAACCGCTGCCGATAGTTGTAGTTGCACGGCGTGGGCCAGCCTTCGCTCTGAAAGCGCTGGTCGATTGAGAACCCCAGCGTCACGCCTTCTTTCACAATCGGGTTGATTTGCGGCGGTTCGATCGCGATCACGGCCGATTGGCTGAAATACGGGCAGCCAACCGCATCGGAGTAGCCAAAGCCGTCGGTGTTCGAATAACTGACGTGCCAGTCGACCATCTTGACGCTGCGAATGACCAGTTTGCCCTTGTAGGTGATGTCGGCCACACGCAGGCCGTCCGAGCTGGTCAAAATGTAATTCAGCTTCCAGCCATCGCGTTCAAGCGCGGTCTCTTTGTCGCAATACTGATCCGTCAAATTGACATTCTGCAGCTTGCGTTCGGTCACGGCCAGGCCGGTCTTGCCGGTGTGTGTCCAGCGCACACCGACGAGCACGTTGTCGGTCAAATCGACGATGGCCCACAGCGCGCGGTCGTCTTTGACAAACGTTGGCGCCACGCACAGGTGTCGCGAGCGTTCGCAGCGCGTTTTGTTGAGCGACGTTTTTGTGCTGGCCATCAGCGCGTCTTTCTCACTGGGCTTGTAGCCGAGCGCGGACTGCACCTCGGGTGCGTTGACGGCGATCTTTGTGCGCAAGTTCGGTCAGCGATTGCGGGATATCCGGTTGCGTGCCGTTCAGCACGCCGGCGGCCAAGGTCTGCTTTTTGACGCACATCGACGATCGCGATTGTGGTCAGGTTGTATGCATAGTTGTACATCTCAACGCGGTAGCACGAGCTGGTTTTGCAGCTGGCGGTCTCAGTCGGTGAGATCGCTGTCGCGCGCCGGGTAGATCTGAAAGATCTCGTTGCGCAAAGCGGAGCCATCCTGCGCGCGCGCAAATTGTGTAAAGCGCCCATCGCGAATCGCAGCTTCCTGCGCGATGCGTTGTTTGTCGTCCAGGCCTTCGCTGCGCAAAATCACCGGCGTGGCCTGGTTGAGCGCGGCAGTCTGCTGCTGCACGCGCTGCGCCAGATAGTCCGGCGGCGCGGCGGTATCGGGCGTGCTGCGCAGCGTCAAAACGCCGGGATCCGCAGAGGTTGCGAGAGGCTTTTGTGTTGCAACACTTGGGTTGACGGTCGGTGCGGCGCCCGAACATGCGGCTAAAACTGCCACCACCACAGCGCTGAGTGCGACACGATTGCAAAGAAAGCTGTGCATATGTTGCGGCATCTTAACATCGTGACGATATGTCCTGTGACGGATCTTGCCTCGGTAATTTGGCGGGCAATCCGCCTCACAAGCGCCGCGGCAGGGCGCATTTGGCGCCAATCTGCTATAACGCATTCAATGTCGACCGTTGCCTATCAGGGTGAACCGGGCGCCTGGAGCGAACAGGCCGCCTTTGATTTTTTCGGACCCGGCGCGCAGCCTGTGCCGTTGACGACGTTTGATCAGGTCTTTGACGCGGTGATCGCCGGCACCTGCGACTACGGCTGCGTGCCGGTTGAAAATTCGCTGGGCGGCAGCATCCACCGCAATTACGATCTGCTGATGCGGCACGACCTGCGCATCGTCGGTGAAACGATCGTGCGCGTGCGCTGGTGTTTGATCACCCACCCCGGCGCGCGGCTGGATCAAATCGTGCGCGTCCAATCGCACTGGCAGGCGCTGGCTCAAACCGAGCAGACGCTTGGGCGTCTGCTGCCTGGCGCCGAGCGCAAAGAGGTCTACGACACCGCTGGCAGCGTCAAGCTGTTGAAGGCCGAAGGTGGCCCGACGGTTGCGGCGATCGCCAGCCGCCGCGCCGCCGAGATCTACGAGATGCCGGTGCTGATGGAAGGGCTTGAAGACGACCCAACCAACTACACGCGCTTTGTGATTTTGGCGCGCGCGGGCGATGCGCTCACAGCGCGGCATCCGGCATCCGGCACAACCTACAAGACCTCGATCGTGTTCGCCACGCGCAACATCACCGGGTCGCTCTTTCGATCGTTGGCGGCATTTGCGCTGCGCGACATCGATTTATGCAAAATCGAAAGCCGGCCGTTGCAGGGTTCCCCGTGGGAATATCTGTTTTATGCCGATATCATTGGTCACTCGGAGGACGAAAACTGCGTCCGGGCGCTTGACCATTTGCGCGAGTTCGCGACAATTTTGCGCGTGCTTGGCAGCTTTCCGGCGAGCGGAAAGCCGACGCCGGGCAACACGTAAGGCGCGTTGCTTGAGATCGTGTTCAAAAGTATTGACGGCATTTCTTTTGAACACGAACATAGACAGGAGACCGATTATGAAAATGATTCTTGCGATAGTCCAGGCAGATGATGCCGCCAAAGTCACTGCGGCACTGATTGAGGGCGGCCATCGCGTCACGCGCGTGGCCACCGAGGGCGGCTGGTTGCGCAAAGAAAACAGCACTCTGCTGCTCGGCGTGGACGACGACAAAGTCGAAGATGTCGTCAAAGTGCTCAAAGGCAGCGCGCGCCGCCGCACGTCGTATATCTCAGTGCCGCGCGAAGTGCCAGGCGCGCTCAACGCCCAGGTCATCGATGTCGAAGTCGGCGGCGCGACAGTATTTGTGTTGAACGTTGAGCGGTTCGAGTATGTGTGAGACGCATAAAGAATCCGGACGCTAACCGGCGTCCGGATTCTTTATGCGCGTATCCCCAGCGCCGCATACTCTTCCGACGCGCGCATCGGCAGGCGTTGCACAGCGAGCGAAGGCGCGCGCAGGTTAAACAGAAATATCTCGCGGTTGAACTCGGCAACCATGCCTTCAAAGTGCGTGCGGGCAAATTTCCATTCGTCCTCAGCCGCCATGCGCTGAGCAGCTTCTTCGGCCTGCCGCATGCGGCGGTGATAGCGCGAGAACGCGCGCGATAAATATTTGCGTGTCTCCTCAAGTTTGCCGCGCAGACCCTTGTCATCTTCGATCCAGCTCGGCGCATAGCCCGCCTGTTTGAGCAACAACATGGCCATGCGCTCTTCTTCCGGCACGCCGTCCGCTGGGTCAAAGTCAAATGCGGTGCCTCGGGTTGTATCGGACAAATCCCCTCGTTCGCGCGCTTCCTGCAATTTGCGTTCGAAAATGGATTCCAAGCTCATGGCGCAAGTTTACCGCTCATGCAGCCGGACCATGCCGATTTTCGCATCATTTTCTACGCGTCCGCCCCTCTTACGCCCCTGCAATCCGCCCAAATTGAGGCATTTTGAGGGCCTACGCATGTTAGCCTACGTTGAAATGCGTAACGGAAAGCGTGGGGTCATTCTGTCGGCACTGTCTTTCGCAATGTGGGGCGGGTTCCCGATCTACTGGAAGTTACTCGGGGGCACGCCGCCGCTTGAGATTCTGGCGCATCGCGTGGTCTGGGCGTTCGTGTTTTGCATCGTCTTGCTCACGCTGTTGAAGAAGTGGGCATGGGTCGGCACGCTGCGCGCAAATCCGCGCCTGCTCTGGGTCATGCTGGGCAGCACGATTACAGTTTCGATTAACTGGTTTGTCTATATTGCGGCGGTCAATAGCGGCCACGTCGTCGAAGCAAGCCTCGGCTACTTTATCAATCCGTTCGTAAGCATCGCTGCTGGCGTGCTGTTCTTTCGAGAGCATCTGCGCAAGGCGCAGTGGCTGGCGATCGCAATCGCGGCGATCGGCGTGGTGTATCTGGCCGTCGTCTCACAGGCCTTCCCCTGGATTGGGCTGGTGTTGGCGTTTTCGTTTGGCGTATATGGCGTGTTGCGCAAGATCGCGCCGCTTGGGTCGCTTGAAGGGCTGACATTTGAGACCGCGCTGATCTTCCCGTTCGCGCTGGGTTGGCTGATCTGGTGCGCCTGGAATGGATCGGGGTCCTTCATCACCGACGGCGCATGGACTACGTTTTTTTTGATCATGGCCGGCGCGGTCACCGCGATCCCCCTGCTGCTCTACGCCGCCGGCGCGCGCGCCATTACGCTGACACAGCTCGGGATCCTGCAATACATCGCGCCCACCCTGCAGTTTTTGCTCGGCGTGCTGTTGTATCACGAGCCGTTCGACGGCACGCGCCTGATCGGCTACGCGCTAGTCTGGCTGGCGCTCGCGATTTATGCGATCGAAGGCGCATTGCACGGCCGCAACGGGCCGCGGCAAAACGCGTTAAACGCAGCTTGAGTTAGCGCTGAGCGATGCCGAGGCGCGCCAGCGCGTCGTCGTCTTCCTGCGACAACCCGCTCACCGCGACCGCGCCGATCACCGCATCATCGACGATCACGGGCACGCCGCCGCCCCACCCGACAAACTTCGCGTCGCCGTAATACGCGATGTCATAGTTCTTTTCGCGCAGCTTTGTGCCGAGCTCAAGCGTGCTCTTGCGGTCGCGCGCCGACGAGTAGGCTTTGTTGATCGCAATCGTGACCGACGCCAGCGGCGCGCCGTCCATGCGCAGGAATGCCAGCAGCTCGCCGTGGCTGTCGGTGACCGCCACCACGATGGGTTTGCCTCGGCGCGTGGCTTCGGCCACGATGCTGCTGACAATGCGCTGCGCTTCGGCGTGATCGAGTTCTGATTGATGCTTCATGGCGTGCATTAGAACCGATAACGCGGGCGGTTTGCACGGCCGAGGTCACAGAGATTTTCCCGAAGGCACCGGATGTCCCACGCTGCGCGCGGGACATCCGGTGCCTTCGGGCGGATAAACGATGGCCATTTCTGCGCGAGGCGATACCGGCAATCGCGGGTGGCGACGTGAATGCGCCTGTGCGAGGGGGGCACGCGGCGGTGTGGACACATTTGCGCGGGGGGAAGCGGCCGCGTCTGCACGACGCGTCGTAGGTAATCGCGGGTGGGCGATGTGAATGCGCCTGTGCGAGGGCGGCACCGCCACGCTGGTGCGTTTGTGTGCGGGGCGACGGCGGAAGCCGCGGAATAGCCCCGAAAAAGCACTTCGCCGGGCGCCTTGGAAGGCGCCCGGCGAATGCCGAGGAGAGGAAGAGATCGCCGTGCGCCTGTCGCTCAGACGCACGGCTGAGTTACTACCGTGTCGCAAGCGGTAGAAACACACTAATATCTGCGGCATCGCCTTCATCGATTGCAGCGATCGCAGGCGGCCCGGCCACCAGCGGTTCTGTCGGATCGGCGTTGCCGGCGTCAACCGCGGCTGCATCAGCCGTCGAGGCCTCTGCAAGCGCCGCTGGCGCAAACGAGATCGTGAAGCGGCTGTTGACCACCGCGCGAATCTCGACCTGGAGGCGGCCGGGGCCGTTGAGCGTCACGCTCTCTGCCGCCGTGCCGTTGTTGGCGCTCAGCGCGATGCGCGCGGCATTGGCGGCGTGTAAAGTCGTCAAACACTGACACGTCCACATCGCCAAACTCTGGCGTAACCGTGAGCTTGAGGTTCTCGCCAGCCGCAAGCGGCAGGCGCAAGCACCAATACGTCGTTGCGATTAAGCGACTTCGGATCGGCATTGATAAACGTGATCACATCGAAGCCCGGTGTCCGGCTGACGTTGCCGGCCGCATCGCGCACCCACACGAACGCATAGGCCACGCCCTGCTTCGGCTGCAGCGTCGCATCCACGATGAACGTGTCGGCGCGCGGTCGGCGCGGGCAGCGGCTTGAACGTGCAGGGCGATTCCACCCAGCGGCGTCGCACCACGTCATACGTATAAGTCACGTGCAGTAGTCCTTGACGCCGCTGGTCGGCTGCGGCGCGTTGGCCGGATCGGTCGCCACGATCTTGATCTTGACGTTGGACGACGCCGTGATCAGATCGGCATCGTTGAACGTGGCGTCATCGCTGATCGCGACCGCTGGTGATCGCCGGCGGAGTCCGGTCCGGCTTCGGATCGCGCAGGCGCACATTGGCGCGACGCGCTGTTGTCGTTGTTCGTTGCTTCCACGATCAGCATCATCCGGATCGATCGTGACACGTCGACCTTGACCTTGCCACCGCCGGCCGGGGCCGTCCACTGCGTCACCGCAACGGCCTGGCCGAAGTTTTGGGCAAATGCCGTCGCCGGCACATCCACATCGACCGATGCGGGCGTGCCCATGTTGAACTGGAAGCGCACCTTGATGTTGGTCACACCCAGATCGCCGAGCAGGTTCGCCAGATCGGCCTTGGTGCCGAACAGATTGACGTTCGCGCGCACATCGACCGTCTGACCCTTGATCAGCGTGGTCGGATTGAGATGAAATGTCGTGCGACTTGATGTTTAGATCCGTCGGGAAGGCTGTGTCCGCATCAAGTGTCATCAACCAGGCTTCGAGCTTGTCGCGGTTGGACTGCGACACGAGCGGGTCGCTCGGCCAGCCTTCAGCCCGGACATGCGATGGTTGATGTTGGTCAGCACGCAGGCCAGCGTTTCGCACGCGCCGTTGTGATAGTAAGGCGGCAGGTTCCAGATGCCGAGCAGCGAAGGCACGTTAAAGCCATTGCCCTTGCCGTCGCCGTTGTGGTCCTTGCCGAGCGCGTTCAAGCCGCCTTCGTTCTTCTCTGGCGCGCCGATGTTGGCGCCGATCGGATTGGCGGCCGTGCCCAGATCAAACGACTTGATGTCGGACAGCAAGCGGTTCATGGACTGCGCGCCGACGGTGTTGGTCAGCGGCGCCTCGGTTGAGAGCTCGGTTGCAGCCGGCGGCGACACAAAGTCCTTGTTGCTGTTGCTCCACTTGGTGCCACCGTGGCACTGCTGGCAGCCAGCCTGGAAGAACAGCCGGCGTCCTGCCGCCACATCGGCGTTGGCGTCGATGCCGCCGCCTGTCGTGAGCTCGTCTGTGGTCAGCGCGCCATTTGGCGTGCGGATGCCAAAGCGCACCCACTCTTTCATGGCATCAAGCGCAGGCCACTCGGTGCTGCTGCCGGGCAGCTTGACCTTGTGCTGCGGCCGGCCGGCGTTGGGCTTCAGAAAGGCGTTGATGACGGCCGGCGCGGTTTGATATCGCCGGTGTCGCTGATGAGCAGACCCTGGTTGGCGTTGAACACGCTGCCGTTGACCGCAGCAGCCAGGTTGCCCGGGCCGGAGACGTTGCGAATGTTGAGCTCGAAGTCCTGCACTTCGTCAAAGATGGCCGAGTAGTTGAGCACGCGCTGATCATCCGGGTTGTGCGGCGACCAGGTGCCGTTGAGCGGGATGCTCTTGCGCGGGCCGGCGTTAAAGGACCAGATGTTGCCATCGGTCCAGCCGGCAAAGTGACAGCTGGCGCAGTTCTGCCAGCCCTCGCTCGACAGGCGATCACCGGTCGATGCGGTTGTGCCGGCCGGGCGCACAAACTCGCCGCGTGACGCAAAGAAGATCTCCTTGCCGACGTGCAGCTGTTCGTCTTGCGAGCCGGCAATCGGCAGATCGCTGGTCTTGACCACTGCGGTCACCGTCATCGGTCGCCAGATCGACGATCGAGACGTTGCGCGAGATGTAGTTCATCACATACGCTTTGCCGTTGCGGATGACGATGCCGAGCGGATTCTTGCCGGCGTTGGCGCCGCTGGTGGCGGGGTCGGCCGGGTCATTCAGATCGATATAGCGGGTGGTGCTGACGCCGCCGGTGAAGTCGAGCTTGCCGTCGGCGGCCACGTTCAGCTTGACCAGCACGTCGCTGCCGCTCGACACCGCGTAGGCATCGCCGGCGCCGCTCTGGTTGGTGAACGCGATCGCCCAGGGGTTGGCGAAGAAGAGTTTCTTCTTGCCGGCCTCCGGGATGCGCGCGCCCAGGTGCATGTTGATCGATTTGGCCGCGCCGGCATCGGCAGGCACGCCCGTTTCCGCGTTGTCGATCACGTTGACAAACGATTGCGTGTCGACATTGAAGCGCAGCGGGCCGCTGGCCGATGCCGCGATGTTCGGCAGATACGCCTGGTTGCCGCGGATCACCATGCTCTGCATCTGGTTGGGATAGGCAAACGTGTCATCGGGAATCGTGTCTTTGTTCTTGTCGATCTTGAAACCGGTATTGATCGGCGAGAGCTTGACCGTTGCCGCGACCGTTGGCAGGTTGGCAACGCCGGCCGGGATATCCAGCTGGCAGACCACGCCCTCTTTGCCGTTGTCATCCGCCTGCACGCCGCCGGGTTTGATAAACGACAGAAAGCGCGTGACATACAAGCGCGAGTTGTCGAGCGTCACGGCCAGGCCGCGCGGCTGGAAGTGGCGGGCGCGATCCGGGTCGTTGCACGTGCTGTTTTTGAGATCAACATGGCCGACGATCGTCTGCGAATCCGAGCGGATCACCGTGATCGTGTCCTGCACGCTGTTGGCGACAAAAATGCGCGCACCATCGGGCGAGGCCACCACGTTCCACGGCTCGGAGCCGGTCGTCAGCGTTTTCTTGGCGCTGTTGATCGTGACGCTGGAGCTGCTGCTGTTGTCGACCGTGATGACCGTGACGGTATCGTCGGCGGCATTGGCGACATAGGCGTGGTAGCTGGTTGGGCTGGCGTCAGTGTCGAGCGCGATGCTTTGTGGTTCGTCACCGACGCTGACCTGTGCCAGCACGCTCGGTGTGCCATCCAGATTGCCGATCACGGTGACTTTGTCGTCATCCGGATTGACCACCCAGAGCAAATTTTTGTTGGCGTCCAGCGCGATCGGGCTGGATGTTGTGGGTGTGTCGAATGCCGTGCCCGCTTCCCCAATTGCGGTTACGGAACCTGTCCCGACCTGCGCCAGCACGGCCAGGGCGATCACACCACCCAGGCCGGCGGCCGTGATCATCTTGAATTGAAACTGTGGTCCAAATCTCATATTGCCTCCAAACAGGCGGGATCACGGTGGAAACGCGTGCAAACCCAGCCGTATCAGCTATGCTTAAGACTAGTATTGGGTGGATACAGTCCACAATACAAGCTTTGCAGCTACGCCAGCAAATACGCAATTACGGCCGTCGCAAGGTCCGTTTTTGGGTAGGCGTAGATTCGAGGGTCAGGAAGCAGCGGGCGCCGCACCGTCGTTGCGGCTGGCGCAATCAGGCGCAGGATGAACTCCTGCCGCCTTATTGTGCGTTGCGTCGCGCACGTGTTCTTCCTGACCAACTAGCGCCCGATGGGCGATGTTTGTGACCGGAGGAACGGGTGCGGCGACGATCGACTGAAGCGCGAGATCTTGAAGCCACGCGGTTCTCAAAACTGCTGGCGGACACGCTCCATGCGTTGCGTGTGACACACCAGGGCCTTGCCGAGGCCATTGGCGTCACGCGCTACACCGTGGACTCGTGGACACGCATCGCCAACCCAGCACTCCCCGCCGGCGACAACCTCGACAGGCTATGCCTGTGGCTCGAACAGCGCAAACCCGGCACCGGCAAGGAAATGGCGGCGTTGCTCAGCACGCGCTCAAACACCGGCGCGGTGAGCGCGCAGATGGCCAAACCAGGCTTGCCGCCGCCAGTGACACGCCTGATCGGCCGCGATACCGCAGTCATCGCAATCCGCGACGCGCTCGCCGATCACCAGCTGGTCACGCTAACCGGCCCGGGCGGCGTCGGCAAGACCCGCCTCGCGCTGCAGACGGCCGGCGACGCCGTGCTTGATTTTCCGGATGGCGCGCATGTGATCGAACTCGCCCCGCTGACACACACCGATCTGATCCCAAACGCCATCGCGGCCTCGCTCGGCATCGCGCCGGTGCCGCTCACAACCGTGACCGAGGCGTTGCTCGACTGGTTGAGCGCCAAACACATGCTGCTTGTGCTCGACAACTGCGAACACGTGCTGGATGCCATGCGCGCCTTGGTCAGTCGTATGCTCGCCAGCAGCCAGACGCTGCGCATCCTGACCACCAGCCGCGAGCCGCTGCAACTGGCCGATGAGCACGTCTGGCCGGTGCCCTCGCTGGCGCTGCCCGTGTCCGGCCGCCGCACCGATGTGGCGCGCGCGCCGGCAGTGCGTTTGTTTGTCGAACGCGCGCTGTTCGCCACGCAGGGGTTCGCACTCACAGACGACAACGCGCCGATGCTGGCCGAGGTCTGCAAACGACTGGATGGCATTCCGCTTGCGCTTGAGCTGGCCGCCTCCGCCCTCAGCACGATGCCGCTGCAGACGCTGGCCGCGCGGCTGGACGACAAATTCAAGCTGCTCGGCACCGGTGCGCCCGAAGTCACCCCGCGCCATCGCACACTGCGCGCCACAATCGAGTGGAGCTACAACCTGCTTAAGCCATCGCTGCGCATGCTGCTGCGCCGTCTGTCCGTATTGCGCGGCACCTGGACGCTCGACGCCGCGCAGGCGATTTGCGATGCTCAAGCCATCGGCGATGCGCCGCTGGCATCAGCCGACGCGTTGACAACTCTGGTTGAAAAGTCGTTGATTGTGCAGGATCAAAACGACGACGCTGGGTCGGGAGCACGCGCGCGCTATCACATGCTCGAAACCATCCGCGAGTATGCGCACGAGCGGCTAACCGAGCAGCCGGCCGAGCTGCGCGACGCAAACGAGCAACACGCCACGCACTTCCTGGCTGTGGCCGAACAGGCTGAAAACGGCCTGCGCGGTGAAACACAGTTGTTCTGGCTCCATCAGCTCGACAACGACAGTGACAACCTGCGCACGGCGCTGGCGTGGGCCACGCAGGCGCATCCGGAAATCGCGATGCGCATCTGCGGCGCGCTGTGGCAGTACTGGCGCATTCGCAACCGCCTGGCAGAGGCGCGCAGCTGGGCGGAAGGCGCGCTTGGGCGCGCGGCACAGTCGCGCACATTGCCACAGGCAAAGGCGCTGCTGACAGCGGGTGTCAGCGCGTATTACCAAGGCGATCACGAGGCCAGCGCGGGCTATCTGCAACAAGCACATGCGATCGCCGAATCACTGGGCAACCAGGAGCTGCTGGCGTTGATCGCTGCCCGCCAGGCACGCATCGACATGTATCACGACAGGCACGATGCCGCGCGCGCCTGGGGTGAGAAAAGTTTGTTGCTGGCCGAGCATATTGAAGATGGCTGGTCGATCGGCTACGCGCTGCTGACGCTGGGCGAAGCTGCCGGCCGCGCGGACAAATTGGACGCGATGCAATTGCACTATCAGCGCGCATTTGCGCTGATGCGCGAGATCAATGACGCCTGGGGCCAGGCCATGTCGCTCAACGGGCTGGCCGGTTCGGCGCTGCGTGACGGAAACTATCTCGGCGCACAGGCGATGTATGAGCAGAGCCTGACGATTCAGCGCGAGCTGGGCGACCTTGGCGAGGTCAGCAAAATGCTCAGCAATTTAGGGGAGTGCGCGCGCGGGCTAAACGACTTCGAGCGCGCTGAGGCGCTCTACAGAGAAGCCCTGCGCATCCGCTACGACATCGGCGCATTATTCGGCACGCGCATGTTGCGCCACAATCTGGCGCGCGCGCTGACCGGCAAAAACGACTTTGCCGCTGCAGATTTGCTGCTGCAACAGCTGATCGCCGGCATCACAACCATCGAAGACAGCCACAGTATTTCAACCTATCTGGTGGCAATCGGCCAGTTGCTGTTTAAGCAATCGCGCGATCTGGCGACTGCAACGCAGGTGCTAAGCGCGGCGCACCGCGCGATCAACGGCGGCCTGCACATGCCGGATCGCGACGAGTTTGCGCGCACCCTTGCGCGACTCCGGACCGCGCTGGGTGATAGCGGCTTTGAGGCAGCCTGGGCCAGCGGTCAAAACATGCAGCTGCTGGATGCGGTCAAACTGGTGCGCGACGACAGCGTGCAGCCGGTGACGCGCATCCAGCTCGCGCCGGCAGCCTAAGCCAGGCGTGTCCTAACGGTTGCGAAAGGTCAACCCGAATGTGTCGCCGGCGCGCACGGTGATCCAGTAACAGGTGTTGCCCGGCGAGACATTCGTAAAGCCGGGTTTTAACGTTTCACAAAATGTGTAATTGCCCGCTGGGGCTGCAAACGTTGTTCCGCCATTCGAGCCGGTCGTCTGCACGACGCTGTCGCCGGTGCTTGAATTGCGCATGGTGACGTCCCAGCCGGCCAGCGGGGCATAGTTCTCCGCCAACACGAAGATCGTGATCGGTGCGCCCTGCCCGGCTGGCGTCGCCGTCGGCGCGATGGGCGGCGTGGCGGTCGGCAGCGGTGTCGCAGTTGGGCCAGCCAAGCGCTGGTTGCGGAACGCGAGTTGCACTGCGTCGCCGGCGTTGACCGTGATCCAGTAACAGCTGTTGCCGGGGTAGAGATTGCTCCAGCCGCTGTCGAGCGTCTCGCAAAAGGTATACGGCCCGGGCGTCAGCGAAAACGTGGCGGTGCCATTTGCCAGCGTGGGCGCGCTCTGCGTGGCGCCGGTGCTCAAATTGCGCGTGCTCACGTTGACGCCGACCAGCGGCAGATACGCCACATCCTGCACGGTGATCGTGGCGGTCGCGCCGCCCGGGGCCGGTGTGGCGGTTGGCTGCGGCACGGGCGTTTGGGTGGCGGCCGCACCGCCCTGGTTTCGAAACGACAACGACGTGCTGGTATGCGCGGCAAGGGTTAACCAGTAGCACGTGTTGCCCGGATACAGGTTGGTCCAGCCCGGTTGCAGCGCCTCACAGATCTTATAGCTTCCGGCCGGCACGGCGAACGCTGCCACGCCATTCGCGCCGGTCCGTTGTGTGCTGACCGCGCCCGTGGTGCTGTTCTCGGCGGTGACGTCCCAGCCTTGCAGCGGCGCGAAAGCGCTATCCAGCACCGCAATGTTGAGGGTGACGGCGCCTGGCACCGGCGTGGGTGTGGGCGTGGGGGGCACGCTGTCACCTGGCACGGCGGAATAATCCACGCGCGTCAGTTGCGTCACCGCGCCGTTAACGCCGCCAGCGGGCAGTTCGACGCGCACATACTCCATGCAGGGCGGCACGTTGGCGCTGTAGCTCACGCGCGTCCAAGCGCCAGGCGTGATGACACGTGTGGCGGCGATCGGCTGGAAGCTCTGGTTGTCGGCCGAAGCGTAAAACCTGGGATCGAGAATCGGCTGCCCGGGATCGGCAAAGCCGTAGGCGCGCACCTGCCGCACGTTTGGCATGCGCCATTGCGCATATTCGCTATTGGTGCCGAGCCGGGCAAACCGGGAAACGTCGCCGTCAAAGTTGGCCGGTGCGTCGTCCTGCAGCCGCACGCCAAGCGAGACATCGTGCGCGCCGCCAAACCAGTGAAAATCATCAAGCTTGCTCGGCGTGGCGGCGATCATCTGCTGCGCGCCGAGCTGCGGCGAGGTCGCGCCGCCGGGAAATTCGATCTTGATGTAATTGGTGCAGGGCGGCGGATTGAGCAGATAGTCGATGCGCCGCCAGGTGCCGCCAATCTGGGTGATCGTCGGGTTAGCCAAGTTAAAACTAACGCCATCGCGCGAGACCCAAAAACGGAAATGTTCGACCGCCTGCGCCGGGGGAAACCAGGCCGTGCTGCGCAGTTGCGTGACGTTGTCTTGCCGCCAGGTGACCGATCCACTCGCGCCGTTGCGCACCAGCCGCGTGTTGTCGCCGCCGTAGCTGGCGGCCTGCCCGGTGATCAGGTTGACGCCGCTCGACGCAGCGGTTTGCATGAGATTTGCCAGATCATCGTTGAGCGTGAAGGCGGGTTCAAAGCTGGCGTAGGCGACCTGTGCCGCGGTCAGCGCAGTCATGCCGGCTGGGAATTCGGCCCGCATGTATTGCGTCCCGGCCGGCAAATTTCGCAGCCGATAGTCGATCCACGGGCCGACAGATCCAAAAAACCACAGCTCCTGCGGCGTGATCTGGTTATACGTGACATTGTCCGGCGAGACAAAAAATCTGAACTGTTTGACCGGCTCGTTATACGAGAACATCGCGCGCAGTTCGGCGCTGCCCATGTTTGGAAAGCGCCAGGTCAGCGTTTCCGGCGTGTTGGTGGTGCGGATCACGCGCGAGTGATCGCGCAAATAGTCGAGCGGCGCGTCGTTTGTGACGCGCAGGTTGGTCGAACGCGCAAAGACGCCGTCGAACGATGCCAGATCGTCGAGCGCCTGGTTGCGCAACAGCGGCTCGCCGCGTTGCCAGCGTCCGTTGTCGCCGCGTTGCCAGACTTTTATATAGTCGATTTCAAGGGCGTTTGGAAAGAGCGTATTGGCGTCGGGTTGCTCGTTGCCGTTCCAGGCTGCGCCGACCGCCAACGACGCAATCAGATACATCGGCTCGGCCGGCAGGTTCGCGGTGCTGCGAAAGCGCTCGACGCCGTCGATATACCAGATCAGCGCGTCCGGCTTCCAGTCGACGCCAAATGTATGCCAGCCCAAGGCGAAGTCGGCTGCCTCAGAGTATTCCCCTTGCGACTGACCGCCCTGGCCGGGCATCGTTTCGTAGTGCTGGGTTAGATACGCCAGCTTGCTGTTGTTGCCAAGGATCTCAACCGCGTCGATCTCGGGAGAAGTGCTGCGCGGGTCGATCGGCAGTGTAAACAGACCCGACCACATGCCGCGGCCGGTCGGCACCTTCATGCGCGCTTCGAAATAGCCATATTGAAACGAAAACCCCTCGCGGCTCGAAATCGCGCCAGCGGTATAGGCGTGTGCGGTGTTGTAGGCGTCGGTGACGTTGCGGCGCTGGCCTTTCAGTCGAAGCGTGCCGTTGTCGACCTGCACGTCGTCGGGCAAGTGCAGGCTGATCTCGCCGCCGCCGCCAGCGCAGCCCAAGCCCAGCACGTTGCCGGTGCATGTGCTCCACAGCGCGCGGTTAAGCGTGGTGCCGCTGAACTCCTCGTCGAGCACCAGCGTCCAGGCATCCGGACCCGGCGGCGCGGCGACGACCGCGGCGGGCACGTTACGCGCAGTCACAGGCGTGCCCTGCCCAACCAGGATTGCCAGTACTGCCAGACCGCGGGCTACGTATTTTGGCGTATTCACGCGGAAAGTGTATTACAGATTTGGCGGCAGTTCGGCTGCGCGGGGTTTGGAGACCTTTCGGGTTTGGAAACCCGAAAGGTCTCCAAACCCCGCGCAGCCGAATTGACATGCGCGCTACACTTATCGAATCAATGAACATAAAGCCGACATACTTTGATTCGGTCACAACACTGGCTGCCTCTCTGCATGCGCTGTCATCGCCGATTGACTCGTATCTCGAAGAGCACATCCTTGCCTCGCAGTTTTACGAACTCACGATCGACGATGTGCCCGTTGGGCACGCGGCCGTGCATGAGCACGCGCTGCTGACTCAGTTTTATCTCGCGCCCGCCGCACGTCGGCATGGTCAGGCCGCCTATCGCCAGGTGGTGAACCAGCTCGGCGTGAAACGCGCGTATGTGCCAACCTGCGACGAGTGTTTTCTGAGCCACGCGCTGGATAGCTACACATCGTTGGAGAAGCAGGCCTACTTTTTTGTCGAGGCCGGCGCACTGGGCAGGCCTGAACCTGCGTTGCGCTATCGCGCGGCCAAGTTGGACGACATCGCAGCGCTTGAAACTATCAACATCGATTTTCTGGACAAGCTCGAACAGCGCATCCCGGCCGGTGAAGTCTATGTCGGCCACGATGGCGACGACCTGGTCGCTCTGGGCGTGATCGAGCGCGGCCGCCTGCTGCGCGACTGCGCCAGTATCGGCATGCTCACCGCTCAGGCGCACCGCAAGCGCGGCATCGGCGAACAGACCTTACGGCATATGCGCGGCGTGGCGCACGCGCTGGGCCTGCGCCCGATCGCCGGTTGCTGGTATTTGAACCACGCCTCAAAACGGACGCTTGAAGCAGCCGGCATGGTGACGGCCACGCGGCTGCTCAACATCACGATTTGATGCGACTAAGCGGCCGGGAAGCCCCCGGGACGCGTCCCGGGGGCTTCCCGGCCGCTTAGTCGTTATCGTGCGTCAGAACCGCAGGCCGACAATCGCCTGCCACCAATTGTTTGGCTTGCCGTTCGGCGTGCTACCAGCAACATGCGGGAAACGCTGCATCCACCAAATATGATGCGCGCGGATGTCGCCGTGGCCCCAGGCTGAGCAATCCTGCTCCTTGACCTCGCCGGTAAAGTCTGGGTAATTCAGCCAGTCATCGGCATTTGTGAGCACGCTTTTTTTGTTACCCCAGTCGTAATCGCGCTGACTGCTCGGCGCAAAGTGCACGTTACCGCAAGAGGCCGCGCCGGGGTGCAGCTTGTCATAGCGCGTGAACGCATGCCAGAGGTTGCCAGTGAGTGACGGCGAACGTCCGACAGCCGACGGCCGGCGCCCAAACAGCCGCCCCAACAACCCGGTGCTACCGCCGTCCGCCATCTGCCAGCCGCCGTCTTCGTCCGTTGTGTCATGAAAGACATGCTCCATGATGTTCTCAGAACGGTGCCCAAGGTCTTCGAGCATTTCGCCGACGCCGCGCTCGAAGTTAAACCCCATCACGCAGAAGCGCCGAGAGACGTGTTGCGTGCCCGGAATGATCTCGCCGTTGCACCAGATCGCGCCGCGCCCGCCCATGCAAGATTCGTAATAGCCGGCATACGGAAAGGCAAACAGCCACAACTCGTCGGCGATATCGGCTTCGACCTTGCGCACAAAATCGGCCTGTTTGAGCAGCGCCGGATAATCGGCGGCGTCGGGCTGATGAAAGCCGCTGTTGCTGCGCCAGGCGCGCAAATACGTTTCATCGGTGTATGTGAAGCCATCGCGCTTGAGCGGATAGCCGTCGACCAGCAGTCGTTCAACAATCTGGTAGTTGACGAGGCCATGGCTGGCAGCGCGCACGTCTTCGACATAGGCGTTGGCCAATGTGAGCGGGTTGTTCCAGCCCAGCACTTCATGCAGGCGGCGCCCGCCTTCGGCTTCGATGATCGGATCGTGGATCAGCACGACCACGCGTGATGTGATGGTTTCCATGGGCTGAACGATACAACGCGCGACGGCGGTGTGCATACGGCAGGAAGTCGCGTACGATGGATGGCCGCAGGCAATGCCTGCGGCTATCCGATAGGAGCAATTTCTTGGATCTTTACGAAACGATACTGACCCGCCGCACGATCAAGGATTTCAAATCCGATCCGGTGCCGGCCGAGACATTAGACCGCGCGCTGACCGCCGGCCTGTGGGCGCAAAATCACCGCATGACCGAACCCTGGCGCTTCACCGTGCTCGGCCCCGATGCGCACGGCGCCATCGCGGCCATCGACGCCAAATTGGCAACCAAGCCCTGCATCGTCGGTGTGTCTTGCCTGCTCAGCGGCGATGCGTTTCAACGCCGCGAGGATTACGCGGCGGTGTGTTGCGCGATTCAAAACATCCAGCTGGCCGCCTGGGCCGACGGGCTTGGCATGCAGTGGAGCACCGGCCGCACCTCGCAACTCGTGGAGACATACGCGCTGCTCGGCATCAATGCGACCGTTGAAGAACTGATTGGGCTGCTGTATTTTGGTTACCCGGCCAGCACGCCTGCGCCGCACGCCCGGAAACCGTTGAGCGTGGTGCTGCGACGCTTGCCATGAACCCAACCTATCGCGCCGACTGACGCACGGTCAGTGCGCCAGTAGCGGTAGATACGTGCGCCGGGTCGCTACAAAGCGCCGCAGATAATCGGCCGCAAGGGCGCTGGACAGCGCCGGCATCGGCGCAGACTGCGCAAATACCAGTGGCCCGGCCTGCCCAACGCTGCTAAATACGTTAAGCTCGGCCAGTGCCGCGACCGGCTCACCGAGGTGCGTGCTGTTGACGACCAGGCGCAGATACTGCGCGGACTTGTGCTCAAACGCGATGCGCATTTCGCCGCTTCCGGCGTTTAGATCACCACTGGCAACTGGCTGGCCCCAGTCGTTTGGATCGTTGCTGGCGTAAAAGACGTAGCCCTTGATGCGGCCCACCGGATTGTCCTGCCTCGGCAAAAAGCCGACGCACTTGATCACAATTGAAAATCCCATATTGACGATCAGTTCATGCGGCGGGTTGGGAACGGTGTCAATCCAGGCGGTGTGCCAGGCGCTGCCTGCGACATCGTCGAACGCATAGGCCGCGGCGTTATAGGAGCGCAGCTCTTCGCTGCTGACCGAGCGCACGCGCCAGTTTTCGTGCTTGACCACCTCGCCGCACGCCGAGGGCTGAGGCGCTGAGGTTGGTTGTGCGGTGGCGGTGGGTGCCGCTGCTGCTGTCGCCGTGGGGGCTGGCGCAGATCCGTTCGCCTGCAGGATCAGCACCCAATCATTCGCGCCATCGCCGTTGTCGCCCGGCGATTGAAACGCGCGCCAGCCGGCGTTGTCGAACGTGCCAATGTCGGTGCGGCTGTTTGCATAGGGGTTGAACCACACGCCGCGGATGTTGCCGGCGCTGAACTGGCCGAGGTCAACGGTGATGCTGCGTGAACCCTGCCCCGTCGGCGGCAGATATGCGACAAGCAAGCGCCGATCCGGGGCGTGCGCTGCCGTGACGTAATCGGCGCCGCTGTCGGCGTCTTGCTCATTGCTTTGAAACGCGCCATAACCTGCGGTCACCCAGGTGTGAGTTTGATCGGGCACAAGCGTCCACCACTGCAGGCTTTCAAACAACGGCTTTATAAAACGCAGCTGTTCAAACGCACGGTCGTGCAACTGATTGCGCCAATCCCGGTCGTCGGTCAGGTTCCAGTAGAAGTTGCCATAGGCGTGGCCGGACGCGCCAGAAAGCACGGTCCAATACGCCTGCCGGCGTAGTTGCCAGGGTTGATAGTCGCGCTCGTTTTCGTAGCGGCCCTCAAGCAAAATGCTCGGCTGGGCCGGGCTGGCGTTGTAGGCATCAAGTGTCAGCACATAGTGATGCAGCGGGCCATTCTGGCCGGGGCCGTACGTGTAGACGCCGTCGAGCGTTTGCCAACCGCGTTGCACGAGGCGTGGATGCTCGCCGGCGCTGGCGTGAAACGTCGCCAATTGATCGCGATCGCGGCTAACAATCTCCGCAATCATCGCATCGTAGCGCGCCATGTCGTCGGTGTTCTGATCCGGAGAGCGATCGCCGCCCATGATCCAGATCAGGTTGTCTTTTTGCCCAAATCGCTCGCCGATAAAGCGGCCATAGGCGCGCAGGCTGTCATAGGAGTTTGCGCGAAATTCTTCGATCCATGATTCACCGCAGCAGCCGGGCCAGAAGGGCGCGAAGGCCACAGCGATGCCGCGGGCGCGGGCTTCGTCGATTACAAATGCGATGCGGTCAAAGTAGTTCGGGTTGTAGGTGGCAAAGTCGTTTTCATTGCCAAACGGGCGCTGGCCGTAGATGTTCGCACCGTTGGACGTCCATGCGCCAGTCTGCGGCGCGTCCTCCCAGGGCAGCGCCATGACCTGCACGACGTTTACGCCGGCGTTGCGGCGATCATCGAGATAGGCGCGAATATCGGCATCGTTCAAATGCACGCCCATCTGCCACGGCGTCGTCGCAAAATAGAAGAACGGTTTGTTTGCGCCGTCGACCAGATAGCGGCCATTGCTGCTGGCGCGGATCGGCCATGTCACGCTGGATTGCGCCGCTGGCGCGGCACGCGTCTTCGCCGGCGCGACAACCGTGCTGACGGTCAACATCAGGCTCAACACAACGCCAATATTCACAACAGTTTGCATGCCTAAGTCATACCAGAAATTCCTGTGATAGGGTTCATAATCTGTGTTGCTTTGATTGGAATTTCGGCTGCGTTTTCATGCAACAAGGCCACGCGCGCGCAACATAAAATTTGCGCTGAATCAACTTTCGCGAGAAATATGTTGCATACTTTGCCTTGCGACAAAGTTGGTCGTCAAAAGCCTTACTGGGAGATCTCCACGCCGCGCAGCGGCTGCCCTTACCCACAACCTTGTCACAATCGACAGCGTTCACGCAGGAGCGGCGGCGGTCTTCGGTATTCGCGGCACAGCGCCGATTGACGCGCACCAACTTAGGAAACATCTATGTCTGACGAAACTGACGAGACCGAAAGCCACGGCGGGGCGCTCAAACTGTTTACCGGGACGATGGGCGACAGCCTGATCTTGCAGTCGATGCTCGAAAGCGCCGGCATCAAAACGTATATCAACAAGCAAATCGCGGTCAACCTGCTGCAGGGCAAAACAGGTCTGGCCAACTTCGTCGATGTGATCGTGCCAAAGGCGCAGGAGGCACAGGCGCGCGAAGTGCTTGCGATCTTTAACGAGAACGACGAAACACCGCTCACCGAACAGGAGTTGCGCGACAGCGAGATCGACAATGATTCGCAGCCGGGCACAGAATAGAGCGTATTCTTCTTTACAGGTGGGTGACGCATGTTGCGCGCAAGCAATCTATCAAAACACTACGGTGATCTAACCGTGCTTAACGGCGTCAATCTGTTGCTTGCGCCGGGCGAACGCGCCGGCTTAATCGGCCCGAACGGTGCGGGCAAGACCACCCTGCTGCGGCTGCTCGCCAATCTCGAACAGCCAGATGGCGGCAGCGTCTGGCTTGACCCAAACGCCCGCCTGGGCTATCTCGAGCAAGGCATGACGTTTGACGCAGCCGCAACGCTCGCCGATGTGCTGCGCGATCCGCGCGATGCCGTCGTCAGCAAGATCGAGCGATTGGCCGAGGCGATGGCGACCGACGACACCGCGCTGGCGACATATCAGCGCGCGCTCGACGAGCTTGACGCGCTGGGCGGCTACCCCAATGACGCCGTGCGCGCCGAAGTGCTGGCGCAGCTCGGGCTGGGCGCGTTGCCACTTGAGACGCCGGTTGCGCATCTCTCGGGCGGCCAGAAGACGCGGCTCGGGCTGGCGCGCATCCTGCTGGCCGAACCCACCGCGTTGATTCTCGATGAACCCACAAACCATCTGGACATTGGCATGCTCGAGTGGCTCGAGAACTGGCTGGCACGGTTTGACGGCGCCGCACTGATCATCTCGCACGACCGCGTCTTTCTCGACCGTGCGGTCAACCGCATTTTCGAGCTCGACACCGTGACGCGCAAACTGACGGCGTATCCCGGCAACTACAGCGACTACCTCGCCGCCAAATCCGCCGAGCGCGAAAAACAGAGTCAGGCGTATCAGGATCAGCAGGTTGAACTCGCGCGGCTGGCGGATGCCGCCGCGCATTTGCGCGGCATTGCACAGTTCAAGGTCGGCGGCAAGGCCGACAGCGGCGACAAATTCGCAAAAGGCTTTTTTGCAAACCGCGGCAAGGCCACCGTCGCGCGCGCCAAACGCGTTGAGGCGCGCATGGACAAGCTGTTAAACGAAGATCGCATCGACAAACCGCGCCAGAGCTGGCAGATGAAGGTCGATTTTCACAGCAGCGAGGGCAGTCAGGATGTGCTGATCCTCGACAGGCTGAGCGTGGGCTATGGCGCGCGTGTGCTCCTGCGCGATGTGTCCATGCACATCCGGCGCGGCGACCGCGTCGCGTTGCTTGGTGAAAACGGCATCGGCAAATCGACGCTGTTGCGCACGATCACCGGCGCAATCCCGGCGCTCGGCGGCACGTTTCAGATCGGTCCGAGTGTCAAGCTTGGGTATTTCTCGCAGGAGCAGGAGACGCTCGAACCCGCGCACTCGCCGCTCGAAAGCCTGCGCCGCGCCACGCCGATGAGCGAGACCGACGCGCGCAGCTTCTTGCATTACTTTCTGTTTACCGGCGATCAGCCGCTCAAACGCAACGACATGCTTTCGTTTGGTGAACGCGCCCGGCTGATGCTGGCGCTGCTGGTCGCGCAGGGCTGCAACTTTTTGCTGCTCGACGAGCCGATCAACCACCTTGATCTGCCCGCGCGCGCGCAATTCGAGCAAGCGCTTTCAAGTTTCGACGGCACTGCGCTCGCCGTCGTGCATGACCGTTACTTTGTCGAGGGCTTTGCCACGCGCGTATTTATCGCCGCAGACGGCGGCGTGCGGGAAATGTCGTAGGGGCATCCATCGTCACCCGCAACGCCGCACCCACGCCAACCACGCTTCCGGCGCCTCAAGGTGCACGGCATGGCCGACATCCGGCACAGTGTCAATGCCAATTGCCGCGATGCGCGCGCGCATCGCCTGCGCGATCTGCACGAACTTTGTGTCGAGCGCACCGACGAGGCAATGCACCGGCAGGGTCAGCCCGGGCAACGCCTCCCACAGCGACGGCTGCGCGCCAGTGCCCATCCCGCGCAGGCTGAGCGCCAGCCCGGCCGGATGGTTTGCCAGCCGGCGCGCGCGCTGCTCGGCCCGTGCGGCGTCCGACAGGTGTTTTTGCGACTGCCACATCGGCAGCGCTTCCCAGTCGCGCACAAATGCGCCGATGCCGTCGCGTTCAATCCGCGCGGCCAGCGCGTCATCGCTGGCGCGCCGCGCGGCGCGTTCAGCCTCGGTCGCAAGCCCGGGTGAACCGCTCTCGAGCAGCAGCGAGCGCACAACCTCCGGATGCTCCAGCGCAACTTGCAACGCCAGCCGTGCCCCCATCGAATAGCCAATCAGCCGCACCGGCCCCACGCCCAGTTGTCGCACAATCTCCGCCACATCCGCCGCCACCGCTGGCAGTTGGAATCGATCAAGATCATCGGTATGCGCGGTGCGGCCGTGCCCGGGCAGGTCAATTCGGATCACGCGCGCAAATTTGCGCAGCGCGTCAACCACACCATCCCAACTTCGAATGCTGCCGGTAAAGCCATGGAGCAACACGACGGACACGGGCCGTCCGCCGTCATCCTCAACCCGGTACTCAAGCCCGCGGATGTTCACGCAATGCCTCCTTGACTGCAGCGCGGTCGATCTTGCCGGCAGCGTTAAGTGGGAGCGCGCTGGTGAATCGCAACTCGCGCGGCATTTTGTAACCGGCCAGGCGCGCTCGGCAGTGCGCGAGCAGCGCATCGCGGTCGAGCGAAATGCGCGTGACCACCAGCGCAGCAACAACCTGCCCCCACTCGTCCGACGGCAGACCGACCACCGCGCAGTCAAGCACATCGGCATGCGCGCGCAGGGCCTGTTCGACCTCGGCTGGATAGATGTTCTCACCGCCGCTCACGATCAAATCGCTGCGTCGCTGCAACACATGCAGGTCGCCATCGGCATCGAGAAAGCCGATGTCACCGGTGTGCAGCCAACCGTCGCGGATCGCGCGCGCAGTGGCCGCCGGGTCATCGAGATAGCCAGCCATGACGGTCGGGCCGCGCACGATGATTTCGCCCGGTTGATCGATCGCGCATGCGACGCCAGACGCGTCCACCACGCGCAACGCCGTGCCGGGCAACGCCACACCCACGCTGGCCGGCTTGCGCGCCGCAGCGGCGGGCAGTGCGGTCGCGACCTGGGATGCAGATTCGGTCAGGCCATAGGTTGTGGCAACCGGCACGCCAGCGGCAACCGCGCGCGCCATCAGCTCCGGCGCGGCGGCGGCCCCGCCCAGCAACGCCAGCCGCAACGTCGGAGACGCGCGCCAGCCGGCCTCCAGCAGGCGGTGCAGCAAGGTCGGCACCAGCGAGATCAGCGTGACCGGCGTGCTGTCCAGCGCAGCGCGCACGCGCTCGACATCGAACTTGCGCCACAGATCGACACAGGTGCCGTAGAGCGCCGAGCGGTGCACGATGCTCAGCCCGCCGATGTGAAAGAGCGGCAACACACACAGCCAGCGATCATCCGGGCGCACACCCAGCCGCGCAGCGCTGGCCTGCGCGCTGGCGCGCAGATTGCCGTGGGTCAGCATGACAGCCTTTGGCGCGCCGCTGGTGCCGCTCGTGAACATCAACGCGGCCAGCTCGGCGTCTGGGCGGTGCGCCAGCGCAAACGGTTGCGCAGCCGCGCCCGCCGTCGCGGCATCCAGTTGCAGGCGCGCAAGGCCGGGCGCATCGATGGCCTGCGCCAGCGCAGCGGTCTCGTCAGTGCACAACAGCAGCGCGCACGCCGCGCGTCGCACCTGCGGCGTCAGCTCGTGCGCGGTCAGCCGGGTGTTGAGCGCAACCAGCGTTGCGCCAAGCCGCCAGATCGCGTGGATCGCAGCGACGGCCTCGGCGCAGTTGGGCGTCAACAACCCCACCCGCACGCCGGTGGCGACACCGTGCGCCGCAAGCCGGGCTTGCATCGCATCGACGCGCAACGCGAGCTCGGGATAGCTCAGTGTTTCGCGATCGGTGACGAGTGCTGGCGTTTGGCTCATGGCTGGCGCGTAAATTTCTTAAAGTTTGGTTTGCGCTTTTCAAGATACGCTTTTTTGCCTTCAGTGCCCTCTTCGGTCATGTAATAGAGCATGGTCGCATCACCGGCGAGCACCTGAATGCCGGTTTGGCCGTCGAGTTCGGCGTTGAGGCCGGCTTTCAAAAAGCGCAGCGCGATCGGGCTCTTCTCGAGCATCTCCTGCGACCAGCGAATCGTCTCGTCTTCGACCTGATCGACCGGCACGACTTTGTTCACCAGCCCCATCTGCAGGGCTTCCTGCGCGTTGTACTGGCGGCACAGAAACCAGATCTCGCGCGCCTTCTTCTGCCCGACAATCGCGGCCAGATAGCTCGAACCGAACCCGGCGTCAAAGCTACCGACAATCGGTCCGGTCTGGCCAAACACCGCGTTCTCGCCGGCGATCGTCAAATCGCAGATCACATGCAGCACGTGGCCGCCGCCGATCGCATAGCCAGACACCGCGGCGATGACCGGCTTCGGACAGGTGCGGATATAGCGTTGCAACTGCAGCACGTTCAGCCGCGCACGGCCATCGTCGCCGACGTAGCCGGCATGCCCGCGCACGCTCTGATCGCCGCCCGAGCAAAACGCGTATTTGCCATCCTTCGGGCTCGGGCCGTTGCCGGTCAGCATGATCACGCCGACTTCCGGGTCCGACCAGGCGTGCATAAAGGCGTCGATCATCTCGTCGATCGTGGTCGGCCGAAACGCATTGCGCTTCTCCGGCCGGTTGAACGCAATGCGCGCGATGCCGTCGCCGCTGTGATACGTGATGTCTTCATACGACTTCACTTCGGTCCAGGGCACGAGTTTTGAAAGTGTGGGGATGAATTTTTTGGGCATAAGAAGAGAATACAGAATACAGATTCCAGAATACAGATTGGGGCAAGCCTGTGAAGACTTTCGGCGCAGGCATCGACGCAAGGATGACCGCTTATGGCCCACCGCCTTTTGGGCTAAGCGTCGCGCGTGCTGCGAGATCCACGACGGCATCTGTGCGCACTTCGATCAGGGCGGATTCGCCGCGGGCGTTGGCCTCAAACGACGCTCTGACGGCGGCTTGAAACGCGGCGCGGTCGGCGGCGACGGTGTGGTTGAGGCCGTACAGCGCGGCGACGTGCGCATAGTCGAGGCTGTGGCGGGTGACGAAGTGTTCGGTGAACTCCGGGTCAAACATGCTGACCGGCAGGCGCTGAAAGATGCCGCCGCCATTATTGTTAAGAAGCACGATCGTGACCGGCACATGGCAGCGCTGCACGGCGAGCAAGCCGTTCATGTCGTGATACAGCGTGATGTCCCCGATGATCAGCAGCAGGCGCCGATGCGGCAGCGCGTGGCCCATACCCAGCGCGGTCGACACGTTGCCGTCGATGCCCGAGACACCGCGGTTGGCGTGCGCAAAGAGCGGCTTGCCGCCCGGCCGGCCAAACTGATCGAGATGACGCACCGGCAGGCTATTGCCCGCGTAGGCAATCGCGTTGTCTGGCGCGAGCGATAGCGCATCGTGCACCGCGACCGCGTCGAACCAGGCGCCGTCGGCAAGCCCGGCATCGACCGCCCGCCAGGTCGCGGCTTCGCGCGCGGCAAACGCCTGCACCCAGGCGCCGCCATGAACGTGGATCTGCGGGAGCAGCGCGCGCGCAGTCGCGGCCGGGTCGGCGTGCACGAACTGGCTGACGCGATGTGAATCGTCGGCCCACACACCGTCGCCCGAAATATGAATCACATCGGGCGGCGCGGATTGATCGAGATATTGGTTCAGCCACTTCGACGTCGGCACGTTGCCAAACCGCAGCACCAGATCGGGCGCGGGCAGGCCGTGCGCGCCGTTCAAAAAGCTGTCGTAGGCGCCGATCACACCGGGCACGCCAAAGCGCAGACCGGATGTGCCATCGGCCAGCAACGGGTAGCCGGTGCGCGCGGCCAATGCGCTTACGGCAGCGGCAAAATCGCCGCGCGGGCTATCCGGGCCGCACACGATCAACCCGCGCTCGACCGCGTTGATGCGCGCGGCCAATTGGTCTATCAGCGTGCTGTCGGGCAGCAGCATTGTGGATGGCGGGACACTGACGAACGGCCCGGATGCAGCAACGGCATCGCTGGCGACCGGCGTCGGTTCGAGCGGCGGACGAAACGGCATGTTGATGTGGACCACACCCGCCCGTTGCGCGCCGGTGCCGCGCGCGATCGCGACCGCGCGCGCCGCGGTGCCGCGCAGGTTGCGCGTGACAAGCGCGCTCGGCTGCGCGTCGGGCAAAGGCAAATCGACCGACCACAACGCGTACTGGCCATACATCGAAGGCTGCGGCATGGTTTGATTGGCGCCGCTGTGGCGCAGCTCGTGCGGCCGGTCGGCGGTCAGCACCAGCAGCGGCACGCGCGCCTGATGCGCTTCGACGATGGCCGGAAAGTAATTCGCGGCGGCTGAACCGGATGTGCACACCACCGCGGCCGGCACGCCGGTTGCGATGCCGATGCCCAGCGCGAAAAACGCCGCGCTGCGCTCATCCAGATGCGAAGTCACGATTAGCCCGGCCTGGCGCGCGGCGGCGAACACCAGCGGCGTGTTGCGCGAACCAGGCGATAGACAGACGTGTTTGAGCCCGGCGTGCGCCAGCGCTTCGAACAGGATTTCGGCATCGCGGATATTGCGATTCATACCGCCCCCAACGCGCGCAGCATCGGCGCAAACTTGATCGCGGTCTCGCGCCACTCGTATTCCGGCACGCTGGCCGGCACGATCCCGGCGCCGGCATACAGCCAGGCGCGCGCGTCCTGCGCGACCGCGCTGCGAATCGCCACGCCAAACTCGCCCTGCAGCTTGCGGTCGATCCACCCGATCGGGCCGGCATACCAGCCGCGCGTGACCGGCTCCAGCGTGCTGATCAGCGGCATGGCCAGCTCGCGTGGATCGCCACCGAGCGCCGAGGTCGGGTGCAGCCGTGCGGCCAGGTCGAGCGCGGTATGCGGTGCGTCGAGCGTGGCGTGAATCGGCGTGTGCAGATGCTGGATGTTTTTGAGCGCCAGCACACCGGTCGGGCCGATCTCGACCGCGCTGGACAGTTCACGCAGACGCCGCACGATGTCATCGACCACGATCTGGTGCTCATGCCGGTCTTTTTTGCTGGCGAGCAGTTGGCCGGCGAGTTCGGCGTCGCTTGTCGCATCGACGCCGCGCGCGATCGAGCCAGCCAGCGCCATTGTGTGCAACATGCGGCCGTCCAGATGCAATAACAGCTCCGGCGTTGCGCCGAAAAATGCGCGGGTCGGCGCGGGTTCGAACAAGAAGCGGTAGGTGTCCGGGTAAGCTGTGTTGAGCCGATCAAGCGCAGTGTCAATCGGCGCGGCTGCGTCAAAGTGCAGCGCGTCCGAGCGCGCCAGCACGACCTTGCGCAGCGGCGTGTCGCGCATCGCGTCCAGCGCGCGCGTGATCATGCTGTCCCATGCGGCCAGGTCGACGAGCGAGTTGCGCTCGGGTGTCGATGAACAAAGTGAAGCAGGCGGTTGCGCCAGCAGCGCATTGCGTTTGGCTGCCAATGCCGCGCGCATCGAATCGATCAACTCCGGCGTGGCCTCGTCGGGCGCGACCTGCGCATTCAACGACAGCGTGGCGCAATCCTGCCCGGCAAGCGCAAGTTGAAAGTGCGGCAGCACAAAGTGCGCTGGCGGGAACTCAGCCCAGGCCAGATCGGGCACAAAGTCTTCGCGAAATGCAAAGCCGCCGAACAGCAGTGGCTCGGCGTCCGAGAGCGCCGAGAACCCGGCAAACAGTGCAGTCGCTTCTGCTTCGACCTGGGCAAAGCGTCCGGCGCCCCAGCCGCTGATTTCACGCGCGATGCCACAGCCGGCAATTGCGCGCGCGTCATTGGGACTGCGCCACAGGAAGCGCGGCTGCCCCTGCGCATGGCGCAGAAACATATCCAGCGAAATGCCGCTGCACATCAGCCCGACGCTGACCAGCGCCAGCTGTTCGGCGCCATCGTTCTCCGTTATTGCACCCATGCCCTAGGTCCCCACTCGCTCGCCAACACGCCCAGCACCGGCTTCCCCATACCCCACGCTCTTCAGCAGCAACGGCACCAGCGTCTGCACAATGCGCTCGGAGGTAGGTTCGCCGGCATAGACCCACTGGATCATCAGGTTGTAGATCGCGCCCATCCAGGCGTGCGAGACCACCTCGGTATCGGCTGCGGCGATATCGCCGGCGGCCACCGCGTCATCCAGATGCGTTTTGATCAGCTTTGAAAAGCGATCGGTTGTCTGCAGGCGCTTCTTTTCAAATGTCGCGCCCAGCCCAACGGCCTGTACCTAGCAGAATCTTGGCCGGTTTGCGGTATTTCCCAAACGTCTCGACCACGGTGATCAGTGCGGCGCGCACGCGTTCCATGCCATGCGGATGCGCGCTGATGGCATCCTCGACACGGCGTTCGAGCAGATCGGCAAACTGGTCGACCAGCGACAGAAACAGCCGCTCTTTGTTTGGAAAGTGCAAATAGACCGCGCCCTTCGAGGTGCCGGCGCTTTCGACGATCTCGTCGATTTTGGTGTCGTGATAGCCACGTTTCGAAAAGACGTCGAGCGCGGCATCGAGCAGGCGCTTGCGGGTTTCGCTCGGTTGGGATGTTGCCATTCTGATTTCCGGCAGTCTATCCGACTGACTGGTCAGTATTATCGTATCGCAATTTGGCGCTCCAAGTCAGCGAAATGTAAGTTTCCCTCCGCCGTCGCCGCACCCGGATAGCCGCAGGCATCGCCTGCGGGTTTCCAGGTGCGGTTGGGGCGGTCATCGGTGTACGATCTATGCCATGAGCACCGCTGAACGCGACGAACGCGCCATCCGCACCCAACGCCGGCTGTTTAATGATGCGATTGCCGCGCACGACCCCAAACGCATCAGCGCCTGCTGGCTGCCCGACATCATGGTGATGACCAGCGCCAGCATCCCGCTCGTCGGCCGCGACGCGGTGCAAGCCATTTTTGAGCGCTTCTTCGCTGATCCGACCTTTATCACATTTGTGCGCAGCACGACAGGCATTCGCATCAGCGCCGACGGCGAACACGCCGCCGAAACCGGTGAATGGGAGGGCAGCTGGCGAGGCAACCCGTTGCCAACGATCATGCGCGGCACCTACCTCGGCTCCTGGCGCAAAGAGGACGCACGGTGGTTGCTGCAGGCAGAACTATTTGTGCCGCTGTCGTGATGCGTCTTTTGACGGCTGGCTTATTGCAGCGTGCGATTAATTTTGTTGCAGTCGGCAAAAACATTCTCCCGCGCTCTGCGCGGGAGCGTGTTTCTGCCGACTAACAGAACGTGCTGCACGGCTACTTACGACAGCAACTTTAAAATCCTATCCCCAACAGAAAATTTGTGCTATCTTCAACGCATAGCCAACAAGCACTCGCGTTACTGCGAATTCTCTTTTGGCTTTTGTTGCCTGAAATAGCCCATGTCTTTTGTTCACCTGCACTGCCACTCCGAGTATTCCTTGCTCGACGGCTACAGCCGCGTCAAGGGCCTGGCCAAACGCGCCAAAGAGCTGGGCATGCCCGCCATCGCGCTGACCGACCACGGCGTCATGCACGGCGCAATCGAGTTCTACGACGCTTGCACCAGCGCGGGCGTCAAACCGATCATCGGCATCGAAAGCTACCTGGCGCAAATGGGGCCGCGCGCATGCAGGACAAAGACAACAAGATCGATCGCTCGCCGTATCACCTGCTGCTGCTGGCCAAAAACAACGCCGGTTACAAAAACCTGATGGCGCTGGCCACGCTGCTCGCAGCTCGAAGGCTTTTACTATCGCCCGCGCGTCGATCATGACACGCTTGCAGCGCTATAGCCGAAGGCGTGATTTGCAGCTCGGGCTGTCTGGCCTCCGAAGTGCCCAGCCTGATCGCCGACGGGTCAGATCGAAACCGCGCGCGAACGGCTGCTCTGGTATCGCGAGCTATTTCAAAGACGATTTTTACATCGAGCTGCAGGACCACGAGATTGACGTTCTGCACAACGTCAACGAGACAGCTGCTGGCATGGCCAAAGAGTTCGGCATCCCGCTGATCGCGACCAACGATGTGCATTACGTCAAGAAAGAAGATGCCGACGCGCACGACCTGATGCTGTGCATCCAAACCGCGCGCTGCTGTCTGAGAAAGACCGCATGAAGATGAACAACGACTCATACTATCCTGCGCACCGAGACGGAGATGCGCGCGTTGTTCCCGGATGAGGCGATCGAGCAACACCGTGCATGCTGGCCGAACGCTGCGATGTCTCGCTCAAAACCAAAGCAGTTTCACCTGCCCAGTTTCAAACGGCCGGAGACGTTTGTCAGCGACGACGATTACATGCGCTATTTGTGCGAGATCGGCTTTGAGGAGCGCTACGGCATCCCAGCCAATCATGGATGGCGCCTGGGTCCACGCAACGACCCGGAGCACGCTGAGCACGCTGCTGGCAACAGCATTTCGTCGCTGGTGTATCGCGGTAGACGACGACACGCCGGTCAAGCTCACCCGCTCAGCCCGCTGGCGCTGCCGATCGCCGACACGCACCCGGCCATGACGCCGCGCCGGCTGCGCGAACGCCTGCAATTCGAGATCGACACGATCATCGCGATGGGCTTCCCCACCTACATGCTGATCGTGTGGGATCTGATCCGGTTTTGCCGCGAAAAAGGCATCTGGTGGGATGTGCGCGGCAGCGCAGCCGGCTCGATGGTCTCGCATGTGCTGATGCTGACCAACATCGAGCCGGTCAGCAACGACCTGTATTTCGAGCGCTTTCTGAACCCGGAGCGCGTGACCATGCCGGATATCGACATGGACTTCCCGGACGATCAGCGCCACATGCTGGTCGACTACACCATCGAGAAATACGGCAAAGAACAAGTCGCGCAGATCATCACGTTTGGCACCATGGCCGCGCGCGCCGCGCTCAAAGATGTCGGCCGGGTGCTCGATATTCCGCTGAGCGAAGTCACGCGCATGACCTCGCTGGTGCCGACCACGCCCGGCAAACCGGTCGGGCTCAAACAGGCGCTGGAAGAAGTGCCCGATCTGAAACGGCTGTATGACAGCGAAAAGATTCTGCGCGACCTGTATGACAAGGCCATCACGGTCGAAGGCATGACGCGCAACGCCGGCACGCACGCGGCCGGCGTGGTCATCGCCGACAAGCCGCTGATCGAATATGTGCCGCTGCACCGGCTGACCGGCACGCCGATCACCGAGCAGCTCAACGCGGTCACGCAGTTTGAGATGACGCATCTTGAGGCGATTGGCCTGCTCAAGATGGACTATCTCGGCCTGTCGATGCTCACGATCATGCGCGCGCGCCTGCGAGTTGATCGAGCAGCGCCACGGCAAGCGCTACACGCTCGACGACATTCCGATCCACGAGAAGAGCATTTACGATCTGCTCAGCCGCGGCGATGTGGTCGGCGTGTTCCAGGTTGAAGGCGCAGGCATGAAAAACCTGATGATGGACATGAAGCCGCAGCGCTTCGAGAACATCGTGGCCGCCATCTCGCTCTATCGGCCAGGCCCGCTCGAATACATTCCGACCTACAACCGGCGCCTGCATGGCGAAGAGCCGGTCAAGTATCACCACCCCGATCTGGCGAACGGCGCTCGGCGAGACCTACGGCATTCTGGTCTATCAGGAGCAGATCATGCGCGTCGCCCGCGACTTTGCCGGCTACTCGATGGGTCAGGCCGACACCATCCGCAAGGCGGTGTCGAAGAAGAACGCCGAGGATCTGGCCAAGCACAAGAACAAGTTCCGCGATGGCGCGGTGGCGAAGGGCTATCCGGCCGAGACTGCCGACGCGATCTGGGCCGACATCGAGTTCTTTGCGCGCTACGGCTTTAACAAATCGCACGCGGCGATTTACGCCTCGATCACCTGCCAGACCGCCTGGCTCAAGGCCAACTACCCGCTCGAATACATGACCGCGCTGATGACCTGCGAAGCCGGCAACACCGGAAAAGATCGCGATCATTATTCAGCGATGTCAAAAAGCGCAGGATCGATGTGCTGCCGCCCAGCGTCAACTTGAGCGAACCGGACTTTTCGATCGAAGAAGATGCGGCAGATGGCGGCCAGATCAGCGGCTCAACAAAGCCATTCGCTTTGGTCTGATGGCGATCAAAAACGTCGGCGAAGGCCCGATCAACGCGATTCTGGCGGCGCGCGCGAGCGGCGGCAGATTCAAGAGCATCGACGATTTTGCGCGGCGCGTCGATTTCGGCCAGGTCAACAAACGCGCGCTGGAATCGCTGATAAAAGTCGGCGCGCTGGATGAGTTTGGGCCGCGCCATCAGCTGCTCGAGGCGCTCGACCGCATCATCGGCGCGACCGCCAGCGCGCGCAGCGCGGCCGAGATCGGCCAGGGCATGCTCTTTGGCGGGCTCGAAGACGACAACGTCACCGATGCGCCGTTTGTCGAGTTGAATCCGAAGGCGCCGGAGATCCCGCGCAAAGAGCTGCTCAACGCCGAGCGCGAGCTGATCGGCACGTATATCACCGATCACCCGTTGGCCGAAGCGCTCGGGCAACTGCAGGATCGCATCACGCGCAACAGCGCTGATATGACCGTGGCCGACAACGGCCAACCCGTTGTGGTCGCCGGCATCGTCACATCTGTGCGCCCGCACACCAGCAAAACCGGCAAGAGCATGGGCTTCGCCGTTATCGAAGATCTGTATGGCACGATCGAACTGACGATCTTTCCGCGCACCTGGGACGCCTACAGCGAGCTGATTCAAAAAGACAAAACCCTGCTGATCTGGGGCAAGGCCGAAGTGCGCGATGGCGGCTCGCCCAAAATGCTGGTCGACAAAGTTGCCGCATCCGATCGATATCGCTAAATCCGCGGACCGCGGACGCGAGCGCGATTACTACGCCGATGATGACCGCAACAGCGCCATGCTGAACGACTACTTCGCGTCGATTGGCACAGGAACGCCCGCGGTCGACAGTCGACCGCCGGTCGAGGCGCCACAGCCGCCGGCCCCTGCCCCACAACCGCCGCTCAACACCCCACCGCCCACGGCCAAGACAACACCGCCGGAACCCCCGGAACTTTCCGACGACCCGTACGCCGACATGCCCGAGGACGTCGCCTGGTCCGGGTTGAGCAAATACAAACCCGGTGAGTCGCAACTGGACAAAGAGACGGTCATCCACGCGGCCGAGGCCATCGTCGCGAAATATGAAGTGTCGCTGGAGAGCAATGCCGACGATGATGATGGCGGCGCGGACGGCACGGCAGAAGCGCGCACGGTGATCACCGATGTCGCGTTCGAAGTGCCGGCGCCGGGCGCCGAGCCGTCGCGCGAACCGGCTGAACCGTACTACGCCAAACCGGACCCGAGCCTGAACCCGCATCCGCTGGCCTCCGAAGCGCCATTGCTGGCGATGAGCGAGGTGCTCACCGTGAGCATCCACCGCAACGGCGACACCCTCGCCGATGTGGCCAAGCTGGAGGCCGTGGTGCAAACCCTAAAAGAGTTTGAAGGCACACAGACGTTTGTTGTGCTGCTGCGCTCAAGCGACAACCGCACAACCGTGCTGGACTTCCCAAACGACACCACCCGCGATTGCCGCGAATTGCGGCTGCGGTTGATCGAATTGTTGGGTCCCGGTTGTGTTGCCTAGTGCTCCATAAACAAAGTTTGTAAAGCGGCGAAGTTGCCATCTCCCTCGCTCCGCGAGGGAGATGGCAACTTCGCCAGATCTAAAAACCGCCTTTTTTGGCGCATGCGAGCAAAGCCCCACCCGAAGGTTGGGTTATGGAGAACAATGCAATGGCAGAACTCAAAACCAAAAAGACCGATGTCAGCGTAGACAGTTTCATCGACGCGATTTCCGACCCGGTCGCCCAGGCCGATTGCCGCGTGCTGCTGAAACAGATGCGCGCCGCAACCGGCGCCCAGCCCAAAATGTGGGGGAGCAGTATCGTCGGGTTTGGCGACTATCACTACACATACGCCTCGGGGCGCGAAGGCGACTGGTTCATACTCGGGTTTTCACCACGAAAAAGTGCGCTAACGTTGTATGCATCAGGCGGCTGGGATACCGAAACGCTAAAAAAACTCGGCAAACACACGGTAGGCAAAGGATGTCTGTATATCAAACGGCTAAGTGATGTCGATGCCACCGTGCTTAAGGCGTTGCTCGCGTCAACGCGCCCGCGCCACGAAGCTGCGGTAAAAATGATACAAGAAGCTCGAAACAAAAAAACAGCGGGCAAGACCAAGACAGCCAGCACAGCCAAGAACCCCACGAAAGCCAAACCGGCGGTTGCGGGCCGCGTGACTGTGCGCAACGTCAATGTGCCCGGCCACACATCCACGGTCGATGCGGTCAAATACAACGCGATGAAGACCGCACTCCTGAAAGCACTGCCCAAAAAGGCGCCCGGCCTGACACAGGCCGAGATGATGGCGGGCGTGCTGGCGCATGCGTCGCAGGAACACTTTCCCGGCGGCGACAAAGCTGGCTGGTGGATGAAGTGCGTCCAGCTTGACCTGGAAGCGCAGGGCGTTGTGCTGCGCGAAGCGGGCAAGCCGCTGCGCTGGCATCGCAAGTAAGCCGTAACAAACAGCAGTGTCACGCGCTGAGCGCGTGACACTGCTGTTTGTTACGGCTTACCGGGGAAGAAATTTTCCCCTGCAAACCAATCCGTCAGATCGGCTTCGGCGTTGACGCCGCCGGCGGTCAGTGTGACCGGCACCAGGGCATGATCGGTGCAGTTGACATTCAGCCCGCACCCAACCGCCGCAGTAAAACCACCACCATCGCGTTCACCTGAGTTTGCGCTCGCAAGATACGCGATGACGGTATACGTTCCGGGCTCAACCACAAGCGCATACGCCCCCTGCCCGTTCTTGGTATCGATCGAGAATATTTTTCCGGACGACACCTCGCGCGCGACAACGGTCATCGCCGGGAGTGATTCGCTTGGAAAGCCCAGTTTGCCGGCGAGAACAGCCGCATTTGCAGGAAGCGGATTGCCTGTAGCGCTGTCAATCAACCACTGCCGCGCCCTGGCGCTCCACACCATTTTCACTGCGGTGGCGCTGCTCATGATCGCGCCGTTTGCAGTGCGTGCGCGGACGATCGCAATGACGGTGTCCGAGGTGGACTGCGTCACGCCCTCGACGGTCAGTTCGGTGAGCGGTTCAAACTCGGCCTTCCATGCGTTGAAGGGCCGCCGGCGCTGCTCGGCCGGCGTCAAAAACGCATAGGCGGCCCTGTACGATTTGGCGTTGATCAGACCAAACACATGGACGAGTGTCGGGCCGCGCGCATCGGCAAATGGCGTCACCACGATGCTGCGGCGCGCCAGGCGGTTGCCGCGCAGCCGATAGCGCGACTCGGTGAGCGCGCTCGGGCAGCAGTTGCCTTCCCAGCCCGCGTATTGCGGCTGCGCCACCAGCAGCTCGTCTTCGGAAACTGAAACGGCCATCTTGTAGCCGGTGAGACCCAGCACCAGCTCGGGCTTGCCGCGCCTGTCCAGCCGATACAACAGCATGCCAATATCGCCAGCCGTGCCGCCCGATGCCAGCGGGATGATCGCCTCCGGCTGGCCGTCGCCGGTCAGATCGCCGTAGACGACGCTGTCGAAGATGGCATACCCTTCCGCTTTGTCGCGGCTGCTGACGCGGAAATACTTTTCGATCAGGAGCGGTTCATCGGCCGTGCGTTTGAGTTTTGGGTCGGCCAGCAACACGGCTTTCCAGTCCGTTTTTGTGATATCGGTTTGCGCATGGCCGATGCCTGCGTTTGCAAAGCCAAGTGTCGTCAGAATGACAGCGGAGCAGAGTGCATGCTTGATGTTCATAGTCGAGGCAAACAATAACGCATTTTCGCGCGCAGGCATGACGAATTGTTGACGAAGGCTCAACGCTTCGCTTCGCCTCCTGGGGAGGGTTCTTGCGCGGCGGTAACAAATCTTTGTATTTCGGCGACAACGCCGCTAATGTTTTTCTTGACGTCTTCGTTGGTAAAGCGCATCATCTGAAAGCCTTGGTTCAGCAGCCAGCGTGATCGAATGTGATCGTGCACCATGTGCTCAGGCTCAGCGTGCACGTCGCCATCGATTTCGATCACAAGCTTGCAGGCTGCGCAGAAAAATCGACGATATATGGCCCAAGGGGTTGCTGCCGGCGAAAGTGCGCGCCGTAAATATGGTGGCGACGCGGGCGCTTTCATAGCAGCATTTCGGCGCGGGTCATCTGCTTTCGAAGAATGCGTGCCCGGCTATATGTTAGAGACTTGGACGCCATGTCGACGGGCTAAACGTCGCCCATGCTGTGCCGCACCGATCCGGCAGTGTGGCTGGGTTTGTAGTGCAGGGCATAGCGCGAATCCGCGCTGACATTGCCAATAACGCGCAGCTCAAGCACCAGCTGGCTGGCTTGCACGTTTGGCAGGTTCACCCGCAATGTCGGACCCTGCAGATTGGTGTTCGCAGCGGTGCCGGTGTGTTGCCAGGTCAGCGCATGAACTTTCTGGCCGCCGATATCGACCCAGGCCTCAATTTGCCCGGCCGGCACTGCAAGCGGCCCATCGTTCAACAGCCACAGCTCGCTCGTAAAGGCCGCGCCGCCCTGCCAGCTGAATTTCGGGATACGCGCGCTCGCCAATACGCTGCGACAGGATTCACCCACCGCAGCCATGGCGGGTTTGGGTTCGGCCGGCCAGTTGACCAGACTGTTGTTCGCCGCGGTCGGCCAGGGTTCGTTCATGACCCAGTTGATCGCCATCGCGCAGGTCGGCTTCTGGCGGCGCGCCTCTTCGAAGATGGCTTTGTAGCCCTCGGCCTGCAGCCACTGCGACCAGGCCACCAGTTGCTCAAGCGTCTGCGGTTCGCCAAAGTAGTGCGCGATCGTGTGCAGATCCAGCCAGGAGTTGAACTGCCACGACTTAAATGCATGGCGCGTCTCCCACTGCGTGCCGGCGCGCGGCGGAAACAGCTCGGCAGCAGGAATGATCTTCTTCAAAAGATCGGCTCCCGCGCTGCCGGGCACGCCGTATTCGGTATACGCTGTATTTTTGGACTGCGCGAAATACTGGTACACCTCGGCGCCGTCGTCGCGCCGAAAGAAATAGCCGCCGTGCGCCATGCCCATCATCGGCGAGGTCATCAAAAACGGCCGATCGGGATCCAGATCGTAGCAATTGCGATTTAGCAGCCGCAGCGCCAGATCCTGATCCGTCATCTTCGACCAGTTGTTGAACAACTCGTTGCCACCGCACCACAGCGTCACCGACGGATGCGAACGCAGCCGCAGCAGAATCGACCGCGACTCCTGATCGAGCGTGCTCAGATACTCTGGCGTGCCTTCGTAACGATTGCAGGCCAGCGGAAACTCCTGCCAGACCATGATGCCGTGCGCGTCGCACTGCTCAAAAAACGCCTCTTTCTGGATGATGGCGCCGCCCCAGCAGCGCAGGATATTGAAATTGTGGGTATGCGCCATGGCGATCAGCGGCGCATAGGTTTCAGACGTGATGCGGCCCGGGAAGATATCCGGGCTGACCCAGTTTGCCCCCTTGGCAAACACGCGCCGGTTGTTGATTTCCAGCGTGATCGGGGACGTGTGCCGGCCCTTTGGGAACACCTGTACCTCGGGCTCTTCCCACTGCGTCTCGTGCATGACCAGCCGCGCGCGTTTAAAGCCGATGCGCTGCGAAACACTGTCGATCAGCGCGCCGGCGCCATCGCGCAGCTCGACGATCGACGTATAGCGCGCCTGCTCGCCCTGCCCGTTCGGCCACCACAGCCGCGGCTGCGCGAGCGTGGCGTGCAGCGCACAGGCAGACGACGACGGCGCAATGTCTTTTTCGATCACAGTGACGCCAGACGGGTCGGTCAACCGCCAGCGCAGCGAAACGCCGTTGATCTGCGTCAGCTGCACGTCGCAGACAAGCGACGCCTCTCGCAAATCTTCGCTCAGGTGATAACGCGCATCCGCACCGGCGATGTGACGCGCCGGGCGTGTTTCGATGTAGGTTTCATCCCAGATACCCAGCGGCACCAGGCGCGGGTGAAAGTCCCAGCCATAGCTCACGGCGGGTTTGACGGATTGATTGGCCTCGTTGCGGTCGTTGCTCGCGCAAGATTTTGGGACAGGCCACACCAGCACTTCAAGCGTGCACCCAGAACGGGCGGCATCGGTGATGTCGATCGTGACCGGGGTGAACATGCCTTCCTGCGTGTGAACGGTTGCCCCGTTCAGCAAGACGGCAAAACGATAGTCCACACCGTGGCACACAAAAAAGCGCCGGCAGTCATCGGTCTGCGGCGCGGCGGGCACCTGCGACTGATAGCGCCAGAAGACGTCCTCCATCCAGGCGTACTTCTGCAGATCGCTGTCGAACGCCGGCTCGGGCCAACCCTCCGCGCGCGCCCAATCCAGCTGAACGGCGCCGGGCACCACGGCGGGCACAGTTTTGTCGGGTTGTTTGGCAGGGTCTGCTGAAAATCCGACCGACCACTGCAAGGGACGCCGCGTTCGCGTCATGACGACGCGCCTTCAGAGGGTGTGCCTTCGGAATCTCCTGCGTCGGCACCGTCTTCCCAGCCGATAATCCAGGCGCACAACCCTGCCAGACCGATCGTGGCCAATGCCAGGAAGATCCAGTTGCTGGCTGTCAGCGTGCCGTCCTTCGGGGCTGAAATCGCCAGGATCACCAGCATTCCGATCGCCAGAAATAACCAAGCGGCCAACCGCGGATGGAGCTCGGCAAATGCGCGTAATTTCGACATTGGCCTATTTTACGGTGCGTTATGGCGGGCCGGTGCCAAGGGTGCATTTTTCTAAAGGGGAGCGGCAATTGGCGTGGCCCCAGCCCCAGTGCGCGCCTGCCGGGTCCGCAGGCCGTAAACGGCCATGCTCAGATACGAAGCCCTGGGCTGACTGCCAGCGCTCACAGGATTGGCGTCGTTGTGTGACTGCCGGCTAATACGGCCGCCACGCGCGCAAGTTGTTGCCATCAGCCCTGGGCTTCGTATCTGAGCATGGCCGTTTACGGCCTGCAGACCTGGCAGGCCTAAGCATTGGCTTCGCCGTGACGTTCCCCTTTAGAAAAATGCACCCGGTGCCAAATGGGGTGGAGCCACAGAATTTGGCAATGCGATGCAAGGCAACTTGACGTGACACATCGTCGCGAGCTTTGGACCTGCAGGCGCGGCTGCTTCCGCCACAATACGAAGGGTGCGTCGCTATTCAGCGAGGATTTATACAGTATTGTTACAATAATTGCGCTTCGCTATTTCGCTATATGAAAGCAGCTTGGTTGTCTGCCAAGATCGATTGGACACGCAACGGGTAAGGAGATATCCATGAGCCGGGCATTGTCAGCATTTCTTGGTTTCGTCATTTCAGCAGGGTTGTTGGTTGTGCAATACCTTTCTGGAAGCTATTTCGTCAACGGTCCCTTGCGCGCGGCAAGTTCGCCGCAGGCAACCACCGTTACGAACGTAAAAACAGCCGATGACACTTGCCTCAGCGGCGACGCAGACGCATGCGCGCGCGAGGCCGATGCACTCAGCCTGGTTTCCGGCCGTGTCGGCGAGCCCCTGTCGCTCGCGACGTACAAGATCACCGTGCTTCAAGTTGAATCGGGTGTTGCGTCGTATGGCCTGATCAGACCCCGCGAGGGCTACAAACTGATTGCGATCAAACTCGCGGTTGAAAGCAAGGCTGAGCGCGGCGTCACGGTGAACTCGTATTTTGCGCGGCTGCGCGATGCCAGCGGGCTGGTATACAAAACGATCACCGGCGGGCGGGCGCCCCTCTTGCTGCCCGTCACAAATCTGGAGCGCCACAATCGTGTCGACGGCTGGATGACGTTTGAAGTTCTACAGGACGCGCGCGAACTGATGTTGACTTATCAGCTCACCAATAGCGCTGATCGCATTGAGGTCGCGCTCGACGCGCGCTAGCGCCATCAATTGTCGGCGCTGTGCGTGCTGGTGCTGCCGGTCACCGGCTTAAACGCGTTGGTGCTCTGCAGTTCGAATTCTTCGCCATAGATCAGCTCGTAGCCCCCGAGCGACAACACATCGCCGGGTTCGAGCGTGCATTGCTTTATCGAATGCCCGTTTAGACGCGTGCCGCCGCTGCTGTCCATATCGACTGCGAGAAACTTGGCATAGGCTTCCAGCCAGCGCAATTCGAGATGGTTGCGCGAGACACGCCGATCATCCAGCACGATCTCGCTGCCGCGCGAACGGCCGATCGTCACCAGCGTTTCGGTGAGATCGATCTGGCGGCGGCCATCGACAATCAGAAACGGCCGGCGCGGCAAGGTGTTGCCGCTGGGTGTGGCAGCGGTCGTGCCCTCGCGGTTTGTTTCTGGTGAAATCCAGCGCGCAGTCACGCGCATCTGATGCGGCGCAACGTCATCACTGCCATTGAGCAACACGCGCGGCGGCATATCCAGCCGGAAGCCCATCTGCAACATGATCTGGCGCACTTGCTCGGCCAGTTCTTCGACCAGACCAGCCTCGGTGTTGCGCAGATGCGCCAGGTCGGACTCATTGAGCGAGACCCAAAAGTGATTGGGCGGCGGTGTCTCGCGCACCTGCAGCGCGGCCTGGGCGTCGTCGATGGCGCGCACAAGCGCTTGCAATACGTCGCGCGGCTGCAACTTTTCGCGCAGGAGCCGGGCGAGTGAGGCTTCGATCAACTGTTGGGCGATGTCTTCAAAGCGATGCATGGGAATGTGTGCCTATCATATCGCGGGCGGACCCGCAATTTCGCATACACGAACGCTCGATCTTCGCGTGCAAAACACCCTCATCTCCGGGACCCACCCGATTTGCACCATCGTTCAGCCGATCACCTCGCTCGGCAACAACCTGTTCAGCGACCCGTCGTGTGGTAGCGCCGTCTCGACAGACATCGTCACCGACGCGATTGACCTCGGTCCGCTGACGACGGCCGGAAACGGCACGCAATTCTTCCCGCTGCTGCCCGGCTCGGCCGCAATCGATGCTGGACAGCTGGTGACCGAAGATGGCGTGTTGTCCGACCAGCTCGGCTACCCGCGCAGCTTTGGCGGCGCGCGTACGGATATCGGGGCAGTTGAAGTGATCGACCGGGCGCAGTTAAAACCGCTTTGGCTGCCGGTTGCGATGCGCTAGACGGCTATCCCGACCTGCCAGGTCTGAGACTCCAGAGCGCGTGAGAGTTGAGAGCGGCCGGGAGGCCTCCGGCCGCTCTCAACGCTCACGCGCCCCGCGATATGATAGGCACATGAAGCCCGGCACTGCAGCACCATCGCGCACCCAAACCGGCAGCCTGCTGCAGGGACTTGTGCGCAGCATGCGGCCAAAACAATGGACAAAAAACGCCGTTGTTCTGGCTGCGCTCGTCTTCGACCTGAAGCTTTTTGACGCCAACGCCGTGCTCAGGGCGCTGCTCGGTGTGCTGGTGTTGTGCCTGCTCTCGTCGTCGGTGTATCTGATCAACGATTGCGCCGATGTCGAAGCTGACCGCCTGCACCCAAAAAAGAGCAAACGCCCAATCGCGAGTGGCATCGTGCCGGTGCCGCTCGCGATCGTGCTGGCTGTGCTGCTCATCGTGGTGTCACTCGGGCTGGCATTTGCTACCGATATCGGCTTCGGCCTGATCGCGCTGGCCTATCTCACGCTGACCACGCTGTATAGCTTCCGGCTCAAACATATCGTCATCCTCGATGTGCTGGTGCTGGCGACCGGGTTTGTGCTGCGCGTGGCGAGCGGCGCCGAGCTGGTTCAGGCCGACAACTTTTCGCCCTGGCTGTATATCTGCATGTCGCTGCTGGCGCTGTTGCTGGGTTTTGGCAAACGGCGGCAGGAGATCGTCGAACTCGGCGACAAACCCGGCACACGCAGGATATTGCGCGAATACAACCTGCCGCTGCTCGACCAGATCGTGTCGATCGTGACCGGCGCGCTGCTGGTCTCGTATTCAGTCTATTCCTTCAGCGGCGAAAAGCTGCCGGCCAACAAGAGCTTTATGCTCACCATCCCGTTTGTGCTGTATGGCGTGTTCCGTTATCTGTATCTGATGCACGTGCGCGGCGAAGGCGGCGCGCCGGATGAAATCATCCTGCGCGACAAACCGATGCAGTTTGCGGTGCTGCTATGGATGTTGACCGCCGTCAGCGTGATGTATTTCAGCGCGCGGGTCTAATCCGCGCGCATCGTGAGCCACTGCCATGCTGAACCCGCAAAATGTCATCCGCGATCTAAACGAACTGCGCGCGCTGACCGGCGATGAGAACGGCGCGCAACGCCTGGCCTGGACGCCGATCTGGGCGAAAGCGCGCGATTGGTACAAAGCCAAGCTCGCCGAACTGCCTGTGCAGGTCGAAACCGACGACGCTGGCAACATTTGGGCCACCCTGCCCGGCGCGCGCGCTGACGCGCTGGTGATTGGCAGCCACCTCGACAGCGTGCCAAACGGCGGTTGGCTGGATGGCTGTTTCGGCGTGATCGGCGGACTTGAAGTGCTGCGGCGAATCGCGGCGCAGGGCACGCCACCTGTTACGGTGCGGCTGGTCGATTGGGCCGATGAAGAAGGCGCCCGCTTTGGACGCAGCCTGTTTGGCAGCAGCGCGGTGGCCGGGCGGCTCAACCGCGAGTGGGTCGACCGGCTGGTCGACAGCAACGGCATCACGCTGCCCGGATGCCGTGCGCGCCTTTGGCGTCGACACAGCCACAGCAGAGCGCGCCATGGCACAGCGCGCAACCGCGCGCGTCTATCTCGAAATGCACATTGAACAGGGCCCGGTGCTTGAGTCGCTCGGGCTGCCACTCGGCGCGGTAATCGGCTGCTTTGGCATCGAGCGCCACGCGCTCACGTTCAAGGGCCAGGCGGCGCATGCCGGCGCCACGCCGATGCTGCTGCGGCAGGATGCCTTTGTGGCGTCCGCGCGGTTTGCGGTCGAGGTGCGCCAGATCGGGCGCGACAGCGCTGGCGGCGTCTGCACCACCGGCCGTGTGCACAACACGCCAGGCGTGCCGACGGCGGTGGCTGGCGAAACCTTTCTTACACTCGATCAACGCCACATCGACGCGACGCAGCTTAAAGCGATGAACGACGCCGCGCGCGCGGCGAGCGAGCGCATCGCGCGTGAAGAAGGCGTGAGCGTGGCGTGGAGCACGATTTACCGCTCACCGGTGCAACCGTTTCACGATGCGCTGATTGATCTGTGCGACGCGGCGATCCGCGAGGTCAACGCCGGTGTTTCGCACCGCATGCCGAGCGGCCCGGGCCACGATGCAATCGAAATGGCCTGGTCCGGCGTGCCGACAGTCATGCTATTTGTGCAGAGCCTGCGCGGCCTATCGCACACAAAAGAGGAAGACACGCGCAGCGAGCATCTGGAACTCGCGGTGCGGGCATTTGACGTGTTGGCAGACAAGACCCTGCGCTGGTTGGGGTAAAGCATCCGCCAATGAGCCGCGCATGCATAGGCTTGGCAGCGAATGCTTTATCCATACGCGACGCGGTCACGCCTCGCAGATCGGCGCGCGCACGATGATCTGCGTGCCGCGGCCGGGCGCGCTGTCGATAAACAGATGCCCGCCCACCTGCTCGGCGCGCTCGCGCATGGTGATCAGGCCAAGATGGCCGGGATAGCTGCCGGCCGGGTCAAATCCCTTGCCGTTGTCGCTGATCTCGATCGTGATCGTGCATGCGTCGCACTGCAGTAGCATCTCAATCTTGCTGGCCTGCGCGTGTTTTGCCGCGTTTTGCAGTGCTTCGAGGCTGACACGATAGAGCGCTTCTTTCACGTTCATCGGCAGATCGGGTTCCTCTGAGCACAGCGACAGCTCAAGCTTTGTGCCATGCTCGGCCTTGTAGCGCGCAATCACGGCCGCGGCCTGGCGTTTGAGCGCCAGCACCAACCCGTCTTCGCACAAGGATTCCGGCCGCAACTCAAAAATGAGCGCGCGCATCTCGGTCAGCGCGGCTTCGGCCAGATCGAGCACATACGTGAGCGGCTGGCGCGCGCGGTCGGCGCCGGGCGGCAACAGCTCAAGCGCGGTGCGCGCGCCGAGCGACACGCCAAAGATCTGCTGGCTGACCGAATCGTGCAGCTCGCGCGAGAGGCGCGCACGCTCGTTGTGCGCGGCCGCGCGCACCGCCTGATCTTTTAGGCGCATGCTGATGATCGCAGCCGCCATCTGGTTCGCAAATGCCAGCGACAACTGCGCGTGCTGCGCGCGAAAGAACCAGCGCTGCGAGTGCCCGATCGACAGCAAACCCACCGTTTTGCCCTGCGCGTTGAGCGGGATGCCGATCCATGACTGCGTGCGTTTGAGCGCGTCGTTTGGCGAGGCGTCCAGCGCGCTTTCCAGCGACTGGCGCACCAGCCGCGCTTCGGTCGACGTGTCGAAGACATCGGTCACCAGCATGCTATCGCCGCTGCGCACCACCTGCAACTGATGCGGCTGCAATTTGCGCAGCGCGTTTAGGCGGGCGGCAAGCGGTTTGACATCAGTGCTGTAGCGCGACTCGGTGATGCGCATGTCCGGGTCGACCAGCAGCACGGCAGCGTGCTCAAACCCGACCATATCCTGCAGCTGCACCAGCGCGACATCGAGCAGGGTGTCCAGATCGGTCTGCGCGCCAATCACACGCGAGACTTCCAGCAGGTGCGACAGTTGATCGCGTGTGCGGTTCAGTGATTCGTTCGCGGTTTGTGTGCGGCGCAGCGTGCTGTCGAACTGGGCGCGATAACGCGTGACAATTTGCAACAACGCCAGTGCGCCAGTCGGGATGCCGACGAGCAAGAGCATAACCGTGGCACTGCGTGGCAGATCGCCGATCGGCTGCGAAATGCTGTAGGCTAGCATCATCGAGATATAGACCACGCCCAAATGCGCGATGAGTATCGGCGCGCGAAAGACTTGTGGCTGCAACAACACATAGGCAACGGCCAGGCCTGGCAGCAGCACAACGACGGGGAACAGATCCGGCGATGCCAGAACTGCGAGCGGGGCCTTGAGGCTGGAGGCTAGCAACACTGCCAGCATCGAGTAGCGAATCTGGCCTTGCCGCAGCAACAGCACATGACACACCATCAGCACTGCCCAGATCACGTCCAACCCGACCAATACCAGCGCGGTTTGTGATCGATAGAACACCGCTGAGACCAGACTGATGAGGGTCTGTGCCGCCAACAGGACGCTGGCAACAGTGCCCACCGGCCAGGACGCCGGGGAGACGGAGGGGAGTAATGTCGCCTTGGTCATCTAAGTGATCTCTGCATTACCTTATAAAACTCTTGGTCTATTGCGCGTAAGACTTAAGTCTGAATTACTGTCACGATTTAGGTGATTTCTGCGTGGATTTGCAATAAACGCACACGCCAGCGGCCTTCACTGCCTGACAGGCAAGCGCACCATTTAGCCGCCGGCGGGCGGCTTCGCTATGGTTAGCCCGGGACCTCGGTCCCGCGGGGCGCCATGCGCAAATGTCGCGGCATCTCAACGGCATCGCAAAATTCGTGGCGCACCCAATCGAGTGCAGCGATGGCGCAGTGCATCTAAAATGCCGGCATGCCATCCGCACTCAACCCAAAGCGCACGCTTGACGAGCTCAAAGCGCTGCGCGCGCTGACCACCAACCCAGCCACAAACGGCGCCATGCGCGTAGCCTGGACCGACACCTGGCTTGAATCGCGCGCCTGGCTGCGCAAACAGGTGGCCGACCTGCCGCTCGAAATTCATGACGATGAGGCCGGCAACACCTGGTTCACCCTCAAGGGCAAAAGCAAAAAAGCCTTGCTCATCGGCGGCCACATGGACAGCGTCCCGGATGGCGGCTGGCTGGACGGCTGCCTGAACGTGCTGGCTGGCCTCGAAGTGCTGCGCCGCATCCATGCCGAATACAACGGCGCCCCACCCGTCACCGTGCGCGTGGTGGATTGGGCCGACGAAGAGGGCGCGCGCTTTGGCCGCAGCCTGCTTGGCAGCAGCGCCTGTGCCGGCACAATGGACCCGGCCATCGAGCGCAACCGCGTCGACAAACAGGGCATCACCCTCGAGGCCGCGCTTAAACGCTGCGGTGTCGACATCGACAAGGCCCACAAGAGCGGCAAAGAGCTCAAGAACGCCGCGGCCTATCTCGAGCTGCATATCGAACAGGGCCCGGTGCTCGAACGGCGCAAAGCAGCCGCTTGGCACCGTGCTCGGCACCTGCGGCGTCGAGCGCTGGGCGATCAAGTTTGTCGGCCAGACCGCCCACTCCGGCAGCACGCCGATGGATGTGCGGCGCGACGCGCTGGCCTGCGCCGCCCGGCTCGAGCTGGAAATCCGCGACGATCGGCAAAAAGCACGGCGGTGTGTGCACGATCGGCAGCGTCATCACAAAGCCCGGCATCGTGACCGCCATCGTCGGCGAGTGCGATGTCACGCTGGATCAGCGCCACATCAGCGCCCGGTCGCTGGCCGCCATGTTCAAAGAGGCCCAGGCCGCCAGCAAACGTTTTGCCAAAGAAGAGGGCTGCACCGTGCAGTGGAGCCGCATCTGGCAGATCGAGCCCATTCCATTTCACAACAAGCTGCTTGATTTTTGCGACCAAGCCAATATCGACACCTGCGGCACGACGCACCGCATGCCCTCCGGCCCATTGCACGACGCTGCCGAGGTCTCGCGCGCGGGCGTGCCCACAGTGATGATGTTTGTGCAGAGCCTGCGCGGCATCTCACACAACCCGATCGAGGACACAAAAGAGGCGCACATCAAGCTATGTGTTCAGTCGCTCGACCGGCTGGCGACCCAAACGATGGCCTGGATCGCCGGGGATTAGATGTAGTCCACCTTCGAGGTGGACTACATCTATCCCCGCAGAGATATAGTCCTTTACCTTCGAGGTGGACTACATCTAGTCCCCGCCCGCCAGCGCCAGAGCAAACATGATCATCGGCGACTGAGCACCAGCGGCTTTGCTGCTCCACCATTCAGACAACACCGCCTGCACGGCGCCCCAGGCGTGCACGCGCGCGCGATCCAGCCCGAGCATCTCGCAGAAGATCGCGATCCGGCGCAACGCGATTTCATGCGCGTCAGGTCGCTCAAGCATGCTGCCAAACGGGTTGTATAAAAATGGCGCGATGTCGTAGGCGCGCTCGCCGACCAGCCCCTTGGGGTCGATCGCCAGCCAGGGTTCGCGTGTGGCGGTCAAGATATTGAAGTGGTGCAGATCGCCGTGCAACACGCTGCGATCAGGCGCCGACGCCAGCAGTTCGCGTCGCGTTGCGACAACGTAGTCGACCAACGCCTGCGGATACACCGAACGGCCGGCGCGCTGCTCGCGTTCAAGATCGTCGAGCTCCGCGGTCCAGCTTGCGAGTTCGCGCAAACCATGGTGCATGGGCGCAGAGCGCCCTGGCGCAGTGCGCCACAGCGCGCGCAGGACCGTCGCGGCGACGCGCGTGGCAGCGTCGTCGTCTTGCGCGGCCAGCGCCGTAAGCATGGCGCCCGGCCGCACGCGTTCGAGCAACAGGATGCCCGCAGGTTCATCGGCATCGATCAGGCGGGCAATACCGCGGCCGGCGTATAGGCGCAAGGCCGCGCACTCGCTGTCGAATTCCGGGTTTGGCACGCTGAGTTTGACCACCCGGTCGGCGCCATCCGCGCCCGTCGCCGGCGCCACGTAGTTGTAGGACAGCGCGTCAAACGGTGCGGCAATGCGCAGATGCCACCGCCGTTCGACGGTTGATAGTAACCCGGGCAGCTCATTGAGCCATGTGCGGCCAACCTCACCATGCGTGCTGAGCACGTTATCGACAAATGCTTGTTGCAGCATTTTCCAATTATCTGCTTACTCTGCTGCTCTGCTGCTCTGCATTCATCTTGAGCGTTACGTTTAAGATGAATGCAGAGCGAGCAGAGTAAGCAGAGGACGGAAAAACAAATCAGCGCACCCTTGCGAGTGCGCTGATTTGCACGCCGTGGCAAATTCTCTAGCGAATTGCCAGAGGTGATGCCACGGCGCTAAGTTTCGGACTACTCATAGTGCCATCACCTCCATTATTAAGATGGTGTATTCAGGCGACTGGTTTCCCGGCCGCACCGAGAATATAGCACAGTCCGCTCAGAGACGCACTGCGAATTTATGCTGAATGAGCGTGCTGTAACATTGCGCGACTATGGCAATGTCGTTACGCCGGCTTTTCGAGAGCGCCGAGAAGATCCAGGTCGACATGCCGGTCGCCGATATCCCCGTCACCGGCGTGGTGGCGGACAATCGCAAAGTGATGCCCGGCGCCCTATTTGTGGCGCACAAGGGCCTGACCAACGACGCGCATCGCTTTATCCCGGACGCCATCGCGCGCGGGGCGGCGGCCATCGTGTGCGAGACGCCGCAACCTGAGCTCGCGGTCCCCGTCGTGTATGTCGCGCATGCCCGCTCGGCATTTGCGCAGCTGTGCGCGGCCTGGTATGGCCACCCTTCGCGCAGCCTGACCGTGATTGGCATCACCGGCACCGATGGCAAAACGACCACCGCGAATATCCTGTATGGCATCCTGCGCGCGGCCGGCGCCCAGACCGGTGTGATTACCACCGTAAACGCGATGATCGGCGACGCGCAACTCGACACCGGTCTGCACGTCACCACGCCCGAGGCTGCCGACATTCAACGCTATCTGGCGATGATGCGCGACGCCGGCGCCACGCACTGCGTGCTTGAGGTCACCTCGCATGGCCTGACGCTCAACCGCGTGGATGGCGTGGCATTCGATGTGGCCGCGGTCACCAACATCACGCACGAGCATCTGGATCTGCACGGCACGCGTGAAGCGTACCGGGCGGCAAAAACACTGCTGTTCAACATGGCGCCGGCGCATGTCCTGAACGCCGATGATGACTACGCCTACGCGCATCTTGCGGCGCTGCCGGCGCGCGCGCGCATCGCCTATTCGCGCAGCGCCCAACCAACGGGCGCAGGCCTGACTGGCTGGTTGCACGCGCGCATGGCTGATTACGCCACAGGCACGATCGACGCCCATGGCTGGCAGGCCGGCAAATCACTCGACCTGCCCCTGCGCACCCAGCTGATTGGCGGGTTCAACGTATCGAACGTGCTGTGCGCCAGCGCCAGCGCGTTGACGCTGGGCGTGCCGCTGGATGCGATACAACGCGGTGTAGCGTCGATTGCCGGCGTGCCCGGCCGCATGGAGCGCATCGACGCCGGCCAGCCCTATCTGGCTCTGGTTGATTTTGCGCACACACCCAACTCACTCGACAACGTATTGCAGACCGTGCGCGCGATCACACCGGGCAAGCTTGATTGCGGTGTTTGGCTGCGCCGGCGCGCGCGATGTGCAAAAGCGCCCGATGATGGGCGCGATCGCGGCGCGTCACGCGGATGCGATTGTGCTGACAGCCGAGGATCCGCGCGCGGAATCGTTTGATGCGATTTGCGATGACATCGAGGCCGGCATGCCCGCCTCGGCGCGCGCCAACGTGCGCCGCAGCATGGATCGCGGTGAGGCGCTGCGGCTGGCCTGCGCGCTGGCGGGCCCGAACGACGCCATCATCGCCTGCGGCAAGGGACATGAACAATCGTTGTGTTTTGGCGCAACCGAATATGCCTGGGACGACCGGATCGCCATGCGCGAGGCCATCCACGGCCGCGCGTTGCCGCTCGGCGCGGCGTTGCACTAACCCGCCGAAGGCGGGGGCGTTTGCTCAGGCGCCGGTGCCGGCTCGACCGAGGCAGCCGGCGCATCGGGCCAAACGGCCACAGGCTGCAGCGGTTCGACCTGCGGGTTGAAGGCGCGGACTTTGGCGCGCAACTCGTCGATCAGCGCCACTGTCTTCGCGTCAGCCGGATCGTTGTCGAGCTGGCGTTTCTTGAGGGCGAGTTCGCAAGCCAGCTGGGTCAATTCACGCTGCGTTTTTGGCGCCATGGTCGAATGTGCCCGGTTGTTGCTGAGCGCGTCATAGATCTCCTGCGACAGCACGCCGGGCACTTCATCTTGCAGGCCGGCGCGCATCAGCTCGCGCTCTTTACGGCCGCCGACCAGGTTGAGGCCGATCATCAGGCCAATCAGCGCAAGATAGTTGAGCGCGGTCAAGCACATGAACAATCCAGAGGTCTCCGTGCCAGTCAGCACCAGGCTGCCGTTGTGCACAGCGTGACCAAAGATTGCAAACCCCAGCCCGACGGCGATCAACGACGCTTTGACAAAATCGCTTTTGGCGTGGCGCGCCAGCCCAAACCCGATGCCGGTCAGCGATGTCCAGAACCCATGCATGAACCCAAAAATGATCACGCGCAAAAAGAACAGGAAGAACCAATCGCTCAGATTTTCAGCCGAGCTGAGATAAAAGATATTCTCGACGTAGGCAAACCCAAAGCCAACCGTGCTGCCATACACGATGCCATCCACCCAGCCGTCAAATTCGCGCCGCCGCCACAGATAAATCAGACCCACTGCAAAGGCCTTTAGCACTTCCTCGCTGATCGGGCCAAACACAGCGACCTGCAACAACTGGCCGGCCCGCGAATCCTCGCCCAGTAGCGCGATGACGGGCACGGCAAAGATGACCTGGGCCACCAACGCCAGCAGGATCGATGGGATCGCGCCCCACAAAAACGCCGCGATCAGATATTTGACCGGCTCCTTCTCATAGCGATCGACGTTGCGGACAATCCAGGCATACAGATAGGTCGGAACCGCGACGATGATCGCGCTGAGCAATAGCGGCATGGGCAGGATTCTAAGTGAGTGGTCAAGGCTCGGTAGAATGCCCCTCACATGATCCGCGAAACCGAAGCTCGTTTCATCGCACGTTGCATCCAATCAGCCCGGTCTTGCGCCGTCATTGGCCTGAGCAACATGGGCAAGAGCACGCTGCTGCGCGACATTTGCAGCCACGAAGCGCGCGAAATGCTGTTGCAAGACAAGATCGACGACTATTTGTTTGTGTATGTTGACTGCAATCTGATGGCCGACCGCAGCGAGCAGGCATTTCACGAGGCCACGCTGCGCAACGTGATCAGCGCGCTCAAGCGCGCTGGCACGCAGGAAGCGCTTATCGGCGAGCTCAACACGCTTTACTCCGATGTGGTGCAGCCGAGCGCGCCAATTCGCAGCCCGCTCGCCTTCGACAGCGCGGTGCGCAAAGTATGCGAAGAATCCGAGCGATCACTCGTGATCATGTTCGATGAGTTCGATGATCCGTTCGCAAAGCTCGACGGTCGCGTCTTTTTGAACCTGCGCGCGATGAAGGATGAATTCAACGGCACGCTGAGTTTTGTGACCGCCACCGAGCGGCCGCTGTTCGAGATCCGCTCGGACAACGACAGCAACGAGTTCGCCGAGCTATTTTCCGTCGCGCGAGGTGTGGGTCGGCTTTGTCAATCAGGACGATGCGCGCGAAATTGCCTCGGAGATTGCGGACGACACGCGCATCAGCAAAGCCGAGATGAATTTCATCATCAACGAAGCAGGCGGACATGCCGGGCTGATCAAGGCGGTTACCGAGACATGGTTGCGCATGGCCGCCGGCACAAGCAGCGCCACGCGCGAAGATGCGCTTGAGATGGTGCAACAGGCCTTGACGCACGAGACCAACGTGCGCAACGAGTGTCTGCGCATCTGGAGCCAGCTCACACCGGCCGGAGCAGAGCACGCTGATCGATTTTGTCTCCGGCCACACCTGCGACAGCGAGACGTTGGATCTGCTGCGGGAGAAACGGCTGGTCAACAGCACCGGCGATATCGAAGATGTGCTGCTTGGCAACGCCTGGCGCAGCTTCGTGCATCGGCAGGCGCTGACGCGGCCCGGCGGTGTGACAGCCGGCGTGCAGGTCGATGTCGACGCCGGCGATGTCATGGTCGATGGCCGCAAGGTCGAGGCGCTGACCGACCTCGAATACAAGCTGTTGCTGCTGTTGTATGGCAAGCTCAACAAGATCGTGGACAAATATGTGATCGTCACCAATGTGTGGGGAGAGAGCTATCTGGACTCGGTCGACGATGCGCGCATCGAGAAGCTGGTCAGCCGGCTGCGCGCCAAGCTCGAGCCAAACACACCCGAGCCGAAATATCTGATCACGCTGCGCGGCCGCGGCTACAAACTGATTTCGCCGTAGCAGAGGCGTTTCAGGTGTAGTCCACCTCCAAGGTGGACTACACCTAGCCCCCACATGACCGCACCCGACGATCCCAACCGCGTTATCCGCGCCAGCGAGCTCGGTCAGTATGCCTATTGCCGCAAATCCTGGTGGCTGAGCAGTGTCGACGGCGTGGCGTCGAGCAACACTGAGGCCATCGCGCGCGGTGAGCAGGCGCACCAGCAGCACGGCCAGGGCGTGTGGTGGGGCAAAACGCTGCGCCGGATCGCGCTGCTGGTGCTTGTTGCGGCGCTGCTCGTCTTGGGGTTAAATCTCGGTGGGGTTTTCTCAGCGCGGCAGGCGCCTAAACATCACTAATTCATGAAACTTGGCCTAAACGGCTGCTTTCTCCCATCGGACATGCACGACATCACGCCGGCGCTGTGCCAGCGCGTGCGTGACTTCGGCTTTTCCGGCATCTTCACGCGCTTTCGCGACAACGACCCGCGCGACACGCCAAAAGCGCCGCGCCAACGGGTTCGAGCAGGTGTTGGCCGACATCGGCATCCGCATGTATCAAGCCACCGGCTTTTGGCAAAACCTTGTCACGCCGGACGAAACACAGCGCCGCGAAGCGGTGCATACGCTGCAGTGCGCGTTGCAGCTGGCCGGTTGGATGGGCGCGCGTGGCATCGACACCGGCCCCGGCAGCATGAGCCCGCGCGGGCCGTGGTTCCCCCACCCCGACAACTGGACCGCGAGCGCGCGCAAACAACTGATCAAAAGCCTGAAAGAATGCGCGCCGGCGGCGCAAGAGCACGGCGTGTTGCTCAGCCTTGAAGGCCACCAATTGGTGACGCTGGAATCCGCCGAGGTCACCGCCGAAGATTCTGGACGAGGTGGATTCGCCATGGGTGGCCAGCGATTACGACAGCGCCAACTGGATCACCCTGAAAGAGGTCTACGACACCGCGCGCGGCGGTCAACCGCCATTTTGATGTGCTCGGCAAGCACATCGTGAGCTGCCACGCCAAAGATATTTGGGTAGAAGACAAGTTGGCGGTGCATTTGCAAGATGGCTGCCCGGGCAAAGGCAATATGGATTTCCGCACGCTGTTCCGCCGCATGGAAGCCCTGTCGCCCGACTTTCCAGTGCTGCCCGAAGGCTGCACCACGGAAGACTTGCCGCACGTGGTCGCACTCTTTCGCCAGCCTCGCGGCCGATGTCGGCGTCGCGAATCATCAGATGACTGCTCCATCATGCCACTTAGATTTGCAGCCCCGGTTGAACGACGGGTGGCGATTGTGACCGGTGGCGCGCGTGGGATTGGCGGGGCCACGGCGCTGCGGCTGGCCGAGGATGGCCGCGATATTGTCATCGCCGATCTGCTGGAGACGCTGACGCGCAGAAACCATGCGCCAGCATCGAAGCGCTGGGTCAGCGCGCGCTGTTTATCAACACCGATGTGGCCGACGGGCCGGTGCGCGCGCTGGTCGCAATCAGACGCTCACTGCGTTTGGCCGGCTCGACATTCTGGTGTGCTGCGCCGGATCTTTGGCAAAGAGACGCCCTTTCTGGAGATCGAGGCCGACATATTCGAGCGCTTTCTGGAGATCAACGTGATGGGTGTGCACTATGCGCATCAGGCCGTGATCCCGCATATGCTGGAGCAAGGCTGGGGGCGCTGTGTGACGATCACCATCGGGCGCACGGCTGGGTGCGACGCACAATGTGCCGTATGGCGTGTCGAAGGGCGCGGTGTGGTCGTTTGTGCAGGCGCTGGGCAATGCTTTTCCGAGCCGCGGTGTGTTTGTCAACGGCGTCGAACCGGGCCGCGCGCTGACCGAGATGGTGGTGCCGCGCTTTAGCCAGGAACATCTGGCGAACCCGGGCGTGCCAATCGGCCGCTACTCAGATGCCGAAGAAGTGGCCGAAGTGATCGAGTTTCTGGCCTCCGAGCGCAATACCTATACGACTGGCGCGGTGTGGAGCGCAAAGGGCGCGAGTGGGTGGAGTTAAGCGCCCACACATGGACTACAAATTGCTTGGGCAGCACCGGCATGAACGTTTCACGCATTTGCCTGGGCACGGCGTTTCGCGAACATCTGTTCAAGTCCAGCTTTGATGCGGCCGCCTGCGCGCGCATCGTGACCATGCGCTCGATCTGGGCATCAACTTTATCGACACGGCCAACTATTACAGCTTTGGCCGCTCGGAAGAAGTGCTGGGCGACGCCTTGCGCGGCAAACGCGACCGACGTTGTTCTGGCGACCAAAGTCGCGGCCAATATCAGCGAGTCACCCGGGCCAAACGACAACGGGCTCTCGCGCTTTCACATGCTGCGCGAGGTCGAGAACAGCCTGAAACGCTTGCAAACGGATCACATCGATGTGTATTTGGCTGCACCAGATGGACGACCACACCCCGATCGACGAGACGCTGCGCGCGATGGACGATCTGATCCGGCAGGGCAAAGTGCGCTATATCGGCTGCTGCAATTTCCCAGCCTGGCGGGTATGCGAGGCGCTCTGGCGCAGCGAGGCACTGCACGCCAATGCCTTTATCGCAATCCAGAATTCATACAGCTTGCTGGCTCGCACCGTGCTGGAGCCGGATCTGCTGGCGTTGTGCCGGGAGTTTGGGTTGGGCGCGGTGACGTATAGCCCGTTGGCGATCGGCCTGCTGAGCGGACGCTTCCGGCACGGCCAGCCGCCGCCAGCCGGCACACCGTGGGCGGATGAACCGCACTATCGCGCGCGTTTCCCGCTGTTGATGACCGAACAGGCCGACGCCATCGTGCGCGCGCTGATCGATATCGCGACAGTGCGCGGCAAAACGCCGGCGCAGATCGCGATCGCCTGGTTGCTCGCGCATCCGGAGATCACGTCGATCATCTCCGGGCCGGATGCGCACGAACATTTGGACGAGGTCAGCGGCGCGTGCGGATTTGTGCTAGACGCGGACGCAGTCGCAACGCTGGACGCGGTGTCGCAACCGCCACAGCCGCCTGTTGATCGCATAGCCTGCGCAGTGCATGCGCACTCAGCGTCGCGCGCGGGAGATTGTGCAGATCAGGCACCAGCGGCCTTTGATGCACTGCCACTTGCAAATACGCTTGGCCGGGCGTGGCGTCGCAGTCGGACGCACTTGCGTCGGTGGCCGGATTTGCGGCGTCGCGGTCGGCGGCGGCAATGGCGTTTCAGTGACCGCGAGCGGGCCACCGGTCTGGCTTTCGGCCTGACCGATCGGCGTCGTCACGAATGCGGCGATGAGACACAGCGAAAGAATGATGAATTGCAGACAAGACTTAAACGACATAACTTCCCCCTCCACGAATGAGCAACAGCATGTTGTCACGCAGCGGATCACAGGCGCCGTCTCCTATTGTGACGATGTAGACCTATCAGACAAACGTCCGGTGGCGGAGACTGCGACCGAATTACCCGTCAGCACATGTTCGCAAGTCGACACAACTGATCGACGGGTGCTGACGCTCAACCCTCTGGCATGAGTATAGGTCGAAGCCCGTCGGCGGTCAAAAACGGCCCAATTCCGGGCGCGCGGCGCGAGCTTGCCTACCATTCGACGGCGAACATCGGGTGCCGCCTGCGGTTCAACCGTTGACAACGCGCCGGCATATGTGTCATACTTCAAACACAATTTAATCGTTCGTCACACTCTTATCCAGAGCGGTGGAGAGATCGGCTCTATGAAACCGCGGCAAAGAGTGGCTGGGAAACAGTCACTTCAGTGCCAATTCCGACAGCAATCCTGGGAGATGAGAGCGCGCAAAACCACAATTTTGGCGTCCTCCCGCAGTCTTGCGCGAGGACGTTTTGCTTTCAGGGTGATGTGCGAACGCGGAGACGCAAAATGACAACGATGATCACCACGAGTACCGCCTGCATGTGTACTCGGCGCTGGGAGCCCTGACGCTTTCAGCGCCTGATCCCGCATCAGCCTGACGTTTGCACACGCCGTTGCCCTGCCGCAACTGGCTTTCATTTGTTGCGCCACACGCAGCCTGTTGGCCGCATGAGGCAACCACCTTAAATCATGTCTATCAATCTTAAATTTTTCTCGATTCGCCGCCGCGCACTGTTGAGCCTGGGCGCAGTCGCCATGCTGGCCTTGAGCGCGTGCGGCACCGCCACCCCACAGGCAGCCGCAAGCAAGCCGGCTGAAGTCCGGCTGGACTTCGCCACCTATAACTTGAGCAGCCTGGTCATCAAAGAGAAGGGCTGGCTGGAAGAAGACCTGGCCAAAGACGGCGTCAAGGTCACCTGGTTGCAAAGCACCGGCAGCAACAAAGCCAACGAGCTCGTCAACAGCAACAGCAGCGATTTCGGCAGCACAGCTGGCGCCGCCGCCCTGCTCGCCCGCACGAATGGCGTGCCGCAGAAAACCGTGTATGTGTATTCGAAGCCGGAGTGGACGGCGCTGGTCGTCAGCAAAGACTCGCCGGTCCAGACTATCGCCGAATTGAAGGGCAAGAAAATCGCGGTCACACGCGGCACCGATCCGTTCTTCTTTTTGCTGCGCAGCCTAAGCGCGGCCGGGCTCACGCAGAGCGATGTCGAAATCGTCAACCTGCAGCACGCGGACGGCCGCCAGGCGCTCTTGCGCGGGGATGTCGCTGCCTGGTCCGGGCTGGACCCGCACATGGCTTCGGCCGAGCTGACCGACGGCGCGCGCATCATCTATCGCAACATTGACTTCAACACGTATGGCACGCTCAATGTGCGCGACGACTTCGCCAGCAAGTATCCGGCGTATGTCAGCCGCGTGATCGCCAGCTATGAACGCGCGCGCAAGTGGATTATCGACAATCCGGATGAAGCCGCGCAGATTCTGGCGACAGCCGGCAAGATCGATATCGCGGTGGCGAAGAAACAGATCACCGAGCGCACCGTGCTAAACAAAGACGTCGGAACCCCGGGCGACGGCCTGAAAGCCGCGCTTGGCGCGGTCGTGCCGATTCTGACTTCCGAAAAACTGATCAGCGCGGATAAAGATCCGGCCAAGGCGCTGCTTGAGCTGGTCGACACCAGCTTTCCAACTGACAGCAAATAACCGATGATTGGCGACATTGTGAGAACACGCTTGGCGCCTGAGCGCGCGCAATCTGCTGCAAACAAAAGCCCCGGTCTATCAGCGCTCGGGCTGACGTTCGCCGTGCCGCTTGGCTTATTGGTGCTGTGGCATGTACTAACTGATGTGACTGGCGTGTTTCGGCCAAACCAGCTGCCATCGCCGCTGGGGGTAGTGCGCACCGTGCTTGAAGAGATCGCCGGGGGCGGTCTCTTCAAGCACATCGGGATCAGCGCGCTGCGCGTGGCGCTTGGATTTTTGATCGGCGGCACGCTGGGCGCGCTCGTCGGCACACTGGTCGGCGTCAATCGCGCGGCCGAGCGCGCGCTAGACCCGACGTTGCAGGCGTTGCGCAGCATTCCGTCGCTGGCCTGGGTTCCGTTTCTCCTGCTCTGGCTGGGCATCGACGAAGCGCCAAAACTGACGCTGATCGCGATCGGTGCGTTCTTCCCGGTCTATGTCAATATCGTCAGCGGCATCCGCCAGGTCGATCGCAAACTGCTCGAAGTCGGGCGCATCTTCGGGCTGGGCGGTGCGGAGTCGATCGCGCGCATTGTGTTGCCGGCGTCATCGCCTTATCTGCTGGCCGGGTTGCGCATCGGGCTCGGACAGAGCTGGTTGTTTCTGGTCGCAGCCGAGTTGATCGCGAGCACACGCGGGCTCGGCTTTATGCTGATCGACGGGCAGAACAGCGCCCGGCCGGATCTGATGCTGGTCAGCATCGTGGCGCTGGCGCTGCTGGGCAAGATGAGTGACGGGGTGTTGCGCGGCATCGAAAAGCGCGCGCTCGCCTGGACGGATGGATTCACAACATGAGCAGCACGATCAAGATCAGCGGCGTGGCAAAACGCTTTGGCGAAACGCCGGTGTTGTCCGGCATCGACCTCACGATCGCGCCGGGCGAAGTCGTCAGCCTGATCGGCCCAAGTGGCTGCGGCAAAAGCACGCTGTTGCGGTTGCTGGCCGGGTTGGAAGGCGACTATGACGGCACGCTGTCAATCGACGGCAAAACGCCGCAGCAGGCGCGCGCCACGCTCGGGCTGATGTTCCAGGAGCCGCGCTTGTTTCCGTGGCTGACCGTGCGCGACAACGTGGTGTTTGGCGCGCGACAGCTTGAGAAGAACGCCGCGCGCATCACAGCCGAGGCGCTGCTGGCGCAAGTTGGTTTGCAAAATGCGGCCGGGCAATTGCCAAAGCAGCTCTCCGGCGGCATGGCGCAGCGCGCAGCGCTGGCCCGCGCGTTGATCGGCGAACCCGGCGCACTCTTGCTCGATGAACCGTTTAGCGCGGTCGACGCCATCACGCGTTTGAGCCTGCAAGAACTGTTGCTGGAGACCTGGCAGCGCACACAGCTGACCACGCTGCTCGTCACGCATGATTTGGATGAGGCGCTGGTGCTCAGCGACCGTGTGGTGGTGTTTAGCGGGCGCCCTGCAACTATCGGTGCGGTGATCGAAATCAGACTGCCGCGCCCGCGCGACCGCAACAGCCTGGATCACATGCGGCTGCGGGCGCAATTGTTCGAGGCACTGCATCTGGCGAAGGCAAAAGATGCGACGCCGGGCACATTTGGTGTGCCATTTGGCGTCTAGGCACGCGGGCAAAAAGGCTTGCGCACGAATTCGCCGCGTGTTGAGGGTTTATCCACCGGAGAAGACAGGATCTGCCTGCGCGGCGCGCAGGCAGATCCTGTCTTCTCCGGGCTAACCTCTGTGAGCTCGCACATGTTAAGGCGCGGCGAAATCGAGCGTCCAGTAATTAAGCCACTGCGTGCCATTCATCGCCACAAACCCCGCGCCAACTTCACGCGCGCGCGTCGAAAGAATGTTGGCGCGATGGCCGGAACTGCCCATCCAATCCGCCACCACTTCATCCGGCGTAGGTTGCCCGGCGGCCACGTTTTCCGCCCAGGCCGTCCAGCGGTAGCCTGCGGCCGTCAGACGTGTGCCGACGTTTGAGCCATTTGAACCCGTGTGGCTCATAAAGTCATGGCTGGCCATATCCTGGCTGTGCGCGCGGGCGGCTGCGCCGACTTGCGCGTTGTAGGCCAACGCCGGCAATCCATTTGCGGCGCGCTGTTGGTTCACCAACGCGATCACGCGCTGCTCAAATTGCTGCTGTTGTGTTTGGGCCGGCGGCGGCACCGGTGTCGGCGCAGGAGGCGGAGGCTCGGCGCGTTGCGCAACTGGAATGAAGATGCGTGTGCCGGGCGCGTTTGAATCGCCCGATACATAGCGCAATGATGACATTGCAATCACCGCTAACGCGCACAAAACTAGTCGTCGATACATCGCAATCACTGTATCGAGTCAGTCGTAAATCGAACCAACGCCCACCCTATTTGGCGGTCCGACTTTCGACCCATTGTTGGACGCGGCATGGCATACGCTTGCCCAACGCACGTCAGCGTTTAGACTAGTCATGATTTCGCCGTTGCGCGAATTTTGCAGTTAGACTAATTGTTGTGTTTATGCGTTGGTACTTCGCAAAGTTACCGAGCACTGAGTGCACAGAGGATATGGGGAAATTTCGGCTACTCCCGCGCATAGCGCGGGAGTAGCCGAAATTTCCCGATATCCTCTGTGCACTCAGTGCGCTAACGCACAACCGTCAGACGGGGCGATTGAGCACGAGTTGAGGCGTATGAAACTTGAAACAACGCGGCTTTTGATTCGAGAATTTACCGAGGGCGACGCCGAATTCATCATTGTGTTGCTAAACGACCCGGCCTTTATAGCGTTTATTGGCGATCGCAACGTGCGCACGCGCGACGACGCGGTCCTGTATCTGCGCAACGGACCGCTGCGCAGTTATGAAAAAAACGGGTTCGGGCTCTATGGCGTGGTGTTAATAGAAAGTGGCAAGCTGATCGGGATGTGCGGCCTGATCCGGCGCGATACGCTGCCGGATGTCGACATCGGCTATGCGTTTTTGGCCGAACAGCGCGGCCATGGCTACGCCATCGAGGCGGTGCGAACTGTTTACGAACACGGCTTGCATGCGCTCGGGCTGCCGCGCATCGTGGCGATCGTCGATCCGCAGAACGCCGCGTCGATCAATGTGCTCACAAAGCTCGGGCTGTCGTTCGAGCGCGTGGTTGACGAGTCGACGCATCTATATGGAGAAGCCAGAAGCCAGAATCCAGAGTCCAGACCGAAGTAAGCCGCGCTCAAGCCAGCGACTCTATCTGGATTCTGGACTCTGGATTCTTTACTCTTTACTCTCTTACCGCTGCGACAGCGGCAGATACACCTTGAGCGCCGCTTTTGGCACCGCGGCGCAGTCGGCATCGCTGATGTTGGCTGCGCAGAAGGCCTGCATGGCCGGCAGCACATCGACGTCGAGCAACGGCTGGCCATTCGTCCCGAGCACGCGCACGCGGCGCAGCTGGGCTGAGAACGGCACCGTCATGGTCGTCTGCGCGCTGGCCACGAGTTGATCGCCACCGTGCACGCGGGTCGGGAATTCGACCGGGCCGGTGACCACCCACCCCTTCTCCAAGAGCGGCTGCCACATGCGGCCTTCATACAGCACGCTGCCGGAGATGTTCACGCCTTGCACGCGCAGCATGTCCGGGCTCTGAAAGCTGCTGGCGATTTGCCCGTAAGCGACCGAGCTGGTGTTGCTGCCGCCTGTCAGCGTCAGCGTGACCGGGTTGCTGGCCTGCGCGCGCAAGTTTACGAGCTTCGCCGTGCTGCCATAGTCAAACGCGGGCGCCTGATCGGCAGTGAGCGCACCCTCGCGACCGAACGACGCCGAGGATGCGCCCGGCCCGCACGCTGCGCGCACGCACAGTTCGTTAAAGAACCACTCCATGCGCCGCAGATCGGCGCCCTGGATGCGGCCGTTGCCATTCATCAGGTCGTCCTCCGGGTCGGATTTGAACCAGGGGATCGATTGTGGTCCGGCGACGATCTGCCGGCAGGATGTGCCCGTGCGCACCGGAACCCCGATGCGCGGGTCAAACGGCTGCAGCTGCAGAATGTCATTCTGGCAACCGGCTAGGCTTGAATAAATATTTGGCAGCGGATCCGGCTGGAAGTAAAACGAATCACAGCAGTACTCGTCGGCCAGGCCAAACGCGGCGTGTCCGGCCTCGTGCAACATGACATTCTGATCACCTGGCTCGGCCGAGTAGATGCGGCTGCTCGGGCGCGCGCAATCGCGCAAGGAGTTGGTGTGAATCACCGCGCCGGACTCGATAAATGCATAGGTGCTGCCCCAGTTGCCGGGCTCACCGACGCATGGCGAACCGTTGCCAAAGCCATTGGCCACACCAAAATCTGGCGCAATCCAGAAGTTGAACTTGTCCTGGTTTTTGAGCAACCAACGGCGCGAATAAAACGCCAGCACGCCATTGAGCGCATCGGTCCGAAACGCCGCGGTGTTTGCCGATGTGTAGCTGCCCATCGCTGGAACCAGCGCGATATCGACGCGGCTGCTGCGCGGCCCGGTAAACAGCACCGGCACCGCGCGACCCTCGGGCGGCTGGCCGACTTGCACACGCCGCCAGCCGGTCGACACCACCGTGCTGCCATCGACGACATCCGCCTTATACGTGATGCTGCTGCCAGCCGGCGGTGCGACGCGCGTGAATGTGCACGGGTTGTCAAAGCAGGTGCGCACCAGCACGTTGTCGCTCCAGATCTCGATGCGCGAGACCAGCCGGCGCGCGAGCGCCTCGCTGTCGTCGAGCGCCTCGGCGGTGATCACGACGGACTCGCCGCCCTGCGGCCACAGCGTGTTGTGCGAGGCACGCACGTTCAACCCCGGCGCGCTGGCCGGCGCATCGACGACGATGCGGAACTTGAGCACGGCGGTATTGAATGTGCCTGAGCCGGTTGTCCCGGCGGTCTCGACGGTCTGACCGCAATTCGCGGTGAGCGCGCCGGTGATCTGGTTTGTCGCCGCCGGGTTTGCGCAGGTGCTCAGATCAACGGTCAGGTTGAGTTCGCGGTTGGCATCGCCCGTGATATCGGCCTGATCGCCGCAGGTCGGTGCGGTGCCGCAGTTATCCGAGTCGCGGATATCAATAGTGACCGAGATCGCGTCCGCGCTAAAGCTCGGCACGGTTACCGCTGTGCTGAGCTCCCAGTTTGGCTTTGGATTCTGATCGTTGCTGCTGCCCGGCGAGGTGAGCAGCGTGCTATTGATGCGCGCGACCGCAAAGAAGTCGGCTTTGTCAAAAAACGGGTCGCCGTCAAAGTTATTCGTCGCGAGAATTTCTTCAATGATGACGCGCACGGTAAACGTGGCCTCGGCTGAATCATGGCCAACCGGACCGTCGCCGTGGCGCGGTGCGGCCGCCTGCGCAATCCCGGTCAGGCCGCTCAAACTCGCCGAAATGCACAGCGCCAGTGCGATCAGGATGCGGTTCCAATAGGTTGTTGTCATGTAGTTTCTCTCCTGTCAGTCAACCGCGTACCGGCGCGTTTACTGACACAGTGTGCGCTTACAGTAATCTATGCGGCCCAAAAGCGCCACTCAATATGGGCAGCACCGCTCTCAAAAAGCGGGTGCGCCAGGCAGTCTTGTAATTTTCTGCAGAATGACGCCCGGGAAGCGCCCGGGTCGCGACCGGGCGCTTCCCGGAGGCTCTTCACCGGTACGGTTCGGCTGACGCGTCAGATGTACGCCATCACCTGCGCACAGCACATAGAATGGACACTATGTCAGACAGAAAATTTGGCTTTAACACGCTTTCGCTGCACGCCGGGCAGCGGCCGGACCCGGCCAATGGGTCGCGCGCGATGCCGATTCATCAAACTACGAGCTATGTGTTCGAAGATGGCGACCATGCCGCGGCACTCTTTGCGCTGCAGCGGTTCGGGAATATTTACACGCGCATCATGAACCCGACGACCGCGGCGCTCGAGGAGCGCATGGCGGCGCTCGAGGGCGGCGTCGGCGCGCTCGCGGTCGCCAGCGGCCACAGCGCGCAGTTCGTCACCTTTATGACACTGTTGCAGCCAGGCGATGAGATCGTGGCCAGCAAGTATCTGTATGGCGGCTCGCACACGCAAATGGATATCACGCTGCGCAAGTGGGGCGTGAACACCATTTTTGTCGACCCCGATGACCCGGAAAACTTCCGCAAAGCCGTCACCCCGCGCACGCGCGCGTTTTACGGCGAGACGATCGGCAACCCGAAGATCGCGATACTCGATATCGAGGCGATCGCAGCAATCGCGCATGAGCACAACGTGCCGCTGATCATCGACAACACGTTTGGCACGCCGTATTTGTGCAAACCGATCGGCTATGGCGCGGATATCGTGATCCACAGCGCGACCAAGTTTATCGGCGGGCACGGCACCAGCATCGGCGGCGTGATTGTCGACAGCGGTAAATTCAACTGGGGTAACGGCAACTTCCCAGGCATGACCGAGCCCAGCAAGGCCTATCACGACATCCGCTTCTGGGAGACGTTTGGCGACTTCGCCTGGATCATGAAGGCGCGCGTTGAAACGCTGCGCGATGTCGGCCCGGCGCTCAGCCCGTTCAACTCGTTTTTGTTTTTGCAGGGCCTCGAGACGCTCGGCGTGCGCATGCGCCAGCACGTGGCGAACGCAAAAATCGTGGCCGAGTTTCTGGCCGCGCATCCGGCTGTGACCTGGGTGAATTACCCGTCGCTCAAAACCAGCCCGTATTACGCGCTGGCGCAGAAATACACGCCGGAAGGATCCGGCGCGGTGTTTACGTTTGGCATTGCGGGTGGCATCGACGCCGGCCGCGCGTTTATCGCCAGCCTGCAGTTGTTTAGCCATGTGGCGAATGTCGGCGACGCCAAATCGCTGGTGATTCATCCAGCCAGCACCACGCATGCGCAGCTCAACGAAGCCGAACAGATCGCCGCCGGCATCGCGCCGGAGATGATCCGCCTGTCGATCGGGCTTGAAGACGCCGACGACCTGCTGTGGGATCTGACGCAGGCGCTCGAAGCCTCGCAGAATCCGGATTTGCCACGCAGCGCGCTCAGCGTGCAGCATTCGGTCATCGACGCGATCGCGTGCGAGATACCGGGAAAGAGCAAAGAACCCAGAGTACAGAATCCAGATGGAGCGCGCTAATGGCAAAAATAATAGATACGGCGGGTGAACGCCTGGAAATCCTCGAGAAATACAAGAACATCGCGATGGTCGGGTTGAGCAGCAACCCATTTCGGCCGAGCCACTTTGCGGCAATCTATTTGCTGGCGGAGGGCTTTAACGTCATCCCGGTCAATCCGCGCGAGAGCGAGATTCTCGGCCGCGTGTGCTACCCGAGCGTGACCGAAGCGGCCAAAGTGCATGCGATCGATGTGGTCGATGTCTTTCGCGCATCGAAAGATGTGCCGCCGATCGCCGAAGAGGCGATTGCCGTCGGCGCCAAGGTGCTCTGGATGCAGCTGACCGTGATCAACGACATCGCAGCGCAGCGCGCCGTCGCGGCCGGGCTCGATGTGGTGCAGGATCGCTGCATGAAAATCGAGCACGCGCGCTTTTTTGGCGGGCTTAACTTGATCGGCTTGAACACCGGCGTGGTGACGTCGCGGCCGATCCGGCGCTAAACTTTTGCGGTCGGAAGAAACCATGGCAGACAGCTCAGTATTGGAATTACAGCTCGGCGGCGACGACCATATCGAACTTCTGTTGGCGCTCGAAGCCGGCGAGCAACTGCCGCCGGGCATCTGCCTGATCCAAAGCGCGAGCGCAAAAGTGCGCAAACAGGCCGCGATGCGGTTGGGAAAGGCGCTCGGGCGGCGTGTGTTTCCGGTCAGTCTCGGCGGCGTGCGCGCCGACACAGTCGAAGACACCGCGCTTAGCCTCAACGCGCTTTTCACCCGCGCGGAAAGCAGCAGCGCGCTGCTGTTTTTTGACGAAGCGGATGCGCTGTTTGGCGCGAAACCCAAACGCGACGAGATCGTGTCGGCCGCGCTGCGCGAACAAATTGAAGCGCTTGAGGTCTGCGTGCTGGCAGGCGTGATCGGCACAAAGAGCGCGGGCAAATTCTGGCAGGGGTTTGTGTCGGTGGCGCTGCGCGAGGCGTAACAACAACCCTCCAAGGGTGCTACCATCGTCGCTATGACCCAGCAGCATGGACGTCTGGCGCTGATGCTCGTCCTCTTTGCCACGAGTTTCTTAAACACTGCGCGTCAGTACCCGCGCTGCCGGCCCACTTCCGATCTACACCGATGCGCTCGCCGCAGGCTGGGACAACTGGTCGTGGAGCAGCACCCTCAACTTCGACAACGCAGCGCCCGCCCGCGGCGCAAAATCGATTGCGGTCACATATACCGCAGCGTGGGCCGCGTTGTCGCTGCGTGTGGCGCCGACGGCAAATTCGGCTGAGTATTCGGCCGTGCGCTTCTGGCTCTATGGCGGTGCAGGCGGCAACGCGCTCAATGTCAGCATCGCCGAAACCGATGGCGGCACCCCAACAACGTCCGTGCCGATCACGCCAACAGCCGGCGCCTGGCAGCAATACACGATCACGCTGGCCGCGCTCGGCGACCCGGCCTCGATCGCGCGGCTCAACATCATGGACCGCAGCGGCGCCGCGCAGAGCACGTTCTATCTCGATGACATCGAACTGCTGGCCGCTCTGCCCGGCGCTGTCACAGCCCACACCCGGCAGCGGCCCGGCGTTGAGCATCGACGTGGGCGCCGACCGCGCGCCGATCAGCCCGCTGATTTACGGCATCAACTTTGTCACGGAGTCGATGGCGCAAACGCTGGCCATCCCAGTCAGTCGCTGGGGCGGCAACTCGGTCACGCGTTACAACTGGCGCATCGACACGATGAACACCGCCAGCGATTATTTCTTTCAGAATATCCGCAACGTCAATCCGAACACAGCGACGTTGCCGGCTGGTTCCGACAGCGACGAGTTCGTCGAACAAAACAAACGCACCGGCACACAGTCGATCATCACGATCCCGATGCTGGGATGGGTGGCGAAACGCCGCGTCGAAGACCACCCGTATGACTGCGGCTTTAGCATCCGCAAATACGGCCCGCAACAAGCCAGCGACCCGTACGACACTGACTGCGGCAACGGCCTCAAACCCGATGGCACGCCGGTCACCGGCAACGACCCAGCCGACACCAGCATCGCGGTTGGGCCGGCGTTTGCGCGCGACTGGGTGGCGCATCTGGTCTCACGCTACGGCAGCGCTCAAAACGGCGGCGTGCGCTTCTACAACCTGGACAACGAACCGATGCTCTGGCCGAGCACGCACCGCGATGTCCATCCGCAGCCGACGTCATACGACGAGATGATTACCCGCACCGTCGCGACCGCGCTGGCGATCAAACAGGCCGATCCGTCGGCGCAGACGCTCGGCCCGGTGTTGTGGGGCTGGTCGGCCTACTGGTATTCGGCCGCCGATCAGGCGCCCGGCGGCAACTGGTGGGAGAACCCGCCCGACCGCAACGCGCATGGCGGCGTGCCCTTTGCACCCTGGTATCTGCAGCAACTGCGGAAATACGAACAGGACATCGGCACCCGCCTGCTCGATTATTTCGACCTGCATTACTACCCGCAGGCGCCCGGCGTCTCGCTGAGCGGCGCGGGCGATGCAGCCACGCAGGCGCTGCGGTTGCGCAGCACGCGCTCGCTGTGGGACCCGACCTACGCCGATGAAAGCTGGATAAACGGCACCGAGGGCGGCCCGCAAGTGCGGTTGATCCCGCGCATGCGCGAGTGGGCGCAGGCGAGTTACCCCGGCACGAAATTGGCGCTGACCGAATACAACTGGGGCGCGCTCGACCACATCAATGGCGCGTTAGCGCAGGCCGATGTGTTGGGCATCTTTGGCCGCGAAGGGCTCGATCTGGCCACGCTGTGGTCGCCGCCGAAGACCGGCGAGCCGGGCGAATTCGCCTTTCGCATGTATCGCAACTACGATGGCGTCGGCGCACAGTTTGGCGATACGCGCGTGCGCGCGATCAGCACAGATCAGGAATAGCTTTCGATCTATGCCGCGCAGCGCGGCGAGCGACGGCGCACTGACCGCCATGATCATCAACAAGAGCGGCCAGGCACTGAACAGCACGCTGCAGATCGCGGGGTTTAGCGGTGCTGGCGCAGCGCAGGTGTATCGCTATGGCCGCGACAACCTGACCGCGATCGAAAAGCTGGCCGATGTGGCTGTCAGCGGCGGGGCGATGTCGACGCGCTTCGACGCCAATGCGATCACGCTGCTGGTCACTCAAACCGGCTGGCGCGGTTACGCCGGTGCCAACCGGCGGGCCGACCGCGCCGCCAAATGCGCGGCGCATCTACTTGCCGGTGCTGCGCAAGTGATCGGGCCTGCGCCGCGCGGCGGATTGCCCGTAGGCACGAGCCTCGCGTGTCGTTGCAGATTTGGCGCCGGGCGGCGATACTGTCGCGTTACACAACCGCATCGCAAATGCCTGTAGAAGCTATCGTGCGGGGAACCGTTTAGGGACATTACTATTTTGATCAAACCAATTGCACAAATCAACCGTCTCACGCGCCTGCTGGCGGTGACAAGCCTGGCGATTCGCGCAGCTGTTAGTGAGCCCACATGTGGCAATGCAGCGTGCTGTCGGCGAAGGTGACGCGTTGATCGAAATCGAGTGCGCGCCGACCAGCGGTAGCGGCAAAATCTCCGGCCTGGTGCGAGGGTTGGGCGGTGCGCCGCTTGCCAATGTCACGGTTACCGCCTACACAACACGCGGCTACCGCGCGAGTAGCGCCAACTACGAACGCTGCCGGCGTCTATACACTGACAAATTTGATTGGCGCCGATTATGTTCTGAACTTTTCGCCCAACAGCATCGTGCCTTACATGGGTGTGTGGAATGGCAACCAAATCACCCCGTTTACGGCGCCGCCCATTCCGGTCGCAATTGGCGCAACGGTGCTCAATGTCAATGCAACGCTCGCGATCGGCGCCTACTTTCGCGGCGCTGTCGCAAATGATGCTGGCGCACCGATTCAAAACGCAAGCATCGACGTCTATGATGCGCGAGGCAACTATGTGGCCAGGGCCTACTCGAACAGCACCGGCGTATATACAACGACTCCGGGTTTGCCGGCAGGCGCTTACCGGTTACGCTTCAATGGCACTTCAATCTACACGACCGTGTATTTTGACAACCAGCACGCACTGGAAACAGCAACGGTCGTGACTGTTTCCGCGGGCATAACCGAGTCGGTTGTGCCGACCGTCATACTCGCGCGCGGCGGCGTCATCACAGGGCGCGTTTTCGACACGGCAACGGGTCAAGCTGTTCGCAACACCTATGTTTCAGCATTCGGTCAAACAAGCGGCGGATCGGGCTATGGCTATCTCGACAGCTCGGGCTATTACACGATCGCCGGGTTGCCCAGCGATGTGTATCAAATGAACACGAGCGCTGATTTTAGTGATTTGCCCTACCCCTACACTGCCGGCGGACGTTCAGTCACTGTCACAGCGCCGTTGACCACAACGGCTATCGATTTTGCGCTGTCACGCGGCGGTGCCATAACCGGCCGGGTCATCGATGTCGGCCGGTGCCGGTCTTAAACACATCTATCTACGCACACAGCACGCAAACCGGCAGTTTTTACGGTTATTTCGAAACCGATGCGAGCGGGTATTACACGATGACCGGGCTCCCGAGCAGCGCATATTTCGTTAACTTCCGCAATGACGCCGCAGCTATCAGCGAGCGCTACGACAACCTGCCGCTCGACTTTTCGCAGCTATCACAGGGGACGCCGGTAACCGTGACCGCGCCATTTACAACAACGGGCATCAATGCCACGCTTGAACGCGGCGCGGTCGTTTCCGGCACAGTGCTTGATGCGCTGAGCGGTCAGCCCGTTCCAGGTGTCTTTGTCGAGGTGGTGAGCACCAGAAACTCCCGTATTGAATCTGGCTTTACAAACGCCAGTGGCCGCTATCAGTTGAACCCATCGATCGCGAGCGGCGCATACCGGGTGCAATTTAGCGCCCAGGAAAGCAACACGAGCTGCATCATGATCAGCGAATATCACAACGATGCGCCGACGTTCGAAGGCGCGACACCGATCACGATGACAGCAGGGATGACCTACACGGTCGATGCGACCTTGAACCGCGGCAGCCTGATTTTCGGTCGCGTCACAGACGCCGCCGGCACACCGTTAACATCGAATTCACCCCGCATTTTTACGTCAACGACGACAACCCGATCCGTGATGTCTGGCAGAAACACTGTGTTGGGCATCTATCATTCGAGCACGGCATTGCCAGCGGGAACGTATTTTGTCGGCCAGACCGGGAGTGATGGCTATCTTGACACCTACTACAACGGCAAAGCCACGCTGAGCGAAGCCGATCCGGTCGTCCTGGCACCGCCGACGCATGCCAGCGGCATCGACCTGGTCATGCAGCGCGGCGGGTCGATCTCCGGCCGCGTCACAACCGGCGATGGCGGCGTGCCATTTGTATACGGGACTGTCGCCGTCTATAAGCGCCGCCGGGCAGCTCGTCGCCACTTCGGACATTTCATTTGTTGACGGTCGTTACAGCCTCGTCGGCGAGTTGCCCGCTGGCACGTATCGCGTAGTCGTAATCCCCTATTCGCCAGAACAGCAACAAGAAAGCTTGGCATCGACAGCCCATGCATTTCAAGGGGGGCCAATACCCCAAAGCGGCTATCTGCCGACGTTCTACAACGGTGGCGCGTTCATCACGATCAGCGGCGCGGAGTCGCTCACAAACATCGATATCATCATGAAGCGTGGCGCGCTGTTGCCATTGCTGAGCAGGCAGTAAAGCACCTAGTAATCTGTCAAAGCAACGTTTATCTTTGGCCGAATTCACCCTCCCCGCGCGGTGCGCGGGGAGGGTGAATTCGGCACCAAAACTGTTTGCCTTGCTGCACGACTAGATATCCGCGCGAAATCTCGTGCGCGCACGCCGCTCAACGCATGTGCCGTTTTGCGGGCTTGCGCCCCGGTTGCGCGCGTTTTCTCGGCGCGGTTTTTGCTTTGCGCGCGGCCGGTTCAAACGCGCGCGTGACCGGCCCGGCAAAGCGCCAGCGATGGTCCGTCGACGCAATCGTGTCGCGTAACTCGGCCAGGATCTCAGGCTTGTCCTGCAGACAATACGTGGCGTCGCTCCCGCCGCCGCGCACCCAGCGATACAGGATCAGCGTTTGAATCTGCTGCGCGAGCGGTTGCGCGTTCCACCGGTTGATTTCATCGTAGGCCGCGCGCACCCATCCGTTGCGCCCGCCGGGCCAGGCGTGCGGATGCTGGTCGGTCGGCGTTTGATCGGTCTCGGTCAGATAGACCGGCAGGCTGCCGCCACTTGGCCGGAATGTGATCCAACAGCGTGGTGTAACTGCGAAAGTCGTAGTACTGCCAACGCAGCGGGTCGTTGCCAAAGGTCTCCAGACTGGTGATGCGGCTGGTCTCCGGCCCATGCGTATAGGTGTGAAACGCAAAGCCATCGAGCGCATCGATGCGCGCCAGCATCTGCGTAAAATACTGCATGCATTCGAGATACAGCGCGTTATACGGATCGACCGCGCCGGGCACCACGCGCGCGTTTGGCGCGACGGCCTTGATCGCCCGGTAGACCCGGTTGAAGCAATCGGCATACCCCTGCGGCGTAATGGCGCACGCAAGGTTGAACTGATTCGGATCGCCATCCGGGTTTGGCCACTCGCGCGGGTTGTTCATCTCGTTGCCAATGATGAAGGTGCAGACGGCATCGGACGTCGTGCCGGCCAGCGTGCGCTGCACCCAGCCTGCGCACTTCTGAGCAAATGCGTCATATCCAGCTGGGCCAGGAATTGTGCCGGGTCCGCGGAAGCCGTCGTTGTAGCCGTTGTTGAGCCGCACCAGCGCGCCAAACCCAACCGGGTTCGGCCGCCCAGCTCTGAAACGGGCTGCTGCCCTGCCCGCCCACCTCCTCCGTAAAGCAGCACCCAGCCGCGTTTGTCGGCGGGAAACAGGTCGCCACGCCGCGCGCCGAAATCATCGTGGATGCCATACAGCCAGGCGCTGTCGCCAAACTTGAGCGCTGGCTGTCATCGACCGGTGCGCGCGCATCCGGCGCGGGCGGCAAAACGACCCTGTCCGCGCGAACAAACGCCGCGCTTAAACGCATAGCTCTCGACCTCGAGCCAAGCCAGTTCATTGCCCAGCGCGCTGGCCAATCCGGGCCGTTCGAAGACAACACGCGCAACGGCACGCCATCCGCCACGCCCCAGATCACAGCGCCGTTTGGCGCATTGTGCAACGCCGCAGCGCCGCGCGCGACGACGGTTTCATTGCAGTGATGTCGCGGTTGACCGGTGTGGCAAACGGCCGCACCAGCCAGGCCGCCACAAAGCCGATCGCGCCCATCCTGCGTCTGCGCGCGCAGCCAGTGCGTCCTTGCCTGGCCGCTGTTGATTTTGACGAGCGCGCCATCGGCGTCCTCCAAGACTGTCAGCAACGTGCCAGCCGGTAATGCGTGCGGATCAGATTGTCTGGACGCGATTTCGGGCGATGTGCGAAAGTTGACGCCATCGCTATCGCGCGGCGCAACGCTCAGCGTCGCGCCCGAGCTCGGCGCGTTAAAGACGCCGGTGAATTTCACCGCGCCGCGTATCGCCGACATACGGGCGCGAAGGCGCGCTCCAGCTCGTCGAGGTGTGCAATACGTTTTTGCCCGCCGCTGCCGGTAATACAACGGATCGTTCCAGACGCTGATCGCTCGGCCATCGACCGTGGAGTTGCCCAGCCACCAGGCCCAATGAAACACTGCCGGATCCTGCGCGGACAGATCCCAGTAGCGTTTGTCCTGCACCGTCTCACGCGCAAACCCGCAATAGCGCACGAGCAAAATCGCGGGGGGCTCCGGCAGCTGATCGGCGCCGACATTGACGACAAACGCATCCGCGCCGTGCGCGCGCGCCAGCACCACAAGCTCGTCCCAGTTGGTGCCGGTGTCCTCCGGGTCAATTTGCAGCGACAGCGCATCGATCGCGACACCCGGCGCCAGCCCGAGGTGATCCAGCGCCATGCGCACGCAGGCCGGGCCGCAATCGTTGCGACGCTGGTCGGCGCCTGGCCCAACTTGCGGGTTGGCTGGCAAATCCACCGGCCGGCCAAATCCGCGCGCGCGCGTCGCGCGCTGCAGCGCCTTCTTGCGCAACCGGGCCGGCTGCGCGCGATACGCGAGCGATATCACCCCATCGATCCCATCTGTCGATTTCTTCCGTGCCACCGATCCTCCTCGCGACCACGCCAAATGACGGCACCGGCGCGCGCTGCTCAGAAAAACAACGTCGCGCGCAGCGCATCTGGCGCAATCAACCGCTGCGGTCTTTCACACACCAGGTGCAACAGAAGCTAAGTTTGTAAATCTGGCGAAATTGCTGGATCCCTCGCTCCACGAGGGATCCAGCAATTTCCCCGCCTTACAAATTTGGTTTTGTTGCATTGAGATGATGGCATGAATTCACCATCACCGCAAATCTCGGTCCATCCAGGCGCATAAACTGCAGCTGGGACAGGCTGATTCAGTGCGTCACTGTGATTTTGCGAAGTATGTGACGACCGCCTGCGCAGCGGCAATGTCCTCGACCGCCAGCCCGCACGACTTGAAAAATGTGGTCCGGGTGCGATCGGGCGCAACGCGACCCAGCACCAGATCGCCAAGCTCGCCCTGCACCGCGTCGAAACGCCAGTCGCCGGCTTGTGCGGGGATCAGCAGATCGCCGGCTTCCTCAAGCGCGGCTGCGCGCTGATCGACATACACATCGGCGCGGTTCAGAATATGCGGCATCGACCTCGCGCATGTCATGCCGGTATGCGCCAATCGCATTGACGTGCGCGCCGGCTTTGGGCCAGGCGCCGTCAAACAGCGGCTCGCGCGAGGCGGTCGAGGTCACGATGACATCGGCTGCGCGGATCGCCGCTTCACGATCGTCGTTGCGACGGCATAGGCGCGTGTCGGATCCGCTGCGGCCAGCCGGTTCACCAGCGCCTGCGCGGATGCGCCGCGGCTGATGATGTTGACGCGCGTGATCGGCCGGACCGCGCACACCGCGGCGATCTGGCATTCGGCCTGCCCGCCGGCACCGATGATCGTAAGCACCGAAGCGTCGCTCGTCGCGAGATAGTCCGTCGCCAGCCCGCTGACCGCGCCGGTGCGCAGCGCGGTGAGATAGGTGCCGTCGAGCAGAGCGGTCGGCACGCCTGTGGTGGCGTCCACGACGGTCACCAGCGCGTGAATCACCGGCATGCCTTTGGCGCGGTTGCCAGCGTAAACGCTGACGATCTTTTGCCCGAGCTGACCGGAGGCGCCATCGTCGATAAAGGCGGGCATAAACAACGTCACGCCGTGCGGAGTGTTGATCGGGAGGCGCACCGGCATGGTGACGCGGCCCTCGCCCAGCGCGCGAAAGGCAGCGCGCATGGCCTCGATCGCGCGCGGCATCGGCAGCGCGCGTTTGATGTCGTCGACGGTGTAAAAGGGAAGTGTGTTCATTGCTTGCTGATAGCCATGAAGCAGGTCTTCCGCGATTTCACATATCCCCAGCTCCGCTGGGGATATGTGAAATCGCGAGCAAACCCGCTACCTTCAATTGGCCGTTAATCCATAACGTTGCGAGGCAGCCGCGTTTGCGGCGCGCGCTGCGCGATCATGCCGCCTTCGGCCAGAATTTTGTGCCAGTCGAGCTCGGCGGCGGCGGCTTTGCCAAGCGCGAGCAGTGTCGGAATCTCATCGACCTTGTCGAGATCGATGTCGCGCGGCAGCGGCGGGTTCCAGCGAAAGATGCGCGCGCCGTGCGGCACAAAATGGCGCTGCACCAGCTGCGTCTGTTGCTCGGCCGGCTCGTTTAGCAACTGGCCGAGCGTAAATCGCAGCCAACCGATCAGGCTGCCCGGCCGGCCGCGCGGCGCGTCGTAGAACCCGGTGCCAAGCGCGATCACCGTGCTGGTCGAGGGCGTGTAGGTGCCCGGCAGCGAATACTCGAATGCCTCGACGCACATCTGATAGCACGGGTTGCCTGCAATCGTCAGGCCGCCGTCGACGCACTCACCGACACCTGGCACATCCCATGGTTCAAAAAAGGTCGGCGCCGAAGCCGAGGCGGTCACGCAGTCGGCCAGCCGCAGGCGCCCGGTGTTTTTGGCATTGTTCGGGTTGTCTCTGACAAAATAGAACGGCCGACCATCGCGCACGCGCATCGAGGTGAACATCACATCGATGGGCAGATCGTTCAGGATCGGGTTGCCCAGAATTTCCACCAGCCTGTCGTGCAACGGTTTGCTGCGATAGCGAAACGAGCCCAGGCTAAACAGAAAACCCAGCACATCCAGGCGAAAGACCTCGCTGCCGAGCTTTTTGTAGATCTCCAGGATCTCGAGGGCGCTGAGCCCCTTGGCCAGCCCGGCCAGGATGATGGCGCCGGTCGACGTGCCAGACATATACGAAAACACCTCGCGGCTCGGCTTCTTCAGCTGGGCCTCAAGCTCCGCCAGCGCGCACAGCGTGATGATGCCACGGATGCCGCCGCCATCGATCGAGAGCAGGTTCTTTCGGGTCATGGGGATAGTTTATGTGCGCTATGGCAAAGCATTGGCCAGTACGCATTTGCAGGCGAAGGCTGCGCGGCCAATGCTTTAGGGTGCATTTTTCTAAAGGGGAGCGGCATGTGGCGTGGCCAAAGCGCCTGCATGCGGGGTCCGCAGGCCGTAAACGGCCATGCTCAGATACGAAGCCCTGGGCTGACTGCCAGCACTCACTGTCTTGACACATTGTGCAGATGCCAGGAAACACGTTCGCCGAGCGCTCGATGCGTCGCAGTCAGCCCAGGGCTTCGTATCTGAGCATGGCCGTTTACGGCCTGCGGACTCGGCTGGCCCAAGCATTGGCTTTGCCGTGCCGCTCCCCTTTAGAAAAATGCACCCATGCTTTACCTCAACGCGGCCATCCACTAAACTATCCCCATGTCTACCGATTTTCTCTCGCTCGCAAATGCCCTCCGCCCCGAACTCGTCGCGATGCGGCGGGATCTGCATGCGCATCCGGAGCTGGCGTTTCAGGAGTTTCGGACGGCCGGCATCGTGGCGGGCGCGTTGGGTGAGCTGGGCTATGAGGTGCAAACCGGCGTGGGCCGGACCGGTGTGGTCGGTGTGCTGGAGGGCGGCGCACCCGGGCCGCAGACCTTGCTGATTCGATTTGACATGGATGCACTGCCGATTAACGAGCAGGTCGATGTGCCGTTCAAGTCGACGACCGCCAATACGATGCATGCCTGCGGCCATGACGCGCACACGTCGATCGGCCTCGGTGTCGCGCGCATCCTGGCGCAGCGGCGCGATCTGTGGCGCGGCACGGTCAAGTTTGTCTTTCAGCCGGCCGAAGAGACTGGCTCGGGCGCGGCGGAGATGATCGCCGACGGCGTGATGCAGCATCCAGCCCCGACGCGTGCGCTGTCGATGCATGTGTGGAGCACGGTGCCGGTCGGCACGATCGGCATCACGCCCGGCCCCACGCTGGCGGCGATCGATGTGTTTGAAATTACCGTGCATGGCCGCGGCGCGCACGGCGCCAGCCCGCACGAGGGTGTCGATCCCATCGTGGCGGCTGCGCAGGTGATCGTGGCGCTGCAGAGCATTGCGTCGCGAAATCTGAACCCGCTGGACACCGGCGTGGTCAGCGTGGGCATGGTGCATGGCGGCAGCGCGCCAAACATTATCCCGGACAGCGTGCTGCTCAAAGGCACGATTCGCGGGTTTGAAGACACGATGATGACGTTGCTGCGGCAGCGCATCCGCGACATCGCCACGGGCATCAGCGCCGCGGCCGGCGGGCGCGCCGATGTGAAATTCGAATATGGCGACAAGGTGCCGGCCACGGTCAACGACCCGGCGATGGCCGCGCATGTGACCGAAGCCGCGCTGGCGCTCGTTGGCCCGGCGCACGTCATCACAAACTACCGCAACACAGTCTCGGAAGATTGCGCGCTGTTTTTACGCGAAGTGCCAGGCGCATATGCGTTTGTGGGCGCGGGCAACGCCGCGGCCGGGATCGTCGAACCGCACCATTCACCGCGCTTCCAGATCGACGAGGACGCGCTGCCGCTGTCGGTCGCGCTGATGACGGCGAGCGCGATCAAGATGCTGGCGGCGTAAGCAGCCGTCCAACGCAAGCGGGCGCGGGGTCTTAAGACCTGGCGGGTTTAGAGACGCGGCGGGTCTTAAGACCCCGCGCTCGCATAGACTTAGCCCATGCATACCGTCCATGTTCACGTGCGCGTGAACCCCGAATCGATCGAGGCGTTCCGCGCGGCAGTCCTCGAAAACGCGGAAAACAGCGCAAAAGAGCCCGGCGTCTTCCGCTTCGATGTGCTGCAGGCGGCCGACGACCCAACGTATTTTGTGCTGGTCGAGGTCTACTACACGCCCGACGACCAGATGCGTCACCGCGAAACGGCGCACTATCTAAAATGGCGCGACGCCGTCGCCGCCATGATGAGCGAACCGCGCCGGGCCGACAAACTCACCGCGCTGTTTCTCTCACCGGCCAAAGCGGCCACGGGCAGGCTCTAAATCGCGATAACCTCGCCTGTTGTGCGGAAGGCATTAATGCCACTGCGCCACAACAACCCGCGCAGCAATTGCTGCTGGCGCACTGCTCGGGCGAGCAGGTAAACGGCGAGCGCGACACCGAGCGCGACGGCGATCACGCTGGCTTCGATCCCGAATGCGCCGCCCGTCAGCCACGCGTTGCCCTGAATCGATGGTTGAAACAGGCTCGCATTTCAATATTGCTGCCGGATACGTTGATGCCAAAAATATTGCCCTGCACAAAGTTCCAGGCCGTATGCATGCCCATCACGACCCACAGATTGCGCGTCGCGATGTAGAGCGCGCCGATCGACAAACCCGCTTCGATCGCAATCGCCGCCGCCCCCCACAGGCTCGCGCCGGGGTTGCTCAGATGCGCCGCGCCAAAAAACAGCGCGGAGATCACCAACGCCACCCAGGTGCCCAACCCCTCCTCCAAAAATCGAAACAGGATGCCGCGAAAGAGCAGCTCCTCGAAAAACCCAACCATCAGGTGCAACAGCAGCCCGGTCGCCAGCGCCGGCCCGGAGAACGCGACCGCGCTTATCCGGTATCCGCCGAACAACGCCAGAATGCCGACCGACGCCGTCAGATAAAGGGCCCCGATGGCAGCGCCCTTGAGCCAGCTGCTCAGCGCGCCACCCGCCCGCAGACCGATATCGGCGAGGCGCCGCCGTTCAAAAAAGCGCGTCACGATAAACAGGGCCGCCAACACACCCAGCGTGGCTGCGGACTCGAAAACAATCAGCCCACGGCTGCCGGCCAGGGCTGTCGAAGGCAGCGCGAGCGGGATCACGAGCTGCGCGACAAATAGCACAACCGCGACCAGTAAAATCGTGGCGATCAGCCGCGTGCCCCAGTGCAATGCGATCCGCCTGATGAGCGACAGCTTTACTGGCGCAGGCGCCGCATCGGGCAAGTTTGTCTGAGGTGCTGGGTTTTGTATGTCCATATTGAAATCAAGTGCACTATACGCGCCGGCGCATCTGGTCGCCCCCCACGCAGGAGGGATTTGGGAATTTTTCGAGCCGCACTACACTTACCTGCGCGCGCGAAGCGGCGCACCCACACCATGACTTTTGAATTTGCAACCGCCACCCATATCGTTTTTGGCCCCGGCAAGCTGAGCGAAGCCGGCGCGCTGTGCAAGAAACTGGGCACAAGAGCGCTGGTCGTCACCGGCGGCAGCCCGGCGCGCGCAGAGGCGCTGCTCAACAGCCTGCATGCAGCCGGCGTGACGACACAGCTGCTCAGCGCGCCACGCGAACCCAGCATCGCCTCGGCGCACGCCGGCGCGCAGCTGGCGCGCGAGAGCGGCAGCACCGTGGTTATCAGCATGGGCGGCGGCAGCGTGATCGATACCGGCAAGGCCATCGCCGCGCTGGCGACAAACACCGCCGACCCGCTCACCTATCTCGAGGTGATCGGCGCAGGCGCACCGCTGACGGCCGCGCCGTTGCCATTTATCGCGATCCCAACCACCGCCGGCAGCGGCGCCGAAGTCACGCGCAACGCTGTGCTCAGCTCGCCCGAGCACAGCGTCAAAGTCAGCCTGCGCAGCCCGTTGATGCTGCCGCGCATCGCGCTGGTCGACCCGGAACTGACGCACAGTCTGGCACCCTCGGTGACAGCTGCCACAGGCATGGACGCGCTCACGCAGCTGATCGAGCCCTATGTTTGCGCGCGCGCCACGCCGATCACCGATGCCCTGAGCCTGGCGGGCATTCGCCTGGCTGCGGTCAATCTGCCGCGCGCCTATATCGATGGCGTGGATGCGCGCGCGCGCAGCGCGATGGCCACAGCCAGCCTGTTTGGCGGCATGGCGCTGGCAAATTCCGGGCTTGGCGCGGTGCATGGGTTTGCCGCGCCGATCGGCGGCATGTTTGACGCGCCGCACGGCGCGGTCTGCGCGCGACTGTTGCCTGTGGTGTGGAAGGCCAACGTGGCCGCGCTGCGCGCGCGCGACCCCAAAGGCTTCACGCTGGCGCGCTATGACACCGTGGCGACAGCGCTGATCGGCAACGATGACGCCTGGATCGATGAGGCAACCGAGTGGCTTTACGCGCTGCGCGAAGCGCTCGAAATCCCGCCGCTGCGCAGCTATGGCCTCGGCGAGGCGGATATCGCGCCGCTGGTTGAAAAGGCCGCGGTCGCCAGCAGCATGCAGGCCAACCCGATCAAGCTCACAGCGGATGAACTGGGCATGATTTTGAGTGAGGCGTTGTGAGCCTGCGCGGCTACACGTGCACGATCACCTTGAGCCCCTCGCGCCGCGCCGCCACGGCAAAGGCCTGCGCGGTATGCGCGAGCGGGAAGCGGTGCGTGACGAGCGCGCGCACGTTTACGCGGCCTTGTGTCAGCAGTGCGATCGCGCGCGGATAGACCGGCTTCATGCGGCGTGCCATGCGAATCGTCAACCCTTTGCGGCGCGCAATGCTGGCGGTGAATGCCGTGCGATCATCGGCTGGGATGCCCATCAGGACCACAGTGCCGCCGGGTTTTGTCGCCGCGCAGGCCGCTTCGACCGCGGCATTGTCACCGGCGCACTCGAAGGCAACGTCCACGCCCCGCCCACGCGTTTCAGACAGAATTGCGGCGGCCTCTGAGCGCGCGTCATCGGCTTGATACGTCTTGCGCGCGCCGAGTTCGGCCGCGGCATCCAGGCGGTGCGCGCGCCTGTCGGTCGCATAGAGCGTCGTGGCGCCGGCGACGCGGGCGACCTGCTGGGTCAGCAGACCGATCGGCCCGGCGCCAAACACCCCGACGGTCATGCCGGTCTTGATGTGCCCCAGATCCACGCCGTGAATCGCCACGCCCAGTGGTTCGAGCATGGCCGCGTCGTCGTCGGTCAGGCTTTCGGGAAGCGCGTGCAAATTCTCCGCCGGCCAGGCCATAAACTCGCGCAATGCGCCGTCCTGGTTGCCGTGGCCGGAGAAGATCGTGCGCTCGCACAGGTTGCTGTTGCCTTCAGCGCAGTACTCGCAACGCATGCAGGGGATGGCAGGGTCAACCGCCACCCGTTCGCCCGCGCGCGGACCGCCGGATATCACCGCGCCAAACTCATGGCCGAGCACCAACGGCTGGTTTAACCGGGCATCGCCAATGCCGCTCTCCTCAAACCAATGCAAATCGCTGCCGCACACACCGATTGACGTGACGTTGATCAATGTGTCAAAATGAGACTTAAGTAGGGGAATCGTCTCATCACAAAGTCGCAGATCCCGCGTAGCATACAAACGCACTGCTTTCATAGCTGGGATTGTAAGAGTGTTGCGCAGGCAGCATGCATGACGACATCGAATCAATCGGTTTGAGTTGCAAAGGAGCGAATATGTCGAATCAACTAAACAGCAGCCAGGTTATCCACACACCCGAGGATATCGAGATTCAAGATAACGCCAACAGCCTCGAAATTCGGTATACGCGGCTGCATGTGCTGTGGGCGCTCTTTGCCACGCTTTACGCGCTGCCGGCGGCTGGATCGATCGGCCGGCGACTGGCTTCAAACGACTCGCTGATCGCCCCGGGCCTGATCGTTTACCTGTCATTTTTGCTGGTCGCCTATGTGTTCTATGCGCTTTCGATAAATCGCACTGTGGTCAGCGTGGACGACAAGGCGCTGCAGGTGCGCTATTGGCCATTGCCGTGGTTTGGCGGGTGCACCCTCGAGACCAGCGAACTGCGCCACCTTTATGTTAAAGAAACCGAGAATCTGCTGCCAACCTGGCACATTGATAAACCGGTTTTTACCGTGATGGCCGTGCTTGAAGATCTGCGCGAGGTTCGGATTGTGACCACTGCGGATCCAAACAGCGCGCTCTACATCAAATACCGCCTGGAAACCGCCGTTGGCCTGGAAACACGCCGCAGCGTGACCCGGCTCGCCGGCGCACAGTAGGCAATGCCCGCAAGCTGCCGGCCCGCGTTGCGCCCGGTGCCGATTTGATCGACATGATTGGCAATTATGTTTCTTGTATCACCCAAAAATATCGAGATGCGTAATTTTTGATCCATGCAATAATATTGCCGTAATGAATGGCAATTCTCATCAGGCTAAGCAACAGATCCACGCGCGCTTGACTGCGGAGAGCGCGACAACCGGTCAGAAGTTCTCGTATGGCTATTGGTCGCATCGGCGGCTATTTGCCATGGCGTGTTTACTGGCCAGCGCGATCCTGCTTCTCGCGAGCATATTTGCGCTTGGCATCGGGTCCTTGTTTGATGGCACCCAGATGATCGTCACGGTCGTCCTTGCAGTGTTGCTGTATTGCTCACTGGCCGAATCGCTCGACTCGATTGTCATCAAAACAGATGCGGATTCGCTGCGCGTGTATTGCGCGCCGTTGCCGTATGTGGTGCGCGTGCACCTCCGCCTGCGCTCGATCGCGCTGTTCCAATACCGCGAAGCAATCCTGGGCGATGCATTTGGCCTGCCCACCCCGGCCTATCAGGTCATCGCAGTGTTAAGAAACCGTGATGAGGTCGAGCTACTGTCGACCGACGAGCCCGAAACCGCGCAGCTGTTGGCGCAATCGCTCGAGCGTCATTTGCGCTCGGCCAAGGCAGCCTACGGCACATCGCGCCTGCGCTCCGCCTAAGCCCAAGCCTTCTGCAGCGTAAATAACCGTGCGCCAGATCACCCTTTCTCGTGCTCAGCGCAGGAAAGGGTGATCTGGCGTACGGGCACTTTGCCGTCGATTGACGCAATTCGGCATGTTGCCGACAATAGCACCCATGAACGCGTCTGATTTTTCACCTCTCCGTGTGGTGCTTGCCGGTTGCGGCGGCATGAGTAACGCCTGGCTCAACGCGGCCAAAGCAATCCCCGGCCTCGACGTCGTCGGGCTGGTCGACATTGCCGCCGATGCCGCGCACAAGCGCAAAGCCGAACACGCGCTGGAGAACGCGGCCATTCACACCGATCTCGAAACCGCGCTGGCGGCGCTCAAACCGGATATTGTGTTTGATGTCAGCATTCCAGAAGCGCACAGCGACAACGCGGTCATCAGTTTTCGCCACGGCTGTCACGTGCTCTCCGAAAAGCCGATGGGGCACAGCATGGAGGCCGCCCAGCGCGCGCTGGCAGCATCGCGCGCCGCCGGTAAAACCTATGCCGTCATGCAGAACCGCCGCTATTTGCGCGAGGCCCGCCGTGTGCACACCCTGTTGTCGAGCAATGTGCTGGGTACGCTGACCACCGTGCATGTCGATTTTTTTGTGGGCGCGCACTTTGGCGGCTTTCGGGATCGCATGCGCCATGTTTTGTTGCTGGATATGGCCATCCATACGTTTGACGCGCTGCGGTATCTGAGCGGCGCCGACCCGGTCGGCGTCTACTGCAAAGAGTGGAACCCGGCCGGATCCTGGTATGACCATGACGCCTCCGCCGTCGCAGTCTTCGACATGTCGAATGGCATGGTCGCCACATATCGGGGCAGCTGGTGCAGCGAAGGTGTAAACACCTCGTGGGAGAGTGACTGGCGCTTTATCGGCACCACGGGCAGCGCGCGCTGGGACGGCGGTTCAGCGTTCACCGCCGAAACGGTGCAGCCGCGCGCGCCAGCAGCATTTCGACTGCCCTACGATGGGCATGAGCTGCCTGAACTCGACACCCGCGCAACCGAGCACGGCCACGCCAGTTGCATTGAAGAGTTTGTCCACTGCGTGCGCACAAAAACGCAACCGCTCACCGCGGCCGCGGACAACATCAAAAGCCTGGCCATGGTTTTTGGGGCGATCGAGAGCGCCGAGCGCGGCCAGCATGTGGCGATTCATACTTAAGTAAGAATTTCGCGCCAGAACGCTTGATCCCTTACTTAAGCGCAGCGCAGGCATACCCGCCATGTTTGCGCGTGAGCCATTGTGTCCGTCTAAAGACTGATGTCTGCGTCATACAAAGATGTTATTCCTTGAATCTCTGGTACAACTGACAGAGAAGTTGTTAGATAACTATCAGCAGTTACTTAGAAAGTTTGATGAGCTAGCGATTGTTGTTGGATAAGCTGCTGCGTGTCTATGAAAATCATCACGCGCGCAATGCAATACACCACAGTCCTGGCGCTGACGCTGGGCGGCTCGATCTCGGGCATCGTTTCATCGATGTCCGGAGACCGGACGGCGCCGCGCAGCTTCATGCTGGCCCTGCCCCGCATCGAAATCTCGGTCGATCGTGATGGCGTGCCTGCCATCGGCAATCTCAGCCCGGTGTCGCTCAATCGTGCCACACGCGGTCTCGTGCCAGCCGATGCGCTGCGCGTGCCCACCGGCTGGGTCGACTACTTCACCAGCACAAACACACAGCACGTTGAATTGATTCAAAAAGACGATGGGCTCTATATTTGGGTCAACGGCAAACGCCTGCCCAACATCGCCTACGATGCAAGCACGCTCAAGAATCTGAGCGCGCTCAGCGAACGCACCAACGCGCTGCAGGCGATCGGGATGTCGCGCAACTCCGCCAGCTTTGTCAGCCGCGCAATGCCGCTGTTGCGGCGGATCGGGTTAAACATGCTGGTGCGCTTCCCGCGTCAGAACGACGCAGACGACATTGAGGCACGCAGCGTAAAAGCAACGATGGTCCCGGCCGCGTCGGCGCAAAACGTGCCGGTGCAAGGCGTCATCAACGCCGTGCTGGTATACGACGACAAGGGCGATGTCACGCTGCACGGCATGAGCTCGCCGGAATTTATCAGCATTTTTGGCGTGGAGCCAGGTTTGCTGCTCGCGCTAAAGCCTGAATTTGTGCAGGCGGTGATGCAGCGCAATGTGCAGCACGTCACCCTGCGCAGCGAGAGCAACGGCCTGCAAGTGCGCGTGAATGGCAAGCAAATGCCAAAGATGCAGTGCGATCTCGAGTGCTTGACCAACCTCGGCGACACGTTTGCCCTGCTAAACACCTATCCCGAGCTTGAGTATATGAACGGGCCGATCAAATCGTTCGCCCCGTATCTCAACACAGTCGATGCGCAAATCGTGCTGCGCTTCCCGGCTTCGGCGGGCGTAGAGCCCATCGAACCGGCATCGGCGCGATAATACCAACAACTCGTTACGAATCCATCGCAACCATTTCTACCCTCACGGAGAACATCATGATCAAAAAAGTCGAACAACGATTCAGCCTGATGAAGGCGATTGGCTGGGTGTATATCGCCCTGGCCCTGACATTGGTGATAGGCGGTCTGCTGCTCAGCGTCTCGCTGTTCCGCAGCGATTTCTACGCCGATTACCGGCGCGGCGCGCATCTGGTGGCCGGCTTTGGCGCACTCGGCATGTTCCTGCTGCTGGCACTCGGCATGTTTGTGCAGGGCAGCATGGCGAATGCGGTCGCCGACATCGACAAAAATACCCGCGTAAACACGCAGGCGATCGAAGCGACGCGCGAAGTTTCGGAGCGCGCGGTGCGCACCGGCCAGAATGCGATCAAGAACAGCGAAGCCATGGTGCATGCGCAGTCCGCACTGCAGGCAGCCCGCGGCGAAGCCCTGCCCACAGAGGCTCTGCCGGCCCCGGCGGCAGTTGTACCTGCGGCGCTGCCAGCTGCGGCCGTTGCCAGCACCGTCGCCGACACCGACGTTTTTGGCGCGATGGCCTCCAGCCCAGCACCCGTGCTGAGCTCGGCAGCGCCCGCGATCAGCGCGCTTGCGCCGCCCCCGCCCGGCTATGACGAAACCACGGTCAGCGGCGTGATCGGCATCGGCGGCAAACTGACCACCGTCTCCGAAGCCCTGCGCTCCATCACACCACCCAGCATGCCTGTTGTGGAAACGCAGCACGCGTTCAGCGCGGATGCGCTGGTTGAGCCAACCCGTCTGCCCCCACCTGCCGCTGAAATGGATCTGGACATGCACGAAGTCGTTGGCGCGCCCATCGACAGCACCGACGCCGTGGTGCAGAATCTGTTCGCCCGAGCAAAAGGCGCGGTTGTGCGCACCCGCCGCCCGTGGGCCCGCGAAGAAGAGCAGCCTAATTCGCCCCGCGCACGCTCATGACCGAGCGTATCTGGGCAAATCACATACCCGCTTTCGCGTTTTCCATTACAAGCACGTCGGTAACGCGCAGCGCGCACCCAAATCATCATCTTGCCGCGAATCGATGGGGATTCCCCCGAAAAAAGCAATATCCCCGGCGCTCCACGCCGGGGATATTGCTTTTTCGGAATTAACTCTGTGCACTCGCGTGTGAAGTGCCGCAATCCATTCTTGACTTTTCATTCCAGAATGGATATAGTTCTGCCCAGGGAAAGGCACAAGACTATCCATGGCAGGCAAAAAAGCATTTGACCCCTCACGGGTTCTCGAAAAAGCCATGCACGCATTTTGGGAGCGTGGCTACGAGAGCCTGTCAATCGAGGACCTCGTTCAAGCCACAGGCATTGGACGCGGCAGCCTCTACGGCACCTATACCGACAAGCATTCGCTATATTTAGCTGCGCTTGAACGGTATATCGCCTCTGTCAAAGCCCAAACCACGGCTTTGTTGGATCAAGGCGGCACGCTGCACGAAGTGCTTCAGCGACTTTTTCAGGCGCAACTGGACGCCTTGCTCGGCGACCCAGCGCATCGTGGGTGCTTTCTGACAAATGCGTCCTTGGAAGTAGCCCCGCATGATCCCGAGGTCAACGAGATCGTCCAGCTTGCCTATCAAGACCTAGAAGAGGGCCTGTATCGTCTCCTAATCAAGGCGCAAATTGCCGGCGAGATCACTTGGAAGGACGATCCTCATCAACTGGCTCGTTTTTTGGTGGCAACCCTTGTCGGTATTCGTGTGCTTGCCCGTGGTCAGCAGGATCGGCTCGTGCTCCAAGATATCGTGAAGACGGCTTTATCGGTTTTTGGCTAAATTTTTGAATTTATGTTGGAATAATCATTCAATAATTATCAACGGCAATCATTGCACGCGCGCTTTTGAGGAGTAGAAAACTATTATGAAAGCAGTTTATATCGATCGTTATGGAAGTAAGGGCCTGCAGGTTGGCGAAATGGCTGACCCGCAATTGGGCGATGACGAAGTGTTGGTCAAGGTGCACGCCGCAGGCGTAAATTTACTGGACACCAAGATCAAGAATGGTGAGTTTAAGAGCTTCCTGCCCTATCGCTTTCCGCTCATCCTGGGTCACGATGTGGCTGGGGTCGTCGTCGGCGTTGGATCTCGCGTTCACCGATTTAGGCTCGGTGACGAGGTCTATTCGCGCCCCGATGATTTTCACATCGGTGCTTTCGCTGAACTCATTGCGATCAAGGAAGATTCGCTGGCGATCAAGCCAGAAACACTCAGTATGGAAGAAGCTGCTTCCATACCGTTGGTTGGCCTGACGGCCTGGCAAGCGTTAATCGAGAGGGCGAATCTGAAAACGGGGCAAAAGGTTTTTATCCAGGCCGGCTCCGGTGGTGTCGGAACATTCGCAATCCAATTGGCAAAGCACATAGGGGCCTTCGTTGCGACGACAACCAGCGCAGCAAATGCCGATTGGGTGAAGGGTCTCGGGGCCGATCTCGTCATCGACTATAAAAAAGACGACTTCGAAAATATTCTGCGGGACTACGATGTTGTTCTAAACAGCCAGGATAGCAAAACGCTCGCTAAATCCCTGAGCGTCCTCAAGCATGGTGGAAAGCTCATCTCAATCTCCGGTCCGCCTGATCCAGGGTTTGCAGAAGAAATCGCGGCACCGCGATTCTTGAAGCTGCTGATGCGCCTATTGAGTGCTGGCATCAGGCAGAAGGCGAAACGCCGCAACATCAGCTATTCATTTCTCTTCATGAAAGCAAACGGCAATCAATTGCGCGAGATCGCCACGCTCATCAATTCCGGTGTCATCCGCCCTGTTGTTGACCGGGTCTTCCAGTTCGATGCAGCGCAGGAAGCCATGGCTTACGTCGAAACTGGACGCGCCAAAGGCAAGGTCGTTCTTAAGGTGCAGTAACCGCGCCGATGCAGCACAAATCAAAATGTTCAAGTTGCTTTGGCAGGAGTTGTTCAGCGAATCCGCGGGTGATTCATTTGAAAGGGACGTGGCAAGAAAATGACGATTAACAATGGAAATAAATACCAAAAGACAGCGTTGCTCACAGGAGCGTCGAGTGGCATCGGCAAAGCGGCATCGGTGGCGTTGGCGAATGCCGGCTACCGTGTGATCGGCACGAGCCGTAACACCAGACCGAACGAGGTGCGCGATGGCATTCGGATGATTACGTGTGATGTCACATCTGATGAGTCAGTCGTTGCGGCAGTCACCTTGGCGCATGCCGAACTTGGGCGTATCGATTTGCTCGTAAACAATGCCGGGGTCGGTGTCCAAGGCGCGGCCGAAGAGACGTCGATAGCGCAAGTTCGTTCGCTGTTCGAGACAAATTTTCACGGCGTTGTGCGAATGACCAATGCAGTACTGCCGATCATGCGAGAACAAGGCGGAGGTCGCATCCTGAACATCGGTTCTGTGTTGGGGCTCGTTCCGGCACCCTACGGGGCCTACTATTCGGCGACCAAGCACGCGCTCGAAGGGTATTCTGAATCTCTCGATCATGAGGTGCGTGAATTCGGCGTGCGCGTCGCGGTTGTTGAACCCGCAGCCACGCGGACGTCGTTTGAAAGCGGAACGCTCCCCGCTGATAGGCCCATCGCTGCCTATGACATCAGCCGTGCGAAGTACCTGGTGGCGTATGAGCGTGTGATGGCTGACGGGGATACCGCTGAAAGCGTTGCCAAAACCATCGTGTTAGCAGCAAACACCGAGACACCCCGCCTGCGCTACCCTTCCGGAAAATCGGCCCGGCAGAGCGCGTTCGGCCGTCGTTTTTTGCCTCGGGCACTCTTCGACAAGATCCTGCACAAGCAGTTCGGCTTGGGGTAGTCAGACAACCTATCTATCTATTACAGGGATAAAACCAATGAACAAGCATAAATTTGAGTCAGGCATGCGTTTCATCGAAGCGCCAAATCGCCCCATTAACGTAGAAGAAACTCCGTTTGCTTGCCGCAAACTCGGTGCTTCAATTGACGTGCCGGTGCTGGCCAAAAGGGATGTGAGGATCGTCGGCAGCCTCGTGACCCTTCCGACGGGAGAACGATCATGAGCGCAGCCAACATCATCACGTCGTACGCGAAGGCCCCCGCTCGCACCATCGTTGCCGGAGACGTCACCTTCGCCTACCGAGAACTCGGACCAAAGGGCGGCATCCCAGTGATCTTTTTCGTCCACCTGGCAGCGACGCTGGACAACTGGGACCCGCGCATCATCGACCCAATCGCGAAGCACCGTCACGTCATCACCTTCGACAACCGGGGCGTTGGCGCCTCAACCGGCCAGGTGCCCGACACTGTCGAAGCCATGGCCGACGACGCCTACACATTCGTCAAGGCCCTTGGCTTTAGCAAAATCGACATATTCTCGTTCTCTCTCGGCGGCATGGTCGCCCAGGACTTCGTCGTCAAGTACCCCAGCTTTGTCCGCAAGCTTATCCTGACGGGAACCGGACCGCGTGGCGGCAAAGACATCGACAAGGTCGTCGGCACCACCTACTGGGACATACTACGGGCGACGTTGACCTTCTCGGATCCGAAGGAGTTCCTGTTCTTCAATCGCAACGCCACTGGCAAGCCTGCTGCACGCGCGTTCGTCAACCGCCTTAAAGAGCGCACCGTCGACCGTGATGCCAAAATCACACCAAAGGCGTTCCAGACGCAACTCAAGGCGATTCAAAAGTACGGCCGCTCCGCTCCGTCGGACTTGTCGAAACTCGCACAATCTACGCTGATTGCCAACGGCGACAACGACCGTATGGTGCCTTCCAATCTGTCTGAGGACCTGCATCGCCGCATCAAGGACTCCGAACTTATCATCTATCCAGACTCGGGGCACGGTGGGATTTTTCAGTATCACGAGAAATTCGCGCCTGTCGCCGTGGAGTTCCTCACACGATGAATACTCAACAACGAACACCCGGGGCCGTGGCACCTCCATTTATCAGGAAACCATTCGCCTCATCGATCTTGCTGTGGGTGCGGACCAATCAGCCCCGCCAGAAGGGCATGGACTACTGGAAGGGCCCGCACTCCAAGATCATCAGCGCGACCCCGGGTTTTGACGAGTACCCGTCAGATACACTTGGCCGAGAGCAATCCTGGGCTGTGGCCGGCGATTCGAGGCGTTGAGACGACCATTCCTGCAGATCGCAAGATCGACGGAGTGGCAGAGGTCACCTTCAAGTCCGTCTTCTCTCCGCTGTTCGGCCAGAAGCAAACCAAACTCGCCTACAAGGATGAGATCAATGTGTTCCGACGCACGCTGCTCTACGCAGGGCCGCCGTACTCTGCCCGCTGGTATGCCTTAAACAGCGATGTGGCCAAGATTAGAAGCCGAGCCATGATCTTCCTCCGGAAAAAAGACGGTGTCGCTACGCATGCCTTCCGAAAGTTCATCAACGATGCGTTCGTCGGCGCAGTCGCAGGTACCGGCGTATTGAGAGAACTCCGGTCGCAGGTGTTCTTACCCTGGAGCGAGAAGCTCTGGGATACCCCGAATGTGGCGCATGACAACCCCGCCGATCAGCGTTTTCACGCCTCGCTGATCCTCGGCTTCACCGACACCAACGCGTTCCGAGCATTCTTCGCCAGCGACGCCGTATCGGTGTTGTCCGCCAAGCTGCCTTCGTTCGTCTCAGCCATCCACGCTTACGAGATGCCCGAAGCGCTCACCTATGTGAAGGACGGGAAGGCCGTGTCGCAAGATGTGAAGTAATGCGTATGCCACGCCGTGGCTCACCAAGCGTAAAAACGGCAGGTGCCGCGTGGCCATGAGCGTCGACACCGAGCCGATCGGCAGGCCACCGCTTGTAATGTTTCAGAAATGTCTGCGTAAGAACTGGCTCCAATACTCACCAGCATGTGCAGGTGGTAGCGGCCCTCATCTGCATCAACGCACTATCACGTTCAAGTCTTTCAAGAAAGAAAGAAAGGAATCCCATGTCAACTCAATCATCTCAACTTAGCTCGCGCAACAGGCTTAAGATCTGCGCGTTTGCAGTATTTACCGCACTCAGCATGATTGCCGGGAATGCCGCGACTGCCAATGCTGCCAAACCGCGGCCACCCGTGGTCATCCCGACTGTCCCCAATGTGGCGCCACCAGCAGGCGTGCGAATTGTTTCAGTCAGTTCAAGCGGCGTTTTCGCGACCGAAACCCCGGATAGCGGCTATGTGGTGGCCACTCGCTACGTGAGCGGACCGCTTCCGCCGTTCGGCTATACACAGCCTATCTGGGGCATCGCTGGAAGAACGGCGCAGATTGGCGGCTTGCTGCCGAACAGCAGCTATGTCTTCGAAATGCGGCGCTTTTCGATCAACGGCCAACTGGTCACTTCGGGTTGGACGCGCTTTTCGTTCCAAACCACGCCGTAACCAACGCTTCGCACAAAGGTCAGTCAACGCTTAACGCCTGACCTGCACCCTCAGCAATTCTCAATCCAAAACAAGGTGCCACAGATTCCGCCGATTGCACAGATTTTCTGTGCAATCGGTGAAATCTGTGGCGCCTTGTTTTGGATTGAGAATTGCTGTTCACCCTGGCGACATGCTGCATTTCCCGATTTCACGGTTATAATCTGCAGGCTAATTAGCCAAAAAGTAGGTGATATACGTGGCTCGAGTAGTCGTTGATGACGATGAAACCTTCGAGTCGGCATTGAGGAGATTCAACAAGATCGTGCAGGGTAACCGGATTCTGGTAGAAGTGCGCAACCGGCGTTACTTTGAAAAGCCCAGCATTGTCAACAAGCGCAAACGCGCTGCAAAGCTTCGCAAAAGCCGACGCCAGAGCATGAAGTTCATGCAACCTGATGCATAAGCTGGAAGTCCAGCTGAGGTGTCAATCCGTCAGAGGGGCGGGCAAATAATGCCCGCCCCTCTTTCAGTTTTCAGCATAAGTGCTAAAAGATAATTATGGACGCCCAACTAAAAACCCGCGTGCTAAACGACATTAAAGACGCGATGCGCAGCGGCAACGAGCGCCGCAAACTTGTGATCCGCCAGATCAACGCGATGATCAAGAACGAGGAAGTCGTCGCGCGCACTGATGGCCGCAACGGCGAACTGACCGACAACGACATCCTGGTGCTGATCCGCCGAGAAATCAAACAGCACGAGGAATCGTTGCTCGAAGCCAAAAATGCCGGCCGCGAAGACCTGGTCGAAGAACAGGAAGGCGAACTGGTGATTCTGCGCGAATACCTGCCGAAGCAGCTGTCGCGCGATGAGATCAGCACGCTGGCCAAGGCGACCATCGCCGAACTCAATGTGGCTGGCGGCAAAGCGCATGGCCAGGTCATGAAAGCGCTGCAGCCAAAAGTCAAAGATATCGCCGACGGCAAGTTGGTCAACGAAGTCGTTCGCGAATTGCTGGGCGCCTAACTCGATTGGAAACCTCGGTTCGCACTTCACCCGAGCACAGCACACCACGCCGCAAAATCGCGGCGCTGGTGCTGATCGGCGCGCTCATGTTCGGCGGCCTCATGCTGTCGATGCTGCTGCGCTTTGTGTTCGGCGGCTCGCTCAGTGTGACCGAAGGCGATGTGGCCTTGCGCGATATTCGCGCGCCACAGCGCAGCCAGTACGTCAGCGAGCTTGAGACGCGCCGGCAGCAGGATCTGGCCGAAGCCAGCGTCGCGCCGTCGTTTACGCCGATCGACGCGCAAGTCGCCCGCCAGCAGATTCTGACCGCGCGCGGCACCCTCGACCAGATCACCTCGCTGCGCAGCATCACCACCTCGGTCGATGAACGCACCGGCCGGCTGATGGGCCTCAAGCCGCTGTCGATCGAAGAACCTGTCGCGCGCGCGATCCTGAGCTACAACGACACGCAGTGGGCCCGCCTGGACTCACAGGTCATCTCGGTGCTGGACACCGCCCTTCGCGCGCCGATCCGGCCGGACAACCTCGATCAGGCCCGCCGCTCGTTGCGTCAGCAGATCAGCCTGAGCCTGACAAAGGACGAGGCCGAACTGGTTGAACTGATCGCCGGCAGGCTGATCGTGCCCAACACAAACTACGACGAGCCGGCCACCGAGTTGGCGCGCAAGACAGCGCGCGACAACGTCAAGCCGGTTGAGCGCCAGTTTGAGGCAAACCAGATCATCGTGCGCTCCGGGCAGATCATCGGTTCTTCCGATATCGAAGCCCTCGACAAGCTCAATCTGCGCCGCCCGGCAGTAACCCTGCTGGACGTGCTCAGCGCCGCGATCCTGAGCGCACTGAGTCTGTTTCTGATGTCGTTGACGCTGTTCCGCCGGCCGCAGACGCCGCGCGGCATGCCGGTGCGCAACATCGCGCTGAGCGCCGTGGTCATCACCATCACCGCCATTCTGGCGCGCTGGCTGCTGCCCGGCCATGGGCTGCTGCCGTATCTTGCGCCAATCGCGGCGACCGGCATCGTGGTGACCGCGCTGTCCGGCACGCTGAGCGGTGTGCTGGCCTCGCTAATCTGCGGCCTACTCACCGGCATGGCGATGGACAAATCGCTCGAGTTCACCGCGTTGCTGGTCGCTGGCGGCGTAGTCGCAAGCCTGATGCTCGGCCGCGCAACGCGCCTGAGCGACTTTGTGCGCGCCGGCGTGGTGGCCGGTCTGACCCAGATCGCGATCGTGCTGATCTTTAACCTGACGCAGGCATTGCAGCCCGAAGAATTGCCCCAGATGCTGGGCTATCTGATCGCGGCGTTTGGCGGCGGCATCGTGGCCTCGGGTCTGGCGCTCGGAGCGCTGTATGTGTTCAGCCTGCTGTTCGACATCACAACCGTGGTGCAGCTGATCGACCTGGCCCGACCCTCGCATCCGCTGATACAAAAGCTGCTGTTGCAGGCGCCTGGCACCTATCACCACAGCCTGATGGTGGGCAACCTGGCTGAACAGGCGGCCGAACGGATTGGCGCGGATTCATTCCTGGTGCGCGTCGGCGCGTATTACCACGACATCGGCAAGCTTGAAAACCCGCATCACTTTATCGAGAACCAGCTGGAAGGCGTCAACATCCACGACGGGCTCGAGCCCAAAGCCAGCGCCGCGCTGCTGCACGCGCATGTGCGGCTTGGGCTGGTGCTGGCAAAGAAATACCGGCTGCCGGAGATGATCCGGCTGTTTATCGCGCAGCACCACGGCACCATGCGCGCCAACTACCAGTATCCGCGCGCGGTCCGCGCCAACGGCGGCGACCCGGTCGCCGATGCACCCTTTCGCTACCCAGGCCCGCGCCCGCAGAGCCGCGAGACCGCGTTGCTGATGCTGGCCGACGCCTCGGAAGCCAGCGTGCGCTCCAGCAAGTGCGAGACGCTGGATCAGATGGATACGGTCATCCGCTCGGTCTTTGCTGATCGATTGAACGATCATCAGCTCGACGAGAGCCAGCTCACGTTGACCGATCTCGACGCCATCCGGCGCTCATTTCTCGAGACGTTGCGCGGCGTATATCACCCGCGTGTGGAGTATCCCGGTGTGCTGACATCGCCGACCAAACCCACCCTGCCCGCGCCAGCCGCCGACCTGACCGCGCCGCGTGCGCCGCTGCCAGAGTCGATGGTTGTGAATCCGCCCAATGCCTGACGCCACCCCCCAGATCATGCTCTCGATCCGCGCGAACCAGCGCGCGCGCGGCCGCGTGCCGCTGATCCGCGCTGCGGTCGAAGCGGCACTGGCGCAAGGCCGCGCGCCAGCCGCGTGCGAGCTGCTGGTGCGCATCACCGATGACGCCGAGCTGCGCACGCTGAATTCGCAATTTCGCGCCAAAGACGCGCCAACCGATGTGCTGTCGTTTGCCACTGAGCAGTTTGACGATGGCCTGCTCAAAAAACGCGCAAAGCGCGCGATGCCCTGTCACCTGGGCGAGATCTACGTGTCGATGGATCTGTGCGCCGCGCAGGCCGCCGAGTTTGGCCACACGATCGACGACGAGCTGCGCCTGCTTGTCATTCATGGCGTGCTGCACCTGCTTGGCTATGACCACATGCAGGCGGCTCGCAAACGCGTCATGTGGGCTGCGCAAGACCGCGCGTTTGCGGTGCTGGGTGTGGTGAATCCGCTCAGCAGCACGCGCACCGCCCCCGGATAGCCGCAGGCAATACCTGCGGCTATCCGGGGGCGGTGCGTTACCGCATGCCAATCCACGCCAGGGTCGTCGGCTGCAGCAACATCAGATAGGCGCCATAGGCGGTGATGCCGACTCCGGTCACGCCCAGACAGAGCTTGTTGGCGCGCGTGGCGATCTGCGCAAGCGCCGAATAACGAGACGCGGGCGCCTCGATGTTGACCAGGCACAGCCACGCCACAGTCAGCGCCAGCAGGCTGCCCATCGCAACCACGCCATCCAATATCGGATCACCGACATACCGAATCAGGCTGCCGACGGTCACAAATCCATGCCACCAGGTCGCCGCCGGCACCAACGCGCAACACAGCGCCAGCCCGGTAAAAAACAGACCGGTCAACGCATGGAGCGGGCGTTCGTTTTCTGAAGAAAGCAGATAGCCTTGAAACAGTGCATAGGCCACAAACAACCCGACACCCAGCATCGGTGAAAACAAAAGCGACGTATCCATGCGCACAAGGCTACGCCTAATTTGGCCAACGAACTGGTCGACGCGGCGGTTGTTTGGCAGACGGCATTGGAGGCGGTTTGCCGCCGCTCTTCTATGCATGTATTTTTTCGCGCTCTCAGGCTTGTTGCGCATCAAAGCGAAAATCACGAGAAGGCTTTGTGTTTTGTCGAATCGCCTGCCCGTTGTTGTAACAGTGTCGAAACCTGTGTTGCTTTTCTCGGCGGACAGGCTGCGTCAGGCTGCTACGCTCCGCAAGCGAGCGCACAGAGAGATGCACCGCAAAATGAGACCTATCCCGCGCTCCGCGCGGCATAGGTCTCATTTTGCGGGTGAACCTGCCTTCGCCACGCGGCGAATTTACGGCGCGCACCTGTGGGACGCTTCACGCGGAGCGTTGAGAATTTCTCCCGCAAAATGCCGATGCGTCCGCGCTTCGCGCGGACGCATCGGCATTTTGCGATACCTCTCTGTGCACTCAGCATAAGACCGCCAATAAAAAAACCTCCCTGCTAACAGGGAGGTTTTTTTATTGGCGGTCGATGCTGTGCGGCTAAACGTCGTCTGGCATCTGCATGCCAGCCAACCCCAGCCCGCCGAGCTTCGGCAGCTGGCGCCGATCCTCGTCTTTGCCAAAGCTGACAAACTCGCCCGCTTCGTTGATCGCTTCGACCGCCAGGCCCAGGCTTGCAGCTCCTTGACCAGCACCCGGAACGAGGGCGGGAATGCCCGGCTCTTCGATCGGCTCGCCCTTGACGATGCTTCGTAGGTCTTGACGCGGCCCTGCACATCGTCGGACTTGACGGTGAGCATTTCCTGCAGCGTGTGCGCCGCGCCATAGGCTTCCAGCGCCCACACTTCCATTTCGCCGAAGCGCTGGCCGCCGAACTGCGCCTTGCCGCCCAGCGGCTGCTGGGTGACGAGGCTAGTACGGGCCGGTCGAGCGCGCGTGGACCTTGTCTTCGACCAGGTGGGCCAGCTTCAGCATGTGCATGATGCCGACGGTCACCGGCTGGTCGAACGGCTTCGCCGGTCTTGCCGTCGTGCAAGCGCATGCTTGCCGAGCGTCGGCAGCGGCTCGCCGGTTTCAATGCTGACCTCGATCGGCGCGCTGTTCCGACTTTCTCGTCGCCGCAGGTTGCCGACTCTTGCGTCCATGCGCTTCCAGCCACAGGCGCAGGCATGCGTCGCACGCGCAGCGCGGTCGATGGCTTGCGCGCTCGTCTTGCGGCGGCCATGTCGTGTCTTCGAACAGCCAGAATCTCGTCGGGATCGTAGCCCTTCTCGCGCAGCCACTCGCGCAGCACGACGCGGCGGGCATAGACGGCTCGTTGCGACCGGCTTCATCCAGATCGTAGTCGCGTGTCGTTCAGCCACTCGCTGATGATACAGGCCATGCGCACTTCGTGCGTCATCTTCGAATTCCTCTGGTGTTGATGCTCGTTCTCGCGCAAGCCAATCCCAGGCGCGCTCGGTGATTTCCTTCCAGGCCCGATCGATCATCCAGGCGCGGCCAGTTCGGCCTCGATCTCGTCTTCGTTGGCGCCGTCAAACACCGGCGTGATCGCGCGGAAGCCCAGGCGGTCGGCCGCCCAGCCCAGGTGGGTTTCCAGCATCTGGCCGATGTTCATGCGGCCGGGCACGCCCAGCGGGTTCAGGATGATGTCGACCGGCGTGCCGTCCTCCAGGAACGGCATGTCCTCGACCGGCACGACCTCGGAGATCACACCCTTGTTGCCGTGGCGGCCGGCCATCTTGTCGCCCTGCGGTGAGCTTGCGCGTCTGCGCCACGCTGACGCGCACCATCTTATCGACGCCGGCCGGCAGATCGCGGTGTTCTTCGCGGGTGAAGACCTTGACGTCGACCACCTTGCCGTGCTCGCCGTGCGGCAGGCGCAGCGAGGTGTCCTTCACTTCGCGCGCTCTTCTCACCGAAGATCGCGCGCAGCAGTTTCTCTTCCGGGCGTCAGTTCTTTCTCGCCCTTGGGCGTGATCTTGCCGACCAGGATGTCGTTCGGGCCGACTTCTGCGCCGATGCGGATGATGCCGTTTTCGTCCAGGTCCTTCAGCGCTTCTTCGCCGACGTTCGGAATGTCGCGGGTGATTTCTTCGGGCCCGAGCTTGGTGTCGCGCGCTTCGACCTCATGCTTCTCGATGTGGATCGAGGTGAAGCTTGTCCTCCCGCACCAGGCGCTCGGTGATCAGAATGGCGTCTTCGTAGTTGCCGCCTTCCCAGGACAGGAATGCCACCAGCACGTTCTGGCCCAGCGCCAGCTCGCCATGCTACGGTCGAGGACGAGTCGGCGATGACCTCGCCCTTCTTGACGTGCTGGCCCTTGACGACAACCGGGCGCTGGTCGATGCAGGTGCGATCTGGTTGGAGCGGTTGTACTTGCGCAGCGTGATAGGTGCGCTCGTGCCCTTGCTCGCTCTGGATCACGATCGTTGCGCCCGGTCACGCTGATCACTTCGCCATCTTCGTCGGCGACGACCACCTGGCCGGAGTCGCAGCGCGGCCTGCTCTTCCATGCCGGTGCGACAATCGGCACATCCGGGCGAGCAGCGGCACGGCCTGGCGCTGCATGTTCGAGCCCATCAGCGCGCGGTTGGCATCGTCGTGCTCCAGGAACGGAATCAGCGCGGCGCTGATGCCCACGATCTGGCTGCGGCGCAATGTCCATGTAATCGATCGGCGTCCGGCGACGTGAACAGGAACTTCTGGTGGTGGCGCGCCGAAATGCGCGTGCTCGGTGAACTCGCTCGTTCGTTCAGCTGCGCGTTGGCCTGGGCGATGATGAAGTTGTCTTCGGCGTCGGCCGACAGGTAGTCGATCTCGTCGGTCACAAACGGCATGCACCGGCAGCTCTTCGATCGACTTGTAGCGCTGCAGCTTGATGGCCAGCTCGTGATCGATCACTGTCGCCAGCTTCCGCGATCACCTTGCCGTCTTTGGATCGGTGACATCCTCGCGCAACGTGCGGCCCTGACCAGGTCTCGATCGTCGTTGGCGACGATCTTGGAGCACCCTGCGATACGGCGTCTCGATGAAAGCCATATTCGTTCACGCGCGCATAGGTCGCCAGACGGCCGATCAGACCGATGTTCGGGCCTTCCGGCGTTTCGATCGGGCAGATGCGGCCGTAGTGGCTGTGGTGCACGTCGCGCACGTCGAAGCCGGCGCGCTCACGGCGCAGACCGCCCGGGCCAAGGGCCGAGAGCGTGCGCTTGTGGGGTCAGTTCGGCCAGCGGGTTGGTCTGATCCATGAACTGCGAGAGCTGCGACGAGCCGAAGAATTCGCGCACGGCCGCCACGACCGGGCGGATGTTGATCAGGTTGACCGGCGATGGCTGATCGTGATCGCGGATCGACATGCGCTCCTTGACCACGCGCTCCATGCGGCGCAGGCCGATGCGCAGCTTGTTCTGGATCAGCTCGCCGACCGTCTTGACGCGGCGGTTGCCCAGGTGGTCGATATCATCCGGCCCGACCACGCCGTTGTTGATCAGGATCATGCGCTCGACCAGCTGCACGATGTCGCGCTTGGTGACGGTGCGATGGGTGCGCGGGATGTTGCCCTCGCCAGTCCAGGCGCTGGTTGAGCTTGTAGCGGCCGACGCGCTCCAGGTCGTAACGGCGCTGGTCGAACAGCTGCTGCTGCAGGAATTCGCGCGCGTTGTCCAGCGTGGGCGGGTCGCCGGGGCGCATCGCGCTTGAAGAACTCGATCAGCGCTTCCTCCGCGATCGGGCGTGACGGTCTTGTAGGTCCCACTCGGGCTCCTGCTTGAAGGTGGCGGCGATAAACTGATGATCCGGGTTGTTGTCCACATCGGCGAACAGCGCGCAGAATCTCTTCGTCGGTGCCCTTCGTCAGGATATCCTTGGTCACGCCATCATCGACCGCGGCCAGTGCGCGCAGCAAAATCGTGACCGGGATGGTGCGCTTGCGGTTGAACTTGAGGACGATGTAATCGCTCTTGCGCGTCTCGAATTCCATCCATGCGCCGCGATCCGGGATCAGCTTGGCCTGGCCCAGCGGGCGGCCGGTGCTGCGGATCTTCGTCGGCGCTCGAAATAGACGCCGGGCGAGCGGATCAGCTGCGAGACGACCACGCGCTCGGTGCCGTTGATGATGAACGTGCCGTTCTCCGTCATCAGCGGAAATTCGCCGAAGTAAATCGTGTCGACCTTGTGCTCGTCGGTTTTGCGGTTGTGCAGCGCGACTTTGGCGTAGAGCGGCGCGCCATACGTGAGATCGCGCTCGACGCACTCGTCCAGGCTGACTTTGGGCTCTTCAAACCAGTAGGTCAGGCCATATTCTTTGGCCTGTTTGTAATTACCGGGGAAGTAAATGGCCATCTCACCGTTAAAGCTCTCAATGGGTGAGATCTCTTCGAACAGCTCGCGCAGCAGCTCGTTCTGAAAGAGTTTAAAGGATTCGATCTGGACTTCGATGAGTTTGGGGATCAGACTGATGTTTGCCGTTCGGGCATACGACTTCGTGGCGCGGTTCAGGGTCATCAATGCACCTTCCTATAAATACGAACACAACCGCAGAAGCATGAGCAGTATGTGTCTCTGAAAAGTTCGTGAAAAGCGTTTTGGCGGGAGCGTGATCTCTCATGCAAAACGTCTACCGGCTTAGAGACGCATATGAGGCGACCAAGATGAACTTGGTCGCCTTGACGTGGCGATCAATAACTTTTGCTTCTGACTCCGGCATTATACGCAGGTTTTCGGGTGGGTCAACGGTAACAATCATGAGCCCAGGGCAAACGCCTCTAAAGTTTAAGGTCGCTGGCGGCGCGGCGCAGCAGATACGCCTCATCCCAGCCGTGCGGCAAGGCGTCTTGGCGTTACCAAAGATCGACGATTTCCGCCAAAATGAGCTTGAACGCCGCTATTTTCAGCCATTGCACCCGAAAGTGCGTGCACCCCCGTTGCGCTTTTATGTGATGCGTTTGTCCTGCCCGGCTCGTCATACTGTTGACATTTATCGCATCTGGATTTATAACTTATACGATTCAGTTATTCGTATAAGTTGGTTCGCGAGACCAATTTGCGATGATAGGCTCGAAATCGGTCTCAAACGAAACCCGTGATGATTCGAAAAAATAGCCGCATGGTGACGATGAAGGATGTCGCGAAGCACGCGGGTGTGTCGCAGGCGACTGTCTCGTATGTGCTCAACAGCGCAGTAGGGGAGAACATCGCTGAAGACACCCGCGTGCGAGTGCGTCACGCGGCACAGGAACTAGGCTATCGGCCAAACGCCGGCGCGCGCCATATGCGCACTCAGCGCACGAATCTGATCGGATTTGTGACAGACGTCGTCGTCACCACGCCCTACGCGGGTGCGATCATCAAGGGTGCGCAAGACGCCGCCCGCGATGCTGGCAAAATGCTGTTGCTGCTTAACACCGATGGCATGCCGGAGATTGAATACCGCGCGGTTGAAACGCTGCTCGAGCACCGCGTCGAAGCCGTAATTTATGCCACGATGTTCCATCGTCCGGTGGTGCTGCCCAAAAATCTCAGCGAGACGCGCACCGTGCTACTCGATTGCTTTGTCGAGGACCGCTCGGTGCCATCGGTTACGCCGGATGAAGTCTATGGCGGCGAACATGCCACACGTGCATTGCTCGAAGCAGGCCACCGCCGCATCGGTTTCATCAACAACATAGACTCCGTTCCCGCAAAATTCGGACGCATGGAAGGCTATGTGCGTGCGCTGAACGCATTTGGCCTCGCGGTCGACCCTGCGCTTGTACGCACCGTGGACAGCAAGCCAAAAGACGGCTATGACACCGTGCTGGAGATGATGCGCATGCCGAATCGTCCGACCGCGCTGTTCTGCTTTAACGATCAAGTTGCGATGGGCGCATATGACGCGCTGCGGTCACTCAATCTTGCCATTCCTGACGACGTCTCCGTCGTTGGTTTCGACAACCTGGAAATCATTGCGGATTCACTGCGGCCCGGGTTGAGCACAATGCAATTGCCTCATTACGAGATGGGCGTCTGGTCGATCAATTTCCTGCTCGGAAACATCGATCAGCCCGATGGAGGTGCCACACCAATCCAAAAGAAAATTCCATGCCACTATGTGAAACGCAACTCGGTCGCAAGTCCGCGTTAGTCGTGCGACACCGGGTGTCTCACCGTTCACACTCAATTCCAAAAAGATTCCAAGACGATTCCAAAAGGTAACAGAAATGCAAAGAGAGAGAAAATCATCCCTGGTAAGCCTGGCGCTTGCAGCAGCGCTGTTTTTGTCAGCGTGCGTGACGCAACAGGCCCCCGCACCCGCAGCGCCTGCCGAGCCTGCCAAGTCCGAGCCCGCGGCGGCCGCGCCCACTGATGCGCCCAAGCCGACCGAGGCCCCGAAAGCCACTGATGCCCCGGCTGCGACCGACGCACCCAAGCCAACTGAAGCCCCAAAGGCTGACGCCCCGGCCGCCACTGGCGCGACGAAAGTCACAATGTGGTACCACGGCGCGGGCAACGAAGTCGAGGCCAAGATCCTCGGCACAATCATCGAAGACTTCAACAAATCGCAGAGCAAATGGGTTGTCGAACGTCAGGACTTCCCGCAAGCCAGCTATAACGACTCTGTCGTAGCCGGCGCGTTGGCCAAGACGCTGCCGGACATCATCGATGTCGACGGCCCGGTCATGCCAAACTGGGCGTGGGCCGGTTATATGGCGCCGTTGAATCTCAAAGCTGGCACGACGGACAAATTCCTGCCCGGCGCGATCGGCAAGTGGGACGGCAAGGTGTATTCGGTGGGTCTGTGGGACGCCGCAATCGCCGTGTTCGCCCGCAAGTCCGTGCTCGAAGAGAACAAGATTCGTATCCCGACGTTGGACCAGCCATGGACCTTCGAGGAATTCGACGCTGTGCTTGAGACCTTGAAAGCCACCGGCAAATACGAGTATCCGCTGGATCTGGGCATGGCCTGGACCGGTGAATGGTATCCGTACGCGTTCTCGCCGTTGATGCAGAGCTTTGGCGGCGACATTGTCGACCGTGGCAGCTTTTTGACGGCGGAAGGTGCGCTGAACGGCCCAGACGCGGTCAAGTTCGGCAATTGGTGGAAGAGCGTGTTTGATCGCAAACTGGCTCCAGGCACTGCGCAGCCGGGCACAGATCGCGACAAAGGCTTCATTGATGGCAAATATGCCTTGCAGTGGAACGGCAACTGGGCCGCCTTGGGCGCGCTGGAGAAGTATGGCGATGACATGCTGTTCCTGCCGGCCCCGAACTTCGGCAAAGGTCCGAAGATCGGCGCAGCCTCGTGGCAGTTCGGCGTGTCTGCAACAAGCAAAAATCAGGAAGGCGCAAACGCGTTTATCGAATACGCGATCCAAGACAAGTATCTTGCCGCGTTCTCGGACGGCATCGGTCTGATTCCGGCGACGTCGAGCGCGGCTGCGCTGACAAAGAACTACGCGCCGGGTGGCCCGCTCGCGGGCTTCTTCGAGCTGAGCAACAAGCAGGGCGTGCTGCGCCCGCCGACGCCGGCATATCTGTCGGCGGCGAAGACCTACGAGAAGGCCCTGGCGGACATCGCCAACGGCGCTGAGGTCGAGAAGACGCTCGATGCGGCGGCTGACGAGATCACCGCAGACATCGAGAAGAACAAAGGCTATGGCTTTACAGCCGCTACCGCCGCCACTGGCAGTGCAGCGAAGGTCACGATGTGGTACCACGGCGCAGGCAACGAAGTCGAAGCGCAAGATCCTCGACCCAATCATCGATGACTTCAACAAGTCGCAGAGACAAATGGGTTGTTGAACGCCAGGACTTCCCACAAGCCAGCTATAACGATTCCGATCGTAGCCGGCGCGCTGGCCAAGACGCTGCCCGACATCATCGATGTCGACGGCCCGGTCATGCCGAACTGGGCGTGGTCCGGCTACATGGCAGCCGCTCGAGTTGCCAGCAGGCACGACTGACAAGTTCCTGCCGGGCGCAATTGGCAATGGGACGGCAAGGTGTATTCGGTGGGTCTGTGGGACGCCGCCATCGCCGTGTTTGCCCGCAAGTCTGTGCTCGAAGAGAACAAGCATTCGCATCCCGACGCTGGACAAGCCGTGGACGTTGGAAGAGTTTGATGCCGCGCTGGTGACGCTGAAGAACAACGGCAAATTCGAGTATCCGTTGGATCTGGGCATGGCCTGGACAGGTGAATGGTATCCGTATGCGTTCTCGCCGTTGATGCAGAGCTTTGGCGGCGACATCATCGATCGCAAGCACCTACCTGACGGCAGAAGGTGCGCATTGAACGGCCCGGAGGCGATCAAGTTTGGCGATTGGTGGAAGAGCCTGTTTGACCGCAAACTGGCTCCAGGCACCGCGCAACCTGGCACCGACCGCGACAAGGGCTTTGTGGATGGCAAATATGCCTTGCAGTGGAACGGCAACTGGGCCGCCCTGGGCGCGCTGGAGAAGTTTGGCGATGACATGCTGTTCCTGCCGGCACCCGACTTTGGCAAAGGCCCGAAGATTGGCGCAGCCTCGTGGCAGTTTGGCGTTTCGGCCAGCAGCACGAACAAAGAGGGTGCGAATGCGTTTCATCGCGTTTGCGATCCAAGACAAATATCTGGCCGCGTTCTCGGACGGCATTGGCCTGATCCCAGCCACGTCGAGCGCGGCCGCGCTGACCAAGAACTACAAGCCGGGTGGCCCGCTCGCGGGCTTCTTTGAGCTGAGCAACAAGCAAGGCTTGCTTCGCCCGCCCACGCCGGCATATCTGTCGGCGGCCAAGACCTTCGAGAAGGCCCTGGCCGACATCGCCAACGGTGCCGAAGTGGAGAAGACGCTCGATGCGGCTGCGGACGAGATCACAGCGGACATTGAGAAGAACAAGGGCTACGGATTCAAATAAAGACCAGATCTGCCGATTGTGAGATTAGAAATCTGCGACCCCCGACGCGAACGCGCGAGGTCGCAATCTCGTAGTCTCTTAATCGCTAAGGAGTTGAACATGACGCGCAAACATAACGCACGACAAGAAGAAACGCTAATGGGTTGGCTGATGGCTGCGCCAGCAGTGCTGCTGTTGCTGGCCTTTCTTATTGTCCCGTTTTTATGGCGATTGGTCTGGCGTTTACCAACCAACGCCTGATCTCACCACTACCGACCGAGTTTGTCGGTGCCAGCAACTTCACCAAAGCTGCTGACAGTGCGGACGCTGATCCAGAATCCGGTGCTGGATCGCAACGACCAACACGCCGGTGCTGGATAAAGACGGCGCATTTACCTATGACCGCGTGCGCGAGTTTACCCGCAACAACCCGCAATATCCGCAGCTCAATGGGCTTCAAGAGCTGCAACGCGATCCGTGGGGCGAACAGCGGCTGACACTGCTGGCGGGCGATGCCGTCTTTATTCGCTCGCTGTTAAACGTATTGTATTTTGTGGTGTTTGTCGTGCCCATTGCAAGGCGGGCTGGCATTGCTGCTGGCGCTGCTGATCAACACGCGCACGCGCGGCATCAACATCTTTCGCACGATCTTCTTTCATGCCGGTTGTGGTCTCGATGGTCGTGGTTTCTATTTTGTGGAAGATTATTTACGACCCGGCGATGGTCTGCTCAACAACTTCCTCGGGCTCATTACCTTTGGCGCGATTCAAGCCGGTGAACTGGCTTGGCAATCCAGCCACTGCCATGCCGTCGATCATCGGCATGTCGGTCTGGCAGGGCGTGGGTTTTCACATGGTGATCTGGCTGGCTGGCCTGCAAACGATTCCCGCGCATGTTGTATGAAGCTGCTTCGGTCGAAGGCGCAAACAGCTGGGCGAAATTTCGCTATGTGACATGGCCTGGATTGCGCAACACCACCGTGTTTATTTTGGTCACAATCACCATGGCGGCGTTTGGTCTCTTTACGCAGGTCAACGTCATGACGCGCGGCGGCCCGCTGGATTCGACAACGACTGTGATTTATCAGGCGATTCAGCAAGGCTATGGCAAGCAAGACATTGCGTATGGCTCGGCGATTTCAGTGGTCTTTTTTGTGATGGTGCTGTCAGTGGCGTTGGTCCAGCGCTTTCTGACGCGGGAGAAAGACTAAATGGCTGTGACAACGCTTCAACCTGCATCGCCGTCAGACAAGCGCGGCTCTTTGTCATTGACGCTTGCATTGCGTTACGTGCTGTTGTTTGTGCTGGCGATCATCTTTCTTTTCCCGATTGTCTTCATGCTGGTGTCTTCGCTCAAACCAAATGCCCAACTGCTGTCTGACACCGGCTCATTGCGCGCCTTTTTGCCCATCGGCGATATTTCGCTGGGCAATTACCTGGCGGTATTCAAGCGCGTGCCGATGCTGCGTTTTGTCAGCAACTCGGTGCTCGTCAGCGCATTGACCGTGCTTGGCTACGATGCTGCTCAATTCAATGGCTGGCTTCTCGCTGGCATGCATGCGCTGGAGTGGCAAGGGCCTGGTGCTGGATGTTGATCATTGCCACGCTGATCATCCCGTTCGAGACGATCGCGGTGCCGCTGCTGCTGATCGTCAGCCGGTTGCCCTGGCTTGGGCTCGCTGGCATCGAGTGGGGCTGGCTGAATAGCTATCATGTGCAGATCATCCCGTTTATGCTCGACGGCGTTCTCGATCTTCATGTTTGTGCAGTTCTTCAAGATCGTTGCCGCTTGAGTTGATCGAGGCTGCGCGCATCGATGGTGCGAACTGGTTCCAAATCTATTCGCGCGTGTATGTGCCGCTTTCCGGCCCGGTGTTTGCGACCATTGCGATTCTCACGTTTCTAGCCAAGTGGAACGATTACCTGTGGCCGATCATGGTCACGCAAAAGGAAGAATTTCGGCCGATCATGGTCGGATTGCAATACTTCTTTCAGTTGAACGTGCAGTGGGGCGAGATCATGGCGTACTTGTCGTTGATCACCTTGCCCGTATTGATTCTGTTCCTGTTGTTACAGCGCGCCTTTATCGAAAGTATCGCCACGACCGGCGTAAAAGGCTAAGTGATCGGCCGCCGGCGTCTGCACAGATGCCGGCGGCCCACTGCGCAAGACAATGACTTCACCCAAAAAACTCCTGCGCAGTCCTGCTCAGCAACACGTGTGCGTGACTGGGGCGCTGGCTATCCTGGTTGCAAGCGCATGCACGGCCACGCCCTTAGCGCCGCAGGCAACCCAACCGCCCGTGCAACGACAATCCGCAGTGACACCCCCTTTAGCGCTAGAGCCGACAATGAAACCAAGCGAGATTTCGATATCCACAGCACAACCCGCCGACCCGCGCCCGGAATTTCATTTCACACCCAATGCCGGCTGGATTAATGATCCAAACGGATTGGTCTATCTGGATGGCGAATATCATCTGTTCTATCAACATCATCCATCGTCGACCGTGTGGGGGCCGATGCATTGGGGCCACGCTGTCAGCCGCGATTTAGTGCAGTGGGAAGAGCTGCCTGTTGCGCTCGCGCCAGATGACATCGGCGCGATTTTTTCCGGCAGCGCGGTGCTTGACAAAAGCAACAGCGCCGGCTTTGGTGCGAACGCGATGATTGCCATATTCACGCACCACTCGGACTCGTCCGGCGTCAAACAGCGGCAGAGCCTTGCCTTTAGCACCGATCGTGGCCGCACTTGGACGAAGTACGCCGGCAATCCAGTGCTTGTGCCGCCGAATGACGAGAAAGACTTTCGCGATCCGAAGGTGTTTTGGCACGAAAGTGGCGGTCACTGGGTCATGGCGCTGGCTGTGGCCAAAGAAATATGGTTCTATCGGTCGAACAATTTAAAAGACTGGGAGCTTAGCAGCACATTTGGAGCGACCTTTGGCAGCCATGGCGGCGTGTGGGAATGTCCCGAACTCGTGCGACTTCCGGTAGAAGGCACCGACGAGCAGCGCTGGGTGCTGATCGTCTCGGTCGGCAACGGTGCGCCCGCTGGCGGCAGTGGCGTGCAGTATTTTGTGGGCGATTTCGATGGCCGCACGTTTACCTCGCAAGATGCGCCCGAACGCGTGCGTTGGGCCGACTATGGGGGCGACTTCTACGCGGCGCAGGCTTGGAACGACTCGCCAGATGGCCGCACGATTTTGATCGCGTGGATGAACAACTGGGCGTACGCCAACAAAACCCCGGATAGCGGCGGCCGCCGCGGTGCGATGAGCCTCGCGCGCGATGTGTCGCTCGTGCGCGCGGGCGATGACGTCACCCTGCGGCAACGCCCGGTCACGCCACCGGGTATGCTCACGCCGGTGGCTGGCTGGGCCGGCCGGCCGCTCGACGCCAACGAGGTTGAATTGGGTTCGGCGCGCATGCTGTCTGTGACTTTCGCAATCGATGCGACAACCGCGTCAGACTATTTTGGCGTTAAGTTGCGCGGCGCCACGGGTGCGAGCGCTGTGATCGGTTTCAACGTCAAAGCGAACAAACTCATTGTCAACCGTGCCGCAGCCGGACCGCGTGAACCCGGGTTTGTAGTGCCGCATATCGCGCCGCTTGAAGCGCGTGACGGACGCGTGTCGCTGCAGCTGATCATCGATCAGACATCGGTCGAAGTTTTTGCCGACGATGGTCGGCTCGTCATGACCGAGCAGGTTTTTCTTGGGTCAGGGCCGGCGACGATTTCTTTGTTTGCGGATAGCGGCGCTGTGACGGTCGAACAACTGGCGGTTGCCAGGTAGGTCGGCAATTGGCGGTGAACCTCGTCTTCGTCACGTAATCGGCTTGGGAACCGTTTACACCGGATTTCACTGCCTCGAGGATGTCGCGACAAAAGACGAATCGACGCAAAAAGGGCGCATACGCGAGTGTATGCGCCCTTTTTGGTTCGTCACAAACAGCGATCACGTAGTGGTGATGCGCCGTGAAACTTAAGCGTTGCGAGCAACCCGGCTGGTGACAACCGTGCGGGTCTGTTTGCTTGCAGATGGAACTGAGCTGACTCGCGGCATTGCTGATTTCAGGAGTGCCAGAAGCGAATCAAAAATGGATGGGCGGGTACCGATGGACTCATCGGCATTCAATTGGATTTCGATGCCTTCAAACCGAAAGCGCGGTGCAGGCTGCGGACTGCGGGCGTGAGTGACATCAAGGTCAAACATAACACCTATGTAATAACACGTATGCAGCCGCAAGATATCACCAAACCTGCCAGCGGCGCTGGCTGACAAGTTTGGCGGGGTTTGGAGGCGTGGTACCCATTCCCCACAAGGGTGTAAGGCGCACCTTCGTCGCCGCACGACGATTTTGCCGCAAGTTGGAGCGATTTCTACCGGAGAATCCAGCATCCGTCCGCGCAAAGCGCGGACGGATGCTGGATTCTCCGGACTCATCTCTGCGAGATCATGCGCGAAACGCTATCAATAGGCGGGGAAATTGTGGGCAATGTGGAGCGCCTGGCGAGGGACAGCATGATTTTGCCCCAAACAAATTAGGATTACGGAGCATTAAGCCACAGCGACCGGTCGTGTAAACACGTGCAACAGCAGCCTGCGCGCGGGAATTTCAATCACCCAGTAGCACGCAACCGCGGCCAGTAAAATCGTGCCGAGTGCGACAAAACGGCCCAGCAGCGGGTTCTGAGCCAGCATCGGCAGCTGCAGCACAGTCGCCTGCAACAGCCTGAACAGCGACTCCTGCAGCAAATACAACGCATAGCTGGCCTGCCCCAGCAGCCGAAACAGCGGCGTCGACAGCAGCCGCGCCAGCAGGCCGTTGCTGCCGGCAAGCGCGACAACAAAGATGGCCAGCGCCGGTGCAAGCAGCCCGACACGCAGCAGGTGGCTAGGCACCATCGACAAGCTCAACACCCCGACGACCACGAGGGCGCAACAGACCTCGGCCACGGTGGCGAGCCAGACCTGTTGTTTAGAGGCCGTCAGTTGCGACGCCGGCAGCCGCACGAACCAGAGCGCCGCAATCATGCCAAGCAAAAAACTCGTCAGATTCATGAGCGGATGAAAAGCCGCAAATGCGTCAAGCGCATAGCGTTGCCCAGGATCGTCCATGCCGTCGCGCGCGAGCAACAGCCCACCCTGCAACAGCATCGTGATCACCCAGATCAACCCGACGCGCGCAAAAAGCTGCCGATTTGTCAGGCTTTCCAGCATCGGCAACAGAAATGGAAACAGCGCGTAGAAAAACGCCTCGACGGACAAGGACCAGCCGGCGGAGTTCATCCCATCCAATGCCCAAGGCCCCCACGCCTGCCCCACAAACAGCTCGGTCAATGCGATCACGACCGCGGGCGCGCGCGACAGTTGCCCGGCTTCGGCGCGCTCCAGAAATGCGGGCAGGCCAATGACGAGCGCAAACACATACAACGGATAGATGCGCGCGATCCGCGCCAGCGCGTAGCTTCGCATGTCGGTGACATGGCCCGCATAGCGATAGGTCAGCACAAACCCGGACAACACAAAAAACAAGACCACGCCCACCGCGCCGCGCGACAGCACAAGTTTCAACATCGACGGGAGCCCGGCGCTGTTGTTGATGGTGAAGTGATAGGCAAGCACCGCAAAGGCAGCCACAAAACGCAGCCCGGTCAATGCGGCAAGTTCTGGGCGACGCGGCCCGGTATACGGCGAATGCGTGACGCGACGCAACCGAAGCACATTCATATTCCTGTTCCCCCTGAGTTGTGAGCAGCCGTAGGCGCGCCAAAAGCCCTGGCAGGATTGGCGCAGCCACAGCCGTAAGAGCGTAGCACTGTTTTGTTGCCAGAGATTGTCACTATCTTGCCAATTACAGTCTTGAAGGCACGCGAATCGCCATAACGGATGATTCGCGTGTATTTCCCTTCGTAGATTCTGACGGCTGTGCAAGCGCACTCTCGAATCATGCGCGCCAGAAAACAGCGCGTTGCACACCGTTTTGGCGCGCCCGCAGGTCAGATACTGCTTTTGATGGAACGCGCCTGAGAGGGTTTCACGTATAACGTAAGCGTAGATGCCACTGTCGCCAGCGATTCCCTTTGCAATGATCCCGAACGAAGCCCTGATTCGCTCCGGTCGCGCGCTCTATTTGCGCAGCAATGCCAGCGGGGACAACTACGACTGCATCGAGGGCAGGTTGTATCTGACCAATTGCCGCGTCTGGTTTGAACCCAGTGAAATCACCGGCGACGCCCTGCGCACAGCCTACGCCAGCAATGGGGCGCTAAAGCCGACCTCCCTGCCCATCTTTCATATCGCCAAACCCGGCACGCGCAAAGTGCAGGGCGCGCCGGTTCTGCGGCTTGGCATGGCCGATGATGGGCGCGAGTACTTTCAGGTCAAAAACGTTGCGCTCTGGCAGCAAGGCATCGCCGCCGCAAAGCCCAGCGCGCCTGAATTGCCGCTGACCCGGCCCTCGACCCTGCGGCACGGCGTCGATTACAAGGGGCATTTGATCCGCGCCTGGCTGCGCTTTGGCGTGACGCTGCTGATCATCGGCGCTGCGCTGGCCTACTTCGAGCCCATCTGGCGCCCGCATGTGCCGCGCATGATCGCCTGGGCACAATCGCTGCTCAAAAACGTCACCTCGCTGCTGCCGTTTGCCGCGCAGAGTTAACCCCGCGCAAGAAAGCGCAACTTTTCTGCGCCGATTTGCCGCATACTGTCACTGACTCCACAACCCTGACGTTACCCGCAAGGTAATGCCCAGGGCGATGCACGGTTTTTCACCATGAACGAGACGTTCAGCGCACAGAGCAGCGGGACACGGTTGGTCCGCTGCGTCACCGTCATCACCGAAACAGCACTGGATGGGTCGGATACCGGCGCATCCAATGCGCGCTGGCGCATTGAGTGGATCGAAACCGCCGACAGCGGCATTCAGAACGGGGATGAACATGAAAAACAAATCGCACTTCAAGTTCCGGCAGGGGGCGTGCGCGCTGATCGCGTGCACAATGGCGGTGTTCAGCGCAGGCGGCCCGGTCGCGCGCGCGCAGTCGACGCCGCCGGCCAACGGGCTCGAAGACCGCGCCGGCGGTAAGTCAACCGGCATGCAGGCGCTTTTGCGCGTGGACCGCGCGCCGACGCCGGGCGAAACAGCGGGGCTGACGTTCGAGGCGCTACCCTTTGCCGATGCACCGAGCATCAGTGTGACCTGGCAGCTGCCCGATGGCGGCATTTTGCTTGACGGCCCGCCGGCCGATGCGGTTGCACCGGCACTGCGTCGCGTGCCGCAGACCTGGACGCGCCGCGTGCGCTTTGACAGCGCCGGCGTGTATCGGCTGATCGCCACCGCGCAGTCGCTGCCCTCCGCGAAGTCGCCGGCGATCGCCACCGCGGTGCTGTTCTTTCACGTCGGCCCGGTCGGGCAAGCGCGTGTGACGACAAAAGACGAGCACGCGCGCGCACTGTTGAACGCCGCGCCGGAGGTGGCGATCACCTTCGATGCCTCGCCAAACGCACAATTCGACGCCGGGCGCGCAGCCGGGTTCGAGCGCGCGCGCAGCACAGACGACGATCCCTGCTTTAACGTGTCTGGCACGGTCACGCGGCTCGATCTTTCGCCGACAACCATCGGCTACGGCAACAACACCCTGCCGGTGCCGTATACCGAAGTTGAGATCCGCGAGAGCGACTTAGTGTTTGACGACTCCTACGCCAGCGTCGCCACGAACAGCGAGGGCAAGTTCTCCGCGAGCTTCTGCGACGACGACGGCGTCTTTGACGACACACTCGAGATCTATGTGCGGCTGCACGCGCGCGTCTGGCGCAACGGGCACAAGGTCGTCACGGTCAGCGAGTCCAAGTCATTTCTCGGCATCGACCTGACCGCGCTGACCACGGCCTATGAGATCGACTCAAATCAGCAATCATCCGGTGGCGGTTCGCTCAACTACAGTTTTCAACTGCAGGGCAATCGCACGCAGAGCGCGATTTTCAACATCACCGATTCGATCTTTGAGGCCTGGCAGTTTTGGAAAGACAGTGGCGGGCCGCAGCTCAACAGCACAGTCGATGTGCTGTGGGAGCCGGGCGAGGGACAGACAGGCTCAAACTATCGCGGAGATTTCTTTACCGGGCGCGACATCGTCATTGCCGATGACACGGGCGATCCGGACGAGTGGGACGACTCGGTCATCATGCATGAATTCGGCCACATGCTGGACGATCACTTCGGCTGCGACGACAACCCAGGCGGCAAGCACACCATCGATCAAATTGTCGATGAGGACGGCGATCTATTAGATCTGGAGTTGGCTTGGGGCGAAGGCTATCCGGACTACTTTCAATCCGCCGTGCGCCAGGCGCGCGGCGATGCGCTGGCGTCGTATTACATCGACAACAACTCATTCGCGAACAGCGTCAGCATTGTGCGTAATCTTGAAACCTATGACACCACCATGGCGCCAAAGAGTTACTACAACGAGATATCGATCGCGGCCATGCTGTGGGATTTGAATGACAGCGGGGTGGACAGCGGCGGCAGTGACGACGACAAGGTCTCGTTTGGTCATCGCCAGATCCAGCGCGTTTACGCCGACAGCGCGTTTGCGTCGAACGGCGATGTGTTTGACGACACCTGCACCGCGCCAGTGTTTATGCAGAAATGGATCGAACTCGGCCTGCAAGCCGACGCCGGTGTGGCCGATGCGGTCCGCCGCAATGTGGGCACCGCATTTCCGATTGCGCCAGGCGCCCTGGCCGCCATACGCAGCACGGACGATACTTCGCGCGCCGCTGGCCTGCCCGAGGCGCCGAGCCAGCCGCAATTCAAGTGGTGGCAGCGCCACAGCGTGGTGGTCGACACCAGCGCAAGCATGGCCGGCCTAAAGCTCGACGCGGCCAAATCCGTCATCGTGGAGCAGGTCAATGATCTGACAAAGAACCCGAAGGGCACCGAAATTGGCGTGTTTCGTTTTGACAACACCAGCGCGGCCATCAAGCCGGTCGTGGAAGGCCGCTTCTTTCCGGAACAGATTTTGCCCAGCGTGAACGCGTTGGCGGCGAACGGCATAGCCGATCCAAACTGCCCGGCCGCCGGCCTGAGCGCCTTGCAGCAGACCGCAATGCGCCAGCACGACGGCCAGGCCTGGCTAATTACGGATGGCGACGACGCGCGCTCGGTCAGCGTGGAGGGTATGCGCAAACAGCTGAACCAACAGCGCATGCGCGGCTCCGTTGTGCTGCTGGCAGGCTGCGGTTCTGCAGCCACCAAGCAGACCGACATCAGCGGCACCGAAAAAGACTATCTCAGGCCTGGCGGCAGACGGCAAGGCGCCGGGCGGCATCGCGCCGTATCTGCTCACAGCGTTGGGCAGCGGCGGTCAGTTTCTATTCGTGCAGCAAAGCCAGCTGCCGGATGCGGTCAAAATTCTGCGCGCCGGACTCAGCAATAGCGCCGGCGCCGGGCGCTGGAGCGACTACGTTTCTGACATCGCCACATATCGCTACGACGAGTTGGATTCAAGCGAATACCGCTGGATCGATACAAGCACGGCCGCTGGCGGCACCGCAGTCGGCTTCAGCGATGTTAATGGCCGCGTGCGCATCAGCACGCTGCCGCCGCAGTTCGCATACAAAGACGGCTATATCCGCCAAAGTTTTCTGGTGGCCATTGGCGGTGCTTCTGAGTTTGTCGATTACAACCTGCTGCGCGGCAGTTTGCCGTGGTATCGCTTTAACCCGGGCCCGTCGTTGGCCGCAAACGCGACTGCGCGGGATGGCATCAACAGCGCGCAGGGATTCTGGTATCAGTGCGCGGTCGATTTCACTGATTGCTTCCAAGTAGAGGCAAAGACCGAAGGTGAATGGCGCGCGACGACGCTGACTGGCTGGGGCGGTCCCGGCAATACCAGCAGCGGCAGCTCCGGCCTGCGCCGCGAGATCCAGGTGCTACAGAGCTCGATCACCGGCGAAACGCGCTATCAGTATCGCAGCATTGCGCCGGGCGATTCCGGCATCGCACTGATCGGCGTCGATGGCACCCGCCCGCCGCGCCTGACGATCGCAAATGGCGATGTTGGCGGCGCGCGCAACACCAGCGGCTACAAAATGTATACCGCCCCGCCCCAACCCAGCAAAACATTTACGGTCGAAGTCGACAGCCTGATGACCGGCGTGGGCTTTCTGCAGACCGGCTACAGCGGCACGTTCGAGCGCATGATTGTGCGCTATCCGGATGGCGCCGAAGCGTCGTGCGCGGACACGGCCAACGTGCTGTGCGTCAGCCTGAACAACGGCCTGGTGCAGTATGTGCAGGTGAATGTCAACGGCCGCGGCGGCAAATACACCGCGCTGGTCGATGCCGGCGCGAGCGGCGACGGGACCTTCTCGTTTGCGGCGCTGGCAGCCAGCGGCATTGGCGCCGAGAGCGAAGACAACCGCATGCGCTCACTGTCGGCGGCGCGCCTGACCACACGGCTCGGCCGAGCGGCGGATGGCAACGTGCTCAACGCCTGGCTGCAAGCGCCCAATGGCGCGCGATTTGGCAGCGGATTTAGCATGCATGACGATGGCCTCCACGGCGACGGCCGCGCGGGCGACGGCGTGTTTGGCTCCGACGCCTTTGCACCGGCAGCGGGCGGCATTGGCTATCTGTGGGTGAGCGGCGCAATCGGCGGCGTTGGCATCACGCGCTCCGATCCGGTGCCCTATAACTTTCAGCCGCTGCTGGTCACTGGACCGGCCGATGCGCCAAATTTTGGCGGTATCACCGGGCTGAACTTCACGCTGCAAAATCAGGACACGGTTGCGCGCTGCTACGGGTCTGAAGTGACCGTCCCAGTTGGCTGGGTGAATGTGATTGGATTTTTGCCAACGGGCATCTGTCTGGCGCCAGGCGCGAGCGGCAATGTGGTGTCTCACCGTGCGCATGTCACAAGGTCCCGGCGACAACACGCTGCCGAGTGGAACGGCCGGCGATGTGGTCGTGACGTTTGTCGAAAGCGAAGAAGGCCGCATCACCGGCACGGCCAGCGCGCGCGTGACGCGCCACCGGCCTGCCGATCACATCCGGCTGCTCAACCCGGCGATCGAGGGTTATATGCCGCTCGGCAGCGGGCCGATCACAATGACGGCGTATGTGCTAGACAACGAGGACTCGGCTGTCGCAAACGACACACCGGTGACCTGGTCTGGCGTCGCAGGGCGCAGTCGGGCCGCTGTCAACGGGCACGCTGAACGGCCGCGCGCTGATGGTCTACACGCCACCGGCAGCGGAGGGTGACTATATCGTTCAAGTGCAGAGCGATGCGCTGGTGGCGACCACGACCGTGCGCGTGCGCGCGCCAATCGGGACCGACATCGCGCTCGATGTAAACCCGGCGCGGCTGGGCAAAGCCACCAGCGCGACCGCGCGTGTGATCGTGCGCGATCCGTATGGGCAGCCTGCGGCAAACGCGCAGGTGCGCGTCGGCGTCGAGCAAGATGGCGAGCAAGGCATGCTGGGGGGTGGCGAAGTATTCACCGGCACGACCAATGCGCAGGGCGAACTGACGGTGACGTTTCAGAAGGCGCCAGCGGCCGGTGCAATGGTCACGATACGGGCCGAGCTGCTGGCCAACGATGGCACGCGCTTTGTGGTGCTGGACGAAGATAGCCGCGTGGTTTCGCTGGCGAACAACGTGCTGTTCCTGCCGATCACACACCGATAGGCATGTAGGCGCGTGGCACGGGCGAACGGGCGCGCTGGTCAAGCCGGGAACAAGCCGGGCATATGCCCGGCTTGTTCCCGGCTTATGCCCGGCTTGAATCTAAGCAATCTGCGTGGGCTCAGGGCGATCTGTAAAATGACAGCATGCACGCCACCGCCGGCATCTACCTGCACATCCCCTTCTGCCGCGCACGCTGCACCTATTGCGATTTCAACACATACATCGGCATGGAGTCGCTGTATGCCCCCTATACGCAGGCGCTCGAACGCGAGATCCGCGCGCAGGACCCGGCCTCGCGGCCGATGCCATCCACACTCTTTTTTGGCGGCGGGACGCCCTCGCTATTGCTCCCTGAACAGCTCGGCGCGCTGATCCGCGCGTGCCGCGAGGCATTGGCGCTGCCAGCCGGAGCCGAAGTCACCGCGGAGTGCAACCCGGGCACAGTCACGCGCGAGTACCTCACGGCCCTGCGCGCGCAGGGCGTCAACCGCCTGAGCTTTGGCGCGCAGAGCGCCAACCCAGAGGAGCTCAAACTGCTCGGCCGCGAGCACGGCTTTGACGATGTGGCTCGCGCGGTCGAAAACGCGCGCGCAGCCGGGTTCGACGATGTCAACTTCGATTTGATTTTTGGCCTGCCGCGCCAGTCGCTCGAGACCTGGCAACACACGCTCGACGCCGCGCTGCCACTCGCGCCCGATCACATCTCGCTGTATGCGCTGACGATCGAGCAAGGCACGCCGATGCACGATTGGACCCGGCGCGGCGAAGTGCCCTTCCCCGACCCGGACGCCGCCGCCGACATGTATGACCATGCGCGCGAGCGGCTCGGCGCCGCCGGCTATGCGCACTACGAAATTTCAAACTGGTGCAAACCCGGGCACGAGGCAAAACACAACCTGGTGTATTGGCGCAATCAGCCGTATTTTGGGCTCGGAGCCGGCGCACACGATGCAACAGGCACGCGCCGCACCTGGAAGGTCAAGCGTCCGGCCGAATACATCGCACGCATGGGCGACGCGCGCGGCGCGGTGATGAATTTCGAGGAGCTTGATGCCCGCACCTCGCGCGGCGAAACCATGATGCTGGGCTTGCGGCTGCTGCGCGAGGGCGTGAATCAGGCGGGCTTTGCCGCGCGCTACGGCGCACCGGTCTCGCACTTCTTCGAACGCGAGCTGGCGCGCGGCGTAGAACTCGGCGTGCTGGACATTTCACCGGAGCGCATCCTGCTGACCGAGCGCGGCACGTTTGTCAGCAATCAGGCCATGATGCTGTTTGTTTAAGCGGTGACGCGTTTCGCGAATGCTATTCGCATCACTACGCGAAGTGCTACGCGAGTGTTAGCTTGCGGCCATAGAAGCCTTCGGCCAGGCCGCTCGGGCTGGCGCACTCCAGCCCCCGAATGCGCATGAGCGCGGCAAACGTGTCGGCGGTGAACCAGTGTTTGCTGCGCTGTGTGCCAAAGTGTTTCATCAGCAGGCGCGTCTTTTTCTGCGCGTCTTGTTTGTTGACTGGCACAAATATGTTTGGCGTGCCGAGGTCGCCATCCCACTTTGGGATCTCGTATTCAAGAATCATGTGGTTGCGAAAAGTGTTCCACGTTAGTTGCGAAATCGCGCGATGGTCCTGGTGGGCATCGTCGCCGCGGTGCGTAAAGATCAGATCGGGCTGCACCTCGGCCTTGAGGAGTTCAAAGCGCGTTTTGAGCTGTTCGAACTGCGCTGGAAAGAATCCGTCGCGGAACGATTCGGTCACAATCAACGCGGCGCGTCCACGTGTGAAATCGGCGGCCGAACGACGGGCTTCGCGCGCCCGCTGGACATCGCCGCTAAACACAGCCCAAACGATGCGCGCAGCTGGATAGCGCCGCGCCAGATGCAGCACCGCGCCGCCGCAGCCGATCTCAATATCGTCGCTGTGCGCGCCTAACAGCAGGATCAAACTTGGCGGCGATGCGGGCGTCAGTGCGTTCACAATGGTGCGGTCTCAGGCCGCTTTGTCGAGCACGAGCTCAGGCTGGTTCCAGACCTGCCAGGTGGCTTCACCTGCATCCAGCATCTTCTCGAGCTGTGATTTGTCTTTGAACGTATCCATGCACGCCCAGTAGCCGCGGTGTTGGTAGGCCATCAGCTGCTGCTCGCCGATCAGGCGGTCGAAGGCTTCGATGACAAGCTCCTCGCCGGGCTTCATGTATTTGAAGATCTCGCGCTTGAGCACAAAGTAACCGCCGTTGATCATCACGCCGGATCCTTTCAGATCGGTGATCTGCGTGACTTCGCCGGTCGGCGTCGTGTTGACCGTATGAAAGCTGTGATTCGGTCGAACCGCGACAAACGTGGCGATGCGATCGTTCTGCACCGCAAAGTCGATCAGGTTCGGCAAATGCATATCGGTCACGCCATCGCTGTAGTTCGCCATGAACAGTGGATCGTCGCCAATAAAGGGCTCAACCAGACGCAGGCGATCGCCGATCGTCGAGAGCAACCCGGTATCGACACAGGTGACATTCCAGGTGTGAATGTCTTCACCGTAGAGTTCGACCGTATTGCCGGCATCGTTTAGCACATACGGCGTTCCAGGTTTATTTTTGTGATGGCTGAAATAGTCGTGAATAAGCTCCGATTTATAGCCGGTGCACAAAATAAAATCGGTATGCCCGAAATACGCGTAGTACTTCATGACGTACCACAGGATTGGGCGTTGGCGAATATCCGCCAGCGGCTTTGGCAAGACTTGCGAATACTCGCGCATGCGCGTGCCCAACCCACCACAAAACAAGACAGTCTTCATGGTCCCCCCACTAAGTGGTGTTGAGTATATGAGGAGATTTCTAAATTGCTGTGCTGATAGGTTCAAGAACTTGCCAATAACTTTCCCAGCCGCACGCCATTCAAGGGTTTGATGACGCTGGATCCATCTTTTGGGCGAGGTTCATGACAGCCACAAAGTGTTTGCGCTGCGCACGAACACGGCGTGTCGCGCAATTCGCAGCAGACCCCTAAGTTGCGCATAATGGCTACGCCAGAATCGCAACCCGCGCAACAAAAATCGCAATCATGATGATGCATAACGAAAGCTCAATCACGCGCCCAACCAGACACCCCGCCAGGTAGTTGCGGCTAACGCGCAATGCGTCGTGCCATTCACGTTTCTGAACAAGCCGCTCAACCACGATCACGCCCACAACGGCGCCGAGCGCGGCCCCGAGCAGCGCGCCGAGCAAGGGCAAGGGCGCGTTGAGCAGCGCGCCGCCCACCAACCCGCCGACGACCGCACCGGCGACCGTCTTCCAGGTCGCGCCGACGCGCCGGGTAAAAAACGTGGTCAACGCCAGCTCGCTGCCCCACGCCAGCACCATCAAGACCGCCAGCACCACCAGCGTCGGCACGCCGACCCTGTCATAGCCATTGTTGGCGGCATACAGAAAGACGCCGGCAAAGATCAGCAGTGGGCCAGGCAGCACCGGGATCACCGCGCCAACCAAGCCCAAAAATATCAGCAGGTAGCTCAGCGTCGAGAAGATCGTTTGACCATCCAGTTGTTGCACGAGGATTATTGTAAGAGATGACAGAACACAGACAACAGAGTACAGACTAATATCACTGAATTGTCAGTCTGTATTCTGTTGTCTGTGTTCTGTATTCTTTATTCTGTATTCTTCCTCAAACCACCAGGGCCGTCCGCTTCTGCGCGACCTCAATAGTCGCGGTTGCGCCGCTATTAAAGGCGAGAAAGTCGCGCTCCACGCCGTCGCTAAAGATGACGCCGCCATCGGGCATCTGCGACTCGATGACGAGCGGCTGCCCAGGGACGACGATGCCGTGCACCAGCCCGGCCCGCGATGTTTTGCTGACAAACGGTTCGCGCACCACAAAGTGCAGGCGCTCGTCTTCCCAGCGGCACTGCGGCGCGCGCAGCGGTTGCCCGGCAATCGCGCCGGCCATCGCATACATGCTGCTCAACCACCCGGTTGCGCCGATGCCGGTCGATACCAGCACGCCGCTGGACGATTGCGCCTCGATATGTTCTCCATGCGTGATCTTGTAGCGGGCGGAGACATGCGAGCGCGGCCCAATAAACAGATCGTTAAACGCCAGCAGGGTTTGCCCGTCGTTCAGGCGCGCCTGCGCCATCACAATCTGGCGCGTCTGGCCGGCGCCGAGCAGCATGCGATCGATGGCCGGCAGCGCGGTTGCGGGTGTGAACGGCAACAGCAGGCCGTCGATCGTCTCTGGGTCCGGGTTGACAGCCACGATCGGCTGGCCCTGCACGTATTTCGCCGTGTTGACGACCAGGCCGTCGATGCCGATCGTCACAACCAAATCCTGCGGCGCGAACACGAAGTTGGGCAGAAACGCGCGCTCGATCTTGTGAACGGGCGCGCGCTCGCGCAGCCCCTCGAACAGCGTCGCCACCGCGCGCTGATATACCTCGTGTTCGCGCGCGTATATGTTGAAATCGCCGCCGGACTGATTGACGTAAAACTGCGCCTGTGGACGCGTATTAAAGCGCTCCACCAGGCCTTCCAGCCGGGTCTTGCGGGTAACCAGCACGATTTTGTCGAACATAGAGAAGAGTCCAGAATTCAGAATTCAGAGTCCAGAACCCAGAGTCCAGATCAAAGGATACAGAACGTTACTTTTGTTGTCTGGGCTCTGGATTCTGGATTCTTTTATCTCTCCATCATCGCCGTCAGCAGATCCGGCGTGAGCGTGATGTTGCCGATCTTGGCGGCGTTGGCGGCGAGCTCGCGCAGGGCAACGCTGACCATCACGCGCGGGTCTGTGCCCTGCGCGGCAAGCGCCTGCACGACCAGCGGATCGAGCGTCTGCAGCGGTGTGAGCGCCGCGGTCAGCTCGTAGGCATGCGCATCGGCGCTGGCGCGGGTGTTGTCCGCGACGGCAGCCACATGCGCTTTGCGCGCCTCCTCAAGCCGGACATCGCCCTGCATGCGCGCCTCTTTGATCTCCTGCTCTTTGGCCTGCACGGCCAGATCAGCAGCCACCTTCGTCTCGCGGATCTGGCGCTTTTTTTGCTCAACCGCGATCTCGGTGTTGAGCTCGTTTTCTTTGATACGGCGCTCCTGTTCGACCGCGTTGTTGCGGCGCAGGTAAATTGCGTCGTCGGACGTGCGCAACAGCGTTTCGCGGGCTTCGGCCTCAAGCGCGCGAGCCATCTCGGGCATGGGTGTGAGCGCGGTCACGGAGAGCGCGATCGCATCGAGCCCCAGCGCAGTCAGCGCCGGGCTGCTTTTGAGCGCGGCCAGCACGTTGCGGGCCACGTCGTCGCTGGCCTTGATGGCGGCGCGCAACGAGCGCGCCTGAATCTCGGAACGCGTGAATTCCTGAACCAGACCGATCACGCGCAAGGGAAGTTTTTCGGGATCATCCGACACATACCCGCGGCCAGGTCCAACGCTGTAGTTCAACAGCGCCGCCACGCGCGCGGGATCGACCACGCGGTATGTCACTTGCCCCTGCACGGCAATCGGCTGAAAGTCGGCGGTGGTTTCATTGAAGATAAACGGCGCATCCGCGCTCCCGGCGGGCACCACCGCAATCGACGACAACGGCTGAAAGTAGAAGAAGGCCAGACCCGTCCCCTGCCGCGTCAGCCGGCCGTTCATGTAGTGCAACACATAGTCTGTCGGGTTGGATTTGAGATAGCGAAAACCGAACATGGTGCCTCCCTCCGCCAGCCAAATCAGCTTGAATTGGCCAACTTATCTGCTTAGTGTATTTATTACACTATCTATAATAACGAGCGTCGAGCAAATGTCAATAGGCAATCCGATTCCGAATGTTGCGTGCGCGTTGCGAGTGGTCGACAGAAAAAAACACCGCCCGGCATGTTGTGCCGGGCGGTGTTCGATAGTCTTCGTTGAGCGATGCGACGTTATGGCGCAGGCGGGATGGCAGCGCCTTTGTTGGTCGGCAGTTCGACGACCGGTTCCTCGGGCGCAACCGGCGCAGCGGCATCCGCTGGGGTTGGCGCGGTCGGCACGGCTGTCGGAATCACCCGGCGCTGACGCGTGGCCGGCGTCTTGCTGCCCACGCTTGTGCTGGGCGTCCGAGTGCGCTTGACCGCCACCGTCTCAATGACTTCGCTTACGCGCCAGCGGTTGTCGCTGATCGAGTAACGCAACCGAACGCGCAGATCCTGGTCTGGCAGGCGGCGCTGCGTCCAAAACACCAGACGCGGCTTTTCGTAGACCTTCGATGTAAACCCGCGCTGTTCGACGATGGCTTCGGCTGTGGCACCATCCGCTGAGTAACTGACGATTTTGACCGCGACATCACCCTGCTCCAGCACACCCAGGCCCGGCGCATCGGTCAGCTGTTGCTTGAGCTGGGCCAACGCCAAACCCTCAAAATACTGACCCAGAAAGACTTCCTGGTTGTCCACCAGATCGCGTGTGGCATCGGCAGGGGTTTTGTGCTGCTTGAGCGACTGGTAGTAGCCAATCACGCTCTGGCGCGTGTCGGCGACGACGTTTTCCGGCGCCATAAATACCCCGACGCTCGGTTGCACCATCGTGCTGGCCCATGTCACCACGTCGGCTGTCGCGACGGCCGCGGGTTGTGCAGCCTCTGCCTCGGTTTCTGCCTCGGTTGGCGCAGCCGTCGGCTGTGTCTCAGCAGTCGGCGCCAGCGTCGGCACTGCGGTCGGGTCAACACGCGTGGCCGTCGGCTTGGCGCGGGTTGGGACCGCAGTCGGAGCGACTGTGGCAGTCACTGCCGGCGCCACGGTTGGCTCAACAACCACGGCGGTAGCGGCTTCACTCGCCGCGCGCTCTGCGATAACCGGCTGCGCAAATTTGGCGCTGGCTGCCTCGCTGCTGGCGGGCATCAGTATGCGGCCGGCAAAGACCAGGCCGCTGATGACTGCGCCGGCGCCCAACGTCATCATTACCCAGGCAAACGGCGTGAGGCGCTTGTAGACCGGCTTGCGCTGCTGCGAACTCGCGATCGCCGCGGCGCGCAGGTATTGGCTGGTGACGTATTCTTTGCGCGTCACAGACTGGCCAACCGTGCCGTAGTCATACGACAACGGCGCCAGGGCCATGCTCGGCGCAACAGGCGCAGGCCGGCTTGGCGGCGGCGGCGCAAATTCCGCCAGATGATCAAGCGAGCCGGATGATTCCTGCGTCGCATTGCTCGGCGCGAAATCACCCTGCTGCGCCTCCGGCGAGAGCGGCACAGCTGGCATTGGGCGCTGGCCAACGCGTCCTGTGCGCTTTCCTGAATCACGCAACGCGTTGACCGCCGTACTGTCCGCAATCGACATGCCGTTCGTGTCACGCCCCTGCGCCGGGTGCTCTACCTCTGCCTCTTCAACCAGGTCGCTGGCATCGTCCGAGGACACTGCGCCGGCCGTGCGCGCCCAGTACGGGCGGTTTTTTGAGGATCGTTTAAACGGCGAACCCGACCCAGCAGTCGCGCGCTCCCCACCCACTACCGGATCCGGCGCGGAGGACTCTAAGGGGGTGCTGTTTTGATCAATGCTCATTGCTGATTCCTTAACACATGCCAACCTAGATAAGATGATGCAGACGACGAGACTTGCTGCATCCGCCCGTAAGACCAATCGTTCTGATCCTTTGCGATTGCATGACAGCAATCGGCCGCCCTTACATCCATCTACGTTGAAATACTTATTGCTCTACATCAATTGTCGCAACTCAATCAGCCATCTGCATCTCTCTTATTACACTCAGATAGCATTTAAAGCATTTAAGCAGCGTTTAATTGCAATCTTTATAGAAAGCACTCGTGGTTGGCGTTTTGTCTAAGAGCCCATCCATGCCGGGAATTTCTATCCGAGAGGCGCACGAGCGACCCGCGCTCCGCGCGGGTCGCTCGTGCGCCTCTCGGGCTCATCTCTGCGACCTCGTGTGCTAGGCGCCGTCAAACGGAAAAAGCAAAACAGAACCGTGGTTCACGGTTCTGTTGTTTTTCTGCTTGGCGCTGATCGCGCGGCGGCTACGGAGTGACCGTCGGTGTGGGCAGGTTCTTTGTCATTTCCTGCACGAACTTCTCAAACGATTTGCGGCCCTCTTCCGAGAAGACCCTGCGGCCGGAGGGCAGTGAGCTGACGTTCATGACCTTCCAGCGGTTGTCGATCGACGAGTAGCGCACCATCCACAGCAGATCTTCGTCTTTGAGCTTGATCTCTGTCGGATCGGCCAGCGTGGCCCGGTTATACGCCTGCATGATCCAGCCGCGTTTTGCAATCGAGACGGTTGCCATCGAGCCATCTTTTGTATAGCGAACGACGCGCACATCGATTGTGCCTTCTTTCAGCACGTTGAGTTTTCCTGGCTGACGGATGCCTTGATCGTGCGCAGCGCCTCGCCTTCAAAATACTTGCTGAGAAAGCCATCGCTGTCTTCAACCAGGTCTTTGTAGGCCGCCTGCGGGGATTTGTGCGCGATCAGCGCTTCAAAATACGCGCGCACATCACGCTCGGTGCGCTTGACGATGGGCTCGGACGCCATCAGCTCACCCTCCGCGTTTGGCGCGAGCTCAGCCGAAGGGATCTCCGCCGGTTCGGGCGTTGGCTGTTGCGCAACCACCTCGCGCGTCGGGCGCGGCGTGCTCGTTGGGCGCGGTGTCGCTGTGGGCCGAACCGGTGTGGGCGTGCGCGGTTTGACCGGCGCCGGCGTGGCCGTGCTGGCGCTCTGTACATCGAGTGCCGGGTTTACGGCAGCCACGATCGCGGTCGGCACGGTTGGCGTGCTGTTTTTCGTGGCGTCTGGATCGCGCGCCAGACCGATGCGGCGCGCCAGATCAGACGGCGAGTAGCCCGTCACGTTGCCCAGCAAGACGACGATCCCAAATACGAGAAAGAATCCCGCGATCGCCAAGCAGATATACGTCAGCGGCGTCAACCGTTGCGTTACAGGGCGTCCATAGCCCGAGACTTGGAAGGTCGGGCGGTATTCATTGTCGTTGCGTCGGCGAGCCATAGTAGTTCAGCCATTATTGAATGACAGATAAACGTTCCCTGCGTCCGCCGAAGGTCGCATCGTGACACTATGCCATTGGGCGGTCGCCACTCAGATCGTGTCATTCTTTGCGCCAGCGGCGTTGCATTCGAACGCAACACGCGTTCGTGGGTCATTAATGACGCGTGCATTTCTCCGTGACGCGCGCCAAAGTCGGTTTTGAACGATTTGACATCTTTGTGCCTTGGGCCTAAATTCCGCGTGCAGTTGATCGCTGAGCCGCGTCGTCCCACGCGGCTGCGCTGAATCAAACCTGAAGCAGTCTGTGTCGCGCCGGACGATGCCGGCTAAGTCGGTTGTCACAAGAGATTGATTGGCAGAATCACATCCACCCCCGCTTCGCGGGGGTGGATGTGATTCTGCCAGGTCAACCATCTGTGGGGAACCACTTAGGCACCCCGCCCGGCGCGATCAAAAACATTGGTGAAGTGCGTTGTCAAACGGCGTGGCTTGAAATCAGCGCGGGTTTGACAACGATCGCAGTTCTGGAGGTCAGAATGAAATACAAGGTGACGATAACGGTCAATGGTGTGTCGCACACCAAAGAGGTGGAAGCACGCACGCTGCTTTCGAGTTTTATTCGCGATGAATTGCTGCTCACTGGCACAAATATCGGCTGCGACAGCAGTCAATGCGGCGCGTGCACCGTGCACGTCAACGGCGAAGCGGTGAAGAGCTGCACCGTGCTCGCGGTGCAGGCTGACGGCGCCAGTGTCACCACGATTGAGGGTTTGGCAGGTGACAAGCTTCACCCGGTTCAGCAGGCGTTTTGGGACCAGCACGGCCTGCAATGCGGGTACTGCACGCCCGGCATGATCATGTCGATTTCGTACATGCTCAAGTCCAACCCAAATCCGAGCGAATCGGATATTCGCCATGGCCTGGAAGGCAACATCTGCCGTTGCACCGGGTATCAAAACATCGTCAAAGCCGCAATGCAGGCCGCGACCGAGTTGAAGAAATAACGAGGTTCATCGAATGGCAAAACTTGTCGGACAACCCATCAAGCGCGTGGAAGACCCGCGCTTTATTCAGGGCAAAGGCGGCTATGTCGCCAATATTGCGCTGCCAGGCATGGCCTTTATCGCCATCAAGCGCAGCCCGTATGCCCACGCCACAATCAAAAAGATCGATGCCAGCAAAGCGCGGGCGTTGCCCGGCGTGCTGGCCGTGTATACCGGCCAGGATCTGATCGACGGCGGTGTCGGCAAATTGCCGTGCGGCTGGAATGTGCCGAACATCAAAGTGCCCGCGCGCTGGCCGCTTGCGCCGGACAAAGTCCGCCACATCGGCGACGGCGTCGCGGCTGTCGTGGCCGAGACCCGCTATATCGCGGAAGACGCGCTCGACCTGATCGATGTTGATTACGAAGTGCTGCCCGTCGTCATGGGCGCCAAGGCCGCGGCAAAAAACAAAACGCTGGTGCACGACGAAGTGCCCGGCAATATGACCTATGAGTGGCCGCTTGGCGACAAGGCCGCCACCGAAGCCGCGCTCAAGGCCAGCGACATGGTCGTTGAGCTTGATCTGGTCAACCAGCGCCTGATTCCAAACGCGATGGAACCGCGCGCCGCGGTTGCGCAGTGGAACAAGTTCACAGAAGAGATGACGCTGTGGACGACCAGCCAGAACCCGCATCCGATTCGCCTGCTGCTGAGCGCCTTTACGCTCGGCATCCCGGAGAACCGCCTGCGCGTGATTTCGCCCGATGTCGGCGGCGGCTTTGGCTCGAAGATCTTCCACTACCCGGAAGAAGTCATCGTGCCCTGGATCGCCAGAAAGCTCAACCGGCCGATGAAGTGGGTTTCGACCCGCTCGGAAGCCAGCATGACCGACAGCCAGGGCCGCGACCATGTCTCAACCGCCAAGCTCGGCCTCATGAAAGATGGCACGATCACCGCGCTGCATGTTGAAACCTACGCCGATCATGGCGCCTATATCAGCACGTTTGCGCCGCTGATTCCCACGGCGTTCTATCACTGTCTGCTCTCGGGCTGCTACAAGATCCCGGTGATCTATGGCGTGACCTTCGCGACCCTCACAAATACCGTGCCGGTCGACGCCTATCGCGGCGCCGGACGCCCGGAAGCCGCGTATCTGGTCGAGCGCATCGTCGACATCGCCAGCCGCCGGCTCAAGATGGACCCGATCGCCTTCCGCCGCAAAAACTTTGTCAAAGCCAACGAGTTCCCCTATCAGACGGCCGTGGTGATGGCCTACGACAGCGGCGACTACGACAAGATGACGGACGAAGTGCTCAAGATCAGCGACTATCCGGCGCTGATGAAGAAGCGCGACGCCGCGCGCGCCTCCGGCAAACTGGCCGGCGTGGGCATCGCGACGGCAATCGAGGCGTCCGGCCCGGCGCCGTCAAAGATCGCCGGCGCGCTTGGCTCAGCCGTGCGGCTTCTGGGAGAGCGCGCAGATCCGCGTGCACCCAACCGGCAAGGTCAGCGTGATGACTGGCTCGCATTCGCACGGCCAGGGCCATGAAACGGCATTCGCGCAGCTGGTCGCCGATCAGCTCGGCGTGCCGATGGGCGATATCGAAATCGTGCACGGCGACACCGGCAAGGTGCCGTTTGGCATGGGCACATACGGCTCGCGCTCGCTTTCAGTCGGCGGCAGCGCCATCGTCACCAGCGCGGTCAAGGTGCGCGAGAAAATGACCAAGATCGCGGCGCACCAGCTTGAGGCCGCGGTTGAAGACATCATCTTCGACACCGACAACGGCAAGCTGCATGTGAAGGGCTCGCCCAACAAGAGCAAGAGCATCTTCGATGTGTCGTTCGCGGCCTACACCGGCCACAACCTGCCCGACGGCATGGAACCTGGCCTGGAGGAGACCTCTTTCTACGACCCGGCCAACTTTACGTTCCCGAGCAGCGCGCATGTTGTGTATGTCGAGATCGACAAAGACACCGGCACGTCGACGATCGAAAACTACTTCGCGGTCGAAGACGTTGGCAATGTCGTCAACCCGATGATCGTGGAAGGCCAGGTGCAGGGCGGCATCGTGCAGGGAGTCGGACAGGCGCTCTACGAGGATGCGGCCTACAACGAGAACGGCCAGATGGCCGCCACGTTTATGGATTACGCCATGCCCAAGGCCATGTTCTTCCCGATGATCGTGAGCAGCCGCACGGTGACGCCGTCGCCGCACAACCCGCTTGGCGCAAAAGGCGCCGGCGAGATGGGCACGATCACAAGCACGGTCGCTGTTTCAAATGCCGTGCACGACGCACTGGCGCCGCTCGGTATCGAACACGTCGATCTGCCATTGACCCCGCAGCGGGTCTGGCGTGCGATTAATAAAAAATAGGGGAAGAATAAAAATCCAGAATCCAGAATCCAGACGAGGGCACACGGCCCATTCTGGACTCTGAATTCTGGATTCTGGACTCTAAAAAATGTTTCCATCAAACTTTGATTACTACCGCGCATCGACGGTGAGCGAAGCCATCGAGATGCTGCAAAAACACGAAGGTTCGAAATTGCTGGCGGGCGGTCACTCGCTGTTGCCGGCGATGAAATACCGCGTGGCCAACCCGAGCGCGCTGATCGACATCAGCCGCATCGACTGGCTGCGCGAGGTACAGGCCAAGGCCGACGGCGATCTGATGATCGGCGCGCTCACAACGCATGCGAAAGTGGCGTCGAGCGATCTGATCAAAAAGAGTTGCCCGATTCTGGCGCAGGCGGCCGGCGGCATCGGCGACCAGATGGTGCGCAACCGCGGCACGATCGGCGGCTCAGTGGCGCACGCCGACCCGGCAGCGGACTATCCGACGGTGCTGCGCTGCGTCGGCGCGCGCTTTGTCGCAATCGGGCCAAAGGGCTCGCGCACGATGTCGGCCGAGTCGTTCTTCACCGATCTGTTTACAACACAGCTCAGCGCCGATGAAGTGCTGACCGAAGTCGTCGTCAATGGCTACGGCGCGGGCACCGGCGCGTATTACGCCAAGTTCGCCCACCCGGCCAGCGGCTACGCCGTGGTCGGCGCGGCTGCCATGATCACGATCGCCAATGGCGTGGCCACGCGCGTCAGCCTGGTGCTGGGCGGCGCGACGCCAAACCCGATCCGTTGCAGCGCGGCCGAAGCTGCGCTAAGCGGCAAGGCGCCGAGCGCCGAGAACATCGCGGCCGCGGCGGATGCCGTCGCCGGCGCGATCAAGGACCCGCTCAGCGACGGCTTTGCGGACGGCGACTACCGCGTCGCGCTGGCCAAAGCCATGGCCAAACGCGCGCTGACAGAAGCAGCGGCGCGCGCCGCGTAGTTCCAAGACAGTGGCTCCAAGACAGAGCGGGCTGGCGCGTGCGCCAGCCCGCTCTGCGTTTTTCGCGCCCACACACGGTATTGGGTGCGTCGCAGATTTTGTATTGCCGTTGAAATGCCGCGACATTTGCGCGATCTCGGGCCCGAGCGAGCTAACCATTGCCTGGCGGACGGGCATGTAGTTAGCCGCCGCAGGGCGGCTTCGCCAGGGTTAGCCCGGGACCTCGGTCCCGGGGCGGCGCGCCCGCACCCTGTATTGCGCACTGTAGCCACACCGCGTTATGCTCGTGGTCGAGGCCTTTTTGACCAGAACCCTTGCGCGAGGCTAGAGAACTGAAGGACACATGACACACTTGAAATATACCCGTCGCTCACTCTTGCGCGCCGTGCCCGCCTTGACGCTCGGCATCGCGTTTGCCCCACACGCCGCACGCGGGGCCACGCTCGAGCCACCGGTGCAGACGGTGCAGTGGCTGCTCGCGCAACAAAACGCGGACGGCGGCTTTGGCATCGCGTCCGGCAGCAGCGACACCGACAGCACGCTCGAGGTGCTCGTCGCGCTGGCCGCGGCAAACCGCGATGTGAACACGCTCGCCTGGCGCGCGCGCCGCACACCGCTGCAGTATCTCGAACGCCAGGTCCGCGCAAAGACGCTGGGGGGCGCCGCGCCGTCCACATGGGTGCTGGCGCTGGCGGCGACCGGCCGCAATCCGGCCGCGTTTGGCGGCGTCAATTTTGTCGAGCGGCTCAATGCCACGTATGCGCCTGCGACCGGGCAGTTTGGCGCCGACCGGCGTGCCCATGCCCAATCGATCCTGGCATTGCGCCGGGCCAATCAGCCAGTGCCCCAGCTCGCGCTTGATTTGCTGGCCGTGCAACAGTTTGCAAACGGCGGCTGGAGCGTCGACGCGCAAACGGCGGCCGACCCGGCCACATCGGCGCTGTCGCTGCGCGCGTTGCGTTCGCCAGACGAGCGGCAAACGACAAATGCCATCGCCTATTTCAAAGCGGTGCAAAACCCGGATGGCGGGTTTGCGCGCGCCTGGCGGCGCGGACCGTCCAATGCATCCGCGACCGCGCAGGTGCTGCGCGCGCTCAACACGCTCAAAGCCAAACCCGAGGTGCTCAGCGCGTCGAATGGCAACCCGCTGACCGCGATCGACCGCTTGCGCTCAACCGACGGCGCATTTCAGATCAGCCCGGGCCAGCCGAACGATCTGATCGGCACCGCGCATGCGCTGACCGCGCTGTCGACGCTGGGTGGCGGATAATCGGCCGCATGGATTTCGATACGTATCAACGCGAGTCGCGCAAGACCGCGCTCTACCCGCCGATCGGCCACGCCGTGATCTACCCGACGCTCGGGCTTGTAAACGAGGCCGGTGAAGTTGCCGGCAAAGTCAAAAAGATTTTCCGCGACAAATCCGGCGTCATCGGCGATGCCGAGCGCGCCGCGCTCGAAGCCGAGCTCGGCGATGTGCTCTGGTATCTGGCGCAGGTCGCCAGCGAGCTCGATCTCACGCTCGACGCCATCGCCGAGCACAACCTCGACAAGCTCTTCTCGCGCCAGGCGCGCGGCAAGCTGACGGGGGATGGGGACAATAGATAGAAGAATCCAGAGTCCAGAACACAGATGACAGACAAGAGCGCAAGCACGTGTCTGCGTCGATTGTGATGCATAGCGATGTCATCCTGAACCGAAGGTGAAGGATCTCGTTCTGCGCTAGCGAGCGGCTTGCTGAGGCTAGCGCAGAACGAGATCCCTCAGCTTCGCTTCAGGATGACATCGCTATACGTTTCTCTCGCGCTATTGGCTGCCGCGGCCATTTCGTACTCGAAATGACCCGGCAATCAACATGCACAACGCGCAGGTAATCGCGATAATGCGCCTGTGTCAAAAGAAATCGTCACCACCACCGGAGCGTCGTTTCACTTTCGCGACTACACCCTGCCCGACCTCGGCGCGAACGATGTGCGCGTGAACGTCACATTCGCCGCGCCAAAACACGGCACCGAAGTGCATGCGATCAGCGGCAGCGCGCACGATGTCAAAACGTGGGACAGCCGAGCTGCGCATGTTTTTGCCAAAACCCGCGGCTGACGACGTCGACAAAACCAGCCGAGCCGACGCACGCGCGGCATCGGCAACATGGTCGTCGGCACCGTCACGTCAACCGGCAGCGCAGTCACGCGGTTCAAACCGGGTGATCGCGTGTTTGGCTATGGCGCGATCCGCGAGGTGCACCAGACCCATGAAGACAACGCTGCGCCCGCTCGGCGGCTTGTCCGAAGTCGATGCGGTGGCCGTCGATCCGGCGCATGTGGCCTTTGTGGCGGTGCGCGATGGCAATATTCGGATCGGCGACACGGTGGCGGTTTACGGCCTCGGCGCGATCGGGCTGATGGCGGTGCAGATCGCGCGCGCCGGCGGCGCGCGGCGCGTCTTCGCGGTCGACCCGATCGCGATCCGGCGCGACTTTGCAAAAGCCCACGGCGCCGACGACATCTTTGACCCAACCACCTGCGACGCCGCCTTGCAGATCAAACTGGCCACCGGCAAAAAGGGCGCCGATGTCTCAATCGAAACCTCCGGCAACAGCCGCGCGCTGCACGATGCGATTCGCTGCATCCAGCAGTGCGGCAAGATCGTGCATGTGCCGTGGGGGCCAAAAGACGCATCGCACCTGCACCTGGACGAGGAGTTTCACATCAACCGGCCGACCCTGATCGCCTCGCAAGCCTGGGCCGGCTGGGGCTGCGCCGACCGCGACTACCCGCTCTGGGACCACGAGCGCGCCTATCTGGCCGCGCTGGAGCTGCTGCAGGCCGGCTTGATCACCGGCCAGGGCCTGATCCACCCGATCGTCGATTTCGCCGACGCGCCGGCCGCGCTGGCGGCGATCTTTTTGCAGCCCGCAGACGACGATCAAGGTGGGCGTGCGGATGTGAGTCGGACAGTGACCGGCACCAAGGCGTGCTAAATGTCTACTGCGCTATGGCAAATTGATCTGCCACGATATTCCAAAGCGATCCTTCATCCAGCCGAATTTTCGACTAAACCCATAGTTGCCAAGGGGCATTAATTCTTCTCCCCCTTGACGGAATGCGCTGTATAACGCGTCCACCTCGTCTTCGCTCTCGCAGGTCACAAAGATTGAGAACGCAGGCGTAAAGGTAAATGTGTGAGGCCCATGGCTGTCGATCGCCATGTATTCACGCCCTGCCAGCGTGAAGCGCGCCAGCCGCACCGCGCCCTCTGGCTCATGTTCATTCTTGCCGTAACGATCGATGGCAATAATTTCTGAACCCTTCAGCAGTGAGGTATACAAAGTGATCGCTTCCTCTGCCTGGCCGCTGTGCTCGCCACAAAACATGAGAAATGGTGCAGTCTCTGTCATAGCATTCTCCAAACTCCTGTAACGTTTGAACGCATTATCTCCTTGACCTTGACTTTTGCATCATCTTTGTGATGGGCACGTTAACCTGCTGCCCAACGGGATGCAATGCAACGCTAGCACCACGTGCGGCTGCGCCCTTATTCACCATGTGCTTGAGCCCCAGTCCCCGGCGCAGCCGTCAGGTGCATGCCGTGTTGCACGACGAGGAACGGCAGCAGACAAACCCTATTCTGAATTGTCTTTAGTCTTTGCATCTTTGTGCGTATTCCAGAATTGCCAGACGACCGCTTCGAGTTCGTGTGGATAGGCGAACGCGTGCCGCTCGGCGAGCCACCGGCCAACGCGCGCCATCTCTCCGCGGATCGCCTCGATGGCACTGACGGCTTCGGCCGGCGTTCGTGATGGCATGCCCAGGATCATGTGCTGTTCGGCAGTGAGCTTGCCTGCCAAGCCTTGGTGCAGTGCCCCGAGCATGTGCAGGGTTGGCCGACCATCGATTTCTTTGCCCACCACTTGCATGTACCAAGCGCGCAGAAGAGGCAGCCGCTCCATATAGAGTCCGACAAACGCAGCGAGATCGTATTTCCTGGCCATCGCCTTCAATTGCTTGTGCGTCGTAATCCAGTATTCCACTAAGAACTGCCTGACCACTGCGCTATCAATCTCTCGGACGAGCGCGGCAGGCTGCACAAAGCCTTCCAGCGTCTCTCTGAGTTGGGCATTACGACAGGCGAGGACAACCAGATGCGGCTCAGGATTCTGCCGTGTCGTATCTTGTACGTAGAAATCGACAATAGTGCCGTCTGCCAGTACCAAATGATGCAGCAGTGCCTGCTCCCCAAACCGCATCAAGAGACCACCGCATGGTTGAATAGGCAGATAGTGTTGCCAGTCAGGGCTTGTCCATCTGTCAATTTGTCCAGGTTCGACCGCAATACGAAAGTCAATATCGCTGTATGCATCACCAAGGCCGGCAGCAAGGCTGCCACCGACCCAGATAGCTTGAATGCCGACATCCTCAGAGCATTTGCTTGCTATGTCGCGGATTAGATTGGCATGGGGACCAAGTTCTAGCAGGCCGAGATCAATGTCTATCATCTTCGCCAAAATATATCTTAGTTAGGAGCCACATATAAGCGACTCGTCACTGACTAGTGCAACGGCGAGCACTACCCGCCGTCCAAGGCCAACGAGCCTCAAACACTAAAAAAATCGCCGGCCTTGGACGGTCGGGTGCGTGCTTTGTTGCCTCGCCGATGCGAAGCAGGAATTGACACGGCCAAAAGACGCCAATAAATAGCTTGCACACACGCCTTATGGATGAACGCCACCTGCGGCACCATGGCAACAATGCACGACTTACGTTTCATCAGCCGAGCTTGTAACAAAATGCCTGATGGATCGACGTAACTCGACAAAGCCCGTGTGGGAACTCGTGACCCGTAGCGGCTAGGGTTGGTGTCCCGAACGTAGCGGATCGATTCTGTTTCGTTCGCGCGACCTTGCAAGCAACAGAAGGCTCAGGCTAGCCACGGTCAGCAAGGCAAGCGTAAACACACTCCCTTCCGGTCCCTCCCCGGCACCAGTGAGGTAGGCAGGCCCGACAGGCACTAATTTCACCACCAGTGCGGGTAAGTGACTATCTAAACCCGTAATCGGCACGTCAAAGCCGGTGCCCCCAAACCAGTTCCAGCCGGCGTGCCAGCCCATCACCCCCCAGATCGAATTCGAACGACGCACCCAGGCGCAGGCGAAAATCGCGAAGACGAAGGTCATGGCCAACACCAATAACGGTGTTCTGGGTGAAAAGTGAAGAAAGGTGAAAGCGGCTGACGTCAATATGAAGGCGGCAGTCGTGTTCCAACGCCGCATGATGGTTGAGAACAACCAGCCACGGAAAACGAATTCCTCCACGCTCGATTGCACGGCAAAGCAGGCGAGCAACAGGGCGATCCAGCCGAGCGCAGCAGGGCTGGCAAAGGCAGGGGCCAGATCAGCGATACGGTATCCGCCGGAAAGTGCTATCGCCGTCACGATCGCACCCATCATCGCAATGCCTACGGCCAGTCCGATCAGGAACTTTTTGAGCCGTTGTTCGCCGCGAAGTCCAACACTTTTGAGGCTTCTCTTTTCGACCCAGCGCACCCAGCCAAATACCGCAAGCCCCATGGCGATGAACGAAGCCAGAAGGAGGCAAAAGCCCAAAGGCCCCCGCGGCGAACCCTTCGCGTCAGTAAAGCCGAGATCTCGGAGTCCGAAATCGGACGGCAACATGCTGATGGCAACAAGGAAAATGCAGATAAAGGGGGCAGCGAAACTCGGCGGTATCCAGCCCTTCGCCGTCTCGTCGGAAAAGATGATCTGTGTCATGCCGCACAGGCTAACCGCTCGCCGACGAAGGCTATAGAATGATCGTGCGGAACAAGTCCGAACGAAGCCACTCCTTTGGCGTGAGACCAACTGCCTTGCGGAATGTGCGACCAAAATGGCTCTGATCCGCAAAGCCAGCGCCATGGGCTGCTTCAGCCAGCTTCGCGCCTTCGCGCAACAGTCGCTTGGCAAGATCGACCCGTCGGTGCTGCAGATAGCGATAGGGGCTGGTGCCAAGCAACGCCCGGAAGTCACGCGAAAGCTGCCAACGGTCACAGCCAGAAACTTGTTCAAGTTGATCCAGTCGCGCACCGAAAACGACAGCGTTGTCGAGAAATTCGCGCGCCCGCATCACGGCTGTTCGGTTGGCGATCGTCACAGTTGCCACCTTGCCGGCCACGTCGTTCATGGCTTGCGCCAGATCGTAGAGAGCGTCTTCATAAGCACCGGGATCCTCGACGCCCGCGCAGTCTATCACCATGCTCATGGCCGCCGCGATCAAGGCGGAATTCGTCGAGACGCCATTGGACACAAACGGCAGCTCCGCGCCTCCAAGCACTGTCTGCACATGAGTTGGCGGAACATAGGCTGCCCGATAGCTGAATCCCGCCTCATCGCTGCAATATCCATCGTGTATTTCGTCGGGATGGAGGATTAGCACCTGCCCAGGCAGCGAATGTCGCATCGCCCCGCGATAATTGAACGTTTGCACCCCAGCCATAGTCAAAGCGACAGTGTAGGTATCGTGCCGATGCGGTGAAAACGCTGCCCCGACCAGCCGGTTTGCGACTCGCTCGATCGGCTCGAACGAGTCGGTCGAATGCGATGGGTCCGGGGAAAGCGTTGCAGAAACCATCGGTATTTCCTTCTACGACTTACACGGAAAAAAGTTGCGCTCATTCCGGACTGCTTGCCTTGCCGTGGCCTCAATCGTCAAAACACGATCACAAATTTTTGGCGAACGTGGCAGAAATGCACGACTCGCGTTTCATCGGCCGAGCTTGCAACAAAAAGCCGCACTGATCGACGTTTCTCTGCAGGCTCCGTGTAGGAACTCGTGACCCATAGCCGGAGGCGGCACCATAGAGCACACGGTGGTCTACTGTTTTAGACTGCGACAAAGCTTTTTTGCGTTTCAAAGATCAAGCCCATCGCAAGATGCCTTACGGATCGACCTATCTTGACCAAGCCCCAAATAGGTTCTCCTGAGCATGTACTCCGCCAAGCGCTTCGCAAAGCGATGTCCTCAACTTCTGTGGAAGAAAGAACCTTCCACTTATTTCCTGAACCCGCGAAGTCTTCTGAATGCGTCCGATTCTGCTGCCAATTACAAAGCCGGTTTTCAAATCCTTACAAAAATCTGTTGATTGCATTTGAATCTTTCAGCTATTGCAGCGCGTTGCTTTGCCGTTCAAGCCGCACTGTGTAACCACGGCACGCAAGGGGCAACGCCAGGCTCGTGCCGCGGGCATGGCCCACACAACCCCCGCAGGCCAAAATCGCCGCGGCCATGGACGCCGGCGTCAGAGTTGCCGCGCAATTGCATCTCTGCTTCACGATGAGCACTAGCAACCAGTTTTTGGCGCATCAGAATTAGTTGATCAACAGCATGGCTCGCATTGTCGCGCGGAGCCGAAGTAAACGCTACGAAAGAGGCAACAACGACTTGTGCCGCAACCAAGGCGCGAGCTAACCGTGACGATGCGTCTGCGCGGGCTGATCGAACTCGAATTTGGTCGCCCACACGCGCAGTCTTAATAAACAAGCACTACTTAGCGATGGTCCCTGAGTCTCGCTTCCTAGAACTCACAAGCTGATTGAAAGCTTCGACCGTAACGTTTTGCCTGTCAACTTGCAGACGCGGTTGCTCGTTGTAGGTATGGGCTAACTCACCATTTTCAGTCACATCAAATTCTCCGTAGACACCATCGACAAGTCCATACGAAGCGTCGCCAGTTATACGCGTCAAAAGATAAAGTCTTGAATCACCAGGCATCACCCTGTGTATGCCTGCGGATCGTTGCAGCGTTTGAATTTCTTGCGACGTAGGTGCATGCCCCCCTACTCTGATCACGATTGTGTCGCCGGGCCTTAGGTTTCCAAAAAGCGTGGTCTCCACAGTCGCGGCATACTCAGTGAAGGGGTTTATTGTGAGTGGAAACAACGCCTCCTTGCCTGCCGCATCAACTACTTTCTTGGTCGGCCAGCGAAAAGGATCGTCAGTCAGCGTGTCCTGGGCAGCCTCGAGAAACTCAGGCCTTCCATCACGTTTCTCCTGGGAGTAGATGCGGCGAACAACAGCGGTGATTCGAAGTCTTCCAATGAACTCAGCGCGATCGACTGACGAAGTCAGGGCAGGCTCCCAACTGAAGCTTGCCCCACTCGGCAATCCACTTGCACGGTCGTCACTTTTGAAAGTGCCGCGAAAATAAAGCAACCCGATTACACAGAACGCTATCGTTATGCCCAGAGGCACAGAGAGTTTCTTGAATAACATATGGCCGCTTGTCCGCGAGGGCAGGGCTCCTGCCCATGGCTCAAAACTGATCGGCAATCCGTTCGAGTGCGCGTTGTAGGACCGAACGCGGGCTGGGTGTGCAGATCCGTTGATACCCGGTTCCTTCAACGCCAAACATTTCGCCATCTTCCAGCACGACATTGGCCTGCAGATAAATGCGGCGATGCACATCCGCTGGGGTCAACCCATAGCCACGAAAATCCATCCACCCGATGTAGCTGCCTTCGGGGATGCGAAAACGCACCTGGGGCATTTCGGATTTGAGAAAGTCGGCGACAAAGTTCAGGTTGCCATCAATGTAGTCGTTGAGCTGCGTCAGCCACTCTTCGCCGTGATTATAGGCGGCGATCAACGCGCTGATCGAGAACGGATTGGGGGTCTTAAACCCCAGCGCATCGGTAAACTTCTGGCGCATGTCCTTGTTGTTGATGATGATATTCGAGCAATGCAACCCCGCTGTATTAAAGGTCTTGTTTATGGCGGTGCAGGCGATCACGCGATCGTCATCGACCAGCGTACAGATGGGATGGTGTGTCTGCCCTTTGCGCAGCAGGTCGCCGTGAATTTCGTCTGACACCAGCACGACATCGTTGTCCAGGCAGATGCGCGCGAGCTGGGTCAGCTCGTCGGGTGTCCACACCCGCCCCACCGGGTTGTGCGGGCTGCACAAAATAAAAAGTTTGTTGGCGGGGTCTTTGGCTTTGGCGGCAAAGTCATCGAAATCGATGGTGTAGTAGCCGTCGGTGTTGATCAGCGAATTGTTAATCAGCGTGCGTTTGTTGCGCTCAATCACCGAGGTAAAGGGCATATAGACCGGGCGCTGGATGATCACGCCGTCGCCCGGTTCCGTGAATGCGCGCACGGTTGCATCCAGCGCCTCGACGGTGCCCGGGCTGTAGACAATGGCCTCGGAGTCAATCTCCCACCCATGGCGGCGGCGAAACCAGCCCTGGATCGCCTCGTGATACTCCGGTGTGGTTGAGTGCACGCTGTAGCCAAACATGCGTTGATTGACGCGGTTTCGCAACGCTTCCAGCACGGGTTCGGGACAGGCAAAGTCCATATCCGCTACGAAGAGAGAAATCGTCTCGTCGTCGAAACGCTCAGTGAAGCCAAAGGTTTTCAATAAATCACCGGCATCCCACTTCATCGAATGGGTACCGCGCCGGTTAATCACTTCATCAAAGTTATAGATCATGGTTGTTTTTTGCTGACGAGAGATGCAAGAACCTCCAAGTCTAGCGAGTAAACAGAAAAAGAGGAGCGGCCGTGGTGGCCGACAATTCCAACCACTGTCTGCCGTCACCTCAAAATCCGCAAAAACCAAAAGATCGCGTTGGTGTTGGAACCTGATGGCAGCGTTCGGCGCGCCGCACACATGGTTTGTGCGGCGCGCATTTCAGATTTTTCCGGGGTGCATTTCACGCTGCCGAATGGCACCAGGCTTCGGCGGAACCGCATGATCGGCGCGCTTCAGCCGACTGGATCGATAGACGCACAATGTTGAGCGACGCATCTATACACGCGTCATTTCGACGCGCAGCGGAGAAATCTCGAAGTGCGAAAGCATGCAGACGCTTTCGCGCTACGAGATTTCTTCGCGTCGAAATGACGGCACGTGGGGCAAAACGGCGAGCGAGTCACGCAGCCGTGTTCGCCCACATCGTCGGATGCACACGACGGCCGCGCACCAGCGTGAGCTCACGCTATGCTTAGGCTGTTCGTCGAGCTTCTTGAAGCCGGAGGCGACGACCAACGTCGGCGTGCGGCTTTGCAACGGACTGGAGCCTGAATGCGTTTATACGAATCATCTGAACACACTATTTGGACCGATAAATATATTGCAAAGCGTCTGTTACAGGCACACTTGAACGCCGATTCCGACGCCGCAAGTCGCAGGCCCGCAATCGTCGAGAAGACGGTCAATTGGATCACAAAGAACCTGCGCCCGCCCCTGGACATGATCGATCTTGGCTGCGGGCCTGGTTTGTATGCCGAAATCTTTGCAAAGCGCGGCTATTCAGTCACCGGCGTGGATCTTAACCGCGAATCGCTCAGACACGCCCGACGCTCCGCGCGGGCCAACAGACTCCCGATTCGCTATGTGCACGGTGACTACCTCGGCGCGTTTTCAAAACGGACTTTCGACCTCGCCACTTGCATTTACTGCGACTTTGGCGCGTTGACGCGGCCGCAACAATCGAGATTTTTGCGCAACGCGCACCGTTTGCTGAAACCAAACGGCACGCTCATTTTCGACGTGTTTGGTCCCGGCATTTCGAGCACAAAGTCAGCGGGCAAGAGTTGGGAGGCTTTCGGCAAACAGGGTTTTTGGTCCAACCGCGCGCACTACGTCCTGTCAGAGACCGCCCACTTTCCACGCGCGCGCGTCTGGGGACAGAAATACGTTGTTCTAGAGCACAATCGCAAGCCCAGAAATTTTGTGATGTGGGACCACTATTTCACCGCGCCTGAATTGACCGCCATGCTCAAAAAGGCCGGCTTTCGCGTGCTCGAAATCAAGCAGCACCTGATTCCAAAAAGCGACTTTGCCAGCAACGATGTGCTCTTCGTGCGCGCACAAAAGCAAGACGCATAGTCTGTTCCCAGAATCGCTAATAGAAATACTCCACGCCCCACCCGCGCGCCTCGGCATACGCCTTGAGCTTGCGATCCGGGTTGACCGGCACCGGCGTGCCGACGGCATCCAACAGCGGGCGATCCGAAAACGAGTCGGTATACAACGTGCACTGCGCCAGCGGCACGCCCTGCTCGGCCGCGATGCGCTCGCCCCAGACGCGCTTGCCCTCGCCAAAGCAATCGACGCCGACGATGCCGCCCGTGAACGTGCCGTTGACGATTTCCAGCTCGGTGTAGCGGCACGGCACTTTCAAATAGTCGGCGATCGGCTGCACCGCAAACTGCGTGGAGGCGGACAGCAACCAAACCAGGTCCCCTGCCCGCTCGTGTTCGCGCAAGCGCGCCAGCGCTTTCGGCGCGATGTATTTCACCACGTCTTCGCGCGCCCAGGCATCGCACATCGCCTTTGTGACTGCGGCATCGCCGCCCTTGATCGACTTGCTCAGACGCGCCATGGCTTTTGGAAAGTCCAAGACATTGAGCGAATACTGCGCGCTCACAATCATTGTGCGCACCGTTTCAGCCAGCGTGATCTTGCGCCGCCGAATCAGATACTTGACGTAGAGCGTGCCGCTGCTTTTGCTCAGCAGCGTTTTGTCCATGTCAAAAAAAGCGATGCGCCGTGTCATGCGTCAAGTCCCAGCAGCGCTGATTCGGTGATCTTTGGCGGCGCAGCCGGATACACGCGCGAGAAGTGCTCGCGGCCGCGCCCGATGCGAAACAGCATGCGGACAAAAAAGGGCGCCTGCGACGGCGGCTGCTGGCTGGCATGGCAGGCCGACGCGCGTTCTTTGACTTTTGAATAGTCGCCGCTTCTGATCGTCGTGGTCGTGGGCACTTCCCACGACGCAATCTGCTTGAGGTCGATGTCTTTGTTGCGGCCAAACTTGCTCGGATCCTGCCGAAACAGCGGCAGCACCCGCACGCCAAAGCGCACCACACCTTTCGGGATCGTTGCGAAATACAGCGCCGGAATTGGCGTCGTCCGCCCGTCTGTTTTTACCGTCGTTACCGGCGCGGCATCCGAACCCTGCCAGCGCGCCAGATCGATCGTGACGCCAAAGTGCTTTTGATAGACGCGCAGCATCGCATGGTGCAATTTAATATGATCGGGGTGACCATAGCCGCCAAACTGATCGTGCGTCACGATCGTGTCGGGTTTGAGCTGTTCGATGTGCGCGATCAGGCGATCGGCGACCTCATCGAGCGGCGCTTGAAACAGCGTGCCGGCAGTCTGGTTGTCCGCGCTGCCAGCCATCCCGGAGTCGCGATAGCCCAGAAAATGCACGCCCGCCAAACCCAGTTCGCGCGCCGCGCATGTCAGCTCGGCCGTGCGCAAATCGGCCACCGTGGCGTGTCCGACCAGCTTTTCGGGTTCGACGCTGCCCGATTCGCCGCGCGTGCCGCACACATAATGCACCTTGACGCCGGCTTGCGCATAGCGCGCCAGCGTAGCGCCCGGCCCAAAAGACTCGTCATCGGGATGGGCAAGAACAACCAAAAGCGTTTTCATTGAGCGCCGGACTATACGTCAATTTCCCGATAGCATTTTGCCCGGAAGACGCGATACTAAGTATGTAGGGTCTCCAAAGGGAGAAAAGATGCGGCAGGTAAGTGGGCACTGTTGACCTGCGCAAAAGTAATTTGGACCGTCCACGCATGGCAATCAACGATACGGCAAGGCCGACACAACGCACCCTAGACAAGAACGTGGCTGATCGCGCAGACGCGACCAAAGCGCCGGACAACGCACGGTTGGTTGACGACATGGTCGATCTGACATGCGAGATTTTGTCGCTCTCCAACCGCGACGATGTGGTGCTGGCGGTGCTCAGAAAAGCCTGCGCGCTGCTGCACACCGAGCACGCGTTTGTCGATCTCATTTCGCTCGACGGCACGGTGATGGTCGATCACGCAGCGTTGGGCATTTTTGAGACGAATGAACGGCTGGAGACGCGCAAGGGCGAAGGACTGGTGGGTCACATTTGGGCAGCGTCTGAACCGCTTCTGGTGGCGGACTATGTGTGCTGGCCCGGCCGCCTAAATCGCAGTGAGCTATCGCCTTTGCGCGCTGTGATCGGTGTGCCGATCATCGCGGATAGCGCCGTCATCGGCGTGATGGGCTTGGCGCACACTGATCCGGAAGGCACGTTTCTGCCGGAGCATCTGGAGTTGCTTGTGCGCCTCAGCGCGCTGACCGCCAGCGTGGTGAGCTCGATCGAGCGCGATCGACAGGTGCGCAACGAACGCGACGCTGCGCACGCCCTCTCGCGCCAGATGAACGCGTCGTTGCTCGACAGCCGTAGCGAGATCGACTTGCGCACCCAACGCCTAAACCGCCAAAACGCGCTGCTCGCGGCGCTGAACGACACCACAGTTAACCTGCTCAAACACGAAGACCTTGAAACACTGTTGAGCGGCGTCATGGCACACGCAAAATCGTTGACCGGCGCCAAACACGCGTTTGTTGGGATGGTGTCGCCGGACGGCTCGGTGATCCGAGATGTCGGCGGCAGTGTGATCGAGAACAACTGGCTGGTCGCCAGCAAACGCGGTGAGGGCATGAAGGGCAAGGTCTGGGAGACCGGCAAAACGATGGTCGTCGACAACTACGCCGAGTGGCCGGGACGGATGGCGGATAAGGAACTCGGCCAACTGCGCGCGACGGCGGTCGCGCCGTTGAAGTCCGGCGACGAAGTCACTGGATGCATCGGCATAGCCGATGTCGACCCCAGTGTGCGTTACAGCCCGGATGACATAGAAATTCTGAACCGGCTTGCGGAGATTGCCTCGCTTGTGTGCGATCGCACGCGCCTCCTGGCCTCGGAACGTCGCAACCGGGAAGTCGCCGAGGGACTGACCGAGGTGTTGTCGGTTGTGAATTCTCCGCGCTCGCTGACAAGTGTATTGACGTTCATTCTCGAACGCAGTATGGCGCTGCTCAAATCCGACATCGGCATCATGTTCCGCCTGGATACAGACCGCCGCACGCTGACAATTTCAGCCACACGCGGCTTTGCCAACGCGGACGCAAACAATTTCACTGTCCTTGTGCCGGATGCGTCTTTTGTTAGCGCCAAACGCTATCGAGACAAAAGCCTTGTGCTGCCTGCCCGCCTCGCGCGGGCGATTATCGCCAAAGTGCAGCGCGACCCGCACTGGCGCGAATCTCTCGGCCCCACAATCGATGAGCTCGGCTGTGCAATCGTCGCGCAACTGGCCGTCGACGGTGCGATTGTCGGCGGCATGCTGATCGCCAGCCGCGATAACCGCAATTACACAGCGGAAGATAGGCAGGTCTTCCATGCGCTCGCCACGCACGCGTCGCTCGCGATTCAAAGCACACTGTTGCGCGTGCAGTCGATTGAATTGGCCGCGCAGGAAGAGCGCGCGCGGCTCGCACGCGAGCTGCACGATTCGGTGTCGCAGGCGCTCTTTGGCATCGCTTTGGGCATCAACACAGCGAAGAGCATGGCGGACATCGACCCAAAGACGATTCACGAGCCGCTCAACTACGCGCTGTCATTGTCGCAGGCCGCCATCGCTGAAATGCGCGCGCTGATCTACCAGTTGCAGCCCGATCTGCTCGAACGCCATGGCCTGCGCGGCATACTTGAAATGCAGGCGACGGCGTTGCGCAACCGGCATCAGGTGTCGGTCTCGCTCGACGGTGATTTGCGCGAGCCGCCGCTGCGGATCGATCTAAAAGAAGCCCTCTACCGCGCGATATCCGAAGCGCTGCACAATGTCGTCAAACACGCCCGCGCGACCGATGTGCACGTCATCACCGAGTTTGCGCCAGGCGCCTATGTCATCACAGTTGTCGACGACGGCGTCGGCTTCGAGCAGTCTGCCGCGTCGCTCTCGAGTTTTGGCCTGCGCATGATGCGTGAGCGCATGGAACGGTTTAACGGCACCGTCACCGTCACAAGCGCGCAAGGGTGCGGCACCTCGATCACCATCCGCGTCCCATTCGCGTAGTGGCGAGGCATGCCTCGCCCTACCTCGCCCGCCCGATCAGTAACGCCCCGCCGTCGCGCCCAACGTATCCACACGTTCCGCGCGCATCGCTGCGGCGATCACGCTGGCTGCGGTCTCGATCTCAGCGGCGTCGACCCAGCAATGAATCACCGCACGGACACGGCGCGCGCTGGACGATAGCATTTTGACGCCGTGCAGTGAGACGCGTTTGCACAGCTCGGCCGCGTCAAACGGCACGGCGGCATCCAGGTTGAAATAGACCATGTTGCTGTGCACGCCCGCCACATCGATGCTCAAACCCGGCACGTCGGCCAGTTTGCGCGCAAGCACTTTGGCGTTGGCATGATCGTCGCGCATGCGATGGGTCATCGATTCAAGCGCCACAACACCGGCCGCGGCGATCACACCCGCCTGCCGCATGCCGCCGCCCAGGATCTTGCGGTTGCGGTGCGCGCGCGCGATAAACTCGCGCGAGCCGACCAGAACCGACCCAACCGGTGCGCTCAACCCCTTGCTCAAACAAAACGTGATGCTGTCGGCATGTCGCGTGAGCTCGCTCACCGGCACATCTAGGGCGGCGGCGGCGTTAAACACGCGCGCGCCATCGATGTGCAGTTTGAGCCCGCGCGCATGCGCGAACTCGGCCACGCGCGCGGTGTATTCCGGCGTCAGAGCCGCGCCGCCCATGCGGTTCTGCGTGTTCTCCAGCGCAATCAGCCGGGCGGTCGAAAAGTGCTGATCGACTGGGCGAATCATCGCCGCCAGGTCTTCCAGCAGCAGCGTGCCATCAGGTTGATTCGGCGCGGTGCGCGGCACGATGCCGCCGAGCGCGGCCATGCCGCCTTGCTCATAACAAAAAATGTGCGACTGATCGCCGCAAATCACCTCGTCACCGCGGCCGCAATGCGTGAGCAGCGCGGTCAGATTGCCCATCGTGCCGGTGCTGACGAGCAACCCGGCCTCATGGCCGAGCATCTCGGCGGCCATCGCCTGCAGCTTGTTTACCGTGGGGTCTTCACCAAAAACGTCGTCGCCGACCTCAGCCGTCGCCATCGCCTCGCGCATCGCAGGTGTGGGAATCGTAAATGTGTCCGACCGGAGTTCAATCACGCCATTAATTGCCATGATCGGAGTATACGTAGTGGATGCATATTCCGGGCGATACTGCCGCCATGCACTTGCATACCGATCATGAACTGCTCCAGCAGCGCCTGCGGCCTGAGGCCGGCGGCCTCCTGACCGTCGATACCGGTCTGGCGCATTTCGCCCTGATCACGTATGCGATTCCGGCTGAACGGCTCGAACGCCACATCCCATCGGATCGCTTTGAAATTGAGCGCGTCACGATAGCCGGGCGCGAGTGTGCGCTGATCAGCGCGGTGCCGTTCCTCGATGTCGGATTTCACTTTAAGCAGGCGCCGTTCGCGCGGTTTACATTTGGCCAGACAAATTACCGGGCCTATATCCGCAATCGCGCGACGGGAGAACCCTGCGTGTGGTTCTTTGGCACCACGCTGGGCTCACCGATTGTGGCAATCCCGCGCGCCCTGTGGCGCATTCCCTGGCATCGCGCGCAATACGCGTTCGCCTGCGACTACGACGCAGTTTCAAAACGCTACACACGCTATGAGATTGAAGCCACATCGGCGTGGAGCGCCATGCAGCTTACGTTGAACGACAGCGGCACACCCGCCGGCACCCAACCCGGCTTTTCGAAACAGGAGGCTTCGACGCTGATCCTGACCCACCCGGTCACCGGCTACTTCAACCGGCTGGATGGCGCGCTTGGCACCTATCGTGTCTGGCACGATCTGATCCCGCTGACCGAAGCGCGCGCGACACGCGCCTACTTCGGCATTTTTGAACGGCTCGCCTTGCTCACTCGCGACGAAATGCGCAATCCAGTCTCAACGCTGGTGTGTTCGCACACGCGGTTTCGGGTGCTGTTGCCGCCCCGACGCGCAAGATAGCGCACCACAAGCCGGGGATAAGCCCGGCATATGCCGGGCTTATCCCCGGCGTTTTCCCGGCTTTTCGACGTGTTTCACTCGAAAAAAACGGCACGGCTGCGCTCTCCTGTGCGCAACGGCTTAGAACAGCCAGGTCGGGTCCTCTTTGCCATTGAGCGCGCGCCAGACCCGCTCCGGCGTCATCGGGATCTTGTGCAGCCGCACACCGGTCGCGTGATAGATCGCATTTGAGATAGCCGGCGCTACGCCATCCATCGGGATCTCGGCGACGGCCTTAGCGCCATACGGGCCGCTGGGCTCGTAGGTCTGGATCAGGATCGATTGCAGCTCCGGCGTTTCATCGGCGCTGTAAATGCGATACGGCCCGAGCCGCGCGTTAACGAGCGCGCCGGTCGCGTCGTAGCGCATTTCCTCGCAGTGCGCGTAGCCGAGAGCCTGCACGTTGCCGCCCTCGATCTGGCCGCTGGCCGTGGCTGGGTTGATCGGCACGCCGCAGTCGACCGCCATCACCAGCTTGAGCACGCGCACTTCGCCGGTCTCGATGTCCACTTCGATATCGGCGACCTGGCAGCCAAACGGCGGCGGCGAGTCGTAGCTCATGTGCGACGCGGTGCTCATGATCTGGCGCTGGTTCTCCTGATGCGTGGCGAACAGCGCAAGTTTCTCCAGCGTGATCGATCGCCCATCCGGCGCGTAGGCGTGCTTGTCGCGCAGCACAATCGTGTGCGGATCAACGGTCACTACGGTAGAACCTGTTGCGCCAGTGACATGTTTGCCGTGGGCAAACATGTGCGCCGCCACCTCCCGTATCTGTTCGCGAACATTCTCGGCGGCCTTCTTGGCGGCGCCGCCGGTGATATACGTGGTCGAGCTGGCATACGCGCCGGTGTCGAAGGGTGTGAAATCGGTGTCGCTCGAATACATGATCACATCGTCGAGCGGCACGCCGAGCGTCTCGGCCACGATCTGGCCGATCACGGTGTCGCTGCCGGTGCCAATATCGGTGCCTCCAACCAGACAGTTAAACGATGCATCGTCGTTCATCTTGAGCGAGGCCGCACCCATGTCGAGGCCAGCGATGGCCGAAGCGTGCATGCACATCGCCACGCCGACGCCGCGCCGGATGTTCGGCCGGGCCGGGTCGATCTTGCGCGCGTCGCGGTTGGCCCAGTCGATCGCGGCCAGCGCCTGATCAAACGCCTCTTCGACACCGCACGACTGAATCACCTGCTCAAAGCCCTCGCGGCCTTCGCCGAGCGGTTTGGCCATCAACAATTCATCGCCGCTGCGGATCCAGTTGTGCCGGCGCAGTTCGACAGGATCGACATTCATGAGCTGCGCGGCTTCGTCCATCGCGCATTCCAGGCCATATTCGGCCTGCGGCGCGCCATAGCCGCGAAACGCGCCTGGCACGGGCAAATTCGTATACGCGACCTGGCATTCGAACTTCATGTTCGGGCAGCGATACTGCGACGTGCCGCGCAGACCACTGACGCCCTGCACGGTCAGCCCATGCGTGCCGTAGGCACCGGTGTTGCCGATCACATGCTGCGACAATGCGTGCAGCACTGGCATGCCGCCCGTCGGGTTCTTTTTAAAGCCAAGCTTATAGACCATGCGCTGCGGATGCCGGGAGCGCGCGCTCGTAAACTCCTGCTCACGCGTCAGTTCAAAGCGCACCGGACGGCCGGTCGCCAGCGTCAGGTGCGCGCACAAATCTTCGATTAGCATTTCCTGTTTGCCGCCAAAGCCGCCGCCCACGCGCGGTTTGACCACGCGAATCTTCTTGACCGGCAACCCGATCAGCGGCGCGATCATGCGGCGCACGTGGAACGGCACCTGCGTGCTGGTGCGAATCACCAGACGGTCATCTTCGTCGAACCAGGTCATGCACACGTGCGGTTCGATTGCGGCATGCTGCTGTTGCGGCACATGATATTCGCGCTCAAGCACCCAATCGCTCTCGGTGTAGGCCTTGTCCACATCGCCCACCTTAGCGTGAATCTCGGCGACCAGATTGCGTTTGGCGTCTTTGATCATCAGCGCATCCGGCTCGTCGTGAATCACCGGCGCACCGGGTTTGAGCGCTTCGTCCGGGTCGAAGACGGCCGGCAACACCAGGTATTCCACCTCGATCAATTGGCATGCGCGCGTGGCGATCTCAAACGACTCGGCCGCGACCACGGCCACGCGATCGCCGACATGGCGGACCTTGCTGTCCAGCGACACCTGGTCGTACGGCGGCGGGTTTGGATACGACTGGCCGCCGGTGGCGTAAATCACGCGAGGCACATCTTTGTAGGTCAGCACTGCGTGCACGCCTGGCAGCGCCTTGGCCGCGGTCGTGTCGATGTGGGTGATGCGCGCGTGCGCGTGCGGGCTGGTGAGCATCGCAGCGTAGAGCATGCCGGGCAACGGCGCATCGTCGACAAACGCCGGTTTGCCCTGCACCAGTTTGGCCGCGTCGACCTTCTTCTCGGCCTTGCCGACAACGACGGTCTCAGGTTCGGGCGCCACGACAAACTCGGGCAGTGTGCGTGTGGCAGTCTGAGTCTGCACGCGCGCGCCTTCGCTCGCCACGTCAGATGCCGGTCCGGGGCCGCCCCACTTCACATCGCCGATGTCCTGGCGAAAGGCGCCGCTGCCGGATCCGGCCGGCGAATCGTCGCCCGGCGGCACATCATCAGGTTTGACCAGCGTAAAGATCGCGGGCTCATCATGGACGCCGCCACGCATGCGGGCGGCCGCGTTGAGGATCGCCTGGACGGGCTTGAGATACCCGGTGCAGCGGCACAGCACGCCGCTGATTGCATCGCGCACCTGGGTTTCGCTTGGATCGGCGTTTGTGTCGAGCAGCGCTTTGGCCGCCAGCATCTGCGCCGGCGTGCAATAACCGCACTGGATCGCGCCGTTGTCGACAAAGCATTGCTGAAGCGTGCTGAGTTTTGTGCGATCGCCCAACGACTCGACAGTGACGATCTCAGCGCCATCAGCCTGCGCCGCCAGCATCACGCAGGTGTTCGTAATCAGCGGCGTCTCGCCTTCGCGCAGCTTCATGATGACGCCACACGCGCCGCACTCGCCCGTCTCGCAGCCGTGTTTGACGCTGTAATACCCCTCGCGTCGCAACGCCTGCATCAATGTCTCGTTTGGGGCGATGGTGATTTCTTTATCCAGACCGTTGATTTTGAGATGGGCTTGCATGGGTGAATTCTACGCAATCCTGGCGCGACCGCAGGGTGATGACTGTTCCCGATACGACGATCGGCAAGCACAATGTCTGTTTGAAAGACTATTGACTAATGGCAACAAATACGCCGAATTAGGGCGCACAGCAACGCTTCGTCAGATGCAGGACTCAGCCTTCGGCATGAATATTTCATTAACGAATGAATTAGAATATGGTTCGGGTCGCCGCGCTGCGCCATTACGGTGCTGATGACATATCCAGAACTGCTTTCACTCCTGGCCATCGCTATCGCTTCCGCTTCGCCCATTGTGATTGCCGCAATCGGAGAAACGTTTAGCGAGCGCGCTGGCGTTATAAATCTTTCCGCCGATGGCGTCATTCTGCTGGCCGGACTAGGTGGTTTTGCTGCGGCTCAAGCCACAGGCAACACACTGGCGGGGATTTTGGCCGCGGCGGTAGTTGGCGCGCTGGTTGCGTTGATTGTGGCGACCGGCACGATTACGCTCAGGCAATCCCAAACCGCGATCGGCTTCGTGCTGGCGCTGTTGTGCACCGAACTGTCATCCTTTCTGGGAGCGCCATTTGTGCTTACAGAGGGGCCGCGCATTCAATCACTGCCGATCCCCGGGTTGAAAGAGATCCCATTTTTTGGGCCTGTGCTCTTTCAAGCCGATCCGATCGTGTATTTCACGTTTGTGCTGATCGCGGTCAGCTGGCTGTACTTTTACCGGACGCGCGGCGGGCTGATGATGCGGGCCGTCGGGGAGCAGCCATCCGCGGCATTCGCGCGCGGCGTCAATGTCGAACGCACACGCTACGCCTATACATTGCTTGGCGGTGCGTTGGTCGGCATTGCGGGCGCAGCGTTTACACTGGACATCAAAGCGGGCTGGACCTTTCGCCATGTCGCGGGATACGGCTGGATTGCGCTTTCGCTGGTAATTTTTGGTGGCTGGAATCCGCTGAAAGTCGCCATGGGCGCGTTTTTGTTCGGCATCGTGCAGTCATTGCTCGGCAAGATGCAAGACGTCGTGTCAATTATTCCAACCCAGGTCTTTCCAATACTGCCGTTTGTGTTCATGATCGTCGTGCTGGTGGTGTCATCAGGCGACTTGATTGGCCATATCGCGCAGCTTTTCCCGCTCAACATCCGTCGCGCGTTGTTAAGAACATTGCGCTCGGTGCCGCCAAATTCACTCGGAAAAGTTTTTGAGCAGGATTAGCGGCTGAATTAGTAAACCGCGCCTGACCCAAGTTCGTACAGGTGTTGTTTAGTCGATCGTCCGATAAAAAACCAATAGGAAATCGGAGCAACTTTCATCAAACGTTTAGGAGAAACCATGCATAAATTGTTACCCAAAGTAACCGCGCTGGCTGCCGCCGCAGTCATCGTATCGGCCTGCGCGCCGACCCCGGCAGCGCCGGCTAAACCTGCCGAACCCGCCGCCACCACAGCACCCGCCGCCGAGGCGCCAAAAGCATCCGGCGATTTCACTGTTGGCATGATCCTGGTCGGCCCAAATCTGGACAAAGGTTGGAACCAAGCCCATTATGAAGGCATCACCGAGTATGCGCAGAAGCAGATTCCGGGCCTGAAGTTCGAATTTATCGACAAAGTCAACCCGGCTGATCGCCCGAACGTCAAAGCCAGCGCCATGGCGCAGGACCTCGTCGCGAAAGGCGCAAAGATGATCATCTTCAATTCGGATGACTTCAAGGACGAAGCCGCCGAATTCGCCAAGAAGAACCCGGAGATTTCAGTCATTCACGCCTCCGGCGACTATTCCTGGAAAGAGGGCAAGAACTTCAAAGACATCAAGAACCTGGCCAACACCATGCCCGAGATGGAGTATGGCCACATGATCAATGGTTGCTCAGCCGCTCTGCAATCGCAAACCGGCAAGATCGCTATTCTTGGCCCGCTCATCAATGAAGAAACCCGCCGCTATGCTTCAGCCGAATACCTCGGTGCGAAGTATTGCTGGACCACCTATCGCGGCAAGAAAATCGAAGACCTCAAGTTCAAGGTCGAATGGATTGGCTTCTGGTTCAACATCCCTGGCGTGACCGCGGATCCGACCAAGATCGCCGACCAACTTTATGCTGATGGTTATGACGTCATCGTCAGCAACATCGACACGCCCGAAGCGGCGCAGCAGGCGCGCAAAGCGGTGGATGCTGGCAAGAAGGTCAACTTCGTGCACTATGGCCACAAAGCCGGTTGCGATTCGCAGCCCGATCTGTGCGTCGGCGTGGCGTATTACAACTGGGGTCCGGAATACACCAACCAGATCAAGCTCGCCATGGAAGGCAAGTTTGTGCAGACATTCGTGCGCATGCCAGCTGACTGGGCCAACATCGACAGCCCGGAAAAGACCGGCTTCGGCTGGAAGGTCGGCAAAGGCGCCAGCGCCGATGTTCAAACGAACATCCCGCTCTTCATCAAGGGCCTCGGCGATGGCAGCATCGCTCCCTGGAAGGGCGCGCTCAAGTTGCAGGGCGGTACCCGAAGCCACGGTCAACAAACTTGTTGACATGTGGTACTTGCCAAAATTGGTGGATGGGATTGACGGCAAGTCAGAATAGTTTTGAAGAAGGTGCTTAAGGTGCCTGAGGTCCCTAAAGTGCTTGATGTTTCGGATGCTGCAACGATGCGCAGGCCGACACGTTAAGCACTTTAAGAACCTCAGGCACTTTAAGCACTTTTATCCCCCACCCCATGCGCCTCGAATTCAGCCACATCCACAAGCACTTTGGCGCTGTCCATGCGAACAACGATGTCTCGTTTGTCGTTGAAGCCGGCAGCATTCACGGGTTGCTGGGTGAGAACGGCGCGGGCAAAAGCACGCTTGTAAAAGTGCTAACCGGGTTTATCTCGCGCGATGCCGGCGAGATCCTGTTTGATGGCAAACCGGTGCGCGTGCGCACGCCGATTGACGGCGTCCGGCACGGCGTGGGCATGCTGCATCAGGACCCGCTCGACTTCCCGGCCCTCTCAGTCATTGAGAACTTCCGCGCCATGACCGGCGGCACCTGGTGGCGCGCAAGCGATTTGCGCGATATGGCCGCCAAGTTCAATTTTGAACTCGATCCCAACGAACTGGCCGGCAATCTCGCCGTCGGCGAACGCCAGCAGCTGGAAATTTTGCGGCTGCTCGCATCCGGCGTGCGCACATTGGTGCTCGACGAACCGACCACCGGCATTTCCGCGCACCAAAAACAGACGCTGTTTGAAGCCATGCGCACGCTCGCGCGCGATGGCAAATCTGTGATATTTGTGTCGCACAAACTCGAGGACGTCGAAGATGTGTGCGATCACGCCACGGTCATGCGGCGCGGCGAAGTGGTCGGCGATACGCCGGTCAAAAAGGGTGATGCCACACTGGCCGCGCGTCTGGTCACATTGATGTTCGGCCGCGAGTTGGCAATTCCAAACAAACCCATCACCGCGCAGCCCGCGATCGGCCTGCGGCTGAGCAACGTCGCGTTGCGCGATGATCGGCTGCCCGTCGTGATCGATCGATTTGAAGCGCGGCGCGGTGAAGTCATCGGGCTGGCCGGCATCGAAGGCAGCGGCCAGCGCGCATTTGTGCTGACCTGCGCCGGCGTGCAATCCCCGGCGCGCGGCAGCATCGAAGTCGGCGGTGTCGATCTGACGCACAAGCCGTATCACGCATTTATGGCTGCCGGCGTGTGCTACATCCCGGCCGACCGCATGCGCGAAGGGTTGGTGCCGGGCATGACGATTGAAGAACACGTCGCGTTGCGGCAGGACGCGCCTGGCTTCTTTCTCGACCGCGCGCGCATGTTCAGCAGCGCCGAGTCCGCCATCGGAACCTACAAGATTCGCGGCACGCCGTTGACACAGGTCGAACGGTTGTCGGGCGGCAACCAGCAACGCACGCAGTTGGCGCTGATGCCGCAGGCGCTCAATCTGATTTTGATGGAGCACCCCACCCGCGGCCTCGATATTGATTCAACGCTGTGGATCTGGAAGCTGCTGATCGAGCGCTGCGCGGCTGGGGCCACGATTTTGTTTGCATCATCGGATCTCGACGAGATCGTGCAATACAGCGACCGCGTGCTGGTCTTTAGTGGCGGCCGCGTGTCGGCACCGATCGACAGTGCACAACTCACTGCGGATCGTTTGGGTGAAATGATCGGGGGAAAGTTTTGAAACGCAACGCAATCATCATTCAATCGCTATCGTTCCTTACCGCGTTGCTGCTGATCGCGCTGATTATTCTGCCAACCGGGAAAGACCCGCTCACAGTGGCGGCAACCATGCTATCTGGCGCGTTTGGCTCGTGGGAGCTGATCGCGCGCGGGCTGACCACGCTTGCGCCGGTGCTGTTGTGCGCCTGCGGCCTGACGTTTACGTTTAGCAGCGGCATGTACAACCTCGGTGTCGAGGGCCAGGTGCTGGCCGGCGCAATCGCGACGACCGCAGTTGTGCGCCTGCTGTATCCGGATGGCGGTGATCCGGCGCTGGCGCCGGTGATCATCACCATATTCGGCATTCTGGGCGGCTTGGTCGGCGGCATGCTGTGGGGTCTGCTGGCCGGGTTGTTGCATGTGTATGGACGCATCAGCGAGATCTTCGCCGGGCTGGGTTTGAACTTCGTGGCGCAGGGGCTGGCGATCTATTTTGTCTTCGGCCCGTGGAAGCGCCGCGGCGTGGCGACGATGGCCGGTACTGCACTGTATGACGAAAGCGTCTGGCTGCCAGTGCTCGGCCGCAGCGATCTCAGCCCGGTCGCGCTGGTATTGGCCGGCATCGCCCTTATTCTGACGTTGATCGTGCTGCGCAGTACCTATTTTGGCCTGCGGTTGCGCGCGGTCGGGCAGAACCTGCGCTCGTCATATGTGCTGGGCATCCCGGCATCGCAGCACCTGCTGAGTTCGTTTGCGATCTGCGGCTTGTTTGCCGGTGTGGCCGGCGCGCTGCAGGCACTGGCGGTCTTTCACCGCCTGTTGCCCGGCATCAGCAGCAACCTGGGCTATCTCGGCCTGCTGGTGTCGATGCTGGCCAACTACAACCCGCTCTGGCTGTTGCCGATCGCGTTCTTTTTTAGCGCGCTGAACATCGGCGCGCTAAAACTGCCGACGGATTTGAAAGTTGAGTCTTCGCTGGCCGGCGTGATCCAGGGTCTGTTGGTGCTGGCGGTGCTGTTCGGTCGCGGGATTTCGCAACGCTTCGACGCGAAAAAGTAAAGAACTAGGGTTTTGCCAGAGAAGGCGCTATCTCCCCGCACGAAACGCAGAAAGTAAGTGCATTCTCTGGCAAAAACCGCTCAATTGGCGGCCTACAGTACCTTTGGTCATCACCAGCGGCTGCGGCAGCTCCTTGTTCGCGGTTTCGATCGCGCTGGCCGGGCCGACCACAACCACGTTGCCGTGCGCATTTACTTTGTCGAGCACCGTGGCAAAGTCCTGAATATGCGCAGCCGTGGTCGCCAGCACTTCTTCACGCAGCTGCTGGCGCATGTCATCCGACATCTCCAGCACGTGGCGCGTCATCGAGGAGTAGCCCTTGGCGTCTGGCAACTCGTGGCCGTCCATATCGCCGATCACCCCGATGATGCACTTGTGCACCTCAGATTCGCTCAGCGCGGCGCCGCGCAAAAAGGTCGCGGTGTTGTCATACGTGGCCAGCGTGCCCACCAGGTTTGGATCGCGATACGACATAAACGCAAACGCGCCGGAGCGCTGGTCGAACGTCGAAAAGCCGCCGTACGCCCCGCCCTGCACACGCACGCGGTCCCACAGCCAGGTGGTGCCGAGATAGTTGCTGATGACCATGGCCGAGCCATGCAGTTTGTAGCCGTGGTCATACAGGTTTGCGCCTTTGACCACGTAGTTCACCTGCGATGGGATCGCCAGCCCTTCGTGGCTTGGAAACTCCGCGGTTGGCCAGCTGCTGCGCACCGCGTTGAAGGCCGGCAATGCTTGCGTCAACGCCTCGAGCTGCGGCCGCAGCGCCGCCCAGTTCTCGCCATCCAGCGTGACATTGATCAGCATGCTGTTGCGGTTGACCAGCGCCGCGCGCACGCGTTCGAGTTGCGCCAGCACACCCGGCCAATCGCTGTCGATGCGGCCGGCCAGCGTGCGGATGTAACTCAAATAGCTCAGCCCACCGGTCTGCTCGGCAAACCAGCCGGATGGGCTGAACCGCGCGACCATGCGCGTGCGCGCCACGCTGTGGCCGGACGAGACAAATCCTGATTCCAGGCCAGCCTTCTCTTCGAGCACGATCTGTTTGAAGCGCTCTTTGTTGTCCAGCTTCGCGCCAAGCAGTACATCGCGCATGATCGCGAGCAGGTCATCGGTCTGGGCCATGGTGGCCTTGCCGCGCAGGAAGAACCACGAAGCGGCGTCCTTCGATACGCGCGTAACGCCGTTGAGCGACGTCGCGCGCAACCCGCCAGTCTTGCGGCCGATGCGCTGCGACAGCTTTGCGAAATCCTCGCTCGCGGTGCCCATGCTCAAAAACATCTGGCCAAACAAACCGAGCAGCGGCACATCGGCGGCCGCAACCGGGCGCATGTCAAAACCCAGATCGACATATGCGATGCCGTTGGTGTGCAGATCGTGATACAGACAGGTGGCCGAACCGAGCTTTGTCACCTCGAGCGGCACAGTCTTGTTTTTGCGCTCGATGTCGCTCAACCGCAGCGTTGGGATGGTTGCCAGCGCTTCGGGCGAATCGTGCGCCTCCTGCATCTGTTTGAGCGTATGTGTTTGCGCAATGATCTTTTTGATCGCCGCCGCGCTCATGGCCGCGCGCGCGGCATCCAAACGCTCACGTTCGATCGCTTCTTTTCGCTCGCGCAGGTTTTTATCCGGCGACAGCGTCATTGTGACGCGGTGCGTGTTGCTCAACAGGTGCTCGCGAATCAGCGACTCAAAGACCTTTTCACCGGCCGCCAGCCGCGTTTTCAACGCCTGCAGCGGCTGTTCGAAACGCAGCGGTTTGAGCGGATCGCCGCCGTGCAGCCAGCTTTGCAGCGCGCCCAGCATCAGCACCAGGCCGCGCGGGGTGCCGCCTGTGTTGAGCTCGCGCATGCGAAACTCCATCGTGTTGACCGCGGCTTCGATCATGGCGGATTCGATGCCATTTGTCGCCAGCGACTCCAGCGTCGAAAGCACCAGCTTTTCAACGGCTTCGATGTTTTCGGTCGCGACGCCTTTGAGCCCGGCGCCAAATGTAGTCTGGCGCAGACTGTCGTCAAACCCGCCGATTGTGTCCTCGCCCAGACCGCTGTCGATCAGGGCTTTGCGCAGCGGTGAAGCCGGCGTGTTCATCAGAATGCTGCCGAGCGCCTCAAGCGCCATGTTGCGCTCCGGGTCGAGCACATCGGTCATCACCCAGTCGACCGAGGCAAAGTGCTTGGCCGCGCCGTCGATGTCGTCGGAGTCATAGACCGCATTGACGTGAATGGGCGCCGGGAATCGCGGCTGCATCGGCATCGCAAAGGCGACCTTCTTCTTCTTGAAGCCGCTTAGGACCAGATCAAGCCGGCGCAGGCGCTCATCTTCTTCGTCGTCGCCGTACCACCAGATCAGCGCATTCGATGGGTGATAGTACGTCTCGTGAAATTTCTTAAAACTCTTGTACGTCAGATCCGGAATCACAGCCGGGTCGCCGCCCGAATCGACGCCATACGGCGTATCCGGAAACAGCGCAGCGGCGGTGTGTTTGTAGAGCAGGCGTTCGGGCGACGAGTAGGCGCCCTTCATCTCGTTGAAGACCACGCCCTTGTAGATCATCTCGGCGTCGGCCGAGTCGAGCTCGTAGTGCCAGCCCTCCTGGCGCAGCGTCCACTCGGTGATATTCGGGTGAAAGACCGCATCCATGTAGACATCGGCCAGATTGTAGAGATCCTGCGTGTTCTGGCTGGCGACCGGATAGACAGTCTTGTCCGGATACGTCATCGCGTTGAGAAATGTATTCAGCGAGCCTTTGGCCAGCTCGATAAACGGCTCTTTGCAGGGGTATTTTGCCGAACCGCACAGCACGGAGTGCTCGAGAATATGCGCGATGCCGGTCGAATCGGCCGGCGGTGTCGGGAAGGCGATGCCAAACACCTTGTTTTCGTCGGCATTGCTCATGGACATGAGCTGCGCGCCGGTTTTCATATGCCGATACAGGCGCGCGCGCGTGTTGAGTTCTTCAATGTGGTCTTCGCGGAGCAGTTCAAAGCCATGACTCTTTTTCATGGCGCGAGTCTAGCACTGACGGGGTTGTTGAGTCTTGCCTGCCGCTGGCTACACAGCTTGCATTAAGTGCGGTGCTTAAAGTGCCGAGGGGGCTGAGGTGCTTAAAGTACTTAAGGTTTTGACGTTCAATACCTTAAGCACTTTATGAACTTTAAGCACGTTAAGCACAAGCACCAGGGCAAACGCACCTAAAGTTTAAGGTCGCTGGCGACGAGGCGTAGGAGATAGGCCTCGTCCCAGCCAGCAGCCAGCCGCTTTGACTTGACACCAACCTTCTTGGATTTGTCGAGTCTGAGCAGGTTGAGTGCAATGTGACGCATGACAGCGAGATTTTCGGCGGCGTTACCTTGACGTGCACGTGAGTGATCTTCTCGGAATGCGATGTCCAGTCGCCAATGTAAACCATTCTCAACATCCCAATGCGAACGGATCGCATGCTCAAGATCTTTGGCCGCTCCACGCAAACTTGAGATGTAGTAGGCAATGTTGTGTTCAACTTTGTCGCCAGATTTACGAGGACGTTCGACACGACAAATACTGGCCAGCCCGAACCAGCGTCCGTCGATGTTAAGGTAATCGATGTAGGTCGGGTCATCGATCAGCGTGTAGTGTCGGGTTTCTACACGTCCATGTGCGTGATCCTGCGTTTCATATGTGCTGTGGCGCACCTGGCTGAATTCGGTTTGTGCTTCAAATTCAAAGGCTTTTTCAACATCTGCATACAGCGTTGGCTGGTTTTCTTTCAGCGCAAACACGTAGTCGCCGCCTCGTTCGATCACCAGCCGCGCATTCTGAGCTTGACAGTTGGCCGCATCGACTGTGACGATACAGCCTTTCAGCATGAGTACCTTGAGCAACTCCGGCACAGTCGCAATTTCATTGGTGCCTTCTGGCACGTGTTTTTGTCCGATCACGAGTCCTGCGCTCGACGCCCATGCGCTGATCATCTCCGCTGACAGCGTTCCCGTCTTTCCATCTTTAGATCCACGCAATCGTTTGCCATCTATCGCCACCACTTCACCGAGCTTGAGTTTGGCGATATCGCGTATCCAGTTCAAAAAGCAGCTTTGAAACTGCCCTGGATCAAGCAACGACAGCACTCTGCCGAATGTGTCATGTGAAGGAATCCCGTTCGGCAATTCCAGAAACGTGCGAAACCAAGCTTCCTTGGCCGTCCCAAACATCGCAATCTCGGTGAAGTGTTCCGCTCCGCAAATGATTGCGCACAGCGTGATAGTCAGGATATCGATCAGCTTGTGTTCTCGAGTCCGGTCGATCCGTGGATCGACTATTACTCCAAAATGCGCATGAATCCCGTTGTTTTCTGTCATTCCCACCATTAAAGCTCGTTTACAACTGCCGCGCTTTTATGTGATGCGTTTGCCCTGGCACAAGCACCTTCTTCCCTTGACTTTCGCCCCACACCATCACATAATATCTGAACATCTACTCAGGTGTTTGTGAAATCAAAATGACACTACGCGCGCCAGCACCCAGCCTGTCATTGTCCGAAAATGAGGCGGCCGATCTGGCCGAGCTGTTTCGCGCCATCAGCGACACCAGCCGGGTTCGCATTCTGGCCATGCTGGCCAGCGGCGAGCAGACGGTCGGCGCGATCGCGGCGCATGTCGGCATCAGCGAAAGCGGCGTCAGCCACCACATGCGTGCGCTGCGCATGATGCGCCTGGCCCGCGCCCGCAAATCCGGCCGCGAGGTGTTTTACACCCTCGACGACGATCACGTGCTTTCGCTCTTCAAACTGGGTCTCGATCACGTGAGGCACGCATGACACGCGAAACAACTCGAACCTCCGACACGTTCATTCTGACCGGGCTCGATTGCGCCAACTGCGCCCGCACCGTCGAAACCGGCGTGGCCAGGCTGGACGGCGTGACGCACTGCGCGGTTGTGTTTGGCGCGATGCGTCTGGAGGTCCAAGGCACTGTTCAGCGCGAGGCCGTCATCGAACGCGTGCGGGCGCTCGGTTATGACGTGGCCGAGCCGGCCGCAACGGCGGTTGCGTCCCCCGCTGAACGGCGCGCTGGCTTTCTCGGTTATCTGCTGCAGCGCCCAGACACGCGCCTGGCCTTGCTCGGCGCGCTGCTGATTCTGCCCGGGTTAATCGCGCAGGAGCTGTTGCCGTTTTTGGGCGAGACGCTGGCGCGCGCGTTGCCGTTCGCGGCGGCCGGAATCAGCGCGTGCTCGCTGGCCGCGTTGTTGCTGGCGGGGTTGCCGGTTGCGCGCAGCGCCTGGCGCGCGCTTCGCATCAACCACGAGATCAACATCAACGTGCTGATGACGCTGGCCGCCATCGGCGCAGTCGTCATCGGCGCCTACACCGAGGCCGGGCTGGTCATGGTGCTGTTTGCAATCGGCGAAGCGCTCGAGGGCTTCGCCAGCCTGCGCGCGCGCGAGTCGATTCGCGCGTTGCTGCAGATCACACCCAAAACGGCGCTGCTGTTGACAGCCGACGACCGCGAAACAGAAGTTGAGATTGCCGCGCTTGCGCATCGAAGACCGCATCCTGATCAAACCCGGCGCCGGCATCCCGCTCGATGGGCGCATCCTGCGCGGCGCCAGCGCGCTCAATCAGGCGGCCATCACCGGAGAGAGCATGCCGGTTGAAAAGACCGTCGGCGACGCTGTGTTTGCCGGCACTGTCAACGGCGAGGGCGCGCTGGATCGTGCGCGTGACCAGCACCGCGGCCGACAACACCCTCAGCCGCATCATCGCGATGGTCGAAGACGCGCAGGCGCGCAAGGCGCCGGCCGAGCGTTTTGTCGACGCGTTCGCAAAGGTCTACACGCCGGCGGTCGCGCTGCTGGCGGTCAGCGTCGCAGCGCTGCCGCCGCTGCTGTTGAATCAGCCGTTCTGGGGCGAACAGGGCTGGCTGTATCGCGCGCTTGAACTGCTCGTGATCGCCTGCCCGTGCGCGCTGGTGATCAGCACGCCGGTCGCGATCATCAGCGCGATCAGCAACGCCGCGCGCAACGGCGTTCTTATCAAAGGCGGCGCGGCACTTGAAACCCTGGCGCGCGTGCGCGCAATCGCGTTCGACAAAACCGGCACGCTGACGCATGGCGCGCCTGATGTGGTGCACGTGCGCGCAGCCGCCTGCAGCGCGCCGAACACCAGCGACAACTGCGCAGCCTGCGACGATCTGCTCGCGCTGGCTGGCGCGGTCGAGCGGCATAGCGAACATCCGCTGGCCAAAGCCGTGGTGCTCGACGCGCAACGCCACGCCGTGCTGGACCGCTATCCAACGGCCGAAGCCGTGCAAGCGCAGGCCGGTGTGGGTGTGCGCGGCCAGGTCGGCGCATACGAGGTGCGCATCGCCAGCCACAAACACTTCGACGCGGCCATCGCGCACGACGACGCGGCCTGCGCCGAGGCAACCGCCGCGGCCGCGCGTGGCCAGACGCCGCTGCTGATCGCCTGCGACGGGGCGTACTCTGGCATGATCATGGTGGCCGATCGCGTGCGCGCGACCAGCGCAGCCGCGCTGCAGGCGCTGCACGCCGCCGGCATCGCGCACACGGTCATGCTGACTGGCGACAACGCCGGCGCGGCCGCGCACATCGCGCGCGCGGCCGGGGTGCGTGATGTGCAGGCCGAGTTATTGCCGAAGCACAAGGCCGCGGCCGTGGCGGCGCTGCGTGAGCAATACGGCGTCGTTGCCATGGTCGGTGATGGCATCAACGACACGCCTGCGCTGGCCGCGGCCTCGCTCGGCATCGCGATGGGCGGCGGCACCGCGCAAGCCGCCGAGACCGCCGATATCACGTTGATGGGCAACGATCTGCGCCAGCTCGTCTACGCGCGCGTGCTCGCAACGCGCGCGCTGCGCACGATCAAAACAAACATTGCGTTTGCGATCGGCGTCAAGCTGGCCTTTCTCGCATTGGTAGTTTTTGGCCTGGGTTCGCTGTGGCTGGCGGTGCTGGCCGATGTCGGGACAACACTATTGGTGACGGCCTGGGGCGTGCGCCTGGCTCGCACAGGGTGAAGCCACAGATTTCACGGATTACACAGATTTTTTTCTGAGTGTGGCCAAGGCTTGCTCATGCAGCGGATGACCTGCGAAACGGGTCGGCCACACTCAGAAAAAATCTGTGTAATCCGTGAAATCTGTGGCTTCAGTTTTGCCGGATAATCAAACCATGAGACTTCGACCTGATACTGCTCTTACGTTTGACGATGTGTTGTTGGTGCCACAGCGATCATCGATTCGCTCGCGCGGCGCGGTCGACACGAGCACGCAATTTTCGCGACGCATCCGATTGAGCGCTCCGATCGTGTCGTCCAACATGGATACGGTGACCGAATCGAGCATGGCCATTGCGATGGCGCGCGCCGGCGGCATCGGCGTGCTGCACCGCTTTATGACGATCGACAAACAGGCTGGTGAAATCGGACGGGTCAAACGCGCCGAGGGCTTTATCGTCGAGCAACCGTATACGCTGAGCGTCAACGCGTCCGTAAAAGACGCCAAGCAAAAACTCGCCGCGCATGATATCGGCGGGCTGCTGGTGGTCGATGATGCCGGCGCGCTGGCTGGCCTGGTCAGCACGCGCGATCTCATGTTCGAGCGCGATGACGCCAAACCGGTCCGCGACGTCATGACGCCGCGCGAGAAGCTCATCACCGTGACCGAGGGCGCCACACTCGACACCGCGCGCGAAATTTTGCACGCGCACCGGCTTGAAAAGCTGCCAGTGCTCGGTCATGATGGCAGCCTGCAGGGTCTGATCACCGCGCAGGACATCGTCAAACTCGAGCTGTGGCCAAACGCCACAAAAGACGCGCGCGGACGGCTGCGCGTGGCGGCCGCGCTTGGCACAAAAGCGGCCGATCACGAGCGCGCGGCAGCCTGCGTCAAAGCCGGCGTCGACGCGCTGGTGATCGACATCGCGCACGGCCATTCCGACAGCGTGATTGAAATGACACAGGCGCTCAAGGCGCGCTTCCCGACCGTCGACATCGTGGCGGGCAATGTCGCCAGCGGCCCAGGCGCGCACGATTTGATCGAAGCCGGCGCAGACGCGATCAAGGTCGGTGTGGGCGCCGGTTCGATCTGCATCACGCGCATCGTGACCGGTTTTGGCGTGCCGCAATTGCTTGCCGTCGACGAGTGCGCGCAGGTCTGTCAGGCGGCCGGTGTGCCGCTCATCGCGGACGGTGGCATACGCACGAGCGGCGACATGACAAAGGCGCTGGCAGCTGGCGCAAGCACAGTCATGCTCGGCAGCCTGCTGGCTGGCACCGACGAGGCGCCGGGCGCCAGCGTGGTGCGCAATGGTCGGCGCTTTCGCGTGGTGCGCGGCATGGCGTCGCTGACCGCGAACATAGACCGGCAGGAGGTCGATCTCAAACGCGAGGTCGATCCGGAAGAGTGGGAGCGCGTGGTGCCGGAGGGCGTTGAGGCCATGGTCCCGGCGCGCGGCCCGGTCAAAGACGTGCTGTTTCAGCTGGTTGGCGGCTATCGCTCCGGGCTGAGCTACGCCGGCGCGCACAACATTCAAACGCTGTGGCAGAACGCCGAGTTTATGCGCATCACGTCTGCCGGCAAGGCCGAAAGCGGTGCGCACGATGTGTCAGTGCAGTAGCGGCGCGGCATGCCACGCACGCGGTACGCCGCGACGTCACCACACAAACGCGCCGCTCAGAAAGTCCCTTGACTGCGGTTGTTGCGGCGCGGCAAAGAATCGCGCGGTCGGCCCGGTTTCGATCAGGCGCCCGTCGATCAGCAGCAACGTGTTGCCATCCAACCGCAGCGCCTGTTGCAGGTTGTGCGTCACCCAAACCACGCTGAGCGCGCGCTCGCGCTGAATCTCGCGGATCGCGCGCTCGATCAGCTGCACGTTGAATGGATCGAGGTTGGCGGTTGGCTCGTCCAGCAACAGCACATCGGTTTGCAGCACCAGCGCGCGCGCCAGCGCAACACGCTGCGCTTCGCCGCCGCTCAGAGTGCGCGCGCGCGCCTGGGCAAGGTTTTCAAGCCCAAAACGGGCCAGCGTGCGCATCACCAATGCATCCGATGCCGCGCGATCGTGACCATGCAGGGCAGGCCCCAGCGCCACGTTGTCGCGCACGCTGCGATTAAACAGCGCCGGGCGTTGAAAGCACATCGAAATGCGGCGGCGCTGCGCGAGCGAACGCATATCGGCCGGCGTACCGTCAAAGCGCAGTGCGCCGCTGTCAGGCTGTTCAAGCAGGCACAGCAGGCGCAGCAGCGTGCTCTTGCCGGCGCCGCTGGGGCCGAGCACGGTTGTGATCGTGCCTGGCGCAATCGACAGCGTGACCTCTTTCAGCACCGGTTTGTCGCCGTAGCGTTTTGTGACGCGGTCGAGTTCAAACACGGCGGGCGCGCTCATGCGTCAAACGATCTCCCTTGCAGCCGCAGCGCGGCCAAATTGCTCGTCAGCGCGATCAACAGCAGCAATCCGCCCAGCGCCAGACCGAGCGCAAACTCGCCCTTGCTTGTCTCAAGCACGATCGCTGTCGTGAGGGTGCGTGTGCTGCCGGCGATGTTGCCGCCGACGAGCATGACCGCCCCAACCTCGCTGATGATCGCGCCAAACGCGCCGATCAGCGCCAGCACGATGCCCGGGCGGGCTTCGCGCAGCAACTGCCAGCCGATCTGGCGTTCGGTCGCGCCAAGCGCGCGCAGCTGGGTGCGCAGCGCCGGGTCGACGGATTCGATGGCGGACAGCGTCAGCCCGATCACGACCGGCAGCGCCAATACGACCTGCGCCAGCACCATCGCTTCGATCGTAAACAGGGCTGGCACAAAGGGCAGTGCCAGCTGCCCAAGCGGGCCGCTGCGCGAGATCAGCACATACACAAACAGCCCGATCACGACGGGTGGAAAGGCCATGCCTGTGTAAACAAGCGCCAACACCAGCCTGCGCAACGGGAAACGCCGCAACGCAAGAAAGACGCCGACCGGCAACCCGAGCAATGCGCTAATCACAAGTGCCGCGCCGGAGACGCGCAGCGATGTCAGCACGATGGAGAGGAGGTCAGATCCGAATAGCATGGTTTTCGCCGCAGCTCAGTCTATCCCACAGCGCGCGGAGATCTCGGATTTAATGGAAGCTTGCGCAGGTCCCCCGGGAAGCGGCCGGGAGGCGCCCGGGTCGCGACCCGGGCGCCTCCCGGCCGCTTCCCGGCGGATTGCCACGTGCCTGTGGCTGGCAGACCAAGCCCTGCGTCTTTTTACCCAGGCTGAACTTGAATATCAGCAAATTTGGCTGGACAACACGCACTTGCTGTGTGGGCGTGTGCTGTTTAAATTGACCGGGTGTATTCACAGGCTATTCATAATGTATCCACAAGTATCTGATAGGGTTTCTGTTGTCGCTAGCGCCGCGCATCTCAAGATTTCGGCCATCGTGGCAATCCAACATCTTCGAACCATCGACATCGACCAACCAATCCTCAAATGGCTCCTCAAAGAACACCCAACCGAAACAAACTAAATCTGTATCTCGACCTCGCCATATTTGTGGCGTTCCTGATCACAATGGCGCCGCGATTTAGCGGCATCGCCGTGCACGAATGGTTGAGCATTGCATTCGCCGGCACAGCGATCGTGCACCTCCTGTTGCACTGGACCTGGATCGTCAACACGATCAAACGCTTTACCGCCGCCAGCATGGGCCGCAACCGCGCCAACTTTGTGCTAAATGTCCTGCTGTTTATCGATGTGGTCATCATCATGTTTACCGGCATCATGATCTCCGAAGCTGCCCTGCCCTTGTTCGGCATCCGGCTGCAGGCCGGCTTTGCGTGGCGGGGGTTGCACGACACAAGCGCAAACCTGGGCATCTTGATCCTGGCGCTGCACGTGGCGATCCACTGGCGCTGGATCGTGGCGACGTTTTCAAAATACGTGCTGCGCCGATCGCCAAAACGCGAGGCGCTGGCATGAAGACGATTCTGCGCACACTGGCAATCTTTGCCGCGGCCGCACTCGTCATTGGCGCGACCGTCTTGTTGACACCGGCAGCAGCGAACGGAACCGGCGGCCGCCGGCGGCCGCCCCGCGCGCAGGTGCAGACGGATGCGGCTGCCCAATCAGGCGCGGTCGCGCCGCAGACCGATCAGTTTGAGGGCCTGCCACGCAGCCCGCGGGGTGAGCGCGGGGGTGGTGGATTCAGCGTCTTTGGCATCGGCCAGGTGCTCACACAGCTGGTGATTGTGGCCGGCATCACCGTGGTTTTTGTGTCGGTTGAGCGGCTACTGCAGAAACGCTCAGGCACCGCTCCAGAGCCGGAGGAACCGTAAACACACGCTATGACCACATCAATCCTGATCGTCGACGATGAGAAGAGACTCCGCGACATGCTGCGCGTGTATCTGGAGCAGGAGGGCTTCCGCGTGCTCGAAGCGCCCGACGGGCAACAGGCGCTGCATGTTGTGCGCGAACGCAAACCGGATCTGGTGCTGCTCGACATGATGATGCCTGTCATGAACGGCCGCGAGTTCTTCCGCGCCCACAGCCGGGCCTCGGATATTCCGGTCATTTTTCTGACAGCGCGCGTTGACGATCATGACAAAGTCATCGGGCTCGAGCTCGGCGCCGACGATTACATTACAAAACCGTTCAATCTGCGCGAGCTGGTTGCGCGCGTGCGCGCGGTGCTGCGCCGCACCCGCAGGCTGTTAGCCGAACCCGAGATCCTGCGCGCTGCCGACATCGAGCTTGACCGCGCGGCATTTGAAGTGCGCGTTGGCGCAAAGCCGGTCGAGCTGACGCGCTCCGAGTTTCAGCTGCTGGCCGCGTTGATGGCCTATCCAGGGCGGGTATTTTCACGGCTTGATCTGCTGGATGCGGTCTCGGGCGATGCGTTTGAGGGTTATGAACGCACGATCGACGTGCATATTAAGAATTTGCGAAATAAAATCGAGCCTGATTCCAAACACCCCCGGTATGTCGAAACAGTGTATGGCGTTGGCTATCGTTTTGTAAAGGCCAAATAATGCGATCGCTTGCGCTTAAACTAACCCTTGCGTTTCTATCCGTCGGCATGCTCGGCGTGATACTTTTCGCGCTGCTTGTCGGGCAGCGCGCGCAGGCGGATCTGCGCACATTTGTGTCCGAGCGGGATCGCGACGCGCTGATGAGCGCGATCGAGCAACACTACGCGGCGCGCGGCAACTGGGATCATGTCGAAGAGACGCTGCGCTCGCGTCCGCTCAACTATGTCTCGCGCGGCATGGCGCTGTCTGATGGGAATTACAAGGTCGTGGTGCCCAACCAATGGTACAAGCCCGGCAGCACCATCGCGGATTCGTATAAGCCGCGTCTGATTCCGGTGCGGGTGCGCGGCGATGTTGTGGGCTACGCGCTCTTTCCATACACGCAGGAAGTGATTTCGGACGAGGAAGGACAGCTCCCGCAGATTCCTCGACCCGAGCGCGAGTTTTGGCAGCGCACGGTCAGTTCGGCCGCGATCAGCGCCGTCGTAACGCTTGCGCTATCGCTTGGCGTGGGCTGGTTTCTGGCGCGATCGTTGACACGCCCGGTCAGCGAGCTGACCATCGCCACACAAGCGATGGCATCCGGCCAGCTTGGGCAAACTGTCAGCGTGCGCTCGCGCGATGAACTCGGCGAGCTGGCCAGCGCGTTCAACAAGATGAGCGGTGATTTGCAGCAATCCAGCCAGGCCCGCAAACAGATGACCGCCGACCTCGCGCATGATCTGCGCACGCCGTTGAGCGTGCTGCGCGGCTATACCGAGGGTTTGAAAGAACAGCGCATCGAGCCCAACCCGGCCATCTTTGCGGTCATGCACGAGGAAGTCGAGCATCTGCAGCGCATGGTGGAGGACCTGCGCACGCTCTCACTGGCCGACGCCGGCGAACTGACGCTCAACATGCGCACGATCGACCCGCGCGCGCTGATCGAACGCGCGGTGCTGGCGCATTTTGTGCGGGCCGAGGCGCAGGGCATCACATTACGCATCGACGCCGAAGCCAACCTGCCCTCGTTGCATGTCGACACCGACAGGCTGGCACAGGTGCTGGACAACCTGGTCTCAAATGCGCTCGCGCACACCCATCGCGGTGAAATCGTGCTGCGCGCCCGCCATGTCGACGGCACCATTCTGCTGAGTGTCTCAGATACCGGCAGCGGCATCATGGCCGCCGATTTGCCGCATGTGTTTGACCGTTTTTATCGCGGCGACGCAGCTCGTCAACGCACCGATCAAGCTTCGTCCGGGCTTGGGTTGGCCATCGCGCGCGCCATTGTCGAGGCGCATCGTGGCAACATCAGCGTGTCGTCGACACCCGGCACCGGCACCACGTTTGCCGTGGCGCTGCCGGTTTCCGCGTAGCGCGGTTCATAAGTTATCCATATTTGCCAGCTATAACTGGTGTGTCAGTCGGGCAATGCAAATCCGCGACGCTATGACGCACGCTGGATGATATTACCGCAATCAATCACATGAAAATGCAAGCAATCCCCTCCCGCCCACTCGGCGTGCTCGCGCTATGCGCCACAGTCAGTATGCTCACCGCGTGCAGCACGCGCGGGATTCCATTTCTGAACAACACCGCAAACACGCAAGGCAATCGTCCGACTGCTTCAACCGAACGCGTCACCGCCACAAAAGAGGTGATCGAGAATCGCGTCATCGGCACCGGCAAGATCGTGGCCAAAGCCACCATCAATGTGCCCTTTCTAAGCGGTGGGCTTATCACGGCGGTCAACATCAAAGAAGGCGATCTGGTCAAACGCGGCCAGGTCATCGCCACCATCGACACCACCGATTTGAAGCGCGCGGCTGAAACGCAGCAGCTGAACTACCTGAGCGCGCTGGCGACCTACAGCCAGACGATCAAGCCCGTCAGCGCAGCGGATGTCAAAGCGGCGCAGGCCTCGCTCGCTTCAGCGCAGTCGGCCTATGCCGAGCTCGGCAAAGACCCCACCGCGGCGTCGCTCGCGGCACTGCAAGCCAGTTTGCAAAATGCCGAAGCCACGCTCAAACAAAGCCAGGCCGCGTACGACCGGCGCGCTGGGCGTGATCCGGGCGTGGCCGGGTCGTCTGAGGCGCTGGCGCTTGAGAAAGCAACCAACGATCTTGTGGTCGCGAAGGCAAACTATGACGCCAAGTTTGAAAAAGCCAGCAAGTCCCAATATGCCAGCGCAGCGGCACAAATCGCCGCCGCGCAAAAAAACCTGGCGGCTCTGGAACCCGACCCGCTTGCGGGCGATGTGGCCAAACTCAAACTCGATCAAGCCTATCGGACCTGGCAGCTCGCGATCGAAGATGCAAAGGCGGGCGATGTGCTGGCACCCATCGACGGGTTGGTCACTGTCGTCAATTTTGACGCTGGCGAGTGGGCCGGAACCGGCGGTGCGTTCGCGCAGATCGTCGACTATGCCCAGCCCATTTTTGACGTGCAGCTCGATGAGATAGATCTCGGGCAGGTCAAACCCGGCCAGGACGCGCGCGTGTTGCTGCAGTCATACCCGGGCAAGACGATCGCGGCCAAAGTTGATTCCGTCTCACGCGTCGGCGTCAGCAGCGGCAATTCGGTCACGTATCGCGTATCCCTACTGCTGGCCGAAGGCGCGGATCAGCCGGAGGTGCTGCTGAACATGAGCGGCACGGCCGAGATTATTTCGTCCAAGATCGACGAAGCGATCGTGGTCCCCACGCGCGCGCTGATCGTCAACACCACCAGTAAGACCTACTCGATTCTGCGCATCAACAGCGCGGGCGAGTCAGAAACCGTGCCGATTCAAATTGGCGCGCGCGGCATCGACAAGACGCAGGTGTTGAGCGGCGTCGCGGCGGGCGATGTCATCGCGATCCCGGCCGTTCGCACACAGACAACGGGCGGCGCCGGCGGACCCGGTGGCGGCGGACCTCCTGGTGGCGGCGGCTAAAGGCACACCATGATTGAGCTCAAAAACGTCACCAAAGCCTATGCGATGGGCGACCAGGTCGTCAAGGCGCTGGACAACATCGATTTGCGCATCGATGATGGTGAATTCGTCGCCATCATCGGTCCAAGCGGCAGCGGCAAAAGCACGCTGATGAACCTGATTGGCTGCCTCGACACACCCAGCAAGGGCAGCTATTTTCTCAACGGCGCCGATGTCAGCCGCATGCGCAGCAACGCGCTCGCCGATGCGCGCAACAAACACATCGGATTTGTGTTTCAGCGGTTTAACCTGCTCGGCCGCGTCAGCGCGTTGCGCAACGTCGAAATGCCCGCGCGTTATGCCGGTCAAAATGCCGCCCTGCGCAAGAAAAATGCCATGCAAGCGTTGACGTCGGTCGGCCTCGCAGACCGCACCAAGCACACGCCGGTTGAGTTGTCTGGCGGCCAGCAGCAACGCGTGGCCATCGCGCGCGCACTTATTAACAATCCGACGATTTTGCTGGCGGACGAACCGACGGGCGCGCTCGACTCAAAAACCGGCGCGGAGATCCTCGCGCTGTTTAGCGCCTTGCATCGAGACCGCGGCATGACGGTCATTCTTGTCACGCATGACCCTGAGGTCGCCGGCCATGCCGATCGCATCATTGCAATCCGCGACGGCAAAGTGGCCAGCGATGTGCGCGGGAGAGGTTCTGCAGCGAGTGCAAGCCCTGCAGCTTCTGAAAATGCTGCGGAGACGGCAGTGCCAGTAAGCGCCGCGCCGTTCACCACATCCGCGCCCTGGGCCGTGGCGCCGCCACCAGCCTCGGCTCCCCAGCCAGAATCGGCCAGCGTCGTAGAACAACGGGCACCCGCGACCGCGGATGCGCCGCCTGCAAAGGCACTGCCGGAGAAAGTCTCTTTCAACCTGCTCGTCCCAGGCTTGATCGCGGTGGCGTTGAGCTGCGCGGTGAATTTTGCGATCCGCACACTCGCCGTAAACGTGTTTGGGTTGCCTGGATTTGGCGCGCTGGTCGCTTGGATGCCGCCCATGCTGACGGCAATCCTGGTGACGCTGGGCATCGGCCTGTTTGCGCTGCTGCGTCGAACGGCCAAAAATCCGCTCGGCGCCTTCAAGACCGTGGCGCTGATCGCCCTGCTTGCGTCGTTCGTGCCGAATGTGCTGCAGATCGTCAGCCCGGCCACGCTCGCGCCGGTGCTGACCGCGGTCGGTGCGGGCGGTCAGGGGTTTGGCCAACGTCAGCGACAAGGCGCCACCGCGGCCAACCCGGCCGCTCCAAACGCAACGACAGCGGCTGATGGGGCCGCCCCGGCTGGCAACGGGCAAGCGCAGGGCCAGGGCACCCGCAACCGCGCGGCTGGCGCCGCCGGCGGCGCGTTTAATACAAACCGTCTTGCAACACAGGGTGTGCTTGCAAGCATGCATGTCGCGGCCTATGCCATTACGCTAATCGTGCTTTCACGCAGCGCATCTGTTGCGCAGCGTGCGAGCATAAAAAAGGCTCTTGATCTATGAGTGTGCTTGAAATCGTTCGGACCGCGCTAGAAAGCCTGGCAGCAAACAAGTTGCGCACGCTGCTGACGATGCTCGGCGTCATCATCGGAGTGGCGAGTGTTATCACGCTGCTGGCGGTTGGCGCGGGTGTCACAAACAATATCCAGAATCAATTTAGCAGCCTCGGCGCAAAACAGGTCACCATCAGCACAAACAACCGCGTCAGCCGTGCCCGGCTCACGATGGATGATGTCAATGCATTGAGCGACCCGATTGCCGCGCCCGATATTGTGCGCGTGGTGCCGGCGATCAACGGCAATGCGCGCGCGGCCGCGGGCACCAACAGCCGCAGCATCAGCGTGAATGGCGTAACTCCGGAGTTTTTTACATTGCGCAGCATGACGTTGTCCGATGGCGCGGTGTTTACGCAGGCGGATATTGACGCCCGCATGCGCGTCGTGGTGCTGGGCGGTGCAATCGCGGAGACGCTCTTTCCAAACGGCGGCGCCATCGATCAATCGATCCTGTTAGACAGCGTGCCGGTGCGCGTCATCGGCGTGGCGGTGAAGCAGGGCGGGTTTGGCCCGCAAAACAGCGACGACACAGTATATGTGCCGCTCACAGTCGCGCAGGAGAAGCTGTTTGTCGCGCGCGCGGGCGGGTTGCGCGCGTTGTCGCAGATTTTTGTTGAGATGAGCGACACAACGCGCAGCGCGCAAGCGTCGGAACAGATCACCGCGATTCTGCGCAAGCAGCACAAATTGCTGGCCGGCCAGGAGGACGATTTCCGCGTGTTTAACCAAGCGCAGATTGTCGACTCGCTCAATACGGTGGCAACCGCGTTGACCGCGTTTCTCGGCGCGATCGGCGCGATCTCATTGCTCGTCGGCGGCATCGGCATCATGAACATCATGCTGGTCAGCGTGACCGAACGCACGCGCGAGATTGGTGTGCGCAAAGCTATTGGCGCGCGGGATGGCAGCATCCGATTTCAGTTTTTGATCGAAGCGCTCGTGGTTACGACGATTGCCGGCATTATCGGGATCCTGGTCGGAACCGGGTTGGCTGTTCTGATCGGCAGCGTGCAAACGGCGCTCACCCCGGCCGTGCAACCTGCTTCCATTGCGATTTCATTCGGCGTTTCGCTGCTGATCGGCGTCGTTTTCGGGCTTTATCCCGCCTGGCGCGCCAGCCGCATGGAACCGGTTGAAGCGCTTCGCTACGAGTGATGGCCGGGCAATGGCGCGCCATGGCTATCGTCGCCCAGCCGGCGGGTTGCAGTTGGGATGATCACGCGGCCACCCGCGATGATTTTCCCTGCCATGCGAAAACAGTTTCTTGCATTTATTGCAATCATAGTTGTGTTTACAGCAGCGTTCAGCAACGCGCCGCAGGCGGTCGCGCAGCTGCAAACGCCGCCGCCTGAGAACGACAACGCGCTCACCGTTGACACACTGCTTACCGAGACACCCATCGGCGACGCGCCCATGCTGCCCTTCGCCGATGACATGCTGGCCGAACGCGCGCAGACCGCGCGCATCCTCAGCGCAAACCGCACCGACGGCATCAGGGCCGGCGCCGGGCGCACGCAGTATTTGCCGTTCGCCTACGCCGTGCCACAGGCATTGCCGACCGATCTGGTCAGCTTTGAACCCAACAATTCGTCGTGCCAGGCGATCGGCCCGCTACGCGGCAATACCACCTATCAAGCCGCCTTTGAGAGCAACGACTTCGACGACTGGTTCTACTACGACGTGAGCGCCGGCAGCAACATCCGGCTGCGCGGCACCAATATTCCAAAACCGAATCAGTTTCAACTGTTCTTCGCCAGCGGCATCGGTTGCAGCGCGATCCCTGGCACGCCAAACGCCAAGGTCGATGACCAGAACAACCCCGATCTCACCGTTAGCTCACAGGCCGCCGGTCGGCTGTTTGTGCGTGTGGTCGGCATCAAGGGCAGCACTTCAACTGGCCGCTTTAACGTGCGCGTTGAACCCTCCGCCAACACCGGCGCGTTTGAAGACAACGACACACCCTGCCAGGCTACCAAGACCACGGCCAGCACTGGGTACACAACCTATGTCGACGACGACTATGATTTCTTTGAAGTCAATATCACCGCAGCCGGCACCGTCAAGATCCAGGTAACCGGCTACCCGGTGCCATCACAGCTGCAGCTGCGCACGCCGATCAAGACAAACGGCGGCTGCGACGCGGTGACATCGACCGACCGCATCGGCGAACCCGGCATCATTGTCAACGGCAACGCCGAGGTGGTCGCCTATCTGACGCCGGGTGTGTATTACGCGCGCATGGGCCCGCCAAACGGCACGCGCACCGGCCAGGCCTACAACTTCTCATGGTCGTTTACCGCAGGCACCCAGCCAATCCAAACCGACACCTGCGCGCCATTTGCGGGCTGCAACGGCAATGCGGCTGGCGCCAAGTTCACGCTGTATTGGCGCAACATGCCGGGCGGCGCCAAAGCCACCGTGCAGCTGGCCAGCGAGGCCGTCAGCACCTGCCCGAAGACCACGGTCGGCGAAGGCACGTACGCGTTTGATGCCGCCTCCGGCGCGGGCACGCGCGAGTTCACCGGCATTGGGCGCGGGTTCTTCAAGCTAAAAATCACCGTCCGCAACAGCGCCGGCACCCAGCTGTATTACAACGAGCATCCCATCAAGATGGACTGCGACTTTGCTTCGGCACTCGCGGCTCCGGATGTGGCGGCGACGCCGGCGCCTTAGAGGAAGGTGCTTGAGAAGAAGGTGCTTAAAGTGCTTAAGGTGTTGACGGCACAACCTTAAGCACTTTAGGCACCAAGATTTAAGCACCTTCTTCTCAAGCACCTTCTTCTTGACGCCACCCCGCTCCCGTGCTTAACTCAGGGCATGTCATTGCCCTTTGTCTCTCGCCGCTCTCCAGTGTATGCAACCCGTGGCGTGGTCGCGAGCAGCCAGCCGCTGGCGTCGCAGGCCGGTCTCGATATTTTGATGCGCGGAGGCAATGCGGCGGATGCCGCAGTCGCCACCGCAGCCGCGTTAAACGTCACTGAACCGTGCAGCACCGGCATCGGCGGCGACATGTTCGCGCTGTACTACGATGCGCGCACGCGCGCCGTCACCGCGCTCAATGGCTCCGGCCGCGCGCCGGCCGCGCTGGATATCGCCCGCATCGTCGCAGACAACCTGCGCACCGCCGACAACGAAATTGCCGATCCGCGGCATGCCCACTGCGTGACCGTGCCCGGCGCCGCCGCGGGATGGTGCGACTTTATCGCGCAACACGGCAGCATGCCTTTGGGCACAATTCTGGCTCCGGCCATTCGCCTGGCCGAAGAGGGCTACCCGGTCGCGCCGATGACCGCCCACGCCTGGGATCTCTCCGTGCGCGCCGGCGTGCTCAAACGCGGCCAGCCGTTGCTGATCCGCGGCGCCGCACCCCGCGCCGGTGAGCGGTTTCAAAACCCCGGCCTCGCGGCGACCTTCCGAACGCTGGCCGAGGGCGGCGCAGGCGCGTTTTATCAGGGCGACATCGCGCGTGCGATCGTGCGGCATGTGCAGATGCACGGCGGCGTGATGACCGAGACCGATCTGGCCTCGCACACCAGCACCTGGGAGACGCCGATCAGCACCACGTATCGCCACACGCGCGTCTACGAGTGCCCGCCCAACGGCCAGGGGCTGGCCGCGCTGCTCGCGCTCAACATCGTCGAAGGGCTGCAGATTGGCGCGCCGCTCAGCCGCGAGCGACTGCACGCGCAGATTGAGGCATTGCGATTGGCATTTGCCGACACGCGGTATTTTGTGGCCGACCCGGCCACCAACCCGGCCCCGCTCCAGGCATTGCTCTCCAAGAGCTATGCCGCCGACCGGCGCGCGCGCATCAATCCCGCCAGCGCGCTAAAAGATATCGCGCATGGCTCGCCGGTCGGCCACAGCGACACCGTGTATTTCTGCGTGGTCGATGGCGCTGGCAATGCGGCGAGCTTTATCAATTCGAATTACATGGGCTTCGGCACCGGCATCGTCCCGGAGGGTTGCGGGTTTACCCTGCAAAACCGCGGGCATAACTTCAGCCTGGACAGCACGCATCCCAACGCGTTGCAACCCAACAAGAGGCCCTATCACACCATCATCCCGGGCATGCTGACGCATACCGACGGCTCGCTGATCGCGCCGTTTGGCGTGATGGGCGGCTTTATGCAGCCGCAGGGCCACATGCAGGTGGTGATGAACCTGGTCGACGACGGCCTCGATCCGCAGGCTGCGCTCGATCAGCCGCGCGTGTGCCTGGAAGCTGGCACGGCGGACAGCGCCATCGCGCTGGAAGCTGGCATCTCGGATGATGTCGTCAGCGCGCTCCGTGGCATGGGCCACGCCGTGCACGGGGTCGCTGGCTACGACCGCACGTTGTTTGGACGCGGGCAAATCATCGTGCGCAATCCGGATGGCGTGCTGTGCGCCGGCAGCGATCCGCGCGCGGACGGCTGCGCGATCGGCTTCTAAAGAGCTCGTCGCAGATCGTCGATTTGCGCGCACTGACTTAGCATGGCATACATCGGCATCGACCTCGGCAGCACATTTATCAAAGGCGCGCTGCTGGATGTGTCCGCAAACATGCTCACGCACATCGAACGCCTGCCATCTCCTGCGCCCATCAGCGGGCTGCCGGCGCGGCGCTTTGAGGTCGATCCACTGCAAATTGTGGCGACCACCCACGCACTCCTGCAGCGGCTGGCGCAACACGCGGCCGGGCCGATCGATGGTGTGCTGATGTGCAGCCAGATGCACGGCTTGGTGCTGATGAACGCGCGCGGCGAGGCACTGTCAAACGCGATAACCTGGCAGGATGAGCGCGCGCTAGACCCGCTGCCTGGCGCGCCACAGACCTATTTCGACGCGCTGCTGTCGCGATTGCCGGCCGATGCTGCGGCGGCGCTTGGCAACGAACTGATGCCCGGGCGGCCGCTGTGCACGCTGTTCTGGTTGCAGCAGCATGGGCTGCTGCCCGAACATGCGGTTGCCGCCAGCCTGCCCGACTTTGTAATCGCCAGCCTGACCGGTCAAGCGCCGCGCACGCACCCGACAAATGCATCCGGGCATGCGCTGTTTGATATCCGCGCACAACGCTGGCGCCGTGAGCTGCTTTCGCCGCTGGGCCTGCACACGCTGCGGTTGCCTGAACTGGCGGGCGATCTCGATGAGCCGGCCGGCACGATCCAGCTGAACCACGTTGCCACGCCGGTGTATGCGGCGATCGGCGATCAGCAGGCCGCGCTGCTCGGCGCGGCGCTGCAGCCGGGTGAGCTGTCGTTGAATATCTCGACCGGTTCACAGGTCAGCCTGCTGAGCAGCGCGCCGGTGGCCACCAACGTGTTGGACAGCGCCGTGTCGGGCGTGCAAGTGCGGCCCTACCCGGGCGGTTTGCTGCTGCACACAGTGACGCACATCCCGGCTGGGCGCGCGCTCAACACGCTGGTGGCCTTGTTTGGCGAACTCGCGGCGCGGGCGGGCCAGCCGGTTGAGGATCCCTGGCCCCTCATCGCCGCGGCGATCGCCGAAAGCCCGGAGGGCGCGCTCGATGTCGATCTGCGCTTTTTTGGCGGCGCATCGCGCGGCCAGCATGCTGCCGGGCATATCGGCAACATCCGCGAAGGGCAACTTACGATTGGCGCGCTCATGCGCGCGGCCTTCCGCTCAATGGCGGAGAACTATGCCGCGGCCGCGCAGCAGGTCACGCAGAGCGCGGCAATCGAGCGGGTCGTGTTGTCGGGTGGAATTGCAGCGCAATTTGGCGTGCTGCGCGAAGCTATCCAGCGCGCGCTACCGATGCCGCAACGCCTGAGCGATCAGCGCGAGGATACACTGATCGGGCTGCTGAATTACGTGAAGCAACATCGGCCACGTTGAGAAGATTAGCGCGTCACTTTCGCCTTTTCTGCGAGTGCGGCATCGATCTTGTCGGGCGAAGCGACCGGCGCGACTTTGTCCGTTAGCCGCTCGTTGGATTCAATCGCGGCCTCGAGCACCAGGTTTTCAAACCCGTTCTCGCGTACAAAGCGCATAAATGCCGCGGTGTCTTTTGGCAGACACGCGCCGCCAAACGGCACCCCGCCTCGCGTGCCATACAAGGGATTCCACATCGATTCTGCGCTGCGCGCCACAGTCGATGCCACCACGCCGCTGCTGATGCCAAGCTGCTCGCACATCGCGTGAATTTCGTTGAAGTAGCTGATCTTTACCGCGTTATACAAATTGCTGGTGTATTTGATCATCTCGGCTTCGGTCAGCGTGCAATCCACCGTCAGCGATCCGAACGGCAGATACAGCGACTTCAGCGTGCGAGCGGCGTGCTCGTCGTAGGCGCCGATCACGGTGACCCAGGGACGGTCAAAGTCCTGCACGCTCGAGACCTGCCGCAGAAACTCCGGGTTCATTGCCAGGCCAAAATCGACACCGGCAACCTTGCCGGAAGTCATCTCGATCATGGGCTTGATGCGCCGTTCGGTCGTGCCCGGCAACACCGTGCTGCGTACCACCACTGTCACAAAGTGATTGAGCGGTTTGAGCTGCGCGCCAAGATCGCGTGCCGCGGCTTCGATGTGATCGAGCACAATCGCGCCATCGACAGTGGGAGTCGACACCGCCAGCATCGCGATATCGACCGACTTCCAATCCACATCTGCCAGCGCACGGGCATCCAGGCCATCCGCGCGCAGTTTCTTGAGTGTTTCAGGGTTGACATCGACAAACGTCACCCGATGGCTCTTTCGAATAAACCCGCGACCCGTTGCCTGTCCGACGACGCCGGATCCAATGACAACGATGTTCATCTAGATGCCACGCTCGCCGCCCTGGGCTTTCTCACGAATGATCAAGCCAATGGCCACAAAAACGCCGAGCACAATCGCGCTCAACACAAACGGTTCCGAAAACTCAAACGACAACGATAAAAAATCGAACACGTAGGACCTCCATCCTGCCGACCCACTCACGTCTGTCATAACAGCTTTGACCCGAGATAGTCGACGGTGGCAATCGTAAGAGGTTGAGGCTTATGTGTCACTAAGAGACATCCGACGACAGCGCTACGTTACATAACTCAAATAGATTGCGCGGATTGCAACCATCTTGCGAAATGCTTACTCAAAAATTCGCAATTCGGAAGTCATCTCGGTGAATATCAGTACTTCTACCGACCCATTTGGGCTTGTGGCGGCGGTTTACCCTGCGATTTCCCTACGCGCAACGGCGAAATTGCGCGTCGGTTCAGAATGGCATCGCTGAATCCTCCGCCAGGTGACAAATACCGCGTCGATTTGCCGGGCATTGTGCGCAAAAATCCGCGCCAATTTGCTTGTGAATCCTGGCGCAAGCGTCGGTTCTAACGACCAAATAACCTGTTTCGCCGTTTGCACTTCGTCGTGTTACGCAGCGGTCGCCAAGCCTCTACAGTAAACTCCGGGCTTATGTCAGCGCCGACCGCACCTGCACCCACGCTCCCGCGCGGGCTGCAAGGTTACTTCCATCTCCTTCGCACAAACCCCGACATCCGCAATATCTGGTCCGCACAGGTCGTTTCACAGCTGGGCGATTGGTTCAATACTGTCGCGCTGCTGGGCATCATCAATCGCATTACCGCGGATCCCATCGCCATCTCGCTCGTGGCCGCCTTTTCCGTGCTGCCTTCGGCGATCTCCAGCTTGACGATAGGCGGCTACATCGCCGACCGGATCGACCGCAAAAAACTGGCCATCGCCGTCGATCTCATGCGCGCGGTTGTTGCGCTGGGGCTGTTGCTGGTCAGCGACGCATCGAATCTTTGGATCGCGTATGCGTGCGTCGCCTTTCTGTCGATCGGTGAGGCGTTGTTCAACCCGGCCGTCTCCGCTGCGCAACCCAACCTGTGCCAGCCACACGAACTGAGCACAGCCAACGCATTGCAGCAATCCACCTGGGCCAGCGTCTCCATGATCGGCGCCATGTTGGGCGGCCTGATCGCGATCATCTTTTCGCCCGAAGCCGCCTTTGTGCTCAACGGCATTTCGTTTTTGATATCGGCCTGGTTCTTGTTAAAGGTGCGCAAACCGTTTAGCAAACCCGGGCAGCGCGCGGGCGGCTTGTCCCTCGCAGCGCTAAGCGGCGGCGCGCGGTTTTTGGTGGGTCATCCAATCGTGCTCGCGATCTCGGTTGTCAAGACCATTTATGCGTTTACGTTCACAACCTACACGCTGTATTCGGTCTTTGCCTTTCAGATCTATGGCACCGGCGATTGGGGCACCAGCCTGCTGCTCGGCCGCGCGCGGCATCGGCTCATTTATCGGTCCAGTGCTCGTGCAGACGTTTTACGTGCCAAAAACGCTGCGACAATTTGTGCACATCATCGCGGTGTCATTTGTGCTGTGCCTCGGCGGCTACGCGTTGTGGGGCTTAACCCGGATCGACTGGCTCGGCGCACTGGGCATCTTCGTCGGGCACCTTGGCGCCGGTTCGTTGTGGACCTACAGCCGCATGTATGTGCAGCGTGAAACACCGGATGATGTGCGCGGCCGCGTCATGGCGCTCGACGCGGTCGGTTTCACGCTCGTCATCGGCGTTTTCTCGCTGGTGCTCGGCACCATTGCGCGCAACACCACGCCGGTCTCCGCCGTGCTCTTTGCGGTCGGTCTGACCACGCTGCTGGCACTGGCTTGGGCCGTATGGACGCGCAAGCTCGTTCAGGGGGAAAGTGCTTAAGGTGCCTAAAGTGCCTCAGGTGCTTAAAGTGTTTACACCAAAACGCACTTTGTTACCTTAAGCACTTAAGCACCTTCCCCCATGACCACTTCCCTCAACGACCGCTTCAGCGCACCCGGCCTGCGATTTGACGAAGGCGAGAACGGGCTCACCCGTCTGAGCATCAACACGGATCTGGCCGAGTGCGAGGTCTATCTGCATGGCGCGCACGTCACCCACTGGCAGCCGCGCCGGCTATCATCCGGTGCTCTGGCTGAGCGAGCAGGCGCAGTTTCAGCCGGGCAAAGCCATCCGCGGCGGCATCCCGGTGTGCTGGCCGTGGTTTGGCCCGCACCCCAACGACCCAACCGCCAAAGCGCATGGCTTTGCCCGCACGGCTGAATGGCAGGTGGCCGCACGCCAGCATCGATGCCGGCGGCGTCGCCTCGATCACGCTCACCCTGCCCTGCACCGACGCAACCGCGCGCTTGGCCGCATGCGTTTGACCTGGACGCTGGTGGTGCGCGCATCGGCGCGTCGCTCTCGGTCGCGCTCACCACACGCAACAGCGGTGATGCGCCGTTTACGATCAGCGAGGCGCTGCATACCTACCTCGCGGTCGGTGATGTGCGCGAAACCCGCATCGATGGCTACGCCGGCGCGCGCGTATGTCGATTCGTTGCGCCCGGGCGCGCATCAGCGTGCAACCAGCTGCGCCGCTCACCTTCAGCGCCGAGACCGACCGCATCTACCAGAGCACGTCCGGCTGCACGCTGATCGACCCGAGCATGAACCGCGCGCATCCATGTGCGCAAACGCGGCTCAGGCAGCACGGTGGTCTGGAACCCGTGGCCGAGAAAACCGCGCGGCTGGCGATGTCGCGCCGCAAGCCTGGCCCGGGTTTGTCTGCATTGAGGCGGCCAATGCGCTCGACGGGCTGTGCTCCTGCCACCCGGCGAAAGTCACACACTCGATAACCACACTGGAGGCCACATGGCTGCGCTAACCGATCCTGTCAAAACAACGCGATCTGGCGGCAGCGCTCACCGTGCTCGACGGCGCGATGGGCACCGAACTCACCCGCCGCGGGATCGACACCGCGCTGCCGCTCTGGTCCGCCAGCGCGCTGGACGACGCGCCGGAGGTCGTCACGCAGATTCACGCCGACTACATCGCAGCCGGCGCACAGGTGATCACCAGCAACACCTTTCGCACCAACACGCGCGCGCTTGCAAAAGCCGGCTGTGCGCACCGCGCGCGCGAATTGACCCTCGCGCGCAGTTGCGCTGGCGCGCGCCGCCATCGCCCAAACACGGCCCAGAAACGGCGCGGCGATGCGCCTCGCCGGCAGCATGGCGCCGGTTGAAGATTGCTACACGCCAGAGCTGGTGCCGGAGGCTGAGGCGCTCTACGCCGAACATGCCGAGCTGGCGCGCAACTTGAACGACGCCGGCGTGGATCTGTTTCTGGTCGAGACGATGAACACCAGCCGCGAAGCGTTTGCAGCGGCAGCGCGCGCGGCGCGCTTTGGCAAACCGCTCTGGGTAAGCTTTACGCTGGCGCCGGACAATCACCTGCTCAGCGGAGAAACGCTTGGCCGATGCGTTGCGCGCCCTCGCGCCGCTGCGCCCGGAAGCGGTGCTGGTCAATTGCATCCCGGTTGCGCAGATTGCCTCGGCGCTTGCGCGTGCTGACCGATGCGCGCGATGCCGCAGGACTGCAAACTGCGCGCATTGGCGCCTATGGCAATGTCGGCCATGTCGATGACACCGTCGGCTGGACGCTCACGCACGCGGTCTCACCCGCCGCACTATGCCGCGCCACGCGCGCGCCTGGCGCGCGCTCGGCGCCTCGATCATTGGCGGTTGTTGCGGCACCGGCCAGCCGGTGACATATTGCGAGCGTTCGGAATCAGAGTGTAGACGGCTATGTCGTAGACACTGCCTGCGCCGCGTAGAACAAAAAAGCGCGCACGATTCACATGCGCTCTTATGTCTGAATTCTGGATTCTTCGTGCTTTCTTCTCTACCGCGTCGCTTCTTCGCCGCTTGTCCATCGGGTCGCCCCACTTGCGGTTGAGATCCGGCCATGGGATCGAGTCGATCAGCAGCTTGGTGTAATCGTGCTGCGGATGGCGGATCACAGTCTCTACATCGCCGCTTTCGACCACTTTGCCGCGATACAGCACCATGATGTCGTCCGCCACGTGATAGGCCGTGGTCAGGTCATGCGTGATATACAAGATCGCGATGCCGAAATCGCGGTTGAGCTTCTTCAAGCTGTCGAGAATCGTGGCGCGCAGCGAGGCATCGACCATCGAGACCGGCTCGTCCGCCACAATCACGCGCGGCTTTAAGCAGCAGCGCGCGCGCCACGTTGATGCGCTGGCGCTGGCCGCCGGACAACTGGTGCGGGAAGCGGCCCAGAATATCCTCCGGGCGCAGACCCGACCGCGGTCAGCGCCTCAACCATTTTGTCGCGCGCTTCGGCCTTGCTCTTGGCCATCCGAAAGCGCTCGATCGGCACGGTCAGCAGATGATCGACGTGATAGAACGGGTTGAACACCGCAAACGGATCCTGAAAGATCGCCTGCACTTCCTTGCGATATGTGATGCGCTCATCGCCGGCCAGCTTGGTGATGTCCTTGCCCTTGTAAAAGATCGTGGCCGCTCGTCGGCTGAATAAAGCCAAGCAACAGCATCGCCATGGTGGTCTTGCCGCTGCCGCTTTCGCCAGCGATCGTGGTGATCTTTGGTGTGTTCGCCATCGATGATCAGTGAAAAGTCTTTGAGCGCGGTGACCGACGCGCGCGAGATCAACCCGCGGCTATACATTTTGCTGACATTGCGAAATTCAACGAGTGGCGTCATTTCTGATCCTCATACAACAGGCACGAAACCCAGCGGCCTTCGGCATCTTGCTTTAAAAACGGCACAACCGATTTGCACGATTCCATGGCCTGTGCGCAGCGCGGATGAAACGTGCAGCCCGACGGGCATGCCGCAGCAGCGACGGCGCCAGACCCGGGATGCCTTTGAACACGCCCTTGTTCTCCAGGTTGGGCAGACTGTGGATCAACGCCTGCGCATACGGATGCAACGGATGGGTGAACATCTGCGGCACCGTGCTGATCTCAACCAGCTTGCCGGCATACATCACCGCGACCTTGTCCATCGACTGCGCCATCAGGCCCATGTCGTGGCCAATCAGGATCACCGCCGCGCCCAGATCTTTTTGGATGCGGTTGATCGTCTCCATCACCTGGCGCTGCGTCACCACATCGAGCGCGCTGGTCGGCTCGTCGGCGATGATCACCTTGGGCCGCAGCAGGATGCTGATCGCGATGCACACGCGCTGTTTCATGCCGCCGCTCAGCTCGTGCGCATACATCTTGAAGACATCGCGTTTCAGATCGACCGACTCGAGCGACTGCATGCAGCGCTCCTGAATCTGCGCACCGCTCATGCATCGGGTCGTGCGCGCGAATCGCGTCCACCATCTGCGCGCCGATGCGCATGACCGGGTTGAGCGAGTTCATCGCGCCCTGCGGGATATAGGCGATCTTGCTCAGCCGCGCGCGCGAGCATCTCGCTCTCGTTGAGCTTGACCAGATCGGTGCCATCGACGATGACCTGCCCGCCTTCGATGCGGCCAGGCGGCTTGATCATGCGCATCATGGCCAGCGCCATGGTCGATTTGCCTGAACCGGATTCGCCGACCAACCCAAGCTTCTCGCCGGCGTTGAGCATCAAAGCTCACGTTGTCGAGCGCCCGCGCGCGCCCGGCGTCTGTGTAATACGTGACCTGAAGGTCAACGACCCGCAATACGGTGGTGTCGCTCATGTTTACTCCGATCGCCGCACGCGTGGGTTGGCGATCTTCGTCCAGGCCGACCATGATCAACGTCAGCGCGCCGAAGATCAGGATCAACGCCAGGCTGGGCCACAGCGGCCACCACCACCAGCCGTTGAAAAACGAGGCCTGATACTGCGCAAAGTAGATCGTGTTGCCAATCAGCGGTTCGCGCAGCGGGCCCAAGCCCGAGCACAGACAGACCGAACGACGCAAAGATCGCGCCGAAGATCTGGCCGACCATGGCCGAACCCAGAAACGGCAGCAGGTTGGGCATGATCTCTTTAAAGATGATCTCGATGTTGCTCATGCCCGAGAGTTTGGCCACGTTGACAAACATGCGCTCGCGCATCGAGAGCACCTGCGCGCGGATCATGCGCGTCGGCCCCATCCACGCCAGCATCACCACGATCAGCGCCATGGTCGATAACCGTCACACTGCGTTTGTCGATCGCGCCGGCGATCAACACTTGAATCAAAAACGCCGGCACCGGCAGCAGCACTTCGGTGATCGCGCGAATGACGGAGTCGAGCGGCCCGCCGAAATAGGCCGAGATAAAGCCTAAGATCGTGCCGACCACAGTGCCGATAATCGCCGGCCAGCACGCCAATCTGCGCGGTTTGCCCCAGGCCCTGATCATGACGCGCCAGCAAATCGCGGCCATAAAAATCCGTGCCCGAGCACATAGCAATCTTTGCCGATCTTTTTTGTGCTGTCAAACAGGCACAGCGGGTTCGGCGGCTGCTTGGGTCTGACTGCCAACGGATATGCCAGCTTGCTGGTGTCAACCGTAAACGAGCCGACCACTGAAAACAGCGTCAGGAACAACAAGATCGCCAGGCCGACGCCCAGGCTTTTGTTGCGGCGCAGATAACGCAACGCCAAGCGTGCGCCGCGAGGGCTGTTGCAACGGCGGTGACTGCCGGGTTCATGGGTGGGACGGTGAGGGTCGTCATTTCGATTCAAGACGGATACGTGGATCGAGCAATGGATAAACAACGTCGATGAGCAGCATCAAAAATGTCACGCTCAAAATAATAAAAAACGAGATGCCAAAGATGACAAAATAGTCGTTTGAGATGATGGCCTGGCTCAAGAATGCCGCCCAGGCCGGGCAACCCAAACAATTGTTCAACCAATATGCCGCTGGTGATCACCGTGCCAAACGCCAGCGCCAGGCCGGTGACCTGCGGCAGCAGCGCGTTGCGCACATAGTAATCGCGGAAGATGGCGCTCGCACGGCAAGCCTTTGTGCTCGGCAAAGTTGACATAGTCCTCACCCTGAATCGTGACGCCCATGCCGCGCATGCCCAGCGCCCAGCCAGCGACCGATGTCACAATCAGCGAGATTGCGGGCAAAATCTGGTGCCGCGCGGCATCCAGAATAAACGTCCAGCTAAATTCGACGCGTGCCGCCGATCTTGTAGGCGCCACCGATCGGCAGCAGGTTCAAGCGGAATGCGATAAAGAAGATCAGCAACAGGCCGAGCAGATAAGCCGGCACACCCTGCAACATCATCATCGGCGCCATCAAGCCTTTGATCCAGCGCGGACTCTTTGGCCAGGCGGTCATCGCGCCAAGAAAGTTGCCTAACAAGAACGAAATCAACGGTTGTGGACAATCAGCAACGCAATCGTCCAGGGCAAAGCCTCGCAGAATCAGCTCCCAGACCGTCTTTGGGAACTTGTTGAGGGATGGGCCCAAGATCACCGCGCAACACGCCGCCCATGTAGTCGACATATTGCGATGCCAGCGGCTTGTCCAGACCGAATTGCCGGTTATACGCTTCGACGATCTGTTCGAGATCTTTGGGCGCATAGCCAGTCGAGCGCGAAATTTCAGCCAGCCGCTCGCGAATCGGGTTGCGCGCTGAGATTCTTGGGATGAAGAAGATGATCGTCGATGTTACCCAGATCACGAACAATAGAAATACAAAACGCCTGAGCAAGTATGAGATTCTCATGGTGCCAACCTCGTGTATTGAAATTCGACAGGGATTATGGCGATAGATCCCCGATTGCGCAAAGCGCGCCGACGTCGCAGCGAACCGCCTTCCCCGCGCAGCCCCAGGGGCAATGCCTCAAAGCATTAAAAGAAGTGCGGTGTTGCGACCCCGGCGTGGGATCGCAACACCGCAACAACAGGCATTACGTGCGCGCATCAAAACGACGCGCGCAGGTTACTTACGCTGCTGGCTTCAGCCCGCCAACAACCAGCGCACCAGTGTGCGCCCAGAATGCGCCGTTGCAGCCCGGTCCGACGTTGTCCGTTGTCGGCCAGTTCACCCAGTTGGTCTGGTTGTATGCAATGCGGTGCAACCACTGGATGATCGGCACGTCGATCGTGTCGGTCCAGTAGATTTCCATGAGTTTGGCGGCATTCTCCTGGAACTTGGGATTGTCGGCTGGCAGCGGCGCAATCTCGTCCAGGAGCTTGTCGAACTCAGGGTTCTTGTAGCGCGAGAACCGGTTGTTGCCGGCGCTCGTGCCAATCTGCGCGCTGTAGCGGCTGTGGAACAGCTCAAACGCGGCATACGGATCGAGCAAGCTCGCGCCGTGGCCAAACATGTAGAAGCCGGGTTTGCCGTCCGCCATGTTCTGATACGCATCCGGACCAAAGCCTGGCGCAGCGTCGACGCCGCCTGCGCGCAACATTTCAACCAACACCGGAACGATGTCGGCATGGATGCCTTCGAAGCCATAGATCGTGCCTGGGATGGTCTTGCCGTCTTTCTCAAACAGTCCGTCAGCGTTCTTTGCGAAACCCCGCGGCTTCCAGCAGTTTGCCAGATTCGTCGAGGTCATACTTGCGCGGTTGGGTCTTCTCTTCAGCAGCCTTGACTGCCGGCGAATCGGCAAACTTCTGCAAGCCCGGATACAACGGGAACGGATAGACATTGGCAACTTTCGCGCCGTTGTAGACCACCTCGTTCAGCTTGTCGCGGTCAATCAAAAGATTGATGGCGCGGCGAACGTTCGAGTCGGTGTATGGCTCAAGCTGCGTGTTCATCCACAGTGAGTTCGGCCACCAGTCCAGATAACCATGCGGCTCATCGGCGCCGGTGTGCGTGGTCACCTTCGGGTTCTGCTTGAGGATGTTGGCGATCAGGTCGTTGCGGAAGTCAAGCGCTGAGTCAAACTCGTTGTTGACGATGCGCTGTGCGACTGTGCCCATGTCCGCCGGAATGTTGGTCATGATCACGCGCTCAACACCTGGCTTGGCGGCGACGCCAGCGGCGGCGGCCCACCAATCCGGCGCGCAGATCCATCGTCTTCTGGTCTTTGGTCCAGGTGGTGATGGCATATGCGCCGGAGTGCGGCATTTCCTTTGTGACTTTCCCGTCGCCGGCGACTTCAGCGCCTTTGACTGCGGTCACGTCGGCTTCCTGCCGAGAGCACGTGCGCCGGGAGAATCGGAATGCCGGTGTCGAACTTGAGGGTCAACACTTCGAACTTGAAGCGCGGGGCCGGCTCTTTGAAGTCGATCGTGACGGTCAGATCGTCATCAGCCTTGACCGTCTTCATGAACTGATCCACGGCGGCGTGGTAGTTCAGCTTGTCGTTCTTGGCCTGGCTCTCAAGTGTAAAGACCACATCTTTGGCGGAGATCGGGCGTGCCGTCGCTCCACTTCGCTTCTTTGCGGATCTTGATCTTGAGCTGGGTGAACTCCGCGTTGTAGGTGCCGCTCTCGGCAAGCCACGGGATTTCCTTGTCGGCGAAGATGCCGAAATAGAACAACGGCTCCCACAGGAGGGCATTGCCGTCCTGATGGGTGTAACCGGCAGCCCATGGGTTCACGATGCCAACTTGGTCGGCACCCCAACCCAAGACCAGGGTCTTGTTGCGCGGCACATCGCCAGCGGGCGCGGCGGCAGCGGGTTCTGGTGCCTCGGTCGGCTCAACGGCTGCGGGCTCAGGAGCCTTGGTCGGCTCAACTGCGGCCGGCTCAGGTGCCTTGGTCGGCTCAACTGCGGCTGGTTTTGGCGCCTCGGTGGGAGCGGGCGCTGGCGCAGCGGGTGCGCATGCGGCAACTGCAGCACCGGTGCCCGCAAGGGCGGCCAGGCGCAACAACTGCCTACGAGTCAGTTTACTTTCTTTCATGGTAATAACGAATAACCTCCACTAACACAATACAGAACCTGGCTTGAATCCTCAAACTGGTTCCTCCATCATTCGAACCCATCGCCAAATCGGGACAGCGCCCCTTTCCATGCATGCCAATCCCGGCTGATTTTCGAAGTGAGGCACTGTTGCCGCTTCGCGAATCCTCCGATTGGCGCTTTAGCACGGAGAAAGAGCACTCCCGCTCGATTTAGGTCAAGGTCCGCAGATTATGAACACGTTTCCTGAGAGCCAGGCCTCAGATCGATGTTCACAAATCACAAAACATAGGGATGAGCCTGCCACCGCTAAAACAACGGGTGACAGGCTCATCGCGCTTACCGGGCCGATCGAGAGCCGATCGGCGCCAATCCGCTATTGCGCTGGTTTTAGGTTCAACGCAATGACGGGGAATGTATGGTGCCAGAACGCGCCGTTCAGATATGAATTCTGCTCGGTTGGCCAGTTTGTCCAGTACGTCTGATTCATTGGAATGCGGTGCAACCACTGAATCAGCGGCACGTCGATCACGTCGCGCCAGTAGATCTCCATCGCCTTTGTGGCCAGATCCAAGAACTTCGGATCGCCGCCATCGAGCGGCGCCATGTCCGTCACCAGCTTGTCAAACTCGGATTGGCGAAGCGCGAGAAGTTGTTGCTGCCCGCGGTGTTGCCGCGCGGCTTGATCGTCCACAACTCGAACACCGCCCACGGGTCCACCAGCGACGCGCCGTGGCCAAACATATACAGACCAGGCTTGCCATCCGCCATGTTTTGATACGATTCCGGGCTGAAGTCGATGGCCGCGTCAAACCCGCCCGCGCGCAACATTTCTACGACGACCGGCACGATATCGGCATGAATCGACTCAAAGCCGCTGATGGTGCTGGGCACGGTTTTGCCGTCCTTCTCCCACAACCCATCGGCATTCTTCGCAAACCCGGCGCCTTCCATCAGTTTGCCGGATTCGGCCAGGTCGTATTTGCCCGGCTGATACTTCTCGGCCAGCGCCTTGACGCCGGCTGTGTCGGCAAACTTCTGCAAACCTGGATACAGCGGGAACGGATAGATCGTCGCAATCTCAGCGCCATCGAACAACACCTCGTTGAGCTTCGGCCGATCGACGGACAGGCTGATTGCGCGGCGCACATTGACATCTTTAAAGGGATCAAGCTCGAGGTTCATCCACAGCGAGTTCGGCCACCAGTCGAGATAACCATGTGGCGCCTTGTCGGCGGTGTGCGTGGTAATTTTTGGATTCGACTTGAGCGTGTTCTTGATCAGTTCGGTGCGCAGGTCGAGCGTGGCGTCTGTCTCGTTGTTTACGATGCGCTGAGCCGTGGCCTGCATATCGGTGGATTTCAAGAAGACCACGCGCTTGGCTTGCGCGCTCGGATAGAAACCGGTTTTAAACCCCCACCAGTCTTCACGCAGGTCAAACAACTTCTGATCGACAGTCCAGGCCGTGATCTTGTAGAGACCCGAGTTCGGCATGGCTTTTGTGACCGCGCCATCACTCCCGACATCCGCGCCCTTGAACGCGACGACGTCAGCTTCCTTGCTCAGAATGTGCGCCGGCACCATCGGGATACCGGTGTCGAACTTCAGGCTCAGAACTTCAAATTTAAAGCGCGGTGACGGCGCGTTAAACACAATGACGGCGGTCGAATCATCGACAGCCTTTACTTCTTTAACTGCGCGGTCGACTTGCGTGTGATAGTTCAGCTTTTCGTTGGTCTTCTGACCTTCGATTGTGAACTTGACATCTTTCGAGGTAATCGCGGTGCCGTCGCCCCACTCCGCGCCCTTGCGAATCTTGATCGTCAGCTCGGTGAAATCGGCGTTATAGGTGCCACTCTCAGCCAGCCACGGCAATTCCTTGTCGGCGAACAGAGAGTAATAGAACAGCGGCTCCCACAACAAGGCATTGCCCTGCTGATGCGAGTACCCCCCCGTCCATGGGTTCATGAGCCCGACTTGATCGAGGCCGTTCTGAACAACTAATGTGCGATTGCGTGCCACTTCACCGCTCGGTGCGGCGGGCGCAACTTCGGCTTTCGGCGGATCAGTCGGCTTGGGCGCTTCTGCTTGTGCAGGTGCTGCGGTAGGTGCTTCGGCGGCCTTCGGCGCATCAGCAACTGGCGCAGGTGCGGGGGTCGCGCTATTGCACGCCGCCAAAATGGCACCAGTGCCTGCAATGGCGGATAACTTGAGCAACTGTCGACGGGTAATTCGGCTACTCATCTCGTCTACCTCCTAAATTGTCCAATCACCAAGGATGTCGCGCACCATTTGGGTGTTACCCCAGGGGCAATGCCGCGCGCCACAATTGTTACTGAGTTGCCGCCAACTTGCCACGATTTGTGGCAATTTCGCGCGTCAACCAAGCACGAAAAGATTGTACTCTAAGTGAGTAATTGCGCAATTACAGCTCCCGCGCGGCCCCGTCATTTGTTGGTTTCAGCGCATTTCCATGAATTGGATCGTGTATGCCGCGTCGCGGGGCAATGCGTCGATCTGAATGACCAAGGTCGACGTCATCACGCGCACCTGCTGCACGCGCAAAACAGCTCCGGCTGTCGTGTCGATCGTGCTCAGCTGATAGGCGCCGGCGGCCAGCCCGGGCACGGTAATGCGCACCTCCTGCGCCGGACGCGGCTCAAAGCGAAAATTCTCCGCAGTCGCCGCGCCGCTGGAGGCCTCCAGCGTATAGCGCACCAGGGCATCGTCGTGCGACCAGGCGCGGTTGCGCACCCACAGTAGCGCGCGATCGGTGGTGCCGCCGCTGTTTTTGTGAGCCAGCAACATCGCGGTCGCCCGCGTCAAGCCGCTGGCCTGCGCGTGCACCAGGCCCGGCGCAAAGCGCGCCAGATCTTCGTTTTGAAGAAACGCGGCCAGCCCGCGATAGCGCGGCCACAGGTTGCCGGGTTCCAGATAGTTGTCCCACCACCAGTACATCGAGGCGCCGGCCATGCCTGAAAATGCCGCCGCCCACAGCCCGTTGTGCAGGTGAATGCCCTCGCGATAGGCGCCCTCGGGCTTTTCGATCTGGTTGTTCGCGCCAAATTCGGCCACGATCAGCGGTTTGTCGCCCAACTCGCGCACCTGCTTGAAGCGCAGCGGGGCGCCGGCCCGATCGAGCGTCGGCGCAAACCACTTCGGATCGCCCTGCGCATACTCATGCCGCTGCACCAGGTCGATCTCGGGCAGCGTCCACACGCGGGGATCGCCATCGACCGCGGCGTAGCTGATCGTCAGCAGGTGCGTGTTGACATCGGCTTCTCGCAGCGCGGTGGTCATCTCGCGCAGCCACGGCAGCAGCGACTCGGTCTCAAATCCGGGCGCGCTATTGACCTCGTTCATCCACTCCCAGGCCAGGATATTGGGCGAGTAGCCCCAGCGCGCGGCGATGTAGTGCAGCTGGTTGCGATAGGCGGCGCGCGCGCGCGGGTCGGTTAAGAAGTCGCGCGGCGCGGCGCACGGGCCGCCATTGGCCGCGTTGTAGGGGTTGTCGCGCCAGCGTTCGGCGGGGTTGAACATGCCAGGTTCGAGCAGCACCACGATCAACCGGATGTTGTAAGCCTCGGCCAACGCCAGCACCGCGTCAAACTGCGACATCTGCAACTCGCGGTTGGTGTAGGTGCCGAGCGGCGTCTCCTTCCACTCCACGCCAAACGACCACGGCGCCAGCCACACGCGCGCGACCGTGCCACCGTTGGCCGCCAGCGCGGCAAAACGGCGTTTGTATTCGATCTGCGCGTCGTTGGTATACCAGGCGATGTTGGCGCCAATCGGAAAGTAGCTGCGGCCGGTGTCAAAGGCCAACATATTTCGATTGCGCGGATGCACGCGCACAAAACCAGTGGCATCGGCCGCGGCAGCGCCAACATCAACAACCCGTGCGGGGCCGCGCAGTCGTGTGCCAACAATGACAGCCGACACCCGCCAGCGCCCGCGCTCGGTCGGCGTGAACCGCACCCGCCAGCCGCCCGCGACGCCGGCCATAAAGAAAGCCGGGACGCGCACGCGGCTGCCGGATGGCGCGTCCCACTCCGCATACACGGCCGCCGTGAGGTGATCGTAGGGGTTGGCCAGCGGCGTCGTGACGGTCAGCGCCAGGGTCATCGGCTGCCATTGCCGGGCTGCGGCGCCCTGCTGCACGCGCAGACACAGCTGGCATTCAGCCTGAAAAGTCTCTAGCAAATTGGGGCGGCCCAGCCCGGCGCGCTGAGAGATCAACGAAGACACAATGAGAATAAGGCAAAAATACGTATGCATCTCTTTCGCAATCGGCAATTATTGCCTATACTTTCGACGTAATGATTAACGCCGAGAGATATCTGTAGTGTCGGCAATCGGGGCTTATCCACATTTGTCAGTAATTTTTTGACATGTAAACGTAATTTGTCCGCTATTCATACATATTTTGCACAAACAAACATACGAACAGAGAGTTTGAATGATTTTAGCAACGATTTTTTGTAAAGTATTGTGTTTTGCGCAACTTACTGTATATTTGCACAAGGAGAATCCGCAATTTAACGGTGAAGCATGAACGTAAGAAAACCGATAGCCTACTTGTGCCAATGTTCGCAAGAAACGAACACCATCGAGCGTTTGCTCGACTTGGGTGGATTTTCCGCCCAACCTAATCTAAGCCTGCCGGCTATCGTGCAACTGATGTCCGAGCTGCCTGGCGAACCTGCAGATCTGATTGTATGCAGCGTGCAGGAAGGCGGCCTCGCCGTCGCGCAGATGATTCATCAGATGGACATGGCGCCAAAGCCACGCGTGGTGTTGATCGACTTCACAGGCGATGTGCAGGCCGCCATGAAGGCGATCCGTTTGCACGCCGCCGATTACCTGCTGATTAGCGAAGGCACGGACAAACTTGCCGAACGCTTTATGAATCTGGCCCAGCTCATCGAGAAAGAAGACGAGCAGCTGGCCGCGGTGCCCTCTGACTTGATGCACGCCGGCATGCTGCAACCGGTCATGGCCGGCATGGGGCACCATGCAAACGGCAACGGACATGGCTTCGGCACCGCAGTGGCCCATGTGCCGCACAACGTGTGGTGGGACGCCAGCCTGTGCGCGATTCGCTCCGACGACATGTGGGTGCCGCTCAGCCCGATCGAGTGGAAGCTGTTTGAGACCCTGGTCAACAAGCGCGGCAGCGTGGTCTCAACCGAAGACCTGATTCTCACCGCCCTCGCCCGCACCGGCACCACAGCCAGCGACACCTCGCTCCTGCGCCTGCATGTCTCGCGCCTGCGCGCCAAGCTCAGCGAACACTTTTCGCACGAGCTCAGCATTGTGACGATGCGCGGTCGCGGTTACATGCTGGTCTAAGAGTAAAGAACACAGAGTCCAGAATCCAGATTTGCGATTGGTGCGGCGCAGTGTTCAGCGTGGCCAGGTCCGAATATTGATCCGCGCAACCTATTCTGGATTCTTTATTCTGGATTCTTGATCAGCGCATCCGCGATCGCCCCGATATCGGCAAAGACGTAATCCGCCTGGATTGCGTCTTTTTTTACGTCCTCTGCGCTGGCGATGCCGGACAGAACGACGAGCGTGGTCAATCCAGCGCGCTGGCCGCCAAGAATGTCGGTGTCGAGCCGATCGCCGATGACGGCGGTGTCGGCAGCAGTGCCGCCCATGCGCGCCATCGATTGCACCATCATCTCGGGCTCGGGTTTGCCGATGATGAGCGGCGTCACATCGGTCGACACGCGTAGCGCTGCCAGCGTTGCGCCGTTGCCCGGCACAATGCCGCGCTCACCGGGAAAGGTTACGTCTGGGTTGGTCCCGATAAACGTCGCGCCATTGCGAATCAGAATACAGGCTTCCACCAGTTTGGCGTACGTCAGGCCGCGGTCGATACCGACGACCACGTGCGTCGCTGGTTTGAGTGCGTTTTCAGCGTCGTCGACGACATGCAGGCCGCGGGCCATCAGCTCGGCGCGCAGCCCGGGCTCGCCGATCGTATACACGCGCGCCTGCGGTGCGTGCGCGGCCAAATAGGCCGCGGTTGCCTGCGGCGATGTCAGCACTTCATCGAGTGTTACCGCAACACCCATGCCAGCCAGCTTTTTGACATACTCATCGCCGCTGCGGCTGGCGTTATTTGTGGCGAGCACAAATGTGATGCCGCGCGCGCGCAGCAGGTCAAAAAATTCGACCAGGCGCGGCATCGCCCGGTCGCCGTGCCACAGCACGCCGTCCATGTCGATGATGAGGTGTTTGATTTGTTGTAGTGCAATCATGATTGGGTATTTACCTGAACGACTCGATAGTCTGTCAACTGAATATCTCTAATCGGCGAGATCACTCCCCCCGCTCCGCGCTATCCCTTACCCACAACTTTCCCGCTGTTTGGTGGTATTTCGCGCTAGAGTGCACAGAGTTTAATCCGGAGAACGCACTATCTCCCCTCGCAAAGCGAGGGGAGATAGTGCGTTCTCCGGCAAAAATGCCCCTCAATTCGCGGCTTAATTTGCGGACGACTAAACTTCCTCGCCGAAGCGCACGCTGTATTTGCGAAATACGAGGTAGCCGACTGCAGCCACCGCGACCGCTGTCGCCAGCGTGCGCAACACAAAGTCCGGGCTGGTCGACACGCCACGATACATGATGTCCTGATACATGTTGACGATCGACGCCATGGGGTTCAGCCGGCGCACCCACACCGCGGAACTCTGCGAGCTGGTGAAATCATCGAGCGGATACCAGATCGGCGTCAAAAAGAACAGCGCCAGCATCGCCAGCTCGAGAATAAATTGCGTGTCGCGATAGAACACGTTGAGCGTCGACAGCAAAAACGCGATGCCGATGCTAAACAGCGTCTGAATCCCGATCACCAGCGGCATCCAGGCCAGCGCCAGGCTGAGCGGATGCCCGGACAGCAGCGCCACCAGCAGAAACATCGGCAGCGCCAGCAGATAGTTCACCAGCGCTGAAATCACCGTCGAGATCGGCAACACCAGGCGCGGGAAATACACCTTTTTGACGAGCGCGGCGTTTGCCATGATGCTGCCGGTGCCACCCAGCACTGCGGCCGAGAAGAAATTCCACGACAGCAGGCCGGACAAGATGTAGATATGCCAGTTGACCGCATTGCGCGCGATTTGCGTGTTTGCCCGCCACCAGTGTCATCACCACCATCATGCCCAGCGGCTGCAGAAACGACCACAGGATGCCCAGGGCCGAGCTCTTGTAGCGCGATTTGAGATCGCGCACCACCAGCATGCGCAGCAGCGAACGGTATTGCCAGACTTCGCGGAGATCCGGAAACAAAGCGCGCATATCAGCGGTCTTTGGCGCGCGCGGGCTCCGCCGTAACATCGATCACGCCGGACGGCTGATTTGCGATCTGCCCGTACACCGCGACCAGGATAGCCGCGGCGCGTTCCCAGCTGAATTGCTGTTTGGCGCGCTGGCGCAGCTGCGCGCCAAGTTCGGCGCGGCGCACAGGCTGTTGAACCAAAACAGCCACCTGTTCAGCCAGTGTCTGCGTGTCGCCAATCGGCGCATACACGCCCAGTGGGCCTAGAATTTCCTGCTGCGCCGGCGTCTCAAACGCCACCGTCGGCAGGCACATTGCCATGTAGTTCAGAATTTTCCCGCTGCCTTCACTCAGCGAGAGCTTCGGCGCGATCGCGATATCGCCCAGAGCCAGCATGCGCGGCATCTGTTCATAGGGCACACGCCCGGTGAATATCATCACGTCGTCAACGCCATGCTGGGCGGCTTGCGCGCGCCAGGCTGTTTCGTTCGGATAGCCCATGACCATCCACTTGACCTGCGTCAACCCGCGCGCTTTGAGCAACACCGCGGCGTCGATAAGATTGCCGATGCCCTGATGCTCGGCGAGCAACCCCAAAAACGAGACCACCACATCCTGCTCGCCTATTCCATACGCTGCGCGCGCCGCAACGCGTTCATCCGCCGTCACCACGCCGGGATGGCAAAAATTGACGTTGACGCCGTCCTGCAGTGGTTCGATCGGCATGGCACGGTTGAGCGAAGCGCGCAGCGTATCCGCCGCATGGCGTGTGCTGGTGACGATGGCATCCGGCAGCACGTTGGCCCAATCCTCGATCTGCCGAAACACGCGGAACACGCGCGAGCCGCGCGTGACAAAGCGGTGCATGACCATCTCATCTGTCAGGCTGCCTTGAAAGTCAAAACAGACCGGCGTCTTGAACAGCCGGCCGATCACACCGGCGATCAGCGCGCCCTCATGCAAGTGGGCATGAATCACATCAAAACGGTTGCGCGCAAGCACCCGCATCAGCCGGATCGCCAGCAGCGCGTCAAACGCAAATTTGTGGCGCGACGAGCCAACTTCGTAGTCTTTGTGCCAGGGTGTCGGCGCGGTGCGGATGATGCGCAGCCCGGGCACATCCTTGCCTTTGTAATACGTCACAACGGTGACGTCGTGGCCCAGCGCCTGCAGCGCCCGGGCCTCTTCAAGAATGCGCACATGACAGCCGTAGTCGTTAAAAAACGATGTCGGCGCCAGACTCAAGATTTTCATTCCGGCTTCTTTCCGCTCATCCGGTCCGCCACGCGCTGACCGACAAACAGGCCCATCAACGAACGGCCGCTGGCTGTGATCGGCGTCGCGCCGACATCGCGGCCCGCGCGCCAATCGGCCAGCCATTTTGTCCGCCGGTCCTGAGCTGTTTGCAGTTGTTTGAGCACACCGGCCTCATCGCCGTCTGTGATGTCGTCGCGCAGCGCCATGCACTGCAGCATGAGCTGGTTCAGCCAGTGCACCGCCGCGGCCTTGTTGGCCAGCACGGCGGCGGACAACGCCGCTGAATTTTCAGCGCCCGCGGTGGCCGAGCTGAATTCGGCGCCGGCCGCCCAAGTCCGTTCGCGCCAGGCATCGTCGCCAGAGACGGTCAGCATCAGCATACTGCCGAGCAGGCGGGGCAGCGCGTCGACGGACAGCGCCATGCCGTCGTTTTCGAGCGCATCGACGAACACCGGTTGCGCGCCCAGTGTGCGCACAAACCCGGCAAATGCGTTGACCTGCTCTTCCGAGCCTTGCGCGGCGATGGTCCAGACCGCCTGGCTGAGTGTCTTTGCATCCGGCGTGGCGCTGTGCTGCGCATTGTCCGGGTGAATGACCAGGCGGCTGCCAACCATGGCCACGCCCTGCCCCAGATGTTGCCGGCCTAGATCGAGGTTGGTCTTGTTTGAACCGCCGATGGCGCACACGATCGCGCCCTCAGGCAGATCGGCGCCAATCGCGCGCAGGGTCAGGGCCATGCCGTCCTGCGGGATCGCGAGGAGGACCAACGCCGCGCCTTCGCTTGCGCGCGGCAGGTTCCACTCTTCGCGGTCAGCTGCTTTTTGCGCGATCATGCGGCGCGCGGCATCGCGCTCTTTGTCGTGCACGACGATTTCGATGTCTTTCATGGCCTGTTTGATCGCCAGGCCAATCGCCACACCCACAGAGCCGCAACCGATGATCGCAATTTTTGTCTTTGTCATTTTTCCAACCTGTGCTGTCAAGACCTAGTGCAACAAAAACTTGGTTTTTAAAGCGGCGAAATTGCCATATCCCCCGCTTCGCGGGGGATATGGCAATTTCGCCAGCATTAGCAAACAACTTTTTGTTGCACTAGCGTTGCAGCAGTCACCCGCGCTACGGCATCAAGATCGCATAAACCGAGCGTACCGCCGGCAGCACCAGCAGCGTAAACAGGCCGGTGTTTGCAAGCACAATAAACAGGATCCAGCTGTATTGGCCGACCTGGTCCAGAAACGACGCCACCCCTTCGGATGCAAATGCTTTCAGAATCGTGCCGCCGTCGAAAGGCGGAATCGGGATCAGATTCAAAAACGCGAGAAAGAGATTTACAAACACAGCCAGATCGACCCCGCCCAGCAGGGCTTCGCCAATTTCGCCGATGCCCGATGTCGTGGCATACGCGAACCCGGCACGGTAGACAAGCGCAAACACGGCAGCCAGCAACAGATTGGCAATTGGGCCGGCCAGCGCCACCGCGGCATGTTTCATGCGCCAGTTGCCGCGAAAGTTTTGTGGATTGATGGGCGTGGTTGCCCAGCCAAATCCCAACACCAGAAACAATAGCGAACCAACCCAGCTCAGATGCACAAGCGGGTTCAGTGAGATGCGGCCGTTCTGTCGCGGCGTGTTGTCGCCAAGTTTGTCCGCGACCACGGCGTGCGCCAGTTCATGCAACGGGAACGCAAACAGCAAGATCACAATAATCAGGCTGGCGTAGCGCACAATGAGATTCACATCGCCTGTGACGATGCCTTCCAACAACCTGAAGATCGGGCCACTTTGAAGCATAAGATGACGGATTATATGAGAAGGGGAAAGCCCCGCCGCCAGAAAGTGAGCGCGCCCTATAATTTTGCTGACATGGCTGCAATTACGCTAACCCCCATCGCAATCGGCGATCGTGTGCGCATGCGCAAGCCGCATCCGTGCGGCAGCCACGAGTGGGCGATCGTCCGGCTTGGCGCGGATATCGGCCTGAAATGCGCGCAATGCGGCCGCCGCGCGCTGCTGTCGCGCCGCGATTTTGAACGCCGGCTGGACACAGTGCTGGCGTCCGCCACACCGCCAGCGCCTCAAGAACCGCCCCCCAAGGACACGGCCTCATGACACCCACACGCATCGCCCTGCTCTACGGCGACACCGGCGGCGGGCACCGCAGCTCGGCACAATCCATCCAGCGCGGCTTGCACATGGTTTATGGCGATGCCATTGAAACCGAGTTGGTGAACGGCCTGGATTACACGCCGACCGCCTTTCGCAGCCTGACCGATGGGTATCCGTTGTGGGTGAACTATGCGCGCACGCTCTATGCGATCGGATTTCACGCCAGCAACAAGCGCCGCCGCGTGATTGCTTTGCGCAACGTGCTCGAGCCCATTGGCGAAAAGCCGGCCAGCGATCTGCTCCAACAACACCAGGCCGATGTGTATGTTTCGTGCCATCCGGTGTTTAACCACACCATTCCGTTTGCGATCGCGGCCGCCCGTATGCGCTCGCGTTACGTGCATGTGGTGACCGATCTGGTCTCCGGGCATGCGCTGCACTATGCGCCGGAAGTCGATCACTGCATCGTGCCGACGGACGAAGCGCGCGAAGAGGCCATCCGCAATTTCGTGCGTATCGACAAGATCAGCGTGTGCGGCCAGCCGGTCGCGCCGGACTTCAGGGAGCGCATGGGCGACCGCGCGCGTCTGCGTCAGGAGCTTGGGCTGCAGGACGACAAATTGACCGTGCTGTTGATGGGCGGGGGCGATGGCATGGGCCGGCTTGAAGTGACCGGGCGCGAGCTGGCATTAAGCAATCTGCCGATCCAGCTGCTGGTGGTGGCCGGTCGCAACCAGACCGTGCGCGAGAACCTCGAGTTCGTCAACCCGCGTGTGCCGTATGTGAAAGTGTTTGGGTTTGTCAACAACGTGCCGGAGATGATGGCGGCGTCGGATGTGATCATCACAAAAGCCGGGCCGGGCACGATCTGTGAGGCCTTTATCGCCGGCATCCCGATTATTTTGTATGACGCAGTGCCCGGGCAGGAAGAGGGCAATGTCGACTATGTCGTGAGCAAGGGCGCCGGCGCGTGGTGCCCGTCGCCGCTGGCGGTGATCAAACAACTCAAGCAGTGGATCGCAACGCCGGATGAACTGCTCGGCATGCGCGCGGCCGGCGCGTTGCTGGCGCGACCGGATTCCGCGGTCGACAGCGCGCGCGTCATCGGCAGGTTTTTCTAGGGCGCCAAACCACATTTGCCTGACTCTGCAGTCGCCCCGACGGTGCGTGGCCAAAACAAAATCCCCCATTGCTGGGGGATTCCTGGCAAACAAAGCAGTTTGGGCGCGCTGAGCATGGCTCAGCATCACAGAAAATCTAAGCCAGATGCGGACGTGCCAGCCGAAGACTAATCTTCGTCGTCATCGTCATCATCATCGTCGTCATCATCGTCATCGTCCCAGAGCAACTCATCGTCATCATCGTCGTCGAGGTCCAGATCTTCGTCTTCATCGAGATCGTCGTCCTCTTCCTCTTCGAGCTCTTCCAACGAGATTTCCTCGTCGTCTTCGGTTTCTTCCTCGTCAGCGTCGTCCTCGTCATCGTCTATTTCGAGTTCGAGATCTTCTTCTTCCTCGGCCAAATCGTCGTCCTCGCCATTTTCGCTGGGTGCGAGCGCTTCTGACAACCTAGCGGCGAGCAAAAGCTCAGCCAGTTCAAATTCGACTTCTTGTTCGGCGCTGTCTTGCGACATGCCGATTATTTCTGACGATGCAAACATATATCCTCGTTATGTTTCACCACGACGTTTTCCCGCCATTTCGACAACAATCGCTGTCGGAAGACGCCATCTCATGGTGATCTGATCGCGGATTATAAGAATGGCACTCTCTTTGTCAACGCATTTCCGGGTGCAATTTCATTCCGGCCAGATCTACGCATTTTGACCTAAATCAGGTCATAAAATTTCTGCCGGGCAATCGTCCTCCCGCTCAAGCGGGCTGCCCCTGCCCGCGTTTTTTTGTCAAGTGACTAAGAACCTATCCCGATTGGGTCCATACGTTTCCCGTCGATTGGCGGCGTCTCGCGCGCGAGGTCACAGAGATTAGCCCGAGAGGCGCACAATCCACCCGCGCGGTGCGCGGGTGGATTGTGCGCCTCTCGGATAGAAATTCCCCTATTGGGATAGGCTCTAAAGGCACTTTATGCGTGCCGTGTGCAATCGGGCTGTCACCAATCGAGTTATCTGGCCCGCTGGACGCGCCAGATGACTCGTTTGGCAGATTTCACTCCGACGCTGCGCGGCGCTGGCTTGCCGCTGCCAGCGCCAGCAGTGCGCACAACCACAGCACAGAATTGTGAAAATCGATATTGAAAAAGTAGTGATCAAAAATGCCGCTAAACAGCGCGCCCGCAATTGCGCCGTGGGCACCCAGAAAGACAGCCGTCTGGCCCTCGTTTTGGCGGACCTGCGGCCAGACGCGCGCCGCACCCGCGAACAACGTCACCATCAGCGCGGCAAACGCGGTGATGCCCAATAGCCCCATCTGCTGCATGATCAGCAAATACATCGACGATACGCCGACATACAGGTCGACATCCGGCGAACCGGTAAACCCGACACCCAGCAGCGGATAGCGTTCGATCAACCGAAAGGCGTCTTTGTATTCGCCAAAGCGCATCTGGGTGGCCAGGTCGTTGCCCAAAAAGCCGTCGATGAAGTGCGAGACCAGCTCGCGCGTCTGCGGCAGAATCAGAATCACCGCGACCAACACTGCGCCAAGTGCCAGCAGACGCCGGTAACGCAGCAGGCCCACGCCACCCGCAGCCAGCGCCAGGCCGAGCATCGCGCCGCGCGAGACAGTCAACACCAGACACAGCCCCATCGCCCCAAGACAGGCCAGCACGATCGGCCGCGGCACCACGGGCTGCTTGGTCAGCAGCTGCGGCAGGCAGAGCGCAGCCGTCATCAACAAATAGCCGCCAAATGCGTTGGGATCAATCCACAACCCGGTCGCGCGCTGCGACAGCGCCGGGTCATCGCGAATAAATCGCAGAACGCCGGGGCCGGTTGGATAGTCAAACACGCGCAGCGCGGACAACAACCGAATCGCGAGCTCATCCGGGATCGCATACAGCGCGATGCCGATCGCGGCCGAAATCCCGCCCATCACAAGCGCATAGCGCACAAAGCGATCCTGCATGTTTGCAGTTTGCAGCACCGACGCCAGCGCCAGCACCGATAGCAGGCTCAGAATCATCTCGGCAAACCGCCGCATGACCAGCGTGGTCAGCGCGCCATTTGGCGTGCCGACGATAAACGTGGCGATCGCGACCACGCACAGCGCCAGCACCGGCAACGCAATCGGCACACTACGCCAGGCCTGACGCCGCGCGGACGGCCCCAGCCGCTGCGCAACCCAGGCCAGCAGCAGGCCAATCAGCGCCACATCGAGCACGGTGGGTTTAAAGCCGATACTGACCGGGCTGGCGAAGCGCGGCATCACGGCGACGACGGCGATGAGCAAAAAGAGCGCGCGCCGCATATCGCCGAGCAGCCACATCGCAACCGGCGCGACGATAGCCAGCACGACCAAAATCAGCGCGTTAAACGGCACAACAGCCGCCAGCGCGCCAACCGCCAGCGCTGCCAGCGCGGTGCCGACAACGACAAGCAGTGTGCGTGAACGACCGGTTTCGAGAGGCGCGATCATCGTCAGGCCACGCGATCGGCTGGCGCGCCGATCAAGCGGCCAGACACGTCATACAACCGCGGCCCGGTGTGTTCACGGACTGCATTTGCATCGACCGTAATCTTGCGAATATCGCGGCGTGAAGGCACTTCGAACATGACATCCTGCAGCACGCGCTCCAGGATGCTGCGCAGGCCGCGCGCACCGCTGCCCTGCGCCAGCGCCTCGTCGGCGGCCGCCCGCAGCGCATCGTCGGTAAAGGTCAGGTCCACGCCATCGAGCATCAGCAGTTTTTGAAACTGCCGCACCAACGCGTTTTTGGGTTTTGAAAGAATATCAACCAGCGCGCGATGGTCCAGCGCGTCCAGCACAACCGTCACCGGCAAGCGACCCACCAGCTCCGGGATAAAGCCATAGCGCGTCAGGTCTTCGGGCACGATCCCGTGCATGCGCTCATTGCTTGCCACGTGTTTCGGCACGCCGGCTTTTGACAACGGATCAAGGATGCGGCGTTTGGAGCCGATGCGTTCGGCGATGGTGTCGTCCAGCCCAGCAAAGGTGCCCGCGCAGATAAACAGACACATCGTTTGTGTCGATCTGCACCATGTCACCCTGCGGGTGTTTGCGGCCGCCGTTGAGCGGCACATTGGCAACCGTGCCCTCGATGATTTTGAGCAGCGCCTGCTGCACGCCTTCGCCGCTGACATCGCGCGTAATGCTCGGGTTGGCCGCGCTCTTGCGCGCGATCTTGTCGATCTCATCGATATACACGATGCCGCGCTGGGCGCGCTCGACATCGCCATCGGCCGCCTGCAGCAGACGCACCAGAATCGACTCGACATCTTCGCCAACATAGCCTGCTTCGGTGAGCGCGGTGGCATCGGCGATCGTAAACGGCACATCGAGGATGCGCGCCAGCGTTTGCGCAAGCAGTGTTTTGCCGCAACCAGTTGGGCCGATCAACAGCACGTTGCTCTTGCCCAGCTCAACATCGTGCAGGCGATGGCGGTTGTCGATGCGTTTGTAGTGGTTGTACACAGCCACGGCCAGCGCGCGTTTTGCGGCATCCTGCCCGACGACATATTCAGACAGATGCCGGGCGATCGTGCGTGGCGGCAACCCGGCATGCATGCCCACGCCAGCCATGCGCGGATCCAGACCCGCCAGCCCGGCGGCCGCGCCAGGTGCTGTGCTGCGTGTGCGGCGCTCGCCTTCGATGACACCGCCAAAGATGCGAATGCATTCGTTGCAAATGCTGACATTGCGCGGGCCGCCGATCATGCGATTGACGTGCATCTCGCTCTTGCCGCAAAACGAACAGGTGCTCGGGCCGGAGGGTTTGGCCATGGTGCGCTGATTATAGGGTTTGGGAAACGAACGCACCCGCCGCAATGCGGCGGGTGCGTGACGCTTGCCAGACGGTCTTTAGGCCGCGGCGATCTGAGCCGGTGCCGGCGTTGGGTTCAACAACGCCATCTTGTCCGCGTTCATCGGCATGATCGTGTCGATCAAGCCCAGCTCTTTGGCCTGCTCAGCCGTGAAGTAGATATCGCGATCGGTATGGCGCAGCACCTGCTCTTCGTTCATGAGCGTGTGCTTCATGATGATCTGGTTCAGGTTGCGCTTCAGGCGCAAAATCTCTTTGGCCTGAATTTCGATGTCTGAGGCCTGACCCTGCGCGCCGCCGAGCGGCTGATGCATGTGGATCGTGGCGTTGGGCATCGCGTAGCGGCGGCCCTTTGTGCCGGCCAGCAGCAACAATGTGCCGAAGCTCGCGGTCATGCCGACGGCATAGGTTTCAATTGGTGGGCGAATCATCTGAAACGTGTCGTAGATCGCCATGCCGGCATAGACCTGGCCGCCGGGCGAGTTGATAAATACACGAATCTCCTTCTCAGGGTCTTCGCGTTCCAAAAACAACAGCTGGGCGACGATGGAGTTCGCAACCTGGTCGTTGATCGGCGTGCCGAGATACACAATGCGCTCTTTGAGCAGCAACGAATAGATGTCGTATGCGCGTTCACCGCGCGCATCACGCTCGATCACCATCGGAATAATATTCTGAATGGGGTCGACGCGGCGCGAATTGTCGGTAGTCCAGCTGCCGTTGGAAATCATGTTTAAAACTCCTAAACTAAATGTGAATGTGTAATGAATACCGGTGTCGTGTTAGATGGGCATTAGTGTCGGTGGCACAAGCGTGCGCAGTCGTGCGTTCCTGCAGGAAATCGCCCTCCCGGCATTGCGTCGAAGGCGATCACCCGGAAGAATTCTAGTGCAACAAAAACAGGGTTTCTACAATTGGCGAAATCGCGATACCCCGCGCAGAGCGCGGGGTATCGCGATTTCGCCGCAATCTAAAAACTAGATTTTCGCGGCACTAGACAACTGCCTTAGGCAGCCGCGCCTTTGGCGATCTGGACCATGCGGTCCATCACTTTGTTGGAAAGCAGCGTGTTTTTGACGCTGCTGCGGGTTTCCTGGTTGGCCAGGATCTTGCGCACTTCGGCCTGGCGTGAACCATAGCGCGACGCTGTATTTTCGACTTCGGCCGCGATTTCCTCATCGCCGACGTCGATATTCTCAACGCGCCCGAGTTCACGCATCACCAGGCCGCGCTTGCCGCGTCGTTCAGCCTCCGGGCGCAGCTCTTCGCGAACCTGCTGTTCGGTCTTGTTCTGCAATTTGAGATATTCGTCAAAAGGCATGCCGGTCTCGTTTTTGATGTCTTCTTTGTGGTCGTCCATCAAATCGGCCAGGCGATCCTCGACAAATGCCGGCGGATACTGCACGTTGGAAACTGCGGCGAATGCATCCAATGCCTGAACTGCATATTCCTGATCGGCCATGCGGGTCTTGTAGGCGACCGACTGGTTGCGCAGCTCGGTCTTGAGCTCTTCGAGCGTGCTGTGCGGGCTGGCGGCCTGCGCAAGCTCGTCTGAGAGCTCGGGCAACACGCGGCTGCTGACGCGGGTGACATCGATCGACACATCGATCGTCTTGCCCTTGAGCAGTTCATTTTCAAAATCTTCCGGGATCGTCAGTTGCGTGTCTTTGTGCTCGCCGGCGCTCAAACCGACCAGCGATTCCGTCAAACCAGGCACATTGATCTTTTTGGTGTCCAGCACGATGCCGCGCTTGGCGGCCGAGCGAAAGACCTCTTCGTCGCCGATTTTGCCAATCACCGTGGCTTCGACCAAATCACCCATCTCAGACGGGCGTTCAACCAGCGTGACGATAGCGTTTTCATCGCGCACATATTCAAGCTGCTCGCTGATTTCCTCGTCCGCGACGACGATCTCCGGATACGGCACGCGAATCGAGGTGTAATCACCCAGATCGACCTTCGGATCGAGTGGCACTTTCGTGATCAGCGCAAACGACGGATCGGTTTTGACATCTTCGATCTGGCCGGGGCCGTAGGCTTCGATTTTGGTTTCGTCCAGCGCCTTCGGATAAAACATCTCGGCGACCTTGTTGGCCACCTCGGCCATAAAGGCTTGTTCTCCGCCCATCGCGCGGACGACCGCAGCCATGGGGGCCAGGCCCGGGCGAAAGCCTGGGATGCGGACCTGTTTGCCGACTTCGCGCGCGACATTGCGGCGGGCGCTCTCGACTTCGGTCGCGTCGATATTAATCGTCATACGCACTTCGTGCGTGTCCAAAGGTTCAACTTGAACGTTCATTTTTTTAAGTCTCGTTTTGTCGCTTGATTCACTGGCACCCATCGGCAAACACTTGGCGAGCGCTATCGCGTTTGCGAACGGGCGTTATGCGGTTTGTATCTACTCCGCCCCGTATCCTCGGTCGTATCATGAGCCCGCCGGCGAATTTGCCGACAGGCGCAGATAGCTCCAAAGATGCGAGAGCGTCGAATGGGGATGGTGGGACTTGAACCCACACGCCTTACGGCTCACGATCCTAAGTCGTGCGCGGCTGCCAATTACGCCACATCCCCAAAGGATGGGATTATACGGAAGAAAGTGGTGGGGGGAAGGTGCTCAAGGTATTGCCTTCGCGACCGGTCGCGAAAGCGATACTTTAAGCACTTTATGCACCTCTTTCTAAGACTAAAATAGTCGTATGGAATATAAACAGTTAGGCCGAACCGGTTTGCGCGTCAGCCCATTGTGCCTGGGCACGATGAATTTCGGGCCGCACACAACAGAAGCAGACAGCCATGCCATCATGGACAAGGCGCTGGATCTGGGTATCAACTTTTTTGACACTGCCAACGTCTATGGCTGGAAGCAGGGTGAAGGCATCACCGAGAAGATCATCGGCACGTGGTTTGCAAAGGGCGGCAAACGCGACAAGGTCGTGATTGCGACAAAGGCCTACGGCAAGATGTCGGAGTGGCCAAACGGCACAAAGCTCTCGGCATATCACATCAAACGCGCCTGCGAAGACAGCCTGAAACGCATGCAGACCGATCACATCGATCTGTTCCAGATGCATCACATCGACCGCAGCACGCCGTGGGAGGAGATCTGGCAGGCCATGGAGCAGCTGGTGCGTGAAGGCAAGGTCACATATGTCGGTAGCAGCAACTTTGCTGGCTGGCATATCGCGCGCGCAAATGAAACCGCTAAGGCACGGCATTTTCTCGGCCTGGTGGCCGAGCAGAGTCTGTACAACCTGAACGCGCGCATGATTGAGCTCGAAGTGCTGCCCGCCTGCGAAGCGTATGGTCTGGGCGTGATCCCGTGGAGCCCGCTGGCAGGCGGCTTGCTCGGCGGCGTGTTGCAGAAACAGGCAGCGGGCCGGCGCGCGAGCGAAGGCGTGCAAAAGGCGCTGGAGAAGCACCGCCCCAAAATCGAGAAGTATGAAGCGCTGTGCGCCACGCTGAACGAACAGCCTGCCGATGTTGGGCTAGCCTGGTTGCTCAACAACCCGATTGTGACCGCGCCGATTATCGGACCGCGCACAATCGAGCAGCTTGATGGCAGCATGCGCGCGCTCGATGTCAAACTCTCGGCCGAAACGCTCAAGGCGCTGGACGAGATCTTCCCCGGACCCGGGGGCGCAGCGCCCGAAGCGTACGCCTGGTAATCGCGACATGAGGCTGGTGGCGTGCGCGCTCATCCTGCAGGCCGGTCTCCTGCTGGCAGGCTGTGCGAGCACGCCACCGCACCGCGCGCGGCCGGTCAACCTATGAACACCTTTTCTCTCACCAACAAAACCGCACTGATCACCGGTGGCAGCGGCGATATCGGCGCTGCAATTGCCGACGCCTTTGCGCGCGCCGGCGCAGATATTGTGGTGGCTGGAAACACGCAAAGCAAGGTCGACCGCGTTGTGGCCAGCCTGGTGCAGCACGGCACACGCATCGCCGGCCTGCGCGCGGATTTGAGCACAAACGCGGCATGCCGCGCCCTGGCACGGGATGCGCTGGCGGTGACCGGCCGCGTCGACATTCTCGTCAACTGCGCCGGGATGAACCGCCGCAAACCCATTATCGAAGTGACCGAAGATGACTACGAAACAATCATGGATGTTCATGTGCGCGCCGGTTACTTTCTGAGCCAGGCGCTGGCGCCGCACATGATCGAACGCGGCAGCGGCAAGATCATTCACATCGGCTCGGCCACGATCCGCACCGGCCTCGCCGAGGTCAGCGTGTATGGCATGGCCAAAGCCAGCCTCGATGCGCTGACGCGCACGCAGGCGGTCGAATGGGCCGAGCACAATATCCAGGTCAATTGTCTGGCGCCTGGGTTCATCATGACCGATCTGACGCGCGATGGCGTCTGGGCTGTGCCGCGCCGCCGCGACTGGCTGCTCAGCCGCATCCCGATGCGGCGCCCGGGCACGCCGGATGAAATGACCGGCGCCGCCCTGCTGTTCGCTTCCGATGCCTCGGCCTACCTCACCGGCCAGACCATTCACATCGACGGTGGATTTGCAGCGGGCAGCAAGTGGTAGAAAGATAACAGCATACGAGCGCTCACCCGCCCTGGCGAACTAGATAGGGTTGCTTGTCATATGCTCAAACTGCCGTAAACGCGTTGTCCACAAACAGGTGCGCGCCGTTTACAAAACTTGCGTCGTCGCTGGCGAGAAAGAGCGCGGCGCGCGCGACTTCCTCAGGTTCGCACATGCGGCCTTGCTGCGCTTTGATCGCAGCCTCAGACACATCGACACCCAGCGCGGTGAGCAACTGCACTTCGCGCATGCCATGCGGTGTGCGGATAAAGCCCGGGCAAACCGCATTGCAGCGGATGCCCCGATCGCGGAATTCAACTGCAATGGCGCGCGCAAACATGTGCACTGCGCCCTTTGTGGCGTCATAGAGCACCTCCATCGGCGTGGCAGCCACGGCTGAAATCGATGATGTGCATACAATCGCGCCGCTGCCAGCTGCGAGCATGCCGGGCAACACAGCCTTCGTCATCAGAAACATGCTTTTGACATTGACCGCCATCAGCCAATCCCAGTCAGTTTCGGTTGTTTCGAGAAACGGCTTGACGATAAGCGTGCCGGCATGGTTGAACAGCACATCGGCCGGGCCAAGCGCAACCGTTGCGGCGTCGACCGCGGCTTGAACTTGCGCGGCATCCGAGACATCGGCGACTGCGTGCATCGCAACGCCGCCCTCGGCGTTGATCTGTGCCGCCAGCGCGGCAGCCAGATCGGCCTGCCGGTCCACGATCGCAACTTTTGCGCCTTCACGCGCAAACAACAGCGATGCAGCCGCGCCGCAACCGCTTGCGCCGCCAGAAATAATCGCGGCTTTTCCGGAGAGCCTTCCGTGTGACATGAATATTATGCAGAATCCAGGCACGATGACGCTCGCGCCTGGATTCTGGACCTATGACTCACTTCCGCTATTTCGCCGCGCCGCCCAGAGCGGCTTCGGCTGCGGCGATTTCACGCTGGCGCTTTGCGATCATGTCGCCGGTCGGCGGGCCCTTGAAGCGGCGGCGCTCAACGGCGAACCAGAGCACAGCGGTTAGCGCAAGAAAGCCCAGGGTGATGCCGAGCGCCTTGTCGTTTGGCGGCTGCACGCCGATAAAGAAGATGATCGCCATCGAGATCAACACCAGCACACACATGGGTTTGAACAGGCCGCCAAGGCTCCACGGCCCCATCTTCGTCCAGGTTTTGCCATGCGCCAGCAGTGCGAACAAGATCGGCACAGCGAATGACAAGAAGAGGAAGATCACGGTCACCGACACGATGACGGTATACAGATCGGCATATGCGGTGAACAGCACTGCCAAAACCGAGGCGACCCAGATCGCAGCAACCGGCGTGCGGAACGTCGCGCTGACACGCTTAAGCAGGTTCGAAGCAGGCAATCCGCCATCGCGCGCAAAGGCGTAGATCATGCGCGAGGCCGAAGTGACTGTGGCCAGACCGCACAGATACTGGCTGACCAGAATAATGAAGAACAGCGCGAGCTTGAGGCCCTGTGGCAACACTTGTTCAGAAGTCCAGAAGAACGCATTCCAACCCTGCTTGGCGGCTTCGCCCATGTCGGGGATCGCGAGGACAAACGCGATCAGAAACATCCAGCCGAACAGCGACGACCAGATCACCGAGCTGACCATGGCTTTTGGCACCGCGACCGAGGCGTTGACCGTCTCTTCTGCGGTATGGGCGGAAGCATCGTAGCCGGTGATGGTGTAGATCGGCAACAACAGTCCGAGCGCAAACAGATAGCCGATGTTATTCGTTTGCGGCCAGACACCGCCGCCTGCATCACCGCTGTAGTTTGCAAATGTGACAAGCCGCGAAAAATCCCAGCTTTTTGCATAAAAGAGAAAAGCCAGCGTCAGCGCAATCGCGCCAAAGAAGATCAGATAGCCGCTAAAGTCAGTCAGCTTGGATGTCAGTTTGATGCCGCGATGGTTGATCAGCGCCTGAGTGGCGGTGATCAACGCGACAAACGCGATCTTGAGCGCGGTTGAATCGGCCAGCCCGAGCAGCGGGCCAAACGCGCCGATGAAGAAAAAGTAAGTGCCAACGTTAATGGCGCCGAGCACCGTCACCAAGCCGATCAGGTTGAGCCAGGCCGTCACCCAGCCCCACACACGGCCGCCCAGGATCGAGCCCCAGTGATAGAGACCGCCTGCCGTTGGAAACGACGATGAAATCTGGGCCAGCCCGAGCGCGAACAACAGCGAAATGAGGCAGCCGATCGGCCAGCCGATGCCAATCGCCGCGCCACCCACGCCGCTAACCGCCTGCGCAATCGAGTTGATGCCACCCGACAGAATGCAGATAATCGACATTGAAATCGCAAAGTTCGAAAATTGCTTCATGCGCCGCGAAAGCTCTTGCGCATAGCCGAGGCTGTGCAGCTGTTTGACATCCTCGGCAATCATTGCCTGTTCGTCATTTAGATTTGCCATTGACTTCTCCTCCTAATTTCAAGCACTAACCGGACACAGTGTGAGCATGATTTCTCAGGTTCAACTTAGCCAGATATAAGCTAGTCCGCCAGAAAGCGCAAATCTGAGCTGCGAATCGCAGGTTGCGGGCCTGCCAACGCGCGGCTACACTCGCCAGACGTTCTTGGCCAAAGTGCGCTCGTAAATCGTATGCGCTCGTGGCACGAAGGAGAGTTCATGGCAAATCCACAAATCCGCGGCATGCTGACGATGACCGCGTTGAAACAGATGGTCAAGGCTGAGCAAATTGAAACGGTGATCGTTGCGGCCACCGACCATATCGGGCGCCTGATCGGCAAGCGCTTCGACGCCGAGTTTTTTGTCGACACAGTGGCGTCACACGGCACGCATGGCTGCGATTACCTGCTCACCGTCGACATGGAGATGACGCCGACACCGGGTTACACCTACGCCAACTGGGAGCTGGGCTATGGCGACTTTCACATGGTCCCGGATTTGGCGACGCTGCGGCTGGCGAGCTGGCTGGACAAAACCGCGATCGTGCTGTGCGACATCGAAAGCGACAAGACGCATGCGTTGGTCGATGTCGCGCCGCGCACGATCCTGCGCAAACAGCTGGACCGCGCGGCAGCCCTCGGGTTCGAGGCGTTTGGCGCGTCCGAACTGGAGTACTACCTGTTTGAAGAGTCCTATCGCAGCGCCGCCGAGAAAGGCTATGCGGGTGTCAAACCGGCGGCCTGGTATCTTGAGGACTATCACATCCTGCAGGGCACGCGCGAAGAAAAATACACCGGCGCGGTGCGGCATCACCTGGCGCGCTCGGGCATCCCGGTTGAAAACAGCAAGGGCGAATTTGGCTATGGCCAGCATGAAGTCAACGTGCGCTACGCCGACGCGCTGACGATGGCCGACCGGCACGCGGTTTACAAACAGTGCATGAAAGAAATTGCCGAGCAGCAAGGCGTCAGCGTGACCTTTATGGCCAAGCCGTTTAGCGCGCCAAACGCCGGCTCGAGCTGCCACATCCACATGAGCCTGTGGTCGGGCGGCAAAAATCGCTTCGCCGGCAAAAAGACGCTCGGCCCGGTCGATGGCTGTTCGGATGAGTTTCGCTGGTTTCTAGGCGGCTGGATGAAGCACGCGCGCGAGGTCATGCCGTTCTACGCGCCGACGATCAATTCGTATAAACGCTACGAAGACGGCAGTTGGGCGCCCACGCGCATCGCCTGGAGCTACGACAACCGCACGGCCGGGTTCCGCGTGGTCGGCCACGGCAGCAGCCTGCGCATCGAGTGCCGCATCCCGGGCGCCGACTGCAACCCGTATCTGGCCTACGCCGCCGCGCTGGCGTCCGGGCTCGACGGCATCGAGAACAAAATCGAACCGCCGGAGGTCTTTCAGGGCGATGTCTACAAAGCGCAGCAACTGCCGCGCGTGCAATACACGCTTGGCGCGGCAACCGATACGTTCGCGCACAGCGATTTCACAAAGGCCCAGTTTGGTGCTGACGTCGTCGAGCACTATGCGCACTACTCGCGCATCGAACAAACACAATTTGACGCGGCCGTAACCGATTGGGAACGGAAGCGCTATTTCGAGAGAATATAGAGCCCAGATCCAGAATCCAGATTCCAGACCGGACACTGCGGCTTGAATTCTGCATTCTGTCTGGACTCTGGATTCTTGAATCTGGACTCCTTTGATGCGTTTAAAAAACAAAGTCGCCCTCATCACCGGCGCGGGCGCCGGCATTGGCCGCGAAACAGCGCTGCTGTTTGCGCAGGAAGGCGCGGCGGTGACGGTCGTGGATGTCAACGACACAGCCGGCGCCGAGACCGTCAAAATGATCAGCGACATGGGCGGCCGCGCAATCTACGCGCACGCTGATGTTTCAAAAGCGGCCGATTGCGAAGCGATGGTTGCCGCGGCCGAGCAGGCGTTTGGCGGGCTGCACATCCTGTTTAACAATGCCGGCATCAGCCACAAAGACGATGACGATGCCATCAACACCACCGAAGATGTGTGGGATCTGACATTTAACATCAACGTCAAGGGTGTCTGGCTGGGCTGCAAATACGGCATCCCGGCGCTGCGGCGGGCAGGCGGCGGTAGCATCATCAACACCGCGTCGTTTGTGGCGCTGCTCGGCGCAGCCACGCCGCAGCTGGCCTACACCGCCAGCAAAGGCGCGGTGCTCTCGATGTCGCGCGAGCTGGCGGCGATTCACGCGCGCGAAAACATCCGCGTCAATGCGCTGTGCCCAGGGCCGCTGCTGACCGAGCTGCTGATGAAATATCTCAACACCGAAGAGAAGAAGCAGCGCCGGCTGGTGCACATCCCGATGGGCCGCTTTGGCCAGGCCAAAGAAATCGCCTACGCCGTGCTCTTTCTCGCGTCTGACGAATCCTCGTTTGTCACCGGCACCGAATTCTCGGTCGACGGCGGCATCACCGCGGCGTATACAACGCCGGAATGAAGAATCCAGAATCCAGAGTCCAGACATGAGGCAGCGCACGTGTGCCCACTTCATGTCTGGACTCTGGATTCTGGATTCTTTAATCTCTTATGAACTGGACCAACTGGGTCGGCAACCAATCGTTCGACGCGCGCGAGATCGTGGCGATCACGTCTGAGGCGCAGGTGGCGCAGATCGTGGCGCAGGCCGCGCGCTCCGGCTATGGCGTGCGCACGCCGGGCACCGGGCATTCGTTTACGCCGATCGTCGAGACCGACGGCGTGCTGCTGGACACAGCGGCATTGCGCGGCATCTACGCGATCGACGTCGCGCGCCGCCAGGTGACTGCCGGGCCGAAGACCACGGTGGGCGATTTTGGCGAACCGTTGTGGGAACACGGTCTGGCGCTGGCCAATCAGGGGGATATCGACACGCAGGCCATTGCCGGCGCGATCGCTACCGCCACGCATGGCTCCGGCCGCCGCTTCCCGTGCTTTTCAGCCACGCTGGCGGGCGCGCGCATCGTCGATGGCCTGGGCAACATTGTCGAGGTCTCGCGCGAACACAACAGCGAGGTGCTGCCCGCGCTGCAAACCTCGCTCGGCCTGCTGGGTTTGATGACATCGGTCACGCGTCAATGTGGCGCCGGCCTATCACCTGCATGCGCGCAACCTGGTGCTGAGCTACGACGCGATGATGGAACGCTTCGATGAGTTCGTCGATGGCTACCGCGCGTTCTCGTTCTTCTGGATGCCGTCGGACGAATCGGCGCGGCTGTACTGTTTGGAGGGCGCGGGCGCCGATGCCTGCGCGATCCGGCTGTTTCAAGAAGCCGACCCAAACGCAGGCGGCGAACTGCCCGCCGGCGAGCGCGTCGATCGCGCGTATCGCATCTACCCGATGCACTACGATCCGAATTTCCACGAGATGGAGTATTTTCTGCCGCTCGCACACGCGCACGAGATTTTGCGCGAGATGCGCAAGCTGATGCGGCGCTGGCTGCCGTTGAGCGTTTTTCCGCTGGAAGTGCGCATGGTGGCCGGCGACGAAGCCTGGATGAGCCCGAACTACCAGCGCGAAAATCTGGTGGTGTCGGTGTCCGGCCAGCCCGGCGTGGACTACTGGCCGTATCTGCGCGCATGCGACACGCTATTCGCCGAGTTCGGCGGCCGCCCGCACTGGGGCAAGCTGCACTTTATGACCGCCGACCGCCTCGCGCGCCACTTTCCGCGCTACGGCGATTTTGTCGCCATGCGCGAACGCTTTGATCCGAAGGGCACGTTTTTGAACGCACACACGCGGGCGTTGTTCGGATAACGGCGGCTATCCATATAAAATTGCCCCTCCATGAATTTCGACGTCGTCATCCCGCTCTACAACGGCGGGGCGTTTATCGACGCGTGTTTGCGCGCGCTTGAGCGCCAGACCCTGCCGGCGCGGCAGATCTTTGTGGTCGATGACCAGTCGACGGATGGCTCAGGGGAACAGGTGCGGACGCGCCACACCGCCGTCCACGTGCTGACACAGCCGCGCAACGCCGGGTTTTCGCATGCGTGCAACGCCGGTCTGGCCCGCACACGCGATGCCGATGTGACGCTGGTGCTAAATCAGGACACCGTGGCCGCGCCGGACTGTCTGGCGCAGCTGGCCGCTGCGCAGCGCGAAACCGGCGCCGGCGTTCTAGGCTGCAAATTGCTGTATCCCGGCTCCCAGACGATCCAACACGCCGGTGGCTACATCGATTGGACAACCGGCAACGCTTACCATTTTGGTCAGGACAAACCGGATGCGTCAGAGTGGAACACCGCGCGCGATGTGCCCTTTGTGACCGGCGCGGCGCTGGCGCTTTCGCGCGCCGCGCTGGCCGCAATCGATGGTTTTGACGCCGCGCTGAGCCCGGCCTACTTCGAGGACGTCGATCTGTGCTTTCGCGCGCGCGCGGCCGGGTTTGGCGTGCGCTATGCGCCGAGCGCGCTGCTGACCCACCACGAAGGCTCCGTGCTCACAAAACAGAGCTATCGTCAGTTCTGGGGGTTTTACTGCGGCCGGCTGGGCTTTGTGCTCAAACACGGCACGCGCGAACAGATCGACGGCGTGCTCGCCAACGATCAAGCCTTTCGCGATCACGCCGCCATGACAGAGGACAATCTGGCGCGCGGCCGGGCCTGCCTGTATCAGGCCGCGCGCATCGATGCGCTGCGCGCGCGCCGCGTTTCGGCCTATCCAAACGACACGCTTGCGAACAACGACGCCTACTGGCGCGCTGTCGCGGCCGGGCTGCTTGGCACAACCGATGCGGCGTTCGAGCGCATGTCGCGTGCCGTGCTCGCGGATACTTCGGCAGAAATACCCGTCAAAGCGCCGATGCTGCGCGACTACGCCACCGCGTCAGCGCTCCCGGTGATCGGGCCTGTCTTGACGCTGTTGCGCAGCCTTTTTCTCAGCCTGACCGGCCAGCGCGCGCGACGGCAAACACAATTCAACGCGCAAGTTTTGGCGGCGATCGAACAGCTCGATCGCCGATCCGAGCTGCTTGCGCGACAACAACAGGAACTCCTGCGCGCGCAGCTCGATCTGACCGCGCAGCGCACCCAACCGCACGATGGAAAACAATAACCCGGCTGACATCCTGAGCGTCAGCGCCGACGCGATCAACGTTGAGGCGCTCATGCGCGAGCTGCGCGCCGCAATCACCCAGCGCAAAAAAGATGCCGAAGCCAAGGGCATCGATTTCGAAAAGCTGGCGATGGGCCGCTACGAGATCAGCGAAGGCGAGCGCTTTCAGTCGCAGGTTTACGAGGCGATCTACACCATGACGTCGTTGCGAGACAAATCGCAGGTGCAGCCCTTTGTCACGCCGATTGCCGTGCCGTTGATTGGGCCGCTGATTCAAAAGATCCGCGGCGCGCTCCACATGATCTCGATTTTCTATGTCAATATGTCGGCCGAGCGCCAGATCGCGTTTAACGTGGCGACCGCGCGCGCGGTTGGCTCGCTGGCCCGGGCGCTGGACAAAGAGGCGGAGACCGCGCCAAAAGCAGACGACATTGCGCAGCTCAAACAGGAGATCGCGCGGCTGCAGACCCGCATCAGCGAGCTGGAGAAACGCGCATGACACAGCCGCGTATAACGCGGGCGCGGCGCCGGTTTGCGTTCGTCACCCCGCGCTATGGCGAGCAGATTCTTGGCGGCGCGGAAACCGCGCTGCGCGAGCTGGCGGAACAGCTGGCGGCGCGCGGCGATCATGTCGAAGTTTTCACTTCATGCGCGAGCGATTTTTTGACCTGGCGCAATGCCGCAGCGGCGGGCAGCGAGCGCGTCAACGGCGTGCTCGTCCATCGTTACCCTGCGGTATGGGGCGACCGCGCGCGTTTTTTTGAGCTGGAAAAGGCGATCTATGCGCGCCAGCCGCTTGCCTTTGACGACGAGCTGACCTGGTTGGCATCCGCCGCGCACACACCGGCGCTATATGCCGAACTCAAACGCCGCGGCGATGCATTCGATTTGATTTTTGTCATCCCCTACCCGTATCCGATGACGCACTACGCCGCGGTCGTCTGCCCGGAAAAGACCGTCGTCTGGCCGTGTTTGCACGATGAGGGCTACGCCCACACCACGGCCACGACGCTGCTGTTGCGCGATGCGCGCGGCCAGCTGTTTAACGCCGAACCCGAGCGCGATCTGGCGCAGGACATCACGCGTTCGGCGCATCCACGCGCACATACAGTCGGCATCGGGATGACGGCGCACGACAGCGATGCGGCGCGCTTCCGGCGCGACTTCGGCATCACTGCGCCGTTTGTGCTGTATGCCGGGCGGCTGGAGCCCTCAAAAAACGTGCCGCTCATGCTCGAGATGTTTGAGCACTACAAAACACAGCGGCCGGACAGTGCGATCAAGCTAGTGCTGCTGGGCGACGGGCCAGCCAAACGCGACAGCCCGCACGTCATCACGCTGGGGTTTCAACCGACGCAGGTCAAACATGATGCTTGCCGGGCGGCGCTGGCGCTGTGTCAGCCCTCGCTGGTCGAGTCGTTTTCGATCGTGATGATGGAAGCGTGGCTGGCTGGCACGCCGACGATCGTCAATGCCGCTTGCGCGGTCACGCGGCACTTCTCCGCGGCCAGCAACGGCGGTTTATTCTTTAATGGCGCCGATGAGTTCGGCGCCATCCTCGATCTGCTGCAGGCGCGGCCTGATCTGCGCGACCGGATGGGCGCCAGCGGCCGCGCCTATGTGCGGCGCGTGTTTGACTGGCAGGCGGTGCTCGGCCGGTTTGACACGGCAGTAGACGACTGGGTGCAACCACAACCATGACACAACGAATCGATCAGATCATGCCGGCGCTGGTCTACGGCGACGCGATGGGCAACCATGCCATTGAGATTTGGAAGCTGCTGCGCGAACTGGGCCTGCAGAGCACGATCTACGCCGAGCACATCGACCCGCGCTATGCCTACGCAGCCAAGCCCTATCAAAGCTACAAAGACGAGGCCGGCAAGCTCTTGATCTACCACTTCGGCATCGGGTCAAACGTCAGCACGTTTATCCCGAAGATCAAACACAGCACCGTCGCGATCTACTATCACAACATCACACCGCCCGAGTTTTTTGAAGACGTCAACCCCGGTCTGGTGCGCGCGCTGGTGGCCGGGCGCGAGGAGTTGCCGCGTTTGAAGGGCATGCAACGGTGCATCGCGGCCTCTGAATACAACCGCGTCGAAATGCTCAACGCCGGTTATAAAAACGTCGAGGTGGCGCACTATCTGGTCGATCTGGCGCGGCTCGACGCCGGCGCGCGCACGGCAGGCGCTGACGCGGTGCGCGCCAGGTTCAAGAGCGATCGGTTTACGCTGCTGTTTGTCGGCCGCATCGCGCCAAACAAATGCCAGCACGATCTGATTCACCTTGTCGACTATTACCGGAAGCTGATCGATCCGGATGTGCGGCTGTTGCTGGTCGGGGGCCGGCCCAGCGCCGATGCCTATCACGCGCAGCTGCAGGCGCAGATCGAGATGCTCGACATCGCGCACACTGTCGAACTGTGCGGCTCGATTGGCACCGACGATGGCCTCGGCGCGATGTATGCGCTGGCCGATGCGTTTGTGTGCATGAGCGAGCACGAGGGCTTTTGCATCCCGCTGATCGAAGCCATGCACTACAAACTGCCGGTGTTTGCCTACAAGGCCACCGGCGTGCCGTACACGCTGGGTGACAGCGCGGTGCAGTTCTCGGCAAAGCGGCTGGATGTGATTGCCGAGGCGATTCAGGCCGTGCGGACTGACGCGGCATTGCGCACGACGATCATCGACGGCCAACTGCGTCAGCTGGAGCGCTATGAGATCACGCGCGCGCGCGCGCATCTCAAAAGCCTGCTGGACAACTGGAGTAAAGCCTAAATGCCCGATTACAGCGCGCTTCGCCGCGCAGCACTGGACGTGCTGCCGCCATTTCTGTCGCGCGTGATCAGCAAGCGCCTGATTGCGCCGATGTCGCGGCGCGGGTTCGGCGGCAGCCTGAACTTGCCGCGTCGCGTGCGCACGGTCGAGGCGCTTGATGCCGAAATTGCGCGCGCGGACGCAGCCGGCGCGATCTCGGATGATGCGCTGCGCGCGGCCTTTACGCAGTTTGAGTTCGATATCGACCCCTCGAAGCTGCCGGCCGATCCGTTTAGCGCGGCGTATCGCGACTATCAACTTGAGCTGTATCGCCTGATCAGCGGCCGCGCGCACTACAACGTCAGCGTCGATGAGTCCACGCCGTTCGATCTGGCGGCCGCAATCCGCCGGCCATTTCCGTATTTCACAAACAGCGGCACGACCACGGGCGATCAACTCATGATGCAGGGCTACATGCTGCGGTTGTTAAACCTGGCGCCGGGCGGGCGCGTGCTCGAGTTTGGCCCGGGTTGGGGCAACACCACCCTGCACATGGCGCAACTCGGCTACCGCGTGACGGCGGTGGACGTCTACGAGCCGTTCTGCGCGCTGATCCAGGCGCGCGCAGCGCAGATTGGCGTGCAGGTCGACACCGTCACCGCAGACATGCTCGCGTTCGAAACCGACCAGCGCTACGACGCCGTGTTGTTTTTTGAGTCGTTCCATCACTGCGCGGATCACCTGGCGTTGATGCACAAGTTGCATCACTTTGTCGCGCCAGGCGGCCGGGTGATCTTTGCCGGCGAACCGATCAACAGCTTCTTCCCGTATCCGTGGGGGGTGCGGCCGGATGGCATCTCGGTCTGGTCGATCCGCAAGTTTGGCTGGCTCGAACTCGGCTTCACACCGGGCTATTTCAAAGAAGCGCTTCGGCGCAACGGCTGGTCGGTTGCCGAACATCTTGCGCATGACATCGCGGGCTATTCGGTTTACGTTGCCAGCCAGGCGTCCGCGTGAAGACGCAATGACTTGCGTCGCGGTGACACCCATGCAGTCATCTATCGCGGGAGACATTGATTTTGTTCATGGGTGTCACCGCAGAGACACAGAGACACGGAGACACGGAGATACTTAGCGGCGTGTCAGCGGCAAGTAGATCGCGCGCAGTTGGGTGACGACCTTGAACGTGATTTCGACAATCTCTTCGGGCAGGCCCTCCGGCTGAATCGCGATCCGCGCGGTGTAGGTGCCGGGTTGCGAGGGCAAGTTGAAGGTCAATTTGACGTCGCCATTGCCCTGACCGCTCGGGGTGTCGATTGCGACGATCGCATTCGCGTCGATCAGCTTTACAACCTTCCACGTCACGCTCGAATCAACCGTGATGCGGATGGACGTGTTTTGCGTGCCGCCAATTTGCGCCAGCACAAACGGCGCCTTTGTCGAGAGCGTGAGCGCCGTCTTCGCACCAAACACACCGCCGTGCGCCGGGTCGCCGCGAAACATCGGCCAGGGCGCGCTGTAGGCGCGTTGTTTGCCGGTGGCGCTGCCAAAGTTCAGATCCGTCCAGGCATACAAGCGCCCGCGCGCGCTGCCGTCGTGCACGTTGCCGGAGCCGATCACCAGATCAAGTTTGCCGTCGTTGTTGATATCGCCGACCGCCGGGGTCGACTTGAGCGTCTTCCAGGTAAACAGCGACTTCTGCGCGCCGCACGATGCCGATGGTCCCTGACAGCTCAACGCGCGGCCGCTGCTGCCTTCGACCACATGCACGCTCCAAAAGTTGCCGACCATGACTTCGAGCGAGCCATTGCCGTCGAGGTCGGCAATCACGGGCGATTGAATATCGGAGCCATACGCGTCGTTCAGGCCGCTGTTTGGGTCGCGCGGCGTAAACGTCCACCACGGCGCCGGGTTGGCGGGCTTCCATGCGATCAGCTTGCTGGCGCCGTCACCCCCGTGTTGATCGGTGCCGCTGACGTTTGCAACAACTTCGAGCGCGCCGTCGTCATCCAGATCGCCCACGGCCACCGAAGCGGACAAGCAGGTCGGCGAGTTCAGCGTCTGCACGACAGCGCCGTCGCTGGGCCGCAGCAGCTTGACCCAGCGGCCGGTCTTTTGCGTGGAGCCGGTTGGGAAGAAACACCCGCTGCCGATGATGATCTCCGGGCCCGGGTTTGATGCGAGCACGTCGGCAATGACCGGTGACGCGTAAATCGTCTGGTCAAAATGCACGCGCCAGAGATAGTTGACCGCGCAGGCATTTGGAAAGTTGGGCGCGCAAAATTCGACGCGCTTGATCGCACGTTCGGCGGTGTTGAACGCCAGGACATAGCCGCCATCGGTTGTGCCGGCCTGCGCGTTGGCGCTGATATCGCTGCCGATGATCATCTCGACCACGCCGTCGCCGTTGACATCGTAAAACGCCGGTGAAGACCAGACCGTGTCCGCCGTAAAGTAATACCAGCGCACGCTGCCGTCCGAATTCAGCAGATAGATATTTCTGTCAAAGCCGCCAAATCCGATTTCAAGATCGCCGTCGCCGTCCACGTCATACAACGAGGGCGACGACATCACGCCATACAGCCCTTCGGGCGGATAGCCCTGGCTGTCGCGCCAGGCGCGCGTGCTAAAGCGCCAGGCCAGTGTGCCATCGCTGCCGCGATAGACCGCGATGCCGCCATCGCAGTTCGACGGCAGAACCGTGCCATATCCGACCACGACATACGGCACGCCATCCCCGTAGATCGCACCGACGGCGGCAGTGCTGTTGAGCTTCCAATCCAACCCGCCGAGCGAACACCCGGCCGGCAGCACGTTCTTCGACCAGGCCAGCTGGCCGTTGGCGCGATAGACATACAGCTGGCCATCCTGCCCGCCGACGACGACTTCCTTGCCGTTGCCGCTGTTGCCGTCGATTTCGGCGATCGTGGGCGATGCGCGCACGATGTCCTCGCCAGACACGACCACGCCGTGTTTTTGCGCGGTGTCATCGGGGTAAGTTTGGGTATGCGTCCAACCGGCGAGGGGCGGCGGCTGGTCGCGCAACCCGGTGTCGCTGGCGATCGATGCGCGCGCGGGCAGGAGCGCCACACTGCACAGCACGATCAGGGTCAAAACAATGCGATTTTTTTGCAGGGTCAACATAACTGTATTCAGCCGGCGGCGCAGGCCGCTGGCTATAATCAAAGATACGGCGGATGGCCGGTGCCTGCATGCAACGATTGGCTGACATTTGGCAGCGGCAGACAAGCGCCTCCTACAGATTCACCCGCCCGCTTACCCACGACAACCATGCACGTATTTATCACCGGCGGCGCCGGCTTTATCGGCTGCAATCTCGCGCAAAATCGCATCGCGCGCGGTGACACCGTCACAATTTTTGACAATCTTGGCCGCCCGCGCACGCAGCACAACCTGGACTGGCTGCGCACCCAGCCCGGCGCCGAGCACTTGACGTTTGTGCGCGGCGACATCCGCGATGCCGACGCGCTGCTGCGCGCGATGACCGAGGCCGCGCCCGACCTCGTGGTGCATCTGGCCGGCCAGGTCGCGGTGACCACCAGCGTCGCCGACCCGCGCAGCGATTTCGACATCAACGCGCTCGGGACGTTTAATGTGCTGGAAGCCGCGCGCGCCCAGAAAAAACAACCGGCCGTGATTTACTCCAGCACTAACAAAGTGTATGGCGGCATGGAAGACGTCGTCATCGTCGAGAAGAACGATCGCTACGCCTACCGCGATTACCCGGACGGCATCGACGAAACGCGCCCGCTGGATTTTCATTCGCCGTATGGCTGCTCAAAAGGCGCCGGCGACCAGTATGTGCGCGATTACGCGCGCATCTATGGCATGAAAACGGTTGTGTTCCGCCAGAGCACCATCTATGGCACGCGCCAGTTCGGCGTTGAAGATCAGGGCTGGTTGGCGCACTTTATCATCGCGATCAACACCGGCAAGCCGATCACGATCTATGGCGATGGCAAACAGGTGCGCGACATGCTGCACGTGCGTGATTTGATCAATGCCTACGATTGTGCCTGGCAAAACATCGACAAAGTCAGCGGCGAAGTCTTTAACGTCGGCGGCGGCGGCGGCAACACCACGTCGATCTGGACCGAGCCCGGGCCGATCTTCGAGGAGCTGGCCGGCCGAGACATCCCGGTCAAACACATGGAATGGCGTCCGGGCGATCAGCCGGTCTTCATCAGCAACAACGCCAAGGCCAATCGCCTGCTGGGCTGGGAACCCAAAGTCAAGCTTGAGGACGGCATCCTCGAGCTGTGGACCTGGGTCGCGCAAAACCGCGATCTGTTTGCCTAAGAACCTATCCCAATAGACGTGGGCCCCACCTTTTTCGCCGACGTTCATGGCGTGCTCGCAAGGTGGAGCCCACCTATTGGGATAGGTTCTAAAGCGATGGTGAAGAGGTCGGCCGGGCAGGTCTTCTCACCCATAACGCAGTGCGCATCTTACAAATCACACATCAGTTCCCGCCGCAGCATATTGGCGGCGTCGAACTCATCACGCAACATCTGGCGGAAGACCTCGGCGCGCTCGGCCACGCGGTCACGGTGCTGACGCGCGCGCCGTCTGAAAATGCCGCAACCGGCTATGCCGTCGCCACGCTGCCCGAACACCCGCCATCGCGGCGCTTCACCGCGGCATTTTCAGACGGCGCGGCGCTTCAGCACATTGAGCGCCTGCTCGACACTGACGTGTTTGACGTTGCGCATATTCAGCATCTGATCGGGTTTCCGCTGGCCGCCGCGCGCCTGTTGCGCGCGCGCGGCATTCCCTATGTCGTGACGCTGCACGACTTCTGGTTCGCCTGCGCCAACGCCCAGCGCGTCACCAACTACGATGGCACGCTGTGCGACGGACCGCAAGCTGGCTCATGTGGGCGCTGCGTCACCGCGCGCGCCGGGCTGAGCGGTCTGGCGGGCCAGGCGCTCGGCTCGCTGCTTGGCCCGCTGATGCGCAACCGCAACGCGCAACTGCGCGACATCCTCGCAGCCGCGGCGCGCGTCACCGCGCCGTCGCAGTTTGTGATCGACTGGTTTGCAACCCAGGGCTGCGACACGCGCAGCTGGCAGCGCGTGCCCTACGGCATCGCCGGCGCGCCAGAAGCGCGCGCGCCACGCAGAGGCGCTGCCTGTCGCATCGCGTATGTCGGCGGGCTGGCGCCGCAAAAAGGCGCACACGTGCTGGTGGAAGCGTTTAACGCGTTGCCGGTCGATGCAACCTTGACGATCGCCGGTCCGCTGGACACGCACCCGGAGTACGTGCAGCGCCTGCGCGCGCTGGCGACGCACCCCGGCGTGCATTTTGTCGGCGCGTTGCCGCACGCCGAAGTCTGGCGCCTGCTTGCGACAACGGACGTGTTTGTCGCACCTTCGCTGTGGCCGGAGACTTTTATGCTGGTGCTGCACGAAGCCATCGCGGCCGGCTGTTACGCACTGGCATCGGACATTGGCGCACTGCCAGAGGCGATCCGCGCCACGGCACATGGCGCTGTATTTGCGCCAGGCGATATCGCACAGCTGCGCCAACAGCTCCTGGCATACCGGCCTCACAACGCCAACCACGCCACGGACGCCACGCAGCACCCTGGACTATGCGCGCGACTTCGCAACGCTGTATCAAACGCAGGGCAAGGTGACCGCGCCATGAACCTGCTGCACGTCACTGCCGCCTACCGGCCGTTTATCGGCGGCGCAACTACATTTGTGGCCGAAATCTCGCAGCGGCTTGCGCGCGCCGGCCACACTGTGACCGTGCTCACCACTGATGTCAAAGGCATCGATCTGGTCTGGTCGCCGCGCGGCGCGCGGGTGGCTGCGCCGTTCGAAGTCATCGAGGGTGTCAATGTGCACCGGCTGCGCGTCAATCATCTGCCGCTCGCGCCGCTCAGCTTTTACGCGCTGCGGCGTTTTATGCCGGCGCTGGGCGGCGTGCTGCCTGAGCGCATGCTGCGCTGGATCGGCGGTTTTGTGCCACGTCTGGCGCATCCGCACCGCACGCTCGAAGCGATCGCCGCGCGCCACGGCCCGTTCGATCGCGTGCATCTGGTGAACATCACGCTCGAAGCGCCGCTGCTGGCGGCTGCGGCGTATGCGCGCCGCAACAACGTGCCGATGATCTGCACGCCGTTCGTGCACGTCGGCGCGGCGGATGTGCTGCGCAACTACACCATGCCGCACCAGCTTGAGCTGATGCGCCAGAGCCGCGTGGTGTTTGTGCAGACGGAACGCGAACGCGCCGCGCTGATCGCGCTTGGGATCGATGCGGCCAAACTGCGCCTGCTCGGGATCGGGCTGGATCTGAGCGCGGGCGATGGCGCCGACGGCGCGCGTTTCCGCGCAGCGCACGCCATCCCGCCGGACGCGCCGATCGTGCTGTTTATTGGGTCGATCACGCGCGACAAGGGCGCTGTCACGCTGTTGCGCGCCATGCGCGCAGTCTGGCAGGCCCATCCGGATGCGCGCGCGGTGTTTATCGGCGACGCGCCGGCCCCGGGCGGTTTTGCGCCGGCGCTGGCTGAGCTTGCGCACGATGAGCGCGCGCGTGTGATTCTGCCGGGCATCGTCTCCGAGCGCGACAAACACGACGCGCTGCAGGCCTGCACGTTATTTGCAATGCCCTCGCGCGTCGATTCGTTCGGCATCGTCTATCTCGAAGCCTGGCTGCACAGCAAACCGGTCATCGGCGCGGATGCCGGCGGCGTGCCTGATGTCATCACACACGAGCGCGACGGCCTGATCATCCCGTTCGACGATGTTGCCACGCTGGCGCGACAGGTCAAGGCTTTGCTGGCCGACCCCGCCCGCGCCGCCACCCTTGGCGCACACGGCCGCCGCACGCTGGAGACGAAGTATGCGTGGGAGATGGTGATGGGGAGATTGGAAGAAGGTGCTTAAAGTGCTTGAGGTGCCTAAAGTGCTTAACGTTTCGCTACCTTAAGCACTTTAAGAACCTTAAGAACCTCAAGCACCTTCTTCGTTTACACTTTCACCCCAATGAAAACCGACCTCCCCCGCCTCATGGCTGAACGCAATCTTGATGCGCTGGTGATCTATGGCGTCGATGGGCTCGGCGCGGCGAACACGGCGTTTACCTATTTTGTCGGCGGCGCGCATGTGAGCTCCGGCATGGTTGTGGTCAAACGCGACGGCGACCGCGTGACGCAGCATCTGGTGCATCGCAACATGGAGCGCGACGAGGCGGCCAAAACCGGCATGCCGCTGGTGAGCTATGAAGGCTACCGGCTGCTCGATATCATCAAACACTTTGGCGGCGACCGGCGCAAGGCGCGCGGTCGAGCTGCATCGCCGCATGTTCGACGATCTGGGCGTGAGCGGCAAAGTCGGGTTTTACGGTGCGGATTCGATCGGTTCGTCGTTTACGCTGCTCAACGACCTGATCCGCGCCGAAGTCTGTGAAGTGATGGTCGAAGCCGAAAACGATGTGATTTCGGATGCGCGCCAGACAAAAGACGCGCAGGAAGCCGGGCTGATTCGCCAGGCTGTGCGCATGACCGAGCAGACCATCGGCGCCACACGCGACTTTCTCAAATCGCACCGCGTGCTAAACGGCACGCTGCTCAAGGCCGATGGCGCGCCGCTGACGATTGGCGACGCCAAGTCCTTTATTCGGCGGGCGGCGATCGATCAAGGCCTCGCCTATCACGACTGCATCTTCTCGACCGGGCGCGACTCAGCCATTGGCCACAGCACCGGCACGCCGGGCGACATCATCGAGACCGGCAAGACGATCGTGTTTGATATTTACCCGCCCGGCCCGGGCGGCTACTACGCCGACATCACGCGCACCTGGTGCGTCGGCCATGCGCCGGACCACGTGCTGCAGGCCTACGACACCGTGATGGCCGTGCACGGCGCCGCCGAAAAAGCGTTCGCCGTTGGCAAGCTGACCAGCGATATCAATGTGCTGGCCTGCGACATGTTCGAAGCGGCCGGTCACAGCACCAACCGCGTCAATCCAACCTCCAACAGCGGCTACTATCACGGCCTCGGACACGGCTTTGGCCTTGATGTGCACGAAGGCCCCTACATGGGGTTGCCCGGCTCGCGGCCGGCTGAATACTTCCAGCGCGGCACCATCATCTGCAACGAACCCGGCCTGTACTACCCGGAAGATCCGCGCGGCGGTTGGGGCGTGCGGATCGAAGACGACTACTGGTGCAACGAACAGGGCGTCTTCGAGCGGTTGTCTGAATTTGATCGGTCGCTGGTGATTTAGGCTGCTAAGTGGAGCCCACCTAGCAGGTGGGCTCCACCTACAGGTGGGCTCCACCTAGCAGGTGGGCTCCATCTTGCAGCACCTAGCCAGCCACGTAACATTAACGACCATGCAACGCCAATCCTTCTCCGCCGGTTGTGGCTTGATCGCGGGCGCGCTGTTGATCGGCGTGCTGTTGATCAGCGCCGCCATCGGCGCGGTTGTCTTTTTGCAGCGGCAAACCGGCGGCGCTGTGCCTGCCGTTGCGCCGGCGGTGAATGCCCCGGCGCCGGTTGCGCCGCAAGCCACCGCCATCGTGCCGGCCGCCGCGTCGCAGGCAACGCCCGTCGCGCCGGTTGTGATCGCCAACAGCGACGCCCCGCAGGTCACTGCTGTATTGCCGCCTGAACCGCAGATCGCACCGCCAACGCTGCCGTCGATCAACGAAGCAACGCTGCCGCAGGCGCAACAGGTGCCGCTGCCGACCTATACGCCCAACGCATCGCTCACACCGTATCCAACGTTTACGCCGATGCCCACGCCGACACCGATGCCCTCACCCACGCCGCTGCCGGTCGTGGATTGGAAGCGCAGCGGCACGCTCAATGTGCTGGATTGGACGACCACGATTGTGATCGAAAAGTCGCGCGCCAAAGAGGGCGTGCGCACGCTAATTCCGGGCCAGGATCGCGTGGTGCTGGTGGTAAACGGGCGATTGCGCGCAGGCGTCGACCTGACGCGCGTCGAGCCCAATAACGTGGCGATCGACGGCACATCGATACGGATCGTCGTGCCGCGCCCGACGATTTACAGCATCGAGTTGTTGCCGGAAGAGTCTCGCGTGTATGACGCCGAGCGCAGCTGGCTGTTTAGCGAATACAGCGGCCTCGAAGTCGAAGCCATGGAGCAGGCCAAGCGGCAGCTGGGCGAACCCAACCCGACCAACACGCGCATGCTGGAGACGGCTGAGGCGGTCGCGCGGTTGCAGCTGACAAACTTTTTGCGCGATGTCGGGTTTCAGAAAGTCGAAGTGATATTTGCGAAATAGGCTTGCGGCACAGCGATCGTGCGCGCCGCGTTGCGCGCCTGGGCCAGCTGCGCGCCATACGCCGCCCGATCCGGGCAGGCTGGCGGCAACAGATTCAGCGCCTGTTCAAGCGACTCAATGGCGCGGCTCAGGATGCGGCTTTCGTTGTTCAGCTGCCACTGCGCAAAATACAGGCTGCCGCGCATGTGCAGCAACCCGGGCAGTGTTGGCGCATGCACTGATGCTGCTTTCAACGCCGGCGCCAGATGCGCCAGCGCCAGCACCAGCTCGGTCGCATCGCGTGTCTGCTCAAAGCGGGCCAGCCGGCAGCGCGCGTAGCACAGCACCGTTTCAACCCAATGGGCCATGTCACGCTCAGCCGCCTGCAGCGCGTTCGATAGCGCATGAATTGCGGCATCCAGGTGGTCGCGCTTGCGCGTCAGAAGCGCGCGGCGGCTGCTACCGATCGCGCGCGCGACCTCGTCGCCAGCCGGATCGCTCTGATCGAGCACATTGAACGCGGCATCCGAAAAGCACGATAGCGTGATGTTGTCGGGCGCGGTTGGCACGGACTGGGTTCGCGCGTGATACAGCTCGTCCAACGCGAGCCAGTGCTCATAGCGTTCGGCCAGCAAGCCAGGAAACGTGATCGCCGCGCGTTTCCGCATCTCGATCGCTTCGTCCAGGGCCTGGACATCGCCCGTGCGCCACCAGGCATCGCGGCAGGCATGGCTATACAGAATCTGAAATACCGTTCGCGAAGCTGGACGCGCGGCGGCTTGCGCCAGCCCAGCGCGGGCATGGGCCAGGGCCGCGCTCAAGTCGGCCGGATCGCCCATCCAGCGATAGCGGCGCAAGTAGGCCGGAATCAGCGACTGTAGCGCGTTGTTGCGCGCGCCAAAAACACGCGGCAGCCAGTGATCGCCAAAGTTTGCCAGCGCCAGTTCGCCCGCGTCAATTTGCAGTGTGCAGGTGTCCAGCGCATCCGACAGCGTAGCCTCGGCGTCGGTGGCTGAAAAGTTAAGCTGCTCTGCCGCGATCAGCTGCGGCACTACGAGCATCGACAGCGGATGCGCGCGCAACAGCTGCCAGCACAGGATGGCCAATGGAACGCCCGCCAAAACGACCGCGATCAATATGACGGCGCCAAAAATCGGTGGCGTGGCAAGCCACAGGTACTTGCTGAGCGTCAACACGCTCAGCACCAATACGCTGAAAACAACGAGGGGAAAGGAAGCGATCGCTGCGATTTTGCTTTGGCTCATATCGAGAGGACGGACCTTCGTATGATTAAAGCTTCGATTTCACAAAGATCAATCGGGCGTTATGCGCAGCACACATTTCCACCATTGCGTAGGGTGCGTCATTGCAACAAAACTATTGTGGAATTCCAGCAAATATCGCGCTGTGCATCATGTTTTCCGACAGCGTTCTCGCGGTTGGCTAGGCCAGGCGCGTTAGGGCGTAAGCCGTGCGATCCAGATATTGCGATCGCGCGCATTGAGCCAGGTCAAGAGCGAACCATCCGGCGAAACATCCCAGTCGCCATTGCCGATCTTGAACGGCGACACGACGCTGCCGTCGATCAATTTCGTCGATGTCATCGTCGTCACATCAAACTGCCAGAGCTCGTTTGACGGCGTCCCGGCTGTGCTGAGCGGCACATACAACAAGCGGGTGGCGTCGCGCCAGCGATACCCGCCAAAAAAGTCCAGCTTGATCGGCTGCGGATTATCGAGATTGAGCAAAAACGTGCCGCCCAGATTTTCGCCGCGCGCCTGCGCGACAAAATAGACCACGTGCTTGTTGTCCGGCGCGAGCACCACGCCGCGCCAACGCTCGGCTGTGACCAGGTCGCGCACCTCGCCGGTCGCCAGATCCAGCACGCCCAGCGTCGGGTTTTTGTCGCGCGGGTTAGGACGGCCACCGATCAGCATGCGCGCGCCATCGTTCAGCCAGGCCACCGGCCCGCCGCCATAGCGCGTGATGATTTTCTTCGCATCGCTGCCATCGACATTGGCAATAAACACATCCGATCTGCGCACATCGAAGCCGCCGGCTTCGGATGAAACGCTCCAGACGATGCGGGTGGCGTCGGGCGAAAATGACACCGAGCGACCGCCGTTGTTGATCGTCCAGCGCTGACCGTCGGCAATGCGTTCGACCAGGGTCTGGCCATTCAAGAGCATGCTGCGATGGGTGAGATTGCGGTCAAACGGTCCGAGTCGATCCACCGCCAACTGCGGCTCGCTCAACGGCTGATCGACCGGCACACCGTAGTAACCGATTGGCGAGACACCGGAGGGCCGGTCCAGAAACAGCACGCGCCCGCCATCCGGCGCGAAGAACGGCTGCACGCAACAGCCCCCCTGTGTCAGCTGCACAAATACCGGGCCAGCCGGCGTCGCAGTCGCGGCCGGTGCGGCAACAGGCGCTGGCGTGTCTGTGCTCGCGGGTGTGGCGACCAGCTGTGGCGCGTCTGTCGCGACTGCGGCGCGCATCACTTCGGCGACGACCGGCGGCGCCGCGCCGCTTGTGGCAACCAACGTGACGGCAGGCGGCAGCGCGCTGGGCGTGGGCGCGATGGCAGTCGGGGGCGGCGCGACCGTGTCGCATGCGACCAACAGCGGCAGCACAAAAAGCGCAATGCGTAGTGATTTCATGTTAGCGCCAATCCTGTGGAAACGTCTGCGCAAATTCATTAATGAGAGGCCCGCCAAACCGGATATCCGGCTGATCCCACAGCGATTGCCATTTGCGCGGGTCTTCCAGATCGCGCTGGAAACCGCGCCCAAACGAGCCCGTGATCAGCAGCGCATCCCAATCGGCATCGATCAGGTTGTGGGCGTTAAACGCGCGGTTCAGCGCGCTGTTGCGAATTTCAAGATGCAGGTGCGGCCGCGATGTGCATGTGAGATCCGGGTCGCCGGTCAGGCCGATCACCTCGCCGCGCGCGACGCGCTGGCCGCGTGTGAGTTTTGGTCGTTCAAGCAAGTGTCCGTAGAGCGACACATAGCCGTTGCCATGATTGATCAACAGATTATGCGGCGCGCTGCCGTGTTCGGGTGCATCGACCTTGATGACCTCACCATCGCCGATCGCCACAATCGGCGTGCCGCAGGCCGCCGAGAAATCGATGCCAAAGTGGATGCCCTGCCCGGCCTGATACCACTCGCGCCGGCGCGCAAACGCACCGGTGCTGTTGCCATACACCTGCCCAACCAACCAAGTTTCCGGGCCGGCATCAGATCCAAACGGCAAGCCAAACGGCGGCTCTTCGGCAACCGGCGGCACTGTCGGTGCGGCGGCGTACGGCTGACCAGGTGACAACGCAAACAGCGCAATCGCGGAGCACACGGCAATACCAAGTCGGCTCAATGCTTTCATGGCATGGAGCCTACGCGGCTTGTCTGAGAGCAAGATTTAATCCGTGTGCGGTGATTGTGGACTAACACGTCGCAGAAAAGCGGGAAATCTGCGGCGTTTTGCCGTCACACGGCGTGTTAATCGGCGAACTTGATCTGCCCGTTTGACATGTCGCTAATACGCGCCAACGCATGCACCGGCACCCGCAGGTCGGCCAGAACATTGCGGCCACCTTCAAAGGTCTTCTCGATCAACGCGCCGACGCCAACGATGTCCGCGCCAGCGGCTTTTGCGATGCGCGCCAGCGCCAGGATCGTCTGGCCGGTCGCCAGAAAATCATCGATGATCAGCACTTTTTCGCCAGCATGCAAATATTCTGGCGATGCCATCACCTGCACGTCGCGTTTCTTTGTGTGCGACGGCGCAGTCGTCAAATAGACCGTGTCCGGCATCGTGATTGGCTTTGACTTGCGCGCGTAAACGATCGGCAAGCCCATCGACATGCCCGTCATCAACGCCGGCGCGATGCCGCTGATCTCGCAGGTCAGAATACGTGTCGCGCCGCAGTCTTTAAACAGCCGCGCAAACTCCGCGCCGCACTTCTGCATGAGCACCGGATCGACCTGATGATTTACAAACGAGTCAACTTTGAGAATACCCTCGCCAAGGTTACTTCCTTCCGAAGTAATACGTTCTTCAAGCTCTTTCATGGATGAGCGGATTATAAGGAAGAAGGTGCTTAAAGTGCTTGAGGTGCCTAAAGTGCTTAATGTGCTTGAGAGGGCGTACATCAATACCTTAAGCACCTCAAGCACGTTAGGCACCCTAAGCACCTTCTTCTCCCTACTTTGGCGCCTCAATCTTTGCAGCTGATATTTTGCCCTGGCGCGGGAGCTCGGGCGCGGGGGAACGGCGCTGCGGCTGCAGCAGTTTGCGCAACCCGGTGCGCGGTTTGGACGATCGTCCGCCGCCAGTGCCATTGCCGCCGCGCGCGGCGGGTGTGGCGTAGTAGTAATACGCGTCGTCGCTACGCTCGGAGACGCGGTTGACCGTGGCGCCGAGAACACGCGCGCCAACCGCCGCCAGCGATTCCTGCGCACGTTTGGCATGGGCGCGGCGCGTATAGCCGGAATCGATCACCAGCAGGACTGCATCGACTTTGGCCGCGACAATCGAGGTGTCGGCCACGCTCAACACGGGCGGCACATCGATAATGACCATGTCGAACTTGCTCTTGCATTGTTCCAAGATCTTGGTCATGCGCGCGGAGTCGAGCAGCTCGGCCGGATTTGGCGGCGTCGGGCCGGATGACAGCACCGATAGATTCGGGCTGGTTTTGACGATCAGGTCATCCAGCTGCGTTTTGTCATCCAGGAAAAGCGTGGTCAGCCCGCGCTCGTTTGCAAGTTCGAAAATCAAGTGCTGCGTCGGGCGGCGCAGGTCGCAATCGATCAACAGCGTGCGGTTGCCGGATTGCGCGACGACGGCGGCCAGGTTGGCCGTGGTCACGCTTTTGCCCTCGCGCGGCCGGGTGCTGGTGATCATCAGTGTCTGAAACGGCTTGTCGGTCGCTGTGAACTGCAGATTTGTGCGCAACACGCGAAATGCCTCAGCCGCGCGGCTGGCGCCAGCGCGAATCGCAACCAGCTTGGCCGGGTAGCCCTGCCCGCGAATCTGCGTGACGGTGCCGAGGACCGACAGATTGGTGGCGCGCCGGACGTCGTCCGATGTCTTGAGCGTGTCGTCGATGACCTCCAGACCGAAGGCCACCAGCATCGAGACGATCAACCCGACCAGCGCAGCCAACGCCACGTTTTGCGTGAGCTTTGGGCCGACGAGCACGGCAGTCGAGGCGCGCTCGATCACTGAAATGACGTTGGGCGAGCCCTGCAGCAGGTTGCGCTGCAGGTTGGCAAACGTGGTCTGCCAGGTGGTGATCTGTGTTTGCAGCGCTTCGATGCGGCCGCGTTTTTCGTCGATGTCGCGTTTGCTGTTGGCACGGCCGACTTCGTCGTCGAGCTTTGCCAGCTGGGCCTGGCCTGTTTCGATTTTGCGCTTGAGGTCATCCAGCTGTTTGCGTGCGAAATCAGCCTGCTGGCTGTCCTGGTTGCGGGCGGCCGGGCTTTGTTGCTGAACCTGTTCGGCGATCGTGTTGGCGAATGCCTGCGCGCGCAGCGGGTCGGTGTCGACGACCGAGATCTCGATCAGCGCGGAATTGGGCGGCACGCGTGTGGTGACGCGGTCGCGCAGGGATTCCCAGCCCCAATCCAGGTTTAGCTCTTTGAGCGTGCCGCCCAGCACCGGTTCACGTAGGGCGTAACTGGCGTAGACATCGGCCAACGTCTTCGACGTGAAAATATCATTGGTCGAAACATCGGTAAATGGCTGGCCGACCAGCAGCGTAGTCTGCGTCAAATACGTATTCGGCGTGGCGCGCGTGGCGAAGAAACTGATGACAGCGGCCGCGATCGTCCCGGCGATGATCAACCACCACCAGCGCGTCAGGGTTCGGATGAGTTGTTGAAGTTCCATGATGAGAGCACTTTGTGTTACCCGTTGCGCAGCGCCCAGTCGCGATTGGCCTGCGCATATTTTTCCGGTGAGCCGATATCAAGCAGATAGGTGTTTTCTGGAATCAACCAGCCGCACATCGGCAGGTTCTGCGCCAGCAACGCCGGGAAGACGTGCAGCCCAAAATCAACCGTCGCGCCCGCTTCGATCGTTTCCAAAACACGCGGCTCGATGATGCACACCCCTGCGTTTGCGACATCGGTGAACACTTCGTCTATGCCCGGTTTTTCCAAAAAACGCGTGATGCGCTGTTGCGAATCAAGCCCCACCAATCCTACTTCAGTTGGGTTCGGCACGTGATACAAGCTGAGTGTTGCGGCGAGCTCGGGGAACTCGCGTTGCTTCGACTCATGAAACGCTGCGAGCGCGACGAGATCCATGTCTGTGAGCACATCGCCATACATCACCAGCAACGGGTGATCACTCAGCCAGGCCTGTGTATTTTTTGCCGCGCCTGCCGACCCCATCAAGCGCGTTTCCGGCGCATACAGAATATCGACGCCGTAGCCGGAGCCATCGCCCAAATAGCGTGTGATCGCATCGGGCTTGTAGTGCAGGTTGACCGAGATATCGGTGATGCCGGCGCCCGCCAGCTGTCGGATGATGATATCGAGCAATGGCACGCCGTTGATCGGCACCATCGGCTTTGGGCGATCCAGCGTGAGCGGGCGCAGTCGCGTGCCCTCGCCTGCCGCAAGCACCAGGGCCTTGACTGCGCGCCCGCCAATGCGCAGCGGCTGTGTAACGGAAGTCGGCTTTGGCGCGTTCATTTGCGCAAGTAGCTGATCACCCGCGAAGCGTGTCCATGCAGCGCGTGCAGCACGATGGGAATGTCCCGCCAGATTTCCCAGTTGCGCACATACGACACTTCATCATTTAACAAGTTGGACGAGCGCAGCGCATCGTGCACCAGCCACGGGCCGAGCACACCGGGTTTGACCGATGTCAGGTTGTGCGCGCCTTGCAGCGTTTCGATGCGCGTGTCCGGCCCCAGCGGCCGCGGGCCAACGAGGCTGAGCTCGCCGCGCAACACGTTCAGCAGCTGCGGCCACTTGTCCACGCCAGTCCAGACCAGCCAGGCTTCGAGCGACTGCTCACGCGCGCCTTCGCGGTGCCGATCCTCGCTGCCATAGGTGTTAAACAGCATCAGGTCGAACGGCCGGCCGAGCAAGCCCTGCGCGCGTTTGTGAATTAGCGCGGGCTGGCCGGGGTGCTTTGCGCGCAACCGCAGCGCGATCAACAACGCCAGCGGCCAGGTCGCCAGAAATGCGATCAGCGTCAGGGTGTAGTCAAACACGGTTTTGATCGCGGCGTCGACACCGACGATGCGGCTTTCGTGCAGCGTCAGCAGCGGCACAAATGTTTTGTTGGTGACCGCCATGCTGCTGGTGAGCAGTTCGTAAAACCCAGGCGACAGGCGCATGGTGAAATCATCCGGGCGTTGATGCCCGGTCACCAGTTCGCCAAAGGTCTCCCACGAGACCGCGCTCGACACCAGCACGACTTCGTCGACTTGATACTCGTGCACAGCCGCGGTCAGCGCCGTCGGCCGGCCGACGACGACAAGTTCGTCGACGACTTTTGCGCCGACCGATTTGAAGTCATCGAGAAAACCAACCACGCGCATGCCGGAGCGCGGCGACAGGCGCCACTGTTTGGCAATGGCGGCGCCCTGGTCGTTGGCGCCGACGATCAACACGCGTGCGCTGAGATGGCCGTGTTCGCGCAGGGCATAACCCACGCGGCGCATGCAAAAGCGCGCCAGCAGCAGCGTGCCCATTGAGAGCATCCAGGCCAGCACGATCCAACCGCGCGACAGGTCAAAGTTGTCGTCGCGAATGAGAAAGCTGCCCAGAATGATCACAAAGATGTTTGCTGAACAGGCTTTGATGATTTGTTTGTATTCGACCACGCCGCCCAGCAAGTTGTCGCGGCGATAGAGACCGAGCAGTGTCGCGGTGACCCAGAAGATCGGCAGGCTGGCGACCACGATCCAGCGATAGTACGACAGGTCGCTCGGATGCTCGTATTGCAGGCCGAGCAGCCAGCCATCGATGCGGACTTTGAAGGCCACCATCAGCGCAAACACCAGGCCGATGCCATCGACCGTCAGCAGCGCAGTTTTGAGCGTCTGCCATTGGCGGCGCGAGGCAAGCCGGCCGGAGACAATCATCCGGTCGTAGGTGGCTGATGGAATTGTTCGTGGTTACTTTTTGCATGATTTGCGTTACATCACAGCAGCGCGAACACCTTGCATGGGATCGAATGCAAGCGCGCCTTCAGTCAACCCGTCTCGCTCCAAGCGCAGCCCGGCGTTAAACAGCACACGCCCGCCATCGCTCTCCATTTGAAACCCGAGCCGGCGCAAGCCTTGCGCCGACAGCGCGGACTCGACGCGGCTGATGGCGTCGGTCTCGCAATACAGCATCAGAAACCCGCCGCCGCCGGCCCCGGCGATCTTGCCGCCGAGCGCGCCGTTGTTGCGGGCGATGTCATACATGCGGTCGATCATCGGCGTGGTGACGCCGGGTGCGAAGCGGCGTTTGCACATCCAACCCTCGTGCAAAAGACGCCCAAACTGGTCCAGATCGCCGCGCGCCAGCAATTCGCGGCCCTGGTAGGCCAGGTCTTTCGCAGCCTGGAGCGAATCGATGACGGCCGGTTTGCGCTCGCGGCTGGACGCGGTCTGATGTTTCAGGATGTCGGCGGAGTCGTGCGTGGCGCCGGTAAACATCAAGCAACAGATTCGATTCGAGCCGGCGCGATGTCTGCGCGGGCAGATGTGATCGGCTGGACCGTCACACCGCTGGATTCGAACGTGATCCAGTTCATCCCGCCAAACGCCGAGGCATACTGGTCCTGCAGGCCGATGGGTTTTCCGAGCTTTGACAGCTCGATATAGGTTGCCAGTTCGGCAACCTGGGCCTTGGTCAGGTTCATGCCGCTGGCGGCGCTGACTGCCTTGATCAGCGCAACGGTGACGCTGCTGGATGAACCCAGCCCGGTGCCGGGCGGCGCTTCGGAGGCCAGAAACATCGAAACGCTGTGCTCCACACCAAAGTGTTGCAGCACCGCGCGGGGCAGGCTCAGATCGCCATCCCACATCAACGCCTCGCCGATCGGATGCCGGTAGAACGAGCGATAGTCCGAACTGGTGATTTGCAGGTTGCCGCGATCGCTGGTGTTCAGCACGACATAGACATACTTGTCGATCGTGGTGCTCAGCACGCAGCCGCCATACTGGTTGAAATAGTCCGGCAGATCGGTGCCGCCGCCAAAAAAGCTGATCCGGACGGGTGCGCGCGCGATCAACATGGTTAGACAGCCCCCCGGCTCTTCAATACTGCGGGGATGGTTTTGATCATCAGCGCCGACATCCATCAACAGCGTGCGCGTGCGGACATACTGGATATCAAGCCGGACGCGATCTTCGGGCGCCAGCGTCGAACGGCCGGACACCTGCCACAACCCGGAGATGCCGGGCTTGACTGATAGCAGTTCGCCCGCATCGGCGCCATAGCGCGTCAGCTCGGGCGGCGAGATCATGCGCGGGCCGATCAGGCTCATTTCGCCGCGCAGCACGTTGAACAGCTGCGGCAGCTCGTCCAGGCTGAGTTTGCGCAACATGCTGCCATAGCGGGCGATGCGCGGATCATCCGCAAGCTTGTGGTCGCGCGCCAGTTGTGCCTTGAGCGCAGGATGCTGTTCGAGGATGGCGTCGCCGTCAACGCGCATGGTGCGAAATTTAAACGCGTCGAACTGCGCGCCATGCTGGCCCATCACGCGGCGGCGATAGATCACCGGGCCTGGGCTGCCTAAACGCACGATCAGGGCGATTGTCAACAACAGCGGCGACAGAAGGGTGATCGCCAGCGCGGCCAGGACCGCGTCGACAATGGCTTTTGTCCTGAGCGCCCAATCGACATGATGCGCGCCGCTGGCTGAAGACACTGGGGTCTCGATATCCCCGCTGGACAAGTGCTGCGAAACAGGCGGATGCTCAATCACGAACGTATTCCCTCACGTGCGACGTCAGACGGCTGCCGTCGCTCCCTAACGTGTTGTCAGAGGTTTTGTCTGAAAAGCGGACTTCCCGCCAGAACCTAAGTCAACGTAATTCAATGTGCTGCGATGCGAACAAATATGACGAACTTGCAGAACACCCCTCGCGTCACTGCATTCGACGGTGTGAACTATATCTCTAAATGGTCAAGTAAAAAGTCCGATTTGTCATACTTCGTTGTTTTTCGCGTTAGTGTTTAACAGTGTCTGTCTACACAGAACGTCCACAGCGTAGCGAATTTCTCTATACGTTGTCATCAGACCAGAGGCAAGAAGAATTCAAACTTATTCTCTATTACGCAATGCTGGGTGTCTGACATTTCCGACGCCTGGCAACATACGAACATATACGCACCGTAGCGACACAGCTTTATTGCAAATCCGCAATCAAATGACAACGCCTCAGGAATGCTTGCACTGCCACAGACTGCATTGCCCTGAATGTCATGTGCTGAGACATATGCGCAACAAAATGGCGAGGGCGCGCCCAATCAAAGTTGGGCGGGGAAATTGATTTGGGTGCGGGACATTCGGCGCGCGCCTGTAGGCAAAACGATGGCGCGGCTTGCGGCGAATACCGATTTGGACCTAGCGCCCGCAACGCACGCTGCGCCGCCACACGGGCAGCGGGTCGGCACCGGGCGCGACTGAGCCGATGCCCGCGGTTGCAGCAGCCTCGGCCCCGGCAATCGTTTCAGGTGCGGTAACAAAGAGCGGCAGCCTGGCCGGCGCCAGTTCGTCGACGCGCGCCACACCGTAGACCACATTGGTCTGCGCAAACGGCATGTTGATGCTGGCATCGGAGCCGTTGAGCCAGGAGGCGTGATTGATGACCACAATGCGGTCGTCGGCCAGCCCGCGCAGCACGTTGATCATGCGCTCGGCCACTGCGCGCTGTTTGCCTGGCGGCTGATCCAGCGGCTGATGGATCGGGTCGAACCACACGCCATTTACCCCGCGCAGCGCCGGCGATAGCAGCCGCACAAAATCTTCGATGTCGTCAGCCTGGCTGCTCAGCTTCTTTGTTGGATCGTTGCGCCAGCTCAAAATCAACACCACGCCGGCGTCATTGGCGCGCGCGACGACGGGCACCAGCTTCTGCGGCACGTAAAACGGCGTCAATTCGGATTCAATCACGGCCAGCCGCACGACCGCCGCGCCCTGCGCAGCCAGCGCATCGATGTTGGCAACCGGGTTCTCGCCGGCCTTTTCTTGTTCGCTGATCGGCGGCAAATTTGCGCCATGCAGGATCAGCGCGTTGCCCGATTCGTCGACGATCTGCGCACCAGCCACATGCATCTTGCAGAAGGGCCGCAGTGCCGGCTCCGGCGTCTGTTGCGCAGCAGGTGCTGGTTGCGCACAGGCGGTCAGCAGCGCGCAACAGGCAATCGCCAGGGCGCGCGTCAGCAAATTAGATTGAGAATCGCTCACGGGGATAACTGTGACCAATCGGGCAAACAAAACAAGTGACAAACCACCGTCTCATACACCGATATCTTGCAGACCGGCGCTGCGCACGGTATCGACCCAGGTGTCCAGCGCCTGTGACGTCATTGTGGTGACAGTGTCCTGCGAGAGCGATGCCTCGAGCGCCATCGCCAGATTCAACCCGGCCAAAACGCGCACCAACGGCCGTTCTGAGGCCACGCGCAACGCAGCGTTGTGCGGCGTACCAAACCGCAGATCGCACAGGATCAGCACCGGCTCGTCCGCCGCGGCGCTGCACATTGCGCGCAAGGTTGCGGCAAAGTCGTCGACAGAGTCTGTTTCTTGCAATGCGACTGCAACGACGCGTTGCTGCTTGCCTGCAATTGCAACAATCGTCGTTAAACATGCGTGTGCAAGGTCACCATGTGTCGCTAGCAACACGTTAATCACACTGTGATCATACGCGAATCGCCAGCTTATGACGGCCGGCGATCCGATGCTCACCATAAAATCATGCGCGTTTTGGCCGGCCCCAAGCTCAAACGCAGCATTGGCACCTCCGGCACTTTCTTCCTATGGCATAGAATCCATCGCAATGCCTGCATCGCTTCACCACGCGCCCGCCTTGTTGCTGGCGCTGACACTGCTCACCAGTTGCACACGTATCGGCGCGTCCGGCAACCCGATCCAGCTGCCCAATCTCAATCCGGCCAGCGGCAGCGGCGGAGACGCAACGCTGATCGGCACCGACGGGCTTAAAACGTTGGAATCGCCGCCCGAACGGCCGTTGTATGTGCTCAACGCCACCCTCGACTACGCCAACAGCGTGATCAGCGCGCAACAGCGGATTGAGTTCGTCAACCCGGCCAAAGCCGAGTTGACCGAGATCAAATTCAACGTGCCGCCCGCGCGGCGCGCCGGCGCGGTGGAGTTTCGCGACGCGCGCATTTACGGGTCCGACAAGCCGCTCGACTTTGTGCTCGAAAGCGCCGTGCTCACCGTAAAACTGCCGGGCTCGTTGCAGCCGAACAAGGCGATCGCGATCACGTTCGACTTTTCGGTCAAAATCCCGCTGCAGGAGGCCATCACCGGCATTGGCGGCGACGACACCTCGCGCGGGCCGAGCAGCCTGACGGCCGGGCACTGGTATGTCGTGCTTGCGCCATATCGCGATGGCGCCTGGGACACGCCGGTCTATGTGCCGCTCGGCGACCCGTATTCATCCGAGCTGGCCGACTATGAAGTCAGCATCCTTGCGCCGGAGGGCATCACGATCGCGGGCGCCGGCGATGAAACACGCGACGGCCGGCTGTGGCGCTACACGCTGCCAAAGGCGCGCGTGTTTGCGTTTGCGGCCAGCGATATCTTTCAAGTGACCCAGATCGAGGAGAACGGCGTGTCGTTTGTGCATTATGGCTACCCGGTGCACGCATCGTCGGCAGAAGCGGTTGCTCTACACCGCGGCGCGCGCGGTCAAGCTGTTCTCCACGTCGTATGGCCCCTACCCCTACAAATCACTGCGCATTGTCGAAACCGGCCGGCAACAGGGCCAGGAATACAGCGGCCTGATCGGCATCGGCACCACGTTGTATGCCAATTACCCCGGCCGCGGCAGCCGCCACGACCTGATCGCCACGACTGTGCATGAGGTCTCACATCAGTGGTGGTTCAACGTGGTCGGCAACGACCAGATCCGCACACCGTGGATGGATGAGTCGTTTGCGCGCATGGCCGAACTGCGCTTCTATCAAACGTATTACGACGGCGACAGCGACTGGTGGTTTACGTACTACATCATTGGCCGCAAACCGAAGGGCGCCATCGATCTGTCGCTGGCTGAATACGACGACTCGGCCGCATACACAGCCGCGGTCTACCAGCGCGGGCTGTTGTTCCTAAACGATGTGCGCAAAAAGCTCGGGCGGCAGGGGTTCGACGACATGCTGCGCGATTACTATATTTCACAGGAATACAAGATCGCCAGTCAGGATGCCTTTTTTGACGCGCTGGCGCGCCACAGCGACATGGACTTCAGCACGCTCGTGCGCGGCTACTTCGCCAAACCCATCACGCTGCCGTGCAAGATCAGCAACAACGAGGCGGGCTGCCGCAAACCACAATGAGAATCGCTTCGCTATTTCCCGCTGCAACCGAGATCGTGTGCCTGCTCGGTTTGCGCGACGCGCTCGTGGGCCGCAGTCACGCCTGCGACTTTCCGTCTGGCCTGAGCGCAGTGCCGGTTTTGACGCGCGCGGCGGACCCAGCCGGACGCCAGCGCGGCTGACGCCAGCTCGCCTGGCGCGGCGCGCTACGTGGTGGATCAGGACAAGTTGGCAGGCCGCGCAGCCTGATCTCATTCTGACGCAGACGCCGTGCAACGCTGGTGCAGCCCAGGTGCTGACACTCGAACCCGCCACGCTCGACAGCATGCTCGCCGCGATTCAGGCTGTGGGTGATGCCGCCGGCGTGCCAGATCGCGCGCGCGCGGTTGTGCAGCAGTTGCGCGACCGGCTCGATGCGGTGCGCGCGCGCGTGCGCGATGTCGCGCATCGGCCCACGGTTGCGGCCGTCGAATGGCTCGACCCGCCGTTGCTGCCCGGCCAGTGGCTGCCCGAACAGATCGAGATCGCGGGTGGGCGCAGCGTGTTGGGCGATGCCGGCCAGCCGGCGGTGCGCGGCAGCTGGGATGACGTGATCTGGGTGCAACCCGAGATGGTGGTGCTGGCGCCGCGCGACTTCGATCGTCGAAGACACCGTGCGCGCGTTTGCCGAACTGTCCGGCCATGAGGTCTGGCGCGACCTGCCAGCCACCTATCTGAACCAGCTCTATGCGGTCGATGCCGCGTCCTATTTCAGCCGGCCCGGTCCGCGCCTGATCGACGGGGTCGAGATTCTGGCCGGTCTGCTGCACCCCAACCGAGTCGCGCCGCCCACCGCGGAGCAGGCCCGCCGCGTCAGCCCGCTGGTCAGCACACCGCTGCGCGACCAGTAGTGCGCCAAGGCAACCAGTTTTGGTGCCGAATTCACCCGCCCCGCGCAAACGCTCTCCGCTTACCCGACTTGTGGGTAACGGACAGGCGCGGACTCCCAAATTCGTACGTTTTGGCCGCGCATCGTGGGCATTTTTGCCGGAGAACGCACTGTCTCCCCGCGCTTTGCGCGGGGAGACAGTGCGTTCTCCGGATTAATCTCTGTGCACTCTAGCGTGAAGCGCCGTCATTCGGCGGGAACTTTGTAGGCAAGAGATAGCGCGCCGCGCAGGGGTGATGAATTCGGCCAAAGATAAACTCTTCTTCTGACAGACGTCTAGATCGTGCCGCGGTGGCGTAGAGCATCACACCGAGCAGCGCGTAGGTCAGCAACCAGCCCAAAAACGAAGCCACCACCCAAACCAGCTGGGGCCGGGTGCTGGGCTGAAACATTCGCCACTGCAACCAGCCTGTCATCAGACCGCCGAGCGCAGCGCAGACAAACTGCCAGGCAAACTCGCTCTGCGCGGTGAACCCGAGCGGCATCAGCGGCACAAGCACGGACAACACGACCTGAAAGCCCGACATCGCTCAGCACGCTATAGAGCACCCATTTGCCGACCGAGGGCACCGTCACCGCATGGTCGATAATGCGCAACGCCAACGCAGCGCGCACGATCGCGAATACGAAGAATGTCCCGGCGAACATGACCGGGTTTGGAAAAGCCGTCACCGGCATCTCAAATGCTTTTGCAAAAGATCGTCGGAATCAACCGGCTAAAAATGGGTTGATCGCAAATGTCAGCCCGATCAACCCGGCGTTTCGTCAAGCGCATACGAGATCCATGCGCGCTCGATGCCGGAACGGCATGGCAGTCACCGTGCACTGACGCCTGACTCATCGAGACGGGCTGCCCGACCCGCCGGCAGCAACCTGTATCGGTTTCGTTTTTTGCCTGGCAGCAGTTCAGGCGCGGCTTTCGATTTCATTGACTTCTCCCCCCTCATCTAAGCGGTCCTCTGTTCTTGCGGAGATGATTTCCCCCAAAACGTCTGATGACCGACTTGGGCCTTAATCTACACGATTCACCCACTCCGGTAAAGCGATAATCATGACAAATGGGCAAGCTCAAACTGATTTCGTGGAATGTCAACGGCATTCGCGCAGGTGAAAAAAAGGGATTTCTGAATTGGCTGGCGCAATCGAACGCCGACATTGTTGCAGTGCAGGAGATCAAAGCATTTGCGAGCGCAACTTTCCGAGGGATTGCGCAACCCGCCGGGCTATCGCACCGATTTGGTCAGCGCCGAAAAGGCCGGCTACAGCGGCGTCGGCATTGTTTTCGAAACTGCCGGTCACAGCGACGATCGCTGGGTTGGGCGATCCGAAGTTCGACGGCGATGGCCGCACGATCATCAACGATTACGGCCAGTTCGTGCTGTTCAACATTTATTTCCCGAACGGCGGCCGCGGACCGGAATGGGTGGCGCACAAACTGGCGTTTTACAAAAAGTTTCTGGATGTGCTCGCAGCTATCGCAAGGCCGGCCGCTCGGTTGTAGTGACCGGCGATGTCAACACCGCGTTCGAGGAGATCGATCTTGCGCGGCCAAAAGAGAATGTTGGCACAAGCGGATTTCTGCCGGAGGAACGCGCCGGGCTTGGCGAATTTTTCGGCGCCGGGCTGATCGACACATTTCGCTTAAAGCATCCGGGCAGCCAGCGTTATTCGTATTGGGATCAGCGCACCGGCGCGCGCGCAAAAAATGTCGGCTGGCGCATCGATTACTTTTTTGTGACGCCGGAGTTGAAAGACAAGATCGTCAGCGCGGATATCCACGAAGACGTCGAGGGCTCGGATCACTGCCCGATCAGTTTGGAGCTGGCACTCTGCCCTAGCGCGCCGGGTGCACATTCGCCTGCGGTTTACTGTATCCGGCACGCTGTGCCGTGCTTTCCACGTCTGCAACGTCATGTCGGCATGCAAAAATCGCCTTTCCAGCTGCCCAAAGACCAGGCTGATCACCAGCCCAAGCATGACAAACGTTCAGCACAAAGAGCACGGTGATCAGCCCAGCATACGCCGTCCGACGCGAAACATTTCCGCGCGCATATTTGGATTTGATATAAACAGCGTGCCAAGCGTGAGCACGACCAATGCACCGGATGTCAACCCGCGCCGCCAGGTGCCCACTGGCAGCCTGTTGCGCAAACCCGCATAGGCTCCGCCAACAAAAATTCCGGCGAGCGCAGCAGCGGCCAGCAACCCGAGCGTGCCCGGCACATACAAACTGCGGCGGCGTGCCAGCCAGATTCGCGACAAATCGCATGATCGCACGCGCAGCCAGACCCCACAAAACGCCGCCAGCCAGACCCGCCAGTGCTCCGAGCGCAAGCTGGCGCGCAATATCGCCTGCGGTGAGTGCCCAGTGCGCTGCGATTTCCGCGCATCTGGAAGTGTTTTGATCAACGCCATCGCGATGCTGCAAGACAACGCAAACGCCATCCCAATGATCTGCGCGAGCGGCGAGGTTCCGCTAAAGACCAGATACAACACCGAACTCCAGGCCACACTTTGGGCGAGCATCTTGATCGGCATGGCAATCGCATTGGTCTTCCTGTATTGCAACGCCGCGCGCATTGGGCGTTCAAGCCAGCGGCGCGTCATCAGCCAGCGATACAACCGTTCCGAGCTGCGCGCGTAACACCCGATCGTGATCAGAAAAACACCGTGCTGGGCAAACCGGGCACAAACGCGCCGATGATGCCGAGCACAAGCGCAACCGAGCCAAGCGCGATATAGATTGCCCGGCGCATCGGCGAAAGCGGTGAAAAATTCGATTTTTCTTTTCAAGTGCAACAGAGCGGGTTGTCATAGGGTCAGAATCCATTAAGCGTAGCCGGGGTGTCACAGCGTCGATTCTGAACATCGCGGGCTGATTCAGCGCGTCTCGTAAACATCGGCGATAGCCAACTGCACTACATTCAGCAGGGCGTTTATGCGCCGTTCGATCTTGTGGTCATTGCTCGGTTTGCCGCGCGTCGATGCCGGCAATTCCCACGTGGCTTCGAGCAGTCGATCGCGAAAGAACAGGGCAGCTTCAAGCGCATCGTGCAGCGGAACCCCAGTCGATTTGCTTAACTCGCCATATTCGACACCCACCAGACGCGCATCCTGCAACAGTTGTGCCGGATCAGTTTCGCTGGCGACAAACTGCAGGGTCAGCCCCATCAGTTTGCGGCCGACGGTGCGGTGCCGGGTGCGCACTGACTCATCCATGCTCTGCATCCACTGCCCGGCGGTGTTTTGCGCGACCTGGTCACGCGCATGCGTCAGCGCCCGATCGGCCCAGGCCGCATCCACCGGCCGCGTTCCAGCCCGATGCTGCATAAATGCATTGAGCGTTTTCGCGGCGAAGCGGCGATGTCCGCCTGCAGTCACCACATATGCGATTTGGCCGTCATCGGCCCAGCGCCGCAGCGTGGTTGGATGAACACCCAGCTGATCAGCTGCTTTTTTTAGCGAAAACCACTCAAGATCGTTGTTTGACATGTTGTTTTTAGGCGAGCCTTCAGGTGCGTTATTCTGGCGCTAGCCCTAAGCGGTTTACTGCAAAGCAAGCGCAAAGATGCCCAAATCTATACAAATCTTAGCATTTCGATCTGAATTGTATAGAGACAGATGTCACATATTTTTGGCACAAGAATCACAGAGACCCGTTTTAGGCGAAAAAACGCCAGATTCTAAATATCGTCAAGACTACGCAGGCGGCACATTCACAAATGACTTAAGCTGCGTTCAGCGAAGTGCCTATAATCTTTTTGCAGCAAACTGGACGCTATGCCAACGACTAAAACTCAAGATACTCCGCGCGCGGTGCCGCTTGGCGTGCCAAATGACTGGTCGATCGATATCGCCCGGGTGTCTGAACTCGAGCCAATTCACGATTGCGCGGCAGCCGTTGATCAGGCGCTTGCACAACCCATTGCTTCGCTGCCCCTTGCCGAACTGATTTCGCCACATACGCAGGTTTGCATCGCCGTTGATGCGTTGTCACCTGTCACACGGCCAATGCTTGATGCGCTTGTAACCGCCGTGCAAGCTTGCGGCGTCAGCCAGGAAAACATTACGGTCCTCACACCACCCGGCGACAGCAGCATTACGCTTAACGGTCTTCGGCATTTCGTGCACGATCCGTCCGATATTCGTGAGGTCGATGATCTTGGCGTATATGAAGGCGTGCCGCTGCAGATAAACCGGCATGCGGTCGAAGCCAGTGTGCTTTTGGGCATCAGCGTCCTGCGGCTTGACGACAGCGCCACGACTGTTTGGCAGTTTGCAGACGATCGCGATTCGGCATGGCCAGCGCATTCACCCAGCGCGAGTTAAATGCTGCACGCTTTCTCGATGATCAATTGTCAGCTGTATCCACCGGCCAGACCGAAACGCTGTTTAGCCGTGTGCTGCGTGAAACAGCGCGCCGAGCCGGTTTGGCGTTTTGCGTCGATGTGCTTGTCGACGAGACCGAAACCCCGCTTGTCATCCGCGCCGGCGCGCCGCAACAGACCATCGCCGCCCTAACACTGATCGCAAATGACTTGCGTGCCGCAAGCGTCAGCACCAGCTACGATTTGCTGATTGCCGAACCCGGCGACACCGATCTCTTTCACGCCAGCGCTGCTGCCATCCAAATCGGCCTGACGCCAGATTCCGCACTCAGCCGCGGCGGCATCATGGTGCTGCCAGTAGCGCCCGATGACGCGCTGCCCACCGGTGACGCTGCCGATTTTTATGGCGCGCTTGCCAACGGCGACTCGTCGGAAGAAGTGATCAAGCTATTGCGCGACAAAACGCTCTCGCGTGGCCAGGGCCGCGCCTATCTGCTCGCGCATGTGCTGCAACGGCACCCAGTCATCACGATTGGTCTGGATCAGCAACCCGGCCGCCCAAAACACATGACGCACGTACGCGATATGGCCGAAGCCGCTGATTTCGCCGAAATTTTGCTCGGCCAGCGCCCACGCGCTTTGCTTCTGCCAAATGCGCGGCGCAGTGTGCCAGTCGCCAACCGCTTTCAGCAGAGCGATGACGATGTGGTCGATGCGTTGTTGCGCGATCTCGATTTGTAAGCCCATCATGTGGACTGATTACACCGTCGCCAGCTCGCTGAACCACGCCCTGAGCCTGTTGTCTGAACATGCGCCAAGCGGCCGTGTGATTGCCGGCGGCACCGATCTGCTCGTCGAATTTGACCGCGGCGCACGCGCGCCCTGCCCGTTAATCGATATCTCGCGGCTGCCCGGACTAAACGGCATCACGCTTGACAACGCTGGCTGGATTCACATCGGACCCTTGGTCACGCACAACGATATTGTGGCATCGGCGCTGTGCGTCACGCATGCATTTCCGCTCGCACAGGCCTGTCGCGAAGTTGGCGCACCGCAGATTCGCAACCGCGCCACACTGGCCGGCAATTTGGCCACCGGCTCACCCGCCAACGACAGCATCACGCCGTTGCGCGCACTCGACGCAGTGCTGACTGTGCGTTCGTTGCGCGGCGAACGGCGCATCGCTCTGGCCGATTTTTACACTGGTGTGCGCAAAACGCTGTTGCAACCGGACGAATTGCTGGTTGATATCGCCTTCAAGGCACTGGGGGCCGCACAACGCGGCGCTTATCTCAAACTAGGGTTGCGACGCGCGCAGGCCATCAGCGTGATCAACGTGGCTGTCGTAATCGAACGCGACGCACTTGGCCTTGTGCGCGATGCGCGCGTGGCGCTTGGCGCGGTCGCGCCGGTGATTGTGCGTGCTGCGGCGGCGGAGCAAGCGTTGTTCGGCCAGCCGCTGACGGCGGCTACTGTAGCTGCTGCAGCGCACGCTGCGCAGGCTGCAGCCACGCCGATCAGTGATGTGCGCGCAAGCGGCGGCTACCGGCTCGATATGGTCGGCGTCTTGCTTAGCCGCGCGCTTACGCAGATTCTCGAAAACCGCGAGCGCGCTGCCTGGCACGCTGACCCGGTCTTGTTGCAAGGCGCTGTCGCTGCCACAGGCAGCACCGGCTTGGATTCGGATGCCGTGCTGCTGAATGGCGTATCGCATGCGTTCGACCGTAGTGCGCGCCACAAGACCTTGCTGAACTGGCTGCGCGAGGATTGCGGTCTCACCGGCACCAAAAATGGCTGCAGCGAAGGCGAATGCGGCGCGTGCACAGTGCTACTGGACGGCGCGGCGGTTATGTCGTGTCTGGTGCCGGCAGCGCGCGCGGCCGGCGCCAATGTGCGCACGATCGAGTCGCTCGAGAGCGGCGGCGCGCTGCATCCGCTGCAACAGGCCTTTATCGACTGCGCCGGTGTGCAATGCGGCTATTGCACACCGGGGTTACTGATGTCGGGAACCGCGCTATTTGAAGAAACGCCAACCCCAACCGATGCGCAGATCAAAGAAAGCATCAGCGGCAACTTGTGCCGCTGCACCGGTTACTACAAGATCGTCGAGGCGTTTCAACGCTGCCGACCCAGTTAACGCGCTATCGGTTACCCACACGCTTTTCGCCAGTCTTCACTTTGCTAGACAGCTACTGCGCGTTAAAACTCGTCATACGAAATCTGCTGATCGGGCACGCCAAGCGATTTGAGCATCAAGGTGGCCGATTTGATCATGGCAGGCGGGCCGCACAGGTAGTACTCGATCGCCGTTGGATCACGGTGCGTAGCCAGATACTCGCGCTGCAGCACGTCGTGGATAAACCCGGTCTGCCCGGTCCAAGCATCTTCCGGCAACGGCTCGGACAACGCCGCGTGAAAGCTAAAGTTGCGGTGCTGCTGTGCCAACGTCTCAAAATAGTCCTCGTAAAACAGCTCCTGTTTGCTGCGCGCGCCATACCAGTAACTGACCTTGCGCGCGGTGCCCGCTGTTTCAAGCACATGCGAGATATGCGAGCGCAGCGGCGCCATGCCTGCGCCGCCGCCGAGATAGACCATCTCACGCAGTGTCGGTTTGACCAGGAAATCGCCAAACGGGCCAATCGCAGTGACGGTGTCGCCGGGTTTGAGCTGGAAGACAAACGATGAACCGACGCCGGCTAAACAGTCCTGCCCACGCGGCGGTGTTGCAATGCGTACGTTAAAGCGCACTTGCGCGTCTTTGGCCGGGTTTGTCGCAAACGAATAGTTGCGGCGGCAGGCGATCGGGTTTGCCACCCGCGCATCAAAGACATGCTGCGTCTCCCAGACGCTGGCATACGGCGCGCGCACATCGATGCCATCCAGGCTGCGCTCGGCATAAGCCGGGATATCCAGCTGCAAATACTGCCCGGGCTGATAGTCCAACGCCGGCGAGTCTGGCGTCAGTTCGAGCACCAGTTCCTTGATAAACGTGGCGACGTTGTTATTGCTCACCACTTTAAATGTGTATTGCTTCTGCTGCGCGTGCGCGGCAATGCCGCCGGCCGAGTTGAGATCGAGCTCGATCAACCCGTCGCGCTCACGCACGGCAAATGTCTTGAGCGCCAGGCATACCGGCGTGCGGCGCGGGGTGCCAGCAATACATCG
>CAVXUI010000001.1:0-385814 GCA_963764985.1 uncultured Chloroflexia bacterium | reverse complement strand
GCGCAACACCAATGTGGTTGCGGACACCAATCAGAAACAGTTCTGCGAACGGCAGCTGCGAGCCGGTCAATGTCGTCGGCGCAACACCCGCTTATGGCGATGCCGACACGCTCGGCAACAACATCAGATACACAATCGGAAGCCTTGCCAGCGGCGGCGCCGGCAAGTTTTCTGTTGTGCTCCGGTTCCGATCAAGCGCCTTCCCGCGCTTGGGCATCTTCACCGGTGCGGCGGCCGCTCGATCCAGATCCTCGGCAACAAGTCGCCACCGCGGTCGCGCAGGACACAATCAGCAGCTTGATCGTCGGCCCGGCGTTCAAGGTCGTGAAGGCGCCGAGCGGTTCACCCGCCCAGATTACGCTGGCGAATATGTCGACTTCGCGATAAACGTCGGCAACGCTTCCGCGCCAACGACATCATCGACGGCATCGCGCGCGCCGATGCGCGGCCGGCCACCAACTGACCGTGACCGATGGTTTCCAGCCGGTGTCGAGTACTGTGCCAACGGCAGACGCGGATGTCTCGCGTTCGGTCAGCCAGGCGTGAGGCATTGTCACCTGGACAATCCCATCGCTGGCAGTGCAGGAGTCGCGCACCGTCGTGCTGCGCCTCGCAAACCAACCAGCCAGAGCGGCAATGCCAGCTGCACGCAGATTACGAACGCGATCTACAGCGCGGGCGCCAACGAGTTCCCGTTTGAGAGCACAAACGTGCGCTATCGCGTCTCGGGCGATCCAGCCTCGATGCGCGTGGTGCCCACCGTGCAGATCGCGGCCATCACGTTCCAACCCAACGTGGCCTACTACGGCGAGACTGTCAACGCGGCCATCCGCGTGCTCAACCACTACACACAGCCTGTGACTGGCGCGCGGCTGATCATGCGCCTGCCGGACAATGTGCGTTTTCAAAATGGCAGCGCGTTACCCGCCTCCGGGTTTACCGGCCCAGGCGCGCAACAACCGCCGCAGTCGATCACCTGGACGCTCAACATGCCAGCTGGTTCCGCCAGCAACCCAGCGGTGCAAACCTACACGCTGCAGTTGAAAGCCGAGCTCATCGAAGCCACAAAACTGGTCGAAACGCTGGTGCAAGTGCCCTCCGGCGTGCCCGCTGGCTGTCTTGAACCCAAAGGTGAATACCTGCGCACGGCGCCGCGCCTGTCCGTCGCGACCACGCGCTTTCCGAACACGCTGCCGGCGTTGATTTCGTCGGCTCGGCCGTATACGTTTGCGCTTGAGGTGACCAACAACGGCACCATCACGGTGACGGACGCCACGATCACCGCAGCCTTGCCGTTTAACGCCGTGTTTCCGGCCGCGTTCTCATATATACCCGGATCGTCGACGATGAACACCGTGCCGCGCGAACCCGATGCGTATGTCGACGGCAACGGCGGACACTTGGTCTGGAACAACATCGAACTCGGGCCAAAAAGCCTGACGCGCTTTGTGTTCGAAGTGATGCCGGACGGCTTCGAGTATGTCGAATACTGTCTGACCGGTGCGGCCAGCAGCCCGCAGGACCCGGTCGCTTATGCGCCGACATTTGCGCTCTACAACTGCGTCAAGGTCAACCCGCCGCTTGGCATGTCAAAAACCGGCGACCGTCAATACGTTACGGATATGAGCACACCCGGCGGCCGCGAGGTCACGTTTACGCTGATGATCACCAACACCGGCACACATTCCTACTTCATGGGACTGCGCGACTATCCGGCGTCGCAACTCGAGTTCATCCGCCAGGTGTCGAGCAACAACGGCGCGCCAACGCTGGTCAACCTCAGCGGCGTTCAAGAATTGCAGTGGCCGTTGCAGACGCTGCTTCCGGGTGAACGGCTGCAGGCTGTCGTGGTGTTCCGCGTGCCAAACGGCGGCACACAGCTCACGTTCAGAAACGAGCTGGGCTTTCGCTTCCGCGAGGCGAACAACGCCATCGTGCGCGTCTCTCAGATCCCACCGGTCGAGGCCTCTATTTCGCAGCGCGGCACGCTCTACTTTAATATCTCGACCGAGAACCCAGTTTATGGGCCGGGCGACCGCATCAAATACATTCTGTCTGCCTACAACACCACGCCGGCGCAACCCATGAGCAGCATCTCTGTGGACAACTATCTGCCCGCCGGCTTCACCTTTGAATCAATGGCGGTCGACAGCGATGTGACCGATCTGCCGACGCAATCGCCCGGGCCCTCCGGCCGCACAGCGTTGCACTGGAATCTCTCAAGCGTCGGCCCTGGCCAGACAAAGCGCGTTACGTTCTATGCGCGCGCGGCCAGCATCATCGGCGGGTTTGAAAGCTGGGTGAACATGTCCAGCGGCGGTTCGTATGACGCGGTCTGCCAATCCAACGGCACCGGTTCAAACTGCTCGACGGCGAACATCAACAGCAGCGCGGTGCCGATCGCGTTGACAAACACCACGATTGAGGCGCTGGCCACGCTTGAGCCCAGCCTCGACGACAGCGCTTGCGTGTTGCCCGGCGACGCGCGCACCTACCGGCTCGCGCTGGTCAACACAAACGTGCACGCGTATGGCAATACGACCGTGCGCATCCGTCTGCCGTTTGGCGTGATCGTCGAGAACTTCAACGCATCAGGCTCGTCCGGCGTCGTGACACTGCCGGCGTTTAGCACCGAGCCAGATGGTTCGACGCTGGTGCTGTGGTCGGACATTCAGCTGCCGGCCAAACCGTTCAACCAGGCCAGCGCGCAGATCTTGCTGTTTCTGAATTTGCGCATCGGGCGCTTCGCCGGCAATGTGCCGATCGTCGCGACCGCGCTGAGCCCGGATGGCGACATCCTGCGCAAAGACGATGCGCTTGATCCAGCGTTGCGGCTGTGCCAGCTGGCCAGCCCGATGCTGTTCAAAGACACCAACAAAGTTGAGGCCAACCCGAACGATCCGGTCATCTTCCAGTTGTCCGCGATCAACCCGACCAACGGCGTGATCACCGTCAGCCTGCGCGATGTGCTGCCGAGCGCGTTTACTGTACTCGGCCACGCTGTTGGGCCCAGCCCCGCAGGTCGCCGGCAACACGCTGACCTGGAGCGACATTGTGGTGCCTGCGGCCAGCGCTGGCGTGCCGGGCACCGCGCTGGTGCGCTTTGCAACGCGCGTGATTGCCAACCCGCCCGCCGGGATTTACGCCAACAGCGGCGAAGTGACCGCGTCGTCGGCGGCGTTTGACACCGGTCTGGCAACCGCTGAGGTGCAGGTCAACGCCATCATCGTCAATACGCCGACGCCGACGCCGCGGCCCTTCGCCAGCCCGACGCCGCGCCCGACGACCCTGCCGACCAACACGCCGCCGCCCGGCAGCACCCCGACCAACACCCCACCGCCTGGCAGCACGGCAACGCCAACGACACGCCCAATTGCATCGCCAACGCCGCGCTTTACCTCAACACCCGGCCCAACTGCGACGTTGCTGCCCGGCCAGCCGACCCCCACGCCGACGCCAAACAGCACACCGCTCACGAATCCGACCACCGATCCAGCGCTGACCCGCAGGATCCTGCTGCCGGTCACGATTCGCAAGTAACGCGGTTATGCCGGCGAAAAAGCAAGATACCTGCGCGTTGCGCAGGTATCTTGCTTTTTCGCCGGCATAACCGCGTTACTTGCGAATCGTGGGTGGTCCGATGACATCCCGCAGGCGGTGCCTGCGATTCCCTGCGGTCCCGCCAAACATTTGGCAAGCGCTCCGCATATTGCCAACAAACTATAATCTTCGCCGCATACGGTGTCGTACGCATTGCAGCCCGAACCCGGCCAATAATTCACGGGCCGGAACAAATCAGAACCCATCGACAAACCATGAATGCATCCGTTTTCAAGCGCTTTTTAAAACAAACCCTGCCTCTCCTGATTATTTTGATCGCGGCGGCCGGGTTGCGTCTGTATAACCTGAACTGGGACTCAGGCACGCAGAATCATCCGGATGAGCGCTATGTGAACATCGTGTCGTCGCAACTGGAGATCCCAAACAGCTTTGGCGCATATTTCGATTCCGGCGCATCCAGCCTCAACCCGTTTAACAAAAATTTTGGCTGGGTCTATGGCACGCTGCCGCTCTTTGCCGGCCGCTTTGTGGCTGAGGCGCTGAATGCTGGCTGCGGCCCGCAACCGGCGGTGTTGGCGCGTCTGATCGGATTTTGGATCGCCGGCGACGCCGCGGCGAATTGTGGCCCGGGCTTCTTCACCAGCTACGACAGCATCCGGCTGGTCGGTCGCTCGCTCTCGGCGCTGGTCGATTTGCTGACGGTGCTGGCTGTGTTTTTGACCGGCCGACGGCTGTTTGGCCGGCGCGTCGGGCTGCTGGCGGCGGCGTTCTCGGCCTTCGCGGTGCTGCAGATCCAGCACGCGCATTTTTATGTGGTCGAAGCCATGCTGACCGCTTGCACGGCTTGGTGCATGTATTTCGTCGCGCGCGTGGTCACATCGCGCATTTCAAAGAGCCGGCATGTGTTTGGGTTCTGGCGCGATGCAATGCTGGCCGGCATCTTCTCCGGATTGGCCGTGGCCTGCAAGGTCAGCGTCTGGCCGACCGCAGTGTTGTTGGTGCTGGCGATCGTGATCGCCATGCTGCGCGATCGTCGCAGCACAGCCTCGGCGGCATTCGACGCGGTGCTGGCCGTCATCATCGCCGGCGTGTTTACGTTTGGCGCGTTTCGCGTGGCGCAGCCGTATGCGTTTGTCGGCAACAGCGCGCTTGAATGGCAATACACCACGCGCAACTGCGCCGGACTCACCGGCGATCAGGAAGAAATGTGCACGCAAACGCGGCCGATGCCCGATCGCGTGACATCGCTGGTGACCGCATTGCCGGAGAGTCGTGCGGCCGATTCTGGCGCCGTCATCGCGCTGGATCGCTGAGCTGCAACAGGCCGCGTTTACCGCCAGCGGTGATTTTGACCCGCCCTTTGGCTGGCAGTGGGCAAACCGCGCAGCCGTGACCTTCCCGCTGATTAACATCATCTTCTGGGGACTTGGCATCCCGCTCGGCATCGCGGCGTTCTGCGGCGTGCTGTTCGCGATCGCGCAGAGCTGGCGCGGGCGGCGCGCATATGCGTATGTGATCCCGGCGCTGTGGACCGTTGGGTTCTTTCTGTATCAAGGCACGCAATACGTCAAATCGATTCGCTATCAGTTGCCGATCTACCCGATGTTGTGCGTGCTGGCGGCGGCCGGGTTGGTCGCGCTCTGGCGACGCATGCACGGCACGTCAGCGTTGCGCCGAGCGCTCGCAGCCGCGCCAATCGGCGTGGTGTTGCTCGGCACAATCGCCTGGGCGCTGGCGTTTATGAACATCTACGCCGATGTGATGCCGCGTGTGCAGGCGACGCGGTGGCTGTATCAATACGCGCCCAGCGCGGTCACGCTGACCGGCCGCGCCGGCGAGACCGACCGCCAGTTTCAACTGCCGATCACCGAGCTCACCCTGTTTCCAAATGCGCCGTATAGCGTGGTCTTCAAGCTGCAGTCTACGGCCGATGGTCTGCCCACGCCGCTCAGCGCGCTCAAGATTCAGCTGAACAAAGTCTCGGGCGGCGCCGAAACCAGCGTGCGCATCACGGAGCTCGGCAGCGACAAACTCATCGCCGAAAAGACGCAGCGCCTCGGTTTCGACGCGCCCACGCTCAGCTTTGACAGCGCGGCCGCGCTCGCGCCAGATCGCGACTACCGCATCGAGTTCAGCAGCTCGGACGTGCTGGCCGCATCGACTTCGATCGTCACCGATCAGCATTGGGACGAAGGCGTGCCGACGCGCGTTGATGGGCGCGATCCCTATGGCCAGTACTACCGCGGCCTCAGCACGGCGGGCGGCAACATGGAGCCCTACAACGAGGAAGACCCGGGCAAGGCCGACCAGCTGATGAACGCGCTGGACGAGGCCGATTACGTGATCCTGAGCACCAACCGGCACTACGGCTCCGTCGCGCGGCTGCCCTGGCGCTTCCCGATGACCAACCGCTACTACGAAGCGCTGATGTCGGGCGAGCTCGGCTACGAGCTGGCGGCCGATTTCAATCGCTTCGCGCAGCTTGGCCCGTTTGTGTTTAACGATCAGGAGATGCCGCAGCGGCTGGCGCGCACCGCGAACACGCAGGGCACGCCACCGGCGATCGAAGTGCCCTACCCGCCGGCCGAGGAAGCCTTTTCGGTCTACGACCACCCGCGCGTGCTGATCTTCAAAAAGACGCCGGCGTATTCACGCGCCAACGCCGAGAGCATCCTGGGCGTCTACGATCTGACGCGCACGCTCAAACGCACTGCGTTTCAATACACAAAAACGCCGGGCGGCTTGCTGCTCGACGCCAAGACGCTTGATGCGCAGCGCGTCAGCGGCACCTGGAGCGAGCTGTATCCGCGCAGCTCGCCGCTCAATCAGTCGCAACCGCTGGCCGTGCTGGCCTGGCTGGCGCTGTTTGAGGCGCTGGGCCTGGCCGGCTTCCTGATCCTGGCCGCGGTCACGCGCCGCAACGACGATGGCGAAAGCACGCTGATCGACGGCGGCTACGCGTTCGCAAAAGTGCTCGGCCTGCTGACGATCGCCACCAGCGGCTGGCTGCTCGCCAGCCTAAAGCTGGTCACGTTTGAGCGGCCGCTGCTGATCACGCTCGGCGTGGCGTTCGCGGTTGTGGCTGCGATCATCGGGCATCGCCACCGCGCGCATATTATTGCGCTGGTGCGGACGCGCTGGCGCGTGCTGCTGGCGGCCGAGCTGCTATTTCTGGTCTCGTTTGGCTTCTGGCTGTATGTGCGCGCGGGCAACCCGGATCTGTGGCATCCCTATTTCGGCGGCGAAAAGCCGATGGACTTCGCCTATCTCAACAGCGTGTCTGAAGGCCGCGTATTTCCCGCCGCAGGATCCATGGTTCGCCGGCGGCTACATCAACTATTACTATTTTGGCTTTGTCGTGATTGGCTGGCCGATCAAGCTGCTCGGGATCGACCCGGCCGTGGCCTACAACCTGGCCGTGCCGACGCTCTTTGCGTTGACCGCGCTGGGTGCTTATGGCGTAGCCGCTTCGTTGTATGCCGCAATCGCGCGCTGGCGCGCGGCGCAATGTGCCAGCGCATTGCGCTTAACCGCGTGGTGCTGGCTGGGTTGATCGCCGCGCTGTTCGCCGTTTATATTGGCAACGGCAAACAGATCAATACCGTCGGCCCGGCCCTGCAGAAGCTGGGCGGTGTCGAAGCGGGCACACCCGCTGTGGTCGCGCTGGTCGGTGGCTTTGGCCAGTGGCTGGGCGGCGCTGAGTTGCCGATCCCGCTCCACCACAACTACTGGAACGCCTCGCGCCCGGAGCCGGAAGTGCAGATCGGCGAGTTCCCCAACTTCACATTTTTGTATGCCGACCTGCATGCGCACATGATCGCGATGCCGCTGGCGTATCTGGCGCTCGCGTTCGCGCTGGCCTTCGCCGGCGGCGCGCGGCGCAAAACGGCGCTGCTGCTCGGCGCGCTGGCCGCCGGCGCGCTGTGGCCGGCCAACACCTGGGATTACTTCCCGTATCTGATGCTTGGCGTCGGCGGCCTCCTGATCGGCCGACTGACGAACGACGACGACCTCGACGGCGCACGCGAATCCTGGCTCACACGCTGGTTGAACGCGCTGAGCGCCGCATTGCCGTCGATGGTGATCTTCGGGTTGCTTTCGCGCGTGTTGTATCTGCCGTATCACCAGACATTTGGCGCCGGGTATGGCCAGGTCGATCCCTGGTTGGGCGAACGCACCACGCTCGGCACGTATGCCGCGATCCACGGGCTGTTTTTGTTGCCGCTGGTGATCGGCATGCTGCGCCATGTCGGGCTGTTTGGCGCCAGCGCGGCCAGCGATGTGCCCGCCGGAACGCGCAGAGCCGCAACTGTGGCGCTTGGCGTCGGCGCGCTGGCTGGCCTGGTGTTGGTCGGCCGCAGCATGCAAAACAGCGCCGGCAACCCGGAACAAAACACCGTCGCGCTGACCTCGCTGATGTCCGCGCCGCTGATGCTGCTGGCACTGGTGGCGGCGCTGCGCGATCGCACCCCCGGCCCGATGCGCGTGCTCTGGCTGATGGCGACGGGCGCGCTCGCGTTGACGCTATTTGTCGAACACTTCACGCTGCGCGGTGATATCGGCCGCATGAACACGGTCTTCAAGTTCTATATCGTGGTCTGGCTGCTGCTGAGCGCAGCCTCAGCCGCCGCGCTCGTGTGGCTGCTGGATGTCTTCGCCGAACGCCCGCTTCCTGCTGCAGCGCCCAGCCTGACACCCGAACCGATCAGCCCGCCACCCGGTGAGCTGTCCACAGCCGCCGCAGCCGCTATGCCTCCGGCTATCTCGGACGAGACCACAGTCTTCAACCAGGACACCGACTTCCCCGACCTCGAACCTGCCGCCGCACCCACGCCACTGCCGGACCTGCCGCCACATCCAGAACCTGCCATCGCGCCGCCGCCCGCACCTAAAGCACCTCATGCACTTTCTGCCCTGCTCACCACACTTGTCGCCTTCGGTGCTTTCTTGGGCCTGCTCTACCCGGTATTCGCGGTGCCCGCAAAACGCGAAGACCGCTATGTGCGCGAGGCGCAGCGCGGGCTGGATGGCATGGCTTATATGCAAACCGCCATGCTGCAGGGCTGGGATCTGGAACCTGGCCGCCAGCCCTATGCGCTAAAGGGCGACTACGAGGCCATCCGCTGGATGCAGGACAACGTGCAGGGTTCGCCGACGATCATGGAAGGCCATGCGCAGCGGCAACCAATACCGCTGGTCCGGCCGCTTCTCGATCTATACCGGGCTGCCGGCCAGTGATCGGCTGGCAGTGGCATCAGCGCCAGCAGCGCGGCGGCGAGCTGCTCGACGAGCGCGTGATCTACGATCGCTATGCCGATGTCGAGACGTTCTACAGCCTGCCCAGCAGCGCGAGGCGGTAAAAATTATCAAGCGCTATGGCGTCAAATATCGTGATCGTCAGCGCGTACGAGCATATGTATTTCAGCGCGGTTGGCTTTGCCAAATTTGGCAGCTGGCTCGCGCGGCGTGCTGCGCAGCGTCTTCAAGAACGACGCAGTCACGATTTACGAGGTTGTGACATGGCCAATGAAAGAAGACGAAGGCAAGGTCGTCTCTTCCAACCGCCGTGCCGGGTTCGACTACGAGCTGGGCGAGACCTACGAGGCCGGCGTCGCGCTGACCGGCGGCGAAATCAAGAGCATCCGCGATGGCAAGATGGATGTGCGCGACGCCTTTGTGCAGGTGCGCAAGGGCGAGGCGTTTTTGCTCAACGCCTACATCCCGGTCTATGCGCGCAGCACCGGCTTTGCGCGCGCCGAATCCGAGGTCAGCGAACGGCGCGAGCGCAAGCTGCTGCTCAACAAAAAAGAAATCGTCGAACTGCGCATCGGCATCGACCAGAAGGGTTTCACCGCGATTGTGACCAAGGTCTATCTCAAAAGCGGCCGCGCCAAACTCGCCGTCGCGCTGGCGCGCGGCAAAAAGAGCTACGACAAACGCGCGACGATTGCCAAACGCGATGCCAAACGCGACATCGCCCGCGCGTTGAAAGACATGTAATCAAAATTGCATCCAGCGAGGCGCCGCCGCGCAGCGCTTCTACATCCGCCCTCCGTGTCTCTGCTACTCCGCTTCTCTGCATTGATCTGAAGCGTCTAGACACACGTGACCGTCGTTCAACGTTAAGATCAATGCAGAGAAGCGGAGTAGCAGAGGATGATATCAGAAGCGCGTTAATCGCCAGGTTTGCGGCGCGAATCAACCGCATCGAGCACGCGGTCGCGCGTGCTGCGCGCGACGCGCCGAATGCGCGAGCGGATGCCGGCCGCGCCATAGCGCATGCGCTGCACGGTGTGCTGGCTGCGCGTGACCGGGCGCGGCTGACCCCACGTGATCGCGGCCGCGGCCCAGGTCAGCCCGGCGCCAAAACCGATCACGATGACCTTGTCGTTGTGCTTAAGCCGGCCCTGCTGCACAGCTTCGACGATGGCAATCGGAATCGTGGCCGCGCTGGTGTTGCCGTAGTGCTCAAGATTGCTAAAGACCTTCTCGCTGCCCAGCCCGAGCGTCTTCGCCGCGGCGTCGATGATGCGGCTGTTGGCCTGATGCGGCACCAGCAGCGCCAGCTGCTCGTGCGTCCAACCGGTGCGGCGCATCATCTCGCGCACGGTTTTGTCGACCACGCGCGTGGCGAACTTGAAGACCTCGCGGCCGTTCATGTGCACGGTGTTTTCGTATTTCGCGAGCGTCTCCACCGTCGTCGGCTGGCGGCTGCCGCCGGCCGGCACATACAACAACTCGGCGCCCGAGCCATCCGAGCGCAACAGCGTGGTCAGCACCCCGCCAGGTTGATCGCTAGCTCTGCAGCACCACCGCGCCGGCGCCGTCGCCAAACAGCACGCAGGTGCCGCGGTCGGTCCAGTTCAAAATGCGCGAGAACGTCTCCGCGCCGATCACCAGCACCATGTTGGCGCTGCCGGCTTTGATCGCATCGGTGCCCATGCTCAGCGCATACACAAACCCGCTGCACGCCGCGCTCAGATCGAAGGCGCCGGCCTTGTCCGCGCCCAGCGCATCCTGCACCGCGCAGGCGGTCGGCGCCAAGCGCGTATCCGGGGTGGCGGTGGCCACGAATGATCAAATCGAGCTGCGATGGGCTGATGCCGGCCACATCCAGCGCCTCCATCGCGGCGGCGATTGCCAGCGTCGCGGTCGTTTCTCCTTCGCCGGCGACACGCCGCGCGCCGATGCCGGTGCGATCTCGAATCCACTCGTCCGATGTGTCCGACGATTTTGCTGAGTCTCAGCATTCGTCATCACGTGTTTGGGCAGGCTCTTGCCCCAGCCGACGATGTGCGTATCGTATTTCAATCCTGGCGACAGCACGCGAGCCCCACAATCAGCGTGCCGTTGTGTCCGCCAAAGCCGAACGAATTGGTCAACGCGTGGCGAATAGCGTTTGCGCACCGCCGTGTTTGGCGTGTAGCTTAGGTCGCACTCCGGGTCCGGCACGTCGTAGTTGATAGTGGGTGGAACGATACCATCAGTCAATGGCCTTCAGACAGATGATCGTCTCAAGCGCGCCGCCCGCGCCGAGTGAGTGCCCGGTCATCGATTTCGTTGAGCTGATGCTGACCGCGCGCGCGTGCTCGCCAAAGACCGCCTTGATGGCCCGCGTCTCGTTCAAATCGTTGAGCGGCGTGCTGGTGCCGTGCGCGTTGATGTAATCGATCTGCGCTCGGCTGCAGGCCGGCCTGTTTGAGCGCCAGCCGCATCGCCATGGCCGGGCCGAACTCGTTTGGCGCGGTGATGTGAAAGGCGTCATCGGTGCAGCCATAGCCCAGCACTTCGCCGTAGAATCTGCGCGCCGCGCGCCTGTCGCGTGTTCGAGCGACTCCAGCACCACATGGCCGCGCCCTCAGCCGTCACAAAGCCGTTGCGATCTTTGTCGAACGGGCGGCTGGCGCGGGCCGGGTCGCGTTCCAGGTCGAGAGCGCGTTCATGTTGTGAAACGCGCTGCATGGCAAAGGCCGCGATCGGCGCTTCCGTGCCGCCGGTCACCGCGACGATCAACGCGGCCCGCCGCGGATCATCTCAAACGCCTCGCCAATCGCGTTGACCGCCGCTGGCGCAGGCGGTCACGATCGCAGATAGTTCGGGCCGCGAATGCCAAAGTGAATCGCGACCTGACCGGTGGCTGTGTCCGGCAGCATCATGGGCACGGTGAACGGGCTGACCCGGCGCGGCCCCTTCTCGAGACATGACCTGTGCTCTTCGAGCAGCGTGGTGATGCCGCCGATGCCGCTGCCAATGACCAACCGGCGACACCCCAGCAATTGTCGGCGTTGATGACCTTAGCCCGGATTGCGAAGGCCTCGCGCGCGGCCACCAACGCCAGCTGCGAGCCACCCGGTCCAAGCGGCGCGCCTCTTTCGCGCCAAAGTGCGCGCCAGCGTCAAAGCCCTTGACCTCGCCCGCGATCTTCATCTCCTAGGGCGACGTATCGATACAACGTGAGCGGCGCAATGCCATTGGCCCGGCCGACCACGCCGTCCCATGTCTCTCAACGGTGTGGCCCAACCGGGTGTAATGCGCCCATGCCGGTCACCACCACCCGACGCGGAGGACTTTAAATTTATTCATTGACGTCAGCAATATATCCTACCGGGCGCGGGGTGTAGGCAGAGTCACACTATATGCAAGGTGCGGAAAGCACCGCAGGCGGGGGATGGGCCTTCTTATAATCCTATCCCATGACCCACTCGCGGGATAGTACTCACCCAATGTCGGATGCCTCACAATTACCCGGAGCAGTTGCGCGAAGTGCTCGAGATCTTCGCACGACAACCCGGCCGAGCGCACGGCCATGCTGGTCGAATATTCGGACCAATTCGGGCGTGCCCGAGCGCATCGCCACGCGGCCCTACCCGCTCAGCACCAGGTGCCACACTGCGAATCCGACTCGTATGTCTTTCTCGAACCGGTCGGACCGCTGCGATGGCGCGCATACCCGGTCAAGTATTACTTCGCGGTGGAGAACCCATTTGGCGTCTCGGCGCGTTCGTTGTGCGTGATTTTGATCAAACCCTGAGTGGGCTGCCCGCAAATGTGATCGCAACTATCCGATCGACGATCTGGTGTCAACCTCGTTGTTTGGGCGCAATATCAGCATGGGCAAAGGCCAGGGCCTGCTGGGATCGCCTCGGTGGTCAAGGTGCTGGCGCAGCGCTATGCGCATGGTTGACCCCTCAGGACCCCGCTGTGCCCGTGGTGGGACAATGGCCGGAGCCATGAACGCTTCCGACGACCGTCTCGAACGCTACGCCAAATTTCAGCCAGGCCCTTGAGGGCGTGTTGCAAATCGATGGCTATGAATTTCACGCAAACGGCGGGGCCACCATGCGCGGCACGCTGATGCTGGCCCCGGCTGAAGCATCGAGGCAGCTGCACCCGCGTTTTGCCGCGCTCGGGTTTACACCCCGTTGCTGCAGGGAACGGGCGAAAAGCATGAGGTCATCGTGACCCCGGGCGTGACCGCCCCGCCGCGCACGCTTAACTTTAGCCCTCGGCTGGCGGTGATCCTCTTTTTTGCCGACGGTGCTGTCGGTGATCTTTACCGGCTCGTTGCAAGGTGATTCGGTTGAAACCCTCAAGTTTGACTGGCCACAGGGGCTCAAGTTCGCGGGCGCGCTGCTCTCGATCCTGGTGGCGCACGAGGCCGGGCATTATTTTGTCGGACGCGCGCGCGGCGTGCGGATGTCGCTGCCGTTCTTTATTCCGATGCCGATATTCAGCGTGGGCGGCACCATGGGCGCGGTGATCGTGCAGCGCGACAACTATCCGGACAGCCGGGTGCTGCTTGAGATCGGCATCGCCGGCCCGATCGCGGGCTTTGCGCTGGCGCTGCCGCTGCTTATCCTGGGCATGCTGTGGACCAGCCCGGCGCTTACACCCATCCCGCCCGGCGCCACCGTATTCGGCGATTCGCTGCTGACCTCCTGGGTCGGCACCTATTTTTTTGGCCCGGCCTATCTCGACACCACACTCTCGATCATGGCGCACCCGGTGGCGTTTGGGGCGTGGATCGGGCTGTTGATCACCGGGATCAATTTGATTCCAGCCGGTCAGCTCGATGGCGGGCATGTGGCTTATGCGCTGCTGGGCGACAAAGCCCAATACATCACCTATGGTGTGGTGCCGGCCATGCTGGTCATGTCCTTTCTGGTGTCGCCCGTCTGGCTGATCTGGGCCGGGCTGATCTTCTTCTTCGGCCGCACGCACCCGCCGGTGACCCAGCCGGCCGTCAAGTTGAGCGCGCTGCACTATGCGCTGGCGTTGCTCGGGCTGCTGATCTTTGTGCTGACATTTGTGCCGAAGCCGCTGTTCAACGTGTAGCTTTTGTATAATGCATTCCGTGCCGCCCTCCTTTCATATCCGCGAGATTCCGATCTACGGCGACCTGATTTTGTCGCCGATGGACGGTTTTTCCGACCAGCCGTTCCGTGTGTTGTGCCGCGAATATGGCAGCGCGATGAGCTACACCGAGTTCACCAACATCGATGCGATCCAGCACGACGCCTGGAAGGCGCTGCGCCAGCTCGAACACGACGCCAGCGGAAAAGCCGCAGTTCAGCATGCAGATCTTTGGCAGCGATGTCGATCGCTTCGTCGAAGCCGCCCTCAAATGCGAGGCGCTGGGCGCCAGCATCGTCGACATCAACATGGGCTGCTCGGTCAACTGCGTCAGCAGCCGCGGCGCCGGCGCCGGACTGCTGCGCGAGCCCAAGAAGATCGGCGCAATCTTTAAGCGCATCTCGCGCGCGGTCAAAATCCCGGTCACCGGCAAGATCCGCCTGGGTTGGGACGACGACATCCTGAACTATCTGGATGTCGCCCGCACCATCGAGGACAACGGCGGCTCAGCGCGGTGGCCATCCATGGCCGCACCAAAGCCCAGCTCTACAAGGGCGAGGCGCGCTGGGCGCCGATCGCCGAAGTCAAACGCGCGCTGAAGATCCCGGTCATCGGCAACGGCGATGTCAAGACCGTGGCCGATATCGCGCGCATCAAGGGCAGACCGGCTGCGACGCGGTCATGATCGGCCGCGCCGCCATTGGCAACCCGTGGATCTTTCAGCGCAAGGACCGCGAGCGAGGTCACGCTCGCAAGAGACCCTCACGCTGATGCGCCGGCACCTCACATGATGCTGGCGTTTTATGACGATCACGGCCTGGTGCTCTTTCGCAAACACGCGGTCAAATACCTGCTCGGCCAGCCCTATGCCGCCGCGCTGCGCAACGAGCTGATCACCTGCGACATCGTCGACGCCTTCTTTGCGCTCCTGGACGACTACGAGCGCCGGCGCGATCAGTCGACCAGCCTCAAGCGCGTGGCTTGAGCGTCGACACCATGCGCGTCGCGTTGCTGTCAAAAGCCCTGGTCGCCGGCGCCTATCAGCGCAAGTGCGAGCTGATCGCGGCGCAGCCGGCGTCGCGCTGACCGTGCTGGCGCCGCCGGCCTGGGGCGCCCAGCAACTTGAGCGCGCGCACACGCATGGCTACGATCTGCGCGCGCTGCCGATTCGCCTCAAGCGGCAACTTTCACCTGCACCACTACCCCACGCTGGCGGCCGAGCTGCGCGCGCGCGCAGCCCGATGTGGTGCACATCGACGAAGAGCCCTACAACCTTGCGACTTATCTCGCGCATGCGCGCCGCGCGCGCGCTGACGCCGACAGCGCGCATGCTGTTCTTTTCCTGGCAGAATCTGCGCGCCGCTACCCGCCGCCGTTTCGCTGGATGGAGCGCGCGGTGCTGCGCGCGTGCCGACTGGGCGATCGCCGGCAACGCACGAGCCGAGCGCGTCTGGCGCGCCAAGAGGTTTCGCGGGCCGCTGCGCGTGATCCCGCAGTTTGGCGTGGACGAAGAACTCTTTACAGCCGAGCGCACGCCCGCCCGACCGCGCGGCACGCTTTGTGGTTGGGTTTGCCGGCCGGTTGGTGCCAGACAAGGGCGTCGATGTGTTGCTGCGCGCCGTTGCGCAGACGCCGCAGGACGCGCGTCTGCATGTGCTGGGCGATGGCGCCAGAGCGCCGCGCCGTTGCGCGACGTTGGCCGTCGAGCTTGGGCATCGCCGGGCGCGTCACGTTTGAGCCGCCGCGCCCGTCGACGCACGATGCCGGCTTTTTATCGCGGCTTGGACGCGCTGGTGCTGCCCTCGCGCACAAGGCCCAACTGGAAGGAACAATTCGGTCGCGTGCTGATCGAGGCCATGGCGTGCGGCGTGCCGGTGCTTGGCGTCGACCAGCGGCGAGATCCCCAACGTGATCGGCGATGCCGGCCTGATCTTCCCGGAAGGCGATGCCGGCGCGCTGGCCGCGCACCTGGCACCGGCTTGTCGGATGCACCGGCGCTGCGGGCCGACCTCGCGGCGCGCGGCCGCGCGCGTGTGCTGGCGCACTACACGATGGCGCAGATCGCGGCGCAGACGGTTGCGTGTTACCGCGAGATGGCCGCGTCCAGATCTCAGCCGCGTATGATTTCGGCCGTGGCCCTTACCACGCATACGCTCCGCAAACGCATCTCTACGCAGATCAGCCTGAACTATCTGTTGCACCTGCCGCCTGCATCAAAAAACGCACCGCTGTTGGTGTTTCTGCACGGCTCCGGCGAGTGCGGCGATGACATTGCAAAAGTCAAAAGAAACGGCCCGCCGGCATTTCTCGACAGTCGGCCGGACTTTCCGTTCGCCGTCGCCTCGCCGCAGTGCCCGCTCGGTTTCGTCTGGCATCACCAAACTGCTGCTGTGATGGCGTTGATCGACGATGTGCTCGCGCGCTACAAACTCGACGCCTCGCGCGTGTATTTGACCGGCCTGAGCCTGGGCGGCTACGGCGTGTGGGACATTGCCGCGGCCCATCCCAAACGCTTTGCAGCACTGGCACCGGTCTGCGGTGGCGCCTATCTCGAACGCAACCGCGTGCTGGCGCTCGTCGACACGCCCATCTGGGCATTTCACGGCGCGTTGGACAAAGCCGTGCCGCTGCGCGAGCAACAGCGCCTGATCCGTTTGCTCGAGCGCAACGGCGGTCACCCGAAGTTCACGATCTACCCGCGCACCGGCCACAATTGCTGGACGCGCGCCTACGCAACACAGGATCTCTACGACTGGATGGCGGCGCAGCGGCGATGAAGGCGCTGCGTTTTGTGATCACTGCCGCTGCGGCGCTCTGCGGCGCGGTGCTGAGCTGCTGGGTGCTCGCGCGCTGGTCGCCGCTGGCCGGCACAAATCCGGTTGAGCTCTTGAGCAACTTGATGCCGGGGCCGTTGCTGCTCGCGCCAGTTGCCGCGCTGGCGCTCGCGTTCCTGCGGCCGCGCCTGGCCCTGCTTGCCGTCTTGCCCGTGCTGCATTTTCTCTACGCGTTCGGGCCGTTGTTTGTGCCAAAAACGCCCGCGACAGCCCAGCGCGGCCGCGCGCTCACGGTCACTACGTTCAACCTCTATGGCCGCAGTGCCGGATTCGAACCGGTGATTGAGGTGATCGAAGGCATCGACGCCGACATCATCGCGCTGCAGGAGCTCGGCGTCGACGCCACGGCTGCGTTTGAAACGCGCTTTGCTGCGCGCTATCCATATCGCGCCCTGCACCCGCAAAGGATCAATGACATCGCGGGCCAGGGCGTCATGAGCAAGTTCCCCATCCGCTCAACCGACTTCTGGCTGCTGCGCCTGGGCAATCAGCGCGTCACGATCGATATCGACGGCGCCATGCTCACGCTGTTCAATATTCATGCGCCGGTGCCATTTCTGGCGGGTGGCGGTCAGCTACCGCGTTTCACCACAGCGGCGCGCAACGGCGAAATTGCCGATCACCTGCGCCGTATCGCGCGCGAATCCGGTCCGGTGCTGCTGGTGGGCGATTTCAACATGGCCGATCAATCCGTCATGCACAAGGCCATCACGCGCCAGCTCGGCGACAGCTGGCGTGAAGTCGGTTGGGGGTTCGGCCCGACCTGGCCGGCGCTGCGTGATCTGCCAACGATCAATCTTGACTTTCCGTCGAACCTGACGCCCGGGCGGATCGTGCGCATCGACTATGTCTTTCACTCAGCGGGCATCCAGCCGCAGAGCATCGCCGTCTGGCACACCGGCGCAGGATCTGATCACCGCCCGGTCTACGGCACGTTTGTGTTGGAGTGATGACAGGAAGAAGCCATGCTAAAGTCACCCCATGCGACTCGCCTACAAGCACCTCGACCTCATCATTGTGGCCATGGTGGCGGTGCTGATTTTGAGCAACATTGCGTCGTCGGCCAAAATCGTGGTGCTCGGCCCGTTTGTGTTCGACGCTGGCACGCTGCTGTTCCCGCTCAGCTACATCTTCGGCGATGTGCTCACCGAAGTCTACGGCTACAAACAAGCGCGGCGCGCGATCTGGCTTGGATTTGGCGCGATTGCGCTGATGGCCGTGGTCGTGATCATCGTCGGCGCGCTGCCGGGTGAAGCCGAGTGGGAACGCTCGGTCGGACAGGACGCCTACAACAAAATTTTCAGCCTGACACCGCGCCTGGTGATTGCCAGCCTGCTTGCCTACTGGGCCGGCTCATTTGCAAACGCCTCGGTATTGGCGCGCCTAAAGGCATTGACCCAACATCGACACCTGTGGCTGCGCACGATCGCATCCACGCTGGTGGGCGAGTTGATCGACACCGTTATCGTGATATTGGTCGCGTTCTACGGCGTGCTGCCAGACGACGTGCTGTGGCAGATTCTGATCTCAAACTATGTGTTCAAGGTCGCGGTCGAAGTGTTGTTCACACCGCTCACGTATGCCGTGGTCAACTGGCTGAAAAACAGCGAAGGGCTCGAACCGGCGTTGGACGCCGATCTGAACCCATTTTCGCTGTCAGCAAGCGTTAGAGATAGCGCTAAGGCGCTGGATCAACCCAGCGCCATCAAGGCGGCGCCGACCACGCCGGCTTCTTCGCCCAGCATGGCTTCGACGATCTTGACTTTGTCCAGATTGTTTTTGTTGATGGCGTACTGCAGCGCGATATCGCGGATCTGCGAGACCATCCATTCGCCCAGGCCTTCGATCACACCGCCACCGTAGATCAGCATTTGCGGGTCAAACGCGTTGAGCAACGTGGCGGCATGCAAACCGAGATAATGCGCGGCATGCCGCAGCGTTTCGACCGTCAGCGGGTCGTTCTTGGCCACGGCTTTGGCCAGCACGCTGCTGGTCAGCGCGCCGTCTTTCTCGTTCATCAGCTCGGGCAGCACGGTCTTGCGGCCGGCGGCGATCCCAGCGCGCAGTTCGCGCTCAATCGCGCTGCGGCTGGCCAGCGCCTCGATGCCGCCGCGCACGCCGCCGCCAACCGCAAACGGACCGTCGGCCATGGTCACCATGTGGCCGACTTCCCCCGCGCTGCCGCGCGACCGGAATACACCTGGCCGTTCAAAATAATGCCGCCGCCGATGCCGGTGCCGACAAACACCGCGATCAGGTTCTGCATGCCTTTGCCCGCGCCCATGCGGTGCTCGCCGATCGCGGCCACGCGCACATCGTTCGACATCGCGACCGGGACATTGTGCCATTTGCGCAGGGTCTTGCCAATCTCGATGTTTTTGAAGCCCTGGATGTTGGTGATGTCGATCACCACGCCGGTCTTGGCGTCAAAAATGCCGGGCACGCCGATGCCGATGGCGCTGATGCTCTTTTTGGAAGTTGCGCATCGTCCAGTGCCTCATCCATGGCTTTGCTGATGCGCTCGATCACTTCATCCGGGCCCTTGTCGGCATGTGTGGCTTTCTTCGCCTTGCCGATCACCTTGCCCTGCGCATCGACAACCGCGGCCAGAATCTTTGTGCCGCCCAGATCAATGCCGATTGCAAACCGTTCCTGCTTCGTCATAGTTCACCTTCGCGAAATAATACAGCATGGCGGCGCAAATGCTTCCCGGGCACTAAGCATTCGCGCCTCGCGCTTTCCGGAACCGGCAACGCCGCGCTGCGCCCACCTTCTGAGAACGCTGCCATCGCGATAGAATCGGTCCCGCTTATGCGTGTACCACTTTCCTGGCTCAAAGAATATGTCGATGTCACTCTACCGCCGGCCGAACTGGCCGAAAAGCTGACGGTGGCCGGTCTTGAAGTCGAGAACATTGAATACATCGGCCTGCCCGGCGCCGCAGTGGTGTGGGACCGCGACAAGATCTTTGTCGCCAGGTGCTGCATGTCGAACGCCACCCCAATGCCGACCGGCTGCTGCTGGTCAAACTCGACTATGGCGAAGGCCGCGAAATCACCGTGGTCACCGGCGCGCCGAACCTCAAACCCGGCGATGCCGGCCAGATTGTCGTGCTGGCGCGCGTGGGCGCGCGGTTGTATGACGGCCACAAAGAAGAGAAAGTCCTCGTCACGCTCAAAAAAGCCACGCTGCGCGGCATCAAGAACGACAGCATGGTGTGCAGCGAGAAAGAGCTGGGCATCAGCGATGAGAGCGATGGCATCATTATTTTGCCGGACGACGCGCCTGTCGGCGCGCCGCTGGTCGACTATCTGGGCGACGCCGTGCTCGAAGTGGCGATCCTGCCAAACACCGACGCGCTGCGCCAGCATCATTGGCGTCGCGCGCGAAGTGGCCGCGCTGACCGGCCAAACGCTGCGCTACCCCGACATGTCGTTCAGCGCGACCGGCGCGCCGATCGACAGCGAAGTTGCAATCAAGATCGAAGATGCCGATCTCAACCCGCGCTTTACCGCCGGTCTGATCAAGAGGCATGACGCAGCGGCCGTCGCCCTTTTTTATGCAGCACCGGCTCAAGCTGATGGGCCAGCGCCCGATCAACAACATCGTCGACATCTCGAACTATGTGATGTTCGAGCTCGGCCATCCCACGCACACCTTTGACTTCGACGCCATTCGCGTCGGCCCAAGCGGCAAAAAGACAGTCATCACACGGCTGCCGCATGCCGGCGAAAAGCTGACCACGCTGGACGGCAAGGTGCGCGAGATGCAACCGGCCGACATGCTGGTGTGCGACGAACTCGGCGCGCTCAGCGTGGCCGGTGTGATGGGCGGCGAAACCAGCGAGGTCAAGGACAGCACCAAAGACGTGCTGCTCGAAGTCGCGGCCTGGCAGCAAACCGGCATCCGCCGCACCGCGCGCTTTCACAACTTCAGCAGCGAGGCTTCGTATCGCTTTGCGCGCGGCGTGCACCCGGAGCTGGCCATGCTGGCGCAGAAACGCGCCCTGCATCTGCTGCACACATATGCCGGCGGCGTCATCAGCACCGGTCTGCTCGATGTCTACCCGCGCCCCGCTCGCGCCGGTCACGGTTGATCTGGATCCGGCGTATGTCACGCGCATCGTCGGCATGCCGATCCCGGTGGCCGATATGGTGCGCATTTTGGAGGCGTTGGAGTTCACGGTAGAGGCGAGGCATGCGGAGGGCGCCCGGCATGCCTCGCCCCTACTGCGCGTTACCGCGCCGCCGCACCGCCTTGACATTGAGGGCGAGCACGACCTGACCGAGGAGATCGCCCGCATCTACGGCCTCGACTCGCTGCCGACCACGCTGATGGACGACGAGATGGCCGCCGCGCCGGGCAACCCGGAACTCGATTTCGAGGACGCCGCGAAAGACCTGCTGGTGACAGCCGGGCTGACCGAGATCATCAGCTATCGCATGACCACGGCCAGCGCCGAAGCGAAACTATACGAACCCGGCACGCCGTCCGACGACCGGCCGTATATCGAAGTGGTCAACCCGATCAACCCGGACCGCACCGCCATGCGCCACACGCTGCTGAGCGGGCTGCTTGAATCGTTGCAGGGCAATGTGCGGCATCACAGTCGCGTTGCCCTCTTTGAAATTGGCAGCGTTTATCTGCGCGGCGAAGGCGATGCCGCGGTCAACAAGGTCGAAGGCATCGACGAGCAGAGCCGGCTGGCGTTTGTGCTGACCGGACAATCTCAGCTCACCACCTGGCAGAAGCGCGCCAGCGATATCCCGGCGCTTGGCTTTTTTGACGCCAAGGGCGTGGTCGAAACGCTGCTCGATGGCCTGCGCGTGCCGGCAGTGAACTTTGCCGCGGTCGTGCATCCCAGCCTGCAACCGGGCCGCGCCGCTGCGGTGCGCTCGGGCGAGACGCAGATCGGCATCTTTGGCGAACTGCACCCGCGTGTGCGCGCGCAACTCGCGCTGGATCTTCCGGCGGAACAGCCGATCCTGATCGCCGAATTCGACATGGCCGCGCTGCGCAGCGCGGCTGAGCAAGACAAGCTGATCCGCGATGTGCCGCGTGTGCCCGCCGTGGTCGAAGATCTGGCCATCGTGGTCAACGACGATGTCAAAGCCGCGGACATCGACCGCGTGATTCGCACGATCGGCGGCAAGAGCGTCTCCGATGCCACGCTGTTCGACGTCTACCGCGGTGAGCAGATTGGCGCGGGCAAAAAGAGCCTGGCCTACACCATCACGTATCAGGGCGTCGACAAAACGCTCAGCGAAGCCGAGGTTGAAAAACTGCGCGCCAAGATCATCAACCAGATCGAACGCCAGCTCGGTGCGACCGTGCGCAAAGGCTGATCGCATTCGGCACGGGCCATATGCATTCAGAAAAAGGCGCCACAGATTTCACAGATTACACAGAAAATCGGCTCTTCCGGCGAAAGCGAGCTGTTTGCAGGGACTTGGCGCGTAGGCCAATAGCTTTCTCGGCATTTTGGGCACAGCCGGCAAGTTGAGCACGCTTTCGCCGGAACAGCCAAATTTTCTGTGTAATCTGTGGCGCCTTTTTTGGGTTTGAGAATTGCTGTTTTACGCTGCCCCGGGCAAAACCGCGTCAGACACCGGCCCACGTCGTTCTGGGATGCCAACTTGATCCAGCGCACTGAGCTTCGGCTGATACACCCGCGCAGTGATGTTTTCGCTTGAGAGCGCATTGCCGCGCGCGTCGTAAATCTCAACCTGAAATGTGGCGCTTTCGCAGCGCTGTCCGAAATTGCCGATATAGGCATTGACCGGATCGGCGGCGCCGAGCAGGGTGGTCATGCGTGTGATGATCCAGCGTCCATCGGGCAGCTGTTGTGTGCGCTCGTGATTGGCCGGGTTCGGCGCAAAGCGCGCGCCTGAGTCCGTGAGCGACAACGCCCCCAGCGTGATGTCGCCGGCCCCGTGGGTGTGCAGCACGAGCGCGGCCGAGTCCCCGAGGCCGCGCGGCCGTTCGAGTGATAACGTGCCACTCGACAGCGCCGCGCTGCCACCGCCGCCGTCAGAGACACCCACCCGGATGGCGCCCGTGTCCAGCACAATCACTTCGTTGACCGAAAGCGGTGCCTGATAGGCGTTCGGCGCCGGATTGACGGGGATGCGATCGCGGCCATCGGATTCACGCGCGACGCCCGCGTCGCGTGCCATCTGTATCGCGGGGGGCGAAAGCGCCCCATCAGGCTGCGACGACGGGGCGGCGGCGCCATTCGACAGCTGCGCCGTCATCGGCGAAGCGGTGTCCATCGCGGTCGCCGCCAGCCCATCGCAATATCGAAAGTGCGTTTCGCACAACTGCAAGGCCTGTTGAATTTGCGCGAACATCGCAGCGGCGCGGGTCAGTTCAGCGCCGGCAACGGCAAACGATGTGTCGATATCGCCGCGCGCAAAGCCGACCCAGCCAGCATCCAGCCGGAGCCACTGTCGCTGCAGCGACGCGGCCAGGCCAGCGGCGTCATCACCCAACCGCGCAAATCGCAGCGATTCGGCATCCATGAGTGAGGGGTCGGCGCGCATGGGTGGTGTCATGCATCCCAGTATGTGGCGGACGCGTGCGTTCGTACCTGACAGTTCCTGACAGGTGTGTCAGACTCGCGAGGTCGATCATCAAAGATTAACCGGAGATAGTGCATTCTCCGGCTACCTCTCCCAGCCTCTCCTGTGCAAAGCGCCGTCGCTTCGGCAAACAATGCGGGTGCAGGGATTTCTCGCTAGGGCTTTTGACCACAAGCCTAGACCGAAGTGCCCACTCACTGGGCATTTAGATTGATCTCGATGCGCGCCGAATCAACTAGACTAGAGAGGTTATGAAGCGAAATACCCTCATCGCCCTGATCGGCGGGCTGCTATTTGTGTTGTGCTGCCTGTGCGCAGTCGCAGCCGGCGGAACCTATCTTTTTCTCCGCAACGCCGAGCCGTCTCTCATCAATGACCTTCCATCGATTGGCGATGAAACACCTGAAGTTGCCGACGCCACAGAGGTGCCGCTGTCCACTGTGGACCCGGCCATCATTGTCCCCGGCCAGGATGCGACCGCAACCAGCCCGGCCCAGCAGGCAGAACAACCGCCGGCGCGCCGCCGTCATCAGCCGCGGAAAATCTAACGAACGCGATCAACGCAGTCATGCCACGCGAAAACTTGCCGGATCTGGCCGTGCGCTTCAAGGGCGTCAAGCTCGCCGACGCCAAGGTCGACTGCTCGACCGAGGGCAACCTGGAATCCGGTGTCACGCGCAAATTCACGCTCAGCAACCAGGACAACAACGAACAATTTGAAATCGAAGCCCGCTTGGCGTACAAAACCGAAAACGTCTACATGTGGCTGCAATTGGATCCGGACCCGGTCAAGATCAACCAGAAAGACCTGAAGGCCGCGGCCGACGATTTCCAAAAAGGCATCTATCCGACCACCCGCAAGTTCTTTGGCAGCGAAGCACAACCCGGCGTGGATTGCGACAACCATATTCACATCGTGCACGCGCAGGGCGTGGGCAAGTCGGTCGGCGGCTATTTCTCGTCGCCCGACAGCTACCCCAAGGCCGTGCGCAGCGATTCGAATCAGGGCCAGGTATTTGTCATGCACGCCGCGCCTGGATACAACGGCAGCGAGCCCGGCAGCGACAGCTACATGAGCACGATGGCGCATGAGTTTCAACACATGATCTCGTTCAACAACGTGCACGCGCCGGATCTGTGGCTCGAAGAGGGCGCCGCGCAGTTTGCGGAACGGCTAAACGGCTATGGCGGCAGCATCGGCACGCCGTTTGAATTTGCCGCGACCCCTGAAACACAGCTCAACACCTGGGGCGAAGGCTCGGCCGGCGGCAACAGCGCGCACTATGGCGCGGGCTATTTGTTCTGGTCGTATTTGTATGACCGCTTTGGCGAAGAGATGATCCAGAAGCTGGCGCGTTCACCGGAGCGCAGCGAGCAGGCCTTTATTAGCGTGATCAACGAAGCCGGGTTGAAAGACCCGGACACCAACGCGCCGTATACGTTTGAAGCGCTCTTTACCGACTGGGTCGTCGCCAACTACATGAACCAGTCGAAGATCGAGCCAAACGGCAAGCGCTATCACTACAGCAGCATCGATGTGCCGGTGATGGCCGCGCGCGGCGAATACGGCCCGGACGATCTGCCGCTCAATGTCGATGACACGCTTGGACAGTTCGGCACGCACTATGTGAAACTGCGCGGCACCAAAAAGGTGACCGTGAACTTTAGCGGCGCCAGCACCGCGCGCCTCCTGCCCATGACCGGCAACGACACACGCTTCTGGTGGTCGAACCGCGGCGATGTCAGCAACCCGCGGCTGACGCGCGAGGTAGATCTGACCAGCGTCCAGAAAGCCACGCTCAAATTCAAGGCCTGGTATCGGCTGGAGCGCGACTACGACTATGCCTATGTCAGCGTCAGCACCGATGGCGGCGCGACCTGGAAGCTGCTGCAGTCAAAAACCTGCACGACGGAGAACCCACAGAACGCTAACCTCGGTTGCGGCTGGAACGGCTCATCGGGCACAACCGACAAAGAGGCGCCGCCGCGCTGGATCAACGAGCAGGCCGATCTGAGCGAGTATGCCGGCAAAAAAGTACAAGTGCGGTTTGAAATGGTGACCGACGCCGGTGTCAACCGCGAAGGTCTGGCGATCGACGACATCGAGGTGCCCGAGATCAACTACGCCGACGACGGCGCGGGCACGGGTTGGGACAGCCAGGGCTTTGTCAATCTGGACAACACGCTGCCGCAAAACTGGGCGGTGCAGCTAATTATTAAGAAGCGTGACAACAGCACGGAGCTGCAGCGCATCCCGGTGCAAAACGGTGTCGGCAGCATGGAGATTGATCTTGCGCGCGCCGGCGGCATCCGCGAAGTCATCGTCGCGATCAGCCCGCTCACGCAGGTGACGACCGAGCAGGCGACGTATACGCTGCGGGTGGAGTGAGAGCGGCTGGCATGGCTCAGGCAGGTCTTGAGCCATGCGCCGATTACGAAGTCGGCGTACTGCAACCGATTCAGAATGGTCAGCAAAGCCCATGATGGGTTTACGCTTCCCGATTTACGAGCGCGTCCGCGACAATTGACGGGATATGACTGTCGTCATACTGACTGGACCGCCTGCCGCTGGCAAGAACACGGTTGGTGAAGCCCTCATCGCCTTGCGCCCATCATGCGCGCTCATTGATGTCGATTTGCTCCGTTGGATGCTTCGCAAACCGCACATTGCACCGTGGGTTAGTGATGAAGGTGTTCGTCAGGCCATGCTTGGAATCGGCAATGCATGCTATCTCGGTAAGCAGTTCATGGCCTACGGATGCGACGTCGTCATCCTCGACTTCCTGTGGCCATACTCGCTGGATCAATACTGGACGACCTGGCCAGAAGTTCGGCCGTTGGTCGTTCGACTTATGCCTCCTGAATCGACCTGTCTGCAGCGCAATCAATCCCGTGGCCAATGGTTGACTGATCGCGAGGTAACCATGCTCTATGCCCAGATGGCGCAGCTGGGTCGATACGATTTAAGCATCGATAACCAGAACCTTTCGCCAACAGAAGCAGCCACGAAGATATCCGAATTCATGGACAAGGCGTAAACAGCCTAAAAGCCCGCTGTGGCAAATTCGGCTGCGCGGTGCGCTTACCGCCGCGCCTTCCAGCACTCGATTGATCGACCTAACAGGGTCGACACGACGGATCAGATCAACGCTTGTACAAGTCAATTGCATAGTGCGGATTACCTATGGGGCCACGACCAAAGAAGTGGAGCACCTTCAACCCTTATGAATCCAAACACCATTCACAAACTAATCTCAGCGTCACTCTTCGCATCATTAACACTTGCTGTTGCACAACCGACACACGCGACAAGTGCATCACAAGATCTTGGTTGCAAAACTGTCTTTCGCGACAATTTCAATCGGGCGCAACTGAAACCGGGTTGGACCTACACCGATCCAAACGCAGACGTAACACTTTCGCTTCAGGCCCGCCACGGCTTCTTGCGGCTGAGCACCTTGGCCACAGGTGACAACAACCTGGCCGGCACTTCGCTCAACGGCGCGCGGCTGTTGCGCCCGCTGAGCAGCGACGACTATGTCGTTGAAACCACGATCAGCACCACGCCGACCAACGACTATCACGGCGGTGGGCTTGTCGTGTGGGTTGACAGCACGCGCTTCTTGCGACTCGAACGCGGGCTTGGCCTCTTTGGTCCGGGCGTGATCTTCGCAGCCCAGGACGGCGAAAACTTCCGCCTGGACGGCGGCTTTCTCACCACATACGCCACCACCTTGAAGTTGCGCATCGTGCGCGCTGGCGATCACTTCCTGGCGTTCATGCGCGAACCCAACAGCAAGTGGAAGCTGGTCGGCAGCTACACGCTGGACTGGTCGAGCCAGCAGCAGGTCGGGTTCGACTTGATCACCGAGTTTGGCCCGCCGCAAACCACGGTTGACTACGATTCGTTCGCCGTCAGCACCTGCGGCGAGACGACGCCACTTGAGTCGCCAATGGCGCTTGAGGAATAACCGCAGCTCAATCTACCAGGCCCGGGCGCGCGCCCGGGCCTGGTGCTTCCCGCAAAAGTTTGATGCGACCTTGCAACAATAACGATATACTCGCGCCGTGCTTCCACCCTCGATTGAACGCGTCGTCGTTGCCGTCCCGCCGTTTAAAAACGTCCTGGCTGCTTGGCGCAAATACCGCATTGAGAAATCGATTCGCTCGCCGCAGTACAAACGCGATGTGATTCGACAGCTCGCGCAAACCAGCGGCATCAAAACGTTTATCGAAACTGGCACTTTTCGTGGCGATATGTTGGCCGCAGTGGCTGAGTTCTTCGACCAGCTGTACTCGATTGAGCTCAGCGAACAGCTTTACACCGACGCCGTCGCGCGCTTCAAGAACCAGCCAAAATTCACGCTGCTGCAAGGCGACAGCGGCGAGGCGCTGGGCGTGCTGTTGGGCAGAATCACAACCCCGGCCATGTTCTGGCTCGATGGCCACTATTCCGGATCGACGACCGGCCGCGGCATCGAAGACACGCCGATCTGGCGCGAGCTGCGCCACATCGAAGCGCACCCGCTCAAACTGCGGCATGTAATTTTGATCGATGACGCTCGGTTGTTCACCGGTGAAAGCGGCTATCCAACCCTCGCGGTCGTGCAGGCCTGGGCCTCCGCGCAAGGGTTCACCCAGTGCGTGATCGCCAACGACATGATCCGCATCGCGGCGTGAGTACCGTGTTAGCAACAAGCGCTTTCTTTCGCGATGTCATTTCGACGCGAAGCTGAGAAATCCCGTATGCGGAAGCGCGTCAAATGCTTTCGCGGACGAGATCTCTCCGCTGCGCGTCGAGATGACGCCGCTCCGTGTTTCCAACTCGCTATTGGCAGCCGTGGTATGTCACCGCTCTGCGCCACATTACACGCCGATGACAAAGCATCGGACCATTCACACGCAAGATTCCCGCTACATCGGCGCGACCAGCGCGCGATTCACGAATAGCGCGTCTTCGGAAACGATGCGGCCCGTTGGATGCGTCACCACGCGTTCGATCGTGCCGCCGTAGTCGAAATTCATTGCGTCGAGCATGGCCACCAGTTGCGCGAACGTCGCTGCCCCGCCATATTGCGGCACGGCCGAGGTCTCAGCCAGCAACAGCGCGGTGCGTTTGAGCGTTTCCCCGCCGCCGCGAATGACGCGGTCTTCATAGCCCTGCACATCGAGTTTTACAAACAGCGGCCCTTCAAATTTTTGCTCAGCCGCAACCGAGTCGAGCGCGCGCACGGCCACCCGAATGTCGTCGGTCTCTGACGTGATCCCCGACAGCCGCTCGAACGTCGCACCCGGCTGCAAAAACGACGACGACACGTCCTGCTGCGTGCGGTGGAACACCAGCTCGCCGTCCTGCTCGCCCAACCCGAGATTGTGCACGCGCAAGCGGCTCAGGCTGCTGGCGCGCTGTTTGAGCGCGGCGTATACGTCGGGCAACGGCTCAAACGCATGCACGGTTGCATCTGGAAACAGCGCATGCACCGTTGTCGCAAACGCGCCGGCGTTTGCGCCGACATCCAGGACGGTTTTGATGTTCAGCGCCTTGATCCAAGGTTGCTTTAGCTCAAGATACGTGAGCGGAATGCCGCCGTCTTTCCAGAGCCGATACAAACCGGGCTCGGCCAGGATCCGCGCGAACGTGTTGGCGCGCCGGGAGACATCGGCGATCTTGTTAAACATGATGTGTGACCGGCTGCGTGAGCTGCTCGTGGATCCAGCGATAGGTGCGTTCGAGGCCGTCTTCCAGCCGAATGCGCGGTTCCCAGCCCAGCCGCGCCAGAATCTGCGTGTTGTCGCTGTTGCGTCCGCGCACGCCTTTTGGCGCGCTCAGGTTGTAGTTGCGCTTGAGTCGAATGCCCGCGATGTTTTCAGCGATATCGACCAGCTGATTGATCGTGACCAGCTGGCTGCTGCCCACATTGAGCGGGTCCGCGATGTCGCTGTTCATAAGCAGTTGCGTGCCTTTGACGCAGTCATCGACATACATGAAGCTGCGCGTCTGCTCGCCATCGCCCCAGATTTCGATCTCATGTTTGCCACTCTGTTTGGCTTCGATGACCTTGCGGCAGATCGCGGCGGGCGCCTTCTCGCGGCCGCCGGCATACGTGCCGTTCGGGCCATACACGTTGTGATAGCGCGCCATGCGCGTGTGCAGGCCAAAGTCTTCGCGAAAATGGCGGCACATGCGCTCGCTAAAGAGCTTCTCCCAACCATAGCCGTCTTCTGGCAGCGCCGGATACGCATCGTCCTCTTTGAGCGCGGTCACATCGGCGTCTTTTTGCTTGTCGGCGTTGTAGACGCAGGCCGAGGACGAGTAGAAAAAGCGCTTTGCGCCCTGTTCGCGCGCCGCCATCAGCATGTGCGTGTTGACCAGCACAGACAACATGCACAAGGCCTTGTTGTTTTCAATAAACCCCATGCCGCCCATGTCGGCGGCCAGGTTATAGATGTCATACGCGCCGGCACTGGCGTCGAAACACGCGGCCTTCTCGCTCAGATCGAGCACAAGATTCTCGACGCCGGGCGTGGTCTGATACCACTCGGCAAGCGGCTTTTGATCGACCGCGCGGATGCGCTTGTAGCCCTGACGCGCCAGATCGGCGACAAGATGGCCGCCGATAAATCCGCCCGCGCCGGTGACGAGCACCAGATCGTGCTCCGGGGTTGAAGGCGCCGCTGAAATTGAAGGTGTAGTTGCGTTGCTCATAGGTTTCTCCAATCGATTTGTATGTTCGTAGGTGTTTGGGCGATGTCCGCATCGCCGCACTCGTAGTGCGTCAAAGCAAACATTTTAGGTGCCGAATTCACCATCCCGCGCTCCGCGCGGGGATGGTGAATTCGGCCAAAGGTAAACTTTGCTTTGACAGACTACTAGTTAAAGCATCTTTAGTCTTTCAGTTTGCCGCGCAGTTGGCCGCATCCGGTCGTTGTAGAAGGTCTCAAGCGAGACAATCTGTTTATCCCAGGCATAGACGTTCTCGGCAGCGAAGCGCGCATTCGCGCCAAGCGCCGCGCAACGCGCCGGATCGTCCAGCAACGCGCGGATCGTCACGCCAAAGGCGTCGTTCTCTGCGATCACACCGGCGTTGCTGTTGGTCAGAATCATGACGGCATCGCTGACCGGGCTGGCGATCGTCGGACGGCCGGCCGCAAGATAGTACATGAGCTTGCCTGGCATGCGTCCGCGGTTCGATTGGGTATCAAACAGCGGCAAACCGCACACTGTCGCAACCCCAAAATACTCGCTCAATTTGTCATCCGACACAAAACCAGTCTGCCAGAGCCGATCGGCCACACCGCAGGCGCGCGCTTCATCGAGGATGCCTGAGCTGGGTTTGCCAATCGCCATCAGCCACAGATCCGGCACTTCGCGCATCGCATGCACCACGATCTTGAGGTCATTCATCGACATGCCCAAAAACCCGATGTAGTGCCGGTCCTCGGGCAATCCATGCAACCGGCGCGCCTCGGCCATCGGCATGGGTTTGATCGCATGCGGCTCGGTGCCGTTTGGCAGATACAGGATGCGCGCCTCCGGAATACCCGCCGCGCGCGCGCGATCGCGCAGCACCGTGCTGATCGTCACCACGCCGTCTGCCATCCTCTTGGTGCGCACTTCCCACCAGTTCTCAAACGCGCCGACCGCCGGCACGCGCCGTTTTGGCACATCGTTGATGCCGCCTACACCACCCCACCAATCCACCCAATCGCCGATCAGCGTCGCGCCGCGCAGGCGGCCGACCACGCCGCCAAACGAGGCATTGGGTTTGTGATCGAGCATGTGCACCACGTCATAGCGATGCCGCAGCGTGTGTCCGATCCGGCGCAGGTTGTCGATCGGGCCATAGCCTTCGCCGCTGTTGTTCTGGCCAAAGTTTGGCATCTCGCCGATGCGAATGCCGTTCGCAACGCTCCACACCGGTGTCCAGCGCCGGGTAGGCGACACCGTCAGCACCGTGCAGTCATGGCCGCGTTTTGCCAGCGCCTCGGCCATCGGCCGGGCGCGGTTAAACGTCGCCATATAGCGATAGTTGTGGTTCAGAAACAGGACGCGCATGGGGTTAGTCCAGAGGTTGCTCCCACAACGCGCGCAGCACCGCCGCGTGTTCATCCGCGTGCTGGCTGCGGCCATAGGGCGTGTAGCGCACCGTCTGTTGGTCGCTCAACGCGTCGGACAAGATCCGCCAGAAGTCGACCACGCGCGCGCCGGGTTTGAAATCCGCCGCAACCAGCGACTTAAATGCCGGATCTGGGTTGGCCACAATCACGACATCGGCCTGATCCAGGCAGTCGCTCAGCGAATCAAACACCAACCCGGAGTATTGCAGCTCCTGGCGCGCAGCGTCGTTCGCCAGCGGGTCATATCCCAGCACGCGCAAACCGGCTTTCGACAGGGCCTTGGCCAGGTAGATGCCCTGCGACTCTTCCACCACAACGGAGGCCGGTTTATAGCTCAGCCCAAGCACCGCGACGGTGGCCGTGGCCGGGATATCCGCGCGCAGCTGTTCAACCACTCGTTCGGCCAGCGAGCGGTTCATCTGGTCGGTCGTCTCAGCCAGCGAGGCCTCGGCGCCGACCGCGCGCGCAAAAAAGCTCAGCGCCACGTTGTCGCGCGGGAAGCAGGGACCGCCATAGCCCAGCGCGCCGGTCAGATATTTGCGGCCAATGCGCGTATCGAGGCCGAGCGCGTTGCTAACGACGTCGATATCGCCGCCCGGGATGCGCTGGCAGATATCGGCCAGCATGTTCGCAAACGTGATCTTCGTGGTGACATAGGTGTTGAGCGCCACTTTGGTGAGCTCGGCATTTTCGATCGACATGCGGCGCGCCGGCGCCTTGTTGAGCATGACGCGGCTATACAGCTCTTCCAGCAGTGCGCCAGACTTTTCGTCGAACTCGCCGATCAGGTTGAAATCCGGGTTCAAAAAGTCACGAATCACGCTGCCCAGCGCGATGAACTCCGGGCTGTAGCACACGCCAAAATCGCGCCCGCACACTTTGCCGGAGGCGGCTTCGAGCACCGGCACCAGCCCGTAGCGCGTCGATCCGGGCAGCACGGTGCTGGTCATCACCACCACGTGATAGCCCGGCTTTTGCCTGAGCGCCTTGCCCATCTCGCGGAAGGCGTGCACGGCGTAGCGCAAGCTGAAAGCGCCGCGCTCGTCGCTCGGCGTCGGCACAATCACAAACGACACATCGCTGTTGAGCACGGCATCGGCGTGATCGACCGTGGCGCGAATATGCTGTTTGTTCTCGGCGATGTACTTTTGCAGGTCGGTCTCATGCACCGGCGCCTGGCCGGCGTTGACCGCGTCGACCGAGCGGCGGCTGATGTCGACACCGATGACATCGATGCCGCGGCTGGCGATCGACGCGGTCATGCTGGCGCCGAGTTTGCCCAACCCAATCACGGAGACGGTTTTGAACTGTTGCATGATTACTTGAGTGTGCTGGTGACCAGCATGTGCCAACCCAGCCGCTGTTCAAGCGCGCGGAACATCGCTTTCGGCATGGCCTTAAACCAGTCCTGAAATTCATACTCGTATTTGATGTACCTTTTCGATCACATACGGAAAGATATGGTCCTGCCGAATCTCCACGACGTTAAACGCCGACAGCATCGCGCGCATTTCGTCCTGTGTGTAGGTGAACGCAAACGGGCACCCGGATTGCGCCTCGGGCTGATCGAACCCGGATTCAATCATGATGTCTTTCCATGAGTTGCGGGCATACATCATCAGGCGAAACTCCGATCCTGCGCGCATGTACGCCGGCACCAGATCGAGCACGCGCTGCGGGTGCGGGGTGTGGTGAATCACGCCAAACGAATAGACAAGATCAAACGGTTCTGGCGCAATGACATCGGTGAGATGCTCGGCATCGGCCTGCGCAAAACGAATCGCGTCTTGAAGCCCGAGCACCTGCGCCCGTTTGCGGGCCAGATCAATCGATTTTTCTGAGAGATCGACAGCGGTCACCTGCGCGCCCGCGCGCGCAAAGTTCATCGTATCGGTGCCTAACCCGCAACCAATTTCGAGCACGCGCTTGCCCGCCCAGCGTTCAAACTGCGCAAACCCGGGTATGTGCGGTTCGACAAAATACTTGCGCGCCTCGACCTCGTCGAAATACTGGCGGGTGCCAATCTCTGCGGTCGAGTGCCGAATGTTGCAGGGACGCCGATCCCAGTATGTCGTGACGTCTTCGATGGTTTTGTCAATTGCGTTATCCATAAGATCGACTCTTTTGTAGAAAATTTCCAGCGCCTACGCGGCATTTCGCCACACAGAGCGCAAATAGCCAATACGCTCGCGCATTTCGATGGGTTGCATCGCAACGACCAGGCCTAAATACACGACATAGGCTGAAACACCGACGATCGCCGCCCGGCCCAGCCAATACACGCGCGGGGGGATGCCAGCCGGCACTGCGGCCATCTCATTCGAGGCATACAACGGCAACTGGATGAGCGCCCACAGCGCTGCTGCGCACAGCACCGTCGCCACGATCGGGCGGAGATAGGTCTCCGACCAGCGCAGCTGTGTGATGCGATGGGCATATAGCAGGCTCAGCGCACAGCCTGCCAGCATCGCAAGGGCGACGGCGGCCAGCGTGCCCATCACGCCAAACTGCGACGTCAACACCAGCCCAGTCACCAGCAAGATGCCGGCCTGCACCAGCCCGACAGTCAGGCTGCGATGCGGGCTGCCCAACGCCACCGCCAGCCAAAGCCCGACGTTGATGAACGACCAGCAAAACGTCACCACGCCCAAAAACCGCACATACCGCACGCTCTCAAAATAGCGCTCGCCATAAAAGCCGCGCACAATATTCGGCGCGCCAAACACCAACATCAGCATCATCGGCGTGCCAAAGGTCAACAAGGCCCACAGACACAGCCGAACGGCGTGCGCCAGCCTTGGCGGATCGTCTTTGACCCGCACAAACGTGAGATACCCGGCGCGCGCCACAACCAGCGTCACCAGCACCTGCGGCCAGCTCGCGATGCGAAAGGCGCGCTCGTAAAACGCGGCCGCCTCGGTTGAAACAAACGCGCCAATCAAGACATAGTCAAAGGTGCTGACAAAATGGGTCACTGCCAGTGCAAGCCCGCTCACAACACCGGTGCGCAGTAGTGTTTTCGCCAGCGCGCGGTCAAATCGCCAGCGCATGGCAAAAATGGCGGGGAGCCGCCACCGGCACAAGATGACGACACCGACGGCTGCCAGCAGATACGCAACCACGTTGAGCGCGATCTGGCTGACAATGCCAAAACCGGCCAATGCCAGCGCCAGGCCAATGCCATAGGCCACCAGCGCAACCAGCAGCTTGTTGAGCGACACACGGCTCAGCTGCATTTCGCGCTCCAATGCAATGGCATACGGCGAGGCCAGCGTGGCAATGGCCTCCGCCAGCGTCAGCGCGATCATGATCTGGGTGACGATCGGGTTGAAAAAGCCCGTCGACTGCAAAATCAGCGCCACGCCGCCTGTTAAGAACAGGCTTAACAATCCGGCGCCAACATCGAGCACAAAATATGTGCCTAGGAGCTCAGGCGTGGTCTCGCTCTGCGCAGTGACCGCGTAATTCAGCCCAAGTTTTGAGCGGATGTTCAAGTAGCCGATCCAGGGCAGCGCGATCGCCAGCAAGCCAAACACTTCGATGTCGAGCACATTGGTAAAAATGAGCGTGCTGACAAAGCCGATCAGCTGCTCGCCATAGTTGCCAAGAATGGACCAAACCGTCCCACGCAGGGCAAGTTGCGCAAGCCCACGCTTTGACGCCACCGGCTCGGTAGTTATTGGGGTACGATCCACCTTGACCACAAATAGATTTTAGTTCACACACTATCGCAATTGTTGCGATACTTTGGGTGTATCCTGACAGCTACAAAGTAACTATGACAGCAATCGCTGTCGCTGTAGCGTCAGGATGCCGTCACGGTTTGGCCGCAGGGCATGAGACTATTGATGCCAGTTTCAGATAACGCAGGTGTTTACGGCGTTTAGGCGGCAAAAGCGAGGCTCAGCATCACGAATCGTTGCGATCTGGGTGAATCCGCCTAGACGGTCGCACACCTGTTCAAGCCAATGCACAAAAAAGGTGGTTTGTAAGTCTGGCGAAATCGCTACCCCCCGCGGAGCGGAGAGTTAGCGATTTCGCCGTCAAACAAACCAAGTTTTGGGTGCGCGAGTAGGAGTACACAGCATGGGATTTCAGATACTTGGGTTAGCCGGTTGGGGTTTGATCGCGCTTGCGATTCTGTATGTCTTTTACGTGGCGCAACAGCGCGCCAAAGGCATGCAGACCAAAGTGCGCACGGGCGGTGTGATCGCGCTGGTGGTCGCCGGGTTGGCGCTCAACATGGTGGCCACCGGCCTGGTGACCATCGCGCAGAACGAGCGCGGGCTGGTCAAGAACAGCTTTACCGGCGTGCGCCTGCCGACGCTGGAGCCGGGCGTGCACTTCGTCGTGCCTTTTGTCGAGAGCGTCAAACGCTACAGCGTCGGGCAGGAAACCTACACGATGTCCAAAACAGCAAGTGAGGGTGAGATCAAGGGCGATGACAGCGTGACCGCCCGCACCAGCGACGGCCAGGAGGTCTTTATCGACGCCAGCGTGACCTATCGCATCGACCCGGCCCAGCTGATCAGCCTGTTTGAACGTTTCGGCTTCGCGGATGACAACTGGAAGGAAGTGCTGGTGCGCCCGCAAACGCGCAGCATCATCTACAACCGGGCCGCTTCCTACAAAGTTGAAGAGGTCTACAGCACCAAACGCGAAGTGCTGCAAAAGCAGATCGAGGACGAACTGCGCACCGTGCTGGCCAAAAACGGGCTGACACTCGAATCGCTGTTGCTGCGCAACGTCACGTTTAACGCGGAGTATGCCAAGTCGATTGAAGAGAAGCAGGTCGCGCAGCAGAATGCCGAGCGCGCGCGGTTTCTGGTTGAGCAGGAGCGGCAGGAAGCTGAGCGTGTGCGCGTCGCAGCGCAGGGCCGCGCCGACGCCGCAGTTACTTCGGCCAAAGGCGAAGCGGAATCACAGGTCATTCGCGCAAAGGCAGAAGCGGAGTCGCTCTCGCTGATCGCCGCGCAACTGCGCAACAACCCGAACCTGCTGACGTTTCGGTATATCGAAAAGCTGTGCGCCTGGCGTGCAGACCATCTTCCTGCCGGCCAACCAGCCGTTTTTGTTGGATCCAAAGTCGTTTATCGGCCCGGATCCGCAGCCGACAACCCAGCCGTAACCCGCTGTGCGGGCAAACAGCGTGCTGGCGTAGGCCACCACGCAGCAGTCATACAAAAGAGACCGTCGCCCAAACGATGGTCTCTTTTGTGCTTTTCCCCATGGTTTACTCATCCGAAGTGGCTGCATTTTCCAGATGCGGCGAGTTTTTCGACCCGCGCTGGGTCTGACAGCAGCAACCGTTCTACTCGTCGGTTGCGGTTCAAGCCCAAACCGCGGCACACCGACGCCGGCGTTTAACAGCGCCCGGCCAAATGTTATCGCCAGCGTTTCGACGCTGCGCCCGACCGGCACGGTCCAGGCTGACGCGCCCATCCCGCCGACACCCACGCCACCGCCCGTGGCCACGCAGCCAGCCCCGCTGGATGCCGCGCCGCCGCCAACCAGCGCCCCACCCGCAACCGAGCCAGCGCCGCTGACCGCCGCACCGACACAGGCGCGCGACAGCGCCGCGGCATTGCAATCCCCCATCGCCACACCCGTAGGGACGCGCAGCGGCGCGTCCACCTTGCCGGATACCGTCACGGCAACCAGCAGCGGCGCGTCCACCTTGCCGGATACCGTCACGGCAACCAGCACCCTCACCGCCAGTAACGCGACGTCTGGCACGATCACGGCCACGGCAACGTTGCCAATCGTGCAGAACGGCGCAAAGCGCATTCTGTTTGTCAACGGCGATTTCATCGCCGAATCGGGCTACCCGCACTCGCGCGTCACTGACGATGGCAGCAAACCCGAGAGGTTTTCGTTTCTGCGCAAACGCGTGCTGGAGGGTAAGCTAGCGTTGACGGTCGAAGAGTTTATTTTGACCGCGTCGAACACGATTTCAATTGAGCAGCTCACGCCCTTCACCGCCGTCGTGCTCGGTTCAAACGGACGCGTGCTGACGCAGGCTGAGGCCGCGGCGTTGCTGACCTATGCCGGCGCTGGCGGGCGCGTGCTGGTCTACGCCGACTTTCAATATGGCCCAACCAACTGGGCCAGCGACAACGTGTTTTTGTCGCAGATGGGGATCGAGGTCTTCCCGGACAACTTTCAGCCCACCACGCAAATCACCGATGTGGTGAGCGCGCATCCGATCATGGCCGGGGTGCAGTCGTTTGCGACCGAGGGCAGCAGCCAGTTCTTGATTCCAGCGGCGGTGTTGTCAAAATTCACCGTGCTGGCGAAGTGCTCGCCGCTTGAGCGGCCGGGTTGCGCGGTGCAGCAAGCCGAGCTGGCCAAGATCAAACCCGGCGATGTGGTGGCTTGCACCTGGGTGCGCGAAATGCCGTCAAACACCGGCACGGTCGGCCGCATCGCCGGCACCTGCGATCGCAATACGTTTCACAACGGCCCGGGCATCGGCACCGCGCTCAGCGAGTTCAACAACGAGATCTATGCGACAAATCTGTTTCGCTGGCTGACGGAGTAGAGAGGTGTGAGAGGTGTAGTCCACCTTGGAGGTGGACTACACCTCTCACACCTCTCTACTCCCTACCACTCCGCGTCGCCAAAGAAATCGCCATGGTCGCGCGCGACAAACGCGGAGATCGCTTTGCGCTTCTCTGCGAGCGCAAACGCCGGGCCGTGGCCGGGATAGCACACCGTGCCATCAGACCAGTTCAGCACCACATCACGCACCGTGCGCAGCAGTATCTTGAAATTTTCATTGCTGCTTGTGCGGCCCGGGCCGCCGGCAAACGTCGCATCACCGACGATCATCGTCGGCGTGCCAACCACTTCAAACGCGAGTTGATCGATGCAATGGCCGGGCGTCTCGTAGACGCGCAGCGCATAGTTCCCAATATAGAACGTGTCCGCGGCGCGCAGAACATGGTCCGTGTGGATCGATACGTCGTTGAAGTGCGGGGCGGCCGCGGCATACACTGGCACATTCAGACGGGCGCGCATGGCTTCCAGCGCATCGATGTGATCCGGGTGCGTGTGCGTGATCGCAATCGCAACCGGGATCGTGCCGGCGACCAGGCTGGCCAGCTTTTCCGGATCCGCACCCGGGTCAATCAGCACGCTGTGGTTTGTTTGCGGGCAAACCAGCGCATAGGCGTTCATCGACCAGTCGCCGACCGGCGTCGTGCGCAGGGTCATAGGTGTTCGAGGTGTTGAAGTCATTGCGCGATTGTAATGGGAGGTATCTCATTCCCCGTGCTGTCCATTGCCCCCAAGTCGGTAACAAACAGCGCGGACCCAAAACGACGATTTCGCCGCGTATTTAGCGGCATTTTCACCGGAGAAAGCACCATCTCCTCGCGCTCCGCGCGGGGAGATGGTGCTTTCTCCGGACGAATCTCTATGAGCTCGTGCGTGAAACGCCATCATTCGGCAGGAAATTTGTGGGCATCAGATGCCGCGGCATTTTCGCGCGGCTCCCCGGGACCGAGGTCCCGGGCTAGCCATGGGGAAGCCGCCCTGCGGCGGCTAACTGCCACGCTTGGCCTACGGGCAAGCGCGGCAGGCGCGGTGGGGACAACGAGAGGGAAGCGTAAAATCCATGCGTGGCAACTCGCGCGCGCGCATTCATCCTGGCGGCTTTTGCGCTGCTTTGCGCGCTAAACAATGTGAGCCTGCCGGTCTTTGAAGCGCCGGACGAGGTGTCGCACTACACCTACGCGGCCTATCTCGCGCGTGCACGGGCGCTGCCTGATCTTCGCAAGCCGCTCCCAGCGCACGAAGCGGCGCAGCCGCCGCTCTACTATGCGCTAGTTGCTCTTGCAATTAGCCCAATCGACCAGAGCAACCTGCCTGAGATCAGCCGGCTCAATCCGGACTGGTTCGACCGCGCGCTCAACCCCGACCTTGTGTCGGTGGCGAACCAGCACGTGCACAGTGACGCTGAACGTTTCCCGTGGCGTGGCGCAGTCTGGGGAGTGCGGATTGCGCGCGCGGTCTCGACGGTGCTGGGGCTGTTGACGCTGCTCGGCATTTTCACCATCGCAAAAACCGTTATCCCCGGCAGCCAGTATGCACCGCTGTTGGCCACCGCCGCGGTTGCATTCACGCCAAAGTTTGTGCATGTCGCCAGCATCGTCAGCAACGACATCGCTATTATTTGCGCGGCCACGCTGGCGTGCGCATGGCTGTGTCGATTGCTCGCCGCGCAACAGCCGCCCGCGCGACGCCAGCTCGTGATGCTCGGCGCGCTTGTCGGCGCGGCGGTGTTGTGCAAGCTGGGCGGGCTCGGGTTGCTCGCGCCAACTGTGATCGCGTTATTCGCGCGCGATCGCGCGCGCGGTCTGCGAATGCTGGCGTGGGTCGGCGCGGGCCTGGCATTGACAGCCGGCCCGTGGTTTGTTTACAACATGGCGCGCTACGGCGACCCGCTGGCGCTCGGACCGGTCGGACTGGCGAATGCCGCGCTGCTGCGCCCAACGCCGTTGAGTTGGCAGGCGATGTTCGGCACGATCCCGGCCCTCTTTCAGTCGTATTTTGGCGCGCTCGGGGTCGGGTTCGCGTTGCCGGTGTGGGCGCGGCTGATCTTTGCCGCCGGGTTTTTGAGCGCGCTGGTTGGCTGCGTGCTGCGTGTCGGCAAGGCGCTGACACAGCCGCCGACGCCGCAGAAGTGGCTGGCCTCGCCGCTCGGCGCGTTGATTTTGTGGCAGATGGCATTGATCGCGCTATTTGTGCCCTGGCTGCGCGCCTACAGCGCGACCGAGAACGGCAGGCTGATCCTGCCCGGCATCGGCTGTGCGGCGATGCTGGTCACGCTCGGCTGGTTGCGGCTGGCTGGCGCCAGGCCGCGCGCGCAGCAAATCGCATGCGGAATCGCAGGCACGATGCTGTTTGCCACCGCGGCCGCCACACCCTTCACCACCCTGCAGCCGGCCTTCGCCACGCCGAGCACAACAACAGAAGCCGCTGCCCAAAGCCGCGCTGGCCAGGCGCAACCGCTGGCGGTGTTTGATGGGAAAGTGGTGCTGGTGCATGCCGCAATCGGCGCGCAGCGCGTACGCGGCAGCGAGCCGATCGCAGTGACGCTGCAGTGGGGCGCGCGCCAGCCGATCGAGCAAAGCTATCGTGTGTTGCTCGAAGCCCTGGACCCGGATGGCGCGCTGGTCGGTCGGCGCGTGCTGATCCCCTTCGGCGGACGCTTTGACACGCAACGCTGGCAGCCAGGCGAGGTTTTTGAAGATGCCTATGCATTGCCGCTCGAACTGCGCGCTGAATCCACTGCAGTGCGCGTGCAACTCAGCCTGATCCGCATCTACGGCGAGCCCGATGGCAAACCGGGGCTTGTGCCGATCGATGGCGCAACTAGCCGCAGCCTAACGCTTGGGCGCGTCAAGGTGGTGGGTAACCAGGCCCTGCCAGCTGCTCCCGGGTATGCGCGATTTGGTGATGGCCTGATTTTGGAACACTGGTCGTTCAAACCCGACAGCAGCACCTTTGTCTGGCGCGTCGAGACGAATCCAGGCGCAGACTACACGCTGTTTGTAAAGGCGTATGACGCGACCGGCGCACCCGTGATTGCGATCGATGCGCAGCCGTTTAATGGCTTTTATCCGACCGGATTGTGGGAAGCCGGCGAACGCGTGCGCGATGTTCGCGCACTGCAGCTGTCCGATTCGGTCAAGCGCGTTGATCTGGGTTGGTATGACAGTAGCGGGCAGCGTCTGCCGGCATACAAACCCGACGGCTCACGCTGGCTGGACGATATCGTCAGCATCGCGCGTTGATCATCGCGTTGGTACGCCAGTCAGTGCTGCCCGCAAGGCGAGGCCTACTGGCACCAGTCAATCTGAACCGTGATACCGGTGTTGCAGACCTCAGCGAGGCTGACCAGCCCGGTGTCGATCAAACTCGATTTGACGTTGTCTTTGTTGATCGCGACAGGTTGCTCCTGAATCGAGCGAATCTGCGCGCCTGAATCCAGATTCGAGGTGAAGTTGAGCAACGCGGCCGGGTCTTCACCACGGCTCAGCGCACCGACAAGGCGCGCGGTGTTGCGCGCTTGTTGCGCCGGGTTGCGATAGACCGTCATGCCTTGCAGGCCGCTGACAACATTGCGCATGCCATCGGCTGTCGCGTCCTGACCAACGACAAGCACCTTTCCCGCGCGGCCAATGCGTTGCAACGCGCCGATCACACCGTTCGCCATATCGTCGTTGGCGACATAGACCACGCTGACATCGTTGTAAAGTCCAGCCTGATCAAACATCTGTGTTGCACTGGTGGAGACATTTTTGATGCTCCAGTTGGGTGTGTTGAGCTCATAGGCGAGCACCAGGTCGCCACGCTCAAACAATGGCCCCAGTTTTTTCATGACGCCGTCGTGCAGCAGTTTGCCGCTTAGGTCATTGTCCGGCCCATGAAACATCGCGATCCTTGAACCTTTGGGCGCGTGGCTTGCGATCCATTCGCCCTGCAGTTCACCCGTGCGCTCGTAATCGACGGTGACATGAAAGGCGACCCGATCGTCCGCGATCAGGCGATCATAGGCAATCACCGGCACGCCGCGTTCGGCGGCCAATTGCACAATGGTGGTCGCGCGAACGCTGTCCTGCGGCGCCACAACAAGGATGCAAACGCCGTTTTTTAACATCTGCTGTGCCTGGCTCTGTTGCTGTTCAGCGTCACCCTGCGCGTTGAGGGTTTCGATGCGGGCATCCGGAAGTTCGTTTCGAATGGCGGCCTCAAGCTGCGGCCGATCACGCAGTTCCCAGCGCGATGAATTGATGATGTCGGGCAAGAGCACGCCGACATGTTTGCAATTGCGCGCCGCGGAAAACTGTTGTGCGCCGGTCAGCGCAGCTACGCTCGAGCGGGCAGTGGTATCAACACCCGCGATGTTCCCGCCCACAGTCTGACATGCCGTCAACGCAAGCGTTGCAAGTAATGCAGTCCACCGAACCCCGTTTTGCATGCTATGTTCTTCCTTGGCAGCAGCTGTGTAGTCTTGATGAGCGGGCGCTTCAAATCACCTTGCATACCGAAGCAAGCGCGGATGACGCGCCTGTTTTCAGCTCTGCATGGTTGGAGCAGAACGTCCACTGGTTTACAACGAATCTTTAAAGTCCCATGCCGCACGGACATGTCGCACCAAACTCCCCTCGCGCAGTTTGCCACTTTGGACACAGAGTGAGTGATCAAAAACTCTTGCCTGAGAACGCAACGTTCTCGCCAGAATCGTTGAACACCGACTCGCTTACTTGATTCAAATTGTTGGCTTTGATTATATCGGCAAATCGTGACAAATCATGCGAACAAAGACTGAGTTACTCCAACCTTCCATGGCCTGAGTGTGATTAAGCGCAGCTTTACTGAGATGCTTGGCAACACAAAGCTACTCTGCTACAAGAGTTGCGGCGCGAGGCAGCAGTATTGGCAACATTGTCACCAAACTACACCATGCGCCCGGTATCGATCGGTTGCGCACGCGCCAAAAAGTCTGCCGCGAAGCGATCGGTGTATTCGGCAAGCAGCGCTTCGATCCGCTCCTGGCTTGGCGACGTCACAATGATGCCGGCGTGATGGGCCTTGTGCATGCGCCAGGCCACTTCGGGCGCGTTGTAGCCAGAAAGATCGGGCCACTCCACTTTCGCCAGACAGACCAAAATCCCCGCGCAGTCATCGCGCGTGACCGGAGGCTGATATGCCTCGCCACGAAACGCAGCCACTTCGAGGCGCGCCCATTCCACCCACGGGTTGACACCGCTGCCGTGTTCGAGCATGTCCGACAGGTTCGCCCCACCCACGCGGTTTGCCGCTTCCAAAAATAGCCAGCGCTTGTCGGATACGGTTCGCAAAAACTCAATGTGCGCGGCGCCATGCTTGAGCCCAAGCGCTTGTATCGCCTGCGCATTCAACGTAGTGAGCGCGTGCGCTTCGGGCGAGTGCGGTGACAGAATGCGCGAGGTGAACACCCCGCCCCCGTGCGACACCGCCAGCGGCGGGCGGCCATATGCACTGACGCGCGAAAAGACAATCTCGCTTTTTGACACGATTGAGTCAACATGAAAGACATCGCTGGGCACAAATTTCTCGAGCAGGTAGTTCGATTGCTGATCGCCAATTTGATCCAATGCACGCCACACCTGCTCGTCGTTCTCGCAGCGCCGAATTCCCATTGAGCCGGCTTCGTTGCGCGGCTTGAGCAACCACGGCCCGGGAACGCGCGCCATAAAGCCGCGCAGCGCATCGTAGTTGAACACAGATGTAAATTCCGGGACGGCCAATTGCGCGGCCTGCGCGCGCATGCGCATGGCCAGCTTGTCGTTGAAGACATGTGCGTCGCTCACGCCAATGCCAGGTATCTGAAAATATTCGCGCAGCGTCGCGGCTGTTTCGATCTCATACTCGTCGAGCGGGATGATCAGATCAAATTTCTGGCCACGCATCATCCACGCCACCGTGTTGATGACATGCTGCCGGTTGACCAGGCTGTGCATGTAGTGCGCGCCGTCAAGATGCTGGTTAGCCCAGTCCTCGTGACGCCAGCGCTCCTCGGTCAGCAAATACACGCGACACCCAAGGCTCTTGAACGCTTCGATACAGCGATGACCTTTTACCGCACTGCTGATAAAGAGCACAGAAATTGGTTCAGACATACGACCTCCAGACAGTTCAGCACAGACCGCACGTTGGCTTACCAATGTGGCGGCAATCGGCAAAAAAGTCAAACTACTTGGTCTGCGGTGTTTTTGCCTGCCATTGATCGATCAGATCCCACAGCTCGCTCTCGATCTGGTTTTTGCCCTCTTCTTTTGGCAGCACTTTAAAGATGGCGCGATACGCCAAAAAGATCGCCAGCGCCATCGCACCCATCCCCAACACCGTAAACGCCACGCGCGTCACGCCATTGACCCAGGCCACCTGCTGGTTGAATGTTTCGGTGTCAAACTCGCCGGTCACAGTGGTCAGATTCAAATAGAAATTGATCACACCGGCGACGATGTTTTGCACACCGATGATGACGGAGCCCCACACAAAACTCTGCTTGACGCCCGGTTGCGCCAGCAACGCGTTGACCGAGGCCTGCTTTTGCGGCGAATCCGGCGACAACAACTGATTAAATACCTGCTCGCCAAAAAAACGCATAAACGGACGGCCGATCGCGGCCGAGCCCAAAAAGATAACCGCGCCCAATACCAGCGGCAAGGTGTCCTTGAAGGCGTAACGCGGACCATCGACAAACCAGAAGACGAGTATGGCCGTGGCGATGGCCGAAAGCGCCACGTAGGTCGTGATCGCGTTAAAGCGCCGGCTGATGACGAAGGTGTCCAGCAACACATAGCTGACCGGCACAAACGCGGCCAGCACATACGCTGTAATGTTGCCAAGCGGTTTGCTCAAATAGTTCAAAATTAGTGCGGGCACAACCGCGCCAATCACGATATCGAGCAAAAGTTTTGTGTTGCCTTTCATGGGCACCGAGTATAGGGGGAAGAAAGTTCCCCCTATACTGCGCGCGTGCAACCACGCCGCTCTCATATCGTCACAGCCGCCCTCGCGCTTGCGTTGGCTGGCATCGCCATTTTGGGGTTGCTGTGGAGCGGGCGCGATGTGCGCACCCGCGATGCGCGCACACCAGAGGGCGTGCCGGTCACATTCTTTACAGCGAACAGCGCAGATAGTGGACCGGCGCAGGCGGCTGTCATCGTGGCGCATGGATTTTCGGGCAACCGCCAGCTGATGTATGCGTTTGGCTACGCGCTGGCGCGCAACGGCTACACCGCAGTGCTGATCGACTTTGCCGGCCATGGCGCAAATGCCAAACGCATGCCGAATGATTTTAGCGAGACGCAATACCGCGCGCTGGCGGCCAACCTGGATTCGGCGCGCCAGTTTGTGGCGAGCCAGCCGCTGATTGATCCAGAGCGCATCGCGTTGCTCGGACATTCGATGGGCGCCGGGACTGTCACACGCTATGCCAGCGAACATCCGGATGTGCCGCTGACACTGGCGCTTTCGCTTGGCGACTCCGGCAGCACATTGCCCGAGCGCGCCGATGTGCCGCGCAATCTGCTGGTGCTGGTCGGCAGCCTGGAAATGAGCGGCTTCATAGACGGCAGCAGCGCGGCGTTGCAGCGCGCATATCCCGGCGGCGCAGCGGGCGTGACCTATGGCACACACGCCGGCGGCACCGCACGCCGCCTGGTGCTGATTCAAAACGTCGAACACATCACGATCCTGTTTAGCGAAGACACGCAGCGTGAAGTGGTGCGCTGGCTGGATGCCGGGTTCGCGCCTGGATCCGTGGTGCGCCCTGCGCCAGCCACCGACGCGCGCATGATCTGGTTGTTGCTGTTGTATGTGGCCGGGGTGCTCGGGTTTTATCCGTTGACAGCCTGGTTGTTTCGCGCGCAACCCGCGCCGATATTGCCGAGCGCCGCCACGCGCGACACCTGGCGCGCCATCGGGATCAGCCTGGGCGCAACCGTGCTGGCGCTATTCGCGCTGCTCGTGGCGCCATACACCTGGCTGCCGTTGACCGTCGGCAACTACGTCGGGCACTTTTTTCTGCTGCACGGCCTGATCACGCTGCTGGTCGCGCGGATGCTGCGCAGGCCGCTCATGCGTCCGGCACTCAACTTGCGCATGCTGTTCAGCACCGCAGCTGCGACCTTCTACGCGCTGATCGTTTTCAACGCACCGGCGCATGTTGTCTGGAATAACGGGGTGTTGAGCGGCGATCGCGCCTGGATTGGGGCATTTCTATTTGTGTGCTGTTTTGTGTTCTTTCTCGCGCATGAATGGCTCACACTGCAGGTCAAACAGCGGGGTTGGCATGCATTTGCAATGGGCGCGTTTGTCGTAACCGGGTTGTTTGCGGCCGTAATCTGGCTCAGTGCGCCGGGCTTTTTGATGTTGATCGTGCCGCTGTTGCCGGTGCTATTACTGTGGCAGGCAGTCTATGCACTCTGGCTGCGCCGCTTGACCGGCGCAGCCTGGGTCGCAGCGACGGTCAACGGCGCGATGTTCGCCTGGATGATGGCGGCGACCTTTGCACTTGTGGATTAAACCGCGCTTACGCTACTTCACGTTTTTTAGCGCCTCGACGGCGGCGATGTAATTTACGTTGAGCTTGATCGCGATCCCAAAATCGCGCCGGGCATCAGCCGCTTTGCCAGACGCAAGCAGGGCCTTCCCGCGCCAATAATAGCTTTCTTCCAGGTCGCCCGTGGATTTGAGCGCCTTGTTGGCGATCTTGATCACGCGTTCATAATTGCCCGCAAGGAAATTCGCTTCAAACGGGCCGTGCTGGTACCACAGCATGCGCCACGGCAGCTTGAGCGCATCGGCCTTTTCAAACGCCGTCGTTGCGCCGGCCGGATCTCCCAGCGCGAGCAAGTTGGTGCCGATGTTGAACCAGGCAAATTTGTCACCCGGGTCGGCGGCCACTTCGCGGCGGGCGGTTTCGAGCGCGAGCTTATGCATGCGCGGTTCGTCCCAGCGTTCGCCGAGCAATGCGCGCACCTGAGGCTCCTGGTCTTCGCGCCAGACCACGATCAGCGTGCGATTAAATACTTTCCACAGCCCGTCCAATTCGGTGGCGTTGAGGCGCTGATTTGCGCCGAGATACGAGTCGTCGCTAATAAACTGATCGCCGTCAAAACCATGAATCAGCTCGTAGTGCCCCATCTCATCGTTCTCGTGCGGGATAAACCATGACTCAACAATCACCGGAATGCCTGCTGCGACAAACCCGCGAATCAGATTGAGATCACCGCCGGTGACCCAGCGCGCGCGGAAGCCGAGCGATTGCGCGTAGGCGACCATTTCGTTTGGCGAGACATTTTTGTCCTCGCGCACCGGTTTTAAAAACTTGGCGGCATCGCGCTGCGTTTCAGCGCGTCCAAAGTGCTGCAGCAGCATCGACAGGTTAGCCGGGCCGCAATTGTTCCAGGTTTGCTGTTGATGCACAATGCCGTCGATTAGCGCGCTGGCAGGCAGCGCTGGCACGACGGCCGGCGCTGGCGCTGGCGCGCTGGTCGGCTCAAGCGTCGGCGCGAGCGCGGCGGTCGGTGCTGGCGCTGCTACGGCATCGATCGCGTCCACGCGAGCCGCGCGCGCGGGTTCAACAGGCGGCGCCAGTGTGGCGGGTTTAGGCGCGGCAGTGGCGATATAGGTTACACGGGGCGCGGGTTTGGGGGCGGATTCGGCCTTGAGCGGGCGGTTTGTCGCGGCACGTGTTCCTGCGATCACGAGCAGCGCGAATACTGGCAACAGTGTGCGGGCGGCGTTGTTTGATGTTGGCATGACTGTGGGGAAAATGCTCGCGCCAAAAGCTGAGTGCCAGCCTACGGCAAGGCGATGCGCGCGCTATGCGCCCACGATGATGCCCCGATTTTGTATTAGCATTTGGGCGCAATGAATATTCCTGAGCTCCAGAATCGATTTCGCGCCAGTTTTGGCTATGCACCCACGTTTGTCGCGCGCGCGCCCGGCCGTGTCAACCTGATTGGCGAGCACACCGACTACAACGACGGCTTTGTGTTGCCAATGGCGATCGACCGCGACGTGACGTTCGTCGGCGCACGACGCGACGACAATCACGTGCGCATCGATTCGGCCAACTTCAACGCGACAGCGGAGTTCGCGTTAAACGCGATTGCATCAAGCGACAGCGCGCCCTGGAGCAACTATTCGCGCGGCGTGGCGACGGTCTTGCAGAGTGCCGGCCACGCGCTGAGCGGTTTCGACGCCGTGCTGTGGGGCGATGTGCCAATCGCCAGCGGCTTGTCATCCAGCGCGGCGACTGAGCTGGCCACAATCATGGCCTTCGACGCGGCACAACAGGGGGCGCCCGTCTTCAAATCAGCGGCGTCGAGGCGGCGCAACATGCGCAGACAGCCGAACGCAGTTTTGTTGGCGTGAATTGCGGCATCATGGATCAGTTTATTTCGTCGCTCGGCAAAGTCGGCCACGCGCTGCTGATTGACTGCCGCTCGCTGGCTTATGAGCTGGTGCCGCTGCCAGCCGGCGCTTCAGTGCTGGTCGTCGATACATCAGCGCCGCGCACGCTGGCCGGCAGCGCCTACAACGAACGCCGCGCGCAGTGCGAAGAGGGCGCCCGCAGCATGGGCGTTGGCGCGCTGCGCGATGTCTCGGTTGCCGAATTTGCAAAACACAAGGCGCAACTGCCCGAGCTGATCGCCAAACGCTGCGAGCATGTGATCCACGAAAACCAGCGCACGCTCGACGCAACCGCAGCGATGAAGGCCGGCGATCTTCGCACGCTCGGCGCGCTGATGAACGCCTCGCACGACAGCCTGCGCGACCTGTATGCCGTCAGCAGCCACGAACTTGACACCGTGGTGAACATCACGCGGGCGGTGCCGGGTGTCTACGGCGCGCGCATGACCGGGGCCGGGTTTGGCGGCTGCGCGATCGCACTGGTCGCGAACGACGCGGTCGAAGCAGCCAGGCGCGCGGTGCTGGCCGATTACCCGCGCCTGACCCAGCGCGAGCCAAAGGTGTATGTCTGCGTGGCCTCGGCCGGCGCGGACTGGCGCGTCGCTGCAGTAGCCCACCCCCTACAATACGGCCCTCATGCATATCGTCATCACCGGCGGGTCCGGTTTTCTTGGCATCAATTTGACGCGCCGGCTGCTGGCGGAAAACCATCGCGGTCACCTGCGTTGATATCGCGCCGTTCGACTATGAAGACTGCCGCGAGCGCATCACATTCATAAAAGCCGATATCCGCGATGTCGCCGCGCTCACGCAGGCATTTGTGGGCGCGGACGCGGTGGTGCATACTGCGGCGGCGCTGCCGCTGTATTCGAAAGAAGACATTTACAGCACCGATATCGTCGGCACGCGCAATGTGGCCGACAGCCGCGCACGCCAACGGCGTCAAACGGCTGGTGCACATCTCGTCAACCGCGGTGTATGGCATCCCGGATCACCATCCGCTGGTTGAAACGGACAAGCTGGTGGGCGTCGGGCCCTATGGCGAAGCCAAAATCGCCGCCGAACAGATCTGCGCCGAGTTTCGCGCAAAAGGCCTGTGCGTGCCGATCATCCGGCCAAAGTCGTTTATCGGCCCGGAGCGTCTGGGCGTGTTTGCGATGCTGTATGACTGGGCGCACACCGGGCATAACTTTCCGGTGCTCGGCAGCGGCAACAACCTGTATCAATATCTGGATGTGGCCGATCTGTGCAATGCCATCTATCTGTGCCTGACGCCCGATGCGCGCGTCGTCAACGATGTCTTTAACATCGGCGCAAAAGTCTATGGCACCGTGCGCCAGGATTTTCAAGCGGTGCTCGATGCGGCCGGCCACGGCAAACGCATCATCCCCTTCCCGGCCGCGCCGGTGATCTGGGCGTTGCGCATTCTCGAAGCGTTCAAACTCTCGCCGCTTTACAAGTGGGTCTACGAGACCGTGTCAAAAGAGTCGTTTGTCTCGATCGAAAAGGCCGAACGCGTGCTCGGGTATGCGCCGCGCATATTCAAACAAAGACGCGCTGCTGCGCAATTACGACTGGTATCTGGAGAATTTGCCAAAGTTCCAGAACGCCAGCGGCGTTTCGCACCGCGTGCCATGGAAACAGGGCGCGCTGGGGCTTGTCAAAAAACTCTTTTGAGCGCAGAAGAAGCTGTGGCGGCTTACTTCGCGCCGTCTTCTTCGCGGAACTTTTTGAGCCACTGGTCGCGGGTCATGGCGGGTTTGCGCGTCATGTGGATCGGGATCGGCTGCGGTGCAGCTTCGCGAATCACGGTGATGCCGCGCGCCTCAGCGACCAAGCCGCCGGTGACCAGACCGGCAATCGCGGCGTAACCAAGCAACACGGCGGTAAATGTGGTCCAGGTCGATAGCGCTCGCTCGGACGTTGTGATCAGGCGATTTGTCTCGCAGATCGACTGCGCGATCACGCCGGTGTCGGCACAGCCAACACGAGCGGCTGTTTCACGCAGCAGCGGCACTGCGGAAGCCAACACCACCGTGAAAAGCATGCCGAGGGCAATCGCGGTCGCGCTTTCGGGCATTTTGCCGCCGATGCGCTCCGCGAGCATCAGGCTCAACGCAAAAGCAATGCCCGCCAGCGAAATCATCACGCCGTAGAACGCGAGCATCAGCAATACCGCGAGCGCAGTTTGCGGCGCAAATGGCGCATTGACAAGCGAGCCGTCAGAAATCAGCGTCAACAAAAACATCGCGACGGTGCCGATCAACATCAGAATCAGCGGCACGATGCCAAATCCAAACCCGGTCCGCACGATCTTTAGTAGCTTTTTCATCTAGAAAATAGTCGCACAAACCACCCACGAACAGGTACGACTTTAGCTTGATTAGCGGCGAAATCGGGGCAGAAGAATATGAACCACAAGAGCACAGAGGCCACGGAGTTGAAAATAACTCCGTGGCCTCTGTGCTCTCTGTGGCAAGCATTCTTCGTTCTGGCTCAGTGCCAGCTGGTCATCACGAGTGCGTCGTCGCCGTTCTGATAGAAGCTGTTGATGCGGTCGCGCTCGACAAATTTGAGCGCCTGATACATGCGAATGGCCGGGGTATTTGTGGCGCGCACGTGCAGCCAGAGCTTCGGAAAGCGCTCAATGGATGCGTGCATCAATTCACGGCCAACACCGCGGCGCTGGTATTTTGGCCCGACCCCGACGCCGGCGACATACGGCGTGAGTTCGTCACCGAGCTCGCGGTCGTACGCAATCAGATAGCCGGCGGGCGTGCCGCCCTGGCGGGCAATCCAGGTGCTGACATCGCGCTGACCGACCCGCTGCCACAATCCAAACAGGATGCGCGCGGCGCCGAAGCTTTGCGCTTCGAGCTTGCAGACCGACAGCAAATCACGAATATTTGCCGAATGCACGGTTATTGGCTGGGAAGAAGGTGCATTGATGTGAATGTGCATAGCTTACCTAAAAAGAGCGTGAAAATAAGACTATCCCCCGAATGACGGGGGATAGTGTTGTTGTTGCTGTCTGGGAACCACTTACTGGTTGATCTGGTTGATACCAAACTCCGGCGCGGCGACGGCGCTGGCCCGAATCGTGATCGGCGTAAAGCCGAGCAGGGTGTTCAACACCGGCAGGTTTGCCTGCGCGGTGCCTTCAACTTCGATCTTGTCGATCAGGCCCTGCGAAACCAGTCGCGCGCTTGTGATCGTGATGCGCGGCGCGGTCATCGTGAGCGAGTTCTGCGCCACACGATTGGCTTCGTTTTGCGCCTGGGCAAGCGTGGGCGCAATCAGGCGAACTTCCTGCTGGTTGAGAAAGACGCCGCGATCGACATTTTTTGCGAGCTGCTGTGACGCCACAACAACCGCACTCTTGAGCACGGTTTGTGTGAAGATTACCGCGCCGAAATCGTAGACAAGCCCGAGCAGAATCGTGAGCAGGTAGACGTAGCCAATCACCTGAAAGGTGATGCCACCGGCGCCGGATTCGGCCTGACGAATCAACCGGCGAAGACGCGGGGAGTTGCGGAGTGATGAGATTTTCATGGTGAACTTACCCGACCATCGGAATCCAACCATTCGGATTTCAGAGGATCAATTGTCATCGCGACTTTGGCATCCACGGGGACATCGCCAAACAGACCGCCAACCATCGGCAGGTTTGCGAGCGGAATCGTGTAGCTAACGCGGCACTCAGCAGTGCCGCCGCGCGCATCGCCCATGGGATACGACTGCTGAAACGAGACATCGCCGACGCTAACACCGGCAATCGGATTACCCTGGATCGACAACTGGCCCGCTTTCAACCCCTGGCTCAACGCCACATTACGGTCGAGCGTCGTCGTCATCATGCGGGCGCACTCGCGCGCCGCGATCCACACGGGCAACTGCGCCGGGCGGATGATCGCAACAGCTGTGATCAGCAACATGATCATCACCAGCGGCACAATGCCGACGGTGAATTCGAAGGTGTCAGCATCACCGCGCTCAGCGTTTCGGACATTCACAATGGTTGGCTTCATGCGTCCTTATTCCTCGCAATCCGTCGCGGATGTGCAATCTTTTGGACCGGCGTAGAACTGCTCCCAGCGCTTTTGTGAAGAAGCCAGGACAGTGCTGGCCGAGCGTCCAAACACCGGCATTTCGATCGTTGTCTGACCCTGGATACCCGTCTGCACGGTGCGTGAGCTCTGGCTCGAGCGCTGCACTGCGCCGCCTGCGCCGTTGGTCGATGTCAGCAAGCCAAAGAGTGTGCGTGTCTCGTTCTGGCCAGCCGTCACGTTCAGCGACGTCGAAGCGGTATAGGCGCCTTTCTCGTTGGCGGCGACCGTCATCTGGCGCCAGAAACCGAGCATGGCAAGAAATATGCCAAACACCACCATGAAGAACAAGAATGGCATGTAAGCGGTTGAGCCATACGCGCCGGAATCACCGCGCTCCGCCTGTTTGATGGCGCGCTTGTGATTGAGGTTGATCCAGCTCTTGCGATTCATGCTTTATGCTCCTTAAACTGCTTTTACTGTGTGGGTGAAATCCCGAAAGTCAAACTGTCGGGGCGGTGTGCTGTTGCGCACCGCCCCGGCACATCAATTACCAAGAAACTGCGTTGATCGTCGTCTTGACGCGGTTGCCCACCGTCGTCACTGCGGCGATGATGCCGCCGACCACGATCACAACCAAGAACACGGCGCCGGCCGTGCGGATCGTCGAGGCGCTCGTGTCTGAGTCGCCGCGCTCAAACTTCTTGACCAGGTCCATCGGCTTCAGCGTCGAGAGTTCTGCGGCAAGCACGAGGGGATATTTCATGTAGGTGTTCATTTTTTAATTCAAATCTGAGTCCGCGCAATAAGTGGCAAATAAACGCCACGAGAGCATATTGTGAGTAATATTTCGCAAAACACCTCGTTCTTTAGTCGTATATTGCACTTTTTACGTAGTCTCAATTTGCCTATATACCCGATAGGCTTTGCCTATATCCGCAAAAAGCGTTGCTTTCCTGGTAAATCACGCTGAAACCAACTGTCATTCTCCTAACAAAAGGCCCGCCCCCTGACAGAGGGCGGGCCAAAGTGCCGATCGTGCACGCCGCCGTGCGCGCTGGCTTACAGGCTTACCAAGAAACGGCGTTGATGTTGGTGGTCACACGGTTGCCGACGGTCGTCACCGCGGCGATGATGCCGCCGACCACGATCACAACCAGGAACACGGCGCCGGCCGTGCGGATCGTCGAGGCGCTCGTGTCTGAGTCGCCGCGCTCGAGCTTCTTGAAGAAGTCGACGGGTTTCAACGTGGCGAGTTCAGCGGCGAGGACGAGGGGGAATTTCATATACGTGTTCATTTCTAGATTGCTCCGATAAGATAAATTAAGGGTGTAGGGATCACTGCGGGATTGGGATATGTCGGCGGTAGAAACAAGCTCGTCACATTGTGTTTGTTTCGATACTTCTTTTTGTTGCCTCTTAATCAAATAGTCGCAAACGAAGACGCGCCTCCACACGGTTTTTGCTCATCACTTACGCCTATTTGAACTAAACCTTTGGTCGAAATACAAGAATGACGGGCTGCACTGTCTCGGTGCAGATCACCCTGCGCGCGGCGGCTGCGCCCTGGAAAAACAAACAGCCTGGCAGAATCTGCCAGGCTGTTTGTTTGGTGTGCGTATTGCGTTCCGCCTGTCAGGCGGTGCGGCTTACCAAGAAACGGCGTTGATGTTCGTCTTGACGCGGTTACCCACCGTCGTCACCGCGGCGATGATGCCGCCGACCACGATCACAACCAGGAACACGGCGCCGGCCGTGCGGATCGTCGAGGCGCTGGTGTCCGAGTCGCCGCGCTCGAGCTTCTTGACCAGGTCCATCGGCTTCAGTGTCGCCAGTTCAGCTGCCAAAACGAGGGGATATTTCATGTAGGTGTTCATTTCTAAATTGCTCCAAAAAAATCTGCGTAAAAGGATCTTTAAATCAACTCAACTCGGCAACCAAATTATGATTGTTTCGATTACTTTGTTTGTTGTCTCTTAATCAAATAGTCGCAACCGATGCCAACATTCCACACCTGTTTTGATAGGACTTTCGTCGTATTCCCCCCTTCTACTTTTGGCCGAGCGCCCCCAAACTTAGCGCGTCAACCTGGCGAAATCACGACGCCCCGAACAGCCCATCCCTTACCCACAAATGGGTGTAGGGATCCTGATCCCTTTGCGATGATTTCGCCGCGTGGTTAGGGGCATTTTTACCGGAGAAAGCACCATCTCCCCGCGCGGAGCGCGGGGAGATGGTGCTTTCTCCGGACGAATCGCTGTGCGCTCGTGCGTGAAACGCATGCAATCGGAGGGAAATCTGTGGGTAAGGGATGGGCTGTGCGGGGCGTCGTGATTTCGCCAGGTTGACGCGCTAAGTTTTGGAGTGCTCGCAGGTAGCTGACGTAAAAAGACCCGCCAGTGAATCACTGGCGGGTCTTTTTGTGCTAAGCGATCGCCTTTCGGCGGCGGCTTACCAAGAAACGGCGTTGATGTTGGTGGTCACACGGTTGCCGACGGTCGTCACTGCGGCGATGATGCCGCCGACCACGATCACAACCAAGAACACGGCGCCGGCCGTGCGGATCGTCGAGGCGCTCGTGTCTGAGTCGCCGCGCTCGAGCTTCTTGAAGAAGTCGACGGGTTTCAACGTGGCGAGTTCAGCGGCGAGGACGAGGGGGAATTTCATATACGTGTTCATTTCTAAATTGCTCCGATAAGATAAATTGAGGGTGTAGGGATTAAAGGTCTCAAGCCAGTCGCGCAATCTAAACCCGCGTTTATTGCGATCATCTCGCTTGTTGCTTCTTAATCAAATAGTCGCAGCCAAAGACGTGCACCCACACGGTTTTTGCTCATTACTTAGCCGTATTCGTGCTCGACCTTTGGCCGACCCACAGCATAGACACGGCACGCCTGGCTCTGGCGCAAGAAACGTTCAGATGGAAAAGCACACAGCCTGGCAGAACCTGCCAGGCTGTGTGTTTGGTGTGCGCTATCGCGTTCCGCCTTGTCAGGCGGCGCGGCTTACCAAGAAACGGCGTTGATGTTGGTGGTCACACGGTTGCCGACGGTCGTCACTGCAGCGATGATGCCGCCGACCACGATCACAACCAAGAACACGGCGCCGGCCGTGCGGATCGTCGAGGCGCTCGTGTCTGAGTCGCCGCGCTCGAGCTTCTTGAAGAAGTCGACGGGTTTCAACGTGGCGAGTTCAGCGGCGAGGACGAGGGGGAATTTCATATACGTGTTCATTTCTAGATTGCTCCGATAAGATAAATTAGGGGTGTAGGGATCACTGCGGGATTGGGATATGTCGGCGGTAGAAACAAGTTCGTCACATTGTGTTTGTTTCGATACTTCTTTTTGTTGCCTCTTAATCAAATAGTCGCAAACGAAGACGTGCCTCCACACGGTTTTTGCTCATTACTTAGCCGTATTCGTGCTCGACCTTTGGCCGACCCCCCAAGCGTAGAGCTCAACCTGGCGAAATCACGACGCACCCACACAGCCCGTCCCTTGCCCACAAATGGGTGTAGGGGGCCTGATCCCTTTGCGATGATTTCGCCACGTGGTTAGGGGCATTTTTACCGGAGAAAGCCACCATCTCCCCGCGCGGAGCGCGGGGAGATGGGCTTTCTCCGACGAATCTCTGTGCACTCGTGCGTGAAACGCATTCAATCGGCGGGAAACTGTGTAACAGCTGGCTGTGCAGAGGCGTTGTGATTTCGCCAGGTTGACGCGCTAGGTTTTGGAGTGCTACGGCACACGGGCGGAAAAAAAACAGCCTGGAGAGTCTGCCAGGCTGTTTGTTTGTGTGCTATCGCGTTCCGCCTTGTCAGGCGGTGCGGCTTACCAAGAAACGGCGTTGATGTTCGTCTTGACGCGGTTACCCACCGTCGTCACTGCGGCGATGATGCCGCCGACCACGATCACAACCAAGAACACGGCGCCGGCCGTGCGGATCGTCGAGGCGCTGGTGTCCGAGTCGCCGCGCTCGAGCTTCTTGACCAGGTCCATCGGCTTCAGTGTCGCCAGTTCAGCTGCCAAAACGAGGGGATATTTCATGTAGGTGTTCATTTCTAAATTGCTCCAAAAAAATCTGCGTAAAAGGATCTTTAAATCAACTCAACTCGGCAACCAAATTATGATTGTTTCGATTACTTTGTTTGTTGTCTCTTAATCAAATAGTCGCAACCGATGCCAACATTCCACACCTGTTTTGATAGGACTTTCGTCGTATTCCCGCTTCTACTTTTGGCCGAGCGCCCCTTAGCGCGTCAACCTGGCGAAATCACGACGCCCCAGCACCCATCCCTTACAAGATCCTGATCCATGCGATGACGCACGAGGGGATTCCGAGAAAGCACCATCTCCCCGCGCGGAGCGCGGGGAGATGGTGCTTTCTCCGGAAAATCCGCTAACCACGTGGCGAAAATCGCAGGATCAGGAGCGTAACCCATTTGTGGGTAAGGGATGGGCTGTTCGGGGCGTCGTGATCTGCCAGGTTGACGCGCTAAGTTTTGGAGTGCTCGCAGGTAGCTGACGTAAAAAGACCCGCCAGTGAATCACTGGCGGGTCTTTTTGTGCTAAGCGATCGCCTTTCGGCGGCGGCTTACCAAGAAACGGCGTTGATGTTCGTCTTGACGCGGTTACCCACCGTCGTCACCGCGGCGATGATGCCGCCGACCACGATCACAACCAAGAACACGGCGCCGGCCGTGCGGATCGTCGAGGCGCTGGTGTCCGAGTCGCCGCGCTCGAGCTTCTTGACCAGGTCCATCGGCTTCAGTGTCGCCAGTTCAGCTGCCAAAACGAGGGGATATTTCATGTAGGTGTTCATTTCTAAATTGCTCCAAAAATCTGCGGAAGGGATTAAGTTAAGGCGAACCAAAAGCTTGCTAAGTTGCGTTTGTTTCGATGTTTCTTTTTGTTGCCTCTTATCCATATAGTCGCAATCAACGACACATCTCCACGTGTGTTTTCGTAGTGCTTTCGACTGATCTACTCCCTATACCGATGGAGGTGCCGCTAAATCAAAGGTTGCAAGTCTGTCCTGTGCGCCACCAGTGCGGGCGCTGACGCACCCGAGGTTTGGCTTGGGGGGACGGCGGGCAACAAAAAAGACCTCCCGCGCATGGCACGGGAGGTCTTTCATTTCGCAGCAACTGGCTGTATCGCATCGGTTAAAAGACGTTGAGCGAGTTGATGATCGCAAACACGACCGGAATAATGATCAGCATGAAGGTCACCAACAGGCTGACCACGCCGACCGGGCGGCTCATGTCCTGCAGGTTTTTGCGGCCCTGTTGCATGATCTGCTGACGCAAGCGGTTCTGGGCGGCCTCAGTCAACACGTTGAGCGCCGGCGCAATTTCGCCTCCCTCACGGGTCACCATCTTGATCTGGTTGCCGAACTCCTGCACGATTTCGCTGGCGCCGTTGCGATCCATAAACGAATCCATCGCCACGGTATCGTCCTTGCTGGTGTTGAGCACGGCCACGATGCGCCGCAGTTCTTCGGTAAACGGCCCGCCTGGCTTTGTGGCCATGTTGCGAATCGCGCGCTGCATGGTGTAACCGGCCAACACATCCGAGCGCAGCTCGGCGATGCGAAAGCCCATCTCCAGGCCCAGTTCACGCTGGCGATTCGCCGCTGCATCCTGCGCCTGGCCGTCTGGTTCGCCAAACCCCATCAACCCAAGGCCAAAGCCCAGAAAGAGCGCTGCACCGATGCCGGGCAAAATATCCCAGCCAAAAAACAGCGGGCCAAAAAATACAGCCAGCACAATGATGATCGAAAATGTGGTGCCGCCGTAGATCGCGGCCTTGATGTACTTCTCGCCCCACATGGTCTCGAGGTTCCAAAATGGCGCGGTGCGCACCGGCGGCACGGCCTCGCCTGGCGCCCAATACCAGTTGGCCTGTTTCATCCAGCGCAAATACTGCTGATTGAGCGAATCCGTTTTTGTGGAACGGCGCACTGCGGCGCGCATGACCGGCATCAACACACCGCTATTGCCAAATGAGCGTGAGCGATATTGACGGTTGGCGCCAAGCGCCTCTTCCATTGTCGCCGCGCCGGACGTCAACGCCGATTTTTGCGGCATGGTGATGCCGATCACCAGCAGGAATGTGGCGACCATCGCCAGGATGATCAAGAGCGAAAGCGAGCTATCCATGTGTTACCTGTGTCTTTTGCGAGAGCGCCGTTCCAGTGCAGTGCGCTGGAATGACGCTCTCGCGGTTAAGGCTGAAGTTTGGGATTAAGCCGAATCAGGCGCAACCGGAATCTGCACCGGCGCCTTGCCGCGATCAGACGACCAGCGGCCGGGCTTCTTCGTTTGCATCTCCCTTGCCGAATGGCTTTTCACCCGATCCCTGCTGGCCGGGTTTTGCCAGAATGTCCTCGGCTGAGCGCACGCGCTTGACGACCAGACCGCGCTGCGAGAGCCGGAAGCCGTGCACATACAAACCGATCGAGATCGCCGCGGCAACCAGCGCCAAAATGTTGCCACCCGGCGTCTGAAAGAAGGCGTTGGCCGAGTTGAAAGCGGTCACACCTGTCAGCGACAGTACAAACGTTACGCCGCGAAACACGCCGAAAATCATCCACGGGCCATATGTGCCCCAGCGAATGCTGCTGCGCGCATTGATCTGCATGCTCACTGATTCTTCAAACGCCGGCCACGTTCTGGCGCGTCGTCGACCGCCAGCTTCTCCATGATGTCCTTGACCTGGCCGGACTCGTCTTTTGCGCGCATCAACGCGTTGATCACCGAGTCAAACACGATGCTGGCGCGCTTGTCCGAAAGCTCCTGCAGCACTTTCTTCAAATTCGCCCTGGCGCAGACCGATCACCATCTCCTGAAAGTCCTCGCGCAGCGGGCTGGCTGAGAATTCAGCAGACGACTGAATCGCGCGCACCAGCGACGGGCGCACGGCATAGGCGTTTGTCATGATGTCGCAGGCCGAGGCCAGCTGTTTGAAATACTTGATCTGCCAACGTCGCGATCCTGCTCAAGCTTGGACCAGGTGAACAGAAAGCCAGCCAGAATGCCGACCGGCATCATGACGATCGCGCCTACCAGGATCCACAGACCGATGCCGAGCGGCACACCGAGTTTGAGCGCCATTGCGTGACATAGTCCTCCGCGCGCACGTCGATGCGCGCGTCGTCCAGCTTCTTTTGCAGGCTCAGCAAATGCGAGGCCTGCATCGGCTTGGCCGACGGCGACGCCTTTTTCTTGTTTGGATGCGCTGGCATCACCATCGCGGCATAGATCAGCACGAAGACGGAGAGGCCACCCATAAGGGCGAACGCAGCCATGAGTAGGTTTAGTCCACTACTGACTCCTGACATATCGTCAATGTGACGCCCCACGCGCTGCAGCGGTGGCGTCACATCGACGCCTGGTTTAGAGCGAGGCTCTAGATATCCGAAAGTTCGACAACATCGCGTTCCCAGTTGAACCAGCGGCAGCGTTGCTGCAGGCGGGTGATCAGGAGCTCCGGATAGGCACCGGTGAACTGCAGGCTGCCCTCATACTCTTCTTTGCCGGGCGGAACCACCCAGTGGAAGATCGGTTCGCTTGTGATCGGCGACTCTTTTTCGACGTTGCCGGCCACATAGTTGATTTCTCGAACGCGGCGCAGATCGGTGCCATCTGGTTTGCGGAACGCGCCGATATTGATGATGATGTTCATGGCCGACGCAATTTCGCGGCGGATGGCGAACAGCGGCACGTTCGACATGTTCGATTTCAGATACAGCGTCTCAATACGCTGCAGCGTCTTGAACGCATCGTCGGCGTGCACGGTGAACATACAGCCGTCGTGACCGGTGTTCATGGCTTCGAGAATCGCGACCATCTCCGGACCGCGCGCCTCGCCCAGCAGAATCCGCTTCGGGCGCATACGCAAACAATGGCGAACCAGGTCGGCCATGATCACGGCTCGGCGCCTTCTGCGCGTTCGCGGGTGATCAGCTGCACCCAGTCTGGCAGATGACCCAGCTGCAATTCCGGCGTGTCCTCGACCGTGATGGTGCGCTCGCCCGGATCGATCTCCGATGTCAACGCGGTCAGAAACGTGGTCTTGCCGGTGCCGGTGCCGCCGCTGACGCACAGGTTCAGCTGCGATTGCACGACGGCCTTGAGCACGTTGGCTGCCGGCACGGTCAGTGAACCCAGCTTCATCAAGTCTTCGAGCTTGCGCGCAACCGAGCGGAAGCGACGGATGGTGACCGCCATGCCGCCGAGGCCCATGTTCGCCACCAGCGGATCCATGATGACATGAATACGCGAACCATCGCTCAAGCGTTGGTCGCGATACGGAATGCGCTGCGTGACGGTGCGCGCGCCGCCGCCGACGTCCAGTTTGTTGTTGATAAAGTTGCGCAGCTGCTGCGCGCTGCGGAAGCGCGCGTTGGTCGGTTGTTTTGTCTCGCCGGCGCGCTGCACGTAAACCGCGCCCATGCCGTTGATAAAAATTTCTTCGACCATCGGTGTCGCTCATATACGGCGCGATCGGGCCCCAGCCGAGCACATCGTCGGCCATGCGCTTGGCCATCTTTTCAAGCTCGGCGCCAGTCTCTTCCTCGGGCGCGTCAATCAGCAGCTCAACGCCGTTGGACGGCGCGCTGATGGTTGTAGGCCTGAACGGCCTGTTTGGCAATTTCCTTGACAAGCCGGTAGTCGTCCTCGGTCGGGTTGTCATAGGCCGAGGGCGCCAGGCCCTGGCCATATTTCAACTCTTCCTTGACGCTATCCAGCACCGTGTCATACGGTGTTTTGTCCGCGCTGACTTCAACGCGGGAAGCGCGGTAGGCTTTTGCAAACTCGCCGCCGGCTTGCGCCGCGGCAGCGCCCTGGCGGTTCCAGAGCGGGATGCTGCCGGATTTGCCCATTGCCGTTGCCACCGTCTTTTGATCCCCATCGGTTTGTCATGGTTGAATTCCTTGTGCTAATGCGAAGTCAAGCGTTTCCGGGAAATCACCCCCGCCCTGCTTCGCAGGGCGGGGGTGATTTCCCGCCAAAATCTTTGACGATTCGATATGTCAGTCGCGAACGAACAGGCGGCGCAGCGAGAATGATTTCTTCCGCGGCGGCTTGTAGACGGAGTTGAGTTGTGGCAGATACATGCCGCCGAGGGCGCGCATGGTCTGGCCGAGCGGACCGCTGTCGGTCAGCACGTACGGCGTATGCAGGTTGACCGATATTGTCGCGGTGACCGGGTCGAACGGAATCGTGGCGGCCAGCGGCAAGCCGACCATATCGACGATTTCGCGCTCAGACAGGCCAAAGCTCGGCTCATAACCGGTGATCAACAGCTTAAACTTGTTGAGATCGCCGAAGTAGTGCTCAAGCGACTGCAACGCGTAGCGCGTGTCAATCACTGCGGTCATGATCGGCGGCACGATCACCAGCACTTCGTCGGACTCTTTGATCGCGGCCTCGTGCAGCGGCATCGAGAAGTCCTGGCCGATGTCGACGACCGTAAATGAATACGAGCGGCGCACCTGCTGGATGATCGTGCGGGCGATGTCCAGGATCATGTCGCGGTTCAGGAACTCGTCCATGCCGGAGTCGGTTGGCCGCATCAGGCCGGGCAACAGGTCGAGCTGCGAATCCGGGATGGCCGGGCTGTTCACGATGTAGTTCTTGACGAACGGCAGCGTGAGCATTTGATTCTTGTTGATGCCATAGCGCGGAGCGACGTTGACGATCAAGTCGTAGAGACCGCGCTCGATCGTGGCCATGTCGCGCTTTGCCGCGATCAGGTTTTCGACCATCAGAATGTAACCAAGCATGGTGTGGCAGTCACCTTTGGTTTGATCGAAGTCGAGCAGCATGGTCTTCTGGTTGCCCAGGGTGACATGCGAAAGCACGGTGCTCAAGTTGACGGCCGTGGTCGTGCGGTGCGAGCCGCCGCCTTTTGGCACGTACACCGAGATGACCTTGGACTGCCACGATGTGCCGCCAGCGCCCGGCAACGCCATGATAACCGGCGGTCAGCGAGACCTGGCCGTCGTCGCGCTCGCGGCGCGCGCCGATCCACGACTTCGTTGCACCATCAGGAGCAGGCGATTGACCTGGATCGCGTCCATCGGCAGCGTGACATAGCCCTTGGCGCCGTTCGAGACCATGTTGCGGCCGTCATCGCGGCGCGAATCGGTCCAGCCGATCACCGGGATCGGGCGTTCGCGATAGAACAACAGATCGTGGATCAGTTGTGAGCGATAGCCTTCGCACTCTGGCGAAAGCAACACCGCGTCCGCGGCCAAACGCACGGCGTTGTCAAACACGCGTTGCGCGTTCTGGTCGTAGCTGATCAGCGCAATATCCGTGGAGATGAGCGCTTCGCGCAGCATCTCAACATCGGATGAGTTGCGGTAACCGACCGCGAGACGAAATTTCTTTTCTGTCATGTCAATAACTCCCTGAGATACTCGGTGCAGCCGGATGGCAGGGTGTGCCTGCCATCCAGTCACTCTGCTAACTATTCTTTCGGCGCGGCGTCATATGGGCCGACCTTGCGGAACGAATCGGCCTGGATTTCCTTGCCGCGCTGGATATAGAACCAGCGCACAAAGTCATTCCATGCCACACCCTCTGTCGGTTCAACCACTGTGTCGCCGGTTGTGGCGCGCACCGCGATATTGCGTTTCCCGTTGTTCAAAACAAAGCTCAAGACTTCAAGCTGGTCGCGATCGACCTCGATATACAGGCGCTTGACGTCGGCGACCTTCTTCTGGCGCTCTTTTTCACGCTGTGCTTCAGCGTCGTTCTGACCGGTGCTGCTGCTGTTGTTGTCGCGTGGAATCTCGCGATCGACGCGAATCACGCGCATGTTCTGCAGGATCAGCTTCGAGAGCGGCGAGGCCAGCAGCGGTTCATACTGCGCGCCGGCGGTGCCGTTGTTGCCCTTCGAGCGGTCTTCCTTTAGCAGTTCGCCATCCGGGCCGAGATACAGGTCTTTGGTTTCGGCGTTCTCACCCAGGCTGACCAGGACGTCGACGCGATCGTTTGGCTGCACAAAGTTGCCGACCGCGTCCGGCGAAACCGGAACCACGATGTAGGACTTCTTGGTGCCCGAGATCAAAACCGACAAGCGCTGCTCGCTTTCGGCGTTGCTCTGCGGATCGACCTGGATCTTCGCGATCGGGAAGCCGGCGCGAATTTCGGTCAACGTGGTCTTGCCGTCGGCGATCTGCAAAAAGTTGTCGACAGTCACAAAGCGGTCCTTCGACTCATCGTCGAGGTTGGCCCAGGTGACCGACTTGAACATTTCGCGGCGCAGGACAGTGCCGGCCGGGATGTTTGAGACAGCAACAGGCAACTCGGTACAGCGTGGGCCGTGACGTTTGCCACAATGAGAAGATGCCTATCGCAACCACAATTGAGAGTAGTGCACCAACAATCAAGAATATTCGTCTCATAACATGGGTCTCCGTTGTTCTGCTTTGAAAGTGTCTATGTGCTGATTACTGCGCTCTGGGCTATGGCGTGCCGCGAGTGAGCGTCGCTGAAGTGAGATTTGTCGTCTCACGCCACTGTGTGTATTCATCCAGTAATTTTGCAATTACCGCGCGCCGCTCGGCCAGCCGGCCGGAAGCAATGCGCACGCCATCTACGTCATACTGTTTGAGCGCGATCGCCAGGTCGTCCAACGCCCCGGCCACCGATGCTTTTACCGTTCTCGGCACGTCCGTCGCCATGGCATAGCCCTGCAACTGCCGCACCCGATCCGACGCCGCGCGCGCTTTTGCAATGCGCGTGCTGCGATCGGTTTCGAAACTTAATTTGCCCGTCAGATACGCCGCTTCGTTTGCGATGCTGCGCAGCGTCTGCAGGCCTTCCTGTGTGAATCCGCCGGCGCCGAAAAGTAGCTCTGCGGTCAGGCGCGTGCCATCGGCCGCCGCCTGCGTCGAGTAACCCGGCGCGGCTGCCACCGAAGGCAGGATCAGCACCGGCCACTGCTTGAAGCCCAGCAGCAACGCGGCCGCAAGCAGCCAGGCGCCGCCAATCGGGATGCGCTTTTTGTCGCGCTTCCAGCCAACGACCCGGGCCAGGATGTCCAACACAAGCTGTCCGACGAACACCGCCACCAGCCCGTTGAAAGGCGATGACAGCGCGATCCAGAACAGCGCGATGATGTCCCCAAACGCCATGCCGCTCTTCGCCACAAAGCGATGAATCAGCACCATGACGGCTGCCCACCCCAGCGCGAGCAACACGATCGCGAATGGATACGGCCCAATAATTAAAAGCGCGATGGAAATGGCCAGGCCGACAAAAGTCAAAGGCAACGGCAAGCGGAATCTGCGAAAGTCGTTGGCAGCGCTGACCGCCATGATCACGCCGAGCGCGCAGAACAAACCACGCGGCAGCGGGTCGGCGATATTGAGCGATGTCGCCACTGCGGTGACAACCACAGCCATCAATGCCCAATCCCAGCGAGACCTTGTTGCGCAGCGCCCAGTTGGAATTTTCGGTGCCAGCCGGCACTGTCCAATCCGGCCCGCTGTAGCGCTCCATCAGCATCAGCAGCGCAAAAAACGCCAGCAGATAAAAACCGATCGTGAACGCCATCTCGAGCGTGCTGTTGGCAAGCGGTGCAAACAGGCGCATAACGCCAACAAAGGCGGCTGTGGTGAGCAGACCGCCGATGGCGACAATGGCCGTGTTTTCGAGAATGCCCTGCCCTTTAGGGGTTGGGGGCGATTCTGCCTTGAGTGCGCTGTCCATGATGTTTAGACTGTCGATGGTTTACCGTTTTTGATACGCGGCTCGCACCTGCGAGTGGCCGTTTTTGTCGCGATTGGTGGCGGCTTCGGGATTTTTGACGATGCAGAACCAGCGCGCATGGCGCGGCAAAGTGATATTCGCCAACCGGCGCTGCAGGGTAATCTGGCCCCACAGCAACTGCAGATCAACCGCCGCAGTCATGCTGCCACGCCGGGTGACATCGAGCAGCTGTGCTTTTTTGCTGATGACTTTGGCGAGTTGCAGCTTGCTTGGGTCAACCGTAAAGCAGAACTCGCGCCCATCAACGGCGCGCACGTTGAAATACGGTGTGGGTTGAATGGTGGCGTGCAGAATGCCAGCTTCGTCGATTGCAACGCCGGTTGCCGTCGCGTCGGCGGCGACCTGGGCGATCAGCGTCTGCCAGCCATCTTCGTTCTCCAGCAAATGCGCAACATCACGCTCGCGCTGTTTGGCGAGCATTTCGAACTCGCGCCGTTCTCAGTTGTTCGCTGGCAACACGCTGTTCGCGGCGCATCTGGTTGATCATCGTGCCGACATAGGCGCAGCCGCCGATGACCGACGCGGCGAGCAGCGCAATCCAGCCATACATCGGCACTTTCTCAAGCGCCGCCAGGGCTTCCTGCACAAATCCGCTGCCGGACTGCGTAAAAGGGTTCTCGCCTTGCGCGAGCGCAGGATGACGCCCAGCCCATGCTTGCCAACATGGCGGCGGCTGTCACCAACGGAAATTTGAAGTGTCGCATCGCCTATACCTTCTGTTCATTTGCATAACTTCGTGAGTTGAAGTAATTGCCTATCAAATTACTTCAACGCACGAACTAAGTGCTCTGCAAATGTGTTTCAATACTTTGCCTAATTGAACCTTTATTGCGCATCATTCGTTGCGATGAGGCACCCTGGGACGATGGTCGCAAAGCAATTTCATGCCTGACGGAGGCCATAGTCATTAAGTGCATATCCGCAAAGTGTGTTGATAGCATGTCAAGTTAAGCGTGCGCCCTTCGTTCCTTCGATGGAAATTATTGCAAAAAGCGGGAGAATGTCAGTCAATTCATGCAATGACAAATTCACACCAACTTTCCACAATTCACAGCGCGCGCACAGCGCTGAACGCTAATGACATCACACCGGAAACGCTTGTGCAACAGTCGTTTGCAGCAATTGAACGGCACGGCACGCTGAATGCGATTGCGGCCTCCGACCGAGCGCGCGCCTCTGACCTGGCGCACGCCCAAACGCTGGCCCTGCGGGCCGGCCAACCCGGCGGGCCGCTATTCGGCATCCCGATCACGGTCAAGGACCTGTATCAGGTCGATGGTCTGCCCACCCGTGGCGGCACGCGAGCTCCCCTGCCCGATCTCGGGCCGGCTGAGGCTGTCGCGGTCAGCCGGCTCAAACAGGCCGGCGCCATCGTGATCGCCAAAACCAACATGCACGAGATCGCCAGCGGTATTTCAGGCGAAAACGCCTGGACGGGCGATGTTTGCAACCCGATCGACCCGGCCCGGCAGGCGGGCGGCTCGTCGGGCGGTTCGGCCATTGCGGTGGCCACCGGTATGGGCCTGGCCTCGCTGGGCAGCGACACGGCCGGTTCCATCCGCGTGCCGGCCGCGTTTTGCGGCATCACCGGGTTCAAACCGACGTATGGGCTGATCCCGCTGGCCGGCGCGTTGCCGCTCTCATGGACCTGCGACCATGCCGGGCCGCTCGCCCGCGATGTGCGGGACGCGCATCTGCTGACCGAGATCCTGGCGGCGCGGCGGCTGCCGCTGCACCCGGACGCGCAGCACATCCCGACTCGGCTGGGTGTGCCGCTGGCGTTTCTGGAGGGCTGGCTGGGTGACGAGGTCGACGCGGCGTTTCGCGCCCTCCTGAAAGACCTGTCCCGCGCGGACAGCGGCGTGACCGTGGTGCCGATTGATGTGCCGCGCCTCGGCGAATCGCTGGCGGCGTATGGCCCGTTGCGCGGCGCGGAGTCGGCCCATGTCCACCGTGCGGCGTTGCGCGCCGCGCCGGAGGGGTTCTCGCCGCTGGTCCGGTCGCGCCTGCTGGAAGGCAGCACCGTCAGCGCGGCGGACTATCTGGCCAGCCTGGACTTTCGGGCGCAGTTGCGGGCGGATCTGGACGCGGTCTTGCGCACCGTCGACGCGCTGCTGCTGCCAACCACGCCGCTGCCCGCGCCGCGCCGTGGCGATGCCGAAGTGCAGCTGCAACGCGGCATGACCGAGCACCGCCAGGCGTTTGTGCGGCTGACGCTGCCGTTCAGCATGGCCGGGTTGCCTGCGCTGGCGTTGCCATTTGGCACCTCGGCTGCGACCGGGTTGCCGCTCAGCCTGCAGGTGATCGGCGCGTTTGGCGCGGATGCGCGCGTTTTTGAAATCGGGTTATGGTTGGAGCACAAAACGCGCGCAGGCGTTTGACCCGCGCGCAACACAACGACCCATTCCGATATCCAACCAACATGACAACCCCCACCATCGGCGTGCTCGCGGGCATGGGACCGCGTTCGACAGCGCCCTTCATCGATCAGGTCATCACCGAGTGCCAGCGCCAATACAACGCGCAGGCGGACGAAGACTTTCCGCCGATGATGATCTACTCGCTACCGACGCCGTTTTGGGTGGATCGGCCGATCGATCACACAAAGATGCAGGCGGTTATCACGGCCGGGATAAAGCGGTTGGAAGCGGCCGGCGCTGATTTCATCGTGATGCCGTGCAACAGCGCGCACATCTACTTCGACGCACTGGCCGCCGCTGCAAACGTGCCGCTGGTCAACATGTTGACCGAGGCCCTGAGCTGCCTGCCCAGCGACGCATCGCGGATCGGATTGATCGGCACGCGCCCGACGGTTGAAGCACAGCTGTATCAACGCGCCATCGAAAAACGCGGGCAGCGCATCGTGCACGACAGCGCCGTGCAACGGCGCGTCGATGAAATTATTCAGACGATCAAGACCGAGCAGGACATGTCCGAAGCGCAGACGCTCTGGAACCAGCTGCAGCTTGATGTGATGTCCAAAGGCGCGGACACGCTGCTGATCGCCTGCACCGATCTTGAGGCGATTCACCTGGACACCGCGGCCACTGTCATCAACGCGACGCAGTGTCTGGCGACGGCGACCGTGCGCGAGTGGCTCACACGCCGGGCATGAATGCGGAAACAGCGCTGATCGCCGTGATGTGCGCGGCAGCGTTTGTGGCCGGCTTGGTGGACTCGGTCGTCGGTGGCGGCGGGCTGATTCAACTGCCCGCGCTCTTGATCGGCTATCCGGATCTGCCGGCGACAAAGCTGCTCGGCACAAACCGCATCAGTTCGATCTTTGGCACCAGTGTGGCGATGCTGCGCTATGCGCGCGAGGCGAGCATCCCCTGGCGCACAATGCTGCCGACGGCGGCTGTCGCAGCGCTGGGATCGCTGGCTGGCGCGCGCGTGGCGACGCTGCTCAACACCGCCACCTTCAAGCCGATGATTGTGATCGTGCTGATCGCGGTGACCATTTACACGCTGATCAAAAAAGATTTTGGCAAGCTGCACGCGCCCAGGCTGAGCGAAAACAGGCAGCGGCTGGCAGCCATGCTGGTGGCTGCGCCAATCGGGTTTTATGACGGATTTTTAGGGCCGGGCACCGGCAGTTTTTTGATCTTTGCGTTTGTGGGGGTGTTGGGGTTTAGTTTTTTGGCCGCGTCAGCAGTCGGCGAAAGTAGTCAATGTGGCGACGAATTCGTCGTCGTTGACCTAGTTTTTGCTGACGGGCAACGTGCTACTGCCATTGGGGTTGTTCATGGCGGCGTGCAACGTTTTGGGGTCGATGGTGGGGACGCGCCTGGCGCTCAAATTTGGGAGCGGGTTTGTGCGCGCGTTGTTTTTGGTGGTGGTGCCGCTGGTGATCGCGCGGCTGGCGTGGGACATTTGGGCGGGCTAAGGGAGGGCCAGCGGTTGAACCGTCACCCTGAGTATATACCCTGCCAACGCCCCCGCCGCCGCATCCCAGCTGTGATGGCGTCTGACAAAGGCGCGTCCGGCGGCGCTGAGCGCGGGCGCTGTTCGGGGTGCGCAAGCAGTGCGAGCACATGCGGGCAAAGTCCGCTCATCGTCGGCCACCCGCAGCGCATAGCGGTATGACGGGTCGAGCGCTGAAACCGCAGCGGCGCTGGTGACCACCGGCGTGGCCGTGGCCATCGCTTCGAGCACTTTGTTTTGCACACCGGCGCCATAGACGATCGGCACGACGGCGATCGTCGCGCGCTGCAGGTACGGGCCAGGTCCGGCACGCTGCCTGTGACCGTGATCTTGCCCGGATGCTGCTGAGCCAGCGCCAGCACAGCGGCGGTTGGGTCTTTGCCGACGATTTGCAGCGTGACGTCCGGCTGCGCGTCGCCACACGCGCGGCATGATTTCGCGCACCAGATGCAACACGGCCGTCACATTGGCGTGATAACTCATCTTGCCGCTAAAGACCAGCGACGCGGGCGCGCGCTCGGCTGGGCCGGGCATAAACGCGTCAAGATCAACGCCATTTGGCACCACGCTGATCGGCGCGGTATTTGCGCCGCCCAACGCGGCCAGCGCCTCGCGGTCGATGCGCGAGGTCACCAGCGTGTGGTCGAACTGCGCGTCAGCCAGCCTTCATAACGGCGCGTGCGCGGCAAATCGAGCTGTGTCATCAGGCGTTTGGGCAGGCTCAGGCTGTGGCGCGCAGATTGCTCGAACAGATGCGTGATCGAATCGACGCTGTCCCAGACCAGGCGCACCCCGCCGCGCTGTTTGATGCGCAACGCATAGCGCGCGCCGCGCAGGTGTTCGACATGCGCAGCGTCAAATCGCGTCGTTGCCAGCAATTCATCGATGCGCGCGGCCAGCCCCGGGTGCCAGCAAAAGTACGCCTGCAGCGGGTCGCTGTCCGGGCAACGCGCGGCGCAGTTCAATAGCGCGCGCGGCTTGCTGAGCGGTTCAACCACTGTCGCGACACCCCAGCTGCCGGATCGTGGCGAGCGCAGCACGTTCTTCGTCGCGTTCAATCAGCGTGGCCAGCGTGATCTGTATGGCCGCGCCGCGACCAACGCACGCAAAAACTGATACGGCCGGACGCGAATCAGCGTCGGCACGTAGGGAACGACGAAGAAGAGTTGCATGGTAGTTGTAGCTGCGCAATGTCATCCTGAGGCGAAGCCGAAGGATCTCGTATGGCGTTAGCCACACCGGGCTACTCGGCTAACGCCATACGAGATCCTTCGCGCCTTCGGCGCTGCAGGATGACATCGCGCGGCCATTTCCCGTCAACGCCGCAGACGTCCGCGCATCATCACCAGGCTGGCCAGAATGCCAGTCGGCACCAATGACAACACCAAAATGCGCCAGATGCCATATTCGTTTTTGAGCGCCTCGACGGTCACGTTGGTCAGGCGGCCATCGATGACGGGCGGTGTTGTGGTTGGGGCGGCAGTGTTGGGGGTCGGGCTGGCGGCCGGCGTCAGCGTCAGCGTTGGATAAGCCTCCGGCGCAATCGCCGGCGCGTCGACGCGCGCGGTGGTGTAATAAATCTCATAGTTTGGCGGCTGACGATCGTTGGGCGGCAGCATCGCGGCGCGGCGCAAATACCAGGCCACGTGCAGCTGATTGCCATTGCCAATTGCGATGGCGGGCCACTGCGGCGCATCGCCACCCAGCCGGGCATCGATCGTGCTGACGATCTCCGGGGTGGACCAAGCTTCGCCGTTCCACTCGTAGTGCAGCACGCTGAGCGAACGCGCATTCTCGGCGCTCTTGTCCAGCTCCGCGCGACCGATTGTGATCAGATGCACGCGGCCGGCCGCATCGGTCGCCATGGCCTGCGAGTCCAGCCGCGCGTCATACGCGGCGCCGACGTTGAGCGCGCCGGCGATGCGCTGCGGCGCGGACCAGGTGCGGCCGCGATCCTGCGAGATTTGCGCATAGAAAAATTCGTCGGACAGTGCAGCATACGTCAGCACCAGTGCGCCCTTCCCGTCGAGTGCGATGGCCGGGTTGCCGGCCTCGGTCGTAGCGTTGCCCGGCACAAACAGCACCGGCTCGCTCCAGCTGATGCCGCGGTCATACGACGCAGCGTAGGCGATCTTCTTTGGCCGCGTGGTTTGCCCGAGATCGCCGCCGCGCGCCGATTCCCAGACGATGTGCACATTGTCGTCGGCGTCGACCACAGCGACCGGTTTGGCCGCGCCGGTCGGCAGCACTGAGACATCGCTCTGCGTCGACCAGTTGTCGCCGCCGTCATCAGAGTAATAGTGATAGACGTGAAAGCAGCTGGCGCAAGCTGCGGTATACAGGTTGTCGGTTAGAAACATGTGCAGACGGCCGCGGCTGTCTGTGAGCAGCTGGCTGAAGTAGCCGCCGCTCATAAATTTCGATTCACGCCAGACGCGCGCATCGGCCGCGCTGTCGGCTGGCGCGTTTGAATACCAGATGCCCAGTTTGTTGCGCCAGGTCATGTGCAGGATGCCGCGCGCATCGACCACGATGCTCGGCCGGCCGGCATAGCTCTCGTTGTTTATGACGACGGTGGCCATCACATCGTTGCGCTGGGCAGACGCACGGCCCTCGCGCAGCGGCAGGTATTCGACCAGGTCGTGCAGGATGTCGCCATCGGGCTCGACGACCGACGCCGCAAACGCCAGATGCGCCGTGCCGCTGCGATCGACCGTCAGCGCAGGGAACCATGACAGATGCGCGGTGTCAGAAACGCGCTGCGGCGTGGCCCAGCCGCTGCGCTGCGCCTGCGCCAGCCGCGTAGCGAGCAGCGCGCTGGCCAGCAACAAAAACAGTGCCGCGAGCGATAACCGGGAGGGTGTGTGTGACGATCGCATGATTAAGGGGGTGCGCGGCTCATTCGCGGGCTTCGACGACGATGCCGGGCGCTTGAAAGATGATACGCGATAGCGCCGCCGCATCTGCATGATATTCCGCTTCGATGATCCGGTAACGCCTGTCGGCGGCCGCCGCCGTGGCGATCCGCGGCGCATACAGATCGTCGGGCGAAGCCGTCACCGCGCCGGCGGCGGCTTCGCGCAGCAGATACAGATACGGCAGCGGCTCCTGCACGGCGGACAGATCAACGTCGAACGCCCCGCCGCTGTCGCGCAGCACGGACTGCACGGCCGCGTGTTTGTCGGCCCAAACCGTGCCATATTCCGAGCGGCCGCGCTGAGCCGCCAGGTAGGCACCCGCAGCGCCAAGCGTGACGATGTTTAGACTAAGCGCCAGCGCAAAGCCAGCCAGCGCGAAGCGGCGCACCCACTGTGGCGAGACGCGCGCAGCCAGTTGCTGGCAGACGATCTGCGCGCCGCGCGCAAGCAAGATAAACGGCAGCGGATACAAAAAGATGAAGTAGTGGCGTTGAATCGTGCTGCGCGAGACCGCAAAATACGCGACCGGCGCCAGCGTGAAGAGCAACACGAGCGCATCCTGCAGCGGCAGCACCTCAGCCAGCGCGCGGCCGTTGCGTTTGCGGCCAAGCGCAAAGGCGAGCAATGCGACGACAAACGCGCCGCTGAACAGTGCGCCCTGCCCCCACTCGATCACCGCCGGCAAAAAGGGTGTCTTGCCAAGTTTGCTGATCCAGAGCCCCTGGCCGGAAAGCACGTTGCTAAAGTTCCAGGCCAGTTTGGCCAGATGCGTCGCGCGTGATTCGCCATCCGCGTGCAGCGACGAGAGTTGCCCGAGCGCGCCCAGATTCACCCAGCTGTGCTGCGCGTCGTAGATCAGGATCGGCACATAGCCGATCAGCAGGCCGATCACAAATAGCGCCAGGCTCCAACGTTGCTTTGAGTAGACCAGCGCGATCAACCCGCTCACGCCGACCAGCGCCAGCGCCGACAGATGCAATTGCACGCAGATGCCCAACAGCACACCGGAAAGCAACAGACTCAGCGGCCGGCGGCGATTGACGTGATCGAGCAACAGCAGCGCGTTGACCGGAATAAGAAACGGAAAGAAGGACTGTGGCCACAGCATGCGGCCATACAAGCTAAGCCACGGCGAGACCGCAAACAGCGCCGCCGCCACGACCCCAACGCTGCGCGAATACAGCCGCGCACCGAGCAGATAGGCCAGCCCGATCGCGGCCACATTGCACAGCGCGATAAAGGCCGCCATCGCGGTGGGCGGGCCACCAGTCAGCCCGAGCACCACAGCCGTCGCATAGGTCATAAATGGGCCGTTGTAGAGCGGCACCGACACGCTGCCGACCTGCTGGCCGATCAACGGCAGATAACCGCCGGCCAGCACACGCGAGGCTTCGAGCGCCCAGTAGGCCGAATCGTGCCGGAATTCGATCAGATCAACGCGAGCCAATCGCGCAACCGTGCCGATCAGGGCGCAGACAGCCAGCAGCAGCCACAGCAGACGGCTGGGCGTGGCGTCCTGGCGGGGGGGGTTATTTGCAGACATCGGTGCGATACAGATCGACGCTGGCGTTCGACCAAACTTTCGACAAATACGGCGCGACCGCCGGGTTAAACGAGCCCAGTGCGCGCTCTTCGCGGCCGTGCCAGACGTAGCGCGCGCAGACCGCGCTGAGCGTGTCGAGCCGGCGCGCATCGGGCGTGGCCGCGTCAAAGAACGCGCCGACAGCGGCGCGGCGTTGCACAAAATTGACCGTCTGCGCCCAATGCGCAACGTAAGGCTGGTTACCAGCCAGCCCAGGCATGTACTGCCCAACGGTCAGGCCCGCCAGCACAACATCGTTTGGCTGCGTGTTCTCATGCAACCAGCGCATGGCCGCCAGATCGTCGCGATACAAAAAGTGCGCATGCTCCAGCCGGCGCACTTCGAGCACGCGCCAGAGCAGCAAATACGCGTTGTGCGGCAGGATCAGCAGCACCAGCAGCGCGGCCAGAACGGTGCGCAGACGCGGGTGCGCGGCGAGACGCGCCGGCAACAGTTTTGGCAGCGTGAATAGCAGCAACTCGACCGCGAGAAAGGCGATCGGAATCTGCCATCCAGTCAGCATCTTGATCTGAAAGTCAGTCGGGATGTAGTTCAAAAAGAAATTGACCACAAACCAGCTGCGGACCAGCACACGCCAGACCGGCGGCGTCTCGGTTGCGGATTCAGCGCGCACGGCCAGCGCAGCCCAGGCCAGCAGCAGCGGCATGCCGAGCAGCACCAACAACAGCAGCGGGTCCGGCGTAAAGACGCCGGCATCTTTGTATTGCCGCAGCACGACCGACCAGATTGGATCGCCCTTTGTCAGCAGAAAGAAATACGCCGGCGGCGCAGCGCTGATCGCAAGCAGGAGGCCATACGCGATCACGAACGGGCGCCAGCGGGCGGTCTGCCAGGCGTAGAAAAAGCCAGCCACGCCGAGCACGGCATACACGATCAACAGGTCATACGTATGCGAAAGCCCCAGCGCGAGCGAGATAAAGCCAGCGATCAGCGCGGCCTTGAGGCTGGCATTGGCGAGTGCTTCGGCAAAAAATCGAAAGATCAGCACAATCAGCGCGGTGGCCAGCAACAGGTGCGGATAGATCACCATGTTCTGGAACGAGATCGGCTCGGCCACATAGACTGCCAACGGAAAAGGCACGTCTTTTGCGCCGGTTAGCTGTTTGAGCACGACCAGCACCCAGCCAAAGCCGGAGATCAGCTGCACCGTCAAAAACGCGGTCCAGCGCGCCAGACGATCCTGCGGAAAGTAACGCGCGCACAGATCAAACGTGGCCAAAACAAATCCGATCGCGCAGACCACGCGAAAACCCTGAATCAGAACATCAGGCGTGGCGCCGGTCAACTGCACGACCTTTGCCAGCAACCACCACTGCGCGTTAAAGAACAATGGCTGTTGTTGTTCCGGTGTCAGCGGGTTAATGATGACGGCGCTGTGCTCGAACCAGCGCAGCCAGGCCAGATACTGCGACCAATCCTGCACATTTGAGACGATGCCCATGAACTGCCGGTCGAGCCGGCGTGATGGCATACGCCACGATGTGCGGCAGGCTCGACAGCACAAGCGCGGCCAGCGTAAAGAGGGCCAGCGCGCGCGCGTCGGTCAGCCAACGGAAACGAGAGGGGTGTTCAGTCATGTGGGCAGCGATGTTGAGTTTGCGTAGACGCACGTGCGTCGGCGGGATACGGGCAAAATCACCCATACGCACAGAGTGCGACCGGGTGATTTTGCCTCAGCGCGTCAGGCCATATTTGCAGATGACGTAGACCGCGCGGAAAGCATCTTTGAGCCCGATCTTCTTGCCCTGCTCATACGTGCGGCCGTAATAGGAGATGCCGACTTCGTAGATCGGCACGCCCAGCCGCGCAACCTTGGCGGTGAACTCGGGCTCGAAACCGAATCGGTCTTCTTCCAGCTTGAAACGACTGAGCAGTTCACGCTTAAAGACCTTGTAGCAGACTTCCATGTCGCTCAGATTCAGATTGGTGAAGACGTTGGACATCAAGCGTCAGCATGCGATTGCCGACCGAGTGCCAGAAATACAGCACGCGGCGCGATTCGCCGCCAATAAAGCGCGACCCAAAAACGACATCGGCCTGTCCGTCGACGATCGGCTTGAGCAGCTTCATGTATTCAGCCGGGTCGTATTCCAGATCGGCATCCTGAATGATGATGACATCGCCGGTGGCCTTCGTAAATCCGGTGCGCAGCGCGGCGCCCTTGCCGCGATTGACCTCGTGCGCGACCACGGTCAGGCCGTACATCGGCGCAATTTCGAGCAGACGCTCGCGCGTGCCGTCTTTCGAGCAGTCATCGACCGCGACGATCTCGCGCTCGCAGCCGGGCGGCAGCTGTGCCGCGACGACTTTGTCCAGAATTAAATGCACCGTGCGCGCTTCGTTGTAGCACGGAATAACGATCGAGATTTTCATGTGCGTGCTTCGCGTATGTCTGCGAGCGGTCTCGCAAACGGGCTCCTACTGCCAGCGCTCTTTGCGCGTGGCCAATGTAATCCACAGGGCCAACACCAGAACACTCATTCCGCCGGCAAGCAGGGCAAGCCCCATTTTGCCGCGAAATCCAAAAATGTTGCCGATGTTGCGGGCGATATTATCCTTCGCCAGCGCAGGCCACGCGAAATCGCGCAGCGGATTGACAATCGTATCCGGCGGAAAGGCTTGATCGGCCAGCGTCAACGACCATGTTGCGCCAAGCGACAGCAGCACCAACGGCACCGCCAACAGCTTCCAAGCCGAATGTTCCAGCGCAAACCCGAGCCCAATCGCCAGAAACGGCAGGCCGGGCAAAAAGTAGCGCGGGCCAATGCCCCAGCCGCCCCACCACATCGACGACGACACGTTGAACACAAACATCGCCAGCGCGCTCAGCATCGACGACGGCGAATTCGACGCGGCCTTCACCCCCCTGCCACCACAACCACAACCCGATCACTGCCAGCAACATGACCGGCGAGAGCACAAATAGCCCGCGAAACGGCGAGAACGTGATGCCCCAGATTGCGCTCAGTTTTGGCGCGCCCAGGCTCAAAAAGCCGGTGCTGTGCTGTTCGATCCACAGTGTTGAACTTTGATAGCCCAGTTTGAAAGGCCCGCCAAACAGCGTGTTGTTGTAAAGCATCAGCGCGCCAGCGCACAGCGCGATCATCAGCGTGGTGACGCCGAGATTCAGCCAGCCGCCTGTTCGCGTCGTGACGTAGATGGCATACACGTAGATTAAAGCAGCGATTAACACGGCGGGGTATTCGGCCAGCACGCTATAGCCCAACAGCAACCCAACGATGGCCGCGCGTAGACAGCCCAGCTATCGCCATCGCTATGTTTGAACATCATGTAAAACGCGGCAAACACCGCAAACGCGCTGAGTTGGTGGCCATACAGCGTGTTGGCATACGCAAACGCCGGCGTGCAAATCCCATAGATAAGCGCGGCAGCGGCCGCCGCGCCAAAATTGCCAGTCATGCGCACAATACGTCGAAAGAACACAACGCACAGCAGCCGCTGGGATCGCGCCCAGAAAGAAGCTCAAGACCACCTGCGCCAGCGCGATGCGCACTTTGCCGGACGAGACGCCGCTGCCATCCGCGCGCAGGGTGCCCTTGAATGTATCGCTGCGCTCTCAAGCCGCTCGGTCAGTGATTTTGTAAAAGGCAAATCCAAGATCAGATCCAGCGCGGCATAGATCGGCACACCAACAGCGCGATGCCTGGGGCCTTATCGCTGTAAAAGTGCCCATTGACCTTGGCGTAATCGACCGTTTTGCTTTTGGCACGTTCACATATTTGTCGATCTGAAACGTGCGGTCCTCGACGACAGCGCGGATCATGTTCAGGCGCGAGTTGACGTTCTGATCAGCCCAGCGCGGAAAGAACCAGACGTAGCCCAGCAATGTCACCAAAAAGATCAGGATCGATGCGATGCGTTGGGTGCGTTGTTCGGGTTGTGTCATAGTGATTGTTTGTAACCGCAAAGAGCGCCTTGTGTTGAGCAAAACGGGTGCATCCGGCGTTAGGGGCATACGGCGCGGGCGGATGCGGCTCGCGCTTTTTGAGTGGAGCGCCTCAATACGCATGTCATTTCGAGCCGTCAGGCGAGAAATGACCCGCGTTTGGCAAAACGTCGCGCGAGTGACACATCGATCCAGCCTCGCCCCAATCGCCGGATGCACCCGAACAAAACGAGAACGTGTACGATTCAGCCCACATGTCGACACCACAGTCCACCGCGAATGGCCGCGTGCGCCTGGCCTTCCTGGACGGCCTGCGCGGGTGCGCGGCGTTGTATGTCGTTTTCTATCATGTCTATCATCCGCTGTCGCACTACGGTCCGCTGCAGTTCCCGGCAAACTGGCTGATCGGTTGGGCTGCGGCCGGCCGCTATGCGGTCGCAGTGTTTATCGTGCTGTCCGGGTTTGTGCTGATGCTGCCTGTCACGCGCCATCCGCAGCGCGCGCTAAACGGCGGAGTCTTTGGGTTTCTGATGCGGCGTGCCCGGCGCATCCTGCCGCCTTACTACGCGGCATTGCTATTGAGCGTGCTGCTGATCGCGCTGGGGGAACCGCTACTGCGCGACCCAGCGCTGTATGGCTTTTCGCTATTGCCCGCGGTTGACGCAGACTCGCTGATCTCCCATGTCGTGCTCACGCACAACTTAGACCGCGCAGTGGATCTTTGCGATCAACAGCGCATTATGGAGCGTGGCAACTGAGTGGCAGATCTATCTGGTCTTTGCGTTTCTGTTTCACCCGCTCAGCCGCGTATCTGCCGGTGTGGCCGCTTGTGCCGCTCGGATTTGTGCTCGCCGCCGGGCTGCATCTGGGCCTCGGTATCGACACCAGCGCAGCGTTCTGGTTTCTTGGTCTGTTTGCGCTGGGCATGCTGGCGAGCGATGTGGCATTTGGCACAGTCCGCGCCCCTGCAACCTGCCCTGGCGCGCCATCGGCGCGGTTGCGCTTATTGCGTTTGTCGGGCTGTTTATGCGATGCAATACGCTGCCACGCCTTACGCTCGGCCCGGCCTATGTCACGTTGGTCGCTGGATACGCTGATTGGCTTCGCGACCGCCTGCTTTTTGGTCGTTGCCAGCCACGTCCCGCGCTTGGCAGCGCCGTTTGAATGGCCGCTGTTGCAGCGGCTCGGCGCATTTTCATACAGCCTGTATCTGATGCACTTTCCGATACTGGCCATCACCGATGCGCTGCTGCGCCGCAGCCGGCGTGTCGCAGCTTGCGCACTTTGCCGGGCTGGTGTTGATCGGCGTGCCGGTTGCGGTTGTGGTATCGGTTGTGGTGTATTGGTTCACTGAACGGCCGTTTACGAAAGCGCGTTGATGCAAAAACCCGCGGCCGCTATCGGTGCGGCTTGGCCGTGCTAAACAGCGCGTCCATTGGTTTGAGCGCAGCACGGTAGTCGTAGCGCGCTTCGAATAATGCGCGCGCGTTGCGGCCGAGCGTATCGGCATATCCCCGATCCCCCAGCACGCGCAACACCGCGCTGGCAAAATCTTGCGGCGTATCGGCGATCAGCGCGTGCACGCCGTGTTCAACCGCGATGCCTTCGCAGCCCAGCGTGGTTGTCACGATCGGCAGTCCCTGCGCCAGCGCATTCAGTATTTTGACGCGCATGCCGCCGCCCGCGCGCAACGGCACCACAAACACGCCGGCGTTTTCGAGATACGGCTGCACATCCTCGACATAGCCGGTGACGTTGATGCGCGGATCGCGCGCTTGAGTATCGAGCAGCGCTTGCGGCGGCCGCGCGCCGACGCAATCAAACACGCTGCCGGGCCGCCCGGCGTGAATGCAGCGGCAGCACCTGCTCGACAAACCAGGTAATGCCATCGATATTCGGCGGCCAATACATCGTGCCGATGTGCAACATGTTGCGCCGCATCGGACGCGCGCTGCACTGCCGGGACTTCATCGCCATCCACCGTGATCGGGATGACCAGCGCATCGCTCGAGTGGCTGCGCCGGCAGCATCGGCCAGCGCGGCGCGATCTTCCTCGCTGACCGCCAGCACTGCGTCGAATTCTCGGCACATGCCGGCCCTCATACGTTTTGAGCAGGCGCCAGTCGCGCTCCAGCAGGCGCTTTTGCAGCCCGCCGGTCATGGTTGGCAGCCAGACGCTGATACAGCAACCAGAGCGCGTTGTGCAGATCCAGCACTCTTGCGCGCGCCGCGCACGCGCGTCGGCATATTGGGCCATGTTGAGCTGATCGGCATGCGCAATGTCAAAGTGCTCGTTGCGGCGCAGCACTGTCGACCAACGCCCGCATATCGGCGCGATCGTCGCGCAGCATCATCCAGGGCTGGCCGGTCAGCAGGCTGCGCAGCATGCGCCAGCGCGTCGCGCCACTTTGCGCGCGACATCGGCACGGTGTGCACCGCGGCGCAATAGCGCTTGAGCGCGTCGATATCCGCCGACTGATCGCCGCGCACAAACGACACCAGCGTCACGCTGTGCTTGCGCGCCAGATACTTCAGCACGTTGTAGGTTTTGACCTTTGGCCCGCTATCGGGCGGAAAGGGCAAGACCTGGGTGAGGAGCAAGATGTGGGACATGGGGAGATAGAAGACAACAGAACACAGAATACAGAATACAGAGTCGCTACAGACACCTTCGGCATCTTGTCTGTAGTCCGTCACTTCTGTATTCTGTTGTCTGTTGTCTGTCTTCTACTTCTGCCGCGGCCGAATCGTCAGATCCGTGATCTCAGCCGTGCGCGGCAGGGTGAAGGCGTGCAGGATGGCGCTGGCGACATCGTCGGGCTGCAGGAGTTTTTCGGGCTGATAGGCGTTGCCGGTGTCGCGCGCGGCGCGTTCCTGCATCGGCGTGGCGGTGCGGCCGACAAAAACGCTCAGCACGCGGATGCCGTGCGGGTTAACCTCGGCGCGCAAGCTGTTTGCTAAACCGAGCAGCGCCTGTTTGGTCGCGCTGTATTGCGCCAGCTCGGGCGCGGGCGCATGACCGCCGACGACGGTCGAGTTTACAAAGGCAATCTCGCCCTGCGCGGCCTGCAGCAACGGCAGCACGCGTTGCGTCAGCAAAAAGGGCGCGCGCACGTTGATCGCGTAGTGCGCATCAAACGCGGCGACGGGCGCGCTTTCGACCGTGCCGCGCTCATACAGCGCGGCGTTGTGCACCAGCATGTCGAGCCGGTCGAGTGTGCCGGCCAGGCCGTCGATGTCGGCGTCCTGCGCCAGATCGCAGGCCTGCACGATACCGCGGCCGCCGCACAGTGCGGCCGTCTCCTCGAGCGCGGCGCGGCGGCGGCCGACCAGCACCACGCGCGCGCCTGCGGCGCACAATGCATGCGCGAGCGCGCGGCCAATCCCGCTGCCGGCGCCGGTCACCAGCGCTACTTTTCCGTTAAACATGGTTGGGGTCTCGTTGCCAAGAGTGTATTACCGAGAAATAGGTATTGGCCCTATGCTAAGCAGAGCTGCGCAGCAGATCCGTTTTGAGCAGCGCATCGGCGGCGGCGTTGATCAGGTCGAACGGCATGCCGGCGCGCTCGGCGATTTGGCTCAGGCTCGGCCCGCCATCGGATTGATTGAGTACCCACAGCATCGCCAACTGAAAGGTTTGCGCATCGCTGTTGCCGCCGATGGCGCCGTAGAGCCCGCGCTTGCCAAGCTGCGGCTCGCCAAACGGCTTTTGGTTGATGCAGACCCTGTCGCCTGACAGATGCGATGCAACAGCGGGTTCTGACCGGATCACGCTGGCCGGGTCACGCTGCTGCGGTTCGGCCTCGAGCGCATCGACCACCGCCAGCAGCACGGCGAGCGATTCCGCCAGATACGCCGGCTGCACAAATTCGAGCGAGTCGCCCGAGGTGTGATATTGCCGGTAGCTGCCGTAGGTCGAGCGGCTAAAGCAACCGACCGGCAGATTGAACCCGGGCGAACAGTATTGCCGCTCGTCGTAGCCATACGGGCTAAACGCCTGCACACTGTGCGGCAATGCGCTGGCGCGCAACACATCGGTCACAATGCGGTCGATCGACGCATCACCGCGCCGGCTCTGCTTGTAGGTGAGCGCTCCCGGATCGCCAACACCGGTGATCACCAGGCCGTGCTTGACGCGCTGCGCTGCGTCTTGATTGCGCGACAACCAGACCAGCGAGCCGATCGTGCCCGGCGCGAACACAAAGCGATAGGTGTAGTGCAACTGCCTTGCGCTGTCGGCGCAAAGCAATTGCGCCAGCGTCATCGCCATGATCAGGCCAGACAGGTTGTCGTTTGCCAGCGACGGGTGGCAGCTGTGCGTCGAGATGAGCACCTCTTCATCGGAAGCACCCGGCAGCACGCACTCGGCGTAGGTCAGGCTGCCGGCTTCGAGCGTCGAATCGATGCAGACGTCGTAGTCGCCCTCTTCAAGCGCCAACAGCGCGGTGTGGCTTAGGCAAAAGCCCCAGTAGTCTTTGTAATACGAGGTGCGATACGGAATCAGATCAGGCTGCTCAGGCAGCGTGTGCACATGCTGCTTGAGTTCGGCCAGCGGCATGCGCGCACGCACCGGCGTGCTGTAGTTCACCACATGCAGGCTATGCTGTTGAAAGTCGATCACGCGTTCACCGGCGCTGTTTTTGACCCAGGCATCGCGGATGTTCCATTCGCGCGGCACGGTCCAGTCAAACGCCTGCGCGCCGCTGGGGACCTCGTGCAGTCGCAGCGGAATCTCACGGCTCAGGCGCGCAAACGTGCGCCGCGCGCCATCGCCGGTGATGCTGCGACAGATCGGAAATAGTTCACGCATCAGCGCGTGCATGCGTTCGGCCAGAGTGGCGGTATCAACGCTGGCGCGCAGATTCAAACGGCTCATGGTGTCATAAAATCCGGGTAGGTGCGATCACGTTCGCTTATCACGCTCACAGCGCGCGGCCAGGCGATGCCAAACGCCGGATCATCCCAACGCGCACCGCAGTCGAACTCGCCGGTGTAAAACGCGCTCATCTGATAAAAGACCTCAGTGCAGTCTTCCAGCGTGATAAAGCCATGCGCGCACAGCTCCGGCACGTAGAGCGCGCGCCGATTGTCGGCGGTGAGCGTGACGCCGAGGTGCTGCAAATAAGTTGGCGAATCCGCGCGCATATCGACGATTACGTCGTAGATTGCGCCGCGCGTGACGCGCACCAGTTTGGCTTCAGGTGACGCCGCCGCGCGCCAATGCATGCCGCGCAGCGTGCCGGCCTTGTGGTTAAACGAGACATTGCACTGTGCGACGGTCTGCGTCAGGCCCAGCGCGGCGAACTCGTTTTGACAATACGTGCGCGCAAAAAAGCCGCGCGCGTCGGCGCGTTCTTCCAGATCGACCAGATACGCGCCGTGAAGGGATGTTGAGGTGAAGTTCATCAGGCGTTTCGACTCATGCAACAAAATCAAGTTTGTAAATCTGGCGCCGGGATAACCAGTGTCGCCGGGATCGGCACCACGAATTGTCCACCCCACCCGCTCACATGCGCCATCTGCTTGATGATTTCGTCCTTGATGTTCCACGGCAGAATCAGCACGTAATCGGGTTGGGTCTCGTCGATTTTGTCCGGCGCGTAGATCGGGATGCGCGAACCCGGCAGAAACTTGCCGTGCTTGTAGGGGTTGCGATCGACGACGTAGTCGAGAAAGTCCTCGCGAATCCCACAGTAGTTCAGCAGCGTGTTGCCCTTGCCCGGCGCGCCATAACCAACCACGCTTTTGCCGGCGCGGCGCGCCTCGATCAGAAAGGTCAATAGCTTGCGCTTTGTCTCTTTGACCTGCTCGCCGAATGCGGCATAGGCCGCCAACGTGTCAAAGCCGCGCCGGCGCTCCTCGGCCAGCAGCGCTTCGACCGCCGGCGTCGTCGGACGCGGGTCGTGCGCATGGCAGACATACATGCGGATCGAGCCGCCGTGCGTCGACAGCTCTTCGACATCAAACAGCCGCAGGCTGTGCTGCGCGAAGATCTTTGTGTCCGCCAGCAGCGTGTGATAGCAGTAGTGCTCGTGGTAGATCGTGTCGAACTGGTTGTTCTCGACCAGCCGCATGAAGTGCGGGATCTCGATCGTGACCGTGCCACCCGGCTTTAGCAGCACGCGCATGCCGCCCACAAAGTCGTTGATATCCGGGATATGCCCGAACACGTTGTTGCCCAGGATCAGATCCGCCTGTTTGCCCTCAGCGGCCAGCGCGCGCGCGGTTTCGACGCCAAAGAACGCCACCACAGTCGGCACGCCGGCGGCGATCGCGGCCTGCGCCACGTTGGCGGCCGGGTCAATGCCATAGGCCGGGATGCCGCGTTCGACAAAGTTTTTGAGCAGATAGCCGTCGTTGCTGGCCAGTTCCACGACCTGGCTTGTCGCGCCGAGCCCGAGCCGCGGCACGATCATGTCGACATAGCGTTTGGCGTGTTCGAGCCAGCTGCTCGAATACGACGAGAAGTAGGCGTATTCGGTGTAGATCGACTCGGGCGCGACATCCGTATCAAGCTGCACGAGAAAACAGGCGCCGCATACTTTTGTGTGCAGCGGAAACAGCGGTTCGGGCGCGTTAAAGCGCTCAGCGCTGACGAAGCTCTCACAGGGCGGTTGCGCGCCCAGATCGACAACGCTTTGCGTCAGCGGCGCGCCGCAAAACCGGCATTCGGTTCGGCGCGTGGCGGTGTGTTCGTGTGACATTTTAAGATTGGGTTTAGCTCTAGGCAGGATTGCGCGGCTTTAACTCACCCGCCGCAGCGTGGCGTCGACCGACCCATCGGCCAGCATGGCCTTGAGCGTGTCGATGCGGCGGAAGCGCGGGCCTTCGAAATCGTCAAGCTTGATGCCGACGCGCTGGTAGGCCTCGCACAACTGCTCGGCGCCAGCGCGCGCGGTCCAGACTGGTTTGAACTCCGGCAGCTGCTGGGTAACCTTGTCGAAGTTGACGCGATACGAGCGTTTGTCGGGCTCGCCCTCACCGGCGATCACAACGGTCGTATTCGGCACCACTTCGCCCACGATGTTGGCAATATCGCGCACCTGGTAGTTTTCATCATTGCGGCCGATGTTAAAGGCCTGGTTGTGAACGCGCGCTTTTGGCGCGGTGGCTGCGGCCACAAAGGCGCGGATGATGTCTTCGATGTGCACAATCGGCCGCCATGGCGTGCCGTCGCTTTTGATCAGGATCTTGCCGGTGGCGACCGCGTGCGCGACCAAGTTATTCAGAACCAGATCGAACCGCAAGCGCGGCGACAAGCCATACGCGGTGGCATTGCGCAAAAACACCGGCGTGAAGTTGGCGTCGGCCAGCAGTTGCACATCGCGCTCAACCAACACTTTGCTCTCACCATACGGCGTGACCGGGTTGAAGTCGGCGCTCTCGGTGACCGCATCGGCCCCGGCCGCCCCATACGTGCTGCACGACGATGAAAACACAAAGCGCGGCACACCGGCCTGCTTCGCCATCTTCGCCAGATGCACCGAACCGAGATGGTTGATCGCATAGGTCAACCCCGGATTCAAATTGCCGAGCGGGTCGTTAGACAAGGCCGCCAGATGAAAGACCGCGTCAAACCCTTCCAGGTCGCGCGCGCTGACATCGCGAATGTCTTTGCGGATATGCCGTATACCCGTCTTTGGCACGGGCAAAAACTCGCAACGGTCAAACAAATCGCTGTCCAGGCCAACGACGTCGTAGCCTTGTTGTTGCAATGCTGGCAGCATGACGGTGCCGATGTAGCCGGTGTCTCCGGTGATGAGTAGTTTCATAGGAAAGTGCCTAATAAGGTGCTTAAGGTGCTTGAGATGCTTAAAGTGCCTGAGTCCACAACCTTAAGCACCTCAGGCACCTTAAGCACTTTAAGCACCTTCTTCTAGTATCTTGATAATTCCCGCAACACCTGCGTATATCCCTCCCGCATGTCTTTGCCGCGGGCGGGTTGGCGCAGGCCGCGGAGGGTCCATAGGCAGACGCGAACAAACATGCCGATGCGCAGCATGATTTTGAGCTGCGCCACGCGCAGACCGCCGTTGTTGTCGCTGTTGACGCGCACAAATTGCACCAGGCTGGCGTTCCACGACGTGAGCGACTCGATCGGCGCATTGCGTTGCGTGCCCTGGCCGTAGTGCGTGATCGCTGCGCCAGGCGCATACACCACGCGATAGCCGGCGCGCGTGATGCGGCGGCACCAATCGGTTTCAACCAGATAAAACGGATAAGCTGGGTCCATCAGTCCGACCTGCTCGCCGACCGCGCGCGTGATCATCATGCAGGCACCGAGCAGATGATCGACATCGATCGGTTCAACCGGATTCGAATAGACCACTTCGCTATCCGCGACAAGGCTCGGGAGCAGCTTCCATACATAAAACGCGTCGATCAACGCGCTCTTGACACCAGGATAGCCGCGCCAGGCCGAGCGCTGCACACTGCCGTCACGATTGAGCAACTTGCAGCCAACCATGCCGCAGTCAGGATGCGCATCGAGATAGGCGCACATGAGCTCGAGCGCGCCGGCATGCACGACGGTGTCGACATTCAAAAACAGCAGGTGGCGGCCAGCGCTGCGTTCGCCGGCCTCGTTGTTGGCGAGCGAATAGCTGATCTTGGTGTCATGCGCGATCAGGTTGACCGACGGGAACAGCTCGCGCACCGCGTCGGCGGTGTCATCGGTCGAGCCGTTGTCGACCAGCCAGATGTCGCACGTCCGATCAGGCGGATTGTCGAGGATGGACTGGATGCACGCGATTGTCAGATCGCGCGTATTCCAATTCACCAGAACAATGGAGAGTTCAAGCACGCCTTCCCCCAGATAGATCGCGCCAGCCAATGATCGGTTGTTCCACCGGCTGTCTCTTCAAGACAGCACGCGTGGCCGATGCCGCCCATTTTGTGCGCCAGACCGCAAATACCGCAAGCCGCAGCAGCGACGCGTGCAGTGACCCGCGAAACCGGCGCAGAACTTCTATTTTGCTACGAAATAGCGCGCGCAGCATCGTGGCTTTGACCTGCTTTGTGCTCTGGCCGCCGTAGTGCACGATTTTGGCCGCCGGGTCATGCCACGTTTCCCAGCCGGCGCGCCACATGCGCCAGCACCAATCGACTTCTTCGCCATACATGAAATAGTCTTCCGTCATTAACCCCACGCTGGCGAAAGCCTCGCGCCGCGCCAGCATGCACGCGCCCGAGACATAGCCGCAGCTGAGCGGTTCACGGCAGGCGCGTTCGGCAAAGCCGGGATAGCCCCGGCGCACAAACCGCTCGCCAATGCTCGTTACGCTGAGCATCTCGATCCAGGCGGTCGGTAGCTCGGCGCACGACGACTGGAAGCTGCCATCCCGATTGAGCAGGCGCGGGCCGACAACACCGGCCTGCGGCCGGGCATCGGCGAACGCCAGCATATGCGCGATCGAGCCAGGCTGCGCCACAGTGTCGCTGTTGAGCAACAGCACGAAGCGCGATGTGGTCGCGCGCATGCCCTGATTGTTGGCGGCTGCAAAACCAGGATTGTGCGCGTTCTCGATCACGCGCACCTGCGGCAACTCGCGCGCAATCGCGGCCACAGTGTCGTCGCTTGAGGCGTTGTCGACCACGACCGCTTCCCACTGCAATCCAGCGCAGGCGGCCGGCAGCGAGCGCAGGCAATCGAGCACCAGATCGCGGGTGTTCCAGCTGACGAGAATCACACTGACATCGAGTACCTGGTCATGCGCCATGAGTCGCTCCGTTCGCGTGCAGCGCGAGGTCAAAACCGGTTAGCACGCGCTCGGCGGCCTCGTCCCAGGTGAAGGCTGCGGCACGCGCAAACCCGCGCTGGCGCAGGCGCGCGGCTTCGGCCGGGTCGTTCAACACCGCCTCGATATGCCGGGCCAGTGCGGCGTCGTCTTCGGCATCATGAAAGCGCGCAGCATCCCCCGCAATTTCGGGGATGCTGCCACGGTCGGACGCGATCACCGGCGCACCACAGCTCATCGCCTCGAGCAGCGGGATGCCAAAGCCTTCAATCCAGGAGGGGAACAAAAAAGCCGCAGCCATGTTGTACAGCGCGACCAGATCGGCGTCGCTCGGCCGCACAAACATCTGCGCGATGCCATCGTCGATCATCCGCATAACAACGGGCAACGGATCGGGCCGGCGCGAGAAGAACACCACGCGCGTGTTCGCGCGCAACGCCTCCGGCAGACGCGCCCAGGCGCGCTGAATAACCGCCGGGTTTTTGAGCGCGTCGGCCAGCAAAAAACGGGGCGGCAACTGCAACCGCGCGCGCACCGCAGCCAGCTGCGCCGTGTCGTCGATATGCCGCATATACGGCGGCGCGCCATAACGCGCGGTGATGATGCGCTCGGGCGCGTAGCCGCAGTAGTTCAGAATATCGGCGCGCGCATAGTCGGACACCGCGAACATCACGCGCGCCTGTTTGAGTGTGGCGCGGCTGCAGGCGTTCAGATAAAACGTCATCACGAGCGAGCGCAGCGAGGTCCGGCTGCCTTTGCCCGCGAGCACTTCGCCGACCGGCATGATCGTGAGCCGGTCGTGCAGCGTAAACGTGGTCGCGGCGTTGCGCGGCCCAAAGCCATAGTTGGCCGGGAACAACGTGACATCGACGCCATCGCGCGCCATCACGCGGCGCATAAACAGATCGTGATAGACCGATGAAAGCGCGTTGCGATACGGCAACAGGCGCACTGTGGCGCTGGCTGGCAGCGCGGCTGTGTCGAGCTCCAGCGGCGCCTTTGTGTCGGCATACAGCCAGACGCGATGGCCGAGCGCATCCGCCCGCCTGACGATGGCCGGCGTGAGATAGCGCACATAGTTGCGCACCCCTCCCACAATCGCGTGCGAGAGATAGCGGATATCGATCCCGATGTTCATAGCGTTACGACAGACGCAGGCGTCTGACAAAGTCAAGCTCATCGCGCCCAACGGCGCGCAACAGCAGCAATGCGCAGGCATACACGATGCCGGCCAGAAGCACGCGCACCAGCAGCGTTAGCAACGGCGCAACAGTTGCAGACGCGGCCGGCGCGAATTGATTTGCGGCAAACAACACCGCGCCCATCAGCAGCGCCGCCAGCGCCGGCCGCAGCAAGAAACGCAACCAGTCGAGCTCGCGCAGCTCGCCGCGCAACAGCCAGACATATTGCGTCAACAACACGGCCTCGGTGACAACGGTCATGACCGCCGCTCCCATAAATCCATAACGCGGGATGACCAACAGATTCGCCAGCACCGCGACCAGGCTGCTGATGACGACCGAGCGCGCCACAATGCGTTCGCGGTTGGCGATCACGATCACGTAACCGAGGAACTCAGTCGCATATTGCAGCGGCACCACCCAGATCAGAATCTTGAGCGCTGGCGCAGCCGGCAAAAAAGCCTGCTTAAACAGAAATGGGATCAGATCGTCGGACAGCATGAACACGCCGACCGTGACCGGCAACGCCACGATCATCAGATAGCGCAGCACGCGCTCGTACGCGGCCGGCAACTTTGAGGGATCGGACTTGGCCTGCCGCGACAACGATGGGAACAGCGTTGTGTTCAGCACGTTTGAGAACACGACCGCGTTGAAGATCAGGTTGTAGGCCGCGTTGTAGTAACCGGTCGCTTCACTGCCATGAAAGTGCTCGATCAGCACCGTATCGAACTTGTATGAAAACGCAAGAGCCAGCGTCAGCACTGCAAACGGCGCGCTGGCGCGCAGCATCGGCAGCCAACGGGCGGGTTCGACCGCGCCAAACACCACACCGTGTCGCCGTGCGGACCGGGCGCACACCAACGTAAAGATCAGCACCGCGCCGATGTTGCCGATGATCAGCCCGATATAGCCAAATCCAAAATAAAGTGCGGCCGTGCCGGCGCACACAAACAGAAACTGATACAGCACGCGCGCCTTTGACACTACATCGAACCGCTCCAGCCCGCTCAGCGCGATTTCGCTGGCGCTTTGCCAGCCATACAACACCAATGACAGCGCGTTGAGCGCCATTGCCGCGAGGATGATCGCCGGCCGGCCGGTCAGCCAGGCGGCAAAGACCGCCAACCCTGCGGAGACCACCGCCAGCATCAGCCGTAACACAAGCAGATTTGCAAAGAAATCATTCAGTGTTGTGCGACCATTGGCCTGATCGCGGGTTTGTGCGATCATCCGGATCGCGTATGTCGCAAGGCCCAGATCGGCTACAAACAAGAACAGTTGGCCATAGGCGTTGATCGTGGAATACTGGCCAAATGCGGTCGCGCCGAGCGTGCGCACCACAAAGATGCTAAACGCAAACGACATCAGCTTTACCAGCAATTGCGCGCCAAACCCGAAGCTAAAGTTGCGCAAAATCTGCCTGTTCATAACTACCCTTCGATTCCCTGACGCGGTCTGTGATGATTATCCGCCGCTTGCTGACGGCGCGCGGGCGACAAGCACCAACGTGCGCGCCACGCTACGATACTGCGCAGCACACACATTATGTTGAACTTTAAGCTGCTCTCTTTTACCGCGATCGCTGCCGCAACCGTGTCGTTGGGGGCGGTCAACGCGCAAATGCAACAGCTGTTTTTGCCCGTCGTCAGCAGCACGCTGGTCGGGCAACCCTGCCCGGAATTCGTGCACGCCCGGCACGAAACGCGCGGCCCGGACGGCCTGATGTATCCGACCTGGCACCCCCAGATCGATGCGTTTTACAAATGCTATTTCAACCACGAACATGGCGATGACCCAACCCGCAGCCTGGCCGACCCGTCATTGCCGGCCTTCGGCTATATCGGCGCGAGCGCCGGCATGAACGAACCGCACCCAGGGTTCAAAGTCTTTGTGATCAACGCCGGCGAGCGCAACAACGAAGGCCGCATCGCGACCACGCATACCCGCGCGATTGCGCACATGGGCACCAGCGGCGTCAAACGCTTTACCGAACGCATGCACTCGCTTGAGTTCGACATGGTTTCACCGGAAACCAGCCACTTCATGCACATTCAGGGCATGGCGGACACCGGGCTGGCTGGCGACATCTGCCAGCGTGATGCCGGCACCGGCGACAGCGATCAAACCAACGATGTCGGGCGCGTGTTTTTTGTGCTGCCCGGCCAAACCACCTGCACCGACAACGGCTCCTACGAAATCTGGAAATTTCGCCTGGTGCTCAAAGACCGCGCCGAAACCAATGTCTCCACAGCGGCGTTCGACACCGCAACCATGATGGATCCGGCCGATCTGACCAAGCTGCTGCCGACCGGCAAATTTGGATGCAGCCGGGAGGCGTATCATGGACCGGCTTACTGGACCAATCACAAATAACCCGGCCGTCTTCTACACCGACGTCTTTGGCAACCCGGGCGGCTCGATCCGCCAGGAAGTGTCTCAAACCATCGCGCGATCGGCATCCGCATGAATCAGGATCAAAACCAGATGAAGATGCTCAGCAACCACTGTGCGGCGGGCATCATGATGCCGAACTGAATTCGGCCACATAGGCCACAGATGTCACAGAGGAAGAAGAAAATGAATATTTCTTGGCCGAAGATCTCTGAGTCCTCTGTGCCCTCTGTGGCTACATTTTGCCCGCCCTCTCTCCCCGCATGTTGTAGCAGCCCCAGCAGCAGGCCAACGGATAGCCAGGTGTGAACCGCGTGATCAAATCCCATGATCGTGACGTTGTAGGCAAAGGGCAGCACCCAATCTCCCAGCATCATCGACACCAGGGCGGCCACAAAACCGGCGAAGGCGCTGTTGACAAAGGCCTCGCGGTAGTCACCTGAGTCAGCATAGTGCTTGCGAGCTTGCAGGCCGATCCATAGCATCGTGCCCGCCATCACAAAAAACGCGAGCAATCCAAGCACGCCATTTTGCGCCAGCACGTCGAAATAGTTGTTGTGTGTTGAACGCGCATCTTCGGCGTGGTAGGTCATGTTGTAGATCGCATAACCGGCCGGCCCCATCCCAAACAGCGGGTGATTGGCCACGTGATTCAGATTCATGCGCCAGATCTCGATCCGCTGCAAGCCGCCTTCGTCCACGTTGTCCTGCACGACCGAGGCGTAGAGCACATCGGAGTTCAGCCCCGCATAGATCAAGCCGATCACGCACATCAGCGCAAACAGCCGCCGCGAGCGGTAAAACGTCAGCGTCAGCACGCCCACCGCGATCGGCAACCAGCCCGTCAGCCAGATGCGTTGGCGCCAGAAATAAAACAACCCTTCCGCCAGCAACAGCAACACCAGCACCATTTTGTAAGGCGCAGGCAGCTTGCGATCATATAAAAGCGCGCCATAGGCGACGACGGCGACCCAGGTCCCGAAAATGCCGTTGGTGCCGTTGCCGGTGAACCGGTCGAGAATGCCGATGTTGGCAAAACGCGTGATCATGTTCACGCAGCCCAACACGATGACAAAGACCATATAACGCCGCACCCAGATCGGATCGCGCACTTTGTTGCTGACCAGCAGCGCGGTCAACGGCAGCCCGATGTTCACGATCAGCGCCGCAACCTGCACAAATGGGAACGAGGCCCAGATTTGCAGGAGCGCATCGCGCGTCAGATAGCTCCAGGCATATGCCGCGATATTGACGGCGACAAAGAGCAGCAACGGCCCATTCACGCGCGACGGCTTCAGCTTTACGCCGGTTCGACCGCTAAACAACAGTTCATAGATCCAAACCAGCAGCAGGACAATTGCGATGGCCAGGCTGAACACCACGCGGCTTTCGCGCCCGGTCGGCAACGCGGCGAAGTTGGCAAATCCAGCGCACAGCACCATGACCGCCAGACCGCGCTCGAATGTGCCGTGCCGCAGCGCCAGCATCAGGCCAGCCGCCCCAATCAGGCCAGCAAAGATCAGCGTCGGGTCGCGGTCTGACAGCAGATCAACCCGATAGCTCAAAAAGCCAATCACGCCAAAGCCAAGCAGCACAAGCGCCAGCCGCGCAAACAGAATGCGCAACTGCGTCGATCGGAGGCCAAATCGTCCTTCCATGTTGATTGCGTGCAGTTAGCTTGCCGGCATCGCGCCCCAGCGGCTGGCGAGAAAATCGCGCAGTGCGCGCCAGAGCATCGTTCGTTCCGTGCGTTTTTCTTCCCGCCACTTTGGCTTGAGCGTATAGCTTATCAGGGTGCGCAGCGTTTGCACCCAGGCGTCAAGCCATGCTGTGCGCGGCCCGCGCAGCGTCTGCAGCATCAAAAAGCGATTGCGGGTCATGTAATACATGACGTAGGGCTGTGGCCGGTAATCACGCTGAACCCCCTTGTGCCACAGCCGCGCGGCGGGGGCATGAACGATGCGCCAGCCGGCTTTGACCGCGCGCAGGCACCACTCGGTTTCTTCCCAATACATGAAGAAGCGTTCGTCCAGCATGCCGACGGTTTCGATCATCTCGCGCCGCACCAGCAGCGCGCAGCCGGACACCCAAGACACCTCGCGCGGCGCGCTGAACTGGCCGCGATCAACTTCGTTCTGTCCGGCGTGAATCGAACGCCACTTGGCGTCCAGAATGCCGCCGGCGCTTTGAATCACGTTGGACTCGTCGTAGTGGTAGACCATCGGGCCCACAACCCCGATCGACGCATCTTCGTGGCGCAATCACGCGTAGCATCTCGGTCAGGCAATCGGGCGCCAGCTCGGTGTCATCGTTGAGCAGGAGCACCCAATCCGCGCCGCGTTCCAGCGCCAGCATCAAGCCAGCGTTGTAGTTGCCGGCAAAGCCGCGATTTTCATTCAGATCAATCTGGACGGCATCGGGATACGCGGGCTGCAGCTGATCGGTGTGCACTTCCGGCACACCGTAATTGCAGATCACAACCAGCGACTCAGCAGCCTCCGGGCACGCGGCCAGCGTGCGAAGACAGGCGAGCATATGCGCCTGGCGGTCCAGATTGACGATGACGATAGCGAGATTGACCATTGAAGATGCAGTGAACAGTGATGTGTAAATTTACATAATAACAATAAATCGATCCATGCTCCGCCCTCTCGACATGATTTCCAGCACGAATCGGCCTATTTTGGCGCTATACGACGACGTCAGAGTCGTCAAAATATACGCCATATTGCGAGTGTATCATCAAAAGAGCTCTCACAAGGCTAAATATTACACACTTTGGCGTAGAGCGACAGCAATTGTTCCATTTCCGTGTCAATACTGCAAGGTTTATTGTGTTTGGCGTTTTTTTGAAGTTTGTCCAGCAATTCTGGCGAATCAACCAGTCGCTGCAGTTGCGCAGCGAGCGCCACAGCGCTGCCAAATGCGAAGTGCAGCCCGTTGACATCGTGCGTGACGGGCTCGGCCATCCCGCCGGTGCTGGTCGTCACCACCGGCGTGCCAGCGGCGTATGCCTCCAAAATCGAAAGCGGCATGTTTTCATACCAGGTCGATGGCACGACCAGTGTGTCGAGATCAGCCAGGATGCGCGCGACGCCGGCGTTGTCAAAGCGCCCGTGCAGGGTAATACGCGGGTCGCGGCCGGCCGCATGGTTGAGCGCGGTGGCATACGCATCGTCGCCCATCCCGCCATAGATATGCAGCTCAAGCGGCCGCTGCGCCGTTCGCAGCGCGCCAAAGGCTTCGATCAACAAATGCACGCCTTTGTGTGGCGCGATCTGCCCGATAAAGCCGATCCGCAACGGCGCGTTGGGGCGCGCGATGGCGCGGGCCGGCAGCTGTTCAAACGGCGTCAGATCCAGACCCAGCCGAATCACACGCAAGCGCGCGTCATCGACCCAGGGCCGAAAGCGCGTGGCCAGAAAGTGCGAGGGCGAAATCACATAAGCCGGCACCGCGAGCGCCTGCGCGGTCAGATCGCGGCGCGCCTGCATGCGCGCGCGCTGCGCGTCCGGCATCGTCGCAATCGCAGCCTTGTGCGCCAGCCCGCCCGTCAGCGCGTTTAGTTTGCGCGTGCGGCTCTCCCACAGGCGTTCATGGCACCACACGCACTCGCGCGGGTCCTCCGGAATCTGCTCGCACAGGCTGCCATCGCCGCGCAACAGCGTGTGGCGTGGGCAGATAAACCAGTAGTCGTGCAGCGTCAGCAGTGCCGGAATGCCGGCCGCGCGCATCGCCAGCAGCGGCGCGGTGCCGATCAGATAGCCAGCTTGAAAGTGCGCCAGATCCGGGCGTTGCGCCGCCAGAAACTGCGCAAACCACTCGCCCAGCAACGCATGGTGATAGGTAAATTCGCGTCGTTTCGGGCTGCGCATCAGATCGTGCGTCACACGCCAGACCGCAATGCCGTCATAGGTTTCTTCAGAGACGTCAAGCGTCTCGACCGGGCCGCGCTCGATGGATTCGAAACACACCACCTGGGCCACATGCCCGTGCGCGTTCAACCAGCGCGCCAGCCGGTACGTATAGAGCTCCGCCCCCGCCGTGTAGCGCGGGGGGAAGTGATGCACCGGCAAGAGTATCTTCATGCGTGGTGAGCGACTCACTGGCTATGGCGATTTGCGCGCCAGCGGCAGATATGCGGTCGGCGGCAGGCTCAACACCACCAATGTGGCGGCCTGCGCGCTGTTTTCGCCGTTGCGGGCGTTCACCGTCACCGAATAGGTGCCCGAGGCCGGGAAGATCGCATACGTGTGCGAGATCGTCGCGCCTGCGCCAAACGAGCCGTCACCAAAGTTCCACACATAGCGCACATTGCTGCCTGCTGTCACCGTCGCCGTAAAGTAGACCGGTGCGCGCAGCACGGCCGGCGAACTGCTGGCGACCGCCAGACCGCTCAGCGGTGTGTCCTGCGCATAGCGCACTGTAAATGTGTGGTTGGCGGTCGGCACCTGCAGCAGGCCGTAGTTGGACTGTTTGATCAGGTCGATCGTCAGTGCTGCGGCGTTGCCATCCACCTGAGCGCTCTCGATGCTGCGGCCGCGATACGTCGACGGCAACATCACGGTGAGCGACACATCCGGCGTGCTGCTCACCACCATGTTGAACGAAAGCGTGCCAGTGCCGGCGTCATACGCCACGTTGTTGTAGCGGGCCGCGCGGCGCACGTCATTGAATCGAATCCACTGATCGGCCGACATCGACGGCACACCCTGCGACGCGGCGTAGGTGATCGTGTCGCTCAACCAGAACATGGCATCCGGAAAGGTGTAGTCGATATTGCTGTTCAGCGCGAGCGCTGCATAGTCGCTCATCACACTGGCGTCGATGATGCCGCGCGTGGCCTTGATGCCGCCGGCTGGCAGCGCCAGACCTTCAAAGTTTTGCACCAGCGTCACCGGCATCAACTGCTGATCCGAGATCTGGGTCGGTTGCTGATATACATTCAAAACCACGCCATCGCTCTTGACAAACGGCAGCGGCCGCCCGCCACCGGTGAGATGGCCGCGCGCCCACGAACCACTTGGCTTGCGCAGCCAGGCGCCGATGTGCATGGCGTTGAAGTCCATCCGATAGCCGTTCTGCGCCGCGATTTCGGCGCCGCGCGACCAGCCATCCCAGGCGTTATCAAAGCTTCGATAACCCGAGGATGGCTGCAGCGCATACGTATTTGTGTAATACCCGGTCATCACTGAAAAGCCCTGGCTCAAGTTTGCGATGCCGTACGACGTATCGACGCGGTTGGCGTATATCAGCAGGCCGACCGCATGGCCCTGGGCGGTGTAGTTTGAGATCAGCGTTTTGCTGAGCGAATCACCGATCGACGAAAACAGCGTCACTTTGCCGCCCGCGCCATTGACCGTGTTCACCATCGTGTCGAAATACGAGCGCGGGTTGGCATGCGCATCCGAGGTCGGCAGCAACACTGACTTGGCGGCATTCGGGAAGTACCAAGTCTGCGGCACAGCCATGCCATCTGTCGACAAACTATGCACAATGCGCGCCAGCAGCCGGATCTGTTCATCGGCCTGCGGGATCGAAACGCGGTCAAGATCGACCCACTTGTCATACAGCTCCTGCGTGCGCGTAACGGGCAAACCGGCTGCGGTTAACCCGCTCGTGCGACCCTGCCGTTGATAGGCCACCGCGCGCGCCAGATCGTAGGTAAACGCCACGGCGCGGCCCTTGGCGGCGACAGCCGGGAAAGCCGTCGGGGTGGTGGCATCGCTAAACACGCGCGCAATCTCGTTGGCGCCTGGGTCGAGCGCATATTGCTCAATCGCCGCTTTGACCTGCAAGGTCTGCGTGATCGCATCGACATCCAAAAACTCGTCGCGGCCGGAAACTGGCGTGATGCGCGCGCCTGGCGTAAATTTGATGTAACCGCCGTTCGCCAGCGACCCGGATGCCACCCCCAGCCCAAATGTTGCGCGGATGCCGGCATCGGGTTTGAACGCGATCAACCGCTGTCCAGTGCTGACATGGCCGTTGAACATCGTGGCCTGCGCAGCGGACAGCGCGGTCGGCGCCAGCACCACCAGTGAGTATTGGCTGAGTGTGCCCGCGGTGATGTCGTTCAAATTGATGGTGTCGAACGCGTTGAGGCCCTCATACCGCAAAATCTCGGCCAGATAGGCGCCATATGGATCAGCCGGTGTGTCGTTCAGCACCAGCAGGATCGGCGCGCCAGTCTGCGCGACCGTGGCCGGCGACTTCGCCGCAGCCGCTATCGGCAACCCGCTGCTCAATAACAATGCGCCTAAAACAATCAGTCGTGTCGCCATTTTCAGGCGGCTGGAGTTCGATGAAATCATGTCTATTGCGTCCTTCTGTGGTTTTTGATGCGCATACAATTGAAGAAAGTGCCTCTGAAGAAAGTGCATTAGGTGCTTAAAGTGCCTAAGGTGCTGAGCCAGCATAGGCCTGCGGTCTTCACCACCTTAAGCACTTCAGGCACTTTAAGCACCTAATGCACTTTCTTCTCCACCCATTGTCGCCCAACTTTGTGCCGTTGCCTCGGTATCATGACTGAATCGCTTCTTAAAAATCCCCGCCTGATCGGCCTGACCGGCAATATCGCAACCGGAAAGAGTGCTGTAACGGGCATCTTGCGCAGGCTCGGCGCGCATGTGATTGATGCCGACCAGGTTGCGCGCGATGTGGTCGAACCCGGTCAGCCCGCGCTGGCACAGATTGCCGCCGCCTTTGGGCCGAATGTGCTGGATGCAGCCGGCGCGCTTGACCGCAAGGCCATTGGCCGCATCGTCTTCAACAACCCGGCTCAGATGCAAAAGCTGGAGTCGATCACGCACCCGGTCATCCGCGAGGCGATGCTCAGCCGCATTTCCAGCGCGCCAGCCGACAAAATCACCGTGATCGAGGTAATCAAACTTTTCGAGCGCGGCTATGACGCGCGCTGCGGCCAGGTGTGGGTGACCAACTGCCCGCAAGCCATGCAAATCGCCCGCCTGATGTCCGCACGCGGGCTGAGCGAAACCGATGCCCGCGCGCGCGTCAGTGCGCAGGCCCCACAAGCCGAAAAAGTCGCGCGCGCTGATGTCGTTATCGATACCTCCGGGACCTTCGAAGACACTGAAGCGCAAGTGCTGCGTGCGTGGCGCGCCGTGTCACGCCTGTCATAGAACGCGCCGCACATAAGACCGAGCCTGCTTTTAGCCGTGCAATCGGCTTTTTTATGCGTGCAATGCGCTATTTTGCAAAGCAAAAATTTGAATTGCAAATACAACGCACATTGCGCAACGGTCAATGCATACGCCCGTTTGTAAATGTCGGCGCCACACCGGAATACCCGATTTCAGATGACACAGTACTACCCACGATAGGCGTGACAGATCCGGGCACAGTAGTTCAGTGTTTGCACGGATCCATCCCTCAAAAGTCGTGGCCGGTGTGCTGATTGCGGTGATTTTGGCTGCGCACAGCCATAGGACGCAGGCTGCCCCGATTGACAAAACAGCCGCTGCCCCGGCGGGCTTTGTCGACGAAATCGTCGCGACGCTGGGTGCCGGCGATATCCCCACCGGGCTCGCGCTCACACCGGATGGTCGCGTGCTGATCGGTCTGAAAAGCGGCGTGATTCGCGTCGTCGAGAACGGCACGCTGCTCTCACAGCCCGCCCTGACACTGGGCAGTGGCGTCTGCACCGATGGGGAGCGCGGCCTCGAAAGCATCGCGGTCGATCCGGACTTCACAACCACGCACCACATCTATGTGTATCAAACAGCGCCAGTCGCTGGCAGTTGCACCGGCGCGATCAACCGCGTCGTGCGCTACACGCTCAACAACAACCTGGCCAGCGCGCCCGTGACGCTGCTCGACAGCATTCCAACCGGCGGCGGCTATCACAACGGCGGCGATCTGAAGTTTGGCGCAGATGGCCTGCTGTATGTGTCGGTCGGCGATGGCGGCAGCCAGCTTGGCGGCGGCGCGAACGGCGCCGGCAACGACAATGCGCGCAACCGCAGCATCTTGAACGGCAAAATCTTGCGCATTAAACGCGATGGCGGCATCCCGGCCGACAACCCGTATGTCAACACGCCGGGCTCGGTCGTTTGCGGCGGAAGCGCGCCCAACAAAACCGGTGGCTGGTGTCGCGAGACCTTTGCCTGGGGCCTGCGCAACCCGTTTCGCATTGCGTTCAAACACGGCACGAATACTTTTCACATCAATGATGTCGGCCAGAACACGTGGGAAGAAATCAACCTCGGCAGCATCGGCGCGGACTACGGCTGGAACACGCGCGAGGCCGCCTGCTCGGCCAGCAACACAACCAGCTGCGGCGGCGCGCCGGCCGGCATGACCGATCCAATCTACAGTCACAACCACAACGGCATGTGCAGCATCACCGGCGGCGCGTTTTCGACGACCGGCTGGCCCGCGCCGTATGGCGATCAGTATTTCTTTGGCGACTACTGCAACAAGACGATCTATCGACTAAAAGACAATGGCAGCGGTGGCTATGTCGAAGAGATGTTTCACGCACCGCCCAGCAGTGGCGGCATCGTCAGCATGCTGTTTGACCCGGTCACGCGCGCGTTGTATTACACGCTCTCGTCAAATTATGCGAACACCAGCGCGGCGGGCATGGTGCGCCGTGTGCGTTCGACCACCGCCACAAACCGGGCGCCGGAAGCTGCGTTTATCGCAAATGCGCCGGTGGGTCAGGCGCCAGTAACCGTCACGTTTAACGGCAGCGCCAGCAGCGACCCGGATGGCGACGCATTGACCTTTGCCTGGAACTTCGGCGACGGCAGCCCAGTCGAAAGCGGTGCTACACCGTCGCATCGCTATCAGACAAACGGCACCTACACGGCGACGCTGGTCGTGCGCGACGGCGGCGGCCTGAGCTCGCAAACCGCGACGCAACGCATCGTCATCGGCAACGCCGTGCCGCAACCGGTGCTCCAGCTCGCGGGCGACACCACGCTCTTTCGCGTGGGTGAGGTGCTGACACTGCGCGGCAGCGCGTCTGACGCGGAGGATGGCGCGCTCAGCGGCACAGCGCTTGAATGGCGCGTGCTGCTGCACCACGTGGCCGAAACCAACGTCCAAAACGAGCACGTCCACCCGTTCTTCACCGGCAGCGGACCCACTGCGGCGTTGCCGCCGATGCCTGCGCCGGAAGACCTGGCGGCGACGCAGTTCAGTTATCTCGAGGTGCGCTTTACCGCGACAGATGCGCAGGGTCAGGCGCGCACGATCACGCACACGCTGCGCCCGCGACGGGTCGCGTTTAGCTTGCGGTCAGAACCGGCCGGGTTGACCATTCGCGCCAACGAGGCCACGTTTGTCGCACCGGCCGGGTTCACGGCCTGGGAGGGCATGGGGTTGACGCTCGATGTGCCAGACACGCAATCGGCCAACAACAGCACCTGGCGATTTTCAAACTGGTCGAGCAGCCAGTCGCGCGCGCTGACGCTGACGGTGCCGGCTACAGCAACCACCTACACGGCTTACTTCCGTGATGCCAACACCCTGGCCAGCGTGCCCATCCCAACGCAAACACCCGTGCCGCCAACCCCGACACCTGCGCCGCAAATGCCGTTGGCGCTGACGCTAACGCGACGGGTGTTGATGCCGATGGTCGCAAACGAGTGATAACCGTCTGCTACGTGCCCAACTGCATGCCAAGCTGACGCAGCCACTTGCGATAGGCGATCGCGGTGCGATCGCTCTTGAGATGCAACTCGGCCTGCAGGTCGAGCGGCAACAACTCCGGGCGTTGTGAACGCAGGATCGGGGCGTCCTGTGAAAAGATCGTATCTTGAAATGCGACCAGATCGGCTTCGGCCGAATCGCCCAGATAGTTCTCGGCCATGATCATGCGCGCGGTGCTTTCCACCAGATCGTTTGGCGTGACATACAGGATGATCGACAAACGCTGCGTGGGTGAATCCTTGCGAAAATATGCGGTCAAGGGCCGCAACGCTTGATAGGTGTATTCCACCTCCGCTGCTTTGCCATCACCATAGCCATTCGGTTGAAAGACGCGCACGCCGGTCGCAATCACGCCATCGGCGTTGATCTCGGCCTCATAGTCGCTGATCTCCGGACGATTTTTGACGCCAAGATAACCTTCGTGAATAAACGGAAAGTGCGCAACATCGAGAAAGTTTTCGACCACACGCGGCGCGCTGGCCTTGACCGGATACGGGCCGCACGGTATTTTGCGGCAGCCGGCATCTGCCCACTCGGCAAACGTCGCCGGATCGTGTTTGGGTTCACCCAGCGTGGCAAACACAAACCCATGGTGCACCATGCTGCGATAGGTTTTGACCACCGCTTTGGTAGGCGGCGCCTGATCGGGATGCGCTGGGATATGCACGCATTGCCCGGCGGTGTTGTATTGCCAGCCGTGATACGGACAGGCCAGGCACTCGCCGTGAAGCGCGCCAAGCGACAGCCGCGTGCCGCGATGCACGCACAAATCCTGCCAGACCTGCACGCCAGCCGCCGAACGCCACACAACAAGATCCTCACCCAACAGTCGCGTTCCGATCACGGGCGTCTGCGCTAGTTCGTCCACGGTCGCAACCACATGCCAGTCATTCAGAAGTACAGGATCGTTCACCATAGTTGAAAAGTATAGATGCTTGCACGGCACGGAGACGCATCAAATATTGCGCGTGCTGCCAGCGATTGCAGAGGCTTCAAACACAACATCCGCTCCCCAACTCTTGGATAGCAAACAGGTGCAACGCTCATACCGTTTTGTCGCTCTTACCGCAATCACACAACAACTGTTTAGACTTTGCACCGCAATCATTGCGCGCATGTTGCAGTTTTTGGGCATCCCCAATCACTTTCTGCACACAATTCTGGTGCGCGAGGCATTAAAAATGCACGACAATAAACACCGTGGCGCAGTACTCGCATCCAGAAAGTGCCACAAAAGCGAGGGGATACGTGCAGTTTTTTAAGAGTGCAATATTAGTGGCGTGCGCCACGTTGCTGACACTTGCCACATGGCAAAAGCCGGCGCCGACAGTCGCTGAAACCCACTCTGTCACACGGGATGGCTTTGTCGACGAATTTGTGGCTCAGTTTGGCAACGGCGAGATTCCGACCGGCATGGCAGCGACACCCGACGGCCGCATCCTGGTTGCCCTGAAAAACGGCAAGCTGCGGGTGATCGAGTTTGGCGCGGTGCTGCCGGCGCCGGCGCTCGATATTTCCGATCAGATCTGCAACGACAGCGAACGCGGCCTCGAAAGCGTGGCGGTCGATCCCAACTTTGCCACCAACGGCTTTATCTATGTGTTCTACACGTGGAAGAGCTCGGAACTCGTATGCGACCTGAGCGCGCTAAATCGTGTGATGCGCTACACGCTGCGCAACAACCTCGCAGTCGAACCCGTTGCGATACTCGATCGCATCCCTTCGCCGGGCAGCGCGCATAATTCGGGCGATATTGCATTTGGGCCGGATGGCTTGATGTACATCTCGGTCGGCGACGGCGGCGAGGACTTTACGACCGGCGAGCTTGGCGCTGAAAACCATAATGCGACCTACCTCAGTGTCTTGAACGGCAAAATTCTGAGGCTGAATCCGGACGGCAGCGTGCCAATTTCAAATCCCTATGTCAGCATGCCCGGCGCTGTCCGCTGCGCTGGCAAGCCATATTCGCTCGTCGGTGGCCCGTGCACCGAGACATTTGCCTGGGGTTTTCGCAACCCATTCAAAATAGCGTTCAAACCCGGCACCAATGAACTTTATGCAAACGATGTCGGTCAGGGCGCCTGGGAAGAGATCAACATCGTTACAGCCGGCGCAAACTACGGCTGGAACCTGCGCGAGGGCAATTGCCTGACAGGGTCAACCGTCAATTGCGGTGCGCCGCCAGCGGGCATGACCAATCCGATCTACCAGCACGTGCATCAGGGCCGCATGTGCGCAATCACCGGCGCGGCATTTGCCACAACGGCCTGGCCGGATCCCTATCGCGGACGTTATTACTTCGGAGACTACTGCGACAACAAGATCTACGTGCTAACGTCCACGGTCGACGGGCTCACCTACGACACCTTTCACAGCGCCGGTGATCTCGGCGGTGTAATTGACCTGATGTTCGACCCGGTCTCGCGCTCGCTCTATTACTCGCTGGGCTATAACTATGTCGACAGCAATATCCAGGGCAGCATCCGCCGCTTGCGCTTTATCGGCGACAACAACCGCGCCCCAACCGCGGCATTGAGCGCATCCAAAACCGCTGGTCCTGCGCCGCTTCAGGTACGCTTTAGCGCGGCCGGGAGCATTGATCCAGATGAAGATCCGCTCAGCTTTGAATTGAATCTCGGCGACGGCACACCTGTGCTGACTACTGGCGAATACACTCACACCTATACCGGCACCACGCCTGTGCAGGCTACGCTGGTGGCGATCGACAGCAACGGCGCGCGCTCGACTGCGGCTGTCGTTCGCATCTTCCCGGGCAATCGGCCACCGGTGCCGGTTATTCTCGCGCCAGAAAAATCGCAAAAGTTTAGCGTCAACCAGCTCTTGACATTGCGCGGCGCTGCTACCGATCCCGACAGCGGCCCGATGCCAGACACAACCTTAACCTGGCGCATGCTTGTGCACCACATCCCCGAGAGCAATATCAGCACACGGCACACGCATCCGTTCTTTAGCGGCGTTGGCAGCGGGCTGCCGCTCCAACCGATGCCCGAACCCGAAGACCTGGATGCCGCGCGGCTGGGTTACATCGAAATCCTGCTCACCGCAACCGAGCCAAATGGGCCGTCGACCACGATCTCGCAGGTTCTGGAACCCGCGCTTGTGCCATTGACGTTCGCCAGCGAACCCCTGCCGTTTATTGTCAGAGTCAACAACCGGGGCGCCCTGATGCCCTACACGCTAACCACCTGGCAAAACCAGACACTCACCGTCGATGTGCCGGAACCTCAGACTGGGTTGTCCGGCGGCGCAATGCGCTTTGGCAACTGGAGCGACAGCGCGCAGCAGACGCGATTGCTGCGCACGCCCGCCATCGCAACCACGTATACGGTCAATTTCAAACCCGGCGTGGATCAGAGCGTCGTGAATATCTATCGCGTGATGCTGCCCGGTATCGAAAACTAACGGTGCTTTGCGTCTTCCTATAATCAGCCCATGCTTTCTATTGTTGCGTTGGTGCTGGTTGTCCCGTCGGTGCTGATGCTATTGCGCGCGGAACTCGCCAAACCCCGCAATGTGAACGGCGTGCGCGTCTGGAAACCCACTGCGACGGTGCTGGTGTTCGCAAGTTGCATGCTGGCGCTCTACACCGGAGCAAACTGGGTCTATACCGGGTTGATCGGCTTGGGCTTGGGCGCGTGTCTGGTCGGCGATGTATTTCTGATCGACTCGAAATCGCCAGATGCATTTGTGCGTGGGTTGCTGGCGTTTCTCATCGGGCACCTGTGCTTTGTCGCCGCGTTTAGCCACATAGAATTGTTGCGCGGCGTGCCTCAGGACCTGACACGTGTGTTGCTGCTTGGGGTTATATTGTTCGCGCTGATCGGGGTGATCTATGTGTATCTGCGGCCGTCGCTCGGGCCGTATCGCATACCGGTGTTGATCTACATGATCATCATCGGCCTGATGGCGCACCGCGCATTTTCCAGCCTCGACACCAACACCCTGCTTGCGCAACCAACACTGGCGGCGGCCGGCGCCGTCTTTTTTATCGTGTCAGACGCCATCCTCGCGCTAACGCGATTTATGTTTCCAAGTGACGATGGCAGTGATGCGCCGTGGGTGCTCGGCACGTATTACGTGGCGATCAGTTGTCTGGCGCTGTCGTGCCTGTATACGGCGCGGTAGTGGCGAGGCATGCCTCGCCACCACAGGCATGCCCCGCCACCACAGCCATGCCTCGCCACCACAGCCATGCCTCGCCACAACAGGCATGCCGCGCGGCTACTTTTGCGCGCTCTCAAAAAACGTGCTCAGCCTCGGCGCCAGCCAGACCAGCGCAACGCCCAGCAAAAACACCGGGATTGCCATGCACAACGTCCCGCCAACAAATGTAATAAAAGCCGAAAGCAAATCCATGATTCGGGTTGTATTTTACGCCAGACGCGCATGACCGGGTTTGTGAATAGCGAGGGAACCGGGAAGCGCCCGGGTCGCGACCCGGGCGCTTCCCGGTTCCCTCGCTCAGCCCGCGCCGGCGCGGTACACTCGCGGCATGTCCGAGGCTCTCCCCACCCGCCATCCAGCCTGGCAGGCGCTTCAGGCGCATGCCAAAACGATCCAGGCCACGCACCTGCGCGATCTCTTCGCCGCAGACGCGGCCCGCGCCGAGCGTCTTTCCCTTCAGACGCTAGGGCTGTATTTCGATTACTCAAAGCACCGCGTCACCGACGACACGCTGCGCCTATTGCTGCAACTGGCCGGTGAGTGTAATTTACATGGCCGCATCGACGCAATGTTTCGAGGCGACAAGGTCAACGTCACCGAAAATCGCGCGGTGCTGCATGTTGCCTTGCGCGCGCCGCGTGACGCTGTCATCATGGTCGATGGGCGCAACGTTGTGCCTGATGTCCATGCTGTGCTCGACGCCATGTCCGCGTTTGCCGAGCGCGTGCGCTCGGGCGACTGGCGTGGGCATACCGGCGCGCGCATCAGAACGATCGTCAACATCGGCATCGGGGGATCTGATCTCGGCCCGGTCATGGCCTACGAGGCGCTGCGGTATTACAGCGTGCGCGACCTGCGCCTAATATTCGTGTCAAACATCGATGGCACCGATATGGCTGAAGCATTGCGCGGCCTGGACGCGCGCGAGACGCTGTTTATCGTGGCTTCAAAGACATTTACGACGCAGGAGACCATGACCAACGCGCACAGCGCCCGCGCCTGGCTGATCGATGCGCTGGGCGACGCCGCTGCGGTCGCGCAGCACTTTGTCGCGGTCTCGACATCCGCCGCCGAAGTCGCGCGCTTTGGCATCGACACCGCCAACATGTTCGGCTTCTGGGATTGGGTCGGCGGCCGCTATTCGATGGACTCGGCCATCGGGCTCTCGACGATGCTGGCGCTGGGCCCGGCGCACTTCCGCGAGATGCTGGATGGTTTCAACGCGGTCGACGAGCATTTCAAAACCGCGCCCTTTGCGCAAAACCTGCCAGTGTTGATGGGGCTGCTGTCGCTCTGGTATGCCAGCTTTATGGGCGCGGAGACGCAGGCCGTGCTGCCCTATGACCAGTATCTAAAGCGCTTCCCAGCCTATCTGCAACAGCTGACGATGGAGAGCAACGGCAAGTCCGTCACGCTGGGCGGCGCTGCGGTCGACTACCCAACCAGCGCGGTGTACTGGGGTGAACCCGGCACCAACGGGCAGCATTCGTTCTATCAGCTGATCCACCAGGGCACCCGGCTGATCCCGTGCGACTTTATCGGCTTTCGGCAGTCGCTCAACGCGCTGGGCGCGCACCACGATATCTTGATGTCCAACGTCTTTGCGCAGGCCGAGGCGCTGGCGTTTGGCAAGACGGCTGCTGCGTTGCGCGCGGAAGGCGTGCCTGAATGGCTGGTGGCACACCGCACGTTTGAAGGCAACCGGCCCTCCAGCGTATTGCTGGCCGATCGCCTGACACCGTTTGTGCTCGGCCAGTTGGTCGCGCTGTATGAGCACAGTGTCTTTGTGCAGGGCGCGATCTGGGACATCGGCTCGTTCGACCAATGGGGCGTTGAGTTGGGCAAGGTCCTGGCCAAGCGCATCCTGCCCGAGCTGTCTGCCGGCCACGCCGCGCCGCTCGACCACGACGCCTCAACCAACGCGCTCATCCGCTGGTATCGCGGTGCGTGATTGCGATAGCTCCGCAGTCACGCCCTACTCCCAAAATCTCCACCCTCTTGACGGGTGCCATTCAGTCTGATATATTGAATATGAATTCATATTCATGTTGACACCCGATCACTTCTTCTTTTGGCTCGGCCTGGCCCTGCTCCTGACGCACGAGATGGACGCCGTCATGAACAAAGAGTGGCGCGTCTTTCCGGCCACCGCGATGTTTGACGACGCCGTCGGCTATCGCGTGTTTACAGCCGCGCATGTGCCGCTGTATCTGGTCATTTTGCTTGGCATCGCCAGCGTGGAGCGCGCCGGATGGATGCGCGGGCTGGATATCTTTTTTATCGCGCATGTGTTGTTGCACGTGCTTTTTCTGCGGCATCCACAATACGCGTTTAAGTCAGTGCTGTCCTGGGTGCTCATTGCAGGCTGCGGCATCGCCGGGGCTGCGGACCTGCTCGGAGTTTGAAAATGTCTCATAGGCTTCATAAGTTTTGGTTGAAAATCACTGCCATTGTTGTTGGTTCGTTTGGTCCAATTTTCTTTTTGGGAACGATGGCCGCGACCTTGGAGCCTGCGCGATGGACGCTCGATCTTCTGAGTTGGCCGCTGGACGGCCTGCAAACATTTGCCGCGCCTGACACTCGATTTCTGTCTGCGCTTACCGGCGGATTCCTGTTTGGCTGGGGTGTCATGATTTGGTGTTTGTCTGAATGGATTTATGACGGTCAACCTGAGCCGGTGCGTCGAACAGTTCTGGTGGGGATACTTGCCTGGTTCATTTTGGACAGTGCAGGGTCCATTGCTTCTGGGAACCCTTCAAACGCATTCTTCAACATCATCGTCCTGCTTGTGGCAGTTGGCCCGCTGTGGCGCCCAGCATCGACGTGAATCAGCCTTCAGGGCAAACACTAGTTGCCCCAATCATGTTTGTGATCGTCGGTCTGATCGTTGTCGGGTTTGCCAGTGTGATTTCGTTTCTATGGCTCGCGCAAACAGTCGGTGGTTACAACATTGAACTGCGCAGGGTGATTTTCGTTGATGTGTTTGCGCTGGCATGCCTGATCATCGGTGCAATCGCGCAATTCGTCATGCCCTATGCTGCACAATAGGGTCAATGAGCCAGCCGCGCGCGCCCCATCTTCCCAATTTGCTCGGTGACATCGCACCCGCCAGCCAGCCCAAACAGGCGCGCAGCCGGGCCAAACGCGAGGCGCTGCTGGTTGCTGCCCGCGCGTTGCTTCTGGAGCGTGGATACGAGCAAACGTCGATCGCCGATATCGCCGCGCGCGCTGAGATCGCAGTCGGCGGGTTCTATCAGCACTTCAGCGACAAACGCCAGCTGGCGCTGACGCTGATGCAACACTTTTTGGAGGCGATCGATGCGTTCGCAACCCAAAATACCGGCGCGCCGCCCGCTTCGCCACGCGAGGCGATTGCCCTGCTCGTCGAACAGGGTCTGGCCGTCGATTGGGAGAACGCCGGCGTGGTGCGCGCCTGGCGCGAGCTTGCCAACCGCGACCCGGCGTTGCGCGCATTTGACACCGAGATCAACCGCTGGAGCGCCTATCGGCTCGAGCAATTGCTCCTGCCCCTAACCCGCCACCCCAATGCCCGCACCGATATTGACGTGCCCGAGGTAGCCGCGCTGCTAAACCTGATGTTCTGGCGCCTGATCGAACTGCCACCCGCCAGCGCCGCCCAGGGCCGCGCCACCCAGGCTGCACTGACGCACATGATCTATCACACGCTGCTCCGCGCATAGCGACCGGGAAGCGGCCGGGTCGCGACCCGGCCGCTTCCCGGTCGCTATGCGCGGCAGTATGATCGCGGCATGAATGTCACCAGCGTCAATATCGGCGCCGCGCGCGCGATGAGCGAAGCCAAGGTCAATGGAAAAACCGGCATCTACAAGCAGCCCGTCGACGGGCCGGTCGATGTGGCCCACCTCGGTTTGCCCGGCGACGCGGTGTGCGACACAAAAAACCACGGCGGGCCGGATCAGGCCGTCTATGTGTATGGCCAACCCGACTACGACTGGTGGGCCACCGAGCTTGGCGAATCACTTGCGCCGGGCACATTTGGCGAGAACATCACGATCAGCGGGCTTGAGAGCGCCAACACAAGCATCGGCGATCGGCTGGTCATCGGCACGCTGATTCTCGAAATCACCGCGCCGCGCATCCCGTGCCACGTGCTGGCCCGGCGCATGGAGGACAACGCGTTTGTCAAACGCTTCCGCGCGGCCGAGCGGCCGGGGCTGTATTGCCGCGTGATCCAGACCGGCGCGGTGCAAGCCGGCATGCCAGTGCGTTACGAAGCCTTTGCCGGACCAACCGTCACGTCGATCGAGCTCTACCGCACCTACTACGACGCAGCGCCACCCGAGTCCACACTGCGCCGCATTCTGGCGGCGCCGCTCGCCATCCGCGCGCGCGGCGATAACGAAGCCAAGCTGGCAAAGTTAAGCGCCAAGTAAAGGAAGAAGAGGCCACAGATTTCACGGATTACACAGTTTTTTCTGTGTAATCCGTGAAATCTGTGGCCTCTTCTTCCTGCCTGTGCGAGTAATTCTGTTTACAGCTTTGCAGCGGGGAAATTTGGGGCTAAAATTAGGTTCCACCTTGATCGAGAGAGCCCTGCAAACGCCGACCTGCATACCCGCGAACAACGCGCGGGCGCATCTGCACAATTTTTGCGATAAAGGCGCGGCGATCGAACATTTCAAATCCGCCACCGGCTTGTAGCGACTCTGGCAGGATTTTTCGTCCCGGCCCGCGCAACCGAAATTCGGAACCTGCGCACTCATCCGTGCCATCGACGCCATCATTTACAGCGCGAACCGCGCGCATTTAACAGAAAACGACATGTCAAAAAACCCATTTGCCTCAGCCAAACGCAGTCTCAACGCCAGCGGCGTCTCGTATTTCGACATCGCCTCGCTCGGCCCGCAAGTCGCCAGCCTGCCCTTCTCGATCAAAGTCATGATCGAACAGGCGTTGCGTCAGTGCGACAACTTTGAAATCACCGAGCAGGATGTCAACCGCATCGCCAACTGGAACGCCAAAGACGTTGGCGGCAACGAGTTGCCGTTCAAACCCGCGCGCGTGATCCTGCAAGACTTCTCCGGAGTGCCCTGCTTGGTCGACCTCGCTGCCATGCGCAGCGCGCTGGCCCGCCTCGGCGCCGACCCGGCCAAAGTCAACCCGCTCGTGCCGGTCGACATGGTCATCGACCATTCGGTGCAAGTCGATTTCTTTGGCACAAAGGATGCCTTACGACAAAAACCTGGCCATGGAGTTTGGCCGCAACAACGAGCGCTACCAGTTCGCCAAGTGGGGGCAGAAGGCGCTCAAGAACTTCCGCGTGGTGCCGCCAGGCACCGGCATCGTGCATCAGGTCAATCTTGAATATCTGGCGCAGGTCACGATGACAAAAGACGGCGTGGCTTATCCGGACACGCTGGTCGGCACCGATTCACACACCACCATGATCAACGGACTCGGCGTAGTCGGCTGGGGCGTGGGCGGCATTGAGGCCGAAGCCGTCATGGTCGGCCAGCCGTTGTATATCGTCACCCCGGAAGTCATCGGTTTCAAGCTGTTTGGCGCGCTCAAAGAAGGCGTCACCGCGACCGATCTGACATTGACCGTGGTGCAGATGCTGCGCAAGAAGGGCGTGGTCGAAAAGTTTGTCGAGTTCTACGGCACCGGTCTTTCTAGCATGACCCTGGCCGACCGCGCCACGATCGCCAACATGGCGCCGGAATACGGCGCGACGATGGGCTTCTTCCCGATCGACGCCGAATCGCTGCGCTATCTGCGCGCGACAGGCCGCAACGCGCAGGCCGACCTGACCGAAGCCTACACAAAGGCGCAGGGCATGTTCCGCACCAACGAGTCGCCCGACCCGGTCTTTACAGACACGCTCGAACTCGATCTGAGCTCGGTGGAACCCAGCGTCGCCGGCCCGAAGCGCCCGCAGGACCGCGTGCTACTCACACAGGTCAAGAAGACCTTCAACGCCGCGCTGACCGCGCCGACCAAAGACCGCGGTTTTGGCCTCAAAGAAAATGAACTCGACAATGTCGCAAAAGTAAAGGCGACCGAAGGTGGAAGCTCACCGGCCGTCGAATTGCGGCACGGCGCGGTCGTGATCGCGGCGATCACGTCGTGCACGAACACCAGCAACCCCAGCGTGATGCTCGGCGCCGGCATTCTGGCCAAAAAGGCGGTAGCCAAAGGGCTGCGCGTCCCGAAGTATGTCAAGACCTCGCTCGCGCCTGGATCAAAAGTCGTGACCGAATATCTCAAGGACGCCAACCTGATTGAACCGCTCGAGCAGCTCGGGTTTCATGTCATCGGCTATGGCTGCACGACCTGCATCGGCAACTCCGGACCGCTGCCGCAGATGGTCGCGAACGCCGTGACCGAGAGCAACATCGTCACCAGCGCGGTGATCAGCGGCAACCGCAACTTTGAAGGCCGCGTGCACCCGCTCGTGAAGGCCAACTACCTGGCCTCACCGCCGCTGGTGGTGGCCTATGCTCTGGCCGGCACAACGGACAAAGACCTCACGACCGAGGCGATCGGCATCGGCAGCGACGGCGCGCCGGTGTTTCTCAAAGACATCTGGCCGACACAGGCTGAAATTCAAGAAGCTGTCGAAAACCACATCCGCCCGGACATGTTCACCAGCCAGTATGGCAACGCCTTTGTCGGCACGCCGGAATGGCAGACGATCAGCAGCGGGCAGGCTGAGCTGTATCCGTGGGATGAGTACAGCACGTATATCCAGGAACCGCCCTACTTTGTCGGCCTGACGCTCACACCCGATGAGATCAAGCCGATCGTCAACGCGCGCGTGCTCGGCCTGTTTGGCGACTCGATCACCACCGATCACATCTCTCCGGCCGGCGACATCGCGCTGAGCAGCCCGGCTGGCAAGTGGCTGGAAGACCACGATGTGGCCAAAGATGACTTCAACCAGTATGGCGCGCGGCGCGGCAACGACAAAATCATGACGCGCGGCACGTTTGCAAACATCCGGCTCAAGAACCTGCTGGTGCCCGGCGTTGAGGGCGGTGTGACGAAGTTTCACCCGACCGGCGAGCGCATGGCGATCTTCGATGCCGCGATGAAATACAAGGAGATCGGCACGCCGCTCGTGGTGCTGGCCGGCAAAGAGTATGGCACGGGCTCATCGCGCGACTGGGCGGCAAAGGGCAGCAACCTGCTCGGCGTGCGCGCGGTCATCGCGGAGAGCTTTGAGCGCATCCATCGCAACAACCTGGTCGGCATGGGCGTGCTGCCGATGCAGTTTCTGCGAAGGTCAGAACTGGGAATCGCTCGGCCTGACCGGCGATGAGCAGATCAGCATCCCCGTCAGCGGCGAGATCAAATCGCGCCAGAAGATGACGGTGACGGCGACCCGCCCGGATGGCAGCGTGTTTACGTTTGAGGCGATTGCGCGCCTGGACACGCCGGTCGAAGTGAACTACTACAACAACGGCGGCATTCTGCACACCGTGTTGCGCGGCATGGCGCGCTGACCGGTAGAAAACAAAAAGCCCCCGCGCTGAGCGCGGGGGCTTTTTTTTGTACCGCAATTAAACCCAGACCGGTTCGGGCGTGATCGACGCAGACGGAGCGCCGCCGGCATCCGACATGCCAGTGCTGGTGACTGTGCCAAGCACGCGCACGGTCATATCTTGGTTGCACTGAATCTGGCACGAGAGACGCGCAGTGCCGGCCAGACCAGATTCGGCCAATTTGCCCTTCTCCGCTTCGGTAATCGAAGCGGGGGCGCCGCTGACAAACGCCACTTTGCAGGTCGTGCAGCGGGCATTGCCGCCGCAGCGGTGCAAGATATCGACGCCATTGGCTTCGATCGCGTTGACCAGCCGCGTGCCTTTTGCAACTTCGACCAGCCGGGTTTCTTCGCCATTCACAATTTCAAGTTTGACCGTTGACATGTGGTTATTGTCACACGGATCCACGCATTGGGCTTTGGCTTTTGCCGTATGCGGTCTGCGCCAACCCTAGCGCCGGCCGCCATCCTGCCAACACGTGCACCCAATGACGCGGCCTCAGACCGACGTCCGTGCATGCTCCGCCCCACGCAGGATGGACGCTCCCCACACACTCGCATAGCGTAGGGCTGGAAATTTGCATGGCACACAGCATCTCAAACGCCCCGGCCCGCGTCACCCTCATCGCAGCGATCGGGCTGAGTCTATGGCTCAGCGTCAGCTACTTCGCCGGCGCCGGCTATGACGACTCCTGGATCTCGCTGTGGAGCGGCGAAAATCTGGCCCGCCACGGGATGCTGCTCAATCACAACGGCGAGCCGGTCGAAATCGCGAGCAGCCTGCTGCACGTGCTGCTAGTCGCGTTGTTCGAAACGCTTGCGCCGGGCTGGGCGTTTTTGCTCAACAAGGCCGCGGGGTTGCTGGCCGGCGCAGGCACGCTGTGCGTGATCTATGCGCACCGCGACATGCTCTTTGGCACGCTGCCAGCCGCCATGCGCGCGCCGGCGTTGCTCGTCGCGCTCACGACGCTGGCGACCCACCCCTCCTGGCTGAATTGGAATCTGGGCGGTCTCGAAACGCCCTATCAAACGCTGCTGGTGACGCTGTATTTTGTCGCGCTGCTGCGGTATGTGCAGGCGGAGCGCGGGCAGGCAAGCCCGATGCCGTTGATCATCATTCAAAGCCTGTATGTGTTGGTGCGTTCAGAAGGCTTTATGCTGATTGCGCTGACTGTGGCGGCGCTGGCGCTGGCTCACCTGTTTCGGCGCGGACACAGCGCGCTCGGCAAATCGGCCCTATGCGCAGGTGCGCCGCTGTTGCTGGTGCTGGCGCTCATGGCATGGCGCATGACCACGTTCGGCCTGCTCGCGCCCGCGCCGGCCTATGCCAAAGCCGGCTCGCTGCCGGATCTGCTGGCCGGGTTGCCATTCGGCGTGCAGTATGTGCGCGATTACCATCTGAGCAGCGCGCTCACGATCGTTCAGCTCGCGTTGCTGGCCGTTGCGGCGTATCACGTGCTCGTGCCCGTGCTCGCGCGCAAAAAGCCCGCGCCCGCGGTGCTCGCGCTGGGTCTGCTGGTCATCGTTTGGAACCACGCCTATGTCATGCTGGTGCGCGGCGACTGGATGACATATTTTCGCTTTATCGTGCCGGTTATCCCGGTGATCTGCGTGGTTACGGCGCTGGCGCTGATGCATGCGCTGGCGCGCATCCCGGCAGGTGCTGCGCGCGCGCTGCCGGCGCTCGGCGGCGCGGCGGCCATGGTTGCGCTGAGCACAGCCAATCTCTGGCAGAACCCGCGCTCGTATGTTGCGACGATGCCCGTCTCCTCGACGCAGCGCGGCATCGTCGATCTGTTCCAGCCAGCCGGGCTGCCGTTTCAAGAGCGCATCCTGCGGCTAAACGCCAGTTACGTGCGCGACGCCGATCAAGCCGTGCCGTTTTTGCGCGACGAACTGCCTGAGCTCTACGGCAGGCTCAATGCAAAGCGGCTGGTGATCGCGAGCTATCAGATCGGCTATGTGCCGTATGTGACCAAACAGCTACACCCCGAGCTCGAGATCGAGTTTGTCGACACCATGGGCCTGGCCAACGCCACCATCGCGCGCATGCCGCTGCCAAAATTTGTGTGGGGCATCGTCGATGGCGACAAGCTGGACAAGATCGTAGCGGGCGAGATGCCGCCGCTATCGGATTACGTCAACGCCAAACAGCCAAATCTCTTGTATTTCATTGCCATCACAGACGAACAACGCACGCGGCTGGCTGCCAACGGCTGGGTGCCGATCTATGAGCGCCCGCAGGCGATTTTCTACAGCCTCGCTACGGCGCTTCGTTAAGGCGTTGCTGAGAGCTGCTGAGACATAAGCCGGGCTTAAGCCCGGCTTATGTCTCAGCAGCTCTCAGCACTCCACGAGGTATCTGTCCTATCGCGGCAGGTCCGCGTCCTGTGCGCGCAACCGCGCCGGCTGGTCAAACTTCATACGGTTGCGATTCGCATCATCATTGTTGATAATCACGCAATGGCTTCTTTGACGCACCGCATTGTCCGGGGTCTCCGCGCCCGCCAAATCAGCCCAATCACCGTGCTTTGGGGCGCGTTTATGGTGATCGCCTTGCTAACCGCGCATACCCCGGCACGTGCGCAGCAATCTGTCAAAGTGCTGGGGAAGTCGCTTCAGAACCGACCTCTAAACCTGCATGCGTTTGGCTCCGGCCCGACGAAGCGCCTGATGATCGGCGGGATTCACGGCGGGTATGAATTCAACACCGTTCGTCTGATGAGCCGCACAGTCGAGTTCCTCGCCGCCAATCCGGCAGAGGTGCCGCCTGAGGTGACGTTGTTCATCATCATCGATATGAATCCGGATGGGAGCGCAGCGGGCCGCGATCGCGTGCACGGACGAACAAATGCCAACAAGGTCGACTTAAACCGCAACTGGGACTATCGCTGGCGCGCTGACGCGTTTCATGGCTGGAACAAAATCAGCGGCGGCAGCGCGCCATTCTCGGAGCCGGAGACACGGCTTGTGCGCGACTTTATCGCCGCTGAATCCATCGACGCCGTGATTTTCTATCACAGTGCCTATGGCGCAGTGTTTCCTGGCATTGGCACAACCGTTTCGCGTTCGACAGCCTTGTCCAAGCAAATGGCCAAGGCGACGGGCTACCGTTTGATGCCGGATGGCGTGCCAGGCCAGGTCACGACCGGCGCAGCAACCGATTACCTGAGCGATGTTGCCGGCATCGCGGCTGTCGATGTCGAACTTACAAATAAGGCCGATATCGAATGGCAGCGCAATCTGGCCGGCATGCGCGCTTTTCTGAAGTGGAATTTGCCGCCCGCGTCGGTCGAGAATTGAACCGGGTTTCAACCCAGTTCAATTCTCGACGGTTCCAAGCCCATCTCAAAGCAATGAACTTGAACCTATCGCTCCCGAGCCGTGAGACAACAAAAATCCCCCCGCTTTCGCGGGAGGATGATTTGTCTCTTCTCCGAACTGCCACCGAACGCTTTTAGTTGCGGTCGCGCGCGTTACAACATCATGTAGCCCGAACCGCGCAGGTTCTCGATGCGATATCCGAAGTTCGGATTCGCGGCGAGGCGCCGGCGCAGCCGCGCAAGATGAGTGCGCAACAGCTGAATCTCCTTGTGTGGATCGCGCTCGCGATCCGGAGCCAGTGTCACTTCGATCAACTCATCGATCGTCACGGCGTTGCCGCGCTTTGCGTAGAGCAGATCAAACGTGCGCGCTTCGGCAGGACTGAGCTGCACCCGATCCCGATCTCCAAGAAAGATCGTGTGTGAATCGCGATCCCAGCGCAAGTCCAGCGTGGCATTTAGATTCGGCACCCGACGGGCAAACGACTGACGCTGCACGGACTGCAACACCTGCGGTTTAGCCATCGGCTGGCGAACGTTGTCTTCAACAAGCTTCCGAGCGCGCCATTCACGCTTGGACTCATTGTCTTCCGGGAGCAGGTAATCTTTCACTCCGAGCTGGATAGCCCGGCGCGGCAGATTGATATCCTTCCCTTTGCGGTCGATCAACAACGCTGGCGGCGGTTTGATGTTGCGTTGGCGCAATGCTTCGAGCAACGGCAACGCGCCCGCATCTATTTCCGCAATCAAGACAACAGTTGCGTCTTGCGCTCGAATAGAGTTGCGATCGCTTGCTTGATGCTCAAGCAATGTCAACGTCTCATCCACGCCGTTTGCGTGATAGATCCGGCAACCAGCAAAGATCAGGCCCCGCTCAACTGCAATGTCTATGTCGATGTCTCCGGCGAGGTAAATCGCTTGCCTCATTTTTAGCTCCCAGTTGCGTCTTAACACACCGCATGAATATGCAGCGGCATACACAACAGTTAACGAAAAATGAGCGTTTACCGCGTCATCATTTTGGCCGAATCACTGGGCTTGATTTGCCTCTCCGTCAAAACTACGACCAGAGTCTGTCCCAAGACCGGTCTAAATCCCAGTATTCGGACGTAGGGAAATAGTCCTCACCTGCAACCATATGTTGACGGATCACCGCTTCATTTAGGTCGATGCCCAGCCCGGGAGCTTCCGGAACCGGGATAAAACCGTCCTGAATCAGCGGGTTCTGCACCGTTGTGCCGCGCGCCGCATCCCCCGTTGGCACGACCAGATCGCTCCAAAAGGGCAAGTCGGTGAAATGGTGTTCGAGTGCGACGAAATTCTCCGTTGCAGCGGCACAATGCACAGCGGCCATGGTGCTGATCGGCGTGCCAGCCATATGAATTGCCATACTGACACCATAGTCCTGCGCCAGATCGCCGATTTTCTTGGTTTCGAGAATTCCGCCGGAAGTCGCAAGGTCGGGATGGATGACGTTTACCGCGCGCGCTTCGAGCAGGGGTTTGAATCCTTCCTTTAGGTAGATATCCTCGCCCGTCGCGACCGGCGTGCGCAGGGCGCGCTCCAGCTGCACCCAGTCGCCGGTGTGCTGCCAGGGCACCATATCCTCGAGCCAGGCCAGGTTGAACTGCTCCAGCGCCTCGCCCAGCCGCAGGCAGTCGTCCACGCCGATATGGCCAAAATGATCGACCGCCAGCGGCACTTCATAGCCAATGATGCTCCGAATCTCGGCCACGTGCTCCACCAGCATCTTGATGCCTTTGTCCGTCAGCCGAATATGCGTAAACGGGTGCATGATCTGGTTGCGATCGACGATCTTGTCGAATTCGGGTGAATTCGAGCGGCTGCTCGCCCAGCATCCCGGCCGGCCAGGCCAGCGCGCCTTTTTTGCCCCGCAGCATGTTGATGCCAACGTCCATTTTCAGAAACGTAAAGCCCTTGGCCATGCGCGACTTCAGCTTTTTGCCAATCGCGGCCGCCGTCGGCTCATCCGGCGTATCGCAATACATGCGCACTTTGTCGCGAAATTTGCCGCCCGCCAGCATGTAGGCCGGCACGTTAAACGCCTTGCCGGCCAGATCCATCAGCGCCATCTCGACACCGCACACACCGCCGCCCTGCCGGGCATGCCCGCCAAACTGTTTGATCTTGCGAAAGACCTTGTCGACGTTGCACGGGTTCTCGCCGATCAGGTGCCGTTTAAGCATCAACGCGTAGTTCTTTGTAGCGCCGTCGCGCACTTCGCCAATGCCATGAATTCCCTGGTTGGTGTCGATGCGAATCAGCGGGAATCGCCAGCCATGCCAGCCTACTGTGCAGGTGCGCACATCGGTGATGCGCAGATCGCTGGGGCGCGAGCCTGCGTCGACGTGGTCTTCGGGTCGGGGGGTATCTTTCTTTTTCGCCATATCGAACCCGAGTATCGAACATGCCGCACGTTGTGGCAAGTACTCTCAGCAGTCTGTCAAGTCAAAGTTTATCGTTGGGTGAATTCGGCACCCAAACTGTTTGCCTTGACGCACCGCTAGGGTGCGCTATCGGAATGCGTCCATCCCAGCAACCGGCGCGCCTTGTCGCAATTGTAAAAACCGGCATTCGCGGATAGCGCGGCGCGCAACGGCACCGCGGGATAGTAAGTTGTGGCAAGATCGTTTGATGTGATCGCGGCGTGAAAAATCGTGCGCGGGCTGACGATAAAAAACGCCTCATGCCCGTCAAAAGTTGCCTGCATCGCCAGCAAACAAGCCTGCGCGGCCGATTCAATATCGGTATATCCCCACAGATGATTCGGCACTGCGGATCGCATCGCTTCCGGCACATCAGGCAGAGCCATATCCGTACGTTCGTTGCGCTTTACCAGCCCGTGAAACCGCAGACTGCTGATAGTGACATCGCCGTGCAACCGCGCAATCGAATCCGCCTGCGCTTCCAACACCCACTTTGACAAACTGTAGGCGTCTTCGTTGTATGTCGGGTGCTGCTCATCCACGGGAAAGTACTCATAGCGGGCTTTGCGGCTAAACGCGCCGCCGATGGCGTTGATGCTGGACGCGACACACACTTTCTTGACACCGGCGTCGACAGCCGCCAACAAGACGTTGTAGCTGGTCACCACATTGTTTGCGAAGACACGCTCGGGCGGGTCGTTGCGTGGATTGGGGATCGCGGCCAGATGAATTACCCCGTCGCACCCTGCGAACTGCTTGCGCAGACTGGCGGTATCCATCAAATCATCCTGCACAAACGTCACGCCATCAGACAAGTCGCCTTCCGGCACCCGGCGATCCAGCCCGATGATGCGGTGTCCTGCTGCCAGCAACACCCGCACCACGCACGTTCCAAGGCGGCCGGTGATACCGGTAAGGGCGATGTTCATGGGGAGAGCAAAGAATCCAGAGTCCAGAAAACCGACTGGGTCTGTTTTGGCATACGACTACTTCGCTGAAAACCGTTGTTGGATAGCCCCCAGTCTGTGTTCTGGATTCTGGACTCTGGATTCTTCAGTACACCCACAACCCATCGCCCTGCGTCCCAGCAACCACGGTGCCGTTGTCGAGCACTGCCAGCGACATGACGTTGCGCGGCAGCCGGCCCTCTGTGCGCGACCAGGTCGCGCCGTAGTCATCCGATACCGCGACGACCTGCGGTGTGGCCAGCCCGATCCGGCAGGCGTTTGGCGAAACAGCCAAGGTGTTGACCGCGCCGGATGTAAATGTGTTGCGTTTCGAGAAAGACTTGCCGCGGTCGATCGAGTGATAGAGGCCCTTGCCTTCGCTGCCCACCAGCAGCGCCTCGCGCGCAAACGCAAACCCGGCCGCCGGCATGGCTGCAGCTTCGACCGGCAGCAACCGCCAGGTGCGGCCCAGGTTGTTGCTGACAAACGCACCGGTATTGACGGCCACGACCATGGTCAGGTCGACCGAGAAGTCGGGGGAAAGCGCCAACGCGACCGCTTCCGGGTCGCTCAGCCCGAGGTTCGAAAAGCTCCAGTTTTGCCCGCCGTCGAGCGAACCCAGCACGCCCGCCTGCAGCGTCGCCGCAAACACCATGCCGTCGCGCGGAAACATGGGGGAAATCGCAATATGCGACACCTGCAGTTTGCCCGGCAACAACGCGGCATTCCAGCTGCCGCCATTGTCATCAGAATATGCGATACCATCCGAAGCGCCCACGAAAATCCGTTGACCGCCTGACGCAACCGCAGAAACCATCGCCGCGCGCAACGATTCCGCTACAATTTCACAAGAAGTCTGTGCAGGATGCCACGACCACAGCCCTTCGTTAGTACCAAGCAGATAGCAATCGCCGTGTGCAGCAATTGATAGGATGGTTTTTGGACCCGCAATGTGTTGCCACCTTCGCATGATATATGACCCGCAGTAAGGCCGTTTCGCTCCTCCGCAACGTATGTCTCGCGACGATTGTAGTCGCGCTTGTCACAGCGTGCCAATCGACCCCCACAACGCCGCCTACACCCACGGTCGCAATCAGCCCCAACATTGCCGTGGTGCCGACCGAGATTCGCGTCGGTGATACGCTCACCGTCATCGGCGACTCCTGGCAACCCAACGAGGACATCGCGCTGACGCTGGTGCCGAACGGCACGAACCCAACCGGGTCGGTCGTGCTCGGCATCACAAAAGCCGATGCCAGCGGCCGCTTCCAGTTCAACGGCACAATCGTGGCCACGGCAGTCGCCGGCACGTATGACGTGCTTGCGCAGAGCAACATCGCCGGCCGCCCCTTTGCGCGCGCGGGCGTCACTATCCGCACAGCGGCTGTGCCGGTGATCGCTTCGGTCACGCCTTTGGCCGCGCCGACCAGCTCGCCCGAACCCACGCAGGCACCCAACGCGCCGACAAAAGCGCCAGAGCTGCCGCGCGCCACAAACACGCCGATCTTGATCGTCACGCTCCCGCCGCCGCCCACGCCCGCGCCACAGCCCCCTGCCCCAACCCCGCAGGTCTTTACGGATTGGCGCGCGGACTACTTCGCCAACCCATCGCTCGACGGCCAGCCATCGGTCACGCGCAACGAGCCGGTGCTCGATTTCAGCTGGCTGACGGGTTCGCCAGCCGGCAGCATCCCGTTTGACAACTGGTCCGCCCGCTGGCAGCGCCGGCTGTATTTTGACGGCGGCACCTATCGCTTTGTCTTTCGCGTTGACGACGGCATGCGGCTGTATATCGACAATGTGTTGGTGCTGGATGGTTTTCAAGACGGCGGCGCGCGCACGCTTTCCACCGATGTCACGCTCGGCCGCGGCGATCACCAGATCCGCGTCGATTACTACGAGCGGACCGGTGTTGCGCAGCTGCAGATGAGCTTTAACCAGGTGCAGAACACAGTGCCAACGCCCGTGCCCAACATCAATACGGCCACGCCACGCCCGACGGCCACCCCGGTGCCGCCGTCTGCCACGCCGATCCCGATCGTCATCGTGACCGCCATCCCAACCAACACGCCGATCCCGCCCGCGGCGACTGCCACCCGCGTGCCATCCACCGCCACGGCGATCCCGGTCTTTACGATCACGCCCGTGCCCGCTTCCGCAACACCGATCCCGCTGTTTACCAGCACACCGATCCCGCCGGCGGCCACCGCCACACGCGTACCAGCAACCGGCACGCCGATCCCGCAGCCGACCGGCACACCGATCCCGATAGCGACCAGCCTACCGTGCCGCCCACGGGCACGCCCATCCCAGCTGCGACGAACACGGCCGTGCCACCCACGCGGCACGCCAATTCCCCGGCAGCGACAAACACGCCGTGCCGCCCACGGGCACGCCAATCCCAGCTGCGACGAGACACGCCCATCCGCCGCCGCAACGGGCACGCCTATGCCACCGGCTGCCACAAACACGCCTGTGCCCGAGCCGCCCACCGGCACGCCGATCCCGGCTGCTTACAGCACGCCCGCCCCGCAACCCGCGACGGACACCCCGGTGCCCGCAACAGTCGAGGCCACGCCGATCCCGGTGTTTACCAGCACGCCCGGGCCCACGGAAACACCCAAGCCGACCAACACGCCAAGACCCACAAACACACCGCGACCGACCAACACACCGGCTGTCGTCGCACCGGCGTTGACCGTTGCGCTCAGAGATCTCGAAATGCGGGTGACCGGCACCGGCTGGGCGCCGCGCGAACGTGTCACGATCTTCGTCAGCGCGACCGCCGATGGCGCAAACGCCGTGCGCGTTGGCCAGAAGACGACCGATCGCAACGGCCGCTTCCGCAGCGATCAGTTTGTGTCACCGCTGCCGAACCCGCCGTCGTTGTATGTCGTGGTCGTCAGCCAATCCGGGCTAAGGCTCATCGTCCCGGTCACGCCCAGCACCGTCACACCCACGCTCACACCCGCGCCATAAATACACTCCGTGAGGCCAGCGGGTCTCACGGAGAGGACTATTATTGGCAACCGATGCCAAAGACGCAGTTTTCACCCGTCAAACACGGCTTCCAGTTCGCCAACACGTTTGAGAATGTGATCTTCGAAGAATCGCCCGTCGGCCGCGTCGCCACGCGCGGCCGCTGCGGCGGGATGGCCTTTGCCGCGCTCGATCACTTCTACGCCGGGCTACAGCTGCCGCGCTTCACGCCGGCGCAGCTGCCCGCCGCCGGCGTGCCTCCCGATGCGCATCCGCTCGCGCGCTATATTTATCGCCGCCAGATGGACAGCTTTATGGTCCTCAGCGCGGCCAAATATCTGACCTGGTCGCTCTCGCCCGACAACGCCGGCTTCCTGGTCAAAGGCGTCTCGCGCTGGACCAAAGAGGACGAATGGCGCAAGCTGCGCGCCAGCATCGACACCGGCAAACCCTGCGTGCTCGGGATGATCAAAGCCTACGACTTTGCGCATCTCGGCGACAACCATCAGGTCGTCGCGTCTGGTTACGATTACAGCCCGACCAAAGACGCGATGACGGTGTATATCTACGATGTCAACTATCCCGGCCGTGAGATCGCGCTGCTTTCCGATCGGTTCCGGCCGGGTTGGCTGGAAGATTCACCCAACCTCGAACAGTGGCGCGGCTGGTTTGTGCAGGATTACGCGCCGCACCAACCGCCCATTGGGCTTGATCTGCCGATCGTGATAAAACGCGCATTTGACGCCGCGCGGCGTGCCCGCACAAAAGCGCTCAAAGTGACGTTCGAGCGCGTCACGTTTCACCACGTGGCGCCGGTCAATGGCAGCGTCAATGTCGCGCTGATGTTCGATGTCGAAGGCGAGCGCTGGCGCTGGCCGGCGCGCGGGCAACGCATGATCACCGATGGCGGCACATTCAAGCTCAGCAAGACGCTGGAGGTCAGCCTGCCCGCGGATGGCGCGCTCAACATCACCGCGAAGCTGACCGACGAGACAGCGGCTGCCAACCTGCCCGGCTACGACGCCTTCGAGTTTTTCAACCTCGACAACGATCGCCGCGCCGGGATCGTTCAACGCCAGTTCAGCGCGGCAGAAAAGTTTGGCGCGGGATCGCACAGCGTTCGCAGCAGCGGCGAGCTGGGCGGCTTTACGCTCGAGTTTTCGATTGCATAATGACGCCAACCGCGCAGGCGGTGCCTGCGGGAATCCAATATGAAAACCATTCGCGCCCTCCTACCCCTGTTGCTGATTGCCCTGCTCGCCGTGCCGGCCCGCGCGCAGTCACCCGCGCCCGACACCAGCGCGATCACCATTTCGGCGTTGCGCGCGCGCAGCTATGGCGCGGGCGCATTTCGCATCGAACGCAAAATGGCTGAGAACGCCGGGTTCACCCGCTCGCTGATCAGTTACGACAGCGATGGCAACCGCGTCTACGGCTTTATGAACGTGCCAAAAGGCGCCGGCGTCGGGCCGCTGCCGGTTGTGTTGGTGTTGCACGGTTACATCACACCCAGCAGCTACCGGACACCGCTGGGCTACACCACGCGCTACGCCGATGCGCTCGCGCGCGCCGGTTATCTGGTGATTCACCCGGATTACCGCGCGCACGGCCAATCCGAGGGCGACGATGAGGCCGGCAATCTGTTCCGCAGCGGCTATGCGATCGACGTGCTCAACCTGATCGCGCTGCTCAAGACGGTGCCGCAGGCCGATCCGAAGCGCGTCGGACTGCTCGGGCATTCGATGGGCGGCGGCATCGCGCTGCGCGTGCTGGCGATCAACAAAGAGGTCAAAGCCGCGGTGCTCTACGGCGCCATGAATGCGGACGAGGTTAAAAACGGCGATCAGATCCGCAACGTCTTCCGGCGCGTCAAACGCATCCCCGAAGACGATGTGCCGCGCGAGCGCTACGCGGAGATTTCGGCGTCGACCTACTTTGCCGACATGACCGCAGCCATCAGCATTCAGCACGGCGAACGCGACACGCAGGTGCCGCTGCAGTGGGGCGCGGATCTGTATCGCGATCTGCGCGCGCTCGGCAAAGACGTGGCGTTTGACAGTTATCCCGGCCAGGGCCACAGCCTGCAAGGCCGCGCGTTAACAACGATGCTAACGCGTGTGACCGCATTTTTTAAGCGCACGCTGCTCTAAGTGGTTCCCCACAGAAGGTTGACCAGGCAGAATCGAATCCACCCCCGCTTCGCGGGGGTGGATTCGATTCTGCCAATCAATCTTTTGTGACAACCGACATAGTAAGTGCCCGCCAGTTGCGCATTCCCGGCTGCACTCATAAGCTGTGGCCATGAAATCGCTATCAATCGGAGTCATCGGCGCCGGCGGCATGGGCACGCAGCACGCCGAAAATCTACACCGGCGCATCTCGGGCGCGCGCGTGGTCGCACTCTATGAGCCGGACAACACCCGCGCCGCCAACGCACTTGCCGTCTGTTCAGACGCGCGGCGGGCGGAATCTCCCGAGGCGTTGTTGAGCGCCGCCGATGTCGATGCGGTGTTGATCGCATCGCCCGATGAGACACATGCCGATCTGGCGCTGGCCTGTCTGCGCGCGCAGAAGCCCGTCCTGTGCGAAAAACCGCTGGCGCTCAGCAGCACGCACGCCAAAGCCGTGATCGACGCCGAATGCGCGCTTGGGCGGCGGCTGATCGCGCTCGGGTTTATGCGCCGGTTCGACCCGCAGCATGTCGGCGTCAAAGACGCAATCAATTCCGGCACCATCGGCGCGCCGCTGCTGTTCAAGGGCGTTAGCCGCAACCAGACCACGCCCCTCAACCACCCGATCGAGACGCTGCTCAAAAATTCGGTCATCCACGATTTTGACGCAATGCGCTGGCTCATGCAGCGCGATGTGCGCCAGGTGTTTGCGCAGGGGATGCGGGTGCGCGAAGCCGGCAACGCGGACGCGATTGATTTGTTTCTGGCGCAGCTGACCCTGGATGACGGCCGCCTGGCGACCATCGAAGCCTATGCCGAATGCTCGTATGGCTATGACATCAGCGCGCAGGTGGTCTGCGAAACGGGCTTGGCTGAAACGCGCGACGATGCCGTGGCACGCGTGCGCCACGGCAACGCCATCTCCCAGACAGTGCCGCCCGACTGGCTCGTGCGCTTTCAGCCGGCTTACCTACGCGAAGTGCAACACTGGATCGATTCGCTTCGGCTTGGCACGCCGTTTACCGGCGCAACCGCGTGGGACGGCTACATGGCCGCGCGCATTGCCGAAGCCTGCATGCAGTCGCTGTGCGAGAAGCAGCCGGTCGCGCTTGATACGGAGGAAGCGCCGGCGCTCTATCGTGCATGAACGCGGCGTGGTTGTCGCGGCATGCCGCGCCGCTAAGATGCGACAACCACGCCGCGTTCGACCAACACCGCGCGCACCGCGTCGGCGTGCTCCGGATCGACCATTGCGAGCGGTTTGCTGCTGCCCTCGATCACGCTCAGATGTTTGCCGATCTGCGGGTCGGCCAGCAGATTCGCCAACACGTCGAGGTTTGACAACTCGAGCAACAGCACGCTCTTGATCGCCGCGGTGCCGAAAAAGCCCGCCCATTGCCGGATGTTCTTCTCGACCTGCGGCGCGACCACGCCGTTGTGCATCTCGGCCAGCGTCGCCAGCACCTGTTCAACATCGAGCTTGTTGTTCATCGCCGCGCGCACGCTCACCGGCGTGACCCGCTACGAATCGCCCTCGGTGAACTGCGCCAGCCGGCCCAGCGTGTAGACGCTGGGCGCGGGCTGCAGGAACGTCACTGCCCCGTCGTCTTCCACGCGGATGCTGTTTTCAACACCGGTCGCGCCTTCTGGCTGCAGCGTCGGCATCCAGCCGGCGTCGCGCAGCGCCGTATTGACTTTGTCATACTCGCCGTTGCCCAGCATATGAAATCGATCGGAGAGCGCACGCGGTTTGTAGGGCGTCAACGCCAACGCGGCCTGCGCTTCGGCATCTTCATCCGAAAACTGCACCACCAGCTTCTTGCGGTGAAACGTGATGCGGCGGTGCGCGGATTCCCACTCGGTCAGCGTGCGCGCGACGTTGCCCGGCAACGGCCCGCTCTGCTGCTTTTCAAGAAACGCGATCACGCGCTCGGCGCTCCAGCCGGATTGCTGGCCGCGATAGAGCGACTCTTTTGTCAGCTCATACGTCACCGCGCGATCGCCGCCAAGTGAATCGGCGAAATGATCAAGATCGACCAGCACGGCGTCGCTAATCGGCTCCATCGCCAAAACATTGAAGTTGGGTTGCACCACAACGCGCCCGCCGGATTCGATAAAGACCGGCGCTTCGCCAAGATTGAGCAGCCAGGCGCCCACCTCCGTCAGTCGAAATGCCGATGGCTGCACACCTTCACCCGGTTGCGTGGCGCCGCTGTAGCCGATATCGACCAGACCCAGCCAGTACAACGGACCGGTTAGCAACTCGATGATAAAGGCCTTCTCGACCACGTCCCAGCCGCTGGTTTCATCGCGCGCCACGGTAAACGTCATGCCATACGGGTTGTTCGAGCTAAAGTAGGGCGAGGCATACATGCCGGCCACGCCATAGCCGCGTTTGCGCTCAAACAAAAACGTGTAGTCGGTCTTTTTGATGTGCGCGATCAGCGAAGCCGCATCGAACCACACACCCGGCGTCGGCAGCGCGGCGGCAATCGCCTTGAGCACCGCGATGCGCGACTTTGCCAGCCCGCTTGAGGCGTCGCGACGGTGGTCGAAGCTGACGTTCTGACCGGGCAGCCGCAGCAGCTCGTTCCAGGCGCCGCTGTCCCGCCATAGCTCAAACGTCCAGCGCGTGCGGGTGGCCATTGGCATGCCAAGCAGCCGCCCGTTCGGGCCGATCGTGAGGGTGTCGCCAAAGTTGTCGCCCTGCAGCTCGCGCATCTGCACCAGCATCCGGCGCATAAACCACAGGCGGCCATTGCTCTGCTCCTCGTTGTTGGTCAGCCCGGCAGGCATATTGAGCGCGGTCAAAAACGACTTAAAGCTGGATTTGTAAATCCAGCCCTGCGACGGTCAGCGTGATGCTGCCCTGTTTGCGGGCATGCCGCCAGTAGCGGCTCAGATCGCGCTGAAAGTCCAGCGCGGAAGCGGAAATGATATGTGCGGGTGCTTCCATGGTTTATTTCACGCGCGGGGTGTAGCCCTTCGCCTGCATCTCCTCAACCAGCGTGTCGACCTCGTCATCCGGCACCACAAAGGCGCACGGCGAAATCCTGTAGATCACGTGTTTCATCAGGCTGCTGTTGACCGCCAGTTCGCGCGCCGCATTTTCGTCGGCAAACTCCAGCACCGTCAGCGCCTGATAGACGCGCACGCGCCCAAAGCGCTTTGCCGAAATCTTGAACTGCTCGCTGACTGGTTTTGGCAGCGGCACGCCCATGCGCTTGAACTTGCGCACCACGTCGTCGAGCACGATCCCATCGCCCAGCGCGCGCTCGATGCTCTCCGGCGTGATCGCATACGTAAAGGAGCCTTCGCCGCGGTCTGCAATGCGGCGCACCAGCGCGATAAACTCGGCGCGATCCGGCGCGGGTTGCGCATACAACGTGTTGGTCTCTTTCGACCACGAAATCGCCTCAACGCTGCTGCGGTTGCTCGAGATCGACTCCGGCAGGCCGCAATCCTGCGTGCAGATCAGCCATTGCCCGATCTCGGTCACGCGCAACGCGTAGAGGAAGTTGTCCTCAAGCATCACGTCGACCGCGCCAAAGGCCACAAAGGTCTCGCGGACCACGCGTTCGATGACTTTGCCGATCGTCTGCTTCCAATCGTCGCGCCGGTTGGCGTGCAAACGCGCGCGGCTGCCGGACTGCGCAAACCACCAGTCGGTGCGCGCCGCGATCGTCCACAGGCATTCGGGCAGGAAGTCAAACAGCTTGTCGTGCAACGCATCCCAGTTGACCCAGGTGTTGGCCGGCAAGCCGCGCAACACGCGCGCAACGTAGCGCCGCAACGCGCACCACTCGGCGCCGAGCATGGTCTGCGTCAACTCGCGCGCGCCGATCGCGCGCTGCACAATAAACATGTCCGCAGGCCGGGCGGCCAGGCTGGCGCTACGCGCCTCAACCGGAGCCATGATCTCTTCGGTCACAGGCCTTCCAGGCGCGGCGCAGCTTGTCCTCGCTGGCCAGCACCATCCACTCTTCGACACCGGCGGCGCGCGCTTTGACCAGATGCGCATTTTTGCCATTGCCATTTTTGACAACCGGCGCTTCGATCATCTGCATGGCGCAGGCCAGCGCGAACATCAGCTCACACTGCGCGCGCGGCAGGCCGGTCTGATCTTCAAGCTTGGCCGCCGACTCGGGCGAGAACGGCGACTGCATCGGCACGGTGATGCCAGTTTGCGGATCCGGCACCCAGCCCGGACGCGAATTGATCACGCGGTCGGCATCGTCTCGCTCATATTCCCAATCGCGCAGCCAGCTAAACCGCGCGGCCTGATCGTGCACCGGCAACGGCGCGCGCAGCTGCACGCCAGATTTCATGATCGCGCCCAAAAAGAGCTCGAAACTATCGAGAAAGTGGCCTTTTTGCTCGGCCAGCCCGCTTGCGCGCAGCTTGACCGGGTCCATCTTGAACTCGTGCACCGGCACGTTCTCGCCGAGCGGCAGCCAGCGGTAGTACACATCGCGCATGCCATATTGCAGCGCCGAGGTGGGGAACAGCATGGCGTGGCGGCGCAGCCCATCCAGCATTTCGACCAGTTTGCGATCGCCGTCGCGTTCAAACTGGCGGCCCCAGACGGCGAACGCCGTCGTGCGCGAGACCGGCAGCATGTGATCGCGCGCGGTCATCATGCGGCGCACAAAATCAACCTGCTCGGAGGTCAGGCCATCCAGCACCGCTTCAGCCGAGTTTGCATGCGCGAGATGCGCTCGTTCAGCGCTTCGACCACTTGTTCGGTAAAGCCAAGCTTTGAGGTGCCCTTGAGTTTGACATCGAGCCACCGTGCCAGCTCGCGCAGCTGCGCGGCATTGAACTCGGCATCGATGATTTCGGAAAGGGGCAGCGGGGAAGTTCGATAACGCGCGGCAATCGGCCATTCCACGCTCACGCGCGCGCCATTGCGAGCGGCTTGGCCATTCGCGGCACCGGTCCTGGCAGCGCCACCGGCGGCTGCGTCGAACGTCTTTTCAATTGACATGATGCGAACCAGACTGCTCCGTTCGGCCCAATCACGTTTAGCACCGCGCCAGACACGCATTCGCCAAAAGACGAATGCGTGTCTGGCATGGTGCTATGTCCCACTTGTCAGCAAACCTGTGGCATTCCGGCGCACAGGCGCGGAGTTCGTAGCAATGATGGCTGGGGAGAATCCGGGAACTTCCTCCTCATACAGGATGTCGTAGTGGTAGCCCTGCTCGGTCAGAAAGAGCTGACGTTTTGCGGCGTAATCCTGGTCCAGCGTGTCGCGCGTGACCACGGAGTAGAAGTGGGCCAGCAACCCATTCTTCTTCGGCCGCAACACGCGACCGAGCCGTTGCGCCTCTTCCTGGCGCGAACCGAACATGCCACTCACTTGGATAAGCACATTTGCATCTGGCAGGTCGACCGCAAAGTTGCCAACCTTCGACAAAACAAGCTTGTTAATCTCACCGTCGCGAAACTGCCTGTAAAGCACTTCGCGTTGTTTGACCGGCATCTCGCCGGTGATCACGGGCGCGTTGATGCGTTTGCCCAACGCGTCGAGCTGCGGCAGATACTGCCCGATCAGCAACACGCTGTCGTCTTTGTGCTTCTCGATCAGCATGGAGACGATCTGATGTTTGCGCTGATTGCTCGCCGCATAGTGATATTTCTGTTCCTGGCTGGCCACCGCGTATTCCAGGCGGTCTTCATCGGCCAGCGCCACGCGAATCTCGTGGCACTCGGCCGTGGCGATCCAGCCCTGCCGCTCGAGGTCCTTCCACGGCACATCGTATTTCTTTGGCCCGACCAGCGAAAAGACATCACCCTCAGCGCCGTCTTCACGCACCAGCGTGGCGGTCAGCCCGAGGCGGCGGCGCGCTTGAATCTCCGCGGTAACGCGAAAGACCGGCGCCGGCAACAAATGCACTTCGTCGTAAATGATCAGGCCCCACTCCATCTGGTTAAACAGCTGCATGTGCGGATATTCCGCCAGCTTGGGGAGTTTTTTGACCTTGCCGCGTTTTTTGCCGCCATCGGCCATCGCGCTCTCGATCATGTCGGCCAACTCGGCCTCCGCAGCCACGGCCGGATCGACCACGTTGAGCGTCTTCTTCGGGGTGATACGTCAACACCTGATAGGTGCAGACGGTGATCGGGCTTGATATCTTTTTTCAGGCCGCTGTATTCGCCGATCTGATCTTCGCTGATCGACGTTTTGTCGACGATCTCGCGCATCCACTGGCGTACGGCGACGGTGTTCGGGCACAGGATCAGCGTGGCGGTCTGCGCCATCGCCATGGCGGCGATGCCGACAATGGTTTTGCCCGCGCCGCACGGCAACACAACGACACCGCTGCCGCCGGCTTTGCTGCCGTTCGCCCAGAACACTTCAGCCGCATCGGATTGATAGCGGCGCAGATCAAAGGGCGCGCCCTGCGTGGTCAACCCGCGCAGATGCAACTCAAGCGGCGCGCCGTCGAGATAGCCGGCCAGATCTTCGGCGGGAAAGCCGATCTGCAACAGCACGCGTTTGGCGTGGCCGCGCATGGTTGGGTCGATCTGCACGGTCGTTGGCGACAGCTTCGACTGAATGAGCGGCGCGAATAATTTATGTCGCTCAATCTCGGACATCAGCGGCGGCAGCGTCGGCCACGACCATCAGACGGCCGTCTTCCAGCACCAGCTTGAATGCGGCCATAGCGGCCCACAGAGTCGGCAATATCGATGCGGACGTTGTCCGGTAGCGGATATTTTGAGAATCTGTCCAGATCGTCGATGATGGCTTGGGCAGACAACCCGGCGGCGGCGGCGTTCCAGAGCGACAACGAGGAAATGCGATACGTATGCACGTATTCCGGACTCTTTTCGAGCTCGGCAAAGCGTGCCAATGCATCGCGCGCTTCTGTATACAGCGTGTTGTCAACTTCTAGCAAAACGCTACGATCGCTTTGCACAATCAGTGGATTTTCAGGCTTGTAGCTGTTCATCCAAAACGGCGATTACACCACATAAGAGTACGGATACACAAGGGATAAAATGCGGATCTCGACCAACGGAGAGAGTACTTAGCCCAGTGCAATTTGATCACCCACACGAATAATCTGCGTTTCGCCCGAATATTCGCAATAAAATCCGCGAGTGCCATTATCGAGAAATTGCAACGATTCTTTTTGCAATTTTGTTGGTACCGGCTCTGTTGCATTGTCGCCACTGAGGTCGAGCGCCCAGCGGGTGAATGGCGCGCACGGTGGCGCGGACCGAACATTGTGCAACAGGATAGTTGCGCCCTCACGCGTTTGAATGCGGATCCCGCGCGCAAATGCGTCTGCCTGAAGATCCTGATCGCACTCGATCAAAATGTTCTCAGCCGCGCAGCCCACGCGAATCCGCTCGCCGAAACGCGCGCGCATGCGCGCATAGTTGCTGCTGATGTTGAACGAAATCGCGTTGTGATCATCGGCACGATAACGCGAAAACGCGTGATTCGCGTGATGCACGTCCAAAACGACCGCGCCATCGAGCTCCGCCGAGAACCCCAAAGGGCTCAGCTGCAACGCATCAACGCTCACAAGGTGCGCCAACCCATACGTCTTTTCCGGCCGGATGCCGGTCTTGAGCGGCTGCGTTTGCAACTGCAGACGGGTGATGATTCCTAGTGACATAAAAAGTAGGGGTGGAGTATAGCCAATCAGGATTACAGATGGATGAGGAAGAAGGTGCTTAAAGTGCTTAACGTGTTGACACCTTAAGCACTTCAAGCACTTTAGGCACTTTAAGCACCTTCTTCTACAATGCCCCCATGCTCACCGAGGCGTTCCTGCAGCAACTTCGCACCCTGTCGCTCGATTCGCCACGCCGGCGCGTCGGCACAACCACGGGCGAACGCCGCAGCATCAAGCGCGGCCGCTCGGTCGAGTTCGCGGACTATCGCAATTACACGCCTGGCGACGACCCGCGCCGCGTTGATTGGAACGTCTACGCCCGACATGAAAAGCCGGTCATCAAGCTTTTTGAAGATGAAGAGGATGTGGCGGTGCACCTGCTGCTCGATCAGAGCGCCTCGATGTATTGGGAACCGGACGACATCGACGTGGTGCCAAAATTCGCCTACGCCGCGGATCTCGCGCTGGCGCTGGCCTATGTCGGCCTGGCATCCGGCGACAAGATCACGCTGCACACCAGCACCGGCCAGCAATACGGCCCCAAACGCGGCATGGCGTCGTTTGCCGAGATGGTGGCATTTGTTGAGCGCGCCAAAAAGAGCGCGCCAAACGCAAAACTTGCGCTCAACCCCTGGCTCAAAACCTACGCACTGCGCGCGCGGCCCGGTTTGTGCATCCTTTTCTCGGATCTCTACGATGAAGCCGGCTTTAGCGACGGGTTCACCGCGCTCGGCGCGCGCGGGTTGGATGTCAGCGTGATTCACGTGCTCAGCAGCGAAGAGATCGACCCGCAGCTCAACGGGGATATTCGTCTCAAAGACATCGAAACCGACGGCGAACAGGATCTCAGCATGGACGACATCGTGCTCGGCCAATACCGCCAGCGGCTCAAGACCTGGAGCGACGAGATCGACGCGCAGACGCGGCGGCGCGGCGGGCGTTACTATCTCGCGGACACTTCTGTGCCGGTGCAGCAAACCATCGTCCGCGATCTGCGCGCGCAAGGCTGGCTGGCGTGAATTTGCTCAACCCAATCGCGTTTGCATTCGCCGCGCTGGCCGTGCCGATCATCCTGCTGTATCTGCTGCGACTGCAACGCCGTGAGCAATCGGTCAGCAGCACGATGTTGTGGCGGCAAGTCACGCTCGACCGCGAGGCCAACACGCTCTGGCAGCGGCTGCGCAAGCACCTGCTGTTGTTTTTGCAGCTCCTGACGCTGGCGTTTTTTGTGTTCGCGCTGATTCGTCCGTATGTCAACGTGCCAACCGCGGTCAGCGGCAAGATCGTGGTGCTGCTCGACGCCTCGGCGTCGATGCGCGCGACCGATGTCGCCCCTTCCCGCTTCGACGCGGCCAAAGCGGAAGTGCGCGCGCTGATCAGCCAGATCGGCACAAACGACCAGATGATCTTGATCCAGGTCGATGGCGCGCCGCGCGCGTTGACCGCGCTCACCAACGATACTGCGCAGCTGCGCCAGGCACTCGACGACGCGCAACCCGCGCTGACGCATGCCAACTGGAGCGCGGCGATCTCACTGGCCGCCGCGACCACCGCAAACACAGCCGACGCCAGCACGATTGTGGTCAGCGATGGCGCTGGCGCGAACGATCTCAAACTCATTCAGGGCAAGGCGCGCCATATCGCGATCGGCCAAAACGGCGACAACATCGCGATCACCGCGATGTCGTTGCGGCGCACAGTGCGCGGGTCTGGCTGCGTTTGCGCGCATCAGCAACCTCGGCCTGAAAGACGACAAGGTGCTGGTCTCGCTCAAAACGGACGGCACGCTGGCCGATGCGCGCGAGTTGACGATCAGCGCCGGACAATCGGCTGAGTTCATCGCCAACGGCCTGCCGCCGGACACGCTTGGCGTTGAAGTGCGCGTCGATCAGGCCCAGTTCAACACGCTGGCCAGCGACGATGTGGCCTACGCCGTTAACACCACGAACAACACCCGCAACGCGCTGTTGCTGACGAACGGCAATCGATTTCTGGAGCAATCGCTGGCGGCGCTGCCAGGGCTACGGGTGACGCGCTCGATCACGCCACCGCTCGGCACGCAGCGCTTCGATCTGTATGTGCTCGACCGGCTGACGATGACGCTGCCCGCGCGCGCAAATGTGCTGGCGATCGCCGCGACGCCGCTGATCGGCATTGCGCCGGTCATCTCGACCAGCGGGGCATTTTCGGAAACGCAGTTTGTGCGCAGCGATTCGCATCCTGTGATGGACAAGGTCGACTGGCGCAGCGTGAATATTTTGGACGCCCAGCGGGTCAATGTGCCGGGCTGGTTGCGGCCGCTGGTGCAGGCGCGAGGTGGCGCCCTGCTGTATGCCGGTGAAAGCATTGGCGAGGTTGACCCCAGCCGCATGGTGCTGCTGCCGTTCGAGCTGCGCCGCAGCGATCTGCCGTTGCAGATCGCGTTCCCGATCATGATCGCCAACAGCGTGGACTGGCTTGCGCCGCCGCAGGGCATCAACGCGCCCTCCAGCGTGCGCCCGGGCGAAGTTGTGCCGATCCCAGACGGCGCGACGGTGACGCTGCCCGACGGCGCGCAGGTCAGCACCGACAAACGCGGGTTTGTGCAAACAAGTGCGCTCGGCGTCTATCAGTTTACGGCCGGCGCTGAGGGCGCGCGCACACGCGGCGCATTCGCCGTCAACTTTCTAAACCCCGGTGAATCCGCCATCGCGCCGAGCGGCGAACTGGCGCTCGGTGCGCAGTCGGCGGGCGATGCTGCCAACGCGGCCGCACAACAGGGACTGTCGCAGCGCGAATTCTGGAACTGGATGGCGGCATTGGCGCTCGCGCTGCTCGTCATCGAGTGGTGGATCTACCAGCGCGGCGTGCCGGTGCTGCAAAAGCGCAAGGCGTGAGTGGATAGCGGCCGGGCCGCTTCCCGGCCGCTATCCACAATTTCCCACCCGCTGACAACCCGCCGCAAGTTGTCGCGCGGCACGCCTAAGGGGCTGGTCGCACACAGCGGATAATGCCCGCATGGCATCCCTTCGCGAGACGTTGTCTCGAACCCGCAACTCAATATTTGGCCGCGTTCAGACGCTGCTTGGCCAGGCCGATATCACCGACGACACTTGGGAAGAGCTCGAAGTCTTGCTGTTGCAGGCCGATGTCGGCGCAACGACCGCCCTGACGCTGCTCGAACGTCTGCGCGCGCGCGCGGCTTCCGAAGGCATCGTCAAGGCCGACAAGCTGCGCGATGTGCTAAAGGAAGAACTCGTGCGGCTGCTTGAACCCAGCGGGCCGCAGAAATTCAACTATGCAGCCGATCGCCTGCTCGAAGTCGTGCTGGTCATCGGCGTAAACGGCGCGGGCAAGACGACCAGCATCGCCAAGCTCACAAAGCTCTACAACGAAAAAGGGCGCCGCGTGTTGCTGGCTGCCGGCGACACTTTTCGCGCCGCCGCGATCGATCAGCTGCAGGTGTGGGGAGAGCGCGCAGGGATCGATGTGATCGCCGGCGAAATCAATTCGGACCCGGGTGCGGTGGTCTTTAACGCCATCCAGGCTGCGTTTGCGCGCAAGATCGATTTGCTCATCGTCGACACAGCCGGCCGCCTGCACACAAAACACAATCTGATGAAAGAGCTTGAGAAGATCAAAAACGTGTTGCAGCGCAATGTGCACGCCGCCCCGCATCAAACCTGGCTGGTCATCGACGCGGCCAACGGCCAGAACGCGATCAGCCAGGCCAAGGGCTTTGCCGCCGCCACCGGCGTAACCGGCGCAATTTTGACAAAACTTGATGGCACCCCAAAAGGCGGTGTGGCGTTTGCAATCGTGAGCGAGCTCGGCATTCCAATTCGTTATGTCGGCACGGGTGAGAAGATCACCGATATTGAAGAATTTGACGCTCGTGCCTTTGTCGATGGACTTCTTGTCAGTGTTTTGCAAACAAAGTGTGCACAGTTTGGAAAAATGCACCATTTGGCTTACGAAGCACAACGACTCCGTAAACCAATCTTGTAAAGCGGTGCGCCTTCACAAGAAACTCACGATTTGCTTGTCGGATGCGCACGTCTTCTGCGTCATTCTTCCGTAAGATCGTTGCGAACACGCGTCCGGTTAAGGCACACGGTAATGCGTTGTCTTGCGCCGACGCCAATTATTTCTAACGATTTTTAGGAGAACTATCTTGGCACTAAACCTTTATCGAAATGCCCCGCGCGTCTTGCTTATCACCGTCACTGCCGGCTTTGCGTTTCTGCTGCTTGAGCTGGTAATGATCGGACACACGAATTTTGCAAAACTCTACGGTGCAATTGCTGCCGGTGTTGGCGCCGTGCTGGGTCTCCTTGCCATGTCACCAGCGGGCGGCTTGCGCCGGATTGTGAGCATCTTGTTTTTGGTGCTGTCATTGAGCGGACTGTATGGCTTTGTCATGCATAGCGGCTCGCGCGCTAACCGCGCAGACCGCGTGTCGAAGGTTGCCCAGCAGGAAGACCGCACCATTGGCGGCGCATTGCGCAGCTATGGCATTCTGCCGCCAACACTCGCACCGCTGATGCTCAGCGGCCTGTCGCTGCTTGGCGCAGCCGCCACATTGATGGCCACAGCTGCTGCAGCGGAAGCAACCGAGGGTGTTGTTCGCCGCACAGCTTCGGCATCAGCCTAATTTTGGAGTCATAAGCTCGGGCGGGGTGAGACGATTTCTCCGCTCAGGCTTTTGACCACCGGCATAGCTGATGTTCTGCCGACGAGACAGGGCGGTTGCACTCGCGCAACCGCCCTGTCTCGTTTTCCGTCATTGATCTGTACGAGTCATCATCCGCGCAGCGCGTAACCACAGATGCTTCGCCGATAATGCGCATTCATGTCAGATCTCATTGCACACCTGCGCGCGCAGCTTGCCAGCCGTGAGCCCGGCGCCGAACTCGAATGGCATGCCCGCCCGGCTGCGGTGTTGGTGCCGCTCTTTCAACGCGCTGGCACCTGGCACGTGCTGCTAACGCGTCGCACCGAATCGGTCGCCACACACAAGGGCCAGGTCGCGTTTCCAGGCGGCAAGGTCGACGCCACCGACAGCGATCGCATCGATACCGCGTTGCGAGAAGCCGAAGAAGAGATTGGTCTTGCCCGTGCCGATGTACGCGTGCTCGGCGTGCTGCCCGATCTGATTACGGTCACGCAGTGGCGCATCACGCCGGTGGTCGGTGTCATTCCACACCCATACCCCTTTGTGCCCTCGACCGGCGAGCTGTCCGAGATCTTCGATGTGCCGCTCGCGTGGCTGGCCGATCCAGCCAACCTGACCATCACCACCCGCGAACCCGCCGTGCCTGGCCCGCCGATCGAAGTGTTTCACTTCTATTACCAGCACTACGATATCTGGGGCGCAACCGCGCGCATCTTGCGCAGCCTGCTGGCGTCCTGCGCGCCACCCGAGATAACCCCCGGATCCCGCAGGCAATGCCTGCGGTATCCGGGGCGCGCAACGCGGCGTCATCGTCTTCAAACCCATCCTCCTGTATGATGATCATCCGATGTTAGAACTTATCCCCGAAATGAAAGACAGGTTGAACGCCGCGCGAGAACGCGCCGCCAGCCTGCGGGACCGTCTTTGACCTGGCTTCAAAAGAAGTCCGCATAGCGCAGATCGAAGCCCGCTCCGCCGAATCAGATTTTTGGAATGACGCACAAGCCGCGCAGGTGTTGATGCGCGAGATGGCCGTGCTAAAACAATCGGTTGACGCCAACCTGGCGCTGGTGCGCCGCGCGGACGACGCCGATGTCATGATCCAGCTGGCTGAGGAAGCCTCCGACGAAGCCACCGCGAATGACGCTGCGACAGAAGTCAACCTGCTTGAACAGGCGCTTGAACGCGCCGAGCTTGAGCTGATGTTCTCCGGCAAACACGATCACAACGATGCAATCTTGACCATCCAGCCCGGCGCCGGCGGCGTCGATGCGCAGGATTGGGCGCAGATGATGGTGCGCATGTATGCGCGCTGGGCCGAACGCAAGGGCTTTAAGGTCACGGATACGGATATCACCCCGGCCGATGTGGCCGGCATCAAAAACGCCACGCTGACGATCGCGGGCGAACGCGTCTATGGCTATCTGCGCGGCGAACGTGGCGTGCACCGCCTCGTGCGCATGTCGCCGTTTAACGCCGGCGGCACGCGCGAAACCAGCTTCGCGCGCGTTGAAATCTTTCCGGACATGCAGGACAGCGAGATCAACGTGGTGGTCAACCCGAACGACCTCGAGATTGAAACCTATCGCTCGCAGGGCGCCGGCGGTCAAAACGTGCAGAAGAATGAAAGCGCGGTGCGCATTCGTCATCTGCCGACCGGCATCGTGGTCACCTGCCAGGATCAGCGCAGCCAGACGCAAAACCGCGAACGCGCCATGCATGTGCTCAAAGTGCGTTTGCAGGAGGTCGAAGATCGCCGGCGCGACGCAGAAATGCGGCAGATCAAGGGGGATCACGTCGATGCCGAGTTTGGCAACCAGATTCGCAACTATGTGCTGCATCCGTATCAACTCGTCAAAGACACACGCACCAGCCACGAATCCAGCCAGGCGGCGGCCGTGCTCGATGGCGACCTGGATGCATTCATGGAAGCGTATCTAAAAATGGCATGAAGATACTCGCCATCAGCGACGAAATCGTTTCGTGGATCTACAGTCCGGCGATCCTCGAACGCTGCGCCGATGTCGACATTGTGATTAGCTGCGGCGATCTGCCGATCGGATACATGGAGTATGTCACCTCGATGTTGAATCTGCCGTGCTACTACGTGCGCGGCAACCACGACTTATACGAGGTCAGCGACAACAACGCAGTCAAACACGCGCCTGAGGGCTGGATTGATCTGAACCAAAAGGTCGTTCGATCCGCTGGCCTCCGCATGGCTGGGCTCGAAGGCTGCCTGCAATACAAACCGCATGCGCCCTGCCAGTACACGCAAAACGAGCAGTGGATGCGCGCTTCGTTGCTGGCGACCAAGATGATCTTTGGCAAACCCGACATTTTTGTCGCGCATGCGCCACCCTTCGGCATCCACGACGGTCCGGATCTTGCCCACATCGGTTTTCACACCTACAACTGGGTGATCGAAACCTTCAAACCCAGGTTGTTTCTGCACGGCCACCAACACCGCAACTACAACCCCACCCAGGTGGGCGAGACCGTCGTCGGCGGCACGCTGGTGATCAATGTGCATCCGTATCGGATTCTTGAGATTTGAGGGGGAGGAAGAAGGTGCTTGAAGTGCTTACGAAGCTATCCCAATTGGGTCCAAACGTTTCCCGTTGATTGGCGGCGTCTCGCGCGCGAGGTCACAGAGATTAGCCCAGACAAGTGGACGCGCTTGCCCTATTAGGATAGGCGCTAAGGTGCAAACACGTTAAGCACTATAAGCACTTCACGCGCCTGCCCCTAAAGCGGCGGCATAAACCGCCCATCCACCGCCGTCCAGCCGCCATCGACGTGATAGACCGCTCCGGTGACAAACGACGCGGCATCCGAGGCGAGAAAGACGATGACGCCGGCAAGTTCATCGGGGCGTGCCCAGCGTTGCAGCGCGCTCTTGTTGGCGTAGGCGTCATACCAGGCCTGGTTGTTGCGGATCGGCGCGGTCAGCGGTGTTTCGACGACACCGGGCGCAATGCAATTGACGCGCACACCCTGTGTTCCCAGCTCGGCGGCCAGCGCCCGACACATCTGCCGCACACCGCTTTTTGTCGCCGCATAGATGCTCTGCCCGGGTTCAACCACATCGCCGCGAATGCTGCTCAGCACCATGATGCTGCCGCGCCCGCGCTCCGCCATCCCGCGCGCCACCGCGCGCAGCAACATAAAAGTACCCTTGAGGTTGAGCGCAATGACGCGGTCGAATTCCTCATCGGTAATGTCCAACAACGGCTTGCGCACATTGATGCTGGGCGTGCTGACCAATATATCGATGGCCGGCAACGGCGCCAGCGCCGCGGCGATCTTGGCTGAATCACGCATATCCAGCGCACAGGCGGCGCCTGACCCGCCCGAAGCCACAATCTGCTCGACTGTGCCAGCGCTCGCCGCTTCGTTGACATCGGCGCAAATTACATGCGCGCCATGCGCGGCCAACCCCAGCGCGCCTGCCTGGCCAATCCCGCTGCCACCGCCCACCACCAATGCCGTGCGACCGGTCAAATCGAAAAGCGCCTTGTAGTTCACCATGTCGCGGTTATACACGAGGAAGCAGGGCCTGGAAGGTCTGGGCATGGCGATATTCCATACTCCCACAAGCGTCTCCACCTTAAGTCCCGGCTCTACAGGCTTTCTTCAAAAACCTGTAATTATTCGCGTGCTAATCGGGCAAGAACTGAAATTTATAGCTACGAAGTCTATGTATGTCGCCATGTTTTCGACAGATGCGGTACAATTTAGATACAGAGCAGCCTGCGGGAGGGAATCTGCTCTGTATTTCTCGGGGAGATTTGCTCATGTCACATTTCAAAGCCTACTGCCGCGCCTTGTTGCTGGCATCCTTGATCGTGTTGGGTTGCACCCTCGTGGTCTTTCAGCCGGCAGAAGCAAGCGGAAATCCATTGCAGGAGGTGGCCCAGACCGGCACCCCAGCACCCGAACAAGTCAGTGGCGAGGCCAGCCTGGGCATTTCCAGCGTGTTGACCACACCGACCGTCACAGCAGCACCAACCATCATAGAGTCGCCAACCTTTACACCGACGCCAACATCGGTCGATCCCACAATCGCGCCAACTGTGTTTATCCCCACGCTCGCGCCAGCGGGCAAAATCGCATACCTCCCGTTGCTTTTTAGAAACATCATCGCGACGGAAATTGCGCCGATCCCCGGCATTCCACCGGCAACGGCCGTGCCACCCGCCACGCCCTTTGCGCCTGCGCCGGCCGGCACACAACTCACGATCACCAAGAAAACGGTCGACGGCCATGAAACCGTGCTCATTGACGGCCCCGGTGTAACCACCGATATCCCCGGCCTGGCCGCGGCTGCAAATAGCCTTGTCCTGCAAAACGGCCCGCTGCTCGTGAATGAAGGCGCCGGCGTCTGGCGTCTGACCGCCAGCCTGCGTGTCGGCAAAAACGTCACACTGCGCATCAACAGCCCCACGGTCACGTGGCTCAAACTACGCAGCAATGCCGGCGCCGAGACCAGCATCACCAAAGCCGGTTACATCTTTTTGGACACCCTCGACGGCGCGATCCGGATTGAGAACACAAAGGTCACCTCGTGGGACGTGGCCGTCAATAACATTGACGCAACCTACAAGAATGGCCGCGCATATCTGCGCGCCGAAGGCGCCGCACGCATGGATATTCTCGCCAGCGAGATCGCCTATCTCGGCAACCCGGATGGCGGCGGCAGCTACGGCATGAGCTGGCGCGATGACGAAGAAAACACTTCAGGCGGCGGTTTTCTCGCGCGCGTCACCGGCGATGTGATCGGCAGCGATATTCACCACCTGTATTACGGCTACTTCTCGTTCGCCGCGCGCGGTTCGCTGATCAAGGGCAACAAGTTTCACGACAACGTCAGTTACGGTTTCGATCCGCACGACTTCACGCACGGCTTTATCGTCGAGGACAACGAGAGCTTTAACAACGGCAACCACGGCTTTATTATTTCGCGCGGCTGCCACGACTTTATCTTCCGTCGAAACAAGTCCTACAACAACACTTACAAAGTCGATTCGAAGACATTCCGCGCGCATGGCTTTATGCTGGATCCAGGCGGTTTGACTTCAACCGGCGGCGAATACACGCCGTCTTACAACAACCTGATCGAGTACAACGAGGCGTACAACAATCAAGGGTTTGGCATCCGCGTGTTAGACGCCAATACAAACACGATCCGGTTCAACGTCTTCCGCAACAACCGCGACGGCATCACGCTTGAGCGCAGCAGCTACTACAACACCGTGCAGGGCAACACGTTGATCAACAACGCCATCACCGGCATCTCGTTTCTCGGCGATCCCAGCCTGGGCGACCCGCACCACAACCTGGTCGCCGACAACGTAATTTCTGGCAACGCGCGCGACGGAATTTACATCGACGACAAGTCGCATTCAAATGAGATTCGGCAGAACACGATCAGCGGCAACGCGACCGGGCTGCGCGCGATCGCTGAAACGCGGCTGAACTTCTGGTTGAAAAACAATATTTTTGGCAACCCGGGCGGCGGTATCGCCACAACCAGCGGTGTCAACGGCGGCATCGCGCCGCCAACCGCATTGGCCATCGCCGGCCCCACGCTCAGCGGCAAAGCTCTGCCCGGTGCGCTGATCGACGTCTTTAGCGACGACGGCGGCCAGGGCCAGCACTATGAAGGGCGCGCGATCGCAGACGCTGCCGGCAACTGGTCGTTTACAAACCCTGGCCCATGGCGCGGCAGCCGAATTACGGCAACACAGACTGAGTTGTCAAAAGGTTCGTCACTGTTTGCGTCGACGGTAGGTCGGCCTTAGCCGCAGTATCAAAAAAAAGCGCCACAGATTGCACCGATTACACAGAAAATCTGTGTAATCGGTGCAATCTGTGGCGCTTTTTTTTGATTGAGAATTGCTGCCATACCCCACCCGCAACGCATGCGGGGCTGTCGTCGAACAATTTCCGGTTGCGCGCTTATCGCGTGAGCGCCGGGCGATCGACTTTGAAGCGCGCGATATTGTGGCCGGTTGCGCCGGTTAGCGCCAGATCGGCAAGGATTTCGCCGATGACGCTGCCGAACTTAAAGCCGTGGCCCGAACAGGGCGACGCCAGCACGATGTGTTTGTGTTCGGGATGCGTGTCGATCACAAAGTCCTCGTCCGGCGTCATCGTGTAGCGGCATGACACCACTTCGAGCACTTCGCCGGTCAGGCCAGCCAGCGTCTGCGCGGCGTAGCGCTCCAGGCGCGCCAGTTCCTGCGGATTGACCGTGCGGTCGAGATCAGCCGGATCGACCTCCGGCCCGGTGCGGTCGAACATGACCTTCGGGCCGCGGTGTCCCCACAGCGGAAAGCCGGAACCGAGCTGTGTGCTGCCCGGGAAGCGATGAATAAACAGCGGGAAAGCGCCGACCATAAAGTCTTCTGGCCGATGCACGCCCATAAAGGCAACTTGCTCTTTTGTGACGATCAGCGGGATATCGATACCGAGCGCCAGCAGCATGGGTCGCATCCAGGATCCGGCGGAGAGCACGAGTTTGGCGGCGCTGTAGCTGTTCGCGGCCGTTCGCACGGTCACGCCAGCGGCGTGCGGCTCGATCGCAAGCACACCCTCAGACTCATGAATCACCGCGCCGTAGTGCCGCGCGCGCGCAGCGGCCGTGGCGACGCATTTATCGGCAGCCAGCATGCTGTAGTCGGCCTGGTAAAAGCCGATCGAACCGTCCGGCGGCAGAATCTGCGGAAAGCGTTTGTGAATCTCGGCGGCGTCGACGGCATCGTACGCGATGCCGAGATCGGCGTAGTTCGCGCCGATTTCGCGCAGCCCGAGCGCATCCGGCGCTCCGAAATCGAGCCCGCCGGTTTTGATCAGCAGGGATTGTCCTGCGTCTTGCTCCAACTCATGCCACAGCGCGTAGGCCGATTGCGCGAGCACGACATAGTCGCGCGTGTCGTACGCCAGCCGAATGATGCGGTGCGGCCCATGCGAGCTGCCGAGTGCATGCCCAATCGTGAATTGCTCCAGCAACAACACCCGCGCACCGCGTTTCGCGAGTTGATAAGCAGTCGCGGTGCCCATAATGCCCGCGCCGACAACGATCACATCAAACGTATTCCCAGCCATGCAGAGATTCTATGTGATTGGGGAAGGTACCTAAGGTGCCTCAGGTGCTTAACGTGTCGACCGTCACAACGTTAAGCACTTTAAGCACCTGAGGCACCTTAAGTACCTTCCCTCCGAAAAAGCCAGCCGGGGAATGCGCAAAACACATTCCCCGGCCAGCCCCTTCAGAGTCGCTTCGAAGCCACGAGATTACTTCATCTCGACCGACGGCAGATAAAGCGAGCTGCGCGCCTGCTGGATCGCGGTCGCATAACGCACACCGCCGCTGGTGTAGTAGTTCACCATCACGCGCTGGCCTGTGACTGCGGTTGCGGAAGCCACGCGAGCTGTTGCGTCGTCCAGATCAACCTTGATCGCAGCGTCGCCGATGTAGCTCTGGCCGTTGATGACCCAGGTGCCCCAGTCGTCACTGGGACGGCCAGTCAGCTTGCCCGTTTCATTGCCTTCGCCCTTGTTCGGGGCGACATGCGTTTCGATCTTGAGTGCCACGCGGGTATCGCCATCGATCACATATTTCACTTCGACAAAGGCGCCGACCGCGAACGGACCGTGCTCGGCTTCGAGCGAAGCTGTGGCAGGCACGGTGTAGGTGATGCCGCTGACCACCCAGGTGCTTGGCTTGGTCGTCGTGAACACGTCGATCACGCCGTAGGCCTTTGGTAGTTTGGAGGGCTCGCCCGCCTCTTTGCCGTTGCACTTGTAGATTTCTTTGACATCGACCCGGCTCAGCACATTGACGCCGTTCATGACCGCGAATTCGGCCCGCACACAGGCGCCGACATCCAGCACGCCGTGCTCAAGCTTGAGGCGCGTCTGGCTGTTCGCCTGATACGTTACGCCACCGATTTTCCACTCACCGATATACGGCGCGGCCGGCAGTGCTTCCACCAGCGCGAAGACTTTGCTGTCGCGGCGCTCATCGTCGCCACGGCGCGGCTTGGGCTGCGTGCCGCGCGCGCAATCGGACGATTCCTCGCTTTCGATCTCGCGCGCAATGTTCGTGCCCTGCAGTGTGGCGTAGTGCACTTTCAAGCATGCGCCGACCACCAGATCGCCGTTCTCGCTCTTGAACTCGGTGGTATTTGTGGCGATAAAGACTTTCTCGCCGATCGTCCACTCACCCAACAGGCCTTCCGGACGCGCGATCAGTTTGCCGCGAAATTCATTGGTGGCAGTAATCGTCCCAACCGGAGTCGGAATAGTGCCCGAGGGAACCGGGGTCGCGCCGATGCTGCAATCGCCGGCCGGCTCGCTGTCGATTTCCAGCGCGACATCGATGCCGCGGTTGGTCACAAAACGCACTTTGACGCATGCGCCAGTGTTAAGCGCGCCTTCGACGATATCAAGCTCGGTGGCATCAACAGCGGTGAAGGCTTTGCCGCCAACCACCCAGGTGCCGACCTTGCCGTCCGGGCGGCTGTTCAGCACGCCGCGGAAGACCTGACGCACGCCGTCGGGAATGCCGGGGGTGGCGCCGGGCACAGGAGTGCCGGGCACAGACGTGCCAGGCGGCTTGGGCGTGCCGTCACCAGAGCCGGTTTGACAATCCGAGGCCGTCTGGCTCTCGATCTCATCAGCGACCAGCGACGCGCCGGACATGATGTAGCGCACTTTTGCGCAGGTGCCGATGTTTAGCTGGCCAAATTCGAACTCGAACCCAGTCGCGGCGTTGGCTGTGACGGTTTTGCCGCCGATCGTCCAGGTGCCAATGTTGCCGGAGTCGGGCTTTGCTGAAACCAGGCCGTAAAAGCTGGGGGTGTCATTCGCGTATGCGCGGGTGGTGGCCACCGCAAACAGCGCCGTCGTCGCCAAAAGCGAGGCGATACCGACTAAGACGATGCGTGACTTGTGTTTGGTATCCATTGTGGTTGCTCCTGTCTGTACGTAAGAGAGTTGGGGATTAAGAGTTGCGTCTGTTACAGCATGCCTACATCGCTTAAGCAGATGATTGGAAACATTGCCAAAATCCTCAATCCTTTTCCAATCTTTTTTTGATACACATGAGGTGTCATACATGACGATCGCACCACGGCAAAAGTCGTAGATCGTTTGGATGATTCGGAATGACACAGAGTGCAGCTAAACTGCCAAGCGGCCCGTCAATGCAAAACGTTTGCGCGCAGCTATGACAGACCACTCGTGACCTATCCGAAAACGTTTGAAGCCATACCAAAGCGCTATTCAACATGCGTGTGCTATTAATCGAAGACGACCGGCGACTGACCCGCCTCATGGAAGAAGAGCTGCGCGAAGAGCACTACAGCGTCGATGTCGCCTATGACGGCGATGTTGGGCTGGAACTGGCGCTGCGCGGCACACACGACGTGGCGATCATCGACTGGATGCTGCCGCGGCGCGACGGACCCTCAATCATCCGCGCCATCCGGGCGGCTCAAGTTGGCCTGCCCGTGCTAATGCTAACGGCGCGCGGCCAGGTTGAAGACCGTGTTGCCGGGCTGGATGCCGGCGCCGACGATTATTTGGTCAAGCCGTTTGCATTCAAAGAATTGCTGGCGCGGTTGCGCGCGTTGTCTCGCCGGCCGGCTTCCGCCGCAACTGCGCCGGACGAACTGCGCTGCGGCGACATCACCCTTGATTTGCGTGGACACACCGCCCACACTGCAAATACGGTGCTCGACCTGACCGCGACCGAGTGGAACCTGCTCGAATGTCTGATCCGCCACGCCGGGCAGGCGCTCACGCGCCAGCAGATCCTGGATTACGTCTGGTCGTATCAAACCGATGTGCAGGAAACCATGGTCGATGTGTATATCAGCTATCTGCGCCGCAAACTCAAAACTGGCGCGGGGGAAGATCCGATTGAAACTGTGCGCAGCGTCGGATATCGCATGGGGTGCGGGTCGTGAGACTCAAGACCGTGTTTGTGGCCGGAATGCTGGCGGGCGCACTGATGCTCGTCGGTGTTGTGCTGGCGCTTCAGGCCGGCTTTCTGGCCGATGTGCGGCGCGTGCGCGCCAACGGCGATATTGATGTCGCCGTGGTGATCAATGCGCCGGCAGACGCCGGCGAGAGCAATCTGTCCTCAAAAGCCTGGCGTACCCGTCGCAGCCGATTTCAAATCGCCATCGCGCAGGCGGTTGAACGCGTGGTCAGCAACGCGCCAGCGCCAACGATCATGCCGACCGCGCTGACCGCCACGCCGCCTGAGCCGGAGGAATCCGCCACGCACATGGCGACGCCGCGGCTGCCTGCAACAGCCACGCGACGCCCCCCAGCCGTCGCCACGCGCGCACCCGATGCGCCGCCGACAGCTAACGCCACACTAGAACCGAAGGAAAACAGGGGCCCCCGCGCCACTGCGACGTCCACAGCGGGCGATGCGCCGCGGCAACCCAACCCTACCAACGACAACAACGGCCCCAGCGCCACAAACACACCACGGCCCACTGCGCAATCCACCGCACCCCCCCCCACACGAACACCGGCGCCCCGCCCAACCCGCGAGGCCAGCCGCACGCCGGAGCCGGATGACGACGACGCGCCACGCGCAACCGAAACGCCAAGACCCCAAACAACACCGCGCCCGACGCGGGAACCGACGCGCACACCCGAACCTGATGACAACAACAGCCCCAGCGCGACAAAAACGCCGGTGCCGACCCATTCACCACAACAAACGCCTGAGCCAACGCCGGGGCCAGTTGACCCAACGCCACAACCGCCTGAGCCAACGCCCACGCCGGCGCCAGCTGACCCGACTCCTGAGCCCACGCGCACACCGAAGCCGGACAACGATCCGCCCGAGCCCACGCGCACGCCAAAACCCGAAGACAACAGCGGCCCCAGCGCCACCAATACGCCAAAACCCAGCGAGAATAGCGGTGGCGGCGGCGGCAAGGACCCCGAGCCATCGCGCACCCCAAAGCCAGATGACTAATCGCAGCCTGTGGCGCGCCTGATGCGCGCCGCCATCGTTGAATGACACCGTGAAGACCTTTCTGCGCAGCATCCGGTTCCGCTTGACTGTGTGGTTTGTGGCGGCGCTCGCCGTGATCATGCTGGTGGTCACTGCATTGCTGTATCTCGGTCTGCGGCAGGGCCTGCTCAACGGGCTTGAAAACACGCTGCGCCAGGCGGCGGAGCTCAGCGTGCAAAAACCGGCCGAGGGCAGCAGCGGCAGCGACGCCGATCTGATGCGCGCGCTGACGCTAATCCGCAACGCCCCTGCCCGGCTGCTCTCACTTGAGGGCGCCGTCTTGCAGAGCGATGCTTTCTTCCCGCACACCGACCCGCTTACCCCAGCCGTGCTGACCGCCGCCAACCGCGGCGAGGCGCTGTTTGAAGCGCGCGGCAACTTCATGATCTACACCGCGCCGGTGCGCGTGAATCAGCGCCGTGTCGCGATCGTGCAGACCGCGGCGTCGCTGGACTCGGTCGACGCTGCGCTGTCCACGCTGCGCAATTTGCTCTTTGTGCTGGCGCCGATCGCGCTCGGGCTGGCCGCGTTGGGCGGTCTGTTCTTCGCAGGTCAAGCGCTTGCCCCGGCCGAGCGCATCCGGCGCGATGTCGAACGCATTGAGGCCACCGATCTGTCGCGGCGCGTTGGCGGTTCGCTCAACAACGACGAGATCGGGAAGCTGGCCCAGACGTTTGACGGCATGCTCGAACGGGTTGAAGGCGCGCTGGCGCGCGAACGCAGGTTTACGTCCGACGCCTCGCACGAGCTGCGCTCGCCGCTAACCGTGATCAAGGCCGAGATCAGCGCGGCGCTGGCGCGGCCGCGCACGGTCGAGTATTACCAGCGCACATTGACCGAGCTCGACGCGCTGAGCGACGAACTCAACGCCGTGGTCGAAGACCTGCTGACGCTGGCGCGCACCACGAATAACTCGCTCAAACAGGAGCCGATCGATCTCTCCGCACTGTGCGTGCGCATTGGCGCGCGCATGCGCGCGGTCGCGGTCAACAAGGGCCTGACGCTGGCGCTGGACGGCGACGCCGGGCCGGGCCTGATCGTGCACGGCGATGCGCTGCGCCTGCAGCGCGCGATCTCGAACCTGCTCGACAACGCGATCCGCTACACCGAACACGGCGAAATCACGCTGAGCCTGGATACGCAGCCCGGCCGCGCGATCATCACGGTGCGCGACACCGGCATCGGCATCGACAGCCAGCATTTGCCGCATCTGTTTGAGCGGTTCTACCGCGCAGCTCCGGATCGTGGGCGCGACTCAGGCGGCACCGGGCTGGGGTTGTCGATCGTCGAAGCCATCGTCGAGGCGCACGGCGGCGAGATGAACGTGACCAGCACACTCGGTGTCGGCAGCGCGTTTTCGTTCTGGGTGCCATGCGGCCAGCAACTGCGGGCAAAAACGTAGCGCTGCTCCGCTCGGGATCGGGCGAGCATGCCCTTGCAAAGGCGGCGTGCCGCGCTTGAGACACTCCAAACATAGACGGCCTTTGAGCCCGGCGTTGTGAGGCTACACTCAGGGCAAGGCATGAACTTGATATTTATCCACGGAGCACCGGCCGTGGGAAAGCTAACGGTTGCCCGCGAGCTGGCGAAATTAATCGACGCTCGCTTGTTGGACAACCACGCGTCAATCGACTTTGCTAAAACACTGTTCGAATTTGGCACGCCGGAATTTTGGAAGTTGGTTCAGTCTGTTCGGTTGTTGGCAACCGAACAAGCGGCTGCGTCAAGCCTGAAAAACCTGATTTGCACCTATTGCTACTCCGATCCGGACGATCGTCCGCACTTCGACAGGCTCTTGACGCTGCTGGAATTGAATCGGGGTCACATGCTGCCGATTTATTTGCATTGTGATGAAAGCATCATGAGGCAGCGTGTCAGCAATTCGGATCGCGTGGCGCGAAAGAAACTCGTCTCGATAGCAGGCCTGAGAGCCTTTATGTCTGACTGGAACATAGCGCCAGTAAATCATGCCAGGCTGTTACGCGTAGATACCGGCTTGATATTGCCAGAAGAAGCGGCACGCCAAATTGCGAAGCATTTTGAGCTCTTTTAGGTGGAAGTTGGGCCGTGTCCTGGAGCTTCCGCACCGATCGGTCTTGAAATGCGCGAGATTGACTTGATGCATTGCAGGATATACAATGTAATTACGTGAGGTGTGTATGCAAAGCGTGATGCGGACGCGAGTCGTCAAGATTGGCAATTCGCAGGGGATTCGGATTCCCAAAGTTATTGTCGAGCAGTTCAACCTGAACGACGAAATCGAGCTGCTGTCGAATGACGGGATGCTGGTGATACGCCCTGCATATCATCCACGCGCTGGTTGGGACGACCTATTTAAAGCCATGTCCGCCAATGGGGACGATGCATTGCTGGATGCTGAAGTGCCAAGTCTCTCAACGTGGGATGAAGACGAGTGGGCATGGTAGCGCGCTTCGAAGTTTATCTGGTCAACCTTGATCCCACGATCGGGCGTGAGACCAAGAAAACAAGACCATGCTTGATCATCTCGCCAGATGAGATGAATCGGAATATAGGCATGGTGATTATCGCGCCAATGACAACGAAAGGCCGGGCATATCCGACCCGGATATCGGTGCGATTCCAGGGCAAAGATGGGCAGATTGTGCTGGATCAGATACGAACGATCGATAAGAGCCGATTGGTCAAGAAGTTGGGGGCAATAACGGCGCCGACGCAGCTGGCGGTGTTGAATGCGCTCGCTTCGTTATTTGCCCCATAGGCGCCAGCCACACAGCGCTTCGTGCCGGCATCCATGCCTGGCGATTTTGGCCTGCAATGTGTCAGTGGACAATATCCGCTGATTAGGCCCACGCTGAGCGAGGTGCTTCGGAGCGTCAAGCCTGTCACGCGTCGATGTTGCCCCAAACGCCGCAGGGTGCATTTTTCTAAAGGGGAGCGGCATGTGGCGAAGCCAATGCTTAGGCCTGCCGGGTCCGCAGGCCGTAAACGGCCATGCTCAGATACGAAGCCCTGGGCTGACTGCGACGCATCGAGCGCTCGGCGAACGTTTTTCCTGGCATCTGCACAATGTGTCAAGACAGTGAGTGCTAGCAGTCAGCCCAGGGCTTCGTATCTGAGCATGGCCGTTTACGGCCTGCGGACCCCGCATGCGGGCGCTTTGGCCACGCCACATGCCGTTCCCCTTTAGAAAAATGCACCCCGTATCCTGGCGCCTGTTGGGCGAGCGATAAAATGATCATTCGATGTTCGCACGTCTCGCCTGTCTGCTGCTACTTGCAGCCACGCTTTTCCGCAGCCTGCGCAGGCAGCCGACGATCCGCGCTTTGTCGTCGAGACGCTCACCGAGACGCTGGAGCTGCCGACCGGGTTCGCCTTCGCGCCGGATGGCCGCGTGTTTATCGCCGAGAAGGCCGGTCGCGTCAAAACCTGGAAGGATGGCGTGCTGTATGGCCAGCCGCTGATCGACATCCGCGACGAGGTGGCCGACTTCAACGACCGTGGCCTGCTCGGGATCGCGGTCGATCCGGACTTCACGCGCAACGGCTTTGTCTATCTGGCGTATATCTACGACCCGCCCGGCGCCGAACGCGACACCGACGCGCCGCGCTACGGCCGCATCGTGCGCTACACGGTCAACGGCGACCTCGCGCGGCCGGCCTCGGCGCGCGTGATCCTGGACGATTTCAAATCCGAGACCATGCAACATGGCATCGGCGCGCTGCGCTTTGCGCCGGATGGCGCGCTGTTTGCGTCATTTGGTGATGGCGCGTTGTCGCAGGGCGTGCAGCGTCTGTCGCTGGCGGCGCAGATGCTGGACACGATTCAGGGCAAACTACTGCGCATCGACCGCAACGGCAACGGCCTGCCCGACAACCCATTTTTTGATGCGCGCAACCCACGCAGCGCGCGCTCGCGCATCTGGGCGTATGGCTTTCGCAATCCGTTTCGGTTTGGCATCCATCCCGAAAGCGGCCTGCCGTATGTGGCCGATGTGGGTTGGAACACCTATGAGTGGCTGGTGCGCGCGACAGCGGGCGCAAACTTTGGCTGGCCCTGCGTTGAAGGCAACGCCAACACGCGCGAATATCAAGCGATGCCGGAGTGCGCAGCAGTCAACCCTCTCAGCACCGCGCACAAAGACCTGGTCTATGCGCATGACGGCGCACCCGCCGCGATCACCGGCGCGGCGATCAACAGCGGCGATCACTTCCCGGCTGAATTTCGCGGCAGCCTCTTCTACGCCGACTACTCCAAGTTTTTTGTGCGCCACGCAACGCTGGATGCGAATGGCGCCATCGGCGCGACCAGCGACTTTGTGGCAAACGTGGGCGAGCCGGTCGACCTACAGTTTGGCCGCGACGGCGCGCTTTACGTGCTCTCGCACCAATCACGCGGGTTTCAACGCATTCGCGTCAAGAACAAGCCGCTGGCCGCGCTGGCGCAACCGAATGTGGCGGCGGCACAGACCGGCCTGCGCATCAGCGGCGCGGGTGACCACGACACGGTGGCGCCGGGTGCGCGGTTGACGCTGCGCAGCGGGAACAGCGCGACGGACTGGTCGGTGGCGCTGTATACCGGCCGGCGCGCGACGCAACTGGCGCGCGGCAACGGCGCGGAGATCGCGTTTAGCGTGCCTGCGATCTTTAGCGAAACCAGCCGCATCGAAGTGCTGGCCAGCGCGCCGCTCAACGCAGGCAGCCTGGACGCAGCGCGCCTGACGCTCCACCCGCCGCCGACCGACGGCTATATCCGCAGCTGGTATCTGCTCGGCAACAGCATCTGGAGCGATTTGAACACCGACCGGCTCGGCAACGAGGCTGCGTATAGCGTCACGCCGGCCGATAAACGCGCCTGGCTCATGCGCAACCCGACCCGCAACATCAACTTGAAAGCGCACATCACGCCATCGCCGGGCACGTTTGGCGTGATCGCGGACAAGGCCAGCGCGTATGCGTTTGTGTGGATCGACGTGCCAAGCGAGCGCGCGGGCCTGCTCGGCATGAACAGCGACGACGGCGTGGCGGTCTGGCTCAACGGCGCGGAAATCTGGCGCAACAAGGTTGGCCGCAACATGGCCGACGATCTGCGCGACATCGATCTGCCGGCGATTCGGCTCAAAAAAGGCCGCAACGCGCTGCTGATCAAGGTCGACACCTATGGTGGCGACTGGCAGTTCAAAGCGCGCGTGCTCAATGCCGACGGCTCGATCATGCGCGACGCTCTGCCGCGGACGGAGTCGAGCCGCTAGGTGACCTCGAAGGTGTAGTCCACCTTCGAGGTGGACGCGCAAGTAGGTGTAGTCCACCTTCGAGGTGGACTACACCTACTTGCGCGCCAAATGCGCCAGCGCGCGCATCAGATCTGGGCCGCGCAGTTGAATTTGCGCGAGCGAGGCGTTGAGCAGCAGATACATCCAGGTCAGCACGTCATTGCCGACCTCGTAGATGCCAAATTTGGCAAACGTGCTGCGCGGCACGGCGAGTTCGCCGAGGCGCGTCTGGCGGGCGATCAGCCAGCCGCCGTTGAGCGAGAAGACCGCATCCGGCGTGCCGTCGGCGCTGACTTTGCCGGCGCGCACCAGCTCGTTCAACCGCTCGTGCAACGTCTCGGGCGAGCCGGCATCCCCGACAACCATGTAGCCCAGCAGCGGGTTGAGCTTGCTGTCGGACAGCTGCGCATAGCGCGCGCCAAACATATGCAGATGATGCAACGGCGAAACGTCGTAGGCGGTGGCGACATCGCGTTTGAGCTGTTTAAATTTTTCAATCGTGAGCAAGCGCTGTTCAAAGCCATCGGCATCAATCGTGGCGGAGATATCGCAGAGCGCATAGACGGTCTCGACTGGCAGCACATCGCCGAGCGGCAAGCCGTGCTGCGCATCGTAGATCAGCAGACCGGCATCCGGGAGCAGCGTATCGCCAGCCAGCACCGCGCCGAGCGTCAGCGCATAGCGTTCGGGCAGCATCAGCCGCAACACGCACTCTTTGAAAAGCAGGTTGCGTTGGGTTGGCGGCAGATCCGGCCGAAACATCCCCTGCGTGAGAGTGGCCTGGATCGGCGCGACATGCGCGCGCGCGGCGTCAACGAGCTGCATGAATCAGCTCGACCTTGCGCAACTGCGCCAGCGAAGCGGCGCCGGTGCACAACATCACTGCGCGCAGCTGCCCCAGAATCACATCGAATTCACGTGCAACGGCTTCGGCAGAAATTGTGGCGGCCTGCAGCAGCGGGCGCGCCAGGCCAAACAGCGACGCGCCAAGCGCGATGCATTTTGCGCCGTCGATGCCGTTGGTCAAGCCGCCGCTGGCGAACACCGGCAGCGCCGGCGCGGCTGCGCGCGCATGGCGGATTGACTCGGCGGTCGGAATGCCCCAGTCGACAAACGCCTCGGCCACGCGGCGTTGCACATCGGTTTGCGCGCGATACATTTCGACCTGCGACCACGAAGTGCCGCCGGCGCCGGCCACATCGATGGCGGAGACGCCGATATCGGCCAGCGCGCGCGCAGCGCTGGGCGAGATGCCCCAACCCACTTCTTTGACAATCACCGGAATAGCGTCGTCTTGCAGCGCGCGGGTGACCGCGGCGATCTTGGCGAGCAGTCCGAACCAGTTGGTGTCGCCCTCCGGCTGCAGGATCTCCTGGAGCGGATTCAGATGCAGAATCAGCGCGTTTGCGCGCATCAGGTCGATCGCGCGGCGGCACTGGTCGATTGAAAAGCCGTAGTTAAGCTGAACCGCGCCGATGTTGGCCATCAAAAAGATATCCGGCGCAACATCGCGCACAGCAAACGTGTTGGCCAGCTCGGGATGTTCGACTGCGGCGCGTGTGCTGCCAACGCCCATGGCCAGCCCGGCGTGCTGCGCGGCTTCGGCCAGGTTGCGATTGATCAGGCGCGCCTGTTCGGTGCCGCCCGTCATCGACGAAACAAACAACGGCGCCTTGAAATGCGCGCCAAATAGCGAGATCGAGAGGTCAATTGCGGCGGCATCCAGTTCCGGCAGCGCCTCGTGCATGAACCGAAAGCGCTCAAGCCCGGACGTCATCCGGGATTGCACATCCTGATCAAGATTGATGCGGATATGATCGGCTTTACGGCGTTCGACGACCTGTTCCATAACGTTCGGCCACATCGTAACTCATTTCAAAACCCGGTGTTCCTTCAGTCACGCGATAGAATTCGACAAGTTTGCGCACTTTGAATACTGCAAAACGTTCCGCCGGCTGGGAGAGATCCACACCGCGGCACGTTATTGCAGTCTTTTTTGTGCATTGCTATAAAAAGTACCTTTAGGAGGAATTAGATTAAATGGCTGAGTCCACTTTTGAGCGCGTTAAGGCTTTGACGGTCAAACTTCTTGGTGTTCCCGCCGAGAAAGTCGAGCTTGCGGCCAAGTTTCGCGACGATCTCGAGGCCGATTCGCTCGACCTGGTCGAGTTGATCATGGCATTTGAGGAAGAATTCGGCGGCGAAATCAGCGACGAGGACGCCCAGAAGATCACCACCGTCGGCGAGGCGGTCACGTATCTCGAATCCCGCCAGGCCAAGTAGAGCGCTCACGCAGCGTTTAGCCTGGAATAAAAAAACCGGAACTCAATGAGTTCCGGTTTTTTTTATTCCAGGCTCGCTTACTTCGCCGGCGCGGCCGCGGGAGCCGGCGCGCTATGCGGCATCGCAGGCTTGCCGCCAGCGCGCTCAGGCAGCGTGTTGCGCCGCGCGAAGAACACCGCCAGCCCGATCACAGCAAAGACAAATCCGAGCAAACCCGGTGTGCCTGGTGTGAAGGCTTCGATCAGCAAGCCACCCAGGATCGGCGCGGCGATCTGCGCAAGGGCATCGATCGATGCGCTGACGCCAAGCACCTTGCCAGACTCGCGCGGATCGGTAAGCGTTGTGAGCAGCGCGCTGATGCTTGGTCGCATCAGTGTCATGCTGAGCGCCATAAACCCGGCCAGCAGCGGCAGCTGCCAGAGTTGGGTGACAAAGAACAGACCAACCGACGGGATCAGCAGCGCCATCAGCCCGAGCGCGATCAGCTTGCGCTCACCCAGCTTGCGAATCGCAGGCCGCAACAGCACGACCTGAAACACGATGTTGAGCGCGCCAAAAATCAGCGTCGGCAAGCTCGCCAGATGCGCCGGCACGCCAACCTGAAGCTGGTTGACCTGGCCGAGCGACGTGATGAACAAGAACGCGGCCAACACAAACGCCGCGAACATCACCAGCAACGGCTGCAACGCCGGCCGCGTAAAGACTTCGCCGATGGCTAGAAACTGCCCGGCAATCGAGCGTTGCGGGCCCATTTGCGAACCCGGTTTGACCGACTCCGGCAGCATGAAATAGGTGACGACGGTGGCAACCACGGTGAGCGCCGCGGCGGCCCACATCGGGACCGCCAGGCCATACGGGCTAAGCAACAGACCGAGCAACGGGCCGAGCACAAACCCGACGCCAAACGCAGCACCCATCAGGCCAAAATTCTGCGTGCGTTCCTCGGGTTTTGAAACATCGGATACATAGGCCTGCGCGATGACGACATTGCCACCCGACAAGCCATCGATGCAGCGGCCCAGAAACAGCATAAACAACGAACCGCCAATACCCAGCACGGCGAAACCGATCACCGTGCCGATTAGGCTAAAGATCAACCAGGGCCGACGGCCCTGGCGATCGCTGAGCTGGCCCAGAATCGGTCCGGCCACAAACGAGCACAGGGCATACGAGGCGATCAACAATCCGTTCACCAGCGGCGTGGCACCATACTGCGCGCCGTAATACGGCAGGAGCGGAAACATGATGCCGTATCCCATCGCGCCAATCAACTGGATCAGAAAGATCGGCACGAGCGCGGGGTTCATACGTGGGCGCGATTTGGGTTTGTTCGACGAACTAGAAACCATCAGATTTTTTTCTCCTCAACGACTTGCAGGGGCAGGCACGCGGCCACGCCCAGGTTGTCCGCCATGCGTTTGCAGGCGGCGATCAGAAATGCGGTCTCGTCCGGGCTAAAGCCGGCCAGCAACCGTGTTTCGATGCTGTGCTTTGCGCTTGCAAACATCTGCTCGAGTTCGCGTGCGCGATCGGTCAGAAACAGCAGTTTGACGCGCGCATCGTCCGGGCTAATCTCGCGGCGCACCAGCGTGTTGGTGACAAGGCTGTCGACCACGCCGGTGCACGTCGCCGACGATACATTCATGCGCTCTTGAATTGCGCGCTGGCTTTGCCCGTCGCATTGCCAGAGCTGCATGAGCACTTCAACCTGCGCGTCGGTGACGCCCAGATGCTCAAACTCGGCATGAATCAGCCGGCGTGTGGCGAGAAAGACGCGGCGTTGCAATGCTAGAAAGCTGTTTTGATAGGGGGTGATAGACATTTGTTAGGGCCCTAAAGTTTAGCGCCCTAACATTAATTTAGGCTGAATCGGCGGCGTTTCCGCGCCTAGCCGCTGAAGAGGGCGGCTTCGCTATGGGTTGCCCGAGACCTCCGGTCTCCGGGCACGCGCGCATACCGCGGCTACGCCGCAGTCGTCGTGACCGCCACGCTGCCGCTGAGCATCTTGTGCACCGGGCAGGCATCGGCGATTTGCATGAGGCGGACGCGTTGCTCGTCGTCGAGGGCGCCTTGCAGCGCGATCACGCGGGTGAGCTTCATCTCGCGCCAGTCCAGATCAACGGTGACGGCAACATCGGTCAATGGCCAACCCTTGCGCCCGGCATACATTTTGAGCGTGGTGGCCGTGCAGGCGCACAGGGCGGCTGCGACCATTTCGACCGCAGTCGGGCCGGTATCTTGTCCGCCGGCGGCGACGGGTTCATCGGCCACGAGCGTGTGCTCGCGAGCGGTCATCTCAAAGCGAAAGGGTTGTGCGCCTGTGGCGCCATGTGCGTGTGCGATTGCCATGCCGGCGATTATCCCGCTCGAGGCGTGACCCGTTGGCAAGCAGATTGACCGCGCCATGGGCATCCGGCCGCGCGGAACACTTTACTGTTGCGAGCCTGGCATCAACAACCGTGTTTCGATCGCGGTGATCTCGGCATCCAGCAGGCCGATGTGGCGCAAAAAGCCGCGCGTGTCGCCGCCGATGGCTCGGATGCGGGCCAGCGCAGCATGCGCGGTTTCGCGAAAGACGCGCCACTCGCCGATCATTCGCAGGCGCTGTTCTGCGTCTTCGACACCGGACAGCATCGGATTGGCCTCCAGCCCGAAGCGCTCGTTGGTGAGCACATAGTCGTCGGCGATCACCTCATCCGGCACGCCGACCAGCGAAAGCAGCATGTCCGCGATCAGCCCGGTGCGGTCTTTGCCAGCGTAGCAGTGAAACAGGATGCCGCCAGCCGGCGCCGCTGCGATCACGCGCATGCACTCGGCCAGACGCGGCTGGGCCAGATCGACCATCATCTGCACCCACTCGGCATGCGGCGGCAGATTGACATCGCGGAGGTATTGCGGGTCGCCGGGGCCGCCCAACAGTGAGATATGGTGAAACGCAAGATCCGGCTGTTCGCGCAACGGATTTGGCAACATCTCCAGCTCGCGCGCCATGCGCAAATCGATGACAGTGCGCACGCCGTGGGCACGCAGCGCATCGAACCCGGCCGCGGTCATGTTGTGCGGCGAGTCGGCGCGCACGAATGCGCCATGCCGGATGCTACGGCCATCGGCCAAGGGCAGCCCACCCAGATCGCGCACGTTGATCAAGTGCTGGCCAATTCAGATGCCGGTCCATCAGGCAATATCTCCCATAACACGCGCGCGCAGCGCGGCAATTTCACCGTGCGTCAATCCGCACAGCGTCAGAAAGGCCTCGGCGCCGCCGACGTCGCGATACAGCCCCAGGTTGTAGTGCACGTTTTCGAGCTGCACAAAACACAGCGATGCGACGAACGCGCGCTGCGCCGGGTCATCGATGCTGTCGAGGATCCTGGCGTTGCGGCTGGCGAGTCGCTCGTTTGTGACCATGTAGTCGGCGATCACGGACTCTTCATCGACACCGGCCAACAACAGCAGCAGCTGGGCGATGATGCCGGTGCGGTCTTTGCCGGAGTGGCAGTGAAAAAGCACGCCCCCTGGCGGCGCGGCAATCACCGCGCGCAGCACGCTGGCGATATGGCGGCGGCCGTGCTCCAGCTGACGCTGATTCCACAACAGCAGATTGCCGACGTGGTGCATCAGTTCGTAATCGTGGTCATCCGGCAAACCAGACAGTGAGATCGGCAAGAACTGAACATCCGGGTGACCGGTGACTTCGAAGTAATTCGGCCGTTCTGCGCGCTCTTCCGGATAGCGCAAGTCGATGACGGTGCGCACCCCGTAGTCGACCAGCGCCGCGGCGCCGTCGGCATTGAGATCAAAGAGTCCATCGGTGCGCACAAATCGACCGCTCGGCGTGCGGCCGTGGGGCGTGGGTAGATTGCCGAGATCGCGCGCGTTTTGAAGCGCCGGCCAGGATAGATGTAGATGCATGTCGGTCAGTGGTGCGTTGGCTGTGGGCGGTTGACTGTCGGCAACTCGGATTTACCGACGGGCAATTTGCGGGTCGCGTTCGCGCGGCAGGTTGAACCAGATTTCGTTGCAGGCGTTCATCTCGTCGTCATCGAGGCGCAAATCGACGCCCTTGAGGCTGTCCTCAAGCTGTGCCGGCGTGCTGGCCCCGAGGATGGCGCTGGTGATGCCGTCCTGGCGCAGCACCCAACCCAATGCGGCGTGGGTCATGCTCTTGCCGCGCTGTTCGAAATAGTTGGAGAGCTTGTCGACCGCCTCAAACACATCGTCCTTCCAGTAGCGCTTCTGATACAGCTGGCCGCTGTTGTTGCCGAGTGCAAAGCGGCTGCCCTGTTCGATCTGGCGCATGGCGCGATAGCGGCCGGTCAACATGCCGCCTGCCAGCGGGTTGTAGGCGATCATGCCCAGGCCGTGCGCTTTGCAGAGCGGCATGATTTCGTCTTCGATCATGCGGAAGAGCACGTTGTAGCGCGGCTGCGCGCTGACAAAACGCGCCAGACCGTTCAGCTTGCTGGTCCAAACGGCGTCGGCAAGCTGCCAGGCCGGATAGTTTGAGCAGCCGATGTAGCGAATCTTGCCGGCGCGCACCAGATCATCGAGCGCGCGCAGCGTCTCTTCGATCGGCACACTGGGGTCCGGCCAGTGCATTTGATACAGGTCGATGTAGTCGGTTTGCAGGCGGCGCAGGCTGGCATCGCAGGCGCTGATGACATGCTTGCGGCTGAGGCCTTCATCGTTTTCGGTCGGGCCCATCGCACCGCGGCATTTTGTGGCCAGCACGATGCGTTCGCGCGCGCCGCGCTCTTTGACCCAGCGACCGATGATCGATTCGGTGCCGCCGGCGCTCTCCCAGTTCTTGCCAATCGGATAGGCATCGGCGGTGTCAAAAAAATTGACGCCGTGGGCGTCCGCCACATCCATGATGTCAAACGACACCTTTTCGTTGCATTGATTGCCAAAGGTCATCGTGCCGAGGCAGATTTCAGTGACTTTGAGTCCGGTGTTGCCAAGTTGTCGAATGCGCATGGGGCGCAAGTGTAACGTAGACCCGCGCATTTTGTTCCACGTAATACGCAAAGTCGTTCGGCCAGGCGGTGCGCGGATCCCAGCCAAACAGCGCGCAGTAGCCGTCATATAACTGGGTGTTCATGCAGGCAAATGCGTTGGGGTTGCGCAAAAACATCTCGAGATAGCCTGCGCAGAACTCGCCGCTGTTTTGAAAGACATACGGATGCCCGAGCGGAATGGGTTGACCTGCCGTCAACCGGCCACTTTTGTATGCAGCGTAGCGTTTCAGCTCCAGCGCCTTGCCGGCCAAAAAAAGTTCCCGGGCGCGCGGCGTATACACGCCACCGTCGCGCGGATGCAGGCCGGGCAACAGGCCGTCGCACTTGAGCCGGCGGCCGCCAGTGCGCGGGTTAACGTGATCGAGCATGTGGCCGAGCTCGTGCAACAGCGGCGCTACGCCCGGCCAATCACCACCAAATCCCTCGAACAGCCGGCTGTGCCGGATCACGATGCAACAGCGGCGCGGATCGTAGCAGCCGCCATGGATCCCGCCATCGGCGGCAAAGCCCTGTGCAGTGCGATGCACGTGAAAATATTTGGGCCTGTGCAGCACGCGCTCGAGAATATCCGGCCGGAAGAAATACAACTCGGCCAGGTGGCTGGCGATGATCTCGCGCGCGGCGGCATCGGCGCCGTCGCCAGCAATTACGAGCGACGGGTGCGCGGCAATCCCGCGCGCGCGTTCGACAAACGCGGCCGGTGCCACGACGCGGGTGATGGGAAAGCGCGGATCAGCCAACAAAGACTTCGTCTTCCGGATAGCGCACAGGTGAACGTTTGCGTGGAATCGTGATCGCGCTGACGATCGTCAACGCGCCTAGGCGGCCCCAGAACATGCAGAACATGATGACAAACTGGCCAAAGATCGACATCTGGGTCGTAAACGCCAGTGAGAGTCCACAGGTCGCAAAGGCCGAAATCACCTCGAACAGCGCCAGATCGAGCGGCGCCTGATGCGATACCGCCAGCAGCCAGGTGGCGGTCAGAATCACAAACAGCGCGGCGGTCAGCACAGCAGCGGCCTTCTGCACGTTGCTCTTGCTAATGGTGCGGCGCCACAGCGTCAGCTCAGGCTGGCTGCGCACATAGCTCAGCAATGAGAGCACCAGCACTGCGAACGTCAGCGTCTTGATGCCGCCGCCGGTCGAGGCTGGCGAAGCGCCGATAAACATCAGCGTCATCAGCATAAAGCGAGATGCGGGCGTGATCTTGTCGAAATCGGGCAGAAACGCAAACCCGGCTGTGCGCGCTGAGACCGACTGCGCCAGCGACATCGTCAGCCGCCGCCACAGGCTCGGTTCATTGACCAGCACACCGCCCGGCATGCTCTCGGCAAACGCCATCGAGACGCCGCCAAAAACGATCAAAACCGCGCTTACCAGCAGCACGATCTTGACGTGAAAGCGCAGCTTGCGCTCCACTGGCAGGCGCAACACGTTGCTGATGACTGGGATGCCAATGCCGCCCAAAAAGATCAGCGTGCTGATGATCAGCATCGTAATGTCGTCGTTTGGCACGCCTTTGGGGAATTGCGGCAGGCCGCCAAAAAGATCGAACCCGGCGTTGCACATGGCCGACACCGCGTGAAACAGCGCATACCAGGCAATCTGCCACTCCGGCAGCGGCAGATGCGTGCGCCAGTGCAGCCAGAGCAATACCGCGCCGATCAACTCGATCGCCAGCAACACAAATAGCGCCCGGCGGGTCAGCCTCAGAATTTCACCGACGTTGTTGAGCCCAAGCGCATCGCGCAACGCGATGCGGTTCTCAAGCCGCACCTGCCAGCCCAGCAATTGAAAAAACACGACAGCCAACGCCATAAACCCGGTGCCGCCGAGCTGGATCAGTATCAACAGCACGATCTGACCCTCAATCGTGAGGTCGCGGCCGGGCGCGATGACAGAGAGGCCGGTCACGGTCAGCGCCGAAACCGTGGTGAACATGGCTTCGTTCCACGTCAATGGCCGGTCGGACAGATACTCGGTGACCAACAGCAACAACGTGCCTGTAAACACCAGAAACGCCAGTCCGAGCACCAGACGCACCGGCACAGGAACACCGCTGCGTTTCTTGGGTTGCAGCTTCTTGAGATCAAGGCGTTTGAACATGGTACGCGCTACTCAAGCGCTGAGATGTCTTCGATGCTCTGATGCGAGCCAACCAACACAACCACATCGGCGCGTTCAAGCACAAACCCGGACTGCGGCACCACATTGAGATCGGTGCCGCGTTTGACTACCAGGATCGTGGCGCCATATTTCGCGCGCAAGCCGATTTCGGAAAGCGATTTGCCCACCCATGGCGGTGGCAAATTAATCTCGCTGATCGTGTATCCCGGGCCCAGGTCAAATTGATCGATCACGCCGGGGTGCATCAGCTCATGCGCGAGAAACTGCCCGGCTTCGAACTCAGGCAGCACCACTTTGTTGGCGCCAAGCCGCAACAGGATATCGCGCTGCCGCTTGGTCTGCGCTTTTGCAATGACGTTGGGCACACCAAACTGCTTGAGCATCGATGTGGTAATAAGGTTGGCCTCAAAGTTGTTGCCGATAGCCACAATCACTGTTTTGTAGGACGTCACATCGAGCTCGCGCAGCGCGGCCTCATCGGTCGAGTCCAATGTAGCAGTCTCGCTGATCTCATCGGCATATTTTTGAACCAGCTCGGCGTCGCGGTCCATGCCCAGCACCGTGGCGCCGCGGCTTGTCAACTCGCGCGCCAGGCTGCTGCCAAAGCGCCCCAGACCGATGACGGCATATTCGTGTGAATGGTCTCGTTTTGCCATAATTTAAGCGTGTACGGTGCGCATGATGCGCACGCGCGTCTGAGTTAGTCCGGGCGCACCAATGCACCGCGCATGCTCCAGGGGCCGGCGGCCTCGATGCGCACTTGCGCGGTCTGCCCGCGCCAGTCGCGCGCGGGATCGGCGAAGAAGACCAGTTTGTTTTGCGGATTACGGCCGCGCCAGTTGCCCTTGTGATCACCTTCGACCAGCACATCGACCGTCTGGCCGATAAAGTTCTGGTTGATCTCACCCGTGATGCGCGCGTGCTGCGCTTCGAGCATCTGATGCCGGCGCACTTTTTCTTCTTCCGGCACATCGTCGACCCTATCGCGCTCAGCCAGCGTGTTCGGCCGAGTGGAATAGCGCGCGGTGCGAATAATGTCCAGGCGCAGGTCCTCCAGCATCTGGTAGGTGTTCATAAACTGCGCCTCGGTTTCGCCACAGAAGCCGACGATGATGTCGGTCGAAATCGCGACGTTTGGGATCCTGCTGCGCACGCGCTCGATCAGGCGCATGTAATCGGCACGGGAATAGCCGCGGCGCATGTTGAGCAACGTTTGATCGTCACCAGCCTGAACCGGCAACTCGATGTAGGGCATCACTTTTGGCAGCTCACGCACCGCGTCGAGCAGGTCATCGGTCATCCAGTTTGGATGTGACGTCAAAAATCGAATGCGCTGCAGCCCGTCAACCGCATTGACGCGCTCAAGCAGCTTGACCATCGGCGTGTCGAGTGCAAGCGCTTGCGACGGATGCCCGGAAGCAGCGCCCGGGTTATAGGCGCGGATGCGGTAATCGTCACCCAGCAAATCGTAGCCGTAACGATCGACGATCTGGCCGATCAGCGTGATCTCTTTGACGCCCTGCGCGACCAGCGATTCGACATCGCGCACAATCTCGTCGGCCGGGCGGCTGCGCTCGGCGCCGCGCCGAAACGGGATGATGCAAAACGCACAGGCGTGCGAACAGCCCAGCACGATCGGGACGTGCGCGGTGACGCGTTTGCCAATCTCGTGGGCTGGCAACAGCAACGACGGCGCAAATTCTTCGTCCTGCACGGCATTGCGCGCGAGGGTCTCGTGCTCAGCCAGCAGGCGCGCGTCGTTCTGCAACAGAAAATCGACCATCGGCGCGGGCTCGCTCGGCGCCATAAACACATCGACCCACGGGAAAGCGCGTTTGAGCGGGGTGTTGCCGCGCACGCCGACCAGGCATCCCATCACGCCAATGATCATGTCCGGCTTCTGCTGTTTGAGCGGGTGCACCATATGCAGATAGCTGGTGGCTTTGTCTTCAGCACCCTGCCGAACCACGCAGGTATTCAGCACGAGGACGTCGGCGTCCTCACGCACAGCGGTTGCGCGCAAGCCGAGCTTTTCGAGCTCGCTCGACAACCGCTGCGAATCGGCCTCGTTCATCTGGCAACCGAACGTGGCGACGTGATACTTCATAGGGCGTGCATTTTAGCGTGTCACGACAAATCCCGGCACAGACAAGCCTCTCCGTGAGCACTCCGTGACGTTGTGTCTCTGTGGTGACACGCGGGCAGAGGCCCAACATCGCCCGCGCTACTAGCCTGCGTGGGTGTCACCACAGAGACACAACGTCACGGAGTGCTCACGGAGAGGTCATTTGATGCCCCAGACGGTCATGCTGCCATCAAAGTTGGCAGTGGCTAGGCGCGAGCCGTCATTGTTGAGGGCCGCGGCAGTGACCGGTTGATCAAGCGGAATCTTGCGCAGTTGTTTGCCCGTCTTGATATCCCAGACCGCGATTTCACCGGCGGTAAAGTTCGGGCGGATGCCAGCTTGCAGCGAGTCGGGATCGGCGATGCGCGCCGTCGTGACAAAAATGCTGTCGTCAGGCGGAAAGTTGAAATCGACCGAGTAGTTTCTTGGGATGTCGAGTTCGGTCAATTTGCCGGTGCTGATTTCGCCCACGCTGACCGCGTCGTTTGCGCTCACGACGATGTAGTTGCTGTTCTTGGCAAATTGCGCGGCCTGCAGCCCGGTCTTGGCTTCAAACTTTGTCTTTTCCGCGCCGGTATCGGTTTCGTAAACGCGCACCGCCTCATCGTGCACGATCGACAGGAACTTGCCATCGCGGCTGAACTCGATGTCGACGGCTTCGCTGATGGGTTTGGTCAGGGCGATCGTGGCAACCGACCGGCCGTCCAGCGCCATGATCTCGACAGCCTTTTCACTTTGTAACGCAAAGTAGCCCTTCTCATTTTCACAGGTTGCCAGGTTAAACAACTCGTCCTGGGTCGATTTGATGGACTTGCGCACGCTTTCGCTGGCAATGTCCCGCAGGACGATCGATCCGCCGATAAAGTAGACCAGATTGGCTTCGTCCGGCGACACGCACATGATGATGCCCTGCACGTTGTTGACGTCGAAAATCTTTTTGCCGGTTGACAATTGCCAGACCGCCATGTCATCGCCCAGCGTGCTGCTGGCCGCATATTTGCCGCTGGCGCTGACGATGGTGCGCCGGATCGGCGAGTCGTGCAGCATGCTGTTGATGGTTTTGCCATCGGCAACATCGATCGAGGTGATTTCGCCATTTTGAATGGTGTCGCTCCACCCGACGATGCGGTCCTCGGCTGTAAACGACAGGCGGCTGATGCCAAAGCGCTGCACCGTCGCTTCGCGCGTCCCCTTGGCAAGGTCAAACCGTTCGATCCGGCCATTGCCCTGCACAAATAGTTTTTTGCCATCCAGCGAAAACTCGGCGGAGCGCACGCCGCCGCCGCCGGTCAATTGAAAAGTTCGGCCATCAGCGCGCTTGTCGAGATCATACGAAACGGCGCCAGACGACCCATAAATCACGACGGCGTTTGGATCGGTGGGTGAGAACGCGACCGCAATGGGTTCTTCGATCTGATCAACGGACCAAATCTGCTTGCCGGATTCTGCATCCCAGATCGACAGCGTCTGCTCAGACATCACGCCGACCCGCTTGCCATCCGGGCTCAGGGTGACGCCGGAGAACGAATTGAACTGCGAATCAAGTTCGACGCGTTCATGCGAAAGCGTGTTCACGACCGCAAGCCCGCCGCCGCGCAGCAGCAGCACGACATACCTGCCATCGCTCAGAAAGCGCAATGCGCCGACATCGGCGCCGAGTTCTTTGCTCTCGCCAATTTGCTCGCCCGTGCCAGTATCGATCCGATACAGCACCTGCTCTGCAACGATCACGGCCTCACTGCCATCAATATTCAGCGCAAAATCGGACGCAAAATTGTTCGATGGTTTTTCCTTGATGGTGAGCGTCTTGTACTTCGCGCCGGTATCAAGATCATACAAATCGAGCGTGCCGCTGGCATACATGATGCCGCCGATATGCGCATCGGCGGAGAGCGCATACCAGTTTGCGCCGGGTTTGTCTTTGGGCACCAGGGTCTGGTGCAACGATTCAAGCGTGTCGGACGAAAATACTTCGAAGACCACGCCGTTATAGACGCCGATGCGGTCGTCAGCGACGGCGTAGATCGTTGCAGGCAGCTGTTCGTTGCGGGTATAGAGCTGCTCCATCTTCCCGACCGTGTCGCGCGTCAGCGCGGCCAGCGGCCTGGGTGTGGGGACAGGCGTGTTGGCAACGGCAGGCGTGTCGGGCACAGGCGTCGCGGACGGCGCCGGCGCAATCGTGCGCGTTGGCTCCAGCCCGGACGGATTGGCGCGCGAACATCCGCTGAGCAGCACCGCACCGACCACGGCAAGCCCAACGCTCCGAACCCGAAATGCACGATAGTTCATAGTTCCTCCGACACAATCCCATAATAATCATGTGTGCGGGTAAGTAAAGGATTAGTTTTAGAGCATATTGGGCTTAGCGCACTGCCATTTGGCCGAGATTGCGCGCATGGTGCGCAATTTTGGCGCGGCAGGTGTGTTTTTTCGCCAAACGCCGGTGGAAACCGCCACAGCGCATTACAAACGTGACGCGGCCGTGACCGTGTTGCTCAGCAGCATGGCGATGGTCATCGGGCCCACGCCACCGGGCACGGGCGTAATTGCGCCAGCCACGGTGCTGACCGCGGCGTAATCCACGTCGCCCACAAGCCGCGAGCCTTTGGGTGCGGACGGATCATTGACGCGGTTGATGCCGACGTCGATGACGGTGGCGCCGGGTTTGACCATATCAGCGGTGACGAAATTTGCGCGGCCAATTGCGGCGATCACGATGTCGGCTTCGCGCACAACCGCGGCCAGGTTTGGCGTTTTGCTGTGGCAGATCGTCACAGTTGCATCACGTGAGAGCAACATCAGCGCCACCGGCAACCCGACGATCGCGCTGCGTCCGATCACAACCGCGCGCGCACCGGCGATGGAAATGCCGCTGCGGGTCAACAGCTCGATACAGCCCTTTGGCGTGCAGGACTCAAAGAGCGCCTGTTTGCCCTTGATGCCGAGCAATCCGACATTTGCCGGGTGAAAACCATCGACATCCTTGTGCACCGGAATGGCGTGCAACACGGCGTCTTCGCTGATCTGTTTTGGCAACGGCACCTGCACCAGAATCCCATGCACATCGGCGCGCTCGGCCAGCGACTTCACCAGCGCGAGCACATCGGCCTGGGTGGCGCTGGCGGGCAACTCGGTGTGGATCGAGTTGATGCCGGCTTCGGCACAGGCTTTGCGCTTGCTGCGCACATAGGCATGGCTGGCCGGATCGTCGCCGACCAGCACTGTGGCCAACCCGGGCGTGATGCCGCGAGCGACGAGTTCGGCGACGGCTATTTTGAGCTCAGCGCGGATCTGCGCGGCGATTGCGGTTCCGTTGATGATGCGGGTCATGCCCGAAATTATCGCCGCATGTTGCGGACGCCAGGTGTTGTGCGTGCATGCGGTGTTTGGGTGAACGCCTCGGCCGACATTCTTTAAACACTGTGTTGTTTGATGCAGATGCCGCCCTCTGTGCGAGCAGGTGCGAGCATTAGCGAAGCAACGACGATCGACTGCACACGACATACATTGCGCGCCGGCAACTATGTTGCGATTCTCAGCAGCCAAACTCTAACCAAGCGCTGAGCTTGCAACGGCGCGAACTGATAGATAATTTTTTCGGCATGGCCTACATCGACGCACAAGAACCGCACCTATTCGCGACCATCGCGAACGCGGCCGCAGCGCGCGCGCTGGACCTGCCGACATTTGAGCAATTCATGCGCTTTGTCTTCGCGCGCTTGGGCTATGCCACGCTGACGCTGCCGGGCAGCGCGCCGCACGCCACGCATCTGCAGTTATTGAAAGGCACGCATGTCGTGGGTATCGCGTACTGCGCATCCGCTTCAGTCAATGAGGCCGACGCGCGCGCCACGCACGAAAGCAAAACCCTGCATCAGGTCGCTCAGGCGATATTGGTCACAACCGAAAACGTGTCGGACGAAACGCGCGGCATGTGTGAGGCCTACGAAATCGGACTCATCGATGCCAGCGGGTTCGGGGCGTGGCTTGAGCAGGCGCGCGCGCGCGATATCGAACGGCAGACGCAGTTTGCCGGTCCGCCACCGCCCGCGCCGATCCCGCCAAAACTAGCGCCATTCGGCGGAAAGCCCAAGGCAACGCGAACTGGCAACCGTGCCGGTCTCGGGGCGGTTGCCGCGCTGTTGGCGATGGGTGTTTTGCTCGCGCTCGGCGTACTGGCCTTTTTGCGCCAGCAACCTGCTGCGGTGCAAACAGCAACGCAAGTGGACGGCGCCACGCCGAGCGCGCCGACAGACACGGCCGCGGTTGCCACAGTGCCAGACGCACGTGTCGAAACCACGGTCGTGGCGTTACCGGCAACTGCCGCGTATCGTGGCGCCACAGCCACCCAGACCGCGCTTCCGACTGAAACCGCGCAGCCAACCGCAACGGCAACGCCCGAAGCGACGCCAACCGCAGCAGCAACGGCCACAGCCGAGCCGCTCGGCCGAGCGTCGCTGATCAACACGCGCACGATCGCGTGGAATCGAAAGGATCTGGCGACGTTCGGCGGCTGCAAGACGAACTGCCACGTGGTGGTTGTCACGCTGGCGCTCGAAGACACCGCCTATGCCGGCGAGGATCTGTTTGAGCTGGCGCTGCCGGATGGCACGCGCATCAAGCCGCTGCCATTTGTGGTTTCGCCGGATGGGACCTTCCCCAGCACAGCCGGTCCGGATGGCGCGCGGCGCGGCGTTGTGGGGTTTGCGCTTCCGCGTACTATCAGGCGCGCGGTGCTGTTCGTGCGCGTAAACGCCGAATCCGATCCAAGCGAGTTTACGCTGACACTTCGGTGACCCGTTCCGCTGGCAGCGCGATCCCCGACGACTCGAAGGCATCCGGCACATCGGATTCCGCAGCATACGCAAGCGACACCGCGGTAAAAGTTCGCCGCAAAAACGCATGTTGCCTTATGGCGCGCCAACCGGTTGCAAATCCCTGTGCGGCAGCGGCGTTTGCGATGTGCATGGCCACAGGCGACCCGAATGGAAAGCCCAGCGCGATGCGGCCAAACGTGCGTTGCGGCGACGTGTGGATATCGCCGATCACCGCGAGCCGTGAATACGGAATCAGTGACCAGCGCCCTGCCCGCCGCTCATACACCGCATCGGGCATGAAATACAACGTGCGCCAGCCCGCGCGAAAACGCACGCCGGCGGCTTCCGGAGGGCTGATCGGCATGCGCATCCGAGCGATGTCGACACGCCTGTTCAACGCATGCGCAAAGCGTGAACCATCCGGGGTGAGCAGCCTGAGCGGGTCTGCCTGAGCCAGGCGCTCAAGCGCGGCCATGTGGGCGGCACCGGCATCCAATGCCTGTGCTTCTTTTGTGTAGCGGAACGAAACCGAATAGCGCGGCGCCAGCCAGACGGCCACGGCAGAAACGCAAGCGATGCCCAGCAATACACCGACAAGCAGCGCGTTGCCAAATCCAATCTGCGTGTTCAACGCCAGCGCGACGCCATCAGCGACCAACAAGCCAAGCACAATGATCCAGGCCAGCAAACGCCAGGGCAACCGGCGCAGCGCAAGCTCACTGGAAAGTTGGGTGTCGGACAAAATCACGTTGGTGCTGCGGGCGCTAATGGCATAGACGGGCTGCCCGTATTGCGCACCGACCACGACGCGCAGCGGTCCCGGTGACACGCCACCAGCTGCACCAAACAGGATATGACGAAAAACAGCACTCCCCACGATCACCTCGCCCCAGCGTGCACGGCACGCCAGGCTTTAATGAAACCAAAGCGCAGGCAGTTCGGCCATTGGGTCTCGTACCGATTTGGTTCTCAGTAAGGTGACGGAGTTTCAAGGTGTTATCTATCTGTTTACAAATCAGGGTCTTGTAAGTGCAATGCAGTTGTAATTTTGTTGTTTGTAGAACGCACGTTGTGAGGCTGGAGCCGTGTAAATGATGCTGCTGTCGCACGGGAGACACAATGAACGGCAATGACGGATACGGTGAATGGCAGGATACGCGCGACAGCAGCACCCCCCGTTATTACTTAAGGGGTTCGGGCGCGCTAATTTCTTGCCCAGTGCCAAGAAATACGCAACTTAAACGATGATATTCAGTCGACCGCGCAATTGCACTACGCATGCGTAGCAATGCACCGTATTAGTGCCCGAGCACCGGGTGCGGCGCATACGGGGCTTCGAGCGCGGCGATCTCTTCGCCTGTGAGCTTGATGTCGCAACCGGCGATGGCTTCTTCCAGCTGATACAACTTGCTAGCGCCCACGATCGGTGACGAAACACCCGGCTTGTGCAAGATCCAGGCCAGCGCGATCTGGGCGTTGCTCACGCCACGCTGTTTGGCGATGGCCGCGACCGCATCGAGCACTTTGAAGTCGGCATCGGCGAAATACATCTGGTTTGCAAACGGATCGCTCTTGCTGCGGACGCTGTCGCCCGTTTTGTCCGGTCGGCGTGTGCCGGCCAGAAAGCCACGCGCCAGTGGGCTCCAGGGAATCACACCCACCCCGCTGCTGCGGCAATACGGGATCATCTCGCGCTCTTCCTCGCGATAGACCAGGTTGTAGTGATTCTGCATCGAGACGAACTTCGTCCATCCGTGCCGCTCGGCGCAATGCTGCATCTCCACAAATTGCCAGGCCGACATGCTGCTCGCGCCGATATACAGCGCCTTGCCCTCGCGCACGACATCGTGCAACGCTTCCATGGTTTCCGCGATCGGTGTATTTGGGTCGAAGCGGTGGATCTGATACAGATCGATGTAATCCATGCCAAGACGTTTTAGCGAGTTGTCGATGCCCTGTTTGATGTGTTTGCGGCTCAGGCCGCGGTCGTTCGGATCCTCGCTCAGCGCGCCGTTGACCTTGGTGGCCACAACCAGATTGTCGCGTTTGACGCCGCTCTCCTTGAGCAGCTTGCCGGTGATGACCTCGCTCTCGCCGATCGAATAGACATCGGCTGTGTCAAAAAAGTTAATGCCAGCGTCCAGCGCGCGGCGCACAAACGGGCGCGCTTCAGCCTCGGGCAGCACCCATTCGCGCCAGCTTTTTGCGCCATACGTCATCATGCCAAGACAAATGCGGGAGACCCGGAGCCCGCTCGCACCAAGATTTGCATATTCCATGGCGCGACTATAGAGCCGCGCGGCGATTGTGGCAACACGAGGGCGTCCGCAGGCGGTGCCTGCGGAGACGGCCACGAAGACATGTCGACATCATCAAACACGCCGCGCCGGTGTAAGCTACCCACATGACAACCGACGCGCCGATTGCGCAGCGCTGGGAGCGCCCGGAGATCTACACCGTGCCGCCCGGGTTTTGGAAGCGACAGCTGCCAACCGATTTGCTCGAAATTGCAGCGAAGGGCGTGGTGCCGGCGCTAAAGCAACTCTTGCAGGAGCAGCCTGGCACGCTCAACCAGCGCGGCAGCCACGGCCGCACGCTGTTGTGGGAGGCGGTGCGCGCGGGGCGCCTCGAAGCGGTGAAGTTTCTGCTGGCGCAGGGCGCCGATGTCGCGCTGACCGGTTGCTACAACAGCGAGAGCCTGGTGCAGATCTCGCCGCTGTGCGTGGCGCGCTTCTACACGCGCGCGGCGATCGTCGAGCTGTTGCTCGCGCGCGGCGCGCGGGACGATGTCTTTCGCCTGGCCTATCTGGGTGAAGCTGAGGGCGTGATGGAGGCGTTGGCGGCGCAGCCCGAATTGCTCAACGCCGAAGACCCGCACGATGAGATTTACTTCACACCACTGATTGCCTTCGCCATCGCCGGTGATCAACCGGACCTCGCGCAAGACCTCGTCGCGCGCGGTGCGACGCTCGCGCCCTACAGCGCGCAACTGCTGCATCTGGCCGCGCGCACCGGGCGGATCGGGTTGCTGGATCTGTTGCTGACCCGCGGCGCCGATATTCGCGCGATTGACTCCGGCCTGTTTGTCCCGGCGCCGATCGCGGCGATCGCATATCTCCTGGCCCATGGCGCACCGGTCAACAATCCGGGCAAAAACGGCTTTCCGCCGCTGGTGTTGCTGGCGCGGGCGGACAAAGGCCGCCGCCTGAATGTTATGGAATTGCTGCTGGCCAACGGCGCCGATGTCAATGCAACCGGGCCGCGCGGCCGCACCGCCCTGCATCTCGCCGCGGCTGGCGGGCACGCCGATGTGCTCAACCTCATGCTCGCGCACGGCGCGCGGCCTGAGCTTGAAGACGACAGCGGGAAGACCGCGCTGCAGCTGGCGCGCGCCGCCGGCAAAACGCAGATCGTGGGGATCCTGAAGCGGGGATAGGAAGAGGCCACAGATTTCACAGATTACACGGATTTTTGGCTCTTCCGGTGAAAGCGTGCTCAACTCGCCAGCTGTGCTAAGAATGCTCAGAAACCCAAGAAAACCGTTGGCCTACATGCTGAGTCTCAGCAGAAAGTATGCTTTCGCCGGAAGAGCCAATTTTCTGTGTAATCTGTGAAATCTGTGGCCTCTTTATCTTCGCCTTTGAATGCGGTTACACTGTTTTTGATGAACAATAAACGCGCGGTGTTTGCCTCCCTGTGGCTAGTGATGACGTCATGTAGCAGCCCAGCCATGACACCAACAGTCAGCCCACCGCGCATCCTGGCGCTCAAGGGCGCGATCGGCGCGCATGATCCGGTGATCATCAAAACAGACGGCGGCTACTATCGATTTGCCACCGGCCCGGGCATCCCCATCGGTTGCTCAAAAGATTTGATCGCGTGGACGGACTGCGGGCGCGTCTTTAGCCAGCTGCCGGTGTCGGTTTACAAGTCTGTGCCTCAGGTGCAAGATCTGTGGGCGCCGGATATTTTGTTCTTAAACAACAAGTACTATCTGTATTACTCGGCTTCGACATTTGGCAGCAATCACTCCGCGATTGCGTTGGCGACCAACACCACGCTCGACGCGCTCGATAAAAATTACAAATGGGTGGACGAAGGCGTGGTCATCGAGTCGCGCGCAAACAACGCCTACAACACAATCGACCCGAACGTCATCGTCGATCACACCGGCGCGCTATGGCTGACATTTGGCAGCTACTGGACCGGCATCAAACAGCTGCAGCTCGACCCGGCCACCGGCAAAGCGCAGGCCGATGCCAGGCTCACTGCGCTGGCCGCGCGAAACAGCACCGCCATCGAGGCGCCATTCATGACGTTCAAGGATGGCTACTACTATTTATTTGTGTCGTTCGACCAATGCTGCCAGGGCGTCAAGAGCACGTATCACATCCGTGTCGGGCGCTCCAAATCCGTCAACGGGCCGTTTGTCGATCGCGACGGCACTGCACTACTAAAAGGTGGCGGGACGCTGGTCCTGCAGGGCAAGACCACCTGGCGCGGGCCGGGCCACAATGCGGTGCTGGTCGAGGGCGACACCTACTGGCTGGTCTATCACGCCTACGATGTCAAATCGAACGGCGCGCCGCTGCTGCACATCGAGACGCTGACCTGGGATGCCGACGGCTGGCCGCATGCGCCGAGCGAAGCGGGTCAGTAAGGCGCACGTTGCGCGCCGGCCATGCGGTAGTGTCTCCGAGTGTCACTTCTACGCAGGTAGAAACGTACGCATGCGGCGCACCGCGAGCTCTGGATCACGCAGCAGGCCAGCCTTGTCGGCCAGCACGAATAGCTGCGCAAGATGCTGCTGCGAGCGCGCGGTCTCCTGCCCGCCGATCATCTTAAAGTGATCCTGGTAGCCGTTGAGATGCGCCAGAAACGTCACGCCGGTTTTGTAGTAATACGTCGGCGTCTGAAAGATATGGCGCGAGAGTGCAACGGTGGGTTCGAGCAGGTCGTGATAGCGCGCCATGTCGCCAGCATCAAGCGCGTGAAACGCCGCGGCGGCGGCCGGCGCGATGGCGTCGAAGATGCCGAGCAACGCGTCACTGTAACCCTGCGCGTCGCCAGCGATAAGCGTCGGATAGTTGAAATCGTCGCCCGTATACATGCGCACGCCAGCCGGCAGTTTGCGGCGCATCTCGATTTCGCGATCGGCGTCGAGCAGCGAGATTTTTATGCCGGAGATTTTGGCCGCGTTGGCGTGCAAAATATTGAGGCAGGTCTCCATCGCCGCGCTCAGATCGCGCGAGCCCCAGTAACCGGCCAGCTGCGGATCGAACATGTCGCCCAGCCAGTGAATGATCACAGGTTGCCGGACCTGTGACAGCAAGCGGCCATACACGCGCGCGTAATCGTCGGGGGATTGCGCGCAGGCGGCCAACGCGCGGCTGGCCATCAGAATCGTGCGGCCACCCAGCCCTTCGATATACGCCAGCTGCGACTCATAGGCGGCGATGACGTCGTCGATCGTACGATCCGGGCTCGGCGTCAGATGATCCGTGCCCGCGCCGGAGGCGATCACGCCGCCACAGGTTGCCGCCTCGGCGATCGAACGGCGGATCAGCTCCTGCGCCAGCGGCCAATTCAAGCCCATGCCACGCTGCGAGGTGTCCATTGCTTCAGCCACGGCAAACCCATGCGCCCACAGATGCCGGCGATAGGCCAATGTGGCATCCCAATCGATTTGCGTCGCGGGTGAGCCGGACGCTGCATCGGCCACGACATGGCAGGCCGCAAACGCCACGCGGCTGGTAAAGCGCCCGCCAGGCACGCCAAAGTCGCGCGGTTCGCCCAGTGCGTAGGGCGTCAAACCAGCGTCATCAAGTGGCAGGGATATCTGTGTCATTTCAATTTCTCCATAGGTTGAACCAACCAGGTTGAACCAACCAGGTTGGCTCAATCTGGTGGCCGCAACCAGTGCACGCCGCGCGGCGTGTAGGGCAAGTCTTCGGTCAGCCCAAGCGCATCGGCCGCGATATGCACGACAGACAGCCACATTTCTGTGCCCTGCAACCCGGGCGTGTGGTCCGGCGCAAAGCCGAACCCCTGACCGTCGACCCAGCGTAGTGGGATCAGTTCAAGTTGGCGCGCGATCACGCGCTCGATCTCGGCGCGGCGATAGTCGGTCTGTTGTTTGCACAGCCAGAGCGGGTGCACGATATCGAGCACGTTGCAGGCGTTGACGTTGCGCGTTTCAAACCCGTCGTTGACACGGACATGCGCCAGAATCGTGTCGATGGCGGATTCGGCATGCGGCACCGGCAACCCAAAGTGGGCATAGGTGCCGCGCGTCAAGCGATAAAAGCCATTGACCGGTTGCAGCCAGCCGTCTTCCACGCGGCTTTCGCCCCACAGCCCGGTGTGCGGTTTGCAGTGTTCGCGCAACCAGTCAAACAGCGGCGCAATCGGTCCATCCAACCCAAAGTAATGGCGGTTCATCCACAATGCGGTGCCGAAAGCGTCTACCCACGCGCCGGCGCCCCAGGCCCGTTCGCGCCATGGTTGCGCCTGCAGATTCGCGCGCAGCGCCTCGATCGGCTTGTTTTGCACGACGTGAATCGGCTGTGTAAAGTGTGCGCCGAGGCACGACAGGGCATACCCAATCGACAGAATCTGATAGGTGGTGTTCCCGTCGCCAAGGTTTTCAAGCGGCGATTCCGGCTCATTCGCCTTCCAGGGGTCGAGCGGCATGCCGGTCACTGGGTCTTGCGACGCCTGCAGGATGCGAACCCATGCGTCTTTTGTGCGGAGACGCGGCACCTCGCCAAAGGCTGCGGCGATCTCGATAGCGTCGCAGTTTGGCCGGAAGATCGGCGCGGGCGCGTCCGGCGCATTGACATAGACCGGCTCACCGTTCAACCTGCTTTCGCTGCGTTTCAGAATGTCTTGCCATTGCGCGGCGGCGCGGCGGCCAAATGCAGCCAGCGACGCACCAGGGCGTGCGGCCTTTGGCGCACGGCGGTCGCGGACAATGCGCGCCGGGTTGCCGGCGACGACCGCGTAGTCCGGCACGTCTTTTGTCACCACCGCGCCAGCCGCGATGATGCTGTGGCTGCCGATGGTGATGCCATCGAGCACCAGTGCGCCGCTGCCGATCCAGACGTCGTCACCGATCACAATGCCTTTGGCCGAGACGCCCTGCCGCCAGATCGGAACCTCGGCGTCCGCGCTGTTGTGGTTAAACCCGAGCACTGAGGCATGCGCTCCGATGCGCACACCGTCGCCCATCGTTACTGTGCCGCGCACCACGGTATATGGATTGATCGTGCTGTGCGCGCCCATCGTGATGTCGCCGGTGACATAGGCATAACCGGCGATATAACTGTCATCGCCAACCGACACCTGATCTGGCACAAACCCGGCCACGGGCGACACGTAGCAATTGACGCCGAGGCGCACCTTGCCGGTCGCAACCAGCGCGGCCTGATGCGCCATCTGCGCGCCGCGTTCGGCGTCGTCAGCCTCATTTCGAAATAACCACGGACAGAAATCAAATCGATTTTCAAACACAGTTGGTTTTTGTTTTCACGCTGGGAGTTTTAGCCACAGAGGTCACAGAGCGCACAGAGATAAGAAAAAAACAGCAGCTAGTTTTCTCTGTGCGCTCTGTGACCTCTGTGGCTAAAACTCAATGTCAATAGCCGCCCTGCGCCGGTTGGTGCGATGCGTATTGGGCATAATATGCCAGCCGGTCCTGCACCGTTTCGTCGGCCACGGCTTTGGCTTTTGCGCGATTGCCGGCAAAAAAGTATTCGAGCAGCCAACGGCGTCCAAAACCGACATGGTTGACCTCGTCGGCCCAGTCGAAATCTTGAAACGTGGTCATCAGCGCGTGCCCGGTTTTGTCGCGCACCCATTCCCACTCGCCGCGTTTGCCGCCCGGGTGCTTCATCATCACGGCTTCGGTGGCCAGCGCAAGATGGGCGTAACGTTTTTGCGGCGGGTGCGGCAGCGTGTGGCCGGCATATCCGACCCAGTTTGGCAATGATGCCAGCGAAATGCCCTCGCTCTCGAGTGCGGCTTGCCCAAACAGGCTGTGCCGAACTTCGTCCCAGCAATGGCGCGCCAGATCGAGACAGCCGTCATACGGCAGCTCTGTCCATTCGTAGAGCACGCTGGCGCACAACTCGGCCGCAGTCATCTCCTGCGCGCGCACCCACATTTTTGAAAGCAGTGCTTCGCGCGTTTCGACCTCGGCAAATGGGTTTACCTTGGGCACGGTTGTGGCGAACCGCGCGTCGCGCGCAAAGAACGGCGCGATCGAGAACTCATCCACACAGCGGGGCGCCGGCAGCTGATACGACGGCTGTTCGGGTTGCACGCCATCGACGCCGCCGGCCGCGTCGAGATATGCGGATAGATGATCGCGCCAGGCGCGCGTGGCGTCTTCGTCCACAGACACAAGCAATGCTGCGCCAAACGCCAGCTGCGCATCCAGATCGAGCAAGACTTGCGCAATCAACCGCGCCGTTGGGTAGTCCACGAGCCGGTTGGTTTCGTCGAGATAGCGCTGCAGCGCGGTGCGATACGCCGGCAACAACACGCCGTAAAGCGCGGCCGCAAGCTCATCGTCATCGCGGCTTTCCAGCAGCTCGGCAAAGACATCGGCGAGTTTGCCATCCGCATGCTGTGTGATCAGGTGTTCGTGGCCGCGCAGCTCAGCGATACGCGCGCGCCACTGCCCCCAGTGCACCGCGCTCTCCCAGAGCTGGCGGCCTAGCATCGCTTTGAAATCCCAGTTGGCGGTGCCGGACATTCTGGCGGCTTGCACGCGCATCAGCATCTGGCTGACATAGCCAAATCGCCCGGCCCGGCGCGCGCATTCGGTCACGCTCAATCCAACGCGCCGCGCGGCGCCGATATCAACACCGGTCAATGGCAATGCGTTCATATCACTTTCCTTTTGCCGCATCCAGCAACGCCCTATGCGGGTGCTGTTTGTAAAAATCATCCAGCGGGTAGCAGCCGCTGACCAGGTTGTTGCGCGGGCCGGTGGTGCAATCGCTAAAGGTGCGGCAGACCTGTTTGCGCTGCAATGTGCGCCCGGCCAGCACATCGGCCGGCAACTCAGGATACGAAAGCACCATGCGGCCGAGACCGACGCTGTCTACCGCGCCGGTGCGCACCACGGCCTGCGCCACGTTTGGCAGCCAGTCTTGCAAATACGAATATCCAGTGCCGACCACGACCAGATCGGGCCGATGGCGTTTGAGCTCGGCCGTGATCTGAATCTGACGCGCCACGCCGCACAGCGGGTCTTCGGGCGGCTGATAGCCATCTGACGGCGGGAACATGGCCGGGCGTTGAATGTGCGGGGTGTAGTACGGACTGCCTGCCGTGATGCAAACAAGCTTGATGTTGAGCTCAGCGAGCACATCCAGAAACAGCTTGGGTTCACGCAGGTCGATCCCCAGGCCAGTGCCATCGCCGCCAAACGCATAGGGATAGCCAGCGCGCGCATCGGCGGTGGTGTTGTCCGGTTCACCGGTTTTATCCGGGCCGGGTTTGAACGGCATCCAGTCAAACGCGCTCAGTCGCACGCCGATGCCGAGACCAGGCGCAGACGAACGCACGACATCGACCAGCTCGCGCAAAAAGCGTGTGCGATTTTCAAAGCTGCCGCCGTATTTACCTGGCCGGTCATGGGCGCTCAAAAATTCGTGACCGAGATAGCCGTGGCAGTGTTTGAGATCAACAAACTCGAACCCGGCCCGCTGCGTGATGACTGCGGCACGGCCGAAATCCTCGATCAGCCGCGCAATCGCGTCATCGCTCATGACGGCGTCGTCGGGCACATTGAATTTTTTGTCGAGCCAGGGGTGGCGATACGCCGTCATCGGCGCCATGCGCTTTTTGTCGGCTGGCCGCGCAAAACGGCCGGAGTGCGTCAGCTGCAGGCCGATCAACAGATCGTCGATGCAGCCGTGGCGGGCGGCATGTTCGCGCACCAGCGTCTCACGCAGCTTAACCAGCCCGGGCAACGTGTGCTCGCTGGCGATCAGCTGGTTCGGGTTGGCGCGCCCATCGTGGCGAACGGCCACGGCCTCGCCGCCCCAGATCAATTTTGCACCGCTCGCGCCAAAACGCTACCAGCGCCGCACCGTCAGCTCGGACGGCATGCCGTCGGTTTCACCATCCCAGCCTTCCATCGGCAGAATCGCAAAGCGATTGCCGACCGGTTTGATGCTGGTCGCGAGGGGCTGGGCTAGAGGCGAGTCTGGTCCACTTGTGAGCGTTTCATCGAATGGCAATGACACGCCCAGACCGGCCAAATGATTGAGAAACAATTCGGCAGAACGCAGTGCGGCGACTTTAATGTAACTCATGGTGCCATTATGTGCGAACTAAAAGCGGCACGCAACCACGCTTGCGCCAATCAAATTTGGAGGTGTTGCGAATTGCCATCATTTGACGCAATTTTGCTGCAATTATTGTTATGTTTATTAAATTTATCTCAAACACTTAATCGTTGGTATAGGCTCCCATAGACGCAATTCTAGTACAACAACGCAACATAACACCTGCGCAAAACGTTGCGTATGACAGCGGCAATTTTGTCGCTGTATTCAACCCAATAGGAATAAAGAAATCAGTGGAAAATTTACTCGATATGCTAAAAGGCCAGCTCACACCCGAGCTGATTCAACAAGCCAGCAAAATGACGGGAGAAAGCCCGGCCAACACAGGCTCAGCGCTAACCACACTTGCCCCAATGCTACTCCACGCATTTGCCGACAAAGGGTCCAGCCCCAGCGGCGCAACCCAATTGCTAGGTGCGCTATCAGACAACAAGATTGAAGGCGGCATGCTCGGCAGCCTGACCTCGATGCTCGGTGGCAGCGGCAGCAGCACGCTCTTAAGCGCCGGCAGCGCCTTGCTGCCAATGCTGTTGGGCGGCAAGTCAAGCGGCATTTTTGATAAGGTTGCATCAATGGCCGGTGTCAAATCCGGCTCGTCATCAATGCTCGGCTCAATCATGTCGTTGCTGATCGGCGGCTTGATCAGCAAGCAGGTTGCGGGCGGCGGCTTGAACGCAAGCAGCTTGGCCAGCTTGCTAGGCGGCCAAAAGAGCATGCTCGCCAGCGCATTGCCCGCAGGACTGGGTGACATGTTGGGCGTGGGCAATCTTGGCGCAAACGCGGCCTCGACAGCAACAGGTGCGATCAAAAGCGGCACGTCGGCCGTAATGGGTGCAGCAGGCACTGCAACCAAGCCCGCGCGCGCGGGCGGTTCTTCGATCATGAAATGGCTGTTGCCATTGCTGGCTGTGCTTGCAATCGGTTACCTGGCCTGGAGCTTTTTCGGGCCAAAGACGCCCACTCTGAATGTCAAGGCCGTTGCATGCACGCCAATTGCGGCGATCGATTCCGCAGTCGGCGGAACGCTGCCAACGATCAATACCGATACAAAATCTGCTGACATCAAGGCCTGGCTGGCCTCAGTCAAACCGATTGTGGAAGGGCTGATCAACACCGGCACTGCCGCTGGTTTGCCCATCAGCGGTATCAAGGACGCATACACCAAGCTGGATAGCGTGATCGCAGGCGTGTCGACCGATACGCTCGGCGCCGCAGCCGATCCAATCAACGCCGCAATCAGCACGTTCAAGGGTGCGACCGGCACGCTCAAGACCACAGCTGGATGCCAGTAGGCACTGTTTCTGTGAGGGCGTAGAACGACAACCGGCAGGCAGCGTGAAGGGCAACCTACGCGCTGCCTGCCGGTTGTCGTTTTTCCAAACGCCAGCGGAATGTCCGCGTTGCAACAATATGCGACTGCCGCTACAGTCCCAACTGACATGAAACACTACAAACATCTCGGGCAGTTTAGCGATCTGGTCGCCGCGGCGCAGCACCAGCAGCCGTTGTATCCGATGGCGCGGCCGGGCCGTGAGACGCAGCGCAAAGTGCGCGAAGCACTCGGGTTTTGCGAGCAGCCGGCGGTGCCGTTGAATACACGCGTCGATGCGACCTGGGAGCGCGACGGTGTGACGGGCGAAGCGCTCTCGTGGTCGGTTGGGTATGGCCCGCGCACCCAGGCATGGCTCTTCAAGCCGACCGGCGCAACAGGCCTGTTGCCCGGCGTGCTGGCGCTGCACGATCACGGCGGGTTTAAGTTTTTTGGCAAGGAAAAGATCGCCGATGGCCCGGATGCGCCGGAATCCGTGATTGTCGCGTTTCGAAACGAGTGCTACGGCGGACGCGCCTACGTCAACGCGCTGGCGCGGGCCGGGTTTGCGGTGCTGGTGCACGATACGTTCTTGTGGGGCAGCCGCAAGTGGCTGCTGGAAGACATGCCGGAGAGCATCCGCGCCAGCGTCAAAAACGCGCCGGTGCCGGATGGCGCCGACGCGGTTGCGCAGCAGGCAATCGCCTACAACGCCGCGGCCGGCCATCACGAACATCTGGTCGCGAAGTACTGCAACCTGCTCGGCACCGGCATGCCCGGCGTGGTGTGTTTTGAAGACCGCGTGGCGTTTAACTATTTGCGATCGCGGCCGGATATCAGCGTCGATCGCGTTGGGTGCATCGGGCTTTCTGGCGGCGGCAACCGCGCCGCAATGCTGAGTGCCACGCACGACGCGGTCGCCGCAACGGTCATCGTCGGTTTGATGTGCACCTATGAATCCGTGCTGGATCACAACGTCTGGTCGCACACCTGGATGCTGTATCCGTATGGGCTGGCACGCGACATGGACTGGCCGGATCTGGCGTCGTGCCGTGCCCCGGCGCCGATGCTGGTGCAATATGACACCGAGGACGACCTGTTTACACTCGAAGGCATGCACGCCGCGCACGAGCGCATCGCAGGGCATTACGCGCACGTTGGCGCGCCGGAGGCCTACACCGCGCAGTTCTATCCCGGCCCGCACAAGTTCGATCTGGACATGCAGGCTGCGGCGTTTGTGTGGTTGCAGACGCAATTGGCAGAGCGCTCTGAAAGTGCCTGAGGGGTTGTCAATCGTGCCCGCAACTTTGGGTTGCGGGCCTCGTATAGGTCAGCATGAGTACGAGAATGCCATTGACTGCAAAAGCAGGCTGGATGCTGATGACGCTGTTAGCCCTGTTGATTGCGTTCGTCACGAGCCGCTATCTCACATTGAATCCGGCTGTTTTCTTCGAGCAACAGCGCGAGGTCTACCTGGCAAACTCGGCCATGTTGTTCATGCATGTTGCCGGGTCGATTTTGGCGCTGGTGATCGGTCCGTTTGTGCTTTTGCCGCATACGCGCACGGCGCGCCGATTGCCACTGCATCGCTGGCTAGGCCGCATCTATCTTGGCGCGGTGCTGTTTGGCGGCATGACTGGCCTGTATATGGCAACGATCGCCTATGGCGGCCTGCCGACCCGGCTGGGCTTTGCAAGCCTGTCCGTGCTGTGGCTCTTTAGCGGGGCGATGGCTTACACACGCATCCGGAAGGGCGATATCGCCAATCACCGCGCATGGATGATCCGCAACTACGCGCTGACATTCGCCGGCGTGATGCTGCGATTGTGGTTGGGCATGCTGATCGCAAGCGGCCTGCAGTTCGAGTCCGGCTACAGGGTTGTGGCCTGGCTGAGCTGGATCCCAAATCTGGCCGTGGCGCAGGTGATCATCACCAGGCGGGCGAACGAAGTGCAGCGGGTGCGTGCAGCACTTTAGGGATCTGAAATGCCGCACGCTATGGTGTTCAACCTGTTAAGCATCTTTCACCGCCAATGAACTAATATTGACGCGTGAAATTACGCGCAGAAACCGCCGTCCTGATCGTGACCATTTTGACTACTGGGTTGGTCTATCTCGACCAAAGCGCGCTGAATGTGGCGATGGCGCCGATGCAGCGCGCGCTGAACATCGATCTGGGCGGTGTGCAGTGGATCCAGAATATTTACATTTTGGTGCTGTCGGTGCTGCTGCTGGTCGGCGGCGCGCTGGGTGATCGCTACGGCCGCGTGCGCATGTTGCAGATCGGCACCGGCATCTTTCTGGTCAGCTCGGTTATCTGTGCGCTCGCGCCCGCATTACCGATGCTGCTGCTCGGACGCGGGCTGCAGGGATTGGGCGGCGCGCTGCTGGTGCCGAGCGGGTTTGCCGCGCTCAACGCCACTGCGCGGCCGGAACGGCGCCCGTATCTGCTCGGCATCTGGGGCATGTTTACCCCGCTGATCACCTCGCTCGGCCCGGTCGTCGGCGGCTGGCTAACAGAATTCGTGTCGTGGAGGGCGGTTTTCGCGCTCAACCTGCCAATCGGGCTGGCCGCCATGCTGATCGCCTGGCGCAGCCTGCCCGAAAGCCGCGATGAACGCGCGCACGGCGCGCTCGATATCGCGGGCGTGGTGTTGCTGATCCTCGCGCTGGGGGGCTGGCTGTTTGGACTGATCGAAGGCCCGCACTGGGGCTGGTCGTCTCCGCTCGTGCTGCTCAGCTTTGCGCTCGGTGCCCTGATGACCGTGCTCTTTGTCTGGAACGAAGCGCGCGTGCCCGAGCCGCTTGTGCCGCTCAGCCTGTTCAAGATTCGCGCGTTTACAGGCACCACGCTGCAGACGCTCACGCTGTATATGGGCATGAGTAGCCTGTTCTTTTTTATCAGCCTGTATTTTCAACAAGCGCTTGGGCTAAGCGCGTCGTCGGCCGGTCTGGCGCAACTGCCGGTGCCAATCTGTCTGTTTGTGATGTCGCGCGTGACCGGGCGGCTGCTGTCGCGTTACCCGGCGCGAACGCTGATGACGATCGGCAGCGTTATCGCGTGCATCAGCCTGTTTTTGTATTCGCGGCTGACGATCACAGACGCCTATCTCACCCGCTACATGCCGACGCAGATTCTGTTCGGCATCGGTTTAGGGCTGATATTTGTGCCGCTGACGACGGCGGCGATGGCGTCATTGCCGACACGGCTGTCCGGGATCGCGTCGGGCATGAACAACGCCGCCTCGCGCATCGCGCAGATGTTGGGGATCGCCATTTACGGCGGGCTGATGTTGACGACATTTCAAGCCAGCCTGACGCGCGCGCTGCCGGCGCTGGCGCTAACCGAAACACAGAATGCGCAGCTGCTGGCGAATTCGGCCAACCTCGGCGCCACGCAGGCGCCGGAGGGCGTCAGCGCGGCACTGGCTGAGAATGTGCATCTGGCCGTCCGCTACGCGTTTGTCGATGCCTTTCACAGCATCATGACTGTGTCGCTCGGGTTGATTCTGGTCAGCATCGCGTGCCTGTGGCTGATCGTAAAACTGCCGGAGGCGCAAGCGGCGCCGGCATCAATCGAGCACGACGTCGCTGTATAGCATCTTGTAAAGCGCCAGTCGGTTTTCGAGCACGCTGATATACACGCGCGCGGCGTTGTCGGGCTTGCCTTGTGTGGCCTGATCGTCCGCGGCAAGCAGCTTCATGTCTGTGTCATCAATCGTGGCCGGGTCGGCGTAATCCGGGCCCAATTCATCGACGCCAAATCGCGCAGCGGCGCGCGCCTCCACAAAGTTGCCAGCGTCATTGAGCGCGCGCGCCACCACCAGCCAGCCGCGCGCGCCGGCATATCCGGCGTGGGGCGTTTCATCGGTGCCAGGCGCATAGGTCAACGCCAGCAACGTTTCACCCGCCCCGCTCGCGCCGGCGTGGGTGCGTTCGGCGCGCACGCGCCAACGGCCGGCGCCGGCGGGTTCGATGGTCACATTCGACTTGTTCATGGGTAGGTTTCCTGCGCCGGCCGCTGGTGTGGCGGCGGGCGCTGTGCTGGCCGGCGGTGCGTCACACGCGCTCAGCATGAGCACCAACGCAATCATTGCTATTGTTTTCGATTTCATGGATTGACACGGGCAAGTGTATCGCCGGTGCCATGGTAATACGCCAGGTTGTACTTCTTCGCCACCGCGCGCGTCGCGGCCTCGTTGCGTTCGGCAAATGTGCCATTGGCGTTGCGCATCTCGGTGTTGAACGTCGTTTTCATTTCGTTCATCAGCGCGCGATCGCCTTTGCTGGCGACCAGCGCGTCAAACTCTTTTGTGCGCACAATCGCAAACTTGCCTTCGCCCGATTGCATGACGCTCATGTTGACATCCTTGAGCACCGCCAACCGGCCGAGATCCTGCCCGCTAAACGAGACATTGGTGTGCCCGCCCTCGCTGACGTCATACGGATGCGTGTGCGCGTCGGCAACCAGCGTTTCGCCGGGTTTGACTGCGTCGTAGTTCGGTGAAAACGAACCGGTGTTGCCGGCAGCGCCAGACCGAAATTCGTATTTGCCGTCAGCGGTGCGCACCAGCACACCGCCCTGCTCCTGCGCCAGACCGTTCGGAAACGACTTGCCCCAGGCGTCGTTCATGCCGTCGTTCATCGTCTGCGGCCAGCGCATCTCACCTGGCGCATTTGTGATCGGCTTGACGCCACCCGCCGCGGCATCGAAGCCGACATCGCCCGGGTTGCGGGGCGCGCCCGTGCCGGTGACCGCGTCGATCGCCGCACCAACCGCGCCGCCGATGGCTGCACCGAGCGGGCCGGCGACCGCAGTCCCGATCGCAGTGCCGATGCCGCGCGCGCCGGGGTCGGTGTCGCGCAGCACGCGCGCGGCGTCGTCTTCGGCCTGCTTAATGAGAGTCTTCAGGCGCAGCGTCTGCACCTTGCCTTCGCTCAGCGCGTGCCACAGGCGGCGCACGCTGGGCAGCACTGTGCTGTCCATCTCCGCGTAAAAGGCAGTCGCGGCCTTGCCGACCCAGGCGCCGTCGCGCAGACGCGTGGTGTGGGTCGTCATCGTGTCGAACATTTTCACGACCGCGTCGGCTTCGCTGCCAAAACGTGCCGCAATCTTTTCAAGGTCCGCGTAATCGGCGCGAAATTTTGGGTCTGTCATGGCAAATTTAGGCTAGCACGCTCGGAAGCTGTGCGCTATAGGCGCATATCACGATTGTTCGGGACATTCGCCCATTTCAGAAGAAACGGTTCGTGAAGGCTGCGATACCGCCCAACCTATCACCGTTTGCGCTTGGCCTGCTTGCGACGCCATGCGGCGTATTCTTTCTCGCCTTCTTCGTTGAGCGGATAATATTTGAACAGGTCCCCGCCCTCAGCCAGCTTGATGCGGCTGAAGACTTCCCACTCTTCGTGCTCCAGCGTTATCTCGGCGACCTGCTCGGCCATCTGCTGCGGCACCACGACGACGCCATCGTCGTCCGCGATGACGATGTCACCCGGCAGCACCAGCACGTTGCTCAGCGCGACCGGCACGTTATACGCCCATGGAAACAACTTGTCCTGCGATGCGTAATTCGGCGTGCTGCCGCGCGCCCAGAACGGCGTGCCAATCTCCTGGATATTCGGCCAGTCGCGAAAACAGCCGTCGATCACCATACCAATCCCGCCGCGGCCTTTGAAATAGGTGGTCAGCATCTCGCCGACACAGCCGGTATACAGATTGCCCCAGGCCTGGATCATCAGCACGTCGCCAGGCTGCACCGACGTAAAGACATGCCACAGCGCGCTAAACTTTTCCTTGTGCTCCTGATCGACGCCGCTGGCGACATCCTCGCGCTGCGGCATGAACTGCAACGTCACCGCGCTGCCGACGATTTTTTTGCCCGGGTGAAACGGACGCGGCCCGCCGATAAAGGTCTGCCGAATGCCCATGCGGTGCAGCTCGGCGCTGGCCGTGGCCGTGCTGACGGCCTGCATCTTGCGCATCAACGCTTTTGACGGCCGATTAAAGGCCGGGCCGGCGATGGGCAGTTCGAGATTTGGCGGCGGAATCAGCTTGGTGTTCTTGTAGCTCATAGACACCGGTGTACACGCATTTCAGCCAGACGCAAGCGGCGGCGCGTTGGCGCGTTCAACCGGCAAACCCCACGACCCGCTGAAATACGGGAAGCGCCTCTCAAGATCGGGCGCCAGCGTTACGCCAAACCCGGGCTGATCGGTGAACTGCAACACACCGGCGTGAATTGCCGGCGGTTCGGCCAGAATCGCCCACTGCAATGGCCCCTGGATCATGCAGTGTTCATTCCAGAGCGGCTCAGGCAGAGCGGCAACAAAATGCGCGTTGGCCAGCACCATCAAGCCGTTGTGCCAGCCGTGCGGAATCGTCTTGATGCCGCGCCGGTGCGCATACGCCGCGATCTTCAGGCCTTCGGTGATGCCGCACCACCCCATATCCGGCTGCACGATGTCGTAGGCGCGCGCGTCCAGATACGGCCGGAACTGCGCTAGCGTGGTGAACTGCTCGCCACCGGTGATCGGCATCTCGACCGACGCTGCGATCCGCGCGTAACCGGCGATATCGGTCTGCGGGATCGGCTCTTCCAGCCAGGCAAAACCGAGCCGATCAAGCTCTTTTGCCACGATCAGCGCTTGCGCCTCGGTCAGCCGTTGGTTGCAATCCAGCGCAAGTTCAAACGGCTTGCCGGTCGCGCGCACGCTCTGGTGCAGCTCGCGCATCAGACCGAGAAAGCGGTCGACGGTCACGCCTTGCCACGGCCAGTGCGTGCCGATGCGCAACTTCATCGCGCCGTAGCCCAACTGGATATAGCTGAGCGCTTCGTCGATCAACTGGCGCGGGTTGTCGCCCCAGTCGTAGCGACAGCCGGACGAGGCATACAGCTTGATGGCACGCAACGCCGGCGCGCTGCGCGGCGTCTGCGCGAGATCGACGATCAGTTGCGCCACGGTTTTGCCTGCGGCACGCGCGCGCAGATCCCACAGCGCGCAGTCGATCCCGGCGACGGCACAGTCATACGCGCTTGACGCATAGTGCGGCGCCGGGGCAATCGCCGCGTCGAGCGGATTTGCGCCGAGCAGACCCTCGCTCAAAAACGCCACCCAATCGCGGATCTGTTCGGGGCCGCCATACGCGCAGGCCTCGCCGATGCCGGTCAAGCCGGCATCGGTTGAAATCACGACAAGGGCGCAGTCAGCTTTGACCGTTCGAAATGTCGCCGAGAACCATTGTTCGTGCGGTTGGTGCAGGCGGCTCAGGATCAAGGTCTTGACATGAGTAATCTTCACAATTGCATGTTCACCGTTTCCAGCGCCCACGCCGGTACAAAATCCACACCACGACCGCGCGGCCGAGCCAGTCGATCGCGGTGCCATACCAGACGCCGGCCAGGCCAAGCTTGAAATATATGGCCAACAGCCACACGGCGCTCACGCGAAAGACGATCGCGCCAAGCAGCGACACGAGCATCGGCGAACGCGTGTCGCCAGCGCCGCGCAGGGCAGCGCTGTAGATGAAATAGATCGCCAGTGTCGGCAGTTCAAGCGCTGAGATGCGCACGGCGGTCGACGCCAGATCGAGCACCTCGCGCTGCGCGCCAAACAGCGCGGCCAGCTGCCCGCCAAAGATTACAAAGAGCGCGCCGGCCAGCAGCATGGTTGCCACGCCAAACAACGTTGAGCGGCGCACCGACAGTTCGGCCAGCCGCACTTTTTGCGCGCCGAGTGACTGGCCAACCAGCGTCGCCACCGCAGTCGCCAACCCCTGCGCAGGCATAAACGACATCGACTCGATGCTGTTTGTGATCTGATGCGCGGCGATCGACGCAGTGCCCAGGCTGCCGACCATGCTCATAAATGTGACGAACCCGACGCGCTGCACCGCGCTCTCGGCTATGTTGGGCAGGCCCACGCGGATCAGGCGTTTGACCAGCGCGCTATCCCACACAAAGATATCGCGCAGGCTCAGGTGCGGCTGCACGCGCGCGCTCAGACACGCCGCAAACGAGATCAGCCCGCCCAACGCCTGCGACACCATGATGGCCAGCGCCGCGCCGCGGATGCCGAGGCGCGGGACCGGGCCGGCGCCGAAGATCAGCACCAGTGCGAGCGCGATGTTGAGCGCGTTGACAAAGAGCGTAATCAGCATGGGCGCGCGCGCGTTGCCGGTGGCGCGAATGATCGAATTCAACACGATGCGCGCATAGGCCAGCGGCGCGCCGAGCAGGATCAGCCGCGTGTAGTCCACGCCATACGCGATGACGCGCGCGCGTTGCTCGGCGTCGGGATCCTGCACCAGCATGCGCATAAACGGTTCGGCCAGCAGCAGCATCGGCAGCGCCACGGCGACGGACAACAGCAGCGTCAGCGTCATGGCCTGGCCGGCGGTGCGGCGCGCGCTGGCGAAGTCCTGTGCGCCCCAGGCGCGCGCCACCAGCGCCAGCGCAGCCACGCCCACGGCCATAAACATGCCCTGTGCGATGAATTGAAAGGTGTTGCCAACGCCGACTGCGGCCAGGGCAGCCGGGTCACGCAGCCAGCCGAGCAACAGCGTGTTGGTAAAAAACACCGCGGTGTTGAGCAGATTTTCGACAATGGCGGGCGCGGCCAGCCGGATGATGCTGCGGTTGAGCGTGGATTCGTCGAGGATCGGCGCTGCAGGGTGTGCTATGCGGGTCAAGATGCGTGTGTGATGAGTATACGGCGCGGGGTGCGGCCGGGAGGCGGCCGGGCCGCCTCCCGGCCGCTTTCCATTTACCCCTGACTACGCTGCGAACTGCACCGTGGCCATGCAGTGCGGCGGCAGCTCGATGCGCCAGACGCCGGCGCCATCCGCCTGCACCGCGAGCGGCGCAAGTGCGACACGATCGGGCGTATGCGCGCTGTTTTGCGCTCGTGGCGAATCGGCGGCCAGCACGGTCGCCTGCGCGACCCGGCTGGCGGGCATACGCAACCGCACCGACGCAGATTGCGCCATGTGGCGGTTCATCAGCGTGACCGCAGTTGCGCCATCGCGCTGCGAGGCTGTGCCCGAGACCGCGTTTGACGCGCCGGCCGGCAACCCGGCGCCGTGCACAATTTCGACGGGCAGCGCCGTCGCGCCGACATGCGGCTTGTGCAGCTGAAAGGCGTAGTACGTCGGCGTCAGCCACATCGCGGCGCCATCGGTCATGATCGGCGCGTGCAACACATTGACAATCTGCGCCAGGTTCGCCATGCTCAGCACCGCAGCCTGCCGGTGAAAGCCTTCAAACGCCGCGCCAGCCGCCAGCGCATCGCGGAGCGTGCCGGCCTGCTCATACGTGATCGGTTCGCGGTGCTGCTCGTTATTCGGACCCCACGGCCGCGATTCGGGATGCCATACACCCCACTCATCCAGCGCGATGCCGATCTTGCGGCCCCCGCTGGTACTCGCGCGCGAGTTTGGCGGTGCGGACAACAAAGTCCTCGGTCTCATCGGCCTCCTGCATGAGCGCATAGTACTGCTCCGCGCTAAAGTCGGCCTCGGTGCCGCTCTGCAGCCAGTAGCGGTGAATCGAGAAGTGATCAACCGTGCCAAGATGCATCTTGCTCTGGTTGGTCTTAAAGAAAATCTCGTTCCAGGCGTCGTCGTGGCCGCAGGCGACCAGCTCAGCACCGGGCTCGACATGCCGCATCATCGAGGCGTAGCGCCGGTATTCGCGCGCGTAGCTATCGGCGTCATACATGCCGCCGCAGCCCCAGTTCTCGTTGCCGACGCCCCACACTTTGACGCCAAACGGCGCAGCTGCACCATTGGCCGCGCGTTCACGCGCCAATGTCGTGCTGACCGCGCTGTTGCAGTATTCCAGCCAGTCGCACAGCTCCTGCACCGAGCCACTGCCGACGTTGCCAGCCAGATACGGCTCGGCGCCGATCATGCGGCACAGCGCCAGAAACTCGTGTGTGCCAATTGCGTTGTTATCCTCCACCTGCAACCCGCACGACAACCCGAGCCGCACCGGCCGCTGCGCAGGCGCGCCAATGCCGTCACGCCAGTGATAGTGGTCGGCATAGCAACCGCCTGGCCAGCGCAGCATCGGCGTCGGCATCGCTTTGAGCGCATCGACCACATCGGCGCGAAATCCGCCGTAATGTTTGATTGCGCGGTTGTCCGCCCCAACCCACAAACCGTCATAGCAGCAACGGCCCAGGTGTTCAGCAAAATGCCCATACAGGCGCGGAGAAATTGTGGCGATCGGCGCATCCGCGCGAATCGCAAGAGTGGTTTCAAGCATGCGGCGAGTGTAGTGCGAAGGAAGAAGAAAGACAACAGAACACAGAATACAGAACACAGATTACAGATTACAGACCCGAAAGCCGGCACTGTCTCTTGTCTGTATTCTGTATTCTGTTGTCTTTATTCTGTGTTCTGATACCCCCTATGCTGACACCTGAACAAGAACAACGCCTGCGCGATGAGCAGATTGCCTGGCTCACGGTCATGCGCGGCGACGGCATGCCGATCGCCACGCCGGTCTGGTTTGTCTGGCACGAGGGCGCGTTTCTGATCTACAGCCAGCCCGCTGCATACAAGCTGCGCGCGATCGGGCGCAACCCGAACGTGTCGTTGCACTTCAACACGGATCCGACCGGCGAGCACTTTATGGTCGCGCAGTGCCGCGCCGCGATCGATCTCGACGCGCCCGACTCGCTGGCATTGCCGGACTATCAAACAAAATACCGCGCGCTAATCGAACATATCGGCTACACGCCGGAACAGCTGGCGGAAGAATTCTCGCTGCCGCTGCGGTTGACGCCGCTGCGCTGGCGTTGGCAGTAGGAAGACAGAACACAGATTACAGATTGCAGATTACAGACCGGAACAAATCGCCGAATCCTCCGGTCTGTTTACTGTGTTCTGTTTTCTGTCCTCTTACTTCTTCTTCAGCGCGGCCAGAAACTTCTTGTATTCCGCGTCTTTGACCGGAATGGTGTGCTGCGGCGCCGGATAGCCACCGTTCTCGACATCGGCTTTGAATTCGCCGTAAGCCGCGATCGCCTCGCGCTGCAGGCGCGCATAGTCCTCTTTGAAGTTTCGATAGACCTTGGCGTGCCGCGGCACATGGCCCTCGTTCGTGCCGAGAATATCGGTCGAGAACAAATACTGGCCATCGCACTGATTGCCGCTGCCCATCGAGAGCATGATCACGCGCGTGCGGCGCGTGAGCTCGGCCGCAATGCGGTCGGGCACGCACTCGAGCTCGATCGCGATGGCCCCGGCGTTCTCATACGCTTTTGTGCGCTGATACAGCTTCATGGCTTCATCGGCGGTTTTGCCAACAGCCTTGAAGCCGCCGGTCCAGGTTGCGATATACGGGATCAGGCCGACATGGCCGACCACCGGGATGTGCTGCTTGGCCATGGCTTCGACCCACTCCATGCTGACGCCGCCCGCGTAGACCGCGTCTGCGCCGCGCCGCATCTCGGCAAACGCGCGGCGGATCATGCCGTCGGCGCTGCTTTCCTCGCCATGCGGGATGCCGACGGTAAAGAACAGGTTCGGCGCGGCCTCGCGAAAGACTTTCACATCGTTGTGCGCGGAGGTCACGATCATGTCCAGCCCGGCGGCCTGGCTGGCAGCAGCTTCGGCTGGCGTGCTGACATATACCTCGGTTACCTGGCGCTTGCCTTTCGTCTCGAGCAATTCTTTTATGGTCAGTTTTTTGGCGGTCATGGTCGGGATGATACAGGGGGCGGGAGAAAGTGCTTAACGTGCTTAAGGTGCTTAAGGTGCCTTAGGTGCTTAACGTGTTGAACGCCACCATGTTAAGCACTTCAAGCACTTCAAGCACTTTAAGCACTTTCTTCAGGGCAGCTTGTTGCCGGCAGCGCGGTAGATCTCATACCAGTGTTCGCGCGACATTGAAACACGAGACGCGGCTGCCACCTGCTTGATGCGCTCCGGGCTGGTCGTGCCGACGATTGGCTGAATGCGCGCCGGATGCCGCAGGATCCAGGCGATCGCCAGGCCGGTTGGCGTGACGCCATAGGTTTCGGCGATCGCATCGATCGTCTTGTTGAGTTCGGCGAACTTGGGGTTGCCCAAAAATGCGCCTTCGAAAAAGCCGAACTGAAATGGCGACCAGGCCTGGATCGTGATCTTTTTGAGCCGGCAGTAGTCCAAAATGCCGCCGTCGCGATCGACCGAGCGATCGATCTGCATGTTGACGTTGATGCCCTGATCGATCATGCCGGTGTTGGTGATGCTGAGCTGCAGCTGGTTGGCCTGCAGCTTCATCGGCAGGCTGGCCTGCAACAGCTCGATCTGGTTCGGGTGCTGGTTGCTGACGCCGAAATGCTTGACCTTGCCGCTCTTCTGCAAACTGACAAACGCCTCGGCCACTTCCTCCGGCTCGACCAGCGTGTCGGGCCGGTGCAACAACAGCACGTCGATGTAGTCGGTTGCCAGACGCTTCAAAATACCGTCGACCGAGGTCAGAATATGCTCTTTTGAGAAGTCAAAGCTGCCCTTGCGGATGCCGCACTTGCTCTGCAGCACCATCGCGCTGCGGTCGATGCCAAGCCGTTTGACCGATTGCTGGAAGACCTCTTCGGACTTGCCGCCGCCATAGATATCGGCGTGGTCGAAAAAGGTGATCCCGGCGTCCATGCTCGTGCGAATTAGCGCATCAACGCTGGCGGCTTCCATGCCGGAAATGCGCATGCAGCCGAGCGAGATCTCCGCGACGTCGAGGCCGCTGGTGCCAAGTTGTAAGGTTTTCATTGCGGCACTATACGCCGGATTGGGACGCATGGCGGCAGCGCTGGTCTCGCTGCGATTCGCCGCAATGGCTCAGCGCCATGATTCGACTCGGCCCCGCGAATTACGCGCTCCGCGCGTTGGTGGAGTGCCGCGGATTCGGAAACCTGACAGAACTGTCAGTTACTGTCAGGCACAACTTGCGAGCTATGCCGTAATGTTTGACTATGGCGCGCGCGCGAAACCTATCACAAACTCTATTTTCATTTTGTCTGGACAACAAAGAACCGCAAACCTTTACTCACGCCGGACGTTGAACGTGTTGCAAGAATGTTTATTGCCGAGAAATGCCGCGAGTTGAGCTATCACCTGCTGGCGTACAACAATGTCGAAGATCATATCCACTTGCTGGTCTCATTGCGCCCAACGATGTGCCCCGCCGATGTGGCGCATCGGCTCAAAGGCGGAACGTCGCATTTCGTCAACAACATGCTCAAACCAGCGTCGCCGTTGGACTGGCAGGATGGTTATGGCGTGCTATCGATTTCCGAGCGCTCGGTTCCAATTGTTGTGAAATACATTCAGGATCAAAAACTGCATCACGCGAACAAAACGCTGACTGACATCCTTGAGCGAACCACCGAACTATGACCAAACTGCAACGCGCGGAGCGCGTTTAATTCGAACAGGCGGCGGTTTCAACCGCCGACACCACCGCCGCGCTGGCGTTTGGCGGCGCGCTGACAACGTTCGGAGCAGTAGCGCACCTGCTCCCAATCACGCGCCCACTTCTTGCGCCACTCGAAATCGCGGCCGCAGGTCTGGCATTGCTTTTTAGGCAATTGTCCTTTTTTCATGCGTGGTGTTGTGTCGAACCGTTTGGGCCTATGCGCGTTTAAGTACTCAAACGCGGCGCGGTTCCAGTCCTTGTAGAGCAGATAACGCGCGGTCTGTTTGCCGAATGCGGCGCACCACTGCGGACAAAACGGCGCCATGTAAATCACATCGCCGGTCTGCACTGGAAAGTAGGCGTCGTCAAGGCGATAGAGCAGTGTGCCATCAAGCATCAGCAGACCGTGTTCCATCACGTGCACCTCGACCAGGCTGAGCGCTGCGCCGGGTTTGAAGGCCATGATGTTCATCGCCATGTCAAACCCGGGCAGGTCGGGCAGCAGGTTTTTGACGAACACATCCGCATCGCCGCCAACCGGTTTTGTGGCGACATCCTGTTCACGGCCGATGATGACGGCGTCGGGCCGGTTCGCGTGCGGCGTGCCGACATACGGCTTTTCCACAACGGCGATGCGCACCTGCGTCTCCGTGCCAAGCATGTGCGGCATGTCGGGCGGGAGATAGGCATAGCCGCCGGGAAGGAGCGCATGTGTGGCGCTCTCGGTTGCCAAGGTCAGCACGCCTTCCAGCACATACACAAAGCGCGAAGCTCCTTTCGGCGGCGCAGCAGATGCCGCACCAGTCGTCAGCGTTACAAAATACTCCGCGAACTTGGCGCCGCTGCGCGGTGCGATCAGGATGACCGCCTGCGCATTGACCCAGCCGGCGATGGCGGCGGGCACATGACTCTCGGGCGCCAGCACGGCAAAGTTGGGCGCCACATGGCTGCGGGTTTGGGAGGCAGGGAAGTGTGACATACCGCATTGTCCATCCAAGCGGGCAGCGTGCGCCCCTGTCATGCTTGCGCTTTTCACTACAAACACAGTTTTCGCGCCAGGCCAAACGACTGAGTCGGGTGTCCCATACGCAATTCATGCTCAATCGTTTGATCGACGCGAATACATGTTTGGTTGGCTTGCGCAGCATTTACCCATCTCTAAGGTTGACACACGCTATACAGATGTCGTAGACACACCTCCATACCAACGTGTCGTTGGTAGGAGTTCATCGCACATGCCTCGAAATCGCCGCGCTACAGCTACTGCACGTTTCTCGCCCCTCGTCTTGTTTACCGCGTTCGCGTTGCTTGCGGCTGTGCTGCTCGGGTTGCTCGCCCGACCGGCGCCCAGACCGACACCCGAGCAGGCGCTGACCGCAGCCTGGCGCGCCGCCGAAGCCTCGGACGCGTTTAAGTTCAGCACGGATATCCGTCAGACAACCTATCCAGCGCTTAGCCTGGCTAACGTCGGCAAATCGAGCAAGACTGACACGCTGCTGATCGCGGGCGAGATCAACCGCGCCGACGACACCATGACGATGCGGATATCAAGCGCCGAAGCCGTCACACCCGAAGGCGCGCTCGAAGTGCGCGTGCGGCGAAACGAACACGGCGTGCGTGTGACCGAGGGCCGCGCACAACACGGCGACTGGCAACCGGTCGACGAGATCGGCGACATCGTCGCACCCGGCGGCGACGCCATGTCGTTTCTGAAAGCAGCGATGAATGTAACCCGCACGGCGAGCTCCGAGGCGGGTTTTACATTTGACCTGGATGGCAACGCGCTGGCCGAGAGCCTGCGCGCGCAGCTCGCACGCCAGATGACCGCGCGCGGCGAACTCCCGCCCGGCATGAGCCTGAGCACACCCGAGACCTTCCGTGGCGCTTCTGGCAACAGCGAGCTCGCACTCGACGCAGCCGGCTACCCTGCCCGCCTGCGCATTAGCCTGACGCTGCCCGAACGGCAGAACGGCGAGCGCGTCGCGGTGCAGATCAAATCACGCTATTTCGATTTCAAGGGCGGCCCGCTGGCCGCGCGCGACGCCGGCACCGTCACCGGCCAACTGCAAATGCTCGGCGACACGCTCACCTCGCCGGATGGTCTCAAAAACCTGCGCGAATTCGGCGGCGCGCTGGCGCTGAGCGCGGCAACGCTCCTGCTGATGGCGCTCGCGGTCCATTTTTCGCGCCGCTCCCGCCGCGTGCGCACGGGCACGATCGGCGTGCTGCTCGCATCGCTGACCGTCGCGCCGTTGTTGCAGACGCAACAGGTACACGCGTTTAACGAGCGCACGCTTGTTCAGGCGGCCGAGCAGAAGGCGGACGCCGAGGCCAAAACAATCGAAGCAAAGCTAAAAACAGAACTCGCCACAACGGCGTTCAACGCCAATCACGATCCGCTCGCGGCAGTTCAGCCGGCTGCGTTGGCCGACGCACAGTATTCCGCGCCGGCAGCGCTGCCATTTGAGCGAATTGCTGCCTCGGCCATGCAGCAGGCCGCCAGCGCGCCCGCCGACACATCCGACGCCGACGGCGACGGGCTGACCGCCATCCAGGAGACGCGCCTCGGCAGCGACGCCACGCTCAGGGACAGCGATGGCGATCTGATTCCCGATGGCGCCGAGGTCAAACTCATCAGCGCCGGCAGCCGCAGCTGGTATCTCGATCCGTCAGCGGCCGATTCAAACCGCGACGGCATTCTGGACACGTCGGAGTGCCCCGACCGCGTCACCAACGCCAATGCCAGTTGCCCGGACAGCGACGGCGACGGCATGCCCGACGCCTTTGACGCCGACAACGACAACGATGGCGTGCTCGATGCGATGGATCTGTCGCCAGCGCGCGCGTTTGACTACATCGCGCAGCCCAATTACTACACGCGCGTCAGCCGGCCATTTTCCGGCAAAGAGCCGATGACGTTTCTTGCACAAGGCCTGCAACGGCCCGGCACAAGCGGGCCGGGGTATCAGACCCTGGTCGACTTCCAGCTGCGCCCGATCACGGCGTCCCATTTGTATCAGGCGCACAACGTGTTCGACTGGCCAAACGGCGACACTGCCGGCCAGATTCAACGCGTGATGACCGATTCGAACGGCGTCACCAACACCGTCTTCAGCACTTATTTTGGCAGCGGCGACCCGCGCAACGACAACGGCGACCTGCGCGCGGTGCCGATGCTCGAAATCCGCATGCGCGGCGCGCTGTTGCCGCTGAAATACACAACCCCGGCTGCGCGGCAAGACTTCGCCGGCAACGGCGTCACCGGCACCCTGTCGCTTGCGCCGCAGGGCACAGGCGCGCAACTGACTTACGCGTTTTCGTCGGCAGGCAGCTATACCGCCACGCTCGTCACCGGCAGCTGTCTGGCGTCGACGGCGTTCCAGACCAACACGGTCGCACACGGCGCGAACATCGCCAGCGCGCAGAAAGTCACCGCGCTCGCCAACGGGCAGACGTTTGCGCGCCTGGTCAGCCAAAGCGACGCAAGCAAGTCGCTGTGCGTGCAGCTTTTCGACATCCCGAACGGCCTCCAGGCCGACAAGATGGTCGACACCGGCTACTTCGCGCAGTATGGCGTTTCGATGCGCGATTCGATCACGTCGACGGGCGAAGTTGTGGCGTATGTGCCGCTGAGCACCGTCACCGACCCGAACACCGGCGATCGCCTCGCATTTGCCGGTCGCATGCCGTATTGGCCGGAAGACCCGAGCAATTTCGGCGGCTGGAGCCATGAAGTCCGGCTGGCCTGGGTGCTCTCGCTGATGAACGACGGCGGCACCTCGGTCGCGCACACGTATTACGACGCGTGGCGCCTGACCGGCCTGTCCATGCGCGAGGATCGCGGCATCGACGTCGCGGTGGCGTTTGAAGACCCGGCCACGGACGCCGATCTCGGGCGCAACGAGAAACTTTACGCATTGGCCAACGGCCTCGGCAAATCGTTTATGGCCGGCCGCGACAGCGATCGCAACAACCAGCGCGATCTGACCGTGGCCACGATCAAGTCGCGATTTGACAACGCATCGAACGGCACGGCAACGGCCGAGCAGCGCTGGCAGCTCGCGCAAAACGCTTTTAAGGTCGCCACATTTAGCTATCCAAACTCGGACGAACTGGCCAAGGTCGCGATGACCGAGACCCGCCAGTTGCTCAATACGAACTTCGTCAACAACGGCCAGTCGCGCACAAACGCGCCGCTGATGCTGTATGCGCGCGAGACGCGCTTCCGCCAGCTCGATCTTGATGATGTCGCGACGAGCGATTACGGCTACATGTCGCTGAACCTCGACCCGGCGCAGGTGCCAGTGCGCACGCTGGCCAGCGTCAACTGGTCGCCGTATCGCTACACCGCCGGGCAATGGCAGAACGTGCCGGCGGCCGACTATGCCAACCAGCTCAGCAGCGAGTTCACGCGCTTCTTTGCGCCGGAACGGGAGAATGAGCGCGCGGCAAATGTGCTGCTGATGGAGAGCATCTATCTCGCGCTGATGAGCGGCAGCACCGCGCCGCTGCAGGACACCGGCGGCACACCGGAACCACTCGAATCGGCCGAAGCCGACAGCGCTATCGGACCCTTGACACCCTCGTTGGTCGGTGGTCCCGGTGCGATTGCGAAGGACCATCTCGAACCGCTGGCCGAGGCCGCGTTTGACGCCGCAATCAACGCGGCCACCGCGCGCAACCTGGCCAAACAACTGCCGTTCAATAATGCCGGCAGCGTCTCGCGTGGGGTGCTCGCAAAAGAAGCGATCGGCTCGGCGTTCAAAAAAGTCGGCGGCGAGTGGGCCGACGCGTTCAGCCTGACCCGCGTGGGCAAATCCGGCCGCACCAAAGTGAACGGCAAAGCAGCCGCGGCATTCGCGATCGGCGCGATCGGGTTGACCGTCACATTCGCCGTGCTCGGCGCGCGCGACGGCGGCTCGGCGCAGGGCGTCGTCGGCGCGATGACCGGCGTGCAGGTCGTGATGGCGACCTACGAATTGGTCTCGGCCATCAAAGGCTTTGGCGAGGTCGCAACCACGGCCGTTACTGCTGGCAAAGCCGCCAGCAAGCTCAGCAAGGCGGCCAAAATTGTGCCGATCGCCGGGTTAGTGCTCGAAATCGGCGTGGCCTGGGGCATGGCGATTGCGCAACTGGCGCTCGATCGCGTCGCGATCGGCAGTGCCAAATTTTTCAACATCGTGGCCGAGGCGATTGCATCCGCGGTTGTGGCCGTGATCATGTTCGCCATTGCGGCGATTCCGGTCATCGGTCAGATTATTGCGGCCGTGGTCGCCGCGATCGACGCGGTCATCGCCGGCATCTGTTATGGCCTGGACACCGGCGGGGTCAAGTCGAAGGGCGTCAAGTTCTCGGAAGGCGATGTCGGCAAACGCTTCTGCAAAGGCTTGAGCGGTCTGACCGCCGAGTTCATCAAGAACTTTTTGTATTCGCGGCGCTCGCTGGTCGGCAACATGGCCAGCTCAGCGCGCCTCGAATTTCTAAATGGCGCGGACATGTTCACACTGGCTGACCCCGGCCTGGGCGTGGTTCAAGGCGCAACGACGACGGTCAAAGTCGACCTGAAGAACACGATCATCCGCAACAGCATGATCAAGAGTGGCGACGAGATCAAAGACGCAATCCTGCCATTCCCGTTTGACCCGCTCGCGCTGCCCTATCTCTGGCAATACAACAACGACAATTTGAAAGATGCGACGTTCAGCTACGAACTGCAGCCCAGCAAGCGCGACATTCATGGCGGGCTTGATCGCGGTTCGATGCGCGGCGACTGGCAGCCGGTTCCCGGCAAAGACAACACGTTCTTTGTCGCCAAGACCGTGCAGCGCTCGTCGAACGACCTGCTGTCGCAAACCGGCGTCAACCGCCAGCTTGAGCTCGGCGTGGCTGAAGGGCAAGCTGTGCCCGCGCAGCAGTGCTTTGGCATCCCGCTGCCGCCGCTCGGGTTCCCGCTCGTCCCGGTCTGCACGATCGTGGCCGACCGCAACACGAATTTCATTCCGCTAAACGCGAACCTCACGTATGACGTGCTGCCGCCGACATTCGACGGATTTCTTGCCGCAGCGCCGACGCTGAACAAAGACGGCGCGGCCGATGGCGGCGTCACGCTGCGCTGGGCCGTCGGCAGCGACCTGCCATTTGAGCGCCAGATCGACGCCGATGGCGACGGGCTGCGCAACAAGGCGGATGGCGGCAACGACCCGGATGACTCACGCTGGGACACTGACGGCGACAGCCTCAGTGACGCTGCCGAGCTCAAACTCGGCGCGGACCCGATCACGGCGGACAGCGACAGCGATGGGCTGCTCGACGGCCCCGAAGCGGTGGCCGGGACAAACCCGCGCCGCACAGACAGCGACGGCGACGGGCTGACCGACGCTGAAGAGCAGACCGGCTGGGAATTTGTCTATGACATCGTCGGCGGCACGCAGCTCAAGACCTGGGTCACGTCCGACCCGCTCAAGCTCGACACCGACGGCGACAACATCACCGACGCGCTCGAAAAAGTGTATGGCTTTCACCCAGGCGTGCGCTCGGAGCTCAAGATCCTGAGCTACGAAGCGGCCGTCAACGAGCTGGCCGCGCCGCGGCTGCTTTGGCGAATGGAGCATCCTGCCGGCACGCGCGCGTTTGCCGACAGCTCAGGCTTTAGCGCACCCGGCGCATGCGCAAGCGCGGCGACCTGCCCGGCGGCAGGCGCGCCCGGCCCGCTCGGCGCGTCGGCCAGCTTTGACGGCGTCGATGATGCGATCCGCACACCGGGGTCGTTTTCGCTGGCGAACAAATCGTTCAGCGTGGCCTTCTGGGCGAAACGCAACAGCACTGGCGGCGATCACTATGCGTTTAGTACCGGCTCGTATGGCGTGCGGACCGGGTTGTATATCGGCTTTCGCGGCTCAAACACCTTTACCTGCGATTTCGCCTTTGACAATCTGGATACAGCGGCCTATACCGATACCAACTGGCACCATTGGACCTGCGCGTATGACGCCGTCACGCGCCGTCGCACGATCTATCGAGATGGCATTCAAGTCGCGCAGAATTTCGCTGGCGCAAACTTTATCGGAACGGGCGACTGGACCATTGGCAGCTGGGCCTGGGGTGGTGCCAACTTCAACGGCTCACTGGACGATGTGGCTGTGTTCGAGCGCGAACTTACCGCCGGCGAAGTCGCGCTGATCCGCGATGGCATCTTTAATCCGAGCGATCTGATCGTGAAGCCAAACGACGCGCTGGCGTACTCCGGCCGCATCAAAAACGAACTGTATAACCGCTACGCCAACGGCCTGTTCAGCGCACAGCAGAACGGCACCTCGGGCAACGTCCCGCCGGCCACATTTGTGTTGCAGCCGCAGCAGGAAACGCGCATCAATGGCGCGATCGCCGTCAACGCCAACGCGCCATCGGGCGTGATCAATCTCACGCAGTCGGCCGAGGCCAGCATTCAGGATCGCCGCGAACAATCGGGCTATGCCGAAGCGTGGCTCAAGTTTGACGAAGCCGCCGGCGCGACGACGTTCAGCGACTTCTCGGGCGTGCTGCCCGGGCGCAGCGGCACGTGCGCCGGCAATGCATGCCCGTCAGCAGTGCCGGGTATCAGCGGCAGTGGCCGCAACTTTGACGGCGCCGACGACTACGTCTCGCTCGCGCAAACCGGCCTGACCGGCCCCAGCATGACCTTTGCCGCCTGGGTCTACTGGCGCGGCGGCGGCAGCTGGCAGCGTATCTTTGACTTTGGCACCGGGGATGACAACTACATGGTGTTGTCACCGCAAGCCGGTGACGGCAAGTTTCGTTTTCAAGCCGATCCGCCCGGCGCGGTTGGCTGGCAGGGCGTCAGTGCCGCATCGGCGTTGCCGCTCAATACATGGGTGCATGTCGCGGTCGCGCTGGATAGCGCCGCGAACAATGCGCGCCTGTATGTAAATGGTGTGGAAGCCGGCAGCGGCGCGATGTCGATTGCGCCAGCGAGCCTGCGGGCGGGCAACAACTGGCTGGGTCGTTCAAACTTCACCGACCCCTATTTCAACGGCGCGATGGACGATGTGCGCGTGTTTAACCGCATGTTGACCAGCAGCGAGATTGGCGCGCTGGCCGCGCTGCCGGTGCTTCGGCTGGACTTCGAAGGCGGTGCATCGAACCGCGCCACCGATAAGTCATCGGCGCGCAACGACGCGGTCTGCGAGGGTGACCGCTGTCCGCAGCTCAACCAAGGCGGCGTCAACGGCGCCGGTGTGGTGTTTTACACGCCTGGCGACGGACGCACCGACAACGATTATCTGCGCATCGACAGCAGCTCGTCTTTGAACTTCAACGACGGCAACCTGTCGCTGATGATGTGGATCCGACCGCGCAACATGTTTCTAGGCTTGTTTGGCATAGACACCTACCCGCAAGGCCTGATTGGCCGCGATAGCGGCAGCGCGAACTCACCTCCTGCCCTGCAGCGCGTTGGACGCAAGCTGCGATTCGGCTTCGGCACAAGTTCAGGTTGGGAGTATGTGGAGACGCCGAACAACGTGCTGACAACAGACGTCTGGCAGCACATCGCCGCCACGTTTGATGGCACAACGGTGCGTTTCTTTGTCAACGGCCTCGAAGTGCACAACAGCGCTGCGCTCTCGGGCAAACGGCCCAACGCCAGCGACCATTCGCTGCTGCTCGGCCGCACCGACATCAATTGGACGGTCAATTTCAGAAAGGTGCGCGTCGATAGCGAAGGCGACGCGGGCGATGATGCCGAAGGCGCGGTCGTGTTGGTCGATCATCCCGGCCGCCCTTGCCATTTCAACGACAACTGGGACACCGGCGAGGAGCACGGCTTCCCCGGCGGCTGGGACAACTTTTCGTGGACGATCGGTCAGCGTTTCTGGATGTTCGAGGACGACGAAGGTGGCGACTGCGACGATGACGGCGGCGATGAGACACTCGTGCGACGCACGTTGAACGGCCTCGATGGGAACGGCGACTACAACCAGCAAGGTAACAACGACACCGCGGCCACGATCCACTGGACGATCAGCAATCTCGACGCGACCGCGTTCAACGGCGGCCTTGATGAGGTCGCGGCGTTCAAACGCGCGCTCAACGCCGACGAGATGCTGGCGCAATATGATCTCGCACGCGGCGGTCTGCTGCTGCGCATGGACGAGCCGCCGGGCTCAAGCGAGTTCCGCGACGAAGTCGGCACAACAAAATTCACCTGCACGCCCCCGGCCTGCCCCACTGCGGGCGTCAACGGCCGCATCGCCCAAGGCCTACAGTTTGTCGGCGGACAGACGCTGGCCGCGCCATGGAACGGCGGCAATCAGGAGAACACGGTCAGCCTGTGGGTTAAAACCACAACCGCCAATCGCACGCTGTTTCAAATTGGCAATAGTGATCGCAGCGTCTCGATCGACGGCAACGGCAATCTCGCGGCCACGCTGGACGTCGGCACGCCCAGTCTGCGTGCGCTGACAAATGCGCAACAGAGCAGTACGCTCAACAGCAACGATGTTGCCAGTCGCGTGATTGACGGCAATCTCGACACGATTAACCATACCAATGGAGAGCAGTTTGCATGGTGGCAGGCCGATCTATCGGAAGGGATGCAGCGCATCTCAACCGTGCGCGTCTTCAATCGATTTGACTGCTGCCAGGACAGGTTGAACAACTTCCGGGTCGTGCTCTATGACGCGCAGGGCGCCGAAGTATGGACCAGTGGGTTCTTTGGCAATGCCACGGCGAGCAATCCAATCAATGTGGCCGTGCCAGACATCACGGCCGCGCGTGTGCGCATCCAGTTGACCACCAACAACTATCTGCATCTGAGTGAAGTCGAGGTCGAAACCGACCCGATCACGCTCGAGACCGCATCACAGTCCAGCATTTTCGAGTCCAACCCCGGCTACGGCGCAAAAGCCGCGATCGACGGCAATCACCTGAGCATTAACCACACCAACGGCGGTTTTGGCAACTGGTGGCAGGCGAACATCTCCGGCGGCAGCAGACTCGTCACCGGCGTGCGTATCTTTAACCGGCGTGATTGCTGCAAAGAACGCTTGAGTCCGTTTAACGTCGTGCTGTATGACGCGAATGGCGCCGAAGTCTGGCGCCGCGATTTGATATCGCACGATCAGGGCAACAACGCACTCGTGATCCCGGTGCCAAACGTTTACGCCAGCAGGATCAAGATCGAGCACAAACGCGAGGATAGCTTGCACATGGCCGAAGTGCGCCTCGACACGCGCATCTCGGCGATCGAGACCATACGGACCGGCGGCCAAAACATCGCCGACGGGCAATGGCACCATGTGCTCTACACATTTGGCGGCGCTGCCGGTGGACAAAAGCTCTATGTGGACAACGTGCTGCGCGGCAGCGGCAACGCAGTCAGCTCAATCGACGCTGGACGCACGCTGCGCATTGGCGCGGCGACAAACGGCTACGAAGGCTTTGTCGATCAGATTCGCCTGGCCTCGCGCGGTGTCACGCCAGCGCAGGTCGCCGATCTGTTCGCCGATGTGCCTGTGGTCAACTTCAAGTTTGACGATCAGGCCGGCAGCACGAGCTTCGTCAATGCCGCGCTTGGCGGCAATGCCAGCTGCACAACCTGCCCTAGCAGTGGCGCGAACGGCAAAGCCGGTACGGCGCTGAACTTCAACGGCAGCCAGTTAATCGAAGCCCCCAATGCCCCAACGTTCAGCCCGAGCGGGCCGTTTGCGATGAGCGTTTGGATCAATCCGGCGCAGTGGACGGCAAACTTTCCCAATGTCTTTTACAAAGCGAACGCATACTCGCTCTATCGCAACGCCGCTGGCAATCTGGAATTCATTCACACTGGGTTGCCTGCTGGCCGCAATCAAGTCACGAGCACACTGCCCGCGATGAACCAGTGGACGCAAGTGCTGGTGAACTACACCGGCGCGGCGCTGCAGCTGTATGTCAATGGCACACTGGCCAACAGCACGTTGACCAGCGGCAACATCGGCCCGACAAACGATCCGCTTCAGCTTGGTGTGCGCTTTACCGGCCGCATCGACGAATTCGCGATGTATCGCCGTTATTTGAACGCGGGCGAAATCCGCGCGCAGTTTTTGTATCAGCTTGGACTGGTTGCCGAACGGCAGACCTTCCGGCTGACCGTTGACAATGACCTGCCGCAAAACGTGGCCGTGCGCTCAAACACGCGCTATGTGTCCAACCGCGACCGCGTCATGGACGTGTTCGCCAGCGATAGAACCTCGCCGATCGCGCTGGCCGAGTTCGGTTCGCGCCGGGCGGCCAGCGAAGGCGCGCCAGCCTGGTCCGGCGCCCCGCCCTGCCGCGACGCAGCCGGCGGCGCCGCTGCCGGTCAAACCGCCTTCTGCGGCGTCTTTATCCCGCGCGGCGAAGGCCGTTATGCGCTGCGTGCGCGCGGCACCGACTCGGTCGGCAACCGTAGCGAGAGCGCTGATTTCGACATCTTCGTCGACGGCGGCGCGCCGAACATCACACTGAACGCGCAGGCCGCCGTCGTGCGCCCGACTCGCCTGAGCAACGGCACCTGGCAGCTCAGACTGAGCGGCAACGCGCTCGACCCGGCGCTGGCCGATGGCTCGGCCGGCTCCGGCGTGGTCACGGGCACGATGAGTGTGCGCCTGCTCAAGCCAAACGGCGCGATCGCCGGCATCCCGCAGGACGCGACCGTGCAGACGAATGGCGCCTGGTCGATCGACTATCTGATCCCCGACGCCGAACCGACCGGTGCGTTCAGCGTCGTCGCGCAGGCCGAGGACAGCGTCGGCAACGCGCGCACAGCCGCGCTCGGCACGGTCACGCTCGACACGACATCGCCGCAGCTGGCGATCAACCCGCAGCGTGTGATCACCGCGACCAACGCCGCGCCCGTGCTGGCGTTGCCGACCATCATCACCAGCGCGACCGTGCTGAGCGGCTCGGTCAGCGAGCTCTCAACGCCCGGCGATGCGGCGTGGTATCTGCCCTTTGAAGAAATCACACGCACGGCCGGCTATGTTGGCCGCGCGGCAGACTTCAACGGCAGCGCGGCGACGATGATCGCCTCACCGCTCGCGACGCCGATCACCGACACCTTCAGCGTGGCGGCCTGGGTCAAGCCGACCAGCACCGATGCGCTGGCCGTCTTCGGCTCGCGCGGCCCGGCGGATTTCGGCTTTGTGCTCAAGCTGCAATATGGCAACACCTTGCGCGCTGATATCGGCGCATCGAATGGCTGGCTGGCCGCTGGCGGCGCCGCGGACGCGCCGTTTAGCTACACACCAAACCAATGGGTACATGTGGCTGCGGTCGTCGATGGCGGCCGTTATACGATCTACGGCAACGGCGCATCGCTGCGCAGCGGCACATTTGCGGGCACCCCCGTGCTTGCCGATGGGACGCACGCCCTGCGCCTCGGCGGCAGCAGCAGCACGCTTTATCCCGAATACTTCAACGGCCAGATCGACGAGGCCGCGGTGTATCGCCGCGCGCTGACGCCCTCCGAGATCGGACGCATGGCTGGCGGCAACGTGCTCGGCATCGCCGGCGTGGATGCGCAGTTCAAACCGCTCACCACGCTGCCACAGCAAAACGCCCTGCCCGGCCAGGTTGTGCATCTGCCGCTTGAGGGCGGCGCAACGTCGCACGCCAACGCGGTCGGGACCGGCAACACAACATGCGATGGAACCTGCCCAACGCCCGGTCAACCCGGCCGCGTTGGCTCGGCAGTGCAATTCAACCGCAACGGCGCGCTCAAGCTGGGGATGAGCAGCGTGATCAGTGAGGCTTTCACCGTCGCAGCCTGGGTGCAGCCTGGGGTGCATCAAAACACCCAGGTCTACAACGTCATCGGTGGCGCGTTCGAGGTGTACTTTAACAGCGGCACCTCGGTCGGGATATACGGTCGCGACATCAACACGAGCTACGACACGATCGGTTCACCGAACCGCGAGGTGCCGTTTACGTATCAGGCCGGGCGCTGGTATCACGTCGCCGTTGCGGTGCGGCCAGGCAGCGCCGATCTCTACATCGATGGCGCGCTGATCCGCACGATCACGCTGAACGACAACGGGCGCATGGCCGTCTCTCTGTATAACGGCCACGCGCTGTGGATCGGCGGGCGCGACAGCACCAACCACAGCTACTGGAGCGGCGCAATCGACGAGGTGCGCGTGATCAGCGGCACGCTCGACAGCGCCGGCGTGCGCGGGCTGATGGTCGGCCGCGCGCCGCTGCTGGCAATGGACTTTGAGAACGGTTTGGTCGATGGATCGAACTGGAAGAACGCCGTCACGCGCACGGCCGCGGCGCAGATGCCGCGCTTGTGGCAGAGCGACGCGCGCATCGGCGGCCAAAGCGCCAGCTTCGACGGCGCGGACGACACTGTGCTCGTTCGACCGGCAGAATCACTCGGCGGCAAATCGTTTACGTTCGCGGCGTGGGCCAAGCGCAACGCGCTCAACCGCGAAGAGTATCTGTTTACCAACGGCCGCGACTGGGACGCGCAGAACAGCCTGCACATCGGGTTCCGCTCGTGGAACAGCTTTACCTGCGCTTTCTGGGCCAACGACCTGAACACGCCCGCGCAGTTCACGGACACCGACTGGCACCACTGGGCCTGCACGTTTGACGCAACCACGCGCCTGCGCACGATCTACCGCGACGGCATTCAGGTTGCGCAGGACACCGCACCGCAAAGCCTCGGTGCAAACGCCCACCCTTGGGTGATCGGCGGCGCAATCTGGGGCAACGTGCAGTTCAACGGCCTGATGGACGACGCGCGGCTGTATGCAGTCGCGCTCGATCCGCGCGAAATCAACACGCTGTCCAGCGCCGGGTTCTTCCCGGCGACGTTGACAAACGGCGGCAATGGCTCGCGCCATGCGACATGGCAGCTGACGCCGCCCAACACGCTCGAAGGCGTCTACGAACTGTCGCTCAACACGCGCGAAGCCAACGCCGGTGACAGCGCGATCAGCAACAGCGGCACACGCTGGACCGGTCTCGTCGACACCCGCGCGCCGCGCCTGGTCAACCGCTGGGACTGGCAGTACCGACGACTTTTGGGTCTGGCAGAACTTCGAAGTGGCTGACATGGATCTGAATCTGGACAGCATCAGCTTCTCGCAGGCCTGTCTGTATGGTCCGTACTACAGCGACAATGTCTACGAAAAACAGCCGCAGAATCAAGCAGCCAACGCCGCTGCCAGCGTCGTCCGCATCCGCTTCGGCTGCTGGCATTCGTATTCGCTTCCGAAAGTGACGATGCGTGTCTGTGACGTGAGCGGCAACTGCGCCACGCTCAGCGAAAACACACCGATACAGCCATTCCGCGTCCGCGCAGCCGCAGCCAGCGTGCTTTCAACCAGCATCTTTGCGCCGCTCGACGGCGCGGTCCTCTCCAGCACGGCGCCGATCAGCCTGACCGGCATCGCGAGTGGGCCGGATGCGCTCGACGCGCTGACGGTGACCGTCAACGGCGTGATCGCGCACAGCACGCCGATCACACCGGGCGCAACCAGCGCGCGCTTCAGCTTCGATTACACCCCGGCCGGCGAGGGCGTCTACGTTGTGCGGGCCTTAGCGCGCTCAGGCGCGACCATGACGCAATCTGAACCCGTCACGTTTACGATCGACGTGAGCGCGCCGCTGGCGACGTTTGACGCACCGGCGCATCCCAGCCTCGCAAACGTGCGCGTGCTGACGCAGTCGGCGTACGTCGACCCAGCGGTGCTGTTCTCCGGCGCGCTGACCGACACCAGCGGCCTGGCCAGCGCCAGGCTGCAGATCGGCGAGCAGCACTTTGGCGGCATCGCGCAGGACGGCCGCTGGCAGATCGCCGCCTCGCTCGAGGGCGTGCTGGCGATCGACGGCAGCGCGCCAGCGACGCCGGTCACGATCACATTGACCGACCGCGCTGGCAACGCCACGACGCTGACAGCGCATGTCATCGTCGATGTCGTCGGCGGCCAGTTGATCCCGGCATTCAACGCAACCGGCGTCAGTTTTGGCAACCCGAGCGACGCCGGCATCACAGGCTACTACTACGGCAAGTCGAAGACGACCGTCAGCGACACGCTCGGCGCGTTGAGCTTCGCCGCCACAAACAACGACCCGCTGATCACGCTGAACTTCGCGCCGCTGGTGTATCCACAGGGCGAAGACGGCTTCCTCGCGCAGCCGCTGCTGATCGCAATCGATGCGCTTGGCAATCAAACGACCTATCGCGGCGCGCTCGAGCGGGTCGACAACCCGCGCACGCCCGACTATCTCGGCCTGATCGACGGCGCGAGCAACACCGCCTGGCTCGAGAACAGCTGCTCGCTGCTCGGCGAGGACCTGCGCATCCCGCGCACCGCGCAGGATGGCGCCGCGTTGCGCGCAGCACAGGCGCTGCACGCGACATGGAACAACGACGCCTTGCGCGTGGCCTGGCGCGGCGCGGATTGGGATCGCGACGGTGATCTATTCATCTACTTCGACACAAAACGTGACGACATGCCGGACTTTAACGGCGCCGGGTATGCGCGCTACGGCAGCAATGTGGCTTACAACCCGTACTCGGCGACAAATCCGTCGACGTTGATGCTGCTGCCGGTGCAGGAATGGACAAATGTGCCGATCTTCTATCCGCCCGGTTGGCCCGATCTCAATCGCGTGAACGCCGATCTGGCGCTGTGGGTCGAGAACAACACCACGGCGCACTGGCTGCGCTGGTCGGATGCGACGCAGACCTGGGAGCGCCTGGCGCTGCCACAGGACGTGGCGTTCAATCACGACAGCGCGAGCGGCGAGCCGCTGACCGAGTTCACCCTGCCCTTCACGGCGCTGGGGATCGCAAGTGGCGCCGAGATCGAAATCGTCGCGTTCGCCAGCGACGACAACGCACTGCGCGTCTGGTCAGCCGTGCCCGCAGCCAACCCGGCCTCAAGCGCGCGCGTGATGCCAAACGCGGTGCCGGCCGGCAAACCGTTGCGGTTCATGCTGAGCGACCGGTCGACGCTAACGCTCGACACGAACAACTGCCGCGCCCCGGCGCAGCAGACGACGCTCGAGCTCGGCGCGCAGCCGGATGGCGTGGTGTATGCCTCGCGCGAGGACGCGCTGCGACTGCTGGTGCCGCGCTTCTCGGCGTTTAGCGGCGCCTACAACCGCGTGTATCTCGGTTACTACGACTATCTTGAGCAGCCGGTCGCGGCCTACGGCCAGAGCCAACGCGACTGGCTGCGCGATGTCTATTGCCCGGCCAACCCGTATGACCTCGACTGCAACCCCGGCCAGCTACCGGTCAGCCTGGCCGAGCGCATGGCCAGCATCCGCAACACAAAGCCGGCCACGTTGGTGCCTGGCGAGCGCGTGACTTACACCGTGCGCTACAACAACGCGTTCACAACGCCGCGTGCGTATCCGCTGCACCTGCAGGGCGTCGCGCCTGGCAACTTCGAGACCATCAGCTGGGACGAGCCCGCTGGCATGGCGTGGACGCACGGCTGCCCGGGTTGGCTCGATGTAACCCTGCCGGCGCAGGCTGAAGGTGTGTTCGTGTTCACCGGCGTGGTCAACGCGCTGACAGAGAAAGTGGACATCGACTTCGCGCCGGAAGCGCGCGTCACGCCGGGTTGCGGCATCGTCGCGACCACGCCGGGCGAGCCGTATAACCGCTTGACCGCGCACTATGTCTATGACACGCAGGCGCCGTTCGCAGTGTCGATCGACGCGCCACGCGGCGTGATCGGACAGGGCGGCAGCACGCTGCGCGGGTCGCTCGTCGACCAGTCCCACGTGCCGACAATCACGGTCGAGTTTGACGTGGCCGGTGGCGCGGCACAGACGACCGTCTGCGCAAACGAATCGCAGAGCGCCGGCGAATGGTCATGCCCGATCGACATTGGCGCGGCGGCGCAGGGCACGACCGTGCAAGCGCGCGCGCGCGGCAGCGACGTTCTCGGCCAGCAGGGCGCGTTTGGCGCATGGGTCTCATTTACCGTCGACGCGCAGGCGCCGACCGTGCCGACTGAAACGCTGACCGTTCAAAACATCGGCACAGACACGGGTGCATCCGCGCTGACACTCAGCGGCGTGGTCAGCGACGACACCAGCGTGCAAAGCGTGGATGTGTGCAGCGACGGCGCCTGCCAGACAATCGACATCGGCGCAGCGCCAACCACGAACGACGCCTACGCGTTCAACGAAGCGCCAACCGAACCGATCACGATCACGCAGGGCTCGCGCATCTCGGCGCTCAGCGTCGGGGATATTCCGCCTGTCATCGGCGTGTGCGCGGCCGTCCCCGAGCGCGTCATACGCCAGTTCACGGTCGATGAGGCATTCACCATCGCGCGCGTCAGTGTGGGCTTGAACGTGAGTCATCCGTATCGCAGCGATCTGCGCGCAAGCCTGATCGACCCGAGCGGCGCAGGCGTCGATCTGCTCGTGTTCCCGCAAACGCTCGCCGCGCAAAACCTCGATGTGCTGTTGAACGATCAGAGCGACAACCTGGCCACCGACGAGCGCGGCGAACAAAACATCGAACTGCCGTTCTACGACACTGTGCGCAAACCCTCCAACCCGCTGTCGGCGTTTGAGGGCAAAGCGGCGCAGGGTGTCTGGCAGCTCGTGATCTGCGACGTCGACGCGGCCGCCAACGAAGGCGCGCTCAACCGCGCGCAGCTTGTGCTGCAAGGCGTCCCGACGAACGCACCGGCTGAAGGCCAGTGGTCCTATGACGTGCCTGTGCCGGAGAACACCGACGGCGTGGTCAGGACCTACACGATCTTTGGCCGCGATGCGCTTGGCAACCGCGCAATCACGCCACGCACGGTGACGCTGACGCTCGACAACGTCGCGCCCGCGCTGGTGACGACGCAGACCTGGCAGCTGCTCGACGCGGCACGGAGCGCCCAACCGATCGTGCTGTCGGGTGTGGTCAGCGATGGCGCCGGTGTGCAGAGCATGCTGATCGTTGTCGAAGACGCGCACGGCCAGCAAACGGTCGAAGCGGTCTCGGTTGTGTCCGGCACACCTGCGCTCGGCACGCCGGGTGCCACAACCGAGTGGGTGTTTACGTTAAACCCGCGCGCGACCGGCCGCTACCGGCTGACCGTGCAAGCGGCCGATCCAAACGGAAACGTCAGCACCAGCGCGCCGTTTTTTGTCGATGTTGGCGAAGCGCCGGCCGGGCTGACGCTGGGCGTCGATATCGTCGAGGATCTGCCAAACGTGATGCGCAGCTTTGCGACGAATCTCGCAAGCGGCGCGGACATCGTCTACACGTTTGACTTCGGCGACGGCACGGTCGTGACCGGCACCAGCCCGCTGGCGCAGCATGCCTATGCGGCAGTGGGTGAGTACACCGCGACCGTCAGCGCGGGCAATGCGTTTGGCGTTGCAACGCAAGCGGTCGCAATCCGCGTGCTGGCCGCGCTGCCGACGCCGACGCCCTACCCGACGCCGGGCGTCACAGAGACGCCCAGCGTCACGGAAACGCCCGGGCCAACCGGCACGCCGACCGATATCGTTCCGCAAACGCCGACATCAAATCGCGTCACGATCTATCTGCCGGTGTTGAGCCGCGATCCTACGCCGCTATCGCTACCGACCGCGCCCGATCTGGCGCCGGTCAGCCTCAGCATCACGCCGGCTGACGGGCTGATCGCGGGTGCGCCGGCCGCGCTCGCGGTCACGATCCGCAACAACGGCAACGCGCCTGCAGGCGGGTTCTGGGTCGAGCTGTATATCGATCCGGCGCGCGCGCCAGTCGTCAACGAGACATGGACGGCGCTGTGCAACCCACCGTGGCCAAGCGCCGCCTGCTATGGCGGCAGTTGGCACGTGACGCAGACGCTGGCGCCGGGCGAGTCGATCACGCTGAGCGGCGACGCGCTGGTGGCCGATCGGTCATATTCGCGCTGGCCGGGCAGCTTCGCACAGCCGGGCAACCGCCGCGTGGTTGTGCGCGTCGATTCGTATGCGCCGGGCAACGCCAGCGGCGCAGTGGCCGAGAGCAACGAGAACAACAACAGTGTCGAAGCCAGTGTGACGGTAGTTGGCGCGGCAGCGGCGGTGCAAAGTTTGGAAGGCTTTGCGTTGCAGGATCGATAACCCTCGACGCGGGGAATACCCACATACCTATCACCATGAAAACCAATAACAAACCGGTTCTACTTATTTGCGCGGCCGCGCTTGTGCTCGCCGCGATCGCATGCGCAACGCGCCCGGGCGCCGTCCGTGCGCAAAGCTTGCCACCGCGTCCGACCGTAGTGCCCATTGACAACAACGCCCGGCCGACGATCGTGCCCGTCGCCGCGGTACCGCAATCGACGCAGGGCGCGCGCATCACGCTATCGACAGCGGCGGCCGCGAGCGCGCGCGGATTGCGCGCGGTCGTGCAATGGCAAGGCGGTGATGGCCGCTGGTATGACGTCGAGGGTTGGCGCAGCACACTGAACGATTCGGGCGTCGAGTGGTGGGTTGCACCGCGTGAATTTGGCAAAGGGCCTTTTCGCTGGGCCGCCTATCGCTCGGAAAATACGCAACCTGCCTTTGCCAGCGCGGCCTTCATGATGCCAAAAGTCCACGGGCAAAGCTTGCTCGTGACCTGGTGACCGTTCCCATGCCAACCGCGCCGGAATCCCGTTTTCGGCACTGCCCTGATGCAGTCAACATCAGCGCATTATGTTTGCGAGACGCGCTGTTATGCAGCAGCAACCTACATAACAGTAAATAGTACATGCTTGGTAGCGCAAAGCGACGAAAAGGTGCATGAATCCGATGTGCATGTCGGCATAATCTCGCTAAGATTGTTCTCATGTTGCGCGATCGCCTTGTCGCCGACGCAACATAAATCATGCGCGTTGATTCGCCTGTGCGTGCAAACGTACTGACCACCCGACAGCGAAATGTGCTGTTGATATTGCTCGAGGCAAGTGCGCCTCTGAAGCCTGCTGTGGTGGCGGCGCGCCTCGGGATGACGGTGCGTCAGGTGAATTACGACCTGAAAGTGCTTGCGCGCAGCCTGGCCAACAAAGATGCCGCGCTGCGCATCACGCCGCACGCCGGCGCACAAATCGATTGCACGCTGCAATTGCGCGCGGCCTTTTCAGAAGAGTTTACGGCCGCGCGCGATTTCGATCTCATCCTGTCAAACAAACAACGCCAGCAATTGCTGGCGTTCTTGCTTTTGACCGCGCAGTCGCCTTACAAGCTAAGTGCGCTGCAGCAAAAAACCCGCGTGTCGCGCACCACGATCATCAAAGACCTGAAATACGTCGAAACCTGGTGTGAATCACAGGGCGTGGTGCTCGAGAGCAAACCCAACTTCGGTGTGCACATCAAGGCAGGCGAGTCTGCGCGGCGGCAGGCTTTGACACAGCTGTTGTGGGAAGGCGCGGTGCAAAACGCCCCGCTCGTGCACCTGACGCATGTCACCGGATTGACATCGGCACTCACTGGCGACCCCGCTGCGTTGCCCATTTTTGAAGATGCGCACGAACTCATGCGCAGATTCGACACGCGCAATAGCCTGGCACTGGTCGCCGAAGCAGAGGCCCAGCTGGGCGGCCGCTTCTCCGATGATGCGGTGCTGTATCTGGCGCTCGCCTTTGCCATTCAAGCCGAGCGCGTGCAGGCCAACCGCGTGGTGCCTATCGACCCCGATTTGCACGCCTGGCTTAAACGCCTTGATGTCTGGGAGATCGCCGCTCGCCTGGTGTCGCGGTTGAGCTCGCAGTGGCCGGCGCGCGCGTCCGAAGCAGAGATCGCCTGGGTCTGCATGTATCTCTTGTCCGCGCCACGCAATGAAGGCTGGCCCGGCGACATGGGGATCGGCATCCCGTATGTGTTGCTCGTCGACGAGGTGATGCACCATGTTGCTGCGGCCTATGGCCGGCCGCGCCTGGCGCGCGATCAAATGTTGCGCGACGGCATCGTCAACCACGTCATCCCCGCCTGTCTGCGCCAACGCTTTTCGCTGCCGATGACGGCGCTTTTGCAGCCCGGCCCGCTCACCGCTGAGAACGAGCACGAGTCGGCGGCCTTGCAGGCGCTGCGCAACCTGATCAGCGAACGCATCGACATCACCCTGCCCGAACGCGAGAACGGCGGGCTGGCGTTGTTGCTGCGCGCCGCTTATATCCGAGAGTGCCAGGATGACGAGCGCAGTGTCATTGTGGTCTGCCCGAGCGGCATGGCAACGGCGCAGTTGCTGGTCGCTCGCCTGAAAGTCTATTTCCCCCGCCTTGGCGGGTTTCGCGTCGTGCCGTTGCGTGACTTGATGAAGGAGAAGTTGGTCGCGAATCAGCTCATCATCGCAACGATTCCATTGCCAGAAGAGATCAGCAGACAGACCAGCGTCATTCAGGTGCACCCGCTTCTGTTGCCCGCGGACATCGAGCGCATCACCCGCGAGCTGGCCCGAACCTCTGATTTTGCTTGAGCCCACCCTCAAACAGCCTGGAGAAGCAGGAGGCCTGCCTATAAGTCGTTAACTAGAACAAAATATGCAAAACCCCCAGTTGTCTGTTAAAGCAAAGCTTAATCTTTGGCCGAATTCACCATCCCCGCGCTCCGCGCGGGGATGGTGAATTCGGCACCAAAACTGTTTGCTTTGACGCATTACTAATGCAACAAAAACCTGATTTCTGAAGGAGGGCAAAATCGCTATCCCCCGCGATGCGGGGGGATAGCGATTTTGCCAATTTTAGAAACCATGTTTTCGCAGCACTAGTGTAGGCATAAGGATGTCCTGAATCCGCCAACAGTCATCGTTGCAGGACCCGCGCAGAATTTATTTTTATATTTGTGAGTTGCCGTCGCAATGTGTTTACAACACGGACGGCCTAGGAGACTTAGTCATGCGAGAACGTCTACAAAGTTTCGGCGGATTTTTGGCGGGCATGATCATCCCCAACATGGGCGCCTTTATCGCCTGGGGTCTGATTACAGCGCTGTTCATCCCAACCGGCTGGATTCCAAATGAGACTTTTGCCAAAGTCGTCGGACCCATGATCGTCAACCTGTTGCCGATCCTGATCGGCTACACCGGCGGCAAAATGATTCATGGTCATCGCGGCGGCGTGATCGGCGCAGTGGCGACCATGGGCGTCATCGCTGGTTCCGATATCCCGCAGTTTCTCGGCGGCATGATCGCCGGCCCAATCGGCGGCTGGTTGATGAAGAAGGTCGATGGCGCTCTTGAAGACAAGGCGCCGGTCGGTTTTGAAATGTTGATCAACAACTTTTCAGCCGGCATCCTTGGCCTGATTCTTGTGCTGATCGGCATGCTCGTGATCGGCCCCTTCGTGCAGGGTGTCAGCGCGGTCGCTGGCAACATCGTCAATGCACTGGTGACCGCGCGGCTGCTGCCGCTGGCGGCCTTGATCATCGAGCCGGCAAAAGTGTTGTTCCTGAACAATGCGCTCAACCACGGTGTACTTGCGCCGCTTGGCGTTGCGGCGGCCAAAGACACTGGACGCGCGATTCACTTCCTGCTTGAAACCAACCCCGGCCCCGGTCTGGGTTTGCTGGCCGCCTACTACGTGGCAGGCAAGGGCATGATGAAGAGTTCATCACCCGGCGCGATGATCATTCACTTTCTTGGTGGCATCCACGAGATCTACTTCCCGTATGTGCTCGCCAAGCCAATCATGATTCTGGCGCCGATCGCAGGCGGCCTGGCGGCCAACCTGTGGTTCACCATCAGCGGCGCCGGCCTGGTGGCCACCCCGTCACCGGGCTCGATCTTTGCGTATCTTGCGGTCACACCGCCAGGTCAGCACTTTGCCGTTCTAGGCGGCGTGTTGCTGGGCGCTGTCGCGTCGTTCCTCGTCGGTGCCTTTATCCTGCGCCTGCGGCCCATGCCAGAAGTGGCGACCAAGGATGAAGTGCCAATGAGCATCCCAATCCCAGGTCTGCAGTAGGCCAGTACTTCGAAAGTCTGTTTGGTTTGGCAAAATCACTATTCCCCTCGCCGGGCGAGGGGAATAGTGATTTTGCCCCAAACAAACTTTGTTTACGGAGCACTAGACCAAGGCGTGATGACTGTTCAACCCGAGCAGTCGCCCGCAGCCAAACGGACGGGAGCTTCTCAGGAAGCGCTTTGGCATACGTGCTTTGATCTATCCGGAGGAAACCACCTATGACACTTTCAATTGCAGCTGCCGACGTCAAAACAATCATCATCGCCTGCGAAGCAGGGATGGGGTCCAGCCTGATGGTCGTCAACGCGCTCAAGAAAAAAATAAAAGCCGCAAAAATCGCCGGCATCACCGTGGTGCATTCGCCCGCGCGCGAAGTTCCCGAGGACGCGGCGCTGGTTGTGGTCCACAAGGGGCTATCCAAGCTGGTGCGCTCGCGCGCCCAAAAAGCGGTCCTGGTGACTTTCGACCACTTCTTTGGCGATCCGGCGTTTGACAAGCTGATCACTGCCCTCGTTGACAACGGCACAATCGAATCCACGGTGGAATAACCATGTCAATACTGGCCACAAACCGCATTCAACTGGATGCTGTCGCCGTCGACAAAGCCGATGCCATCCGGCAGGCGGGCGAATTGCTCGTTTCTGGCGGGTGTGTGACGGCCGAGTATGTCGCTGGCATGCTGGGGCGTGAAGAAACCATGTCGACGTATCTTGGCAACGGCGTCGCCATCCCGCACGGTCAGTTTGAAAACCGCGAACAGATTCTGCAGACCGGCATCTCGGTGCTGCGCCTGCGCGAACCGGTGGACTGGGAAGACAGCGCGCCTGTAAGCCTGGTGTTTGGCATCGCGGCATTGTCGGATGAACACATCAACGTGCTCTCGCGCATCGCGGATGCGATCGACGATGAAGCGGTGTTGTCACACCTGCTGATCACAGACGAACCGGGCGACTTTCTCACGCGGCTCGACGCTGCGCCGGAAGAACTGGCTGAACTCCCGGATACGACGGAATAACCGATGCAAACTTGGAACACCATCATCCACAATCACTCAGGCTTGCACGCGCGCCCGGCGCGCGTGTTGATGGATGGTGCCAAGCGATTTGCATCCGATGTGCGCTTGTCGCACGCGGGTAAGACGGTCAGCGCAAAGAGCCTGATCGCGATTCTCAAGCTCGGCATCAACGCCGGATCTGAAATCACCCTCAGCATTTCCGGCGCCGATGAAGATGCGGCCAGCGCCGCGCTCAAACAGTTGATCGCCGATGGTCTCGGGGAAAGCCCGCACACGCCACCCGCCCCGGCCGCTGTCGGCGTCCCGGTATCGGCCGGTATCGCCATCGGACCAGTGCTGCAGCTGCGCAGCAGCGCGTTGCACGGCGCCGAATCGCGCGCGTCGCAGGGAGCGCTGATTGAGCACCAGCGCCTGAGCGCCAGCCTTGAAAGCGCGCAGACCACCGTCGCCGCGCTCGGCGAACAGATGCGCGCGACCGGCGCGCGCGACGAGGCCGGTATTTTTGACGCGCAACAGGCGCTGATGTCCGACCCGGAGATGCTCACTGCTGTCGGCCAACAGATCGACGCCGGCGCCAGTGCCGACGCAGCCTGGCAGGCGGTGCTCACTGCGTATGCCAGCGACCTTGCGGCGTTGAGCGATCCGCTGCTGGCCGCGCGCGCCGCCGATGTCCGGGATGTGCGCGATCGCGTGCTGCGCATCCTTCTAGACGTCCAGCAAACCATGCCAACGCTGCCAGCCGGCGGCGCGATCGTGTTCGCGCGCGATTTGGCGCCTTCCGATCTGGCCGGTCTTGCTGGCGATCAGCTCCTCGGGATCGTGACCGCCGATGGCGGTCCCACCGCGCACGTGGCAATTTTGGCGCGCGCGCTCAACATCCCAGCCATCGTCGGCGCGGGTGCAACCGTGTTGACGCTGGCCGACGGAGTGCCGGTGATTGTGAACGGCGCCAGCGGCGCGTTGACGATCAACCCGGACGCGCCCGCGCTCGCCGCCGCCACCGCCGCCCAACAGGCATGGCTGCAGCAGCGCCTGCAGGCGCAAAACAGGGCGCACGACGCCGCGATCACGCGTGACGGCGTGGAAATCCTGGTCGCCGCCAATATTGGCGGGCTGGTCGATGCGCAGGCCGGTGTGCGCGCTGGCGCGACGGGTGTCGGTCTGCTGCGCACCGAGTTTCTATTTCTCGACAGCCCGGTCGAGCCCAGTGAACAGGCGCAATACGAAACGCTGCGCGATATCGCGCTGGCGCTTGGCGGCGCGGCGCTGACCGTGCGCACGCTGGATATCGGCGGCGATAAACCGGCCAGCTATTTGAATCAGCCGCACGAAGCCAACCCGGCGCTGGGTGAACGCGGCATACGCCTGTGTTTGAACCAGCCGGCGTTGCTGCGCCGGCAACTGCGCGCGATTGTGCGGGCGGCCGCGCACGGTCCCATGCGCATCATGGTTCCGATGATCGCCGATGTCGGCGAGTGGCGCGCGGTGCGCGCGCTTGTGGAGCAAACGCGCGCGGAGCTGCAGGCGCCGCCGGTCGAGCTCGGCATCATGATCGAAGTGCCCGCAGCCGCGCTGATGGCCGATGTGTTTGCGCGCGAGGTCGATTTCTTTTCGATCGGCACAAACGATTTGACGCAATACACACTGGCGATGGACCGTCAGCACCCGCTGCTCGCGGCACGCGCCGATGCCCTGCATCCGGCGGTGTTGCGGCTGATCGCGCGCACGGTCGACGCCGCGCGCGAGGCCGGCAAGTGGGTCAGCGTGTGCGGCGAGCTGGCGGCTGATACGCAAGCGCTGCCGATTCTGCTTGGATTGCATGTGGACAAGCTCAGCGTCAGCGCGCCCGCAGTGCCGGCGGTCAAAGCGGCCGTGCGCGAACTGTCGCTGGCGCAGTGCAAACAACTGGCTTGCCGCGCGCTGGCCTGCGCAACCGCCGCCGAAGTGCGCGCGCTGAGTCTCCCGGAGCCCACCCTATGAGCGAGACATTTGACAGCTATCACGACGGCATGCACGCAGTGCCCGGGCGCGCCTGGGCCTGGAACATGTATGGCCCGGGTCTCGAGAACATCGGACTGGATGCGCAGCCCGAGCGCGTTGACATTCCGGAGCCCGGGCCCGATCAGCTGCTGGTGCGGATCGACAGCGTCGGGATGTGCTTTTCGGATTTGAAGATCGTCAAACAGGGCGGCGCGCACCCCAAGCTCTACGGCCGCGATCTGGCACATTCACCGACCCGGCTCGGTCACGAAGTGTCGCTCACGATCATGCGCGTCGGCGCGAACCTGCGCGATCGCTACACGCCAGGCCAGCGCTGCGCGGTGCAACCCGATATCTATCAGGAAGGGCGCAGCACGGCTTATGGCTATACGGTGCCGGGCGGTCTGATTCAATATCACCTGATCGGTCCCGAAGTGCTGGTGACTGACGACGGCCCGTGCCTGCTGCCGCTATCCGAGCACATGGGGTATGCCGAATCGGCGCTGCTCGAACCGTGGGGCTGCGTGATGGCGGCTTACACGCAGCGCCGCCGCCTGCAGATCAAGGTGGGTGGCACGCTGTGGATCGTCGGCCGGCCGGGTGACGACACGCCGTATACCGCCAGCGCTGGACTAAGCGCGCCGGCACGCATCGTGCTGACCGATGTTTCTCCGGCCGTGCACGCGCTCGCTGCACAAAGCGGCGCGCAACTGTTCATTCGCAACACCCTCGCGCCGGACGGCTATGCCGCGCTCAGCGACGAGTTGACCGGAGACGCCGGGTTCGACGACATCATCGCGCTCGACCCGCGCTCGGCATTGGCCGTTGGCGCGCTGGCGCGGCAGGTGGCGCGCCGCGGCACGCTGAATCTGGTCGGCACCACCGCGCTGGACGGATTGGTGGACGCCGATGTCGGCCGGCTGCACTATGACTATGTCGCATTTGTCGGCTGCAGCGGCCCGGATCTGTCCGCCGCGTATGGCGAGACGCGCAATCGCTGCGATCTGCGCTGCAGGCGGCACGACGGTGATCGTCGGCGCCGGCGGGCCGATGGGGCAAATGCATTTGCAGCGCGCGCTTGAGCTTCCGGCCGGGCCAAACACTGTGATCGCCACCGATATCAATATCGAGCGGCTGGAAACGCTGCGGCAGCGGTTCGAACCGATCGCGCAGGCGCGCAATCGGCAGTTGATCATCGCCGATTCATCGCAACCCGGGTTCTCGCTGGCCGCGCTTGTGCGCGAGGTATCGCGCGGCGCCGGTGCCGACGACGTTGTCGTGTGCGTGCCCGCCGCCAATCTGATGGCGGAATCCGCGGCGCTGCTCAATGCCGACGGCATGTTGATTTTGTTTGCCGGCGTGCCCAACGGCACGTTTGCGCCGCTGAATCTGAGCAATGTGTATCTCGGCAACGCGCAGTACACCGGCACATCGGGGTTGACGATTCGCGATCAGGCGCTGGTGATGCAGAGCGCGGAGAACGGCGCGTTGTCGCCCGCGCGTTCGGTGGCGGCGATTGGCGGGATGCGCGCCGCGCGCGAGGGCATTCGGGCGCTGGCCGAAGGCCGCTACGCCGGCAAGATCGTGATCTTCCCGCAGATCATGGATTTGCCGTTGCTGGGGCTGGATCAGCTGGCGCTGCAGTTGCCGGCGATCGCCGCAAAATTAGGGCCACATGACTTGTGGACGCGCGAAGCCGAGGCCGAGTTGATCGCGACCGGCTGGTCGCCGCCGGAGGCATAACACCATGTCGCTATTCGTTCAAGAGACCCGCAGCTACGAGGCCGCCGCCGATGCCGTGCGCCAGGCCGCGCTCGGCGCCATTGAGGGGCTGGGCGGCAAGCTGGCCAAACAGGATGCCGCGGCCGGCACGCTGCAGATCAAGTTTGACAAGAAAATCCTCGGCAAGGTGCTGGGCGATCGCACGCAGCTCGACGTTGTGATCACGCAAGCCGAAGACGGGCCAAGCGTCGTCGTGATCGAAGCCTTTCCCCTCAACGCTGTCGGACAACGCCTGCAATTTGGCGCGCGCGCCGGGGTGACCGAGACCGTCGTCACCTGGTTTATCGCGCATCTCGAGCACCGCCTGAAACCTCCGCCGCCCGCAGCCGACGCGGCGTGACGGCATTTTTGCACAGTCGTCATACGCTGACATCCAGCTGGCTAAAAATCGCGGTCGCCGTGCCGCTGTTGGCCTGCGGGTAGCACCCGGCTTTGAAGTAGCACTGGTTCTGCCAAAAGCCGACATCGTGCGCCAGCCGTTCGCGCCCGTCAATCTGAATTGTCAGTCGCCCGGCCTGCACCATGATCGCGATTGGCACCATCACACCGGCTGGCGCGATGCCAATAATCGTATGCGTGGTGTCCGCGCCTTTTTGGTCCTGCTTGAGCGCGGCAAACAACACCGTGCCTTTGACATAGACGCGCAGCAGCGGCGGCGCGTTTTCACCCTGTGGCGACACACCGTGCACCTGCATGACGGTGACGGTGTCAGGGGTGGCCTTTGACTCAACCCGCAATGTAGCCGATAGCTGGTGCAGTGTTGCGGCGTGCACCGGCCACTGCGCAAGGTGGCGCATTTCCGACCGCACATAGTTGGAATTCGCAGTGGTCCCGCGTTCAGCGCAGTTGACCCAGAAGCACATTTCTTGTTGCGGGTTGAGATAGAAGTATTGCGAGCGATAACCGTTGAGCGCCAACACATCACGCGGCCCCGGGATCTGCAGCTTCCAACCAGCAACTGTGTAACGGGTGCCCGGCGCAGGCGTCGTTGGGACGTTTGCATTTGAAGAGGGCGTCGAAGCAAACACACGCTGATAGGCGCGTTTGAGCAGGGTGAGCAAGGTGTCGAGCATGGGTGGCGATTACACCATTTTCTGATTGAACCGTCAGAGCAGTCGCATCAATTACTGTGGTTTGCAACGCACCACAGGCCCTGCATGCGTATTAGTATCGATACAAGTCAGTATTTTGCCGTAGAACGAGAGGGTCGATATTCAGAGACGCCCGGCGCGATGCGGCAGGTTCACGCCAGTAGGGGGAAGTGTGTCAAAGTTTGCTCGAATTGCTCCGAGTGGCGGCGCGTCGCTCGCGATCGCGCTGTTGCTCCTGATTGTTTCGATCCGCGAGGGTCAGTCCGTGCGCGCGCAACAACCCAGCCCAACGCGCACCCCTGCCGCCGTGCGCGGCGCTACGGTTTTTCTGCCAATCCTGAATCTTGGGCAGTCCACCGAGTCGATGACCACCTGCGAAACCCTCGCTGATGGCAGCGTGCACTGCCATGGCGACGACCACATCCACGCCGACGCTGTGCCATCGCTGGCGGAGGAAGCGCGCATCCTCGAAACGATCGAGCGCACACAGGTCGGTCGGCGCGCATTTCCCGATGCGGCGCGCAGTGTCGACGCCAACGAACACATCGTCGGCAAATGGGAAGGACCGTATGCCTGGCCCGTCGTCGCAATCCATGCCGCGCTGATGCCGAACGGGAAAGTCGTGGCCTACGATTCCGTCGGCGACGGTCCGACTGAGTCATTCACCAATCACACCTTTACGCGCGCCACGGTCTGGGACCCGGCCACAAACACGCACACGAATGTGCAGGCCAACACCGGGTACAACCTGTTTTGCTCGGGGTTCGCCACGCTCACAGACGGACGCTTGTTCACCGCCGGCGGCAACAAAAACGCCGCGCTGGCCGGCATCAATCGCACGCACACCTTTAATCCAAACAGCAATGCCTGGGCGTTGGAAGGCACCATGGCCGTCGAACGCTGGTATCCCTCCGTCACACCGCTCAAAAACGGCGAGATGCTGATCACCGGCGGCGGCTCAAACGTGCCCGAGGTCCGCGCGACCAATGGCGCGCTTCGGCAGCTGACCGGCGCCAACGCCGCAATCGCCAGCGATCGTGTCTATCACTGGCTGCGACAGGCGCCGAACGGCAATGTTTTTTATATCGGCCCCTCACAGAACCTGCAGTATCTCAACGCCGGCGGCAGCGGCGCCTGGCAATCGGCCGGCACACGCGACACGCTCTATCGCGACTATGGCAGCTTTGCGATGTATGACATCGGCCGGATTCTGGTCGCCGGCGGCGGCGGCACCGCGTCAAACAGCGCCGTCACGATTGACATCAACGGCGCCACCCCATCGACATCGGCCACCGGCGCGATGGTCAACCGGCGCCGGCAACACAACCTGAACATGCTGCCCGACGGCACAGTTTTGGCCATCGGCGGCATGTCCACCAGTGGGCTGGTCGATCTGCCAAATGCGGTCTACCCCGCCGAACGCTGGAGCCCGGCAACCGGCGCCTGGACGACGCTGGCCAGCATGACCGTGGCGCGCCAATACCATTCCATCTCCATGCTGTTGCCAGACGGCCGCGTGCTGGTGGCCGGTGGCGGCATCTGCGGCGAATGCCAGACTGAAAACTATCTGGCCAAAAATGCCGAGATCTACTCGCCGCCGTATTTGTTCCGGACCGACGGCTCCGGCCTGCTCGCGCCGCGCCCGGCAATTCAAACCGCGCCGGCGACGCTCAATCTGGGCCAGTCGTTTGCGATCGCGACAACGCAGGCCGCAGCCATCAACAAGGTGGCGCTGATCCGGCTCAGCAGCGTCACGCACAGCGCAAACCAGGAAGAGCGCTATATCCCGCTCACCTTTACGCGCGGCAGCGGCACGCTGCAGGTTACCGCGCCGAGCAACGCCAATAGCGCGCCGCCCGGTCACTACATGCTGTTTATCGTCGACAGCGCGGGCGTGCCCAGCGTGGCGCGGATCGTCTCGCTGTCCAGCACGGTTCAACCCACCCCGACACCGGCCCCAACCAGCACCGCCACGCCGACGCCGGCGCCGACCAGCACCGCGACATCGACGCCGGTCCCAATCAATACGGCCACATCGACACCAACACCGACCAGCACCGCCACGCCGACGCTCGCGCCCAGCAACACACCCGCGCCAAGCAACGCGCGCGTGACCGTCAACGTCGTGCGACCGGACTATTCACCGCTGCCCGGTTGGGCCGTCAGCGCGGAGTCGTTTGCGAGCGGCGCCATCACCAATTTGACGACGACGGCCTCCGGCGCCGCGGTTTTTGACCTGCCTGCGGGCGGCTACAAGATTTGTGTGACATTGCAACCCGGCTGGTCGAATCTCTATCCTGGCGCCAACTGTTACTGGATCAGCTTTGCGATCGGCGACAATGCCACGCTCTACTTCCGCAACCAGCAAACCAACGCGCCGACCGCCACACCAGTGCCACCCACGGCCACGCCCTCGCCCGGCAGTGCCGTCGCATTGACGGTCTATGTGCTGACCGATGCCTATGCGCCGCTGTCCGGTTGGACCGTCACAACCGAGAGCTTTAACGACGGCAGCATCACCACGCGCACCTCAAACGCCAGCGGTGCCGCGGTGTTCAATCTGCCCGCTGGCGGCTATAAGATCTGCCAGACCTTGCAACCCGGCTGGACGAACACCTATCCCGGCAGCACCTGCTACTGGATTGGCTACGCGCCCGGCGACACGGGCACGCTGTTCTTTCGGAATGCACAGTAAGATCACGTTGATGAACCCCATTCTCAAAAAACTTGGCTTTAGCGCGACTGACCGCGTCGCCATCGTGCATGCCGACGACATCGGCGCATATCAGGCCAGCCTGCCGGCGATCGACGATCTTTTCTCAGCCGGGGTGGTCACGTCCTGCGCCACCATGGTGCCGTGCGCGTGGTTCCCGGCCGTCGCGGCGTGGGCGCGGCGCTCACCGGAAGCCGATATCGGCGTGCATATCACGCTTACCGCCGAATACGATAGCTATCGCTGGGGGCCGATCAGCACGCGTGACCGCGCCAGCGGTTTGCTGGACAACGAGGGCTATCTGCATCGCACCAGCGCGGCTGTGCAAGCCGCGGGAAATCCAGAAGCGGTGGCGATCGAACAGCTCGCCCAGCTCAATCAGGCGCTGGCGGCCGGCATCGATGTGACCCATGTCGACTCGCACATGGGCGCCTCGTTTAGCGCCGCGTTTATGCCGGGCTATCTGGCAGCCGGGGCAGCTGCGCGCGCGCCAAATTTCGTGCCTCGGGTCGATGCACCGTCCGGAATCGGCGCCTCGATGGCGCGCTCCTGGGCCGACGGCTGGCTGGCCTTGCAGCGGGATCTCGAAGCGCAAGGGTTGCCACTGGTCGACCATGTCACCATGATGCCCCTCGATCGTCACGAAGATCGTGTGGCAGAGGCGCAACGGGTGTTCGATGAACTGCCAGCCGGTTTGAGCTATGTGCTCCTGCATCCGGCTGTCGACACCCCTGAGTTGCGCGCCCTGACGCCGGTCGATTGGCGCGCCCGCGTCGCAGACCACGCCGCGTTTAGCAGCCCAGAGCTGCGCAATCACCTGCAACGCACCGGTGTGCAGTTGATCGGATGGCGCGCGGTGCGCAATATCCTGCGCGAGAGCCTGCCATAGTAATGTTTTAAGTCGGTAATATTCACCGTCCCGCGCCCCGCACATTCCATTGCTCACGAAATTTCCGCCAATTGGCTGTGTTTCGCGCGCGAGCTCACAGAGATTAACCCAGAGCACGCACTATCTGCCCGCGCTCCGCGCAGGCAGATAGTGCGTGCTCTGGTGGAGATTTCTCTTCACATTGCATCAAACGTGATCGGCAATGTGTGCGGGCCGCGAAACGCAAAGCCCGGCAGCCAATCGATGCGTTCGTTGACCAGTTTGGGATTTCGGCAGCGCTGCAATCAGCGCCAGTATGCCGACCTGCGCGATCGTGCGGGCAATCGACACGCCAAGACAGAAGTGCGGCCCATGCGCAAACGAAAGGTGCTGGTTGGCCGGAGCGCGTCATGTCAAACTCGGTCGGATTTGAAAATCTCGCCTCATCGCGGTTGCCCGAGCCAAACAGCACAAAAACACCCTGCCCGGCCTCAAACGTTTCACCGCCAAAGTCCATCGTCTCTTTCACAATCCGGCTGGTGGCCTGCACCGGGCTGTCATAGCGCATCACTTCTTCGGTCGCCTGGGCAATCAGATCGGGTTGGGCCAGCAATTGCGCGCGCGCCTCGGGCTGGCGGATAAACGTGAGCATGGCGTTGCCGATCAGATGCGATGTGGAGTTGTTGCCGCCCACCAGCAATGCCACGCACATGCCGAACAACTCATCGAGCTGACAAGCGGTCGCCCTGCTCCTCGGCCTGCACCAGCTCGGTGATCAGATCGTCCTGCGGATCACTGCGGCGTTGCTCAATGACGGCGACGACATAGTCCTTCATCTCAAGCATGCTCTTTTGCGCCTGACGCATGATGCCGACACGATCGGCTGTGGTGCCAGCGCGGTCATACACCAACACCTGGTCGCGCGCCCAGCGCGTAAAGCGCGGCTGATCGGCATACGGCACACCCAAAACATCGGTGATGGCCCAGCCCGGCAGCTTGGTCGCCACGTCGTTCATCACCTCGATCGTGCCATTGCCAGCGCTGATCGCCTCATCGATAAAGCCGTGGCAGATTTGCTCGATGCGCGCGCGGCGGCCTTCGATCATGCGCGGCGTAAAGGCCTTGTTGACGATGCCTTTGAGGCGCGTGTGTTTGGGCGGGTCGCTCAATAGCATGCGGCTGCCCAAAATCGTGCGCAACGGCGTCAGCTCCTGTTGCACCTCGGCCGGCAGCACCGCGAACGTTTGCTCGGTGCGGGCCGACGACATGCGTGGATCGCTCAGCAGGGTCACAATATCGGCGTAGCGGCTGATCAGCCATGTGCGCCCGTTCCAGCACACCGGCGCGTCATCGCGCAGTTGCGCATAGTGCGGATACGGGTCGGCTTGAATTAGCGGGTCGCTGAAATCGAGAGTTGTGGTTTTCATATTTCCTTGCTTTGACGCGCAACTACCGCTGCACTATAGTCTTGGTTAGGATCTCTCGCAAAACCAACCGAAAGTCCACCGTCTCACGCTTCACGCGAGGACGGTGGACTCGCCAACATCTAAATGACAAACGCCCCAAAAATCCACCACTTCATCAACAACGAGTTTGTGGACGCGCAGACGGGCGATGTTTCGAAACGCCGGAACCCGGCCACCAATCTGCCGCTTGCGCAGGTGGCGGACGGGCAATCCCGAGGATGTCGAGCGCGCCGTCGCAGGCCGCGCGCGCGGCTTTTACCACGGCCCGTGGCCGCGCATGAACCCGGAAGCAGCGCGCAAAAAAGCTGCGCAAGATCGCGGATCTGATCGAGAAATACGCCGATGAAATCGCCGATCTGGAAATCGCCGATTGCGGCGTGCCAGTCAGCCAGATCAAAGGCGGCGTGATTCGCGCGCGCGGCCTACAATTTCAACTATTTGCCGATATGACCTATCGGCATCGGCGGCGAGAGCTATCCGGTCGACGACAGCTTATCAACTACAGCCTGCGCAAACCGGTGGGCGTGGCCGGGTCTGATCACCCCATGGAACGTGCCCTTCATGCTGGAGACTTGGAAGGTCGCGCCCTGTCTGGCATTTGGCAACACCTGCGTGCTGAAACCCGCGGAATGGCCGCCGCTCTCAGCCGGCAAGCTGGCCGAAATTGTGCAGGAGGCCGATCTGCCGCCCGGCGTCTTCAACGTGGTGCATGGCTTTGGTGAGACCGCCGGCGCGCCGATTGTGGCGCACCCGGACGTCAATGTGATCTCGTTTACCGGCGAAACCAGCACCGGGCAGACCATCATCCGCAATGGCGCGGCCACGCTCAAACGCTATCTCCATGGAGTTGGGTGGCAAGTCACCGACGATCGTGTTTGCCGATGCCGATCTCGACCGCGCGCTGGATGGCGCGATATTTCAGCTCTTCTCGCTCAATGGCGAGCGCTGCACCGCGGGTTCGCGCTTGCTGCTGCAGGCGTCGATTTACGATGACGTTTGTCGCGTGTGCTGGCCGAACGGGTGGCCAAGATCAAGGTCGGGTCGCCGCAAGACCCGGCCACCGAGGTCGGCCCGCTGATCCATCCGGAACACTGGCACAAGGTGCGCAGCTACATGGATGTCGCGCGCAGCGGAGGGCGCGCAGTTCTGGTGGGTGGCGGCCGCCCGGCTGGGTCTGCCGCAGGGCAATTACTTTCAGCCGACACTGATCACCCGGCGCGCAAAATCACATGCGGGTCGCGCAGGAGGAGATCTTTGGCCCGGTGCTCACTGTGATTCCGTTCAAGACGAAGCCGATGCCATCCGGCTGGCCAACGATGTCAGCTATGGGCTGGCTGGCTATGTCTGGACCGGCGATCTGGGCCGTGGCCACCGGGTCGCGCATGCGCTGGAGTGTCGGCATGACGTGGATCAACTCGCACAATGTGCGCGATCTTGCGCATGCCGTTTGGCGGATCAAAACACAGCGGTCATCGGGCGTGAAGGAGATCACCACAGCTTGGAGCTTGTATACCGAGATCAAGGCCATTCATATGGCCATTGGCAATCATGCGATCCCGAAATTCGGCATAGCGGCTGGCAAATGCGCTCAAGAGGCACATGTACCGATCAACACCGACTGGCTCAAACCCGAATTTAATATCATCCGGTTGGCGCATGTCGAGCTGTTGGTCACCGATCTGCGCGTTCGCAAAGCGCGTTTTATGTCGATACGCTCGGGCTGATCGTCAGCGAAGAAACCCGCTGACGCGCTGTATCTGCGCGGGTATCAGGAACGGCTGCACCACAGCCTGGTGCTGCGCGAGGGCACGGCGGCGATGCTCGGATCATCTGTCGTTTCGCGTGGAGTGCGAAGCGCATCTCGATAATCTGGCGCACTTGTTCGCCGAGCGGGGTTGCCCGACGCGCTGGCTGAGCGACGCCGGCCCCGGCCATGCGCCGTTCGTTGCGGGTGCAGGACCCGCTCGGATTTCCGGTTGAGTTCTTTTTGCGCCATGACACAGGCAGAGTGGTATTTGCAGAAGTTTGACAAATACCGCGGCCCGCATATCATGCGGCTGGATCATTTCAACCTTCATGTGCCAGATGCGGCCAGGCCGGCTATGAGCTACTATCGCGAGCTTGGCTTTCGCTGTTCCGAATACACGGTGGCCGATCCGCCCGCCGAAGGCCTGTGGGCGGCCTGGATATATCGCCGACCGAGTGTGCACGATGTTGCGCTGACCAATGGCTTTGGCCCGCGCATGCATCATGTGGCGTTCTGGATGGACGACACAAACGCCATCTGCCGGGCCTGCGACATTCTGGCCGCATCAGAATTTCGCAATGCGCTTGAACGCGGCCCCGGCCGGCATGGCGTGAGCAATGCCTTCTTTCTGTATATCCGCGATCCGGACGGCCACCGCATCGAGCTGTATACCGGCGACTACTACACCGGCGACCCGGACTTTGTCCCGTTGCGCTGGGAGCTGAGCGACCCGCAGCGCGCCACATTTTGGGGCAGTTTTGCGCCGCCAAAAGCTGGTTTGCCGAATCCGTCGCTTGTCGCCGGACCTGGACCAAGTCCAATGCCGTTTCGCCGCCGTTGCTGGCTGAGCGCCCGGCAGCAGCGACCCCCTGACGAAGGAGGCTGCATGGCGCGCACCGGCAAGAATATCTGGCGGCGCTGCGGCACAACCCACCCAATATCTGGCACAAGGGCGCGCCTGTGACGCGACCCGGCCACGCACCCGGCCTTCAAGCGGCGTCGTCCGCACTCGCTGGCGCGGCTGTATGACATGCAACATGATCCACGCACATCAGCACATTGACCTATGCTGACATCGCGCAGCCAGACGGTCGCCGCCATGGCATCAGCTTTCTGCCCGCGCACGCCGCGCGGAGATCTGGCGCGGCGCGGCGCGGCCTACAAGGTGTGGGCCGACGCCACGCTCGGGTTTTATGGGGCGCTGTCCGGATTACCTGAACGCTGTGCTGATGGCATTTGCCATGAGCGCTGATTTTTTTGGCGACTACGCCGACAATGTGCGCAGCTACTACGAATTTGTGCGCGATAACGATCTGGCGACAACGCATTGCCTGACCAACCCGCAGGTCAATCGCGCCAAATCCGTCAACGAGCAGGATGACCCGCTATATTGCGCTGGGCGTGGTGGCGCGCCGGCGCCGATGGCATCGTCATGCGCGGCGCGCGCATGCTGTCAACTCTGCCGGTCGCCGACGAGCTGCTGGTCTTTCCCTCGACGTTGCTCAAAGCCGGGCCCGACCGCTGAACAGCTATGCGCTTCGCCTTCGCCATCCCGACAAACACGGCGGGCCTGCACTTTATCAGCCGCGAAAGCATGCGGCAGGATGACGTCACGCTTTGATCATCCGCTCGGCAGCGCAGCTTGAAGAGATGGATTGCCTGACCGTGTTTGAGGATGTCTTTGTGCCCAACGAGCGCATCTTTATCCTGAACGACGCTCGAGCGCTGCAATCAAGGCGTTTGCCGAAACGGGCGCGCTGATGCACATGGCGCATCAGGTGGTCGTGCTGAAAAACGCCAAGACCGAGGCGATTCTGGGGCTGGTCAGCCTGATCGCCGAGACGGTCGGCGCCGATCAGATTCCCGCATGTGCAGGAGAAGATCGCGGAGGTCATCGTCGATCTTGAGGCCATGCGCGGTTTCTGGGCGCGCGCCGAACGCGATGCCGCGCCGAACGCCTATGGGCTGCTGTGCCCGGATCGTGGCGCGATCGATGGCGCGCGCAACCTGTTCCCACGCATTGCCCCGCGCATCAGCGAGATCGTGCATCAGATCGGCGCATCGGGCATGATCACCCTGCCCTACGAGCAGGATTTTGACAGTCTGTTTCGGCGGCATCTCGACAAATATCTGCAATCCGCCACGCTGCCGGCGCGCGCAGCGCGTGCAGCTCTTTCGCCTGGCCTGGGATATGACCACCAGCGGCTTTGGCGGGCGCCAAACGCTGTATGAGCGCTTCTTTTTTGGCGATCCGGTGCGCATGCACCAGACGCTTATTCAGCGCATACGACAAAACGCCCTACAAAAACCGCATCAAGAACTTTTCTGGGATGGAATAAATGACGAAACAAAGCACCAGTGTGTATAGCGAAGCTTTCAGCACAGCATCCGATTCCGGCCGCCAGCAGGATCGGCAACCTGATCTTCTCCGGAGCATCCATGGCCTGATGTCGATCGGCGACCCGATCCGCCGCCGTTGGCGGAGCAATGCGAGCGCATGTTTGCGCGCGTAAAAGCCGTGGTCGAAGCCGGCGGCGGCAGCATGGACGCCATCGCCAAGATGACGTTCTGGGTGACCGATCGCGCGCACCGCGACCAGATCAATGTGGAATGGATCAAATACTTTCCAGATCCGGCCTCCCGCCCGGCGCGCCACACCCAGCACAGCAGCTCGACGGCGGCATGCTGATCCAGTGCGACTTTATCGCGGTGCTGCCATGACGCAATCGCTTGATCGCCTAAAAGGCTCCATACCGCCGCTGCTCACGCCGTTTAGGGACGGCGAGGTGGATTACGAGACGTTTGAACGGCTGGTCGAGTATCAAATCGCCGAAGGCTCGCACGGCATCCTCGTCAATGGCACAACCTCTGAGCCTTCGTCGCTGACTGTGGATGAGCGCAACGCGCTGGTGACGCTGGCCGTGCGCGTGACAGCGGGCCGCGTGCCAGTCGTCGCCGCGACCGGGTCGCAGTCGTTTGCCGAAAGCAAGGCGCTGACCGATCACGCCGTGCAAGCCGGCGCGGATGCGTTGCTGATCGTGACGCCGTATTACTCACGCCCACCGCAGCGCGGCATGATTGCAATATTACCTGGCGCTGACCCGGCATATCGAAATGCCCTGGATGATTTATCACATCCCCGGCCGCGCCGCGGTCTCCGTCACCGTTGATACGGTAAAAGAGCTAAAAGACAAATCACCGGGCTTCGTCGGCATGAAACACGCGTCGACGGATTTGGGCTTTGTCGGCGATTGCCTGAACGCTGTCGGGCGCGATTTCAAAATCTTTGTCGGGCTGGAGGAGCTCTCGTTCCCAATGCTGGCTGCGGGCGGCTGCGGGCTGATGAACGCGGTCGGCAACCTGCGCCCGCGCGTGTTGTCGCAGATGTGCGAAGCGGCATGGCGCGGCGATTTCTTTGCCGCGCAGGCGCTGCACTTTCAGCTGCATGAAATCAACAAAGCTGTCTTTTTTGACATCAACCCGATCCCGATGAAATACATGGCGAAGAAACTCGGGCTGATCCCGGCCAACGAACACCGCCTGCCCTTGTTGCCGGCCAGCCCGGAACTTGAGACGCGGCTCGATGCCGTGCTGGCGCGCGCGTTTGGAGGTTCGGCATGACGCGCATTGCCAGCTTTCTCAGACCCGGCGGCGCGCGCAGCTATGGCCTGGTCACCGATACTGGCATCGCGGATGTGGGCGCGGACTGGGCGCAAACAATGCCGACGCTGCTGGATGTGGTGCGTGCAGGCATGCTCGGCGCGCTGGCGCAGGCGGATGCGCGCACGCACTACGCATTCGCGGAAATTGCCTGGCAGCCGCCCATCGCCGCGCCGGAAAAGATCCTTTGCGTGGGTGTGAACTACGCCGAACGCAATGCCGAATACAAAGACAATGACCCGCCGCCCAGATATCCAAGCCTGTTTGTGCGCTTCCCTGGCTCGTTTGTCGGGCACGAACAGCCGATCGTGCGCCCGCTTGAATCCGCTCAGCTGGACTATGAGGGTGAAATTGTGTTGGTGATCGGCGCGGGCGGGCGGCGCATCGCGAGACAAGACGCGCATGCGCACATCGCCGCGCTGACGCTGGCCAACGACGGCACACTGCGCGATTGGGTGCGGCACGGCAAGTTCAACGTCACCCCGGGCAAAAACTTTGAGCGATCCGGCAGCATCGGGCCGTGGCTGGTTCCTGCCGGCGAAATCGATCTGACAGTGCCGCTGCGCGTCACCACACGCATCAATGGCGAAACACGCCAGGACGACACAACAGAGCGAATGATTTTTGATTTTGGAGCGCTGATCGAATACATCAGTAGCTTTACGACACTCAGCCCGGGCGACCTTATATTAACCGGCACACCGACCGGCTCGGGTGGGCGCATGGATCCCCCGCGCTGGCTGACGCCGGGCGACGTGGTGGAAGTGACATCGCCCGGGCTGGGCATCTTGCGCAATATGGTCATCGACGAGACAGCCTGAGTTCGGCTACTCGCTGAGATCGGCCGGCGCCGATTGCGCATGGCCCGGGCCATCGCGCAACGCCTCATACACGAATGCCGCCAGCACCGCGCCCAGCGTCGGCGCGATCAGATAGATGGGCAACGCCTGCAACGCCGCCCCGCCCGCAAAGAGCGCTGGGGCCAAGCTGCGGATCGGATTCATCGATGCGCCGCTCAGCGGTCCGCCAAACTGAATTGCCAGCACAACGGTTGCGCCGATCGCGATCGCCGGCACCATGCTCGGCACGCGCTTGTCGGTCGCGACCGCCATGATGACGAACATGAGCAAAAAGCCATAGATCATTTCGAATCCAAATGCCGCGCCGTAGCCAATAGTCGGTATGTGCGCGCCATAGGCGGCTTTCGATGCGACAACCTGGCCGAACAAGACGTGCAGCGCCGCGCTCGCCAACACCGCGCCGAGCGTCTGCGCGCCGAGATACTGCGCCACATGCCGCCATGGAAAGCGCTTTGTCAGCGCAAACGACAGCGTGACCGCCGGGTTGAAATGCGCGGCGCTGATCGGCCCCAGCGCATAAATCATGACCAACACCATCAGCCCGGGCACCAGAGCGATGCCGGCCAACGTCACCGCGCCACCGCTGGCGACATCGCTGATCACCACGCCGCACGCGCCAAAGACAATAAAAAACGTGCCCAGCAGCTCGGCCAGATAGCGTTGCCAGGGCGTGCGGGTATTTGGATTTCTGAACATAAGTGGAATTGGCGGTACTTCTGGGCCGGCTTTCACCGCACGATGTAACTGCGCGGCAACTATACAGGGTTGGATGCAAGATCCCAATGCCGCGCCTGCACGGCATTGAGATCTTGCGGTTGCCCATGCTTGTGATCACTATGGGGTGATGGCGTTAATCACTGATTAAGAAGCTATCCCAATTGGGTCCATGCGTTTCCCGTTGATTGGCGGCGTCTCGCGTGCGAGGTCACGGAGATTAGCCCGAGAGGCGCACGATCCACCCGCGCTCCGCGCGGGTGGATCGTGCGCCTCTCGGATAGAAGTTCCCCTATTGGGATAGGCTCTAAGCCATTGCGGTGATGGCGCGCGTAAACGGGTCGGGTCTGCCTGTTCGAGCCGTTCGTTATACTGAGCGAATGCACCTGAAATTCGAGGGCAAAGTGGTCCACTGGCGCGGCCCGGCACCCTACTATTTTGTCAAAGTGCCGGACCAGGAGAGCGCCGACATCAGGGCGATTGCAAAGTTTGTCACCTATGGCTGGGGGGTGATTCCAGTTGGCGCCAGGATCGGCGACACGGAATGGACCACATCGCTCTTTCCAAAAGATGGCGGTTACCTGGTGCCGATCCGCGCCGTCGTGAAGCGCGCAGAAGCCCTCGAAGAAGACCAGCTTGTAACGATTGAACTTGAAGTCGGTCAGCGCAAAGAGCGCCGCCGTGATGTCAAAGATTGACGAAACTTGCAATCTTGTTGACCAGCGCAGCCAGCCGTGTCTTTGATATACGGCAACGGCTTGGTCGGATCCAGGCACGCGTTACGGGAAATATTACCGGAGAAAGCACGATCTCCCCGCGCTTCGCGCGGGGAGATCGTGCTTTCTCCGGTAAAACCTCAGTGCGCTCGCGCGCGAAACGCTTGTTTCGGTGCCTATTCGGATTGCCGAATTGCCAGTGGCATATATGCGCGCCAACCGATATTGGCCGTCATAACGTTCTCGGCGCGGCTGCCAGCCGAATCTGCGACAGTCACTGAGATCGTCGTCGGCAGCGCCAGATCAAAACTCTCGGACGCGGATGCCGCCGAAGCCAGACTGGCCGCCGTGCACGTAATGCAGCCATACCAGCCTAGAACAAGTGTGTCGCGCGAAGACTCTGGTGTCGGGATCGGCTTGGGTAGCGTGTGCGTGACCGTGAAGCGCGTCCGGTCGGATGAGGCCGCACGCTGTGTGCCATCAAAGCCAGGCGCCAGGCCCACGCCCGAGCCGTCGATCGACCAAGTGATCGTGATCGGATAGACCAATGTGTCTTCCAAGTCGACTGAGAACGTGACCGGCTTGCTTGGCCGCACATTGACGATGCCGCCCTGCGCGTCTTGCGTGTCGATCGACGCTTTGGCACAAGGCGCCCACAAACCGAGATCGGGATTTAGCGGGCACAGCAGGTGGTCTTCCGTCTCACCAAATTTATAGCCATTGACCGGGCCGTTGCCGATGCTACTTGCCGGGGCCGGGCGTTCGGCGATGCTGATGCGCAACCACATCGGCCTGTTGTCATTCGGGAAATCGGGCATCAGTTTGGGTGGCAACAGGAATACGCCCGAAAATGGCAAAGCCGGCATGTTCTGGATAAACCACTCATTAACCCCGCCAGCGGCGCCACCGCCCGGGCACGCTGCGCCAAGGCCGCTGTCAGCCCAGTCGCCGTCGCGATTAAAGTCGATCCAGACATTGATAAAACGCGGACCGGCGTAAAAGTCATTGACCAGCCAGGGTGGATGAATGAATTGGCTATATTGAATGGTTGATGACGAGCACGATGGGAAACGCAAGCTTGTTGGTGCGCCGCTTGGGAACGTAAATGCATTGTCGAAGCCATCACGATTGCTGCGGCCATTGGCCGGGTTCGGGGCCGGGATGATGTTGCGTTTGATCGTGTCTTGATCCAAAAGCGATATCGCATTCTGCTCATTGCTGACGATGCTCCCCATCGTGCCGGCGGGGTTGATTTGCAGCCCAAGCGCCGAATCGATCGCGATACCAGGGGGGCTTGCGGCCGTGCGGCCATTGCCAGCATTCAAGTGAATCGGCCCGGTGCCTGCCGCGCCGCTAAAGTAGGTCGGGTAGAAGGCCAGCTGCGCAAGCGCGCCGCTTGGATGAATGCTCATCGGGTTGCCAGTCGGGTTTGTGCTATCGGGCGCATCGCCGAGATCTGAGCACTTGTCGTCGCACGGCAATTCCGCCGGGCTCTTCACCGGCGCATCGTCAAAGCACATGTATTGCCAAACCGGCGCAAAGATCGGCCGGCCGAGCGGTGTCAGCGGGGTGGCGTCATCGGTGACAATACCCGAATGCTCATTTGCGCCTGGTCGCGTCATCAGAACTTCGGACGTCAACGCGTGTGAGTTGCTGTATGGCGGCGCACTGCTGTCGACGTTGGCGACACCGGCGATATCAAGATGGCCCATGACATCCCAGGTCAACAGCGTGATTTCGTATGGCGCGTCATCTGTGTGACGGAACGAATACAGCAGGCTGGCCGACGTCGCGGTTGTCGATGTGACCCAGTCCGCCGGACCGGCATAGAGCGTCGTCGCGCCGACCGTGGTCGAAATATATGGGCCGGTCGCCGGCACTGTCGTGCTGATGACATTGTCGCCCGGGCCGGTGAACGTGCACATCCGCGCGACGGATTCGCGTGTGGCGATTAGGCCGGCATGGCCAGAGCCTTGCGAGTGCCCGCTGATGCGAATTTTGCCCCAGTCCACCGCACCGTTCGGTTTCACGAATTGCCCCCAGTTGGCCGCCGGAGCCTGCGTGTTCAGGGCCTCGAGCAGATTGCGCAATCGGCCGGAGATCGAGTTGGCCAACGTGATGGTCACCAGCGGGCTGCTATCAATACCGGTGATGATTTCGTTGCGTACGCTCTGATGACATGCCGGATCGATTACGCGGCCCTGCGGCCCGGTGCCACACAGACTTTCAACCGATGGCGAATTGGGATAGGCCAGCCCGATCGCGTAGTAGCCATTCGCAGCGGCCTGATTCAAGAGCATCTGGTATTGCAGCGGCTCGGCGCCCGAGGCGGGCAGCAACACAAACAACTCCGGCTGCCGCAGCGCGCTGGTGCTGAGCGCAACATAGTGCGGGCAAGCCGGTTCGGCAATGGCCGGGTTCGTCAACGATGGCACAACGGTCAGCGTGATGACACCGGCTGGGACGGTAATCGCGGTACTGCTGGCTTGGCAGTTTACGGTCGCGGCATGTGCACGAACGGGTGTCGAGGCGGCACTGACGACCGTGTCGCTGCGGGCGGCGCCCATACACAATGCGCCGATGCACAACAGGTGAAATCTTAGGTGTTTCATGGAAAATCCTTGCGCGCGTTGTTGCGCGCGCGTACTGTCTACAGTAACGATTACGCTCAGGATGTTGTCCCGAAATTGGCCGAGACAGTCCCAGAGAACGAAAAATTGCGCGCAAATAGGTCGCACACTGAGTCCGGAGGCCCGAAATACTCCCACCTGCTTAATCGACCGCCTGGATCAACACACCCTCACGCAGCGTTGCGCGCCGCAGTCGGGTGCATTCCACCAACTTACAATGACAGCATGGCGACGTCGATTCTGGCAACAAAACTCTACATTCCGGCGCTCCAGACCCAGCACGTTCCTCGCCCCACTCTGCTACAGCGCCTGAACGAAGGCCGACAAGCCGGCCGCAAACTCTCGCTTGTCGCAGCCCCTGCCGGGTTTGGAAAGTCCACGCTGCTGAGCGAATGGGTTGCGCAATCGCAGTGTCCAGCCGCCTGGCTGTCGCTTGATGAACATGACAACGACCTCGCGCGCTTCCTGACATACTTGGCCGCCGCTTTGCGGTCGATCAATCCGGATATCGGGGCCGAAGCGCTTGAGCTACTGCAAGCGCGCCAACCGCTGCCGCCTGATTTCATCCTGACGACGCTCATCAACGACATTGCCAATACGACGCAACGCGCAATTCTCGTGCTCGATGACTATCACCTGATCGAAACGCAGCCGGTCCATGCTGCGCTTACCTTTCTGCTCGAACATCTGCCGCGCCAGGTGCATCTGGCCATCGCCAGCCGCGCTGATCTGCCGCTGCCGCTTGCCCGAATGCGTGCGCGCGGCGCGCTGACAGAGCTGCGCGCCGCTGACATGCGGTTTACACCGGAAGAATCGGCGCGTTTTATCAACCAGGCGATGGGTGCCGACCTCACATCCGAATTTGTCGCCGCGTTGGAATCACGCACAGAAGGATGGATCGCCGGCCTGCAATTGGCGGCGATTTCGATGCGTGGCCGGGAAGATGTCGCCGGTTTTGTGCAGGCGTTCGCGGGCAGCCACCGCTACATCTTCGACTATCTGGTTGAGGAAGTGCTCCAAGGCCAATCAGAGCACATCCGGGACTTCCTGCTTCAGACCGCCATCCTCGACCGGCTCAGCGGCCCGCTCTGCGAGGCCGTCACCGGGCAGACCGAAGGCAGCGCCATGCTGCGGAGCCTCGAGCGTGCCAATCTATTTGTCGTGCCGCTGGATGATCAACGCCAGTGGTTTCGCTATCACCATCTCTTTGCCGACGTGCTCCGGCAACGCTTGCGGGAAACGCAGCCCGAACTGATCAACGTGCTGCATCTGCGCGCAAGCGACTGGTATGCGCGGCATGACCTTCCGAACGATGCGATACGCCATGCCCTGGCCGCCAAAGCGTTTGAGCGGGCGGCAGACTTGATTGAAATGGCGTGGCCGATTCTGCGCCAGAGCAGACAGGATGCAACGCTGCGCGGCTGGTTAAAAACGCTGCCGGACGCACTCATTCGACGCCGGCCGGTGCTCAGCGTGTTCTACGCCTGGGCGCTGCTGGTCGCTGGCGAACTAAACGCGGTTGAACCCCATCTACAGAACGCCGAACGGTTGCTGGACCTGCCCGCAGGCTGCACAGCAGCGCTGGAAGCGCAACCGCATGAGCGCAAGGTTGCGAATGATGCGGAATTTCAGACGCTGCCAATCACGATCGCGGTGTACCGCGCTGCGCTTGCCCAGGCGCAGGGCGATACCACGGGCACCGCGCTGCATGCCAGGAAAGCGCTCGACAACGTGCAGGCCGATGATCATTTGGGCCGCGGCGCCGCTGGCGGGCTATTGGGACTGGCCTACTGGGCCGGTGGAGACCTGGCAGACGCCCAGCGCACATTTGCCGAGGCCGCCGCCAGCCTGCATAGGGCCGGCAACACCGCCGATGCAATCAGCAGCGCGATCGTGCTTGCGGATATGCATGTTGCGCGCGGGCAGCTCCGCGCGGCGAGCGACATTCTCAATCAGACCTGGCAGCTTGCGACAGCACAGCCTGAGCCTGTCCCGCAAGCGACGGCCGACCTGCTCGTGGCGCTCAGCGCGCTGTATTGCGAACACAATGATCTGGCAGCAGCTGAACAAGCGCTGCTACAGAGCAACACGCTCGGTGCGCGCGCCGGGCTACCGGAAAATCGCTATCGATGGCACGTTGCCATGGCGCGCATCACCCTGGCGCGAGGCGATTTTCGTGGCGCGCATGAACAGCTCAATCTGGCGGAGCGCCTGTATCTGCGGGGCTTCTTCCCGGATGTGCGGCCGATCGCGGCGTTGCGGGCTCGGATCTGGATCGCACAGGGCCAGCTGGCCGAAGCCCGGGGCTGGGCCAAGGCGCACAAGCTCGCCTGTACAGACGAACCCCGTTATCTGCGCGAGTTCGAGCACCTCACTCTGGCGCGGCTGCTGATTGCCCAGTTTCGAAGTGGCGCGGAAGAAGGCGCCGTCCGCGACGCGCTGGCGCTGCTGGCGCACTTGCTGCAAGCAGCGGAATTCGCTGCCCGTGCCGGCAGCGTGATTGAAATCCTCACAGTGCAGGCCCTCGCTCACGCGGCGCAAAAGGATCACCCGCGCGCGCTGGCATCTTTGGAGCGTGTTCTGGGCATGGCTGAGCCTGAAGGCTATGTCCGGCTGTTTGCAGATGAAGGCCAACCCATGGCGCAACTCTTAGCAGCCGTTGCCGCGCGCGCGAACACGCAGGGCTATGCACATCAATTGCGTGACGCCTGTGGGCGGCCCGCAGACCTGCTGCCGGCCGAGCAGCCCCTCGTGGATCCGTTGAGCGCCCGTGAACTCGAGGTTCTGGGACTGCTGCGGACCGAGCTCAGCGGACCGGAAATCTCGCAAAAACTGCGGGTGTCGTTGAACACCTTTCACACGCACACGAAAAACATTTATGGCAAGCTCGGTGTGAACACGCGCCAGGCAGCGGTCCGCCGCGCGGAAGCCCTAAACATCGCATAGCTGTTGGTCCCGCGCGAACAAATCACCACATCTGGTGATGACGCCTCACCACGCGCCACGGTACGGTGTCTGGGTCGCTGTACCGACATACGACAGGTGCAGCGATCAAGGAGAACCGTGCAGAAATCATCCAAACCGACCCAAACCAATGCGTCTGACTGGCCAGTTACAGCCGGGTTGCTTGCGCTGACCGCCATTCCATTTCTCGCGGGCATCGTCCGGCTGATCGGTTTGTCCAGCGGATTGGAACCGACGCCAGATAACGCGCGTTTTATTGCCGCACCGGTGCCAGTCATCATGCACATCATCAGCGCGACGCTGTTTTGCGTTGTGGGCGCATTCCAGTTTGCCCCGGCGTTTCGGCGCCGCCGGCCGGGCTGGCACCGCGTTGCGGGCCGGGTCCTGATGGTCTGCGGCGTAGTGTCCGGGTTGTCAGGCATGTGGATGACGCAGTTTTATCCGCTGCCAAACGCGCTGCAAGGCAATCTGCTGTATGCGTTCCGGCTCGTGATCGGCGCGCTCATGGTGCTGTCGATTGCGCGCTCGTGGGTCGCCATTGTGAGGCGCGATGTCCCGCGGCACCGGGCCTGGATGCTGCGCGCCTACGCCATCGGCCAGGCAGCCGGGACACAGGCGCTCATTTTTCTGCCGGTGACGGTGCTCTTCGGAGAAGTGCTCGGCGTGCCGCGCGACCTGCTGATGATCCTCGCCTGGATCATCAACCTGGCGGTCGTCGAATGGGTCATCCGCAAACGGCCGGCGACACGGGGCCGCGCGGCGTCTGGTGTTGGCGCGTCTGCGAGTGTCGCAGCCCGGCCGTAATGGATTGGGCCGTCCGCAAACAGCGCCTGTTCAGACCTGGTTAAGAGCCTCCGCCTATTGTCTTGGACGCGTACAGGCGGGCGCGGCGGGCCACAGCATGCGGTCGACCTCACCCGGCGCGCATGACGACGCGCCGCGTTCCGCCACGCACATCTCATGTCACCCATAAAACGCTTTTTGCTGACCGTGTTCGCCATTGCCCTGTTGTGCGCCTGCGCGCGCGCGCCGGTTCCTGGCGCAACCGCAACACCCAGCCAGCGCGCCTATCGAGGACTGCCCGTATGCCCACCGTTGGGCCTGCAAGTCGAGGTAAATCAGCGGCTGGGTTTTCGATGCGGCTCACCCGAGAGCGATACACAGCGCCCAAACAGATATACTTTTGCGCAGACGCGCGCGCAAAACACAGCGCCGCGCCTAACAGGTGCATTCTTGGCCGATATCCTGGTGATCAATCCAAACAGTTCCAAATCCGTCACGCAATCGATGGAAGCGTGTCTCATACCGGTGCGTGCCGCGACACGGCATCGTATCGACTGCATTGAACTCGCAAAGTCGCCTCCCGGCATTGAAACCGACGCGCATGTCAGCGCGGTGATCCCCAACGTGATTGAGGCGGTAACGGCGTCCACCGCCGATGCCATCGTGCTGGCGTGTTTTTCAGATCCGGGTATTGCGGAAGTCCGGAAGCGCATCGATCGCCCGGTCTTCGGCATCGCAGAATCAGCTTATTTGGCCGCGCTTGGGCTCGGCGCGCGGTTTGGCATCATCTCGCTGGGTCAGTCTTCGATCGACCGGCACCTGCGCTACTTAAAAACGCTCACGTTGGATCGTCGTCTGGCAGGCGACCGATCAATCGACATGACGGTCGTCGAAATGATGGCCGGGAATGTTGTTGAGACCGTGTCCAATATCGGCCGCCGTCTGCGTGACGAGGATCACGCCGATGTGGTGATACTCGGTTGCGCCGGTCTGGGCGCGTATCGCGGCGAGTTGCAGAACAGCCTCGGCATACCGGTCGTCGATCCGGTGCAAGCCGCTGTCATGCTCGCGTGCAGCAGCCTCGATCTGGGGTATCAGCGCCAAGGGACCGCACAGTGACACACGACCTCGTTGTCCGCGGCACGGCGGTGCTGCCGGCTGGGCCTGCCAATGACGCCTGGATTGCGATCGATGCCGGCGTGATCTCGGCCATCGGAACCGGTGCAGGGCCGGGTGGAACAGAGATGTTTGACGCCGGCGACAACTTGATCATCCCCGGCGTCATCGACGGCCAGACTCATGCCTGCAGCTATGGCGGTCTGCCAGGCATTCGCTCGACAACCCGTTCCGCGATCGCCGGCGGTGTCACGACGATCGTCGACATGCCTTTTGACAACCCGGCGCCGCTCAACACGCGTGAGCGGCTCAACGACAAGATCGCCGCGATCAACACGCACGCGCATGCAAACGTCGCGCTGTATGGCACGATTCTGCCCGGCCAATCCACGCGCGACATCGCGCCTCTGATTGAGGGCGGCATCGTTGCGTTCAAGGTGTCCACATTTGAAATCAACCGGACACGTTTCCCGCGCATTGCGTCCGATCAGATCCTGAGTCTATTAAGTGCGCTTGCAAAAACTGATATCCCGTTGGGTGTTCACAACGAGGATCAGGACATCGTGCAGGCCAGCATCGCGGCGTGCAAGGCTGCCGGCCGCAATGGCATTGAGACGCACTCCGACAGCCGGCCAGAGGCGGCCGAACTGGCGGCAACCGCGCACTTCCTTGAGCTCGGGGCGGCCGCCGACGCGCATGCGCACATCGTTCATCTGACAACGGCGCGCGGGTTTCAACTGGTGGACCACTACCGATCCGACAGCTTTCGCGCCACCGGCGAGATGTGCGTGCACTATTTGTGGTTTGACCCGGAGCGCGACGGCGCCGAGCTCGGCGCGCGCATGAAGGTGAACCCACCCATCCGCCCGCGCCAGATCGACGCGCTGTGGGGTGAAATGCTGGCCGGGCGCGTTGCCTTTGTCAGTTCCGATCATTCCAGCTGGCCGATCGACAACAAGCTCACACCATCGATCTTTGACGCCGGCTCCGGCGTGCCCGGTCTCGAGACGCTGCTGCCCGCCTTCTACACAGCTGCCGACAAGCGCGGTCTCGATGCGGCGGCGTTGACCGTCGACTATTTGTGTGAACGTCCGGCGAAATTCTTCGGGCTATGGCCGCGCAAGGGCGTCATCCAGCCTGGCGCAGATGCTGATTTGACGATTCTGATGCGCGCACCGCAGATCTGGGATTCGGCGAAGGCCAACGACGACCTGCGCTACAGCCCGTTCGACGGCCGCGGTTTTCGGTCCGCGTTGCGCGCACGTATCTGGCGGGCACGCTGGCGTGGGATGGTCAGACCGTCACGAACGCCCCGGGCGCCGGGCGCTACGCCGCGCGCGGCAATTCCCGCTGGTTTGCCAGCATCCAGGAGCAACCATGACCAACATCTCAGCCGACACCGCAGGCGTCTTCGTGATCGCCGTCACGCCCTTTAACGACGATGGCGGGCTGGATTTCCAGAGCCTTGATCGCGTCATCGATTTTTACTATGAGAAGGGCGCGGACGGCCTGACCATCCTCGGCATGATGGGTGAAGCGCCAAAACTAACCCAATCGGAATCGATCGAGATTGCTCGCCGGACGCTAAAGCGCTCAGCGGGCAGGCCGGTCGTGGTCGGTGTCTCGGCGCCCGGCCTGGCGGCCATCGGTGAACTGTCCAGGGCCGTGATGGATCTTGGCGCGGCCGGGGTCATGGTAGCGCCGCCAGCGTCGTTGCGCACCGATGATCAGATCATTGCCTACTACGGCAACATCGTCGAGACCGTCGGCGCGGACATACCCGTCGTGCTGCAGGATTTCCCGCTGTCAACCGGCGTACAGATTACATCAAAGACGCTGTGCGCCATTTTTAAGGCGCATCCGAGCATCGTCATGCTGAAACACGAGGACTGGCCCGGCCTGCAGAAGATCTCCGATATTCGCGAGGCTGAAGCGCGCGGTCAGCGGCGTATCTCGATCCTAGTCGGCAACGGCGGCGTATTTCTCAGTGAGGAGTTGCAGCGCGGCGCGGACGGCGCGATGACCGGCTTTGCTTATCCCGAAATGATGGTCGATGTCTGCCGGTTGAGCGCAGCGGGCAAGCGTGACGAAGCGCAGGACCTATTCGACGCCTACTTGCCCCTGATGCGTTACGAACAACAACCCGCAGTTGGGCTTGCGGTGCGCAAATACATTCTGGCCAAACGCGGGGCAATCGCCAGCGCAGCGCTGCGCCGGCCAGGTGCGGCCTTAAATGCGGCTGCGGCGCGGGAAGTCGACACGCTGATTGCGCGCCAGGAGCGCAGGCTGGCGGCGCTGCGTGGCTAAGCTCATGGCCCTCCGTCTCCCAGCACCACGCGCAAGCCGGTGTTAGCATCGGGCCATGTCTGGAAATGGCACACAACAGTTCACCACAACGATTCAAAAGGAAGGGAGCTTTGTGTTTGTCGCGCTGCCATTTTCGCCGCGCGAGGTGTGGGGCGCGCGTCCGCGCTTTCATGTGACCGGCGCCATCGATGGCTGCGCGGTGCGCGGATGTTTGGGCGTGCAAGACGCCAAGTATTTCCTGCGGCTCGGGGCCGCCTGGCTGCGCGACAACGGCAAGGGCCCGGGCGCAACGGTGAACGTCGATCTGGCGCTGGAAGGACCGCAAGAAACCAACATGCCGCCGGATGTGGTGAAGGCGCTGGCTAAAAACAAGCCGGCAAACGCCTTCTTCGCCGGGCTGCCCACGTTTTACCGCAAAAACTTCCTGCGCTGGATCGAAAGCGCAAAACGCCCTGAAACGCGCGCCGATCGAATCGCCAAAATGATCGAACTGCTGGCCGATGGCAAGCGCGAGAAGTAACCGCTGATTCGCGCTTGCGCTTTGGCGCACACGCCGAACGGATCAGTTGATGTCAGCGCAGCCCGCATTCCTGGCGTGTGCGCGCGGCGATCTCGCTACAGCTGCTCCAGACAACCTCATCGCGCAAGGTGCGGTTAATGCGCTCACCGAGCAGATCAAGCACGGCCAGACCGGTCTCCAGGCCGTTTGAGAAAACGACTGCCAGTGATTCATAAAGATCGGCCAGCCGCCGGCGTCGAGCACTGTGCGGATCGCACCGCCGCGGCCATCGTCGGTCAACAGCTTGTCGGCAGTCGCGCTGATATAAGCCTGATCAGTGCGCGGGCTGTTGATCGTGTCCCAGAAATAGTCGTCGAGCGATGAGTTGATCGCGACCACGCTGCTGTCTCCACGCGCATACGCGATATACGGCCGCGTATCGGGGTGCGCGTGCCAGATGTGCAAAAAGTACCAGGTGGCGTCGCGGTTGAACACGCGCTTTTGCGCGGCGACGATCGACGCCAAATATTCGGCTTCGACGCTCTGCCCGAAGACCCAGGGGCTGGTGATGCCGTTCGCGTCAAAACCCGCAGCCTTGAGCAGCTCGAGCGCATGCGTCAGGTAGGGCGTCAGCGTGGTGCGATTTTGCGTCTGCGACCAGACCGACTCGCCCAGTGGGATGGGGTCGCCGCTGGCAAGATCGACCGCCAGATTGTGCGTGATGCCTTCGGGCGTAAAGTCGAAGCGCGCGGACAAACGCCGGCGCGCGGTATCCAGCCAGTCGCGCGTCAGCTGCGGATCGAACCCGGTGATGCCGCGCACGATATCACCTTGATTGCCCGGCGCTGGAACGATCGGAAAATTTTCCGGCCATGCCGTGGCGTTCGACCACATCGCAAAAGCGGTCCAGAAAGCTGTTTGGGATGTGATCCAGCAGCGGACGGCCATCGCTGGTCTCGGGCGCGTGGTGGTGCACATCCTCCCAGTGCCGGCGATAGACGTGAATCAACGGGCAGCTGTCGTCAATCAACAGCGCGATCGGGACTTGTTTCATGGCTGTACCTCCGCGTTTTACCGTTGCTGCATGCTTGTTGCCGGGTCAACAGTTTGCCCAGTATCGCATTTGCGCTAGCGTTATGGGTGTCAATCGTCATGCATGGGGAGGTCACGCATCAGGTGTGGAGCGGGCAACATCTCCTGGCGCAGGAGATTATTCTGCGTCAATGAACGACGAGGCAGATCGCCGCAGGCATCGAAAATCCGGGGTTGCCCGCTGCGGGCATCTTTCTGGATGTCGCGACGTGCGAGTGGACGGTGGATGTGGCGTAGTGGGCGTTTTCTATGCCCGGCGGCACCGGTACAGACCTTCCGCTGCAACGGCCGCGACCAGCGTCACGACGCAGACGCATCTGGCGCGCAGTCCGTCGCGGGTCGATGACGGACGGTATACCGGCGTCATCTCTGGGTCGCGCGTCGACACGTTCATCTCATTAAACGGCAACCCGCCCGACGGCACCATGGCTGTTCTGAATGCCAAACGCGCCCGGACAGCTGCGATCGGCATTGCACGATCCACATAGACGTTGACCGCGGTCGAGCGTGCCGCAACCTCCCTGATATACGACAGTTGGCCTTAATGAGCGGTTACAAACCGGTCATCTTCTCAAGGTCATCCGGATAGCGCGCACCCAGAATTGTGATCTGCGCAGCGGCGTCCTCAATTTCCTGCATGTCGGCCGCGCTGAGCACGACAGCCGCCGCGCCAATGTTCTCCGCCATGCGCCCGGCGTTGCGCGTGCCTGGGATGGGGACGATCCACGGTTTTCGCGCCAGCAGCCAGGCGAGCGCGAGTTGCCCGGTGGTTGTGCCTTTTCGCTCGGCGATCACGCGCAACGCCTCCACCAGCGCCATATTCGCCGCGCGCAGCTCGGGTGCAAAGCGTGGGATGCGGTTGCGCAAATCGGACTTGTCGAGCTCTGTCGTCGCGTTGATTGCGCCGGTCAGAAACCCTTTGCCCAGCGGGCTAAATGGCACAAATCCGATGCCAAGCGCCTCGCAGGTCGGCAGCACTTCGTCTTCCGGTCGGCGATGCCAGAGTGAGTATTCGCTTTGCACGGCGCTGACCGGCTGCACGGCATGCGCGCGGCGTATCGTCTGCGCGCCGGCTTCGGACAGGCCAAAGTGCGCGACCTTGCCGGCCTGGATCAGGCTCGCGATGGTGCCGGCGACGTCTTCGATCGGGACCGTCGGGTCCACGCGGTGCTGATAGTAAAGATCGATGCGATCGACACCCAGGCGTTTGAGCGAGCCTTCGACCCGCTGGCGGATGTGTTCCGGGCGGCTGTTGGTGCCGGCCGGTTTGCCATCGGCGTCGTATTGAAAACCGAACTTGGTCGCGATTTTGACCTGCGCGCGAAACGGTGCAAGCGCTTCACCCACGATCTCCTCGTTGTTAAATGGGCCATACACCTCGGCTGTGTCAAAAAACGTCACGCCCTGCTCTACCGCCGCGCGGATCTGCGCAATCTTCGCCTGCTTTTCAGGGATGTCGCCAAAGGCGAATGACATCTGCATGCAGCCCAGCCCGAGGGCCGAGACGTTGAGCGTCTTGCCAAGTGTGCGCGTTTGCATGTTCGGGATTGTAAAGGCGCATGGGCAACCGGAGCCCATACACGCACGCGCACCAAACGAGGCGAGATTGAATCTCCGAATAGCTGCTCTCGTGATTCGCTTCGTCGTCTCCCCGCGCCAGGGGTGGGATGACGCTGGCACAAAGCGTGCAGGGTTGTCCATCCCGCGTGATCGCGCGCGGCGTCACGCTGATCAACGGTCCAATCGATCGAACCGCGGGCATCACAGGCCGCTGACGAGCGGGCCGAACCGTCTTGACCATCGCGCGAGCCGATACCCCAATCCGGGAACGGTCAGGATCAAGATCGGTTTTTCGGGATCGAGCTCGATCTTCTGGCGGAGCCGCCGGATATGCACATTGACTGTCTTCTCACTCTCGACATCAGATGCATACCCCCACACGGCATCAAGCAGTTGTGCGCGGGTCAAAACTTGGCCGATGTTCTGCGCGAGATGCACGAGCAATCGAAATTCGATCGGTGTCAACTGGATCACCTGCTCGCCGCGTGAGACCTGCGCACGTCCGCGGTCGATGCGCAGATCACCCGCAAATAGAAACTCGCCGTCGGTACTCGCAAGTTCGCCATAGGCCCGTCGCAACAGCGCGCGTACGCGCGAACGCAGCTCGCGCAGGCTGAACGGCTTGGTGAGGTAATCGTCCGCACCCATTTCGAGCCCCAGCACTTTGTCCATCTCGCCGCTCGAAGCGGTCAGCATCAACACCGGTTGGCGCAAACCGACCTGTCGAATGCGCCGACAGACATCCAGCCCGCTGCCGTCTGGTAGACGCAAGTCGAGAATCACAAGCTGTGGCTGGTCCGTGCGCACGGCATTGAACCCCGCTTCGCCGGTGGTTACCCACGCCACCAGGTACCCTTCGGTTTGCAGCGCGTCGCACACGCCTTGCGCCACTGCAGCATCGTCTTCGATCAGCAGCACGCGCGCGTTTGGCGTGGGTGTCGCGTCTTGCCTCATATGGGTTTCACCGGTAGTGTCACGGATACGCGCGTGCCCGCGGAGGACGAAACTGCATCGACTTCGCCGTGGTGCTGCGTCACAATAGCGCGTGTAATGGCTAACCCAAGCCCGTTGCCTGGATGACCCTGGGTGTTGCGACCGCGATGAAAACGTTCGAATATGCCTGGCAGATCATCCGCCGGTATTCCGATGCCCGTGTCGCTGACTGCAAGCAGCACATGGGCCTCACTGGTAGCCAGTGCCAGTGCAATCGTCCCCCCGGACGGAGTGAACTTGATGGCATTGTCGAGCACGTTGCCGATGGCCTGCGTCAACTGCCCGACATCGCCCGACACCCAGAGCGGCGCTCAGGTAGATCGATGGAGAAATACAGCCCGGCTTGTTCGGCCTGTGAGGCATAGCCCTCGCCCAGCTGCTGTGCAAGCGCGGTCATATCGACCGGCACATGCCCACTGGCATCGCCCGGCCACGCCTCAATCCGCGATAGATCAAGCAGCCCGCTTGCCAACCGGTGCACGCGTTCAACCTGCGCAAGCGCATGCGCCAGATACCGGCTGGCATCGGCCTGTCCGGCGCCAGACGCCAGCTCCAAATTTGTGCGCAGCGCGGTGAGCGGCGTGTTGATCTCATGCGCGGCATCGGCCACGAACCGGCGCAGCATGATCACGGTGTCCTGCACTTGTTGCGCCATGCTGTTGAAGGATCCGGCCAGCAGCCCGAATTCGTCACGCTGCGCCACCGGCGCGCGCGCGCCTAGATCGCCCGCCGTCATCCGGATGGTCGACATGTGTCAGCGCCGTCAGCGGGCGCGTCAGGCTGCGGCTGGCAAACCAGCCCACAGCTGCGGCCAGCACTACTGAGATCAACCCGGCGCCAGCGGCCGCGCGCGCCACCGCATTGACAATATCGCGACCATACGCCGGGCCTTCGGAAAGCTCCACATAGCCGAGCAACCGCGCATCATCTGTGTGCACAAGCAGCTCGATTTTGTCCGCGCCACGGATGTCGTTGTTGAGCGATGTGCCATCCAGGCTGGAAATCAAACCCAAACGGCGCCCGGTTGACATACAGCACAGTGGCGCGCGTGACCACGGTTCCAACGCCCTGGGTCGACGCTTATTGCCGCGGATGCGCGCAGAGTGTGCTCAATCTCTGTCGTCGCTGGGTCAGCGCTAATACCGGTGATCATCAGCAGGTCTTCCTCGATCCAGGCAGCTGACCCGCGTCGAGCGGCGTGCTCATGATGCCGCTGCTGTTGATCTCCACCCGCACGGCCGGCCCGCTGTCGCCCAGGGCAAATGCGGTGCGCGGCTGCATCGGCCCGGAGTCCGCCAGCAAGCCATGCTGCGCGTCAAATAGCCGCACGCGGGACCTGCGCAAGAAATGCCAGCGCCTTGATCTGTGTTGGCAGTCCGGCCGTCACTGGCATGCCTTCACGAGTCAGGATACGACCGATCTGGCGCGCATTGCCGTGCAGAAAGCGCGTCTCCTGCTCCTGGTAATAGCGTTGCACGGTCAGCAGTAGCAGGATGCTGAGCGCGAGCGCGGTGAGTAGCGCAATGCCGGCATAGGTGAGTGGCAGCCGCAGTCGAATTGGGAGCATGCTTGATTGTAAATATGCCGCGTGATTATTTCGGCAGGATGGGCGGCCGGTAGAGCACGACTTTGGCGATGTAGCGGTCTCCATTTTTTTCGCCCCAAACAGCCAGGCCGTCAACATCGCTGAGTTTCTCGGTCAGCGCATCCAGCGTCGGGACTTGCGCCACCACCTGTTGAATTTCGCGGCTATTTTCGAAGTCGTCCACGGTCATCGGCGTCGTATCTTCATACAACACCGTATCGCGCGTGAACACGACCTCGGCCTCTGGGCCGTCGTGCGAGGCTTTGGCGCTGGTTTTGTGCTCGGCATCGACCTGCACCCGCAATTCGACATTGCCAGTGCCGATATAAATGCTGTTGTCGTTGCGCCGCAAATACAACCCGGACACTGCAGGCTCACCGCTTGGCAGCTCCGGGGCGGGTTTGATATTCTGCGGTTTGAAGACCTTGCGCACCATACCCGGGCCCGGCACGCCGGACGCGCCGCCGACCAGATCAATTTCATTCGCGGCGCCGGTGGTATCTCCAGTCTCTTTGCGCAACAGTGTGCGACCGACGGCTGCCGCGCCGCCCAGCAGCGCGACCAGCCCTGCACCGCCAGCAATCAACGCAGCACGCCGCGACAGGTCGCGGGCGGGTTAATTGCATCGCAGTGTGCGGATCATGCGCAGCTTCGGCGCTGCGCGTCTGTGTGTCAATGGGATCATTCGGATTGTTCATTTGACTCCTGCTTGTCGGTGAGGCGCGTGGTGTCGCACCACCGCTCACATATTCATTCGTGACGCAATGCGTCGATGGGATCGAGCCGCGAGGCCCTCAGCGCGGGATACAGCCCAAACAGCACGCCAGTCGCCAGCGCGAGGCCAAACGCGAGCGGCACGCTCTCAGGCGCAAGCAGCGCCATGCCATTGTTCAGGCTGCTGGCCAACGGGATGGTGAGCATCCCGACCGCCACGCCCAGCACCCCGCCAAATGCGCTGATCAACACCGCTTCGAGCAAAAACTGTGCGATGACATCACGCGGTCGCGCGCCCACCGCCATGCGCACCCCGATCTCGCGCGTGCGCTCGGTCACGCTGACCAACATCACATTCATGATGCCGATTCCACCTACGATCAGCGACACCGACGCCATCGCCGCCAGCAACAACGAAAAGGTGCGCGCGGCCTCCTGTTGCGCCCCAAGAATGTCCTGGCGGGTGGTCAGATTGAAGTCGTCTCCGTCGTCAGCCAAGTCAGTTTTGGCGCGCACGAGGTTGTGTCGCTGGCGCAGATGACGCGCGATCTGCATTTTGGCCGCATCCATACGGCGCTCATCGCGCACGCGCGCGCGGATGACAACCGATGGCTCGTCTTCGTAGAGGCTGGCGATCGCGGTGCTGATGGGCAGATACAACGTGGTGTTGGCGTCGATGAGATAGCGCTGTGCCGAGTCTACCGGCTCAAGTTCCGTCAACACTCCAATCACAAGACAGCGCTGGCGGTTCAGCCAAATCGACGCACCCAATGGGTCGTCGCCTTGAAAGAGCGTAAGTGCAGTCTTGTGCCCGATCACGCACACCGCGGCGGCGCCCTGCACCTCAAGCGGCGTAAACATGCGTCCGCGTGCAACGAGCGCGGCGGCATCCGAGCGGCTTGTCTTTTGGCCAGCGCAACGGTTGCAATTCACCAGACCCAGCCAGCGACTCGAGCGCGTTGGCGGTTGTGCCAGCCAGCCCAAGGTCGATGCTGACACGTCCAAACCGCGCTTTTCCCGCTGCGTTGACGCGCATCTCAACCGAGCGCACAAGCTCGGTCGCGCCCGGCAGGGTCAGCCCGTCCTGATACGACAGGATCTTGCCCACGGGTACAAATTCACCCTGCTTCATTTTCTGGCGCGCGCTGATCTCCACGCTATCCGATCCCAGAAAACGGAAGCTCGAATCGACCGCCGCGCGCGCGCCATTGCCAAGCGCCAGCATGCAGATCACCGAACCCGCGCCGATCACCAGCCCGAGCACAGTCAACAACGCGCGCAGCGGATTGCCAAACACGCCATGCAGCGCACTCCCCAACAGGTTGCCAGGCGACATCAGCCATCCTCCGCGATCATGCCATCGCGCATACGCACAATGCGGCTGGCAAATGCCGCCACCTGCGGATCGTGCGTCACCACCACCACGGTGTGGCCATCGCGCGCGAAACCGGCCAGCAGCGCCATGATGTCATGCCCCGTTGCGCTATCCAGGTTGCCGGTGGGTTCATCTGCCAACACGATGGCCGGTCCGAGTGACCAGCGCGCGGGCAATGGCCACGCGCTGACGCTGACCGCCTGACAGCTCATTCGGCCGGTGGTGGGCCCGATCCGCCAGCCCGACGCGAGCCAGCGCTTCGGCAGCCCGCAAGCGGGGAGCGGTTGTGCGCTGCGCGCCAGGTTGGCGATAGGCCAGTGGCAGCTGAACATTGTCAAGCGCGCTCAGACGCGGCAGCAAAAAGAACGATTGAAAGACAAAGCCGATACGCTCGTTGCGGATACGCGCGCGCGCGTCCGTTGAAAGACCGATCATGTCCCGACCCTCAAATACAAAACGCCCGGTCGTAGGCGTGTCGAGACCGCCGAGGATGTGCATGAGCGTTGATTTGCCGCTGCCTGATGCACCCATCAATGCCACGCACTCACCGCGCGCGATGCGCAGGCTGACATCGCGCAGCGCTACGACGCGTCCCGCACCCATGGGATACACCCGGCCCAGACCCTGCGTGGCAATGACCGCGCCTGTCTGCGCGCCGCATCTGATCATTCGCCCACCACCTGTTCGCCCTCGCGCAGGCCGGAGACGATTTCAATGTGCGTGTTGCCGCGCAAACCAGTCCTGACCGCGCGTGTAGACCGCGCTGGCCGTTTTCCCAGATCTCAACCGAGCCATTGTCACCGGCGCCGGCGCGCACCAGCGCGCGCGGCAGGCGCAGCACACCGGTGGTTTTGGCAATGATGATCGATGCATCCACGGACATCCCAGGGGCCAGGCGTTGCGGCGCATGTTGCAGGCTGAGATAGACCGGATAGAGCGGGCGGTCGCCGGGCAGCCGCAGCGGGGAGATGCGCGCAACAGCAGCCGGCACAGCGGCATCCGGCGCGGCATCGACGAACATGGCTGGCCGGCATCCCGGCGCGCAATAGCGGGTAATCCTCCTCAAGAACGGAAACCTTGACCTCCAGCGCGGTGGGGTCGCCCAGCACAATCACCGCTTCGCCCTCGCGCAACAGATCACCCGGGCGCGCCTTGATCTCGAGCACCACGCCGTCGATCGGCGCGTCGATACGGCTGCGCTTGAGCACGGCTTCGGCCTGCTCCAGCAAAAGCGCAGCCTGTTGCAGCCGGGCACGCGCAAGCGCGGCCGTTTCGGGGACGGGGGCCAGGGCGGACAACCGGGCTTGCGCCTCGCTGATGCGCGCGCGCGCGGCCTGCACATCCTTGTTACTTGCGGGTTCGCGCGCCCGTTCAAATTCAGCCTGCGCCGCGGCATGGTCGTTTGTGGCGCGTTCGAGATCCAGCGCGGCGGAGGATGCGCCGATGCCAGCTGGGTCGAGCTGAAAGGCACGGTCATACCCAGACTGCGCCAGTTTGAGCGCGGCCTCAGCATTGCGTAATTTCGCGCGCCAAACAGCGAGCGCGTTGTCGCCAGGCTGGCTGGGTCAGATCGCCATACGCCGCGCGCGCGCTGGCAAGTGAGGCGCGGGCGGATTGCACCTCAGCCGGCGCTGCGCTGCGCAAGGTGTTGCTATATTCCGCTTGCGCGACGAGAAATGCCGCCGTTGCTGCTCTGCTATCGTGTTGAGCGCAGCTGTGTCAAACGTCGCGAGCGCCTCGCCGGCGCGGACGTGCGCGCCAGGTTGCACGGTTAGGCTGGCCAGCCGCGCGGCAACTGGCGCGCCAAGCGTTTGTTCGCGCGTGCCCACCAGCTGACCAGGCCCTGTGACGACTTGTTCGACATCACCGCGCGTCACAGGGACGGTGGCGGGCGCCGGCGGCGGTGCGGGACGTTCCAATGACGGCAGCGCAGCACACCCGCCGAGTGTGCCAGTCAATGTCAAAACACATGCGATGCGCATGAGGCAAACAAACATGTGTCACAGCGTGCGCCTGCGCGGTTGCATTCGGGTTACACCGAGGTTACAGGATTGAAATCTTTCAGCGCTACTCAAATCAACGCGCGCTGAGTGGCAACGGACACCGCCGCCGCCCGCGAATCCACACCGAGCTTCTCGTAAATGTTGGCGAGGTAGGCCTTCACCGTGCGCTCGCTGATGCCCAGCCGATGCGCGATCTCCTTGCTGCGTTCGCCGTGCGCCACGCCGGTCAGCACCTCGCGCTCTCGTTGGGTCAGCGCCACCTCGTTTGTTGGCGTGCCTGTGTTTGCGGGCGCAAGATGATTGAGCGCCCGCACAAGTGTCTCCGGTTGCAACAATGTCTTGCCGCGCGCAGCGGCGCGCAAACTGTCGAACAACACTTGCCGTTTCACATCCTTGAGCAAATAGCCGCGCGCACCCAGCCGCAGCCCGCGCACCATCCAATCATCCTCGTCATAGGTGGTCAAAATCACGATGGCGATGCCGGGCTGTTGTGCGCGAATCTGTTCGATGGCTTGCAGCCCATTCAGGCCGGGCATGCGCAAATCCATCAGCACCACAGTGGGTAGCAGCGCCAGCGTTTGCTGCACCGCCTGCGCCCCATCAGCAGCCTCGCCCACCACCACGAAATCATCCTCGCCCTCCAAGACCAGCTTCAGCCCATCCCGAATCACCTCGTGGTCGTCGGCGATGAGGATGCGAATTGGATTTGAGCTTGACTCAGGCGACACCGACAGGCTCCTTGTGCGCAAGCGCCGACGCAGAAACATGCAACCGCAGTGTGGTGCCCCAACCAATTCCGCCCTCCACGTGCAACGTGCCGCCCAGCAGGTGTGCCCGCTCGCGCAGCCCCATCAGGCCGTAGTGCCCGGCGCCTATCGGCTGGGATGGCTCAAAGCCAATGCCGTTGTCGTGGATGACGACGTCCAAAGCCCCGCCCTCGCTCTTGATGCTGACGCTGACTTGACTGGCCTGCGCATGATGTGCAATGTTCAGCAAGCCCTCGGCCACCATGCACAGCACATGCCGTTGCACGGTTTGGGGCAGGGCCTCGGGCACATCTGGGTTCAATGCACATGCAAGACCCGTTTTGTTGTGAAACTGCTCAATCTCGGCGCGCACTTGCTCGGCAAAGCTTGCTTGGGGCTCGCCGGTGTTTCGCAAATCATTGATAGCCGCTCGTGATGCCATCAACGTTTTGCGGGCTTGCTGCATGGCTTGCTGCACGATGGTTTGGGCCCGCGCGCCATTGCCGCGCGCCAAATGTTTGTCCACCGCCTCCAGTTGCATCGTGAGGCCCGCCACGCCCTGCGCCAGCGTGTCGTGCAGCTCGCGCGCCAGCCGTTGGCGTTCGGTTGCCAGCGTCAGGTCTTCGATCTGTGCGGCGTATTCCGAAAGCTGTTGGTGCGCCGCTTCGAGCTGTTGCAACAACACCTGGGTGTGGCGGCGTGCGTTGAGCTGGCGAAAGAACAAGATTGTGAACGCGATGGCAAAAAAGGTTTGCGGCAGCGCTTGCCCCAAGAACTCCGGCACAGCTTGCCAACCCCACAGCCCAACAAAGTGGATGAAGCCGAGCAGGAGATAGGCCACGACCAAGATCATCACCCGCGCACTCACCCCGCTGAACAAGGCGATGACCTCGACCGCCATCACCAAATACAGGTATTGACCATGCCCGGTGCCAGTGGTGCGCGTGATGGCGGTAATGAGCCACACCAGCACCGCTTGCAGTAGAAAATAGGACGGCAGCCAGCGCGTCCGCTGCGTCAGGCGCGGAATCACCAGATGCAAGCCCGCATGCAGCGCCATCAACCCGGTGAACCCCCAGAAGCCTGCAGGTGTACGCATCGCCGCCGAGGCATACACCGCCCAGCCATACACCGACACCAACACCACCAGCACAACCATGTAAAACAATGGCTCGGTGCGCAGCTTCTTTTGGGGTGAATGGATTGGGCTTTCGGTCATCATCGGGGTTTCAAAATCATTGTAGCCCTCACGCCGCTCAGTCAGCAGCGCCATTTTGGACAGTGTCCGAACGGACAGGTGGCGTTGCCCGAACGCAAGCATGACTGGCGCAGCTCTTTACCTGTACGCTTGCACGCACTACAAGGAGTTGAACATGACTGAAGTTGGATTACGAATTACAGATGCAGTGGCGCAAATCGATGATAAGCGCAGTTTGCACCGTTTTGAGTGGGTAATGACATTGCTCTCGCTGTGGTTTATCAGCGGGTTGTTTTTGGACGGCTGGGCGCACACGCATGGGCAGGTGGATGAGTCGTTCTTTACGCCGTGGCATGCGGTGCTGTATTCCGGCCACGCGGCCCTGTTGCTGGCGCTGGCGGTGAGCTGGGTGCGCAACCGGGCGCTGCCACACGGCTACGGCCTCTCTATGGTTGGCGCGGTGCTGTATGTGTTCGCAGGCATCGGCGACTTTTTGTGGCACGATGCGTTTGGCGTGGAGGAAAGCATTGAGGCGTTGCTCAGCCCAACCCATTTGGTGTTGGCGATCGGCGGTTTCTTGATGGTGACCGGGGTGTTGCGCGCGGCATGGCTTAACGCAGCGGCGCAGAAGACGCTGCTGACACAACTGCCGGCGCTGTTGTCGCTCACCTTCGCGCTCTCGATGTTGACGTTCTTCACCCAATACGCCAGTCCGCTGGCCAACGTGTGGGCGCTGGGAAGCAGGCGCGAGCCGTTTGCCGTGCAAGAGATGGGCGTGGTCAGCATCTTGCTAGACACAGCCTTGTGGATGGGTGCTGCGCTAATTTTTGTGCGCCGTTGGTCCGCCGCACCGGGCGCGGTTACCATGCTGTTTGGCTTGAATGCGTTTGCGATGGGCTTCTTGTTCGATCAAGGGCCGTATCCTTGGCCGCATGTGCTGGTGCGAGTTTTGGCTGGGTTGGTTGGGGATGGATTGGTGCGTGTGCTTCACCCATCCAGCCAGCGACCCGGTGCGCTGCGCCTGCTGGCCGTTGCGCTGCCAACCCTGTTGTATGCCGCCTACTTCGCAGTGGCATCGCAACTCAGCGGCATCGCCTGGTCAGTTCACATGTGGGCGGGCACGATTGTGCTGGCGGGCACGGCGGGTTTGTTGATGAGTTTTGTCGCTGTGCCGCCAGGCGTGAACCTGCATGATTAACTTAAAGCTGATTGGGCGCGGCCGCACCGCCGAGATATTTGAATGGCCGGACAACCGCGTGTTGAAGCTGTTCAACCTGGGTTGGACTGCTGAGCAGGTGCAGGCTGAGGCTTATGCCAGCCAGGCCATCTATGCCTCGAGGCTACCCATCCCCGCCATGCACGGGCTGGCTGACCACGCGGAACGACACGGCATTGTGTATGAGCGCGTGAATGGCCCGACGCTGTTGCAGCACATGACGGCGCAGCCCTGGCGGTTGCTGCCAGCCGCACGCATGCTGGCCGAGTTGCATCACCAGATTCACAGCTGCAGGGTTGCAGGGTTGCCATCGCAGCACCAAAAACTGGCTCAGGCCATCGCCTCAGCACCCGGCTTAATTGATGAGATGCGCGAACACGCACATGCGGCGCTGGCGCAGTTGCCCAAGGGCGACACGCTGAGTCACGGCGACTTTCATCCTGAGAATGTGGTGTTGTCATTGCACGGCCCAGTCATCATTGATTGGGCCACGGCCACGCAAGGTCATCCGCTGGCCGATGTGGCGCGCACGGCGTTGCTGCTGCGGGTGGCATCACCGCCGGCAGGCAGCACGGCGCAACGCATGCTGATTGGGTTTGGGCGGGCGTTGTTTCATCGCGCGTATCTGCGGCGCTATTTAGCGCTTTCGGGCAACCAACACGAGGCTCTCGCCGAGTGGGAGCGCGTGGTGTCCATTGCTCGGCTCGACGAAGGCATTGATGACGAACGCAAACGGTTACTTGTCATGTTGGCACGCTGAGATTGATTCAGACGAAAGGTCAGTATTCAGGGGTCAGCAAGGCATTGGCCACCCCCATCGCCTGGAATTGCTGGCGCTTTCTAAGCCAGCGGGTACTTCTCGCACGCCATGCTCCACGCTTCGTCACCCTTATGACCTTGTCGCCGATACTCGTCAGTCAACCTGGCCCTTTTTGATGCCATGTCATCATACGGATTAGCCTGCAGCGTCTTTTTCTGTTGCTCCCGTATTCGATCTGCCCATTCAAGCGACACCGTCGCCATCAATGCAACTTGCTCCGCGAATATTTTCCTGCGACAGTCCAACGCCTCGTCGCGATGTTTGAGCTCATATGAAACGCCCATCCAAAAGGTCGCATCGCTCAACACTTTGAACAATAGTTCCTCGAACACGACATAGGTGGTTCGCTCAAATTCCGAACCGCGTTCGCACACAACATACTGATAACCAGACTCGCTTACTTCGATATGTGGTCGACCTGTTTGCTCGCTAAATCCAAAAGTCGGCAACATTTGCTCAGGCACCGACAACTTGCCTGCCACGTCGACAATCTTGCTTCGCGTATCTTCCAATGTGGCCATCATTGGCAAATGATACACAGTAGCCTGCACCACAGTGAATGAATGGGTGCATTTTTCTAAAGGGGAGCGTCATGTAGCGTGGCCAAGCGCGCGCCTGTCGGGTCCGCAGGCCGTAAACGGCCATGCTCAGATACGAAGCCCTGGGCTGCATGCCAGCGCTCACAGGATTGGCGTCGTTGTGTGACTGCCGGCTAAAACGGCCGCCACGCGCGGAAGTTGTTGCCATTAGCCCAGGGCTTCGTATCTGAGCATGGCCGTTTACGGCCGGCGGACCTGGCTGGCACGCGCTTGGCTTCGCCGGGACGCTCCCCTTTAGAAAAATGCACCCTGAATGAATTCGGAGGCACATCACACCACGATTTGCCCGGCTTGCCCGGCCGTGATATGTTTCATTTGAGGAGATTCCTCAAGTTGATTGAAATACAAAAGCGTATGGCGGCCCATATGCGTATGCGCAACACCGTTACCTGGCCCATCGCGCTGCTCGCCGCAGCCAGCCTGCTGTCCGGCTGTGGCAGCGCGGCCGTGCACACACCCAGCGTTCGCGAAATCGCGGCGCCAGTACCGACGCAGCCGGCTGCGACCACCGGGCGGGCAATGCTGCCGGAGGAGCCGGCGCCGAAAGGCGCAGCGGCTGAGTTTGCCACCGACTTCAAGCGGCACACTGCGCCGTATGCGGATATTTTGTCCGGCGGCCCACCCAAAGACGGCATCCCGGCCATCGACACGCCCAAATTTGTGGCCGTTGCCGACGCAGATGCCTGGTTGCGGCCGACGGAGGCGGTCGTTCGGATCGTCATCAACGGCGATGCGCGCGCATACCCAGTTCAGGTGCTGACCTGGCACGAAATCGTCAACGATCGCGTGGGCGAGGTGCCCGTAACGGTCACCTACTGTCCATTGTGCACAACGGCGATTGCGTTTGAGCGCCTGTTTGACGGCACGCTGCTCGACTTCGGCACAACCGGCCGCCTGCGCTTTAGCAACATGATCATGTATGACCGCCAAAGCGAGACCTGGTGGCAACAGGGCACCGGCGAAGGCATCGCAGGCAAATACGCCGGCCGCACGCTGACCCAACGCCCGGTCTCCCTAATCGCGTGGGCCGATTTCAAAGCGGCCCATCCACAGGGCACGGTGTTAAGCCGGGAAACGGGTCTCCAGCGCAGTTACGGCGTCAACCCCTACGCGGGCTATGACGATCCTAACCAGCAGCCGTTTCTGTATCAGGGCACCGCCACGCCCGCAAAAATGCCTGCGCTGGCGCGCGTGCTGGCGCTGCAGATCAACGGCGACGCGGTTGCGTTTCCCTACACGGCACTGGCCGCGCGGCGCGTGTTGACAGACACTGTGGGCGGTCAGGCTGTGGTGATTTTGTGGGCGGCCGGGCTGGCATCACCACTTGATGCGGCACAGGTGGCGGAGGGGCGCGATGTCGGTGCGGCGCTGGCCTTCGCGCGCGAGCTCGACGGACAGCCACTCGATTTTGGGTTTGTCAACGGCGTCATCACAGATGTGCAGACCGGCAGCAGCTGGAATCACCTGGGCCAGGCAATAGCCGGGCCGCTCGCGGGCAAGCAACTCACAGAGATAGTGGCTGTCAATCACTTCTGGTTTTCGTGGGCTGCGTTTTATCCGGGCACGCGGATCCGGGGGAATTTGGCGGAATGATGCCGCGCGCTGACCTTCTGCTTTTATGCAGACCGCGCTGCTGATGCCCGGATTTTTTGGCAGTTCAGATCCTTTTCAGACCTGCTGTCTAGAAATGATCGAATGAAATCCATCATCATCCGCGCACACGGCGGGCCTAAGGTGCTGCAAGTTGAGCACGGCCCAATACCGGCGCTCAAACCCGGCCACGCGTTGATTCGCAACAAGGCCATCGGTGTCAATTTTGTCGATACACAGCATCGCAGTGGGGAGAACTTCCCCGTCCAGCTGCCGTTGGTGCCGGGCATCGAAGCCGCCGGCATCGTGGAAGCGATCGGGCCGGACGTGCAGTATTTTGCGCCCGGCGACAGGGTCGCATACGCCGGCTATATGGGTGGCAACTATGCCGAATACACGCTGGTGCCAGAAGACAAATTGGTGCCCGTGCCAGGCAACATCGGCTTCGACACCGCCGCTGCCGTGCTCGTGCAGGGCATGACGGCGCACTTTCTGAGCCAGAGCGCCTATGCGATCCAACCCGGTGACGCCATCCTCGTTCATGCGGCGGCCAGCGGCGTCGGCGCACTGCTGGTGCAGATGGCGAAGAATCGCGGCGCGTGCGTCATCGGCACGGTCAGCAGCGCAGCCAAGATCGCGTATGCCAGCGTCGCCGGTGCCGACCATGTGATCGACGCTGCGCAACAAAACGTCAGCGCCGAAGTGCTGCGCCTGACGCTGGGCGCCGGCGTCCACGCGGTCTACGACGCCATCGGCCGGCAGACGTTTGATCACGGCATTGATGCATTGCGGTCGCGCGGGGTCATGGTGATCTACGGCCTGGCAAGCGGGTCGGTGCCGTTGTTCGATATCAACCGCTTGTCCGGCATCACCGGTTCCAACAACAAGGGCTCGTTGTTTTTGACGTGGGCCACACTCAACGACTATGCCGGCACGCGCGCAGACCGATTGATGCGTGCCGCCGATGTCTTTCGCTGGGTGGCAGATGGCACCATCACACAGCACATTGCCGGGCAGCTGGCGCTCGAGGACGCTGCTGCGGCGCATTTCGCGATCGAAGCGCGCACGTCCATGGGCAAGCTGCTGCTGGTCCCATAGCCCAAAGCCCGCTGCGGGTGCAGCGGGCTTCGTTTTTTTAATGTCTAGTGCCGCAAAAACCTAGTTTTCAGATTACGGCAAAATCGCTATACCTCGCGCTCCGCGCGAGGTATAGCGATTTTGCCCATCTAGAAATCATGTTTTTGTTGCACCAGGACGGTGCAACGCGCAGTATCAAGTCGTCTTGAGTATGGCCGGCGGAGGCAGGGGCTGAGTGTTCTTCCATGGCACCCCAATCCAACGCAGCAGGAAGTAGTCCGCGCCAACATAGCCAGCGACCTTCCACGCCAGCATCAGAAATACAGCGATCACGAGCAAGAGCCCATTGCTGCTCGCCGCGCCCGCCATCACAAAGTTCCAGTTCAAAAACGCCCCAAAGAACGCCACGATGCCGACAAACGCGCCAAGGATGAGGGCAACGCCGATCAGAAACTCGCCATAGGCCACCAGCTTGCCAAACCAGGTGTAGGTTTCGTTTTGCAGCAGCCAGCCGAGAATATCGCGGTACCAGTCGAATGTAATGGCAGGACGGCCGGTTTCCGGGATCTTGACCGCGTTGGTCCAAAAGCCCTTCAAGGCTGCGCCGGTCTGCACCCAGGCCGGGTCGCTGATCTTGTGCAGGGATGCATCTATCCACTGCATCCCCAGCCAGATGCGCAATGGCAACCACAGCCAGGCCGCGCGTTTGTCCGTGAATAGAAAGCGGGCAAGCGGCGGATCTTGAAAGGTGGGGCGGCCCGGTGTCGTTTGTTTGATATCTGTCATAAAAGAAAACTCCTGTCATGCAGCAATGGGCATGCGCCATGTCGAGACAATTTCTAAGTGGTTCCCCACAAAAGATTGCGCAGGCCGATCTGTATTCAGCGTTTAGCCTTTGACAGCGCCGACGGTCAGGCCCTCAATAAAGTAGCGCTGCGCGCGGAAATAGAGCGCAAGAATCGGAAGGGTCATGATGACGGTCATCGCCATCATGTATTGCCACTTTGGCGCCTCTTTCGAGAGTGACTCGGAGAAGGCATACAACCCGAGAATGACCGGGTATTTGGCCGATGTGTTCAGATAAATCAGCGGACCCTGGAAGTTGTTCCAATTGCCGCTGAAGCTGAGCACGGCAATGGCCAGCAACGCCGGCTTGACCAGTGGCAGCATCACCTGCGAAAAGATTTGCAGCACATTGGCGCCGTCGATCACAGCCGCGTCTTCGATATCACGCGGGATGGTCATAAAAAACTGGCGCAGCAAAAAGATATAGGCCGGACCCCAGGCAAACACCGCGCCAACTGTCAATGGGCTGAAGGTGTCAATCCGGCCGAGCGATCGCCAGATCAGAAACGATGGGATCAGTGTGATCACGCTCGGCAGCATCATGGTGCCCAGCATGAGAACAAATAGCGTCTGGCGGCCGGGAAAGCGAAACCGGGCAAAGCCATACGCAACCAGCGCGCATGATGTGATCTCGGCGCCCATCGCCAGCAGCGTGATAAAGAGCGTGTTGCCAAAGTAACGCACAAAGGGCTGGATCGACCAGACATCCACGTAGTTGCGCCATACCACTGGGTCCGGAAAGAATTGCGGCGGCACCCTATACAGGCTGCTCTCGCTCTTAAGGGATGTGGCCAGCATCCAGTAAAGCGGCACCAGAATAATCGCCGCACCCAGGGTGAGCAACACATAAGTGAGCGCCTGCGCGAGGGCGTTTTGTTTGCGCATGCTTTGCTGCGCAACGGGCACTTGTTCAGTCGGCGCGGGGGGGGCGATTGGCAGAGCGGTTGTCATTCAGCTTTCTCCCCGTCGTAATACACCCAGGCAGCCGAACTGCGAAAGGTCACGAGTGTCAGCACCAGAATGATGACCAGCATGATCCAGCCGAGCGCGGATGCATAGCCCATGCGCGAGTCGCCGCCGGCGAATGCGTTGTTGTAAACCAGCACCTGCAAAAACGTGCCGGTGGTGCGCGGGTTCAGGCGGATAAAGATGCCGGGCTCAAACGTCTTCACAGCCGCGATGATGCCCAAGACCAGCGTGTAAAACAGCGTCGGGCCGAGCATCGGGATGGTCACATTCCAGAACCGTTGCCAGGCGCCCGCCCCGTCCAGTTCTGCGCTCTCATACAAATGCATCGGGATGTTTTTGATGCCGGCCAGCAGGATTACCGCGTTCGCGCCAAACACGCCCCACAGGCTCATGATGATCAGCCCAGGCAGCGCATACTGCGGGTCGGTAAACCAGCTGGGCCGGGTCATCCCCAGGAGCCCGTAGAGTGGCGACAGCGCCAGGTTGAACAGACCATCCGTGCCCAGCAGCCAGCGCCACAACAGAATGACCGCCACCGATGGAATCACCGCCGGCAGGTAAAACAGGGTCCGCCACCATCCGGCGCCCTTGATCTTGCGCGCCAGCAGCAGCGCAATGCCGAGCGAGCCAGCCAGCCCGAGCGGCAGGCTGATCGCGCCGTAGAGCAGCGTCAGCCGCAGCGAGGGCCAGAACCCGGGGTCATTGGTCAGCACCCGGCGATAGTTATCCAATCCGACCCACACGGGTGCTTGAAAGATGTTGTAGTTGGTAAAGCTGTAATACAGGGATGCCAATATCGGATAAGCAGTCCAGATCGCGAACCCGATGGCCCAGGGGCTCACCAGCGCCATCCCGGTCGCAGCTTCCCGGCCCAGGCCCAGGCGCTGGCCGACGAAATAGATGAGCAGCGCCGCGCCGATCAACAGCAGCGCGGCCAGCGCCATATCTCCGAGGGTGAGGCCATACCAACTCAACATAATGTGATGACACCGTTTACTTGGCTAACGCGGCATCCAGGTCCGGCAAAGCGCTTTCAGCGAGATCCTTGGCGCTGCCCTGCTTGCGATAGAGCGGGTCCTTGAACTTCTCCCAAAACGCGGTATCCCACTGGGTCTGCTTGGGCACGATGCGCAGTGAGCGCGCGTCGGCCAGTGCCTTGATGATCACTTCGGCCGCGGCTTGTTTCTGCGGCACGCTGGCCACGATGGCCTGCGTATTGGCCAGAGACTTGCGCGGGGCCACGATCTTCCAGTGTTGGATGGCATCGGTCAATGCCACCATCGCTTCATAGGCCACATCGGGATGTGCGCTTGCTTTGTTGATGACCGTCGAGGCCGTCCAGGCGAATGTTGCGCGGTTTTTGGGGCCGTTGGGCACCAGCGCCACCTTCATGTCTGCAAACTTTGGATCCTTGGCATGCGCGGTATCGAGATCGTCAGCGGCGCCGCCAAAGAACATGGCAACCTTGCCGTTTTTGGCCAGCTCGCCAAAGCCCTGTTCCTGAATGACGTTTTGCGGCACCGCGTAAAGCGGGTTGTAGATGATGTCCGAGTAAAAGGCGATGCCTTGCAGCGCCTCCGGTGTATTGATGGTGGTCTTCGTGGCCGCGTCGTTGATGACATCGCCGCCAGCCTGCCAGATAAACATCTGGATCGGCGGCCAGTCATTAAACGCGGTGCCATAGACATCCACAGCCCCGTCGGCGTTTGTGTCACGGGTCAGTTTTGCAGCCGCGGCTTTGAAGTCATCCCAGGTCCAGGCATCGGTGGGAATTTCCACCCCGGCATCGGCGAAGAGCTTGGGGTTGTAATACAACACCACCGGCTGCGCGATCCAGGGCAAACCATATGTGCGCCCGTTGTACTGCGCGGTCTGCAAGATGCTGGGAAAGTAATCGTCCAATTTGGCCGCAGGGTTCGTATCGGCCTTGAGCCGATCGGTCACATCCAGCAGCACGCCTTTGTCGGCATACGGCACGATGTATTCCTGCGACAGCCAGAGCAGATCCGCTGCCGTGCCGCCGGCCAGGTTGGTCTGCAATTTGACATAGTAGTCAGCGGGCTGCGGTTCATGCACGATCTGGTAGGTCGTGGACTGCCCGTTCAGCCGCTCGATGATCGCTTGAAGCTCCTTCGCTTCCTCGATCCCGGCCCACGTAGACAACCGCACCACTTGCTTGTTGCCAGGGGGTGCTGCGCTCGTTGGCGCGCTATTGGCTGAAACAGCAGGGGTGACCTGCGCGGACGGTGTGCTCGGGCTGGCGCAGGCGCTCAGCAACAAAAGGCTGGCCGACAGGCCGGTTGAAAGCACGAATCTGGTCTTCATAAATCACTCCTGTGTAGAGAAAGGGCAGCAGCGCAATGCATCGCGCATCTCTACGTTCAAACATGCTAGGCACTCTCAATAAAAAGATCATGCGGTTTCGCCCTGCGTCGCTGTAGGACAAACGCGACAAGGCGCTCTGGGTTCTTTGTGGTGTGCGCCACAAAATTTTGTGTCGCCGTCAACCTGTCGCGAGCTCAAGCCGGGTCACCTGTTCAGGCAATGGCTGAACAGGTGACCCGGAAATGTCAGACAAATACCGATGCCAGATTGCGCCCACACGTGGTATATCTCCAGGATGTCTGTGGTGGGCCGATTGATATCCAGCTTGCGATCGAAACTGATCGTGCTCATTCTGATCGCGGCCTTGCCAGGTGTGTTGGTGACCATACTGGTCGCAAGCCGCCAGCGCATTGCGGATGGTCAGGCCGTGACGCCCGAGTCGATCAGTGCCGCGCTCAGGCTGGATTTGTTGTCGCTGGGGGTGTTGCTTGCGCTGGCGCTGGCGACCGCCTGGATTCTCGCGAGCAAAACCTTGTTGCGGCCGATTTCCAGGATTTCCGATACGACGCGGCAATTCGGCGCGGGGAAGCTCGATGCCCGCACCGGGCTCGAATATGCAGATGGTGAACTGGGGCGGCTGGCGCGCGATATTGATGAGATGGGTCGTGAACTGGAGCAACGCCGGGCCGAGTTAAACCAGTTGAATGGAGACTTGGAGTTGCGCGTGCAGCAACGCACCAGCCAGTTAGAAAAAGTCGTGGACCAGCTGCATACCTCAAGAGAACAGTTGCGCCGGCTCAGCGTCAAACAACGGTCGGCGCTTGAAGATGAGCAAACGCGCTTGTCACGCGAAGTGCATGATCAGATTGGTCAGGCGCTGACCGGGTTCAAAATGGACCTGTCCACGCTTGAGCGTCGACTTTCCGGCGCGGAAGCACCGGATGTGATCGACAAAATCCAGGCGATGAACGACCAGATTGACAAAACAATTGTGACCACCCGGGCCATTGCGCTTCGCCTGCGTCCGACGATCCTGGATGATCTGGGGTTGGACGCGGCTCTGGGCTGGCTGGCGCAGGATTTTGAGAACCGCACCGGGATCGCTTGCACCGTGATCAACCACAGCGCGCTGGGCCGTCTGGACCGGGACACATCGACTGCGGCCTATCGCATCGTGCAGGAAGCGCTGACCAATGTCTTTCGCCATGCCCAGGCCACCGAGGCTCTGGTAGAGCTTGCCCGCGAAGGAGAAATGCTGAACGTGCAGGTGAGTGACAACGGCGTTGGCCTGGCCTCAGGGCACTTTGAGAATACGCAATCGCTTGGCGTGCTCGGGATGCGCGAACGCGCGCAGGAGCTTGATGGCAAGCTGACGATCGAGGCCGCGGAACGCGGTGTTCTGGTCACCGTGCTGCTGCCCACGACGCCGGCCCGGGCAGACCGCGCGATGGTCAGGGACGGGCATCCATGATTCGAGTCTTTATCTGTGACGACCACGCCATTGTCCGGCAAGGTTTTCGGCGCATCATCGAGGAGACCGACGACATGCAGGTGGTGGGCGAGGCCGCCGACGGCCAGGAGATGCTGACCGAGGCCCTCAAGGCCGAGTGGGATGTGCTGGTGCTCGATTTGTCGATGCCCGGCCGCTCCGGTCTGGATGTAATCCAATCGATCCGCGATCTGAAACCTCTGCTGCCGATCCTGGTGTTGAGCATGCACCCGGAAGAACAATATGCGGTGCGCTTGTTCAAAAATGGCATCGCCGGCTACATCAACAAAGAGAGCGCGCCGGCAAGCCTGGTTGGGGCCATACGCAAGGTCGTCGCCGGCGGCAAATACGTGAGCGAAGCGCTGGCCGAAAAATGGCCTTTGATTTGACCACGCCGGCCAACGCGGGAACGCATGAAGCGCTTTCTGACCGCGAATATCGCGTCTTGTGCATGATCGGCGAAGGCAAGACCGTCACCCATATCTCGACGGAGCTGTTTATCAGCGTGAAAACGGTCAGCACCTATCGCACGCGCATCCTTGAGAAGATGAATCTGCACACCACGGCGGATCTGATTCGCTACGCCATCGAACATGAACTGCACTGACCGGCTGTCCATCACCCTGCCAGTGTGTAGGACAACCCGAGCTAAGTCGGCGCATTTGTCTGACAACAGCCCGGGTCCCCGTCCTATTTTTCGATCGCTTACACGCGCTAGTCTGTTCACGCGACCCCTAATTCTGGGCAAACACGCCGTTGCGAGATGTCCACGCATGAACCTTTAGGAGGATCAGCTATGAACAGTGATATTTTGAAAGGCAAATGGAATCAGATCAAGGGTGATGTCAAGAAGCGTTTTGGCAAGCTCACCGACGATGACATGATGCAAATCGAAGGCGACACAACCAAGGCCGCCGGCATCATCCAGGAGCGCTACGGCTATACGCGCGAGGAAGCTGAAAAGCATTGGAAGGGCTTTACCAGCCGCTTGACCGACGCGGTTGACTCTGCGAAAGCCGAGTCACGGCTGCGTTGCGACAGCGACTGAGAACGTCACCGCCGCGGTTGAAGCCAAGGTCGCCAAAGCCAAGGAATAGCGCATTGGATTCCGCCTCCGGCTTGTCCGGAGGCTGGGCCTGTAACAACTATGGAAGAAAATAACCTGACCACCTTGTGGGAACCTGTGCTCCGCGACGCTGTTCGAACCTCGTTCGAGTAAATTGACGGATGCCGATGTGCAGACGATCAACGGTGATGCCGCCACGTTTCTGTGATATTGCAGGAGCGCTATGGGTATACACCAGTAGAAGCCGAAGCCGCGATGAACACGTTTATGAAGCGCTTCCTCACGTTTGACGATACACAGGCGGGTGAAGCCGCCGCGGCCCAGGCAACCGTCGTCGAGGACTAACCGTGGACTAAACCGTCTGACGGCAGCCGTCGGACGGCAGCGCGCCTGCCGCCGCGGGCCAACGCCCGCCCGGGATCGATCAACCAACATGAATGAGCCACCCTCTAGCCGACATCGCCGACACTCGCCACATCATCCGCGCACCCGCTCTCTGGAAGGATCTGCTGAAAATCCTGGTGGTGGACGACGCGCCGATGATGCGCCAACGCATCATTGAGTCGCTCATGGAAACTGGGACGGCGCGCCTGATCTGTCTTGCCGAAGATGTGCGTTCAGCACTGGATGCAGTGAAGGAAGTCGAACCACAGATCGTGCTGCTCGACATTCACATGCCAGGGTCGACCGATATTCAAAATGGCATTGAGCTGTTGCGTTGGATCAAACAGTCGCGGGAATCAACGCATGTGGTGATGCTGACCAATCTTTCAGACCCGGCGTATCGCGAGGCAGCCCGGCGGCTTGGCGCGTATGCGTTTCTCGACAAGTCGCACGAATTCGGCCAGTTGCCGGGCATCATCAAAACTCTTTCTCAATTGACTTCAAAAGGATAAATTACTATGATCGTATCTTGATTTGGATCGTTGTCGGTGGCGCGATTGGCTGGGTTGCCAGCATGTTGATGCGCACCGATGGACAGCAAGGCATGCTGCTCAACATCGTCGTCGGCATTGTCGGCGCCGTCATTGCCGGCTGGCTGATTTCTCCGCTGGTCGGCGGGAGCACCATCAACCAAGGGAACTTTAGCGTGCAGTCGCTGGCCATCTCGCTGCTGGGCGCGGTGGTGCTGCTCGGCGGCGTCAACCTGGTGCGCCGCGGCTCGCTACGCTAATGCCTCAGCACAACGCATTGACACCCGCTACCTGCACTCGGCCGTGAGCGCGCCGAGTGCAGGTAGCGGGTGTCAAGTCGTTTTCCGAGCGCGGCATTTTGCTGGCCAGTAAATATTCGGTCCATCGACCAATGTGGAATTGCTTGACGGACAATGCACGGAGCTTCAGACAGATGGGGCGGCGGAGGTCAGCTACCGCAACTGTCAAGGGTGTTGCCAGTTGCAGCGGTTGCGCGTTAGTTCACCGGGTGATTCAATGTTGTCTGACTCATGAGCCATCCCTTCGGCGATTTACTGTCGCAATTTCTGCATCGCAAACACGGACTGAGCCAGGCCAAGCTGGCTGCCGGGATTTTCCAGTCCCCGTCGATCGTCACGGATATGTGCAGGGGGCGTCGATTGAGCGGACGGCAGGCACGCGAGCGCGTGGTGTCAATGCTGCGCTGGATGTACGAGCAAAAGGTGATCGAATTGCTCGCGGAAGCAAACGCGCTATTGGCCGCAGCGGGCATGGCCGGGCTTACATCTTCGATCGCCTTGGAAGCTCAATTGGCTGGTGCGCTGCAACAAGAGAATCGAAGTGGCAACGCTACGCGAGTGTTGCCGAGTTCACCGAACGGTCCAGCGCGGCGTAATAACTTGCCGCGGCAGGTAACCTCGTTTGTCGGTCGCGGGGGCGATCTAGATGCACTAACGAGGTTGGTCGAGCATGCCCCGTTGATCACTTTGATCGGCGCAGGCGGTGTCGGGAAGACGCGACTAGCGCAGGAATTTGCGCACCGCAGCAGCGTTTTGCGAAAAGGGGGAGGTCTGGTATGTTCCACTTGCGTCGATTGCAGACCCGGCATTGGTTACGCAATCCGTCATGCAATCGCTACGCCTGGTTGAGCAAGCCAATCAGTCTCTTTTAGAGCAATTAACCGAGCATCTCGCGATGCGGCCCGCGTTGCTTGTGCTTGATAATTGTGAGCATGTGCTGCCCGCCTGCGCAGAGTTGATCGATGCGTTGCTTCAAAATTGTGACGATATCCGAATTATCGTCACGAGTCGCGAACCGCTGAAATATTCCCGGCGAAACGCTCTGGCGCGTGGCGCCTTTGGCACTCGAAGATGCGTTACACCTATTTTTGGATCGTGCGCGCACGATGGATCCCGACCTAACGACCGACGAGCGCATCACTGGCGATATTGAACACATATGCGGCCGACTGGATTGTTTGCCGCTCGCTATCGAACTTGCGGCGTCGCGCTTGAGTGGATTGTCCCTTGATCACATCGTGCGGCACATTGGCGATCCATTTTCGTTGTTGACAAATGGTAGTCGCCTTGCCTTGCCTCGACATCAAACGTTGCATGCACTTATCGACTGGAGTCATGATTTGCTTTCCACAGCCGAGCGCACGTTATTTCGGCGTATGGCTGTGTTTCGCGGCGGATGGACATTGGATGCCGCGCAGGCGATTTGTTCTGACGGCGATAGTAACCCAATCCTGGAAGCGCATTTTCAACTTGTGCAAAAATCCCTTGCTTTTTGCGAGAGACCTGCTTCGGATGACACCGATACCCGCTACGGGTATTTGGAAACGGTTCGCGAGTATGCGCAGATTCAGCTTGTATCGAGCGGTGAATGTGGAGCAGATGTCGGTCCGGCACATCGCCTTTTTTACCGGATTTGCCTTGACCGCAAGCAAGCACTTGCACGGTCCGCAGCAAAAAACTTGGCTCGACAGACTCGATGCCGAGCATAGCAATTTCCGCGCCGCGCTTAGCTGGAGCCTTGGCGCGGACGGAGATCCCGGGCTTGGGCTTTCACTTGCTATCGCATTGTGGCAGTTCTGGCGGATGCGCGGCAATCAGAACGAAGGCCGGCAATGGTTTGTGGTGTTGCTCGAACGCAGCGGATCGGCGGTTGATCCAATATTGCGAGCACGCGCACTGTTTGCATACGCCTCGCTTGGAACGGTCTATTTTGGATTGGCTGGATATCACTCGGATGCGCCTGCGCAGCTTGAACAGGCGCTCGATACCTTTCGCGCGCATCAACTTGACGACGGTATCGCGCTTTGTCAGTTTGAGCTGGGCAGCATTGTCGGTTCACCGAACAACCACGCCGCCGACTTTGAGCGCGCAAAACTCCTGTTGAACGAGAGCATTGCGCATTCGCGGCGTGTTCCGAAGCACGAGTGGCTTGAAAACCAAGCTTGGTTTGTGCTGGCCAATGTGGCGTATTGGCAGGCAGATTTTGCCAAATCGGAATCCCTCTTTGAGCAATGTCAGGCGCTTGCGCGTCAGCATGGTGATGCACTGATGCTGGCCGTTTCACTGACGGAATTGAGCGATGTGGTCGCCGGTCAACTCAACTTTGTGCGCGCGGCCGCGATTTCAAATGATGCTGTAACACTGCTGCGTGACCTAAATGCCATTGAGAGTTTTGAACAGGCTTTACTGCGCCATGCTGGGCAGCTGCTGCATTTGGGTGAATTCGAGCAGGCCCGAAAATTTGCGGATGAAGCGGTGCAGTTGTGTTTGGCGCACAACGTGGGAGAGGGGCTTGGCGGCGTGTACGTAATACTTGGATTGATCGCGCGCGAGCAACTGAAAATCGCCGAAGCACAGCGCCATTTTCGACAAGCGCTGGATATTTATACCAAGAACGCCTCTAAGTCAACGAGTTGGGGCGGATTGGCCATACTTGGTCTTGCTTCGTTGGCCAGTCTACGAGGGCAGCACGAACGCGCGGCGCTGTTGTATGGGGCGCTTGAAGTCTGGCAACGACGATTGAACCTGTTGGCGCAGCCGGATCAGCGAATCAAATGGATCACACACATTGACGCGACTCGAAAAGCGCTTGGTGACGCCGAATATGCCGCGGTGTTTGCACGGGGTCAGGCATTGACGCTCTCTCAGGCGCATGCCCTTTCGAACGCAGGCCCAACCGAGTAGTCTGTTTGGGTATCCATCTCTCTAGCACACGCTCTTCGCCGCTTGCCGTTAGATCGGAAACTCATCGGCCAGCGTCACCGGCCGCGCGGTGGCGATTGAACGCTGGATCGCGGCTTCCACCTGCAATTCCTGCAAGCCAAAGCTGCCCGTCACCGGAGGCGGTTGACCCTCGCGGATGCTCTGCAGATAGGCGCGCAGGGATTTTCGAAACGAGTCGTTGTATTGATCCCAGCGCGAGCGATCGCCGGGAATGCGATACGTTTGCTCTGTTTTGTCGCGCGCATCCATGACGGTCAGTTCGCCATCGAGGTCTTGCATCCGGATCCGGCCATGCGCGTAGTTGAACGTCAGATCGAACAGCGGAAAGGTCCATGCCAGCGTGGTGGTGCCGATCAGCGTGCCGGTCGCATCTCCGCGCGTCCGAAAGGCTGCGGTCACATCGCGCGCAGAGAAGCCGCCTTGCGCATGCGTGGCCACACCCTGCAACGCGCTCAACGTGGCAATGGGGCCGGCAAAAAAGTGGATCAGATCGATCGCATGGCTCCAGCAGGCGTAATGCACCAGCCCGGTGATATTGCGCACCGGACCAAAGTTTCGCTCCGCCACAAGGCGTTTGGCGAGCTGTGAGTGTTCAAAAAAACGATAGTTGAACACCATCGCCGTTTCGCAACCGGCCCGCTCAGCCTCGCGCAACAGGCTGCGCGCATCCGCAAAATCCTGCTCGGTCACATTCTCCTGACCGTTTGCGGCGACCAGCGGTTTCTCAAAAAAGATGCGGCGCGGTTTGTGCGCGAGCAGGGCGCGGGTCGCCTGCAGGCGTTGCGTCTCACGAGTCAGCACGAGCACAGCGTCGGGGTCCCAGGCGAGCAGCGCTGCGGCTGTGTCAAACACCTGACCGCCAAACTGCGCGGCGCAGGCTTCGGCCGACGCGCGCGTGCGGCTGAGGTAGCCGATTGAGACGTCTTTGTCCTCGGCCAGACACGGCAGATAGTTTGCGCGCGCGACTTTTCCCGTACCGACAATGCCAATCTTGAGTGAACGCATGCTGCCGACCATAGTTGCGCAACCCGATTTTGGCAATCGCCCGGTTTCGCGGCCGCGTTAACTGCCTGCAGCCTCGCTATTCTTGAAAGAGATGCTCCCCATGCGCCAGACGCCGCGCAATGTTAAATGTTTGGCCCTGCGCGCGCACCGTGGGGGCATGCGCCGCCATATAGCGGACCGCGGCGATCAGCACGTGATCGGCAGCCTGGGCATGTTCGCCCAGCAGCGCGTGCTGGCGCACCGCGGCTTCAAGCGATTGAATGGTATGAAAGTCGCGGTCTTCGCGCAGCAACAATTTTCCCAGCATCGCAATGACATCGGGCGCGGTCGCGCCGCCATGCAATTGCAAAGCGAGCGCGGTTGCCGCTTCATCCACTTGCTGCTGTCTGTCAAACAGTTTGACTAAGTCGGTTGTCACAAAAGATTGATTGGCAGAATCGTATCCACCCCCGCTCCGCGGGGGTGGATACGATTCTGCCTGGTCAACCTTCTGTAGGGAACCACTTAGACCATCCAACGTGTCGCCGGGTTTACCCGTGGGTGATGGGATGCGCGCGGCCGGGGTATTCAGAAACCGGTCCAGATAAATACTCATGGCGGCGTCAAACACGCCGCGCAGTAAATCAGTGCGGCCGGCGGGAGTGGCATGCAGCCGGCGCAACCCTTGATGCACCGCGTTCGCAAATGTAAATGTGTGCAGGGCGGTATCCCAATCGCCAAATTCGTTGCTGGTGTGAAAGCGAGCGATGCGCAGCGCCGCGGCGTAGGCGACAACGCCGGCCAACGACGCCTCGCTGATCCCATCGTGCAAGGCGGCCACCAGCGCGTTTACGGTGCCGTGTGGGTCATCGCCCAGCAACGTCTCGACCAGGCGTTGACGCGCCGAGGCCTCCAATGCTTGCGGAGGTCCGGGAAGTTCGCCCGGCAGCGCCGCAAACGTGCGCTCCAGCAACGCCACCAGATCGATCGGATTGCGCCAGGCGTTGGATTCTTCCATGCGGTTGGCGGCGGCATATCCGGTCACCAAACTCGAGAGCACCTGCTCGGTCAGCGCAGGTTCCCAGCCCAACAGGTCGAGCGCCTCAAGCGCCTTGTTGGTGAAGTCCAGGGGATGCCCGACCTGGATGTAACGATGATCGGTCACTGCGGCAAACAGCATATCGGCCAGATCGCGCTGCGAGGCGCCGGCGCGGACGGCGGAGATCAAACAGCGCTCAGCGCCTTCGCTGTCGCGCACCTCGATAAATTGCCGCAACCAGCGTTTGAGCGTGGCCACATCCGTATTCGTGTTTGGCAACGGCTGCACCATAAAGCGCGGCGCCATGCCCTCGGTGTCATTGGCCACCGCGCTCAGACCGTGATACAGCGCGCGCGGGCGATCCTCCGCTGCAAGTTGCGGCAACAGGTTCATCATGCAGGTCAAGATTGTCAACCCCTGGCCCCACCCACTCTGCCGGTAGCGCGTCCCAAATTCCAAGCCGATCCGAAACGGCAGCGTGCTGTCCTGGCTGGACATGCCAATCACAGTTTTGGCGATCACCAACGGGAGGTTGCGTTCCAACCCGTCGTGCAAGCGCTGATTCAGGCGTGCGGCGACATCGTCATGCGGCGTCACATCCACCCAGACCTCGGTGTTGCGCACGCTGACGGGGAAAGCCGGCACATCGTCGGCAAACAGATCAAATGCCCCGCCGCTGGCCAAATCAAAGCGGGCATGATGCCAATGACAGGTCAGGATGCCGTCTTTCACGCTGCCATCCTTGAGCGGGAAACCCATGTGCGGGCAGCGATTGTCGATGGCATACACCGTGTCGCCGTATGCAAACAAGGCCAGCGTATGCCCCTCGACTTGCGCGGTGATGCACCCGTGTTCGCGCACCTTTTCGAGCGGCGCGGCAAACACCCAGTTCCGGGTTGATTGATCGTGTGACACAGCCCTCTCCTTTCGCGCCTCGAAGTTCGAGTCGCGCATACTGAATTTCTCTACTGTACCTGGGGATCAGGACAACGCGCTTAGTTTTGGCAGCACCGCATCGCCGAGCAATTTGAGCGGCTCGAGTTCGTCGGCATCCGGCATGCTGAAGAAGAGGCCCTGCGATCCGGCGCGCGCGTATTCGGCGATGCGCGCGATAACGCCCGCCGGCGTGCCGCTGATGCCTGCAAAATCCGGAAAGCGCTTGCGTTTGGCGTCGAGTTCTTCGTCGTTCCGGGCGAGCAGGAGATCGACAAAGTTCGTGCGCGTGATGCTGTCGAAGTCGCGGCCGACCGCGTCGCAGTGCGCGCGCAACACGCCGAACTTGTGGCTGACGGTGGCGGCGTCGCCAAACACGTTGCAGATATCGGCGTAGCGCGCAACCAGCTTGAGCGTGACCTTTTCGCCGTCGCCGCCGATCAGAATCGGCGGGCGCGGGCGCTGTTCGGCGGCCGGGACGTTGTGCGCATTTGTGATCGTGTAGTGCTTGCCCGCAAAACTCGCACTGGGTTCGCGCAGCATGCGATCGACAATCTGCACCGCTTCTTCCAGCATTTCCATGCGGTCTTTGACGGAGGGGAACGGCCAGCCATACGCGTCGAATTCGGGTTTGTGCCAGGCCGCGCCCAACCCGACAATGCTGCGGCCGTGGCTCACCACGTCCAACGTGGCCAGCATTTTGGCCAGCAACGCCGGGTTGCGATACGGCACGCCGGTGACCAGCTGGCCCAGCCGAATTGCGCGCGTGCGCGCGGCAAACGCGCCGAGCATGACAAAGGCATCCGGCACGTTCACGGGTGTGCCCGGGCGCGCCGGATCCTCGAACATGAAATGATCGGCCATCCACACCGAGTGCAGCCCGATTTGCTCGCACATCTGCACGACCGCCATCGCGGTATCGAACGGATTGCCGTGCTTGCTCGCATCAAATGAACGCAATTGCATTCCCAAAATCATGTGTGTTCTCCGTTAGGAGTCGCGTCAGAATCATTTAATTGGGCGATTTCGATACCCCCGCAAAGCGGGGGTATCGAAATCGCCCTTCAAGTTATTTTGATGTGCGACCTTACATTACGTTACGCGCTACCGGCAAATGCGGACGTCTCGCCCAGGCCCTCGCTGCCGAGGCCGGCATAGCCGCCATCGACGGGCAAGTTGACGGCGGTGATAAAGCTGGCATCGTCGCTGCACAGAAACAGCACGGCACGCGCGACCTCGCGCGGCTCGCCGATGCGGCGCAACATGTGATAACGCCCCCAGATGGGCTCCCACGTTGCGCGGTCATTGTTGGCAGCTTTTTGCACCTCGGGTGTCCAGATCCAGCCCGGGCTGATCGCGTTGACGCGAATGTTGTGCGGCGCGAGGTCCAGCGCCTGGCATTTTGTGAGCGCCACGATCGCGCCTTTGGATGCGTTATACGTCCAGCGATTGGGCTGGGCGATGGCGGCCGAGATGCTGGCGATATTGACGATGGCGCCGCCCTGTTTGCTCAGCGCGCCAAAACACGCCTGCGCCATGTTCGCGTACCCGCGCACATTGACGCCCAGGCTCCGCTCCCAATCCGCCGCGGTTGCATCGAGACCCTTCGAGATAAAACTGACCGCGTTGTTGACCAGAAAGTCCACCCGGCCGCGGCGCTGCAGCAGCGTGGTGATCGCGGCGTTGCACGCGCCGCTGTCGGATACATCCACTGGCAGAAAATCGACCGTGGCGCCGCTCGCGCGATACGCCGCCTCGGCCGCCACGCCCGCGCCCTGGTTGATATCCAGGATCGCAACCGCGCAACCTGCGGCGACAAATTCTTTGACCGTGGCCGCGCCAATGCCGGACGCGCCGCCGGTCACCACCGCCAGTTTTTTGGACATCGTCATACTGCCTTCCTCAGCCGCGGCCGGTATTGAATCAACCGGCGCAGGCGTGTGTCGAAGTCTATCCCGCCCGATATCCTGATGCGAAACACGCGCTGCTTGACATTTTCAATTCACGTAATATGATAAGTTACATGAAAGGAGATGGCAAGCTTTCCGGTGTGCTGCATGTGCTGCTCCACATGGGCGAAGTCGATGGCCCGGTGACATCGGACATGCTGGCCAGGGTCATGCACACCAACCCAGTCGTCATTCGGAGGGTTTTGGCGGGCTTGCGCAAACGCGGCTATGTCACATCTGAAAAAGGACATGGCGGCGGCTGGCAACTCTCCTGCGATCTCAATGCTGTGACGCTGCACGACATCTATGTCGCATTGGGTGACCCAACACTGCTTGCGATCTGCAATCGAACCGAATCACCCGAGTGCCTCGTTGAACAGGCGGTCAATTCGGTGATGAGTCAGGCATTTCACGACGCGGAAGCGCTCCTGCTCGCGCGCTTCCGCGAGGTGACGTTGGCGGCATTGAGTCGGCAAATACACCATCGTCAGCAGGACCGCGCCTTCTGTCGCGTTCCCGGTGACACGCGCGCGGATCTCTCCGGACAGAACACACCTGAACACGACGCCGTGAAAGTCGCTGCAAAGCGAAACCGGCAACCACGCAGGAGGATATGACATGCACGACGTAATCATTCTTGGGGGCAGCTATGCCGGCATGTCCGCCGCGCTGCAGCTGGCACGCGCGCGACGCAGCGTGTGCGTGGTTGACGCCGGTTCACGCCGCAATCGTTTTGCCAGCACGGCGCACGGCCTGTTCGGGCAGGATGGCAGAACGCCGTCTGAAATCGCGGGGGATGCGAAGGCGCAGTTGCTGCGTTATCCCAGCATCACGTGGCGTGATGGCACCGCGACACGCGCTGAAAAAACCGGCGAGAGCTTTACGGTGCATCTGGAATCGGGGGAAATCGTCAACGCCCGATACCTGGTGCTGGCGACCGGTGTGATCGACCAGCTGCCGGCCATCCCGGGCCTGGCGGAGCGCTGGGGGCACTCGGTCTTTCACTGCCCGTATTGCCATGGGTATGAGCTTGAGCGCGGCCCGCTCGGGGTGCTGGCGACGAGCGCGGTGTCGATGCACCAGGCGCTCCTCATTCCCGAATGGGGGCCGACCACCTTCTTCACCAATGGCGTCTTCGAGCCGGATGAACAGCAGCAAAAACAACTGCAAGCGCGCGGTGTGACACTTGAGCGCGAGCGGGTTGCAGGCATTGCTGGCAGCGGCGCCACCGTCCTGCTGCAGGATGGGCGGAGCGTCGCGCTCGCAGGTTTGTTTCTCGCCCCCAGAGCCATCGTCGCAAGCCCACTCGCCGAGCAACTCGGGTGCGCCTTCACAGACGGCCCGCTTGGCCCGATCATTCAAACCGACGACTTCAAGGAAACCTCGGTGACCGGCGTCTTCGCGTGTGGCGACGCTGCGCGCGTCGCCGGGAGCCTTACCTTCGCCATCGCGGATGGCACGATGGCCGGCCTGGCAGCGCACCGCTCCCTCATGTTTGGCACTATCGCGCATCATGCACCGCCTGCGCAAGCCGGGCCCCTGCGCAGCCGGGACCCCTGCGTCAGCCGGGACGCATGCACACGGCGGGCACCACGACCACCACGGGCACCCTGCCGGACATCATCACGGCGAACAGCATGGCGCGTTCAAAGGCATTGAGCGCTGGCGCAATGCCTTTGAGGGGCCGGAACGCGACAAAAGCCAGCGTCCGGGAGAGGTTGTCGCAGCACTCGGATTACAAGCGAACGATGTCGTGGTCGACATTGGCGCCGGCACAGGCTATTTTGCAATCCGCATCGCCGAAGCCCACCCGGGCGTCCGGGTCATCGCGGCGGATGCCGAACCGGAGATGATCTCGTATCTGTCGTCGCAGGCACGGGAGCGCGATCTCGCCAACCTGCAGCCGGTCACGATCGATCCGGCCAGACCAGAACTGCCCGTTCGGGCCACGCTGGCCTTGCTGGTAAATACGTTGCACCACATCGGGATCGGGCGGCTGTACTTCGAACACTTGAACAGAAGCATGGCGCCGGGTGCAAGGATCGCCATCATCGACTTCCCCATCGAAGCTCCCGAAGGTCCACCTGCCAATCATCGCATTTCGGCAGAAGCCGTGGGTGACGAACTCAGGCAAGCCGGGTATGTGTTGGATGCGGAGCTGAAGTTCCTGCCTAATCAGTACTTCCTGATCTTTAAGCGACAGCAGTGGAACGCAGCGGGTGATGCCGGGTGAGTGCGTGCCGCCGGGCGCGCCTCCGCCGTCTGGTGGGCGCGCGGTAACCAACCGCCGAGGGCGGTTTTGCCATGGTTAGCCGGAGACCTCGGTCTCCGGCTAACCACTGTGCTTGCCGTTTTGCGTCACATCACGCAAATTTGCAAAATGCCGGTGAAACTGCGGCAAGTTAACGTAGTGCCCTCACGCCGCGAACTTGCCTTCCCGCAGATTGCGGCGCAGGCCGCCAAGCCCGGCATGCAGCCCGATCAGATCGACGCGCCGGCTCAGGTCGTCCGAGAGCGCGGCGTTTTTCCTCGACCTCGGCGGGCCGCCGCATCCCGATGATGGCGACATCCATAAACGGGTTCGACAGCACCACGTTAAGCAAAAAAGCGTCCAGATCGATGTGCTGGTCGATGTCCGGCGCAGCCGCGCGCAACAGTTTCTGCGCGATGCCGCTTGTCAGCGGCCGCATCACCACAACGCCCATATCCTGTTCGCGGGCTTCCAGAATAACGCCATCGGCGTTGATAAAATCGCACGACAGCATGTTCAAAAAGTTGTAGCGCGTCTGCAACACGTCGAACTGACCGGTGGCGATCAGCTGTGACACCCCGCCGGAGGGCCCTTCCGCGGTGAACCCGACAAAGCGCACCTTGCCCTCCTCTTTGAGGCGCAGATACGTCTCCAACCCGCCCTGCTCCAGAATCGCACGCACGTCGTCGGCGTGATACCAGCCGCCGTGAAACTGGACGAGGTCGAGATAGTCGGTTCGCAACCGTTGCAGGCTGGCTTCAACGCTGGCGCGGATGCCTGCCGGGTCGCGCGCGCCGGTCTTGGTCGCGAGGTAGCAACGCTCGCGTTTGCCCGCCAGCGCATTGCCAATCCAGGTTTCGCTGCGCCCGCCGCCATACCCGGGCGCGGTGTCGATGTAGTTGACGCCCAGCTCTAGCGCGCGGTGCAGGGCCTGTGTGACGTTTGCCTCCGAGGTTGCGGCCTCGGCGTCCCACGCATCAATGTAGTTTGTGATGCCAGCTGGCGCAGTGCCAAAGCCGATCTCCGAGACACGCATGCCAGTTCGACCCAAAACGCGGTATTGCATCCCGGGACTCTATCAGAAACACCGAGCTGGTGAAGCTATGGTACAACCGGTGGCTTCATGAGCGGAAGGAGAACACGCATGTATTACGTCTGGGCGCTGGTCGCCATCATCGGCGCGGTCGGCTATCAATATTTTGTCAAACGCGTGCCAGCCACGATCAATCCAATGGTATCGATGGCCGGGCTATATGCCGGCGTGCTCGCGCTGGCGCTGGCGCTCGCGCCGCTCTTCCCGGCGGAAGGCGGTCTGATGGCGCAGATCCGTCAGCTGAGCTGGATCCAGATCGCGCTGGCGCTCTCGGTGCTGCTGATCGAGCTCGGCTTTCTCATGATGTATCGCTCGGGCTGGACGCTCAGCACCGGCAACCTGGTGACCGGCGTGGTCATCAACATCGTGCTGGCGGCGCTTGGCGTGTGGCTGCTCGGCGAAAAGCTCAGCCCGGTCAACTGGGTTGGCATTGGGCTCAGCATCGCCGGTGTGGCGTTGATCGGCTACAAGCCGTAGCCGCGGATCCACGCGCGTCTCTGGGTTTGGCGCGGTGGCGATAACCAGCGACGGTGCTACAGTCCCTGATCTATGAACATTGATCTATCGAACCATCGCGCGTTGGTCACTGGCGGATCGGGGCAACTGGGGCGCTCAATCTGCCGCACATTGGCGGAATGCGGCGCGGACATCGTCGTGCACTACCATCGCAATCGTGAGATGGCAGACGCGCTGGTCGACGAGATCACGGCGCTCGGGCGGCGCGCGCAGGCGGTGCAGGCGGATGTGACCGAGCACGCCTCGGTCGAGGCAATGCGGGACGCAGCGGGCGCCGGCATTGGGCTGCCCGACATCATCGTCAACAACGCGGTGATCCAGTATCAGTGGCGTCCGGTGCTCGAGCAGGATCTCGCCGATTACGACGGCCAGTACCGCTCCTGCGTCATTCACAACGTGTTGATGGCCAAGGCTTTTGTGCCGGGCATGATCGCGCGGCGTTGGGGCCGCGTGATCGCGATCAACACCGAGATCGCGATGCTCAATCGCCCCACCGAGAGCGCTTATACCGCCGGCAAGCGCGGCATGGACGGCGTGTTGCGCGTGTTGGCGCGCGAAATCGGCGAGCACCAGATCACGGTCAACCAGGTCGCACCGGGCTGGATGGTCAGCGAGGATCGTCCGGATAGCGACGGCGAAGGACAGCGCCGCTATCTCGCTGGCGTGCCGCTGGGCCGCCGCGGGCATGATCAGGATGTCGCCAACCTGGTGGCGTTTCTGGCCTCGGATCTGGCCGGCTTTGTGACCGGCCAATATGTGTCCGTGTCTGGCGGTCAGGTCATGCCGACGATTTGATCGCTAGCGCATCCTTTCACTACGCGCGCGTCATTTCGCCCCGCACGCTTCATTTCACTACACACGCGGTCATGTCGCCCCACACACGCCTGCGCTGCGTGACCGTGCCGCATCGGATACCCACTTACAATGAAGAAATGCTAATCCTCTCCAACGAACAGTTAATCGGCCAGGTGCAGTTGCAGACCGGGCTGATCCATCGCAATCTCGATGACCTGAGCGACGCCGAGGGTTGCATCGCGCCACACGGCGCCAACAGCGCCAACTGGCTGCTCGGGCATGTGCTGGTGTCGCGCGACGAAGTCTGTCAGATGCTGGGTGTGCCGCATCAGCTTGGCGCGGCGCTGCACCAGCGCTATGGCCAGGGCACGGCGCCGGTCACCGCTGCCGGCGGCGACGAAATTCCGCTGCGCAGTTTGCTCAAGATGCTCGATGAACAGAGCGTGGGCTATTTCGATGCGCTGCGCGGGGTGAACGACGAGGTTCTTGCGCGCGAGATCACGCGCCCCAACGGCAGCACGACCACGCTTGGGCAGCGGCTGATGTTCTACATCATTTTTCACGAGGCCACGCACATCGGCGGGTTTGAATTCTCACGCCATGCCGCCGGCAAACACGCAGGGCTAATCTAGCTCTATATCTTTTTGGCGGCCTGATTGAAAGGGCATAAACCACTGAGTCGGTCGTCAAAAGTCTTTGCGAGAAAGCCCTCCCCGCGGCGCGGGGAGGGCTTTCTCGCTAGAGCATATGGCCCCAAATTTAGAACGTAAGCGCCACAGACAATGGGCCAACAGCGTTGCCCTTAAATACCGCGTGTACGCGGAATTGATTTCCGATGAGCGTTCTGGTTTCGACGAAAGCAACCGGCGAAACTTGCCCTGGCGTAGCGCAATACGCGCCACTGATGCAAATGCGTCGGAAATTCACGCCATCGACAGTGTATTCGTAAGTCTGCGCACCGGAGACAGGATCCCAATCAATGATCGTGAGATAGGAGTTGGCATCAAACGGAGTGCGAAGCCGGACATTTTGCGGCGCAATCTGTTTTGCCTGAGCAGAACTGACGACGGTTGTTCGGCCAGGTACGCTGGCAGAGGCAGAATAGGCGGGCAGGATTGAAGCCGCCAGCAAGACAACGAGAACAGACACGGACCTAAAAGACAGAGATGACGTTTTCATAATTCAACGATATTTCCAGAGTCAACCAACTAAACACAACGAGGCAACAAGTGCTCTCGTCGAGATACGGTTGACCATAGAAAGGAGTTGTTACGCATCTCTGACGAAAATATTACGTGCGTGAAATAAGTTGGGAATCGCGGCGCATTTCCATCTACAGACGGACACGCGTTCAACGGCACGGTCATGGGGCGCATACGGATCTCACTGACACCACGCCAGTCGTTTCAGCACGCGCCTCTTCGTTATTTCTGAATGCGATACGGCGTTTGGTGCAAGCGTTCTGCGCCGAGCGCCGTGATGACGTAGCCGTCTTCGACGCGCAACCCACCCCACGGGGTGTTGAAAAGCGGGATATCGACCGAGATCACCATATCCGGCGCCAGCAGCGCAGCGCTGCTCGGCCCAAAGATCGGCGGCTCAAATTCGATCACACCGACGCTGTGCACACCCGAATACAAGAAAGTACTGCCCCAGACCGCCGGCGCCCACCACCTGGCGCCCGATCGCCTCGACTGCTCGGCCTTCGATACCCGGCCGCAGCGCGGCAAAACACGCCTCTTGCGCCGCAATGGCCACATCGAGCGCGCGGCGAATCTCGGCGCCCGGATCGCCGACCAGCACCAGCCGCCCGATCGCGGCGTGATAGCCCTCATAGCGCGGCGCGACGGTCAGCAGCACCATGTCGTTGTCGCCTATTACGCGAAAGGTTGAACGCGCCAGGATCGGCCGCGTGTTTGGACCGCTTGCGACGATGGTGTCAATGCCCGTGCCCTCAGAGCCAGCCCGGCGCATCGCAGCGTCGATCTCAGCCGCGACCGCGCGCTCGGTCACACCGGGTCGGATGGCGTCGACGGCGGCTTGCAGGCCCAGCTCGGCGATCCCGTAGGCGTGTCGAATCACGGCCAACTCCGCCGGTGTTTTGCACGCGCGCAAATCGCACATCTGGTTTTCGACATCGGTCCAGGCCGCGCGCGGCAACGCCTGCTGCAGCGCCGCCATCAGCTCGGCGTTGATCAAACCGCGCCCGGCGATGCCAACGCGCTTGACCGCGGCGGCGTCCTGCCCAATTGCGGCCAGAATATCGCGCAGGCTTTCGATTTTGGCGTAGGGGTAATCCTCGTTCGGGTGCGTGAACTCGCGCAACACGCGCACATCCGCAATGCGCCCGGCCAGCAACGCATACTGATCGCTTTCCGGCCCGACCAACATCACAGGGTCGCCGCTCGGCGCGATCAACACGCACACCGGTTCAAAATGCACCGGGAAGTTTGCCAGCCAGCGCGCATGCGCCGCGCCGTAGGTGGCGCGATCGTCGGCATAGGCGATCAGGAGATCAAGCTCATCACGCAGCATCATCTGTTGAACGGCGCGCCAACGGGCAGGATATTCGGCGGCCGGGATCGAGGGGCGGGGTGCTGTTGTCGTCATGGTGATATTGAGTTCATGCGAACGGTTCGGGCGAACTTTGTGCTGGCAAAAGTATACGGGCATAACACCGCATCAAAAACTGCGCCGCAGCGCCTATGATTTGCACCCTATCTTGCAAACACCAAACCTGCCCGTCTCCACGCGCTGGGCAGCGCTCTACTACTTTACGTTCTTTTGCGGCATCGGCATTTTGACGCCGTATATCAATTTGTATTTCAAATCCGTCGGGCTTGATCTCGGCCGGATCGGTGTGCTGGCCGCGCTGCCCACGCTGGTTTCGCTGATCGCCAGCCCGCTGTGGGGCGTCGTTGCGGACCGGTTGCGGCTGCACAAGGTGTTGTTGCCGCTGGCGTTGGTGTGCAACGCCGTCATCGTATTTGTGCTGTTGCAGATGCAGCAGTTTGTGTTTCTGGCTATTTTTGTGTTGCTGCAGGCGTTTTTTGGTTCACCGATCGGCCCGATGGCAGATAACGCGATCCTTGAAATGCTCGGTGAGAAAGACCGCCATCGCTATGGCAACCTGCGGCTGTGGGGAGCAGTCGGGTTTGGCATCACCTCGTGGATCATCGGAAACCTCATCGACCGGACCGGGCTGGGCATCATCGCGTATGGCTATGCGATCGCGTTTATTGTCACGGCGTGGGTCGCAGCGCACCTGCCGGCGCCGCAGCTGATCGCACCGCCAAAAGTTGTCGAACTCAAGCGACTGCTCAAAAATACGCGCTGGCGCGGCCTGTTGATCGCGATGTTTTTCATGGGCATGACGGCGTCGATCCACAGCAATTATTTCGTGCTGTATATGACGTCGATCGGCGCGCCCACAAGCCTGTTTGGCACCTCGCTGGTCGTCGCCAGCGTGAGCGAGTTGCTGATGTTTTTGTTGGTGCCGCGCCTGATCCAACGCGGGCTGACGCGGCCGATGATCATCGCCGGGTTTTGCGCCTGGATTCTGCGCGAGGCATTGTGCGCCATCGTCCAGGACCCGCTGCTCGCCACGGCCACGCAGGTTCTGCACGGCATCGCGTTCTCGGTGCTGTGGACCGCCACAATCACGCTGGCGCGCGATCTGGTCCCCAAAGGCTGGGGTGCAACGGCGCAGGGTTTGCTGGCGAGCGTGGCATGGGGTGCGGCCTGGGGGCTCGGCGCGCTGTTGGGCGGCCAACTGCTGCAACTGCGCGATGCACCGACGATGTTTGTCGCTTCGGCAGTGTCCGCCTGCACCGGGTTGCTCGTGTTTCTGATCTCGCAGCGGGTGGCGCACGATGGCGAGCATGCGACTTTGGCTGTGCCATGACGGCGCGTCGTCCATCTCGCGCAAACATCTGCGCGTTAAAGCTGGCCGGGCCGTCGCCGCATCCGATGATTCGCAGGTGCAACTCTGCATCGCTCAGGTTGAACATGCGCTGGTATTCGTCAAACGAACCGCCCCACGGCAATACAGTTTCGTATTGGAAAGTCATCCTATTTTCTCGGGAAGGCGCGACCGCCTCGCAGTTGTTGTAGTTTGGTGTGAGGGATGTAAAGATGGCGCGACATTTGCGCGTGGCGCTCCCCGGGACCGAGGTCCCGGGCTAACAAGTGCAAAGGCGGCCTTCGCCGCCTGGCGAGCCCAGGGCCGAGTGGGCAAGCTCGGCAAATAGCCACCGAAGGGTGGCTTCGCTATGGCTAGCCCGGGACCGAGGTCCCGGATGTCCCTGCGCCTTTATCTTTTCTTGATGCCATTGCCACATTTTTTGACGGCGTCTTGAAGCGCTAAAAACTATTCTGTCCCCTGCTCGGACATAGTTGTCCAGGAGGAATCGACGATGGATGTTGTGATGTTGGCAATCAGCGTGGCATTTTTTGCACTGACCTGGCGCCTGGTCCGCTTTGCCGATCGCGAGATCGCGGGCAAGGGAGGCCAGTGATGGACGTTGCCTACGCGCTGGCCGGCGTGATCGCGCTGGCGTTGCTGGTCTATCTCATGATGGCGCTGCTGCGGCCGGAGGCGTTCTAACCATGACCGCAAACGGATTTCTGCAAATCGCGATATTTCTGCTCGCGCTGCTGGCGCTTGTCAAGCCGCTGGGTGCCTATATGGCGCGGGTGTATGAGGGCGGCGTTCGCGCGCTCGCGCCGGTCGAGCGTCGCCTGTATGCGTTCATGGGCGTCGATGGTGCGGCGCCGATGACCTGGCGAGCCTATGCCACGGCCTTTCTGCTGTTCAACGCGCTGGGGCTGCTGACGGTTTATGCGCTGCAACGGTTGCAGGCCGGGCTGCCGCTAAACCCACAGGGCCTGCCGGCGGTCGGGCCGGCGTTGGCCTGGAACACCGCGGTGAGCTTTGCCAGCAACACCAACTGGCAGAGCTACGGTGGCGAAGTGACGATGAGCCACTTCACGCAAATGCTGGGGTTGACGGTGCAAAACTTTGTCAGCGCCGCTTCGGGCATGGCTGTGTTGGTGGCATTTGTGCGCGGCTTGCGCGGCCGGCAAAGCGATGACCTCGGCAATTTTTGGGCCGATCTCACGCGCGGCGTGTTGTATATCCTGCTGCCGCTGTCGCTGTGCCTGGCGCTGGTGCTGGTGTCACAGGGCGTGGTGCAGACGCTGACACCGGCCGTGCGCGTGCCGCTGCTGCAGCCGTTGGCCGGTCCCGATGGCACGCTGACCACGCAGCAAGTGCTGCCGGTTGGGCCGGCAGCGTCGCAGATTGCCATCAAACAGCTGGGCACCAACGGCGGCGGCTTTTTTAACGTCAACAGCGCGCACCCGTTTGAGAACCCGACGCCGCTGAGCAACTTGCTGCAGCTGCTGGCGATCCTGCTGATCCCGGCGGCGCTGTGCTACACGTTTGGCCGCATGGTCGGCGATACGCGACAGGGCTGGGCCGTGCTCGCCGCGATGATGGTTATTTTTGTGCCGTTGCTTGTGGGCGCCTATGCCGCGGAACAGGCCGGCACCCCGGCGCTCAACATACCCGAGCTGGCGGCCGGCGCCGGCAACATGGAAGGCAAGGAGACGCGCTTTGGCATCGCCAACAGCGTGCTGTGGGCGGCGGCGACCACCGCCGCGTCGAACGGGTCGGTCAACAGCATGCACGCCAGCTTTACACCGCTGGGCGGGCTGGTGCCGATGTGGCTGATGCAACTGGGCGAGGTGGTTTTTGGCGGCGTCGGTTCCGGCCTGTATGGCATGCTGATCTTCGCCATCATCGCCGTGTTTGTGGCCGGGCTGATGGTCGGGCGCACGCCAGAGTATCTGGGCAAGAAGATCGAAGCGTTCGAGATGAAGATGGCGTCGCTGGTCATTCTGGTGCCGCCGATGCTGGTGTTGTTCGGCACGGCGCTGGCGGTGCTGGCGCCGGCGGGTCTGTCCAGCATTTTGAACAAAACGCCGGCCGCGCACGGCTTCAGCGAAATTCTGTATGCCTTTTCGTCGGCCGGCAACAACAACGGCAGCGCGTTTGCCGGCCTCAACGCGAACACGCCGTTCTACAACATCGCGCTGGGTGTGGCGATGCTGTTTGGGCGCTACTGGGTGGCGATGCCGGTGCTGGCGATCGCCGGCACGCTGGCGCGCAAAAAACAAGCGCCGGCCGGCGCCGGCACGTTGCCCACGCACACGCCGCTTGTTTATCGTGATGCTGGTCGGCGGTGGTGATCGTCGTCGGCGCGCTGACGTTTATCCCGGCGCTGGCGCTGGGCCGCTGGCGGAAGCGCTCGCGCAATAGCACGCGCTGTTCACAAAGTGACGGACAGAAATTCCTGTCAATTTTTACGATTCAATATGCAACCTCAATCTCGTCCCCTGTTCGATCCGCACATTGTGCGGCGCGCGTTGATCGACGCCATCAAGAAGCTCGATCCGCGCGTGCAGGTGCGCAATCCGGTCATGTTCGTGGTGTTGGTCGGCGCCGTGCTGACGACTGTTGCTGTGCGTGGCAGCGCTTCTCGGGCATGGCGCCAGCGGCGAAACGCCTTCGTTCATCTTCGCGATCAGCGCTGTGGCTGTGGTTCACCGTGCTGTTCGCCAACTTTGCCGAGGCGATGGCCGAAGGCCGCGGCAAGGCGCAGGCCGACACGCTCCGCAACGCGCGCAAAGACATCCTGGCCAAAAAGCTGCTGAGCGGCAGCGGGCCGGACGCCCGTACGCAGCCGGTCAGCGCAGCCACGCTGCGCAAGGGCGATGTCGTGCTCGTGGTGAGCAGGCGACACGATCCCGGTCGACGGCGAAGTGATCGAAGGCGTCGCCTCGGTCGATGAAAGCGCGATCACGGGCGAAAGCGCGCCGGTCATCCGCGAAAGCGGCGGCGACCGCAGCGCCGTCACCGGCGGCACGCGTGTGCTCACCGACTGGCTGATTGTGCGCATCACCGCCAATCCCGGCGAGACCTTTCTCGACCGCATGATTGGCATGGTCGAAGGCGCCAAACGCCAAAAGACGCCGAACGAGATCGCGCTCAACATTTTGCTGGCCGCGCTGACGATCATCTTTTTGCTGGTCTGCGTCACGCTGCTGCCGTTCTCGCTCTACAGCGTGCGAGCAGCCGGGCAGGGCACGCCGATCACGGTGACCGTGCTGGTGGCGCTGCTGGTCTGCCTGATCCCGACCACGATCGGCGGGCTGCTCAGCGCCATCGGCATCGCCGGCATGGATCGCATGATTCAGGCCAATGTGATCGCCATGTCGCGGCCGCGCGGTCGAAGCGGCCGGCGATGTCGATGTGTTGCTGCTGGACAAGACCGGCACGATCACGCTGGGCAACCGGCAGGCCACGGATTTCTGCCCGGCCGAGGGTGTGACGTGTGAACAGCTGGCCGATGCGGCGCAGCTGTCGTCGCTGGCGGACGAAACGCCGGAAGGACGCAGCATCGTCGTGCTGGCCAAGGATCAATACGGCCTGCGCGGACGCGATATGCATGCGCTTGGCACGCCAGTTCATCCCCTTCACCGCGCAGACGCGCATGAGCGGCGTGGACTTGGATGGCCGCGCAGATCCGCAAGGGCGCGGCCGATGCCATGCGGCAATTATGTGCGAGAGCCAGCGGCGGGTTGCTGCCGCAGTCGGTTGCGCACGATGTCGAGGACGATCAGCCAAGCCGGCGGCACGCCGCTGGTGGTGGCCGAAGGCGCAAAAGTGCTGGGCGTGATCTATCTCAAAGACATCGTCAAAGGCGGCATCAAGGAGCGCTTTGCACGAGCTGCGCCGCATGGGCATCAAGACGGTGATGATCACCGGCGACAACCCGCTGACCGCCGCGGCGATCGCCGCCGAAGCGGGCGTCGATGATTTTCTGGCGCAGGCCACGCCCGAAGCCAAGCTCAAGCTGATCCGCGAGCACCAGGCCGGCGGGCGGCTGGTGGCGATGACCGGCGATGGCACGAACGATGCGCCGGCGCTGGCGCAAGCCGATGTGGCCGTGGCCATGAACACCGGCACGCAGGCCGCCAAAGAAGCCGGCAACATGGTCGATCTGGATTCCAACCCGACCAAGCTGATCGAGATCGTCGAGATCGGCAAACAGTTGCTGATGACGCGCGGCGCGCTGACGACGTTCAGCATCGCCAACGACGTGGCGAAGTACTTTGCGATTATCCCGGCGGCGTTTGCCAGCACCTATCCGCAGCTGGACGCGCTGAACGTCATGCAGCTGGCCACGCCGCACAGCGCCATCCTTTCGGCGGTGATCTTCAACGCGCTGATCATCTCTTTCTGATTCCGCTGGCGCTGCGCGGCGTGCGCTATCGCGCGGTCGGCGCAGCGACGGTGCTGCGCGACAACCTGCTGATCTACGGCGTCGGCGGGCTGATCGTGCCGTTTATCGGCATCAAGCTGATCGACATGGCGCTGTCGCTGCTCGGGCTGGTGTAACCGCGCGCCATGGCCAGCGCCGCCTTTACAAAATCCTGATGCGCAGGTGCAGATTCTTGATGCCATATTGATGGCAAAGCGGTTTGAATAGTGAGTGGAGGTCGCCGTGAAAACACGTCTACACAAATTAGTCTGGTGGATCCCTGTCGCGAATGCGATTGTGGTGGGGATCGCACTGTATCTCGCAAATCACATGAACCTGGGCGCCGCATTGCGCGATGAGCTGCTGATCGGTGTCTTTATCGCCGGCTACTGGCTGTTGGTGATTCGTCTGCCAATAGACAATCACACCGCGGCATCACCCAAACCGCGCGCGCCATTTCTGGGCAACCGCTACCCTGCCAGCGCGCGCGCATTCACCGCGCAGGGAGGCGCATCCTCATGACCGGGTTATTGCGCGCATCAGCCGTCTTGTTGCTGTTCATGACGGCGCTGACGGGTCTAGCCTATCCGCTGCTGGTCACCGGGATCGCACAGCGGGTCTTCCCGGCGCAGGCCAATGGCAGCCTGATCGACGGCGCGGACGGCCCGCGCGGTTCCGCGCTGATCGGTCAGTTTTTCGACGATCCAAAATATTTCTGGAGCCGCCCAAGCGCCACGGGGCCAGTGCCGTATACCGCGTTTAATCCAGACACGTTGACCGGCTCAAGCGGCAGCAATCTGGGGCCAAACAGCCCGGATCTGGCCGCGGCACTCCGGGCGCGAATCGCCGCCTTGCGCGCGGTCGATCCAAACAACAGCGCGCCGATCCCGGTGGATTTGATCACCGCCAGCGCCAGCGGGCTTGATCCGCATATCTCGCCACAGGCGGCGGCCTGGCAAGCTTGCCGTGTCGCGCGCGCGCGCGGTGTGCAGTGCGAACAGTTGACAGCGCTCGTGGCGCAGTACACTGAGGGCCGCACGTTCGGTGTGCTGGGTGAATCGCGAGTCAACGTGTTGCGCCTCAACCTGGCGCTCGACGCGCTGCAATGACAACTCCCGAATGAACTCGCAGGCAGACAAGAGACCGGATCCCGAAGCGCTTCTCGCAATCGCCAACGCCGAGGCTGAAGCGAGCGACGGCGCTGCGCCAAATCATGCGCCGCGCAGACGCGGTCGCCTAAAGGTCTTTCTGGGGATGTGCGCCGGGGTTGGAAAAACCTACGGCATGCTGCAGCAAGCGCGCGCGCGGAGCTTGAAGGTGTCGATGTGCTGATCGGCTATATCGAGACGCACGGCCGCCCGGAAACAGAGGCGTTGCTGGCCGATCTGCCCATCCTGCCGCGCACAACCGTGCTCTATCGCGGCGTGTCTGTGTCTGAGTTTGATCTCGAAGCGGCGCTCCTGCGCGCGCCGGAGCTGATCATCGTCGACGAACTGCCGCACAGCAATGCGAGCGGCTCGCGCCATCCCAAACGCTACCAAGATGTGCTCGAACTTCTCGACGCGGGCATCGACGTCTATACCGCGCTCAACGTGCAGCATCTTGAAAGCCGTGCCGACGCCGCGGCGCAGATCACCGGGGCGCCTGTGCGCGAGACTGTGCCGGATTCGTTTCTTGAGCGAACCGATGAGATCGAACTGATCGACCTGTCGCCGGACGAGCTGCTCAAACGCCTGGCCGAGGGCAAGGTCTATTTGGGCGAAAACCGGGCCGAAGCGGCGGCACAGGGATTTTTCGCAAGGGCAACCTGACCGCCCTGCGCGAGATGGCGTTGCGCATCACGGCCGAGCGCGTCGATCATCAGTTGCGCGACTACATGCGCGTCAAACACATCGCCGGGCCGTGGAAATCGACCGAGCGGCTGATGGTCGCGGTCAACGACAGCGCGCTGAGCGAACGCCTGATTCGTCACACGCGCCGGCTGGCCTACAACCTGGAGGCGCCCTGGCTGGCGGTGCATGTCGAAACCGCAGCGACGCGTGGCGCGCGTGAACGCAGCGGTGTCGAGCGCAACCTGGCGTTGGCGCGCGAGCTGGGCGCCGAGCTGATCACCACCACTGATCACGACATCGCGCACGGTCTGTTGCGCGTGGCACAACAGCACAACGTATCGCAAATTGTGGTGGGCAAGCCGCGCGAATCGTTGCTGCGCCGCATATTGGGCGGAGGCTCGCTCGTCGCCCGGCTGATCGACATCTCCGGCACAACCGATGTGCACGTCGTCGGCGGCGGCGATCTGGGCCATGCGCCTACGCCGCGGCCCTGGGTGGCGTTCTCGTCAACGCCGCGCGCCTACGCGCAGGCGCTTGGCAGCATGCTTTTGGTTGTCATTGCGATCTATTTCGCATTCGATTGGTTGCAGCTTGATCACCGCACGCTGGCGTTGGTGTTTTTGTTTGTGATCGTGCTGTTGTCGCTGCGTTTTGCGCGCGGGCCGGTTCTGGCGGCAACGGCGTTGAGCGCGCTGGGATTGAATTTTTTATTTATTCGTCCGTATTTCACCTTCGGCATCGAGCACTTTGGCGACATCGTCTTGTTTGCGCTCTATTTTGCGATCGCAGCGGTGGTCGGCGTGTTGACCACGCGCATTCGCGACTCGGCAACCTTGTTGCGCCAGCGCGAATCGCTGGCGGTGGCGTCTTTTGCGTTCGCCAGTGAGATTTCACGCGCAGTGACGCTGGACGATATCTGTCGTGTCGCGATCACGCGCATCGGCGCGTTTTTTGACGCGCCGGTGCGCATCGCGCTACCGGATGCGAACGGCCGCTTGCAGCTTGCCGCAAGCGACGCGGCGACCGTCGTCAGCCCGACGATTGACGAGCGCGAACTCGGGGTCGCGACGTGGGCATTTACGCACGCACGCGTCGCCGGCAGACATACGGACACGCTGCCAACCGCAACGTCGCAACACGTGCCGCTCTTAACGGCCAACGGTGCGGTTGGCGTGCTAACCATCGCGCTGAAAGACAAGCCGACCAGCTTGCAAACCGACTTGTTGAATGGCTGGGTCAGCCAGACCGCGCTGGCTGTCGAACGCGAACAGCTGGACGAATACGCAAAACGGCGCAGCGTTTTGGAGGAGTCCGAACGTCTGTCAAAAACGCTGCTGAATCTGATCTCTCACGAGCTGCGCACGCCCATCACGGCGATCAGCGGCGCGGCCAGCAGCCTGATCGAACCGGATATCGATGGCAATCCGAATGCGCGTCAGATGCTGCATCGCAGCATTCGGGACTCAGCCACGCGTCTCAATCAGTTGATCGAAAATCTGCTCGACATGACGAGGCTGGAGAGCGGCACGCTGCGGCTCAACCGCGATTGGACCGATGTGGCGGATCTCGTGCATATCGTGCGTCAGCGCGTAGCGGACGAACTGGCAGCGCATGATTTTGTCGTCGATGTGCAGCCCGATTTGCCACTGGTGCGCATGGATTTTGTGCTGATGGAGCAGGTGCTTTACAACTTGCTGCACAATTGCGCGTTGTATACGCCGTCGGGCACACGCGTGCGGCTGCGCGCACAGCGCGATGGCGCCTGGCTGGTGCTGGTCGTGATGGATCGCGGCCCGGGTATGCCAGCGGATGACCTGCCGCGCGCCTTTGACAAGTTTCACCGCGTCAATCAGGCGGCAGTGACCGGGCTTGGGCTCGGGCTGTCGATCTGCAAGGGCCTGGTGGAAGCGCACGGCGGTGTCATTTCGGCCGAGAACCGCAGCACAGGCGGCCTGCGTGTGACTGTGCGCTTGCCGATCGACCCAACGCCGGCCATACCGCAGGGAAAAGATGAGTGACGACACTGCAAAACCAATCGCGCTGGTCATCGACGACGAGCTGGAGATACGGCGTTTTCTGCGGGTGAGTCTCGGCGCCAACGGCTACGACATTCACGAGGCGGCCAATGGCAGCGAAGGGCTGACACAAGCGGCCATGTTGCGCCCGGATGTGATCATTCTGGACATCGGATTGCCGGACATGAACGGTCTGGACGTGTTGCTGCGCCTGCGCGAGTGGAGCCACGCGCCGATCATCGCCTTGTCGGCGCGGCACGGCGAATCGGACAAGATAGCGATGCTCGACGCCGGCGCCAATGATTATTTGACCAAGCCCTTCAGCGTGGGTGAACTGATGGCGCGCATCCGCGCGGTACGGCGCACCGCGCAGCCCACCCCGGAGTCGACGATCGTGCAGGTTGGCGATTTACGCATCGATTTCGCGTCGCGTGCAGTGAGCCTCAAAGAGGCGCCGGTGAAATTGACCAAAACCGAATATGCGTTGTTGCATCTGCTGGCTGAAAATCTCGGCAAGGTGCTCACGCACAAACAGCTGTTGCGCGGCACCTGGGGCCCGGAGTATGAAACGGAGACGCACTACCTGCGCGTCTATATGGGACAGCTGCGCAAGAAAATCGAACCAGATCCGAATAACCCGCGCTATATCATCACGGAGTCCGGGGTCGGATATCGGTTGCAGACGTCGTAAAGCGACACGCGCGTTGCCTCCAACTCGCGCTAAACTGTCTGTTCATGCCACTCGCAAAGCGTGTTTCGCCGTCTGTGATCATCGCGATCGGATATGCCCTGCTCTACGGCGCGCTCGGCAGTTGGGCGCCGTTTGTCGGCGTCTTTTATCGCAGCATGCGCCTGACCGGTCTTGAACTCGGCGTGCTGTTCTCGATCCCAACGCTGTGCACCGCGCTGTTTGGCCCGCTCTGGGGCTGGGCGGCCGACCGCTTTGGCGGGCATCGCATTGCGCTGAGAGTGGCGCTGATCCCAACGGCGATCGCGGTGGTGCTGATTTCGCGCGCGACCAGCTTTGACGAGCTATGGCCGCGTGTGGCGCTGTTTGGTTTTTTCTTCGCCCCGGCCATGCCGCTTTTGGATAGCATCGCGCTCAGCATCAGCAATCGCGATGGAACAGATTTTGGCCGGCTGCGCACCTGGGGCTCGGTCGCCTATATCGCGATGAGCAGTCTGGTCGGCGCCTGGCTCGGTGGCACGTTGAACGGCAGCTTCTTCCTGATTCAAGCGACGTTTCTGATGCTGACTGCCGCGCTCTCGTTCGCCTTTCCGATCATCGGCGGGCGGCGCGCTGTTGCGCCGGCCAACGTCGAAGGCGCAGATGTCGCGGCTGCTGGCCAGGTGCGCATGGACACTGCTGGCAAAGCCATCCTGCGCAACAGACCGTTGGCGGTGCTGCTGTTCACGCAACTGGTGTTGGCGCTGGCCAACACTGCGGTGCTCAACTACCTGACTGTCTTTATGGACGCGCTGGGCGCGACACCGATGGCTATTTGGGCTGGCCATCAGCCTGATGGCGGTCAGCGAGGTGCCGATTCTGTTTGCGTCAAACCGGCTGTCGCGCATTTTCAGCGGACAGCGCCTGCTGACGATGTCGATGTGCGCTTATATCGTGCGTTTTGTATTGCTCAGCTTCGTGCCAACGGCGGAATGGGTATTGCCGGTGCAATTGCTCAACGGCGTTGCCTACGGGCTGTATGCAATCTCCGCGCCGCGTCTTGCGCACGAGCTGGCGGGAGGCGAAGCGCTGGCCGCCACCGCACAGGGCTTGCTCGCATCGGCAGCGGCCATCGGCGGGATCACCGGCACGCTGCTGGCAGGCGTGTTGCTGGATCGCATCGAGATCCACGGCATCTTTCGCGTGATGGCCGTTGTGATGCTGCTGGCGTTGACGATCTTCAGGCTGGGTTGGCGCGCGGCCAATGCTGAGGATCACACCAAAAAATTGGCGTCGTAACGCAATCACGCCAGGCTTGCTGCGCCGCTGGTGGATAGTCAGAAGCTGTTTGCGAGCGCATCCTTACTTATCAAACTTCTGCACACGCGCGTCAAATCGGTCTGGATACGCAGACTGGTAGCCCCACACATCCAGCTCGGGCAGCGCCACACCCTTGCTGTTTAAGAGCGTGGTGATGTCGGTTCGATGTGCGATGCCGTGATACACCACCGACATGAATATCAAGCGCGCCTGATAGTCGAAGGTCCAGTCGTCCCCTTCTTCATGCACGTTTCGGGTTGCGGGCACTTGCTGCAAGGTTTGCAGTAACGCGGCACTCAATTCGAGTTCGTATGCCGCCATCTGCTGCAGACTTGGTCCGTCTTCCCACTTGAACGCGGGTTCCGGACAGGCGCCGTGAATGCGCTTGAGGAAACTGGCTTCAGCCCGCAGGATGTGGGCAAACGTGTCTGTGAGCGATCCATATGCGCCGGGCGTGTTCGTGTTGACGAGGGCCTGGTCGACGTCCAGACAAATGCTCATCAGTGCTTGATTCGCCCACTGGTTGTAGTGAAAGAACTCGATCAGCGTGGGTTCAGATGTAAACGTCATAATTCAGAAGCAGGCCCGGCAACCCATCAGGGCTTGACGGCGCTTGCTAATTTTACGGGGAGAAATGAGATGGACAACACAACAGATCATGGCGATGAGCACAAGACCTGGGCGCGGAGCCTATTCGCGATCACCGCGTTTGTCGAAGATTTGGCGGCGGCGAAGACGTTCTATCAAAACGTATTTGAGCTGCCAATCGAATTCGAAGATCCGGTTTCGGCGGTGTTCAAATTTGGCGACACGCTGATCAACCTGCTGCACGTCAGCGCAGCCCCGGAGCTTTTGGCGCCTGCCCAGGTCGCACCACAGCAGGCCGGTGTGCGCCAGGTGTTTACGATCCAGGTCGACGATGTGGATGCGATTTGCGCCCGGCTGACCGCGCGCGGTGTCACGTTAATCAACGGGCCGATGGATCGCCCCTGGGGCATCCGTACCGCAAGCTTTGCCGACCCCGGCGGACACATCTGGGAGATTGCCAAGTAAGCCGTTGCAAAAACGACTTTCATTTTCGTTGGATGTACCGAGCTGCGCGCTTCGCTCACTCAAACCAAACTTCAATTTCGTAGCCGTCCGGATCGTGAAAATAGACATAGGGATAGCCGGGCGCGAATTCGCCACGCCGCAGCGACGTCGCCCCGGCTGCCGTGGCCTGCGCCACGGCCGACTCAATGTCATCCGGCGATGTCAGGCGAAATCCAAAGTGGATCATCCCGGAAGATTGGCCGGCATTTGGGGCGGTCTGATCAAACGTGATGATGTCGAACGTCCCGGGGATCTTCACATGGATCCGGCCAGGTTCTCGAAAATACGCCTGTGCGCCAAACAGATCGGAATAGAAGCGAAGTGAACGTTCTACATCGGCCACCGCAAGCGCGATGTGCGTTAGTCCGTATGTTTTGATCATGCGCGTGTCATCTCCTCGATAGTCGAATAGCCTGTCGGCTTGTGACGATTCACATCCGCGCGTCGGGATCCTGTCGTTGTGTTCCCCGCCACAAACGCTAACATTATCACCAAGCCCGCATACGGGAAGATGGTGCGAGAGTCAATACGATTTGCGTGACAATCGGCGCAGTGCGCAGCGCGCAACACACCCAGCTTTGATTAGGAACAAGGGAGCCCTCAATGTCCAAACAGCCTGAATTCTCGAAATATTTGCCACTGGACGATTGGTTTCGCAATCAACCGCTGACGACAACGCACCTTGAACTCACGTTCGATCAGGTCGAACAGATTTTGGGCCGGCGCCTGCCCAATTCGGCGATGCGGCTAAAGACCTGGTGGACCAATGTCAAACCCAAGATTCAGAGCCATCGCACCGCCTGGCTCAATCATGGCTGGGAGGTGGCGGCGTTTGATCAGGAAGCCAGATGGGTCAGATTTGTGCGGAAATAATTTCGTAAAACCGATGCATCGGCCGTGGTAGGCTCTGGCGCAAACCCAACGATGCATTCTGTCACCAACCCAGCCGATGGCTCGGTCTACCAATACGACCTGCGGCCATCGACAGCGGATTTTGTCAGCAAAATCTGGCGCAGCCGCACCCTGGGCGGTGGCGTATTTACATCCGTCGCGTCTGGCCACCTGGAGTTGGTGTTTTCACGGGTTCAAGGCAAACAACACGTTTTTCTGCGCGGCCCGGAAACGCGTCCGACACAGGCAGACTGCCCGCCTGACGGCGAGTGGCTTGGCATCACTCTGGCGTATGGCGCGCTGCTGCCAAAACTGGTGCCGGGTTCTGGGCTGGTGAACAGAGAGATCGAGCTGCCTGATGCTGTCAGCGGTTTCTGGCTTGATGGCGCGGTTTGGGAATACCCTGAATTTAAAAACGCCGATGCCTTCATCGACCGGCTGGCACGCGCTGGTCTTGTGCATTGTGATGCGCTGATTCGCGATGCGCTGATGCGCGATACAGAAGGGATGAACAGCCCCACACGCGCGCTGCAGCGCCGCTTTCAGGCGGTCACGGGTCTCTCGCAAACGGCATTGCGCCAGATCGACCGCGCCCGCACAGCGGCGCTGCTGCTGCGCGAGGGGACGCCGATCGCCGATGTCGCGTTCGAATTGGGCTACTACGACCAAGCGCATCTGACAAACCTGGTGCGTCGTTTGATCGGCTATACGCCGTCACGCCTGCAAGCGCAGGCGGATTCGCCCCCGCTTTCGATCATCTAGACAGCGTCGCTGTCGTTTTCGTCCAATACCCGGCGCGCCGGCGTCGATATCATCCTCACAACTTACTGGAACTGGCCCTCGGGCCAGAGGAGAAACTACACATCATGCGAAAACTTGTTGTCAGCGAATTCATCACCCTGGATGGCGTGATTCAAGCCCCGGGCGGCGCCGAAGAGGATACCGATGGCGGCTTCAAGCACGGCGGCTGGACGATGCCCTACTGGCATGACGATATCGGCGGGTATTTTGTAAGCAGCATGGAGGAGTGCGATAGCTTTCTGCTGGGCCGCAAGACCTGGCAGGGGCATGGCGCCGCATTCGACCCTTTGCCAGCCGGCGACTTCTTCGGCGACATCATGAACAGCAAGTCCAAGTATGTCGTCTCCAGCACGTTGCAGTCGGCCGAACTGTGGCGCAACTCGACCATCATCCGCAAAGATGTACCCGCCGAGGTGCGCGCGCTCAAGGCAGCGCCGGGCAAGACGATCTATCTCGATGGCAGCAGCGTGCTTGCCAAGACGCTGGCGCAGCATGACCTGGTGGACGAGTACAGCCTGCTGGTCTACCCGCTGGTTCTCGGCAGCGGCAAGACCTTGTTCGCCGCCGGCGCGCGCCACAACCTCAAACTCATCGAGACGCGCGCCTTCCCGACCGGTGTGGTGCTGATGAAATACGGTCGCGCATAGGCGTTTCGCGACCTGCGTTTCGGGCAAATCATCGCAGTGTGCGCCACTCAATCAGCGGCGCACACTGCGATAAGGCGCGTGAATGCGTCGCCACGCAGCCCAACCCGGTCACAGTTCGCCGGCGTGCGTGTCAAATACAGATACACATGAATGACGAAGACCTTGTTCAAGCCGCGCGGGCGGGTAATCGCCTTGCGCTGGAAGAGCTCATCTCACGGGTGCAGACACCCCTATATAACCTGGCCCTGCGCATGTTATGGCTGCCGGCTGATGCTGAAGACGCCACCCAGGACATCCTCATCAAGATCATCACCAATCTGGCCGAATTCAGGGCGGAGAGCCGCTTTCGGACCTGGACCTGGCGGATCGCCCTCAACCACCTGCTGACCCTCCGCAAACGCGCGGCCGAGCAGCGCGTCATCACGTTCACCGACTTTGCCATCGATCTGGAGCAGGGACTGTCCGACGCGGCATTCGCCGTCCCAGGCGCGCTTGATGAACGCCTGCTCGTCGAAGAGGCAAAAGTCGGATGCATGCAGGCCATGCTGTTGTGCCTGTCACGCGAGGAGCGGGCGGTATATGTGCTGGGCGAGGTGATCGGCGTCGTCGATCGAGAGGGCGCGGAAATCTTTGAGATCAGCGCGGCAGCCTATCGCAAACGCCTCAGCCGGGCACGCGACGCGATCCGCAGCTTCATGCACAGCCACTGCGGGCTTGCCAATCCCGACAACCCATGCCACTGCAGGCGGCGCGTGCGGCATGCCATGGACACCAAGCGGCTCGACCCGGACAAGCTGCTATTTGCGCGCAACGGCGAGGATCCAGCCGTTCTGGCGGGCATCGCGCAGATGGACGCGCTGCAGCGCGCTGCCGAGCTGTTTCGCACCCACCCCATCCAGCCCGCGCCAGAGACTATCGTGCGCACGATTCGCGCGTTGCTCTCATCCGGCAAACTTTCCTTTCTCTGACGCAAGTTTGGTCACACTTGGCCGCGGGCGGTGTCAAACTGATCAGGAGCCACTTATGGACTCCTATTGTTCACCTCAGGAGATATCATGTCCGAAACTCACCTCTCAGTCAACCCTGCCATATCGTTGCCCAAGCGCTTAATAGCGACGCTGGCCGGCTTTGTCGCCACGTTTGTTGGCAACACCCTGCTCGCCATATTTGTGCTCGGACCGCTGGTCAATGCGCGTCTGCGGATTAGCCGTGATCCGGTTGCGGATGGCCTAAACTTTCCGGCGATCCTGGCTGGTTATCTGGGGCTCACGCTGTTTCTGGTCTGGCTCGTTCCGCATATGCGGAGCGCAACCTGGGTGCGGCGCGGGCTGGTGGCCGGCATTGCGACCGGCACCGCGGCAAACGTCTCCAGCTACTTGATCGTGGCCGGCTGGTCGATCGCGGATGGGCCGGCCATGCTGTTCTCCGGTGTGATCGACGCTCTGGCGACGGTGCTGGGTGCGCTGGTGATCGCATTTATCCTCAGGACGCCGGAGCGCCGGGCCTAGCGCATTTATCGGGGCGGCACGCAGGTTGATAACCCCGTCCGCCCCGGTTCGCCCGATCAAATGAGACCGCGGCACATCTTGAAAAGCTTCAAAAATCATGGTGAAGCCATCGGCTATGTGGAGCAGCTTGCGGCCGGTGATTCAAAGATAACGGCTTCTGACATTCGTCGAATTCATCATCTCGTCTTGACAAAGATCGACGATGAAAATGCCGGGCGTTACCGTCAAGCTGCGGTCCGAATTGCGGGTGCACGACATGCGCCCCCGGGGCCATGGGACGTTTCGTCTCGAATGGATCAGTTTGTGAAATGGCTGCGCAGTCATGAGGCGAATCACATGAATCCGCTTGAAAAGGCAGCGCGTGCGCACCACAAATTTGTCGCGATTCATCCGTTCGTCGATGGAAACGGTAGAACGGGTCGTCTGCTGCTCAATTTGCTGCTGTTCAGAGACGGCTACCCGCCGGCCGTCATCGAACAGACCGCGCGAAAAACATACTACAAAGTATTGGCAGAGGCCGATGGTGGAAATGTCAAAGGATTGGTAAATCTAGTTGCGCGGGCATGCGAACGAAGCCTGCGGACGTATGTTGAAGCGACAAAAACTGTCAAAAGGACACCATCAAGCGATGATCGCTGGATCGCGCTGTCCGAAGCTGCAATTGGCAGCCAGTCACAGTCAAGAATATCTGAGTTTGCTGGCGCGCACGGGCAAGCTGCGCGCAAAAAAGCTGGGCCGCAACTGGGTTACCACGAAGCGAGCAATACGCGAGTATTCCGCAGTCAAATATCAGTAGTGCGAATAATCACCTCCGGGAAGCGCCCGGGTCGCGACCCGGGCGCTTCCCGGAGGTGATTATTCGGATCGCGTAGACTACGACGGCTTCCGATATGTCATTGCAACGGAAGACCGCACAACATCGCACGTCATGATTGCAACACCCCGAATCGAGATCAACCGCGCCATCAGCGCCTTTCGCGCCGAGGCGCGCTCGCTGGTCCAACTCGCCATCCCGATGATCGCCGGGTCGCTCGCCTATACGCTGATCGGTCTGACAAACAGCATCTTTTTAGGGCCGCTCGGCGAGTCGCCGCTGGCCGCGGCGTCGCTGACGATGAGCATGTCGATCATCATTTACGGCGCGCTGTTTGGGCTGCTTGGCCCCACTGGCTATCTGATCGCCACGGCCTTTGGCGCGAATGATCACCCAAAGATCGCGACCGTCATGAAGCACGGCGTGCTGATCGGGGTGCTGGCCGGTGTGCTGGGCATGCTGTTGATGGTCGTGGGTTGGCTGGCGCTGCCCTATCTGGACCAACCGCGTGAGGTGCTCGCGATCATCACCCCGTTCTGGATGCTCTCGGCCGCGTCCATGCTGCCGTTTTTTGTGACGCAGGTCTACAAGCAGTATTACGACGCCACAAACCGGCCGTGGACAGGCACAGTGTTGTCGCTGCTGCCGGTGCTTTTCAACATCCCGCTGACCTGGGCGCTTGTCAATGGTGCTTTCGGTCTGCCGGCGCTTGGCCTGACCGGGGCCGGGCTGGCCGGGTTGCTCTCGGGGATTCTTGGCGCACTGCTGTATATCGCGCACTTTTACAGGCACCCGGCCCATGCGCCCGACCGCGTGCATGCGCCGTGGCAACGCGCGCTGTTCGCCATGCAACTGCGCGAGGGAGCGCCCATGGCTATGCAGTACCTGTTGGAGGGTGGCGCGATCACGGTGGCCGGCGTGTTGATCGGCCGGCTCGGCGCGGCCGCGTTGGCCGCCAACCAGATCACGTTTAGCGTGCTGGGCATCTTGTGGATCTTTCCGATCGGCATGAGCGCGGCTGTCGGCATCCGGGTCTCGCAAGCAGTTGGCGCGGACGAGCGCAGGCGCTCGCGCGGCATTGGGCTGAGCGGGATGGCGCTGGCCAGCAGCTGGGGTCTGCTGTTCGTCATCGCGCTGGGTATGCTGGGGCGGCGCGTCGCCGGCTGGTTTGTCAGCGAGACCGATGTGATCGAGATCGCCACGCTGCTCTTCGTGGTCTGGAGCGCGGCCCAGATTTTTGACGGCATCCAGTCGGTCGGCGTCGGCGTCTTGCGCGGGCTGTTTGACAACCGCTATCCGACCGTCGTCTCGCTGTTCGCTTACTGGTTGATATCATTGCCGATGGGATATGCGCTGGGGTTTTGGCTGGGCTGGGGCGCGCCGGGTGTGTGGGCCGGTTATGGCGTCGGGCTAGCAATCGCCAGCGCGTTGCTGGTGCGGCGATTGTGGCGCCAGACAGTTGCTTGAAAATCTCGCCGCTGAGCTCGACCGCCATAACTGATCGTACGTAAGGAGTCACATGTCAAAAGTATTTGTCAACATCGCTATGAGTCTCGACGGCTATATGGTGCCGGAGGGGATGACGCTGGAGCACTGGAGCAATCCCAGCTACATGAACTGGGCCGCAAAATGGGGCGCGTTGATGAGCTGGATCCTGCCACAAAAGGCATTCCGCGAGAACCTCAAGATCGGCGAAGGCGGAGAGACCGGGCCGATCAACGACATGGTGATTCACACCATGGCGCGCATCGGCGCCAATATCCTCGGCGCGCGCATGTTCGAGGTCGGCGCAGATCAGCTGGCCGGAGGAGGCGCCGTTCCACACGCCGGTGTATGTGCTGACCCATCAGAAGCGTGAGCCATGGGTGCGGCCCGGCGGCACAACGTTTTATTTTGTCAACGATGGTGTTGAGAACGCGCTCAAGCAGGCGCAAGCCAGCTGCGGCGGCAAGGACATCCGCATCTCGGGCGGCCCCAACGTGATTCAGCAATATCTCGCGGCGGGTCTGGTTGACGAGCTTGAGATCATCCAATCGCCGGTCATTTTTGGCGGCGGGCGCAGGCTGTTCGAGCACATCCCGGATAGCGTGCCCGGGTTCAAGATCGAGGCCGTGATACACGACCCGCGCGCAACGTTTTTGCGCTATGTGCGCGCGTGATGCCACGATAAAATGCTCAGCTGGCCACGTAATGCACAGGCCTCAGAGCGATTGATTGTTTGGACATTGCGGGATAAACCCTTCGACCAACTTGCGGCCGAGGGCGACGCAGGCCACGAGATCGGTAAGCTCTCTTACATAGGTGTTGAGCACGACGTCCCAGTTCCAGACCGCGAACTCCGCCGATAGGTCGCAGCCTACCATCACGACGCGACCGTATTCGGGATTCCGTCTAGGGCGTTCGCAGGCGGAACGTGAATTGCTTAGTTTAGCGCCGGCTCCTGCTGGGTCGCGCAATGGATCCCGCCGCCGCCCGCCGCGATGCCGTCGATGTTGATTTGCACAATGTCGCGCTCCGGGAAGAGTGTCTTGAGTTTTTCTTTGGCGCGCCGATCGGCATTCTTGTCGCCAAACTCCGGCATGATGACCGCCCCGTTGCACACATAGAAATTGATATAGCCGGCGGCAAAGTCGTCGCTGGCATATTTCTCGCGCACAGTCGCCGGTCCTTCGAGCACAACCGACTGCAGTCTTTGCCCCCGGGCGTCCGTAGCCTGAGCCAGGATTTCCAGATGGCGTTTTGTCACCGCGTGATCGAACGACTTCGGGTCGCCATCGTAGCCGGCCACAACCACACCGGGCCGCGCAAAGCGCGCGTAAAAATCTGTGTGCCCATCGGTGATATCCCGGCCCTTGATGCCAGGCAGCCAGATGATCTTGTTGATGCCAAGAACGCGTTGCAACTCGCTTTCACATTCAGACTTGGTCACACCCGGGTTGCGGTTGTCGTTGAGCACACAACTCTCGGTGATGATGGCCGTTCCCTGCCCATCGACCTCAATCCCACCCCCTTCCAGAACCAGATCGGTTTGAACAAGCGTGGCGCCGGCGCGCTGCGCGACCTGCCCGGCGACCAGGGCGTCGCGCGCGTGGTCCTGCTTCTCACCCCATCCGTTGAAATTGAAGTCGACTGCGCCGCGCACGCCATCCGGGGCGACCACAAACACCGGCCCGGTGTCCCGGATCCACAGGTCATCGATCGGCCATTGCACAAGCTCAACCGCCCGGCTCATCAGTCGCCGCGCGAGCGCCTGCTCTTCTTTTCTAACCAGCATCGTGACGGGTTCGTAGCGCGCGATGGCATTGGCAATCGCCGCCAGGTTGCGCTGGACTTCGGGCAACAGCGCGCCACCCCAGATCATTCTGCTCGCGCCAAATGCCATCCAGGTGCGTTTGTGCCGCTCACCCTCATCGGGCATGGTCCATGTTTTGGCGGCATCAATCGCCGCAAGTGCGTCTCCCGATCTGAGCCAAAGACCGCCGATGGTCACTCCGAGTGCCTGCAAAAAACGTCGTCGAGAATTCATGGGCCTACGATACAGGGTGCTGCGCTATGGCGCGAATTCACGCGAGTCCCTTATGCTTATCGAGACACAACCGGGATAAACAGGCGTCGCCCTGCGCCAGAGGCGCCACCCGACATGCTAAACAGCAGCACCAGCTGCAGATCGCGCCGCGCATCGGCAATCGTCGCGAAATCCTCGCTGTGCCGCATGGCCGCGCTGGATGAGGCCGACTGCGCAGAAAGCAGCCCGGCCGGGGTGCCTATGGCGCGCACATAGTCGCTGACCAGCGCCTCAAACGCATCGCTGCGCGCCACACCCACTTGCTCCAGCACCAGGCGCTGGTTGATCGCGAGTTGCGCACCCGAGATCGGTTGTGTCGCGCTCAATGCGAATGTCGCCAGGACGGCTGTATCGTCAATCAACCCCTGCGACCCAAACAACAGGCTGTGCAGCACGTCATCGCGTTCGAGCGCATTTGGCATGCCCACGGTCATGTAAGCCGCAAGAAGCTTCTTCCCGCCCGCGAGTTCTTTGCCCGCGCCGGCCAACGCCCCACCCGGGCTCAGCGCGTTGGCCATGCGCGCATAAAGCACATGCTGATATCCCGCCAACGCCGCTTCGAGCAACGTCATCGCCCGATTCAAGGGATCGGCAGACAAGAACAAAGGCGGCGCGCCGCTCAGGTCTGCGTTTTCAAAGCGGCCCTTTAGCGTCGCCCAGTTCGCGTATGCATACTGCAGCGCGTTTGCGCCAAGTGAAACGGATTGGCGCGTGTCATTCACATAGATTTGCCGGCCCACCAGATCCCCGCCGACGCGCACATCAAGCGTCGCGCTCAGGTTCACATCCTGATGGCAATTACCCTGGAAGCACACCACGGTTGGGTTAAGCCAACTCGCGCTCAGGCATATTTTGGGCGGGTCGATTGCTAGCCGCAGGTAGTCCGCCAGCATGAACTCGCTGTAACCGAGCACCACGCGGCCGAGGTTCGCCGGCGTGGCCAGCGTGGGCGCCGTGGCGTCGCAGCTGAATTGCACGAAGTCGGCGGTCTTGTGTTGGATCGTTTGATGCGGCCCGCCAAACGGATCGAAGGGCGTGTCACGGTTGAGCACCGCCGTCGACGTGAGTTCAACCAGATAGGCCATCTCGAGCGCGGCCAAATCCTGGTTCAGCGTGCGGAACTTTCCGTCGTAGTAACTCAGCACACCCGACAGCACGGCGGAGTGGCTGATCGTGCCCGGTCGCACTGGGCGCGCCGATGCGCGAGAGCGCCGATTCAAGATCGCGGCCGACGGCGTCCAGCGTCTGGATGCGGCTGCGGTTGATGCGGCTCAGATGCTCCGGGTTCTCGAGCCCGAGCGTGGTGTATGCGCGCGCGGCAATCAGCCAGTCGCGCATGCCCGGCAACCGCTTACCCGATAGCGCGGGGTAACCGTTTGCCAGCAGCCACCCATTCAGATAATTCAGATTCGAATCCAGCGGCAACGATTCGAGCTCGTCAAACACCTGGCTGTCGCGATAGTCGCGTTGTTGCGGCCCGGCGGCGAGCGCGTCGAACGCTGTGGTGGCGCCCCAGGTGTAAAACACATTTTCTGCGTCGACAAAGGCCGGTTCGTAGGGCAGCGTGTTGCCGGTGCGTTCGCGATAGCCCAGCGAGCCGTTGATCTCGGTCAGCAATGGCCGTCGCCCGAGGCTGTCCAGAAACGCAACGTTGTTCAGCTCGATGCGGTGCAGCGCGGTGCTCAGCGAAGCCAGGCTCAGCCTGAGTTCGTGCAGATCGCCCACAATTCGACCCAGTTGCACATCGATTTGGTCGAAGCGATCGTGCATGGTGGTGAAGATCAGATTCAACCCGCGATCGACGCGGTCAAAACGATCGTGCATCTCGCTGCGCAGTTGGCCAATCTCCTGGCGCAGCCTGGCGATTTCCTGCAAGATCTGCTGTTCGGGGCTGGGGCCTTTGTCGCCAAATAGGCTGGCCACGTTCATGACTGCGCCGAGCACGTTGCCAGTGGCGATAACCGTGCTCAGGTTGAAGAGCTTGTCCGATGCGCTAAGACCGGCCACGGCCGCCATCCACTGGCGATACGTCTCGCCGACTTGAATCACCGCGTGCCGACAACGGTGATCTGCCGCGCCCGTTCGGGATATTTCAGCCCGATCAACGTTGAAACGATAAAGAGACCCGACTGCGCCGCTTTGAGCTTGCGCTCGTGTTCTTTGGCCTTGGCCGCCGCAAGCGCCTCGGCCTTCTCGCGCGCCTGTTGATCCTTGAGATAGGCCAGGATGTCCTTTTGCTGCTTGTCGAGTTCGACCAGGATTCCGCGCATGTCCACCAGCGAGGCATTGATTTTGTCGAACTCGGACTTCGTCAGCGCGGTCAGCTCGTCAATGCCAATCTGCAAGCCGCCATTCTGCTCCTGCAGGCTGGCGAGTTGCTGGCTGATCGGATCCGACACGTTCTCCAGGATCCATTTCTTTGCGTCAAATCCGAGCAGCGGCGGCGTGCCAGGCGCAGCGCCCTTTTGCAGCATTTCGCGAACAGTGACGTTCGTCCGCGCTTCGTTCACCAGAGCCAGGACCGACTCGTTGTGGCGCCGGATCAGCGTGCCCTCAAAGTTGAACTGGCGCAATTCCCGGGAGATCAGCACATCAGCGTCGGGCGCATATTTGCCCGTTCGCATCACGAAAAGCAGACTGCTGACGCATATCAATATATACTTGCCGCGCGACCTCCCGATCCTCTGGATCTTGCGAAGCCACCTCGAAAAACGCGCTCATGCAATCGCCCAACGTGCGAATATTGGGATTTGTGATGTCCCCATTCGCGTTCCGCCCGATGCGGGCATCATAGTCGCCAAACAACTTGACAAGCGCCGGTCCGCTGCCGCTCGGCGTGCCGCGCGTCAATAGCGATGATATCGGGTAAATACATAGTGTGAGAAGATTCTTTCGATCGTCCTGAGCCGGGCATTCCATTCATCATCTACAGAATCGGCCACCCCGCTCACGCGCTCCAACGCCACTGGCTGCGTGAGCGCGCCGCGCGTCGATAGCGCATACCAGACAGTCGGCGTTCAGCACATCTTTCGGGATGATCACGACTTCGTCTGCACTCGCCGGTCACCGGTGATCGCCGTCGCGCGCGCGAAAGCGTCGGCGCGCGTGAGATATGGGTGATAGCAGCGATCGACGACGCACATGCGTCAGCAAATCGAGTGCCAATAGCCGGCGTGACTTTTGCATGGTAACATGTCATTGCGTGAATCAACTCCTCTCTTCGTCAAGCGGATTCAGCGCGCCAATCCGGTCGGCACGAATTGCGCCACGACCGCGCAGATCAAACACAGCACCACCATGCCGATCAGCCAGAACAGCAACATGCGTTGCGCACCGCTGTTTGCCGGCTTTTCAAAGCCTGGGCTCATCGCCGGGACGGCGCTGTAGGCGTGTTCCGGCGCAGCGGGTTTCGCCGCGTCAATCGCGGCCGCCCAGGTGCCGCTCGGCGCATCTTTTCTGCGCGTGAACAACAAAATACTCGCGGCCGCCGTTGTCGAATTGCAGCTTGAGGACGTTCGGGTTGCCCCACTGCACGCGCATGGGCTGCTCGCTGCACGCGACGACACGGCGGATCGGAAAGGCGACCGTGCCCGCGCCAGCTGCCGACAACACAATGCGTTGCGTCGGATTGACGCCACGGTCCGGTTTGAATATCAAGCGCTGGCTTGTTAAAAACAAATCGCCATTGATCGGGTTGTAACCGGCGCCGCTGGGCGTCGTCAGCAGATAGCGCGCGGACGATTTGAGAAGAACGCGCTCGCCATCGAGCAGTTCGAAGGGTAGATTTTGAATGGACATAAGGGTTGGCGATCGGCCTCCTATCGCTTCAGCGCAACGACTTCCAGATACTCGCTTGGCACCGCCAGCGCTTCACCGCCAGCGGTGTTCATGGCTTTGAGCAATGTCACCAGATCGCGATACAGCGCCTCGCGCCTGGCTGGCTCCAGCGCGGCAAATGTCTTGGTTGTTGGGCCGTAATAGGTTCGGAACACTTCGACAAAGTGCTGCGGCGAACGGTAGTTAAACGTAAAGTGGCGTGACTGGGTTGCCAGCGCGATGACGCGATCGCCGAACAGCTCGCCCAGACGTGCCTGCGTGCCCCATTCCATCGGCGAGCGCAAACCAGGCGGTGGCGGCGCATACTGGCCCAGCACTTTGAACATCCGGCCGATAAAGCCATCGGGCGTCCAGTTTGCCAACCCAATCTTGCCGCCCGGGCGGCACACGCGCAACAGCTCGTCGGCGGCTTTCTGCTGATTCGGCGCAAACATGACGCCGAGTGTCGACACGACGATGTCGAACGACGCATCCTGGAAACGGGATCGCTTCGGCGTCGCCGTGTTGAAAGTCGACTGTAAGGCGTTCGGCGGCCGCGCGTTCGCGCGCGCGCTCGAGCAACGCCGGCACATAGTCGCAGCCTGTCACGACACACCAACGCCGCGCGGCTGCCAGCGCGGCATTGCCGCTGCCCGTCGCCACATCGAGCACGGTCTGCCCCGCGTGCGCGCCAACCGCCTCGCACAATGATTCGGCGATGCTGACAAGCGTTGCGCCGATCACGGCATAGTCGCCGGTCGACCAGGCCACTTGCTGCCGGCCTTTGATTGCCGCAAGATCGATCACCGCCTGTGGGGCGGCCTGTACTGCCGTTGCCATTTGTCTCCTGTTTGAACGCCATTTCCCGCGAAACGGCCGCTGTTTTGCCCGATGCGCTCACAGAGTGAAATTTGAAAATATGCTTGTGAAATTGCGCGCATCTGTGACGATTGTGCCGCGTCAATACCCGCAAGCGGTATCACAAAGGGATACAATTTTGAAAGGGGGTGATCGCTCTTGGATACCGATCTCTCGTTTGGCGAGTGGTTGCGTCGGCGCCGAGGCAGCCTCGGATTGACGCGCGCGAGTTTCGCCAAAATGCTGGGCTGTGCGACCGTTACGCTGCGCAAAGTCGAATCCGAGGAACGCAAACCGTCGCTTGAACTGGCGCAACGCATCGCGGATGTGCTCGAAATCCTGCCCGACCAGCGCGCGGCGTTTGTGCGCTACGCGCGCGGCGAGCTGCGCGCCGGCCGACAAATGTCGGTCGCGCCGGTCTCACGCACCTCGGAGCAAACACACCGCTTACCCCAACCGCCGTATCCGCTGATTGGGCGCGCCGAGACGATCGCACGCGCCGAAAGCGAGATCCTCGGTCGCGTCGCGCGCGTGCTGACCCTGTGCGGCCCGCCCGGCGTCGGCAAAACGCGCCTTGCGCTGGAGCTGGCGCATCGACTCCGCCCGCACTTTGACCACGGCGCAGTTTTTGTCGAGCTCACATCCGTCGAAGACGCAACACGGGTTCCCGATGCGATCGCGGCGGCGCTGCGCCTCACAAACAAGACCGCGCATAATGCATCGGATGCGATTGTCAGCGCGCTCGCGGACAGTCACCTGCTGCTTGTCCTCGACAACTTTGAACACGTCCTGAGTGCCGCGCCTTTTCTCGCTGATCTGATCGCGCGCTGTTCGTCGCTCACGTGCATCGTCACAAGCCGCGAACGATTGCGCATTCGCTCCGAGCGCGCGCTGCGGATTGATGTGCTCGCAGGACCGGCAAACCCCTCGCTCGAGGCGATACGGGCTGCGCCAGCGTCACAGCTACTGGTCGCGCGCATGGAAGAGGCCAATTCCAGTTTAAATCTTGTAGAGGCGGACGCTGAGCCCATCGCCGCAATCTGCGCCCGCCTCGACGGGCTCCCGCTGGCGCTCGAGCTGCTGGCCGCGCGTGCCGATCGATTTTCACCATCCGAGTTACTGATAGAACTCGGCGGCGGCCTCGATGCGCTCGAATACGCCCCGCGCGATCTGCCAAAGCGCCAGCGCGGCCTACGCACCGCGATCGCTTGGAGCCTGAGCCTGCTCAGCGCACCCCAGCGCGTATTGTTCGCGCGGCTCGCGGTCTTTGTCGGCGGGCTTAGTTCCAACGCACTGCAGGCCGTTTATGCGCATGCGCCAGACGACCTGGCCTCGTTGGCCAGCGCCAGCCTGATCCAACCGCTCGCCGCTGACCGCTGGCGCGCGCTCGAACCGATCCGGCAGGTTGCGGCCGAGACGCTGGCCAACGAGGGACAAACTGCGGTCGCCGATGCATCGCGCCGGCATGCCGCGCACTTTGCCGAAGTCGCTCTGCAGGCGCGCACCGAGCTGCTTGGACCAGACGCCGAAAATTGGACAGCGCGCATCGAAGCCGATCACGCCAACTTCCAAAGCGCGCTGCTGTGGTCGCTGCGCGCGGGCGCGCCGGAGTACGCGCTGCAAATCGGCCAGGGCATCTTTCGCTTCTGGCATCGACGCGGCATGTGGCGTGAGGCGCTGTCGTGGTTGGAACAAGCCCTCGCCGCCGATGCGCGCGCCGAGGCGCCATCAACACCCGACCTGCGCCTCAAGGCCGCGCGCGCGGCTGGCGTTATGGCTCACACGCTCTGTCAGTATGAACGCGCCGAACTGCACTATCGCGAAAGCCTGGTGCTGGCGCGCGCGGCGAAGGACGATGAACAGGTGGCCGCTGCGTTTCAGGCCATGGGCACGCTGGCTGCCGATTGCGGCCGGTTTGACGACGCGCTGCAGCACTTCGACGCTGCGATCGAACTGGAGCCAGCGCATGCGCTCAAGTTTCCGTGGCAAAGCAAGGCCGATTTGTTGCAGCGGCTGGAGCGGCTCGACGAAGCCAGCGCGCTGTATCAGAAGGCGATGGCGCTCAACCGCGAGATTCAGGACGACGAAGGGGTTGCGCACACGCTGCGCGGGCTCGCCGAAATCGCGCTGCGGCGCGGCGAACCCGACATAGCCTGGCGCTTGCTGGCGGAAAACGAGGTGATCTGCCACAGACTGCGCAATGCGCATGCGCTGACGACGACGCATCTTTTGTTTGGCGACGCGGCGCGGCTGCGCGGCGACACGGAAACTGCGTGCGAACGCTATGCGCAGACACTCGAACAGGCGCATACGATGGGCGAACAGCATGTGATTTGCAAGGCATTGATCGCATGCGCGCGCCTCGCCATCGCCGTTGGCCGCCTCGATCTGGCCGCGCGCATGCTCGCGATGGCGCAGGCGGGCCATGCCGCGCTCGGCACGCAACTCACCGCGAATGAATCGAACAGCGTCGCAACCAGCCTCGCGCAGTGCGCCGCCGCATTGCCGGCGAGGCGTTTGCCGCGGAGCTGCGATGCGGCGAAGACGCGTGGCATGCGGTCAATATCACGATGCCGTTGACCGCGCTGCAGGCGCTGCGGTAACCATAATTTGGTCCATGATTCGCGATTTATCGGTCCGTGTCCAATAATGGCAGACTCGCGCGTCTTATATGCGACAGTCACAATGACTGCCAAACAATCAAGGAGTTTTCATATGAGCAACTATTTGTGCCTGCAACGCAGCCTGCCAGGCGGCGATCAGCAAGCAGCCTTCACCGGCCCAAATGCAGGAAATGTATGCCAAATTCGCCGCATGGCAGGCGAAATTCAAGGACAATCTAAGGATATGGGCGGAAAACTGGGCGAAGGGAAATTTGTTGGTCCCGAGCAGGCGCATGATGGCCCATTTGTGGAGGTAAAAGACCTCGTGGGTGGCTACATGATCATCGAGGCAAAGAGCCTCGCTGAAGCGCAAACCGTGGCGCGTGAGTGCCCGGGCCTTGTCGGGCCTGGTTCGGGCGTCGAAATCATCGAAATACACAGACCGTGAGTGCGCGCAGCTCGTCGAGGGCTTCTTCCGGCACGAATACGGCCGGATGGTCGCAATGCTGGCGCGGCGCCTTGGCATCGCGCACATTGAGATTGTGGAAGACGCCGTTCAGTCAACATTGATGCGCGCGCTTGAACGGTGGAAGGTCGCCGGTGTTCCTGATAATCCATCCGGCTGGATCTACCGCGTGGCATATAACGACGTTGTGGACGAGCTGCGCAAACAAACGCGACATCAGCGCATTCTGACTCAGAATGCCGGCTTTGATTGGGTGGTTTCGGAGCGCGAGCCGGAGCCACTCTCTTCATGGGAAGATCAACGACGCGATGCTGCGCATGTTGTTTGTATGTTGTGATGACGCCTTGCCTGCGCAGTCCCAGCTTATCCTGGCATTGAAAACGCTGTGCGGTTTCGACACCCGGGAAATTGCGCTGCGCCTGTTCATCAGTGAGGACAATGTCTACAAGCGGCTTGGGCGCGCCAGAATTCGCCTGCGAGAGCAAGCTGAATTGTTTGATCAACTTGGCATCGAACAATACGCGACGCGGCTGCCCGCCGTGCGCAATATCATCTACACGCTGTTTACCGAGGGATATCTGTCGTCGCACGCGGAGATGGCCATTCGACAGGAGCTCTGCACCGAAGCCATACGCCTCGCGAGCTTGCTTGCCGATCATGTAGCCGGGCAGGACTCCGAAACATATGCGTTGCTGGCGCTGTTGCATTTGCACTCCGCGCGCATGGCATCGCGTCAGACTGTGGCGGGCGGCCTGCTGTTGCTGCAGGAACAGGATCGGAGCGAATGGGACTGGCAAATGATCCAAACCGGCCTCAGCTGGCTGGCCAAATCCGCCATCGGCGGCACATTTTCGCGATATCACGCCGAAGCGGGCATCGCAGCGGAACATTGCCTCGCGCCCTCGTTTGAAGAGACGCGCTGGGAGCCCATCGTCGAATATTATTTGCAGCTGGAGCGCGTCACAAATTCGCCGATTCACAGACTGAACCGCGCGATTGCCATGGCGCAGTGGAAGGGCCCGGCCGCCGGGCTTGCGGTGCTGCAGGACTTTGAGATCCCGACCTGGCTGGCAGGCTCCTATATGTGGCTGGCTGTCATGGCGGATCTGCATCGCCGCTGCGGGAACACGGAGGTTGCGTTGCGTTACAAACATCTGGCATCCGCCACGGCCCCGAATGAGGCGGTGAAGGCGCTGCTGCTGCGGCGACTTCAGATCGACGACACGCCAGCCGATTGATCGTTCGGGTTGGATATTCCCGCCAGCATCGTGATTTGTCTCACTTGTCTGGCGGGAATAAACATGGACGACTTGGTGGTGCGGCGCGGACCGGAGCGCGCGATCGCGAATCGAAGTGTGATCTACATCTAGAAGGGATAGCCTTTCAGACCTTTCAATCCCTTGATCGCGGATATTTCACCGGCGTGCGCGGCACCATTGAGCAACAGCACGGTGGCAAACGCCAGCGCTGGCATTTTGCCTGCGGGTGTTTCAACGATCTGCTGCAGATCCGCATCCTGCATTCCGGCAAGGACGGCATCGGTCTGCGCATACACAGCCTGCGCATACGCTTGAAACGTCGGCTTGTCCATCTTGACCCGACGTCCCCACTCATCCCACGGGCCCTGTGGCGGCAACTCGCTCAGCCCGGTCGGCTGGCTGGCCATCAGCGGCGCGGACTTCTTACCCAGAGCCTGGGCGAACATCGCATCTTCTGCGGTGACGACATGCGCATAGTGCGCAGCGATCGGCACAGTCTTGCCCAACGGCTCCCAGTGCGCCTGCTCGTGATCGACACCCTCAAATGTGCCTTCAAGCCACTGCTCGTGCATCATTTTGAACATGGCGCGGATCGATTCGATTGTGTTGGTTGACATACTTGCTCCTTTTCTGCTTTCTTCGCACCTGCCTGACCAGTGCATGTAACGTGCGACCGCCGACCCATTTTGCACCGACAGTTTCGGAGATCGGCTATTGGGCGGCGAGATACGCTCTGATCTTGGACCAATAGAATTCCTTCCAGCCGCTTACGATGTCGTCGTATTTGTCGACTGGCACACCAGTCTGGGTGAACGTAAGCGCGGTGCCGCCATCGGTGGCGGCCAATTCAAACGTGGCGGTGGAATAGTGGCCGGCTGGCCAGTCATCCGCGCGCCACATCTGCACGATGCGTTTGTTTGGCGCAAGCTCGACATTGATGCCGGTGATCGAGCCGCCAAACGCGGACAATTTGCCGCCAATCTCGTTTTTGAGATTGACAGGCGCACCGGTGAATGCGGCGTGTTTTTGCGCATCCATCAGCAAGCCGTAAACCGTTTTTGGCGGTGCTTTGAACGTCACTTTCTGGCGAACTGATTTATACATGTTTTAGCTCTCCTCTGAAAGAAATTTTGTGAGGCTGGCGAGACACCCCTGCCAACCGCCGCCATGCTGCGCCACCTGGGCGGCATCGGGCAATAGCTGATGCGTGAGCGTCAGCTCGGTCGTGCCACCCAGATCACGCAGCTCGATGGTGACGATGGTGTTTTGCACCACAGCCGAGTTCCAGGTGAATGCCAGCCGCGTGACCGGGACGATCTCGCGGTATTCACCGTGCGCGCTGAAAACTGTGAGCCCCTGATCAAGCATGTCCAACTGATATGCCCCGCCGATTCTGAAGTCATTGCGCACTTGGGCGCGCCAGCCCATGTCCGCAAAGAACCAGCGGGCCATCAGGCTGGGGTCGCACCAGGCATTGAAGACCTGGGCGCAGGGTGCGGGCATGACCCGTGTGGTGACGTATTCCATACCGTGTCCCAGCTCAGGTGGCATAGCCGTCCGATGCTTTGGCAGCATGTTGGGGCTGCGACTTGAGAAACTGCTCAAGGGACGCCAGTTGATCACCCCAAAATCGTTCCAAATACGCGATCATTGCCGAGGCTTCCTTGAGCGGGGCGGGGTTGAGCTGGCAGCGGCGGATGCGGCCTTCACGTGTCTGCCGGACGAGCTCGGCGCGTTCGAGTACTTTGATGTGCTTGGACACCGCTGCAAGCGACATGTCGAACGGCTCGGCCAGCTCTGTTACCGTGCATCCGCGATGCGCAACACGGCGCAGGATCGCGCGTCGCGTGGGGTCGGCCAGGGCGTGAAAGACCCGATCCAGTTTGTCCGATGATTGCTCTACCATTCGGTTGAATACTATACTGGCCAAACAAAATTTGTCAACTATTTGGTTGATTGTTGTCTAGGATTTTTGCGCCCGGCTGCGGGGCGCCTCGCTTTAGCCCTGCTCGGCAAAGCGTTGACCACCAGAACGTTTGTGCTATATTCTTCATCATATGGGGTTTATCGCCGAGGCACGGCCGTCTGATTCGCATCTGGTTGAGTCGATTACGCGGGGTCGCACTGCCGGTAGCGGGGTCGTGATTCGCCCTGCCGAGAGCCACTGGCACATGGTGTTGGCACGCTACCGCGGTGACGTGCAGATGATTGTGACCGGGCCGTTGGCCACATCCGGTGTGGTCCCGTATACGGAAGGCGCGGAGATCCTGTGGATTCGGTTGAAACTGGGCGCCTATATGCCGCACCTGCCGGCCTCGAAAATGAAAGGCGCACAGACCAGTCTGCCCGGCGCGGCGAGCGGTTCGTTTTGGCTAAAAGGCTCGGCATGGGAATTCCCGGATTTTGAAAACGCGGACACCTTTGTCGACAGGCTCGCGCGCGCAGGCGTGCTGGTTCAGGACCCGCTGGTGGCCGCCGTGCTGCAGGACCGTCAGCCGGACGTGTCGCCCCGCACGCTGCGACACCGTTTTTTGCATGCCACCGGTTTGACGCAAAGCCACATCCGGCAGATCGCCCGCGCGCAACGCGCATCCCGGCTGCTGCAACAAGGTGTGTCGATTCTCGATGCCAGCTTTGACCTTGGATACGCCGATCAATCGCATCTGACGCGCTCGCTCAAGCAATTTGTCGGCTACACGCCCACCCAGATCATCACGGGCCGGCCTGACGCGCGTGCGTGACTTGCCGTTTTGTTCAAGACGCCTCCCCGTTTTTCGCGCATAGTCGGGATAGTCGCGTGATCGTCATCACAGATCACACGCAATGACATCTCCAGACAGGAGCATTATTAGGAGACCTATGCGCACAATTACCCCGTTTCTATGGTTCGATAACAACGCCGAAGAGGCGATACATTTCTACATGTCCATCTTCAAGAACGCGAAAATCTTGAGCATGACGCGCAGCGGTGAACCCGGCCCGGGCGGTAAGGAAAAGCTCATGAACGCAACGTTCCAGCTCGAAGGTCGGGAATTTATGGCGTTGAATGGCGGGCCGCAATTCAAGTTCAACGAAGCGATCTCACTTTTTGTCAATTGCGACACGCAGCAGGATGTGGACGATTTGTGGTCTAGGCTGACCGACGGCGGCGAAGAAGGTCAGTGCGGCTGGCTGAAGGACAAATTTGGCGTGTCCTGGCAGGTGATCCCCAGTGCGCTGGGCGAGATGCTGGGCGACCCGGATCCGGCAAAGGCGCAACGCGCCCTGCACGCCATGCTGCAAATGACGAAGATCGACATCGCAAAACTGCGGGCGGCGCGGGATGCGTCCTGAGTGTGATGCCGTAGCGCGGCCTTAACTCCCGGCGGGTCAACCGCGTGACACCATCCGTGTGGGCGGTTGGCCGCGCAAGCAGGGTCGCGCGTAAACATTCGCGGTATCTTTGTCCAATGCCAAAAGCATCAAAACCCAAAACACCCGCCACGGTTGACGAACTCGTGCGCGCGCTGGAGCATCCGCTCAAAGCGGAACTGGAAGTATTGCGCGCACTTATTGTCAACGTCAGCCCGACGATCAGCGAAGGGGTCAAATGGAACGCGCCCAGCTATCGCACAGTGGAGTGGTTCGCCACTATAAATCTGCGCGGCGACACGCTGCAAATCGTGCTGCATTTGGGCGCCAAGGTCACAGACCGCGCGGCTCACGAACGTCGCCGATCCGGCCGGCCTGCTGACCTGGCTCGGCAAAGACCGGGCCGTGATCAAGCTGGGCGACATGGGCGCAATCGAGACCCACAGAACCGCGCTCGAGGATATTCTGCGGCAGTGGATCACGTATGTTGAGTAGCAGTCGGTGATCCAGTTCGGGAAGCTGCCCGGCTGCGCCAACATGACGAACGAAAGCACATGCCGGCAGGCTTCAACATACAAGATCTCTCGCATTGCCGCTCGCAATGACCCGCGTGGTCACTCGACCCTCACAGCGCGATGCGTTCGTGGCGTTCCAACGATGCCGCGACGCCTTCGAGCATGGCGACATCGGCTGCGGCATGCGCAGCTGTATAAAGCGGTTCGCGATTTTGCTGAAAGACCGTGGCGAATTCATGCCACATTGCGGCCCGGCCGTCCTCAACCGGCAATGGCACGGTTACATCCGGCCCGTCGAGCGTCTGAATCACGAGCTGCTGTGCTTCGATCCGCAGCATGCCGCGCGTGCCAAACACGTGAAAGCGGCTCTGCATCATCGGCATCCACTGTGAAAAGCTAAACGTGCCGCAGATGTTGTTGGCATACTGCAAATACACCGCGACATGGTCGTAGTCGCCATAGCCGTCGCGCAGCTTGCGCCCGGTCGCGGTCACCGCGGATGGTTGGTCGAACAGACTGCTTAAGATCGACACGGTGTGGATTCCGCCGTCAAACAGCGCGCCGAGCGGATAGTCCGGCGCTTTGCGCCAAGGCGTGCTGTCGTAGCGCATCGCGCCCTGCTGCGAGTCCGGATCGCCAGCCCAATGCCGCACGCATTCCCACATCACAAGATCGCCAATCGCGCCACTGGCGAGCTGCGCGGCAATGACCGCGTTGGACGGCCTGTAGGCCATGTGCTCGGCGACGCACAGCCGCCGATCGCGGGCGCGCGCCGCTTCGATCAGCGCAGCGGCTTCGCTTTTGGAGCGCGCGATCGGCTTCTCCATGATGACGTGCTTGCCGGCGCGAACGGCGGCCAGCGCCATCGGTGCGTTGAGCGCGATCGGCGTCAGCACGAGCACGATGTCGACCTCGTCCATCGCCAACACGCGCGCGACATCGTCGGTGATCGTCGCCGCCGGGTATTCCCGGCTGAGCGCGACACGCCTGTCCGCATTCAATTCGCAAAATGCGACCGGCTCAAACACATCTTGCAGCGTGTTGAGCTGACGCTGATGTTCGCGCAGCCAGATCAAACCCGCACCAATCACGCCAAGGCGATATTTTTTCATGGGTGTCTTCCTTTGCAGCGCAAAGTGTAGCCTCAGCGCCTATTTGTGGGCGCTTGTGCACCGGGCAAACTTCGGCTTCAATGGTGGAGGTATGTCGAGCGCGACACCTATGGGAGAAAATATGAACGGCATCGGTCGAACAAAAATCAAGACGAACCCAGTGACGGACAAACTCAAGGCGGGCCTGCCCTCTGTCGGCTCCTGGCTCGGTCTGTGCTCGCCGGTCGCGGCTGAAAATATGGCGCAGATCGGTTGGGATTGGCTGGTTGTCGATGCCGAACACAGCCCGGTCGGGTTCGACACGATGGTCAACTGCTTCCGCGCGATTCAGCTCGGCGGCGCGGTGCCGATGGCGCGTGTGCCGTGGAACGACACGGTCTGGATCCAGCGCACGCTGGACGCCGGCGCGCTCGGCCTGGTCGTGCCGATGGTCAACTCGGTCGAAGACGCCAAATTTGCCGTCAGCAACATGAAATTCGCGACGCGCGGCGTGCGCAGCTGGGGCAGCAGCCGTGTCGCGGCATACATCGAAGGCGACTATCTCGATTGGGCCAACGAGCATCTGGCGATCATCGTCATGATCGAGACGATCCAGGCCGTGCGGAACGCCGAAGCGATCATGGCCGTGCCGGGCGTGGTCGGCTGCTTTATCGGGCCGAACGATCTGTCGCTGTCGATGGACCTAAGCCGCACCGACATCGGGCCAGGCACCAAACACGAAGCCGCGATGCAGCAGGTGCTAAAAGCTTGCAAAAACACCGGCAAAGCAGCAGGCAAACACTGCTTTAGCCCGGAGGAAGTCAGCGCGCGCATCGCGCAGGGCTTTCAGTATCTGGCGCTGTCGGCCGACGCCGGGTTTTTGAACAGCGCCGCCAAGGCCGCGTTCGATGGCATCGACTTTGGCGGCAAACGCAAGGCAAAACCCGCCGCCAAGTCCGCTTCAAAGAAAGGAAGTTTGTATTAAGCCATGCGCCTAAAAACTTGGACCGAAGTGCCGCTGACGCCGATCTCTCGCGCGCGCCTGCAGGCGCTTGGCGATGTGATCGAGCACGCCAAGTTCGCAGACCTGCCCGGTTGCGATGTCGCGATCATCGGCGCAAGCGTCGTCGATGCCGCCTTTGTCGCGCAGGCCGGGCCGAGCCTCAAACTGGCGATTCGCACCGGCATCGGCTACGAGAAAGTGGACATCCCGGCGTGCAGCGCGGCCGGCGTGCTGACGGCGAACACGCCCGACGGACCGACCGAAAGCACCGCCGAGCAAGCCATGATGCTGCTGCTCGCCGTTGCGCGCAAACTCGAAAAAGCCGGCCGCCGGCTGCGCGCCGGCAAGTGGTCGCCGCAAACCGAGACGCGCGGCTACGAGTTGCGGGATCAGACGCTTGGCGTGGTTGGGTTCGGTCGCATCGGCCGGCGCGTCACCGAGATCTGCGCGCTCGGCATCCAGATGCCGGTGCTGGTTTTCGATCCGTTTGCGCAGGTCGATGTCAGCAGTACCCCGGCGCGCGCGTGGCCGACAGCCTGGAACAGGTGCTGCGCGAGTCGGATTTTGTGACATTGCACACGCCGCTGGTGCCGTCGACGCGCCACATGATCGGCGAGCGCGAGTTGCGCATGATGAAGCCCGGCGCACACTTGATCAACGTCAGCCGCGGCGGTGTGATCGACGAGATTGCGCTGATTGCCGCGCTGCGCGATGGGCATCTCGGCGGCGCCGGTTTGGATGTTTTTGAACAGGAGCCGACGCCGGTCGACAACCCGTTGCTCCAGCTTGAAAATGTCGTCGCCACGCCGCACACGGCCGGCAACACGCATCAAGGCGCTGAGCGCATGCTGCGCGACGCGATCGATCAGATTGAACAGCTCGCGGCCGGCGAACGGCTGACGCACCTGCTCGACCCGGCGATCTGGCCCGGGCGCGCGCCCGTCCGCTAGGCCGGGGGGCCACAGCGCGCTGCGCAAGTGTCGGCGGATCAATCCTCCGCCTGTCAATAAAGAAGCACCGCTCCGCGGGCTCACTCGGCCAACGGCGATGCGTGCAAGAGTCCGCGGCGCAGACTTTGCGTGCAGCCTTAAACGTCGGCCGATCACACTGCCGGCATGCACGCGACGCCCGTGCTGTGTCATACTCGACATCGCGATGAACGATTCCACCCACCCTCAGACCGCCCCCGATGCCAGCTATGTTCAAAAGGTCACCGACTGGCGCCAGAAACGCGAAGCGGGGTTGCGCGCGCCGGATGGCTGGCTCACGCTGACAAATCTGTACATACTGTCCGAAGGAGAGCACAGCATTGGCAGCGATCCGGCCTGCGCGATTGCACTCCCCGCGCACGCGCCGGCGCAGCTCGGAACGCTGCATTTCTCGGGCGGTGCGGCCAGCCTGCGCGTCGAGACCGATCAGCCCGTGCATGCCAACGGCGAACCCGTGCGTCAGATCAATCTGGTCGACAACACGGCCGGCACGCCAACGCTGGTGACCAGCGGCACGTCGACGTTTTTTATCCACCACATTGACGATGTTCGCGCGGTGCGTGTGCGCGATAGCGCGCATCCGGCGCGCACGGACTTCCCCGGCTGCGCGTGGTATCCCGTCGATCCGGCGCTTTGCGTGCGCGGACGGCTGATGCGCTTCGAAAAGCCACATGCGGTGTCGGTCGCCACGGTGACCGAATACAGTGAAACGTATCAGGCGATTGGCGAGTTCGAATTCGAACTGCAAGGCACGCCAGTGCGTTTGCTGGCGCTTTCGATTGGCAAACCCGATTTGTTTTTTGTCATCTTCCGAGACGCCACCAGCGGTGTAAGCACGTATGGGCGAGGACGATTTCTAACCGTGTCCGTAAATCCTGACGACAGCGCGGACATCGATTTCAACATGGCGTTTAACCCGCCCTGTGCAGTGACGGCCTTCGCCACGTGTCCGCTGCCGCCGCCGCAGAATGTGCTGCGCATCGCAGTTGAAGCAGGCGAACGCTACCCGCCGGCGTAACGCACATTGACACCCCGCCTGGCGCGAAGCGATGGCCTGAGCTCGCGGCTACGGAATCGAAATACCGCTGTTCTCGCGCCAGGGCGAGTCGTGCGGATAGTCGGGGTGCCCGTCCCACGTGTCCTGCAACGTGATGAACGTCGGCAGCTTTGGCGCAACAACGTCGCGCCAGATCTCCTCAACACGCGCGAAGGTGCGAAAGCTGTGGGCTGGGCGTTGCGCAGCATAGCTTTCAAGCAACGTGCGCGCTTTTGCGCCGAGCCAGGCGACCTCGTCGGCCACCATGCGCTCGCCGATCAGGCGGTTGGATTGGGCGGCATCTGGACCCATCGCAAACGGCCCCATGCCCAAAACCGGGTCGGGGGTCCAACCGTCGCTCGGTGGGATGCGCGACACATCGACGCAGTCCGGGCGCAGCGCCCACAGCAGCGATGTCTCAACTTTGCCGGCATGGTCGCCCGTCTGCGCGCCGTCGCCCGAAAAACCCGGGCTGTTTGCCTCAAAGTCGGGCAACGCAAACAATCGCGTGCCGACATGCGGTTGGAGCAACGCAATCAGCGTCTTCAAATCGCTCCAATTGGGGCCGTAGTGACCAGTCAGCAGAATCGCGGCGTGGAATCCGAGCGCATCGATGGATCGAATGTGATAGCACACGTTCTTAAAGTGCTGCCACGGGGGCATGCTGGTCAACCACGAACGCGCGGGCGTGCCGACAGCGTGATGCGACCAGTTGGCATAGCCGCCAATCTCGTGGATATGCCAGTAGTCCGGCGGCGCGACAATGCCGCCATGCGTTTGCGCGGCCCGGCACGCAACGCCGTGGGCTTTGAGTGCGTCGAGACCGACGGCGTTTTGTGGCCCATGCGGCTCGCACAAACCATACGTCAAATAGGCAACCGGGCATTTCAAAAATGCCGCCTCCAATTCATCGGGGAACATTTCTTCCCAGCGCACTTTCATCTTGACACCTCGAATGCGGGCAGGATATTACAGAACGGCGGATGCGGCCAGCCGGCATGCGCACTCGCGGTTAATATACGAGCACAATGATTTACGAACTGCGCACCTACTGGGCCGCTGCGGGCAAACTTGATGCGCTCAACCAGCGCTTTCGCACACTGACGTTGGGCATATTTGCAAAGCATGGCCTGCGCGTGATTGGCTTTTGGACGCCGTCGCCGCGCTCGGCCGAAAGTGGTGATCTGGTTTATCTGCTCGCATTTCCGGATAAAGCCGCCATGGCGGCGGCATGGGATGCGTTTAGAGCCGATCCAGATTGGCAGGCGGGGCGAGCCAAGAGCGAGGTCGATGGCAAGTTGGCTGAAAAAGTGAGCAGCCAGTTGCTCGATCCCACCGATTATTCGCCGCTGACGTGAGCTGATCACAAATCCCGACGAAGTCGAGTGCCCGGATGCACGTTGTGCCGTGCACAACGTGCATCCGGGCACTACCGCGCGTTCCGAAACATCCAGAAACCCAGCGCAAGCGCCCACAGCAGAAGCGGGATGTTTGCTGCCATATTGATCAGCATCGCGGCGTCCGAAAAACCTGAATACGCCATCACCAGTCCGCCGATGAAGGTAATGGCCCCCGAAATGATGGCAGGCCAGGACAGCCCGAAACGAAAGCGGGAATCGGTTGCCATCGCCAGGCCAAACACGGCGACGGTAACGCCCGAAAAGAGCGCAAAGATGCTGGCAAGTCCGATTTCGATATGGCGTGTGGCAAGCGTTGCCGCGAAGAACGCTTGCTTGTCAGGGGCCGCGGCATCAAGCCAATAAGCAGCCATGGGTTTCAGTGCAATGCCATCAACGGCCTGCAAGACTGCGCCAACAGACAGGCTGACCGCCGCGAGAAATGATGCAACATGCGCAAATGTCGCGGAAATCTCGGACGTGAACGTGCGTGTCAAAAGCGACAGACAAAGCAATAAACAAAGCACGCCAGCAAGCTGAATGAGGTGGCTGGCGATCCAATGCGGATCGTGAGCATATTCGGAAAACGCGGCTGCGAATGCGTTTGGATCGGCGTGCGCAGGGTGCAGGAAGGTGCCAATCAACAGCAGCACCGCCCCGGCTAATGCAAAACAGGCGCCGAGCTTTAGCAAAAATCGGTGGGGCATGATCCAAATACGGCCGAGAACAAAAAATGTTGCTGAGAAAATGCGTGCGCGCCGTGCGGATCGCACAAACACGATGTCGCGATATCGGATACAAGTTTGACCATGGCAATGCTTGCATGTGACGTCCAATATGACGGCGAACTGGGATTCGCCGCAGGCGCCAGCTTCTCAGATTGGGACGCACCGTGCGCGGATCGGATTGTTACGACCGTTGTTCGCGTGGAAGCCGGTTATGTGCCAGGCGAGTTCTATCGCCGTGAATTACCGTGCCTGGCCGCGCTGATCAAGGAGACGCAGCCGGCGCCCACAATCCTGCTGATAGACGGGTTTGTTTGGTTGGCCGAGGGTCGCCCAGCGTTGGGCGCAAGACTGTATGAAGAACTTGGCAAGACGATCCCGATCATCGGGGTTGCAAAGAGCCGGCTGGCCATGGCCGGCGACTGCGCGTCCATCACCCGCGGCGGGAGCAGTCGACCGCTATATGTGTCAGCGATTGGGTTACAGCTGATCGAGGCGTTACAAGACGTCGCGCTGCTTCACGGTCACACATCGCATTCCGACCCTGCTCAAGCTCGCTGACACTGCGGCGCGTGATTTGCAGCGAGCGTACCGTTCCGGCAAAACATAATGTCTGTGCCGCAGTTGAGGCTGATTGCGCTGCTGGTCGGCGGAAGCCGGGTCACGCGTCAATTTCGAAACACCGCCGGCAGCCGAATCTCGATCGCCTGCGCGATCGCCCAAAGTTCCTGACCAGTTTGCGGCGTCGTCGCCAGAAAGAAAAGAGTGCGGCCGGCGTTTGTGAAGTTGAGCGGCGCGCTGTTTTCCGGCCCTGGGAGGATATCCTGCTGCAGCTGCGTGCCAGCGGTGCTGCCATCGCTGCGCCATAGTTCGACGCCGTGAGCCGGGTCGAAGGCGCTAAATAGCAGTCCGCCCCGTGTCGCGATAATGTCATCCGGAATGGTCGGCGCTTCGCTATCGGCGCGCACGGCGCGGGTGCCGGCTTCGCTTCCATCGCTGACATATAGCAGGCGGCGGCTATCGGTGTCTGTTGCGCTGAAATACACCTTGCCTTGATACAGCGTCAGATTGCGCGGGGCGCTACCACCCGGGCCCGCAAAGATATCGCGCACACGCACGGTGTTGCCCTGGCTACCATCGCTCTTCCACAGCTCGAGCCCGGCGCCGTCGATTTCCGTCACAAAAAACATCAGGCCATTGACAAAGGTCAGCTGCGGCGCATAGCCGCGATTTTCGATCGGCGTGAGCGTCTTTACAAAACGCGTGCCCTCGGCTGTGCCATCGCTAAACCACAGATCGGTCGGCCGCGCGCCGCTATTGCTGTTGCGCGTGACGACGAAATAGACCTGGCCCGGTGCAGCGGGTGTGAAATCGATATTGTCCCGGGCCGACACGTCGGGCAGCGTCTTGAGCAATGTCGTGTTTGAAAGCGTAGCGTCGCTGCGCCGCAACTGATCGCCCTCCTGGTAAAAATAGATATCGCCAGACATGTCGCCAAACAACGATAGGGTAATCGAAGTCGGTTTTGTATTGAGCGGCGTGCCGTCAGTGCGCCAAACGACATCGGCCCCCGGGCCGCTTCGTATTTGAAAGTAAATCGCGTCACCGATGCGCCGGATAGGAAAGGGATCACTCGCTCCAGCCGGGTTGAAGTCGCCCAACAGAAATGTGCCTGCCGCCGTGCCATCGGTCACATGCGGCTCGCGATTTGCAGACGAGCCACCCACAAATACAAGTTTGCCGCCGATCCAATCGGCAGTAAGGGGATACAGACTGATATCAGGGGTTATTGTCAACAGGACGGTGCTGGTCAGCGTGCCCTCGCTGCGCCACAACCCACACCCTTCAGGGTTATCGCTGCCACGTGCGATGCCGTCGCAAGCACGCAGCAAAAGTGCCCCGTCTGGTGTGACGCGCCAAGGTGAGTCCGCGCTTGCGCTACGACTATCGCTGGCAATATTGACAAACAACTGCGTGCCGGCAGCGCTGCCGTCGCTGCGCCACAGCTCTTCACCGGCATCATCCGTTGTCGCGGTAAAGAAGAGGGTGTTGCTATACACAAAAAAGCCGCGTGGGGACGAGCCGTTGGCGCCCGGTCGGATGTCCTTGATTATCCCGGCGGAGGCCGTGTCCGATGCGCCAATAAGTTCGTAACCGGCACCCGGCAATTGTGCGCTCGCATAGAGCCTGCCCTGGTGCATCAAACCAGTAGAGAAAAATGTGTCAGCCCCGCCCGCTGAAAGATCCGCACTGATCGTGGCAGCAGCGCCGCCAATGGTTGTGCGCCACAGTTCGCGGCCGAGGGAGGGGGTGCTCGCGCTAAAAAAGACCGTCGACCCATCGGTGAAAAAGCCAAAGGGGTCGCTTGAAGCCGCACCCGGCGCGAGATCGCCGAGGCTGACAGAAACGCCGCCGCCCAAGCTGACGATGACCGGCTCGCGTCCGGTCGCGGTGGTGTTGACGCTGTAAAACCCCGAGACGCTGGTTGCGCCGATGGGCCGCGGATCGGATCCCGCGCTACCCGGCGCCCAATCCTTGACGATCGCGGTATTGGCGGTGGTCCCGTCGCTGCGCCACAGTTCTTTGCCGCTGGCGCCGTCGTTGGCTGCAAAAATTAACGTTGTCGGCTGGCTGCTAAAGTTTGTGATCACCAGCGGATTTTCGGGCTCGGAACCCACTGCACCAGGCCGGATGTCCATAACGAGCGCGGTATTGGCTGCGGTGCCATCGGTTGCCCAAAGCTCGCGACCGGTGCTACCGTTATCGGCAAAAAAGACCACGCGATTCTGCAATGCAAAGAACTGAACGGGTCGGCTGCCCGCTGCGCCGGCGCGAATATCCGCCAACAAAACGGTGCCTGCGCTGGTGCCGTCGGTTACGCATAGCTCAGTCTCGGCGCGCGTAACATCGGCGCAGCTAAACAGCAACTTGTTGTTTAGCACAGCGGTGTATTCGACATCGGCATAGGAAGGGCCAATTTTCTGCAAGTTGCCGTTTGAGCTGGCGCGAACCCAGAGCTGATAGCCTCCGCCGCCGTTGCCTTCGCGCTCAAGGACGACCAGTCGACCCGCAACGTTGAACATCGCATAAATACCGCCCGAACATTCGCCCGGGCACACTTCGGAGACGATCTTTGTGCCGGCGGCAGTGCCATCCGACTCCCACAGTTCACGGCCGAGCGCGCCGTTATCTGCGACAAAATATAGGCGGCTTCCAAATACGAGCGGGCTATAACTGGCAAAGCCGCCCTGTGCGCCAGGAAAAATATCTTTGACCAACGTTGTGCCAGCGGCGGTGCCATCACTGCGCCACAGTTCGCAACCGGTCGTCGATGACGAGAGCGCCAGCAGTGCGACACCGTTGAGCGTAGCGAGATATGAGTTGCTACCGCAAAACGAGCCGACGGCCGCTGGCGCCGTCCCGATGTCTTTGACAAGCGTGGCGCTTGGCAATGGCTGATCGACGCTCGCGAGTGCGCGCAGCGGCGTCTGCAGCAACGACACGAAACACAGCGCGCAGCAATTTATTAGCGCGAAAATACGTTTGCCAGCGATCGACGTTGCCATGCGTCAAGAATAGCGAGTCGCGCAGTCGCTGTCATGAGGCAGGTAACCCAGCCGATGCGGGACAAACGCCCAGACACGGCGCTTTGGGTTCTGCGCCAATCGGCGCCGCAAGATTGAGCCGCCGCGTTCACATCATGCTCAGCCCGTATTTGGCCACCGCCGCCCTCGACGGGCTCGAGCAAGCCTTCCGCGAGCAGCGCTTGTTTTAGCGCGGGCACATCGGCAAAGTAAAAATGCCAGAGTTTTGTCAGCTCGGCATCGCTGTAGGGCGCGCTGTCGATGAGCATGTCGGCGAACCAGCGCAGCGCCAGCATGCGGTCGGTCGGCTCGGTGGGCAGGCTCGGAATCGTCGGAAACCGTTTGTCTACACGCAGGCGTTTTTTGACCTCGACCGCGCGCGCCGCGCTCACCTTCAAGGGATCTGTCACCGTCCAGAACGCCCTGTCTGCGGACGGGCTGAGCAGCTCCAACAGCAACATGCGCGCGCGCATTGCGGCGGGGTCCTGCACCCCGAGTTCCCGCATGCGCACCGTCAGTTCATCGGATGTAAAACGCTTTTTGCCGCGCGCTCCAAGTTGGCGCGCCACGCCTGTCGACGAGATACGGGTTGCGCCTCGCGCAGCTGTTCGAACGAAAATCCCGGGCGCTGCGCCTCTGGTGTGTCGGTGCGCCAGTACCAGATGCCGTTCGAGGTGCGCGCCAGCACCTTCTCGGTGATCATGTAGCGCCGCATAGTGTTGGTGTCTGGGCCAAAAAACAACCAGCGCTCCAGAATGTCCTCCACCTGAGACTCGCGATAGCGCGCGCCGCGCTCGAAATGCGTTGTGCCGAGCCAGCGCAGAATGACGCGTTGTTTTTGCAGACCGGTGGGGAAGTCCACCCGACCATTTTTGCGCAGATGCTCGGCCAGCACCTTGCGCTCATAGGCAGCCTCATCGGTCTCGGTGGTGAGCGTCCCGGCGCTGTTCGACAAGATGATGCGCGGGCCCAGCCCTTCGAGCGCGCCGGGTTTGAGTGAATACAGGTTGTAATACTGTTCGGTGCGCATTTCGATAAGCCCGGCCTGCGTTAACTTGGCGAGATGATGCGACACGGTCGACGCGGTCAACCCGAGCGCGGCGGCCAGCGCGTCGCCCGATTGCGGCCCTTTGGACAACAGCCCGATGATTTGCAGGCGCGAGGCGTCGGCCAGCGCCTTGAGTGCGGCGAGGAGTTGATCGTCCATATGTGTTACTTGTATTTTATTTCGATTGTGATCGACACAGTGTGAAGGCGGCTGGCGTGGCTCGCCAACGCCCAGATGCGATAGGCCCGCCCTGCGACGCGCAAGCGACGCCAGGCCCAGCGCAGCCAGCTGCGCCCGCCATGCGCGGGGTATTCAAGCGTATGCCCGTGTTTTTCAAGCATCAGCGCGGTGTGGCGCGCCTGACCGGCCTGAATCTGATGGTAGGGATCGTATGACATGGCAGCGCCTCCTGTGCGGGAATTGGGATCAGATCGTCAACAGATATCAAATAAATTGTATTTGATATACATCGAATTAGATATTACGAAAAATTTATCCGGTGTCAAGAGGGTCAGGAAAAGTGCCCCTTGATGCGCACCAACTTTCCAGCTGTCAGCTGGTTGATTGACCGTTCCCGCAGCCGCGAGGGCCGTTTACAACAGAACAAGGCGCGCTGTGGCAAAGGAGGGCACTGTGGCTACGCAGTCGATGGTCAGTCTGATGTGGGATCTGGGGCAGGCCATTCGTGACGGTCGATCCGGCATCGAAGCCCGCCAACGCCAGCGCCTGGCGCGCATGGTCGGTTATGCGCGCAGCCACTCGCGCCTGTATCAGGAGTTGTATAGGACGTTGCCCGATTTCAACGGAGATCTATCGATGCTGCCAACGGTCACGAAGCGCCAGCTCATGGCTCGCTTTGACGACTGGGTGACCGACAGCGTAATCACGCGCACGGCGCTGGACGCCTTCATCGCCGATCCTGCATTGATCGGCCACAAGTTCAACAATCGATATCTGGTGTTCACCACATCAGGATCAACCGGCCACCCCGCCATTATTCTGCAACCACCCGAAGCCCTCGCAGTGTTCACCGGGCTCAGCATTGCGCGCTCGGCGTGGCCGATCTGGCGGCTAAGCATAGTGTCGAAGCTCATCAAGGGCGGCTTTAAGGCAGCGGCGCTCGTCGTCACAACCGGGCACTTCGGTGGCATTGCGATGATGCGCAACCGAATTCTGGCGCGGCCGATGCGGGCCAGAATTCAGAAGGCGTTTTCGACACTCGAGCCCCTGCCCGAACTGGTTGCACAGCTGAATGCGTTTCGCCCGGTAATACTCGGCGGCTATGCGAGCGCGCTGGCGCTGCTGGCCGAGGAAAAAATACACGGACGGCTGACCATTGAGCCGGCTCTGATAAGCCAGGCAGGCGAGACGTTGCTGCCGCGCATACAGGACCGTATCGAGCGAGCGTTCAACTGCCCGGTCACCAATTCGTACTCGGCATCAGAGGCAATCGCGCTGACCTCGCAGTGTAAGTTGGGTCGACTGCATCTCAACGCGGACTGGTACATCCTTGAGCCGATCGATCGCGATGGCCAACCCGTGCCTGCCGGCGTGCAGTCGCACTCAGTGCTGCTTACAAATCTCGCCAATACCACGCAGCCGATCATCCGCTACGACCTGGGTGATCGGATTACGATCAGACCCGAACCCTGTCCATGTGGCTCACCGCTGCCTGTGATCCACGTAGACGGCCGGACCGACGATATTCTCGAGTTCGCTGCGGCGAGCGGCCTGGGAACGGTGCCGATCATGCCGCTAAGCCTGGCGACGGTGATCGAAGCGACTCCCGGCGTGTATCGATTCCAGGCAATCCGCACATCGTCGACAGCGCTAACACTTCGCATTGAGCCAGAAGCCGGTGGCGATGCCGAACGTCTATGGCCGACGGTCCAGGAAACCGTGCAGCGCTATCTTGCGGCACAGGGTGCCGCACCTGCAGAAATCACAAGAGACCTAGCGTTGCCTGCGGCCGATCCACGGAGCGGCAAGTTTCGGCAGGTCACGAACGCACGTGTGCGGTGATCACGCGTATTTCGCACCGCTTACGGTGCCTGATAGGCGACGGCGATGTCGAGCACCCAGGTAACGCCAAAGCGGTCGCGCAGCATGCCGTAAAGCGGCGACCAACCCGCTGGCGCCAGCGGCTGCAGGATCGTCGCACCCTGCGCGAGCGTCTCCCAAAAACCGGTGAGCTCCACGGCCGAGTCCCCGCGCACAGAGACAAAGAATGCGTTGCTGCCCGGATCCCAGGGCATGTGTGACGGCACATCATAGGCCATCACTCGGAAGCCATTACCGGCTGTCACCTGCCCCCACATCACCTGATCGGCTTCCGCCGGGTTTTGGACGCTGTGAGCGTCCTTGTAGGTCACAATCACAAGATCGCCGCCGAAAACGGTCTGATAAAACGCCAGCGCTGCGCGCGCATCACCCCGGAAGTTGAGGTGGTTGGTTACGTGAATGGTCATCGTTCTCCTGTCTGAATACGGTCATCGGTTACTCCCTGATGATCACAACAGTAGAGGACGTAATCAGTCCGCTATTATTCGGGTGCTGTGTATTCGCCCTCCACCCGCCTGCTTACCCTGCTGGAGCTGCTGCAGTCCCGTCCGGTCTGGGGCGGCGCTGAGCTGGCTGCGCGGCTGGAGGTCGATGCGCGCTCTGTCCGGCGCTACATCACGATGCTGCAAGACATGGGGATGCCCGTGGAACCGGTGCGCGGCCCAGGCGGCGGGTATCGTCTGCGGCCGGGATTCAAGCTGCCGCCCCTCATGTTCACAGAGGATGAAGCCTCGGCGATCGTTATCAGCATGCTGATTGCCAGCGGGCAGCAGGTCAATCTTTCGAGCGTGTCTGTGGAGGGCGCACTGGCCAAGGTGCTGCGCGTGCTGCCGCTCTCCGCCCGCGACCGGCTCGGGGCGCTCGCCGGCAGCCTGCGTCTCAACTCCGGCGACGCTGCCCCGCTGCTCGATGCCGCATTGCTGTTGACGCTGAGTGATGCCGTGCAGCAGCACACCCGCATTACCCTGGCCTATGCAGCGAGCGCTGACCGCTTCACCGAACGCACGGTCGAGCCGTATGGGCTGGCCGGCTGGTGGGGCAACTGGTATTTGGTGGCATATTGCTGTCTACGCCGGGGCATGCGCACGTTCAGGTTGGATCGCATGCGGCAGGTGCAGCGCACTGATCAGATCTTTACCCGTCCAAATGATTTTGACTGCCACGCCTTTCTTGCAGAGCAACTCAGGCGCGCCGAGTCCGCCCACGCAGTGTCGATTCGTTTCGATGTCCCGGTCGACAGCCTGCGTGACCGGATTCCAGCGCACTACGGCACGTTGCGCAGCACCGATCACGGCGCGCTCTTCGAGACCCGTTATGACGATCTTGCCGGGCTGGCGTACTTCCTGATCGGATTGAACCAGCCATTCGTAGTGCTGCAACCCGAAGCGCTAAAGACCGTGTTGCGGACCATCGTCGAAACCCTGCGGGCCAGCACAGCCGGTTGAGCCGAGGCCTGAGTAAGATTGAGCCTGTTCGAGGCAATTTCGGCGCGCGCGACATGACGCCGACAGGTGCTGAGCCAGAAGAAAAAGCTGATCTTGCGTTTTGTAACCGGAGCAAAAACACCATGGGCATCAACCCGCCGCAAACTTTTGTGCAACGCGAACAGGACTGGCGCAATGGCGCCATCGTGTATCAGGTGCTCGTTGATCGATTTGCCCCATCGGCCAATCTGGACGCCAAACGCCATTTGTATCCCGCGCCCAAGGTGCTGCGCGATTGGTCGGAGGTGCCAACGACTGGAACTTTCTTGCCTGCAGCCGGCATCAATACCCACGAGCTTGATTTCTGGGGCGGCGACTTCGAAAGTTTGCGCAACCGGCTGGATTACGTGCAACAACTCGGCGCGGATGTGCTGTATCTCAACCCGATTCATCTCGCCTACACCAACCACAAATACGATGCGCTGGATTTTATGCAAATCTCGCCCGAGTTTGGCGATCGCGCGAATTTGAAACAGCTGATGGCCGACGCGCATGCGCGCGGCATGAAGGTGGTGCTGGATGGCGTGTTCAACCACATGGGCCGCAACGCGCCGATCTTCCAGGACGCGATCAACAACCCCGCAAGCGCCTGGCGCGATTGGTTTTCTGTCGGCGCGCATTTCCAGGGCGGCGCGCGTTACTGGATTGGCGTGCAAAATCTACCCGAGTTGAATCTGGAGAACCCGGCCGTGCGGGGCCATCTCTACGCCGATCCGGGCTCGGTGGTGCGCAGCTATCTGCGCGATGGTGCCGACGGCTGGCGGTTGGACACGGCATACGAGCTTGGCTACGACTACCTGCGCGATCTCACGCGGGCTGCGCACGAGGAGAAGCCGGGCTCGCTGGTTGTCGGCGAGATCGTAAATTATCCTGATACATGGCTGCGCTCGATAGACGCGGTCATGAACTTCGCGCTGCGCCACATCGTGCTGGGTGCGGTGGATGGATCAATCGCACCCGCGACGGCTGGGCGCATGGTCGACCGCCTGATTCGCGACGCGGGCATTGAGCCGATGCTGAAATCCTGGATCGTGATCGACAACCACGACATTCCGCGCATCACAGCGCAGTTGCCGAATGAGCCGCAGCGCCAGTTGGCGCAGGCGTTGCAGTTCACGCTGCCGGGCGCGCCAAATATTTACTATGGGTGCGAGCTGGGCATGCTCGGCGCAGGCGACCCGCTCAATCGCGCGCCCATGCGCTGGGATCTGGTGCGCGACGACAATCCGGAACGCCTGTGGATCGACAAACTGATCACGCTGCGCAAAACACAGCGCGCGTTGCGCATCGGCGATTTCCGCTTGGTCGAGGCTGAGCGCTTGCTGGCGTTCGAACGCTACACCGACCGCGCGCTGGAGACGGTGATCGTGTTGCTGAACCCGTCGCACGAACCAGTGACAGAGCGCGTCATGGTCGCAAACGCCGGCCTGATGGACGACACGCCGCTGGTCGACGTGCTGTCGATGGGCATGGGCGAAACCGCCAGTGTGAGCCGGGTCGGTGCCGCATTCGTGACAGTGACGCTGCCGCCGCAGTCGGTTGTGGCTCTGGTGCCGCGCGAGCGCGATCTTGGTGGCTACAGCCGGTACAAGCGGGTGGCGTAATCAAGGCTTGGTTTTTGAGCAGCACAGAACATATTCACAGGAGCGGCGAAACGCTGTAGATGCCTATGACTGCCGTTTGCTCGCAGACGCGCTGCGAAGGGTTGAACTTGCCTCCACTAACGCGCCCGCAAACTATTGACGAGTTTCGTCGCTTTCGCGCAGCGCGAAAGTGACATTCAATGATCAATTTCATTTTGGGATCGTGTTCTTTGCCTTACACCTGTTGCCGCTCAGCGGATAGGTGATGGCATCACCTCTGAAAAACACTTTCGTAACCCGCATGAATCGACTGAGGTTTGCACTTTCAGACCTTTTCAGAGCCGCCTACTACCGTTGCTGACCAGGTTTCGTGCCCGACACCCGGCTTTACAGCGCGCCACGACATGCTTCGTGGCGCAAAAACGGTAGGGAGATATGCAACATTCGCAGAAAGTAAGCAGCTGGAAAATTGTCAATATCGTGATGATCTGCGCGATCATGGCGGTGTTGTTCCCGATGCGACCGGCACATGCACAAATTTTTCGGGTTGAACCGCCAAAAGCCAAGATTGCCGTGTGGCAATCCGCAAACAAGCGATACAACAAACGTCAGATTGACAAACTGTACAACGCGTTCCTCTGGCGCCTGTTGACTACGAAGGTAGTGCACGACGAAAATGGCAAGCTGGACGAAGTCAAATGGGAGAATTGGAGGTTTGCGCTAAACGATTGGCAACTGAAAATCGGCTGTTCAGATAATTCCAACGCTTCGTGCAAGTTTCGCGGAATCAAGACCGCCGATCAACTGATTCACTCTTTTTTTGACATCGCCAGCACCCGCTCCGCCTTGCGCCTTGAGCTCACGGCATTTCGCGCAAGCCTCACGCACAAAAGCGTATATGGCAATTTCAGCAACCAAGACACATTGCGCAGCGTGATCATGCCCAGCGTCAAACGCTACAGCTGGCAGCGCTTGTTTGAGCGCCAGGAAGCCGCCGATCGGGCCGAGGAACGGGCCGCGCTCGAATGGCTTGAAGAAGGCAAGCTCGATGCCGCATCGAAGACGCAGGTCAACGAATATCTCAAACACCAGCCGGTGAAGTTTCAGAACTTCAATGCGCAGGCATATGCGCAAGAGCATCGCGATGAACCGGTGTTCGAGACGCTGCAAAACAGCTTTCAAGCCGATGGCAGCCTCACGCTCAGAGAAGGTCAGTTGTCGCAGCTCACGCGCGCCGAGTTAGCGCGCGTCAACGCCGGCATCGACGAAATACGCGGCACACTCGGCCGAATCGACGCGGCTCAGGGCGACATCCTCGGTTATATGAACGACGCGGTCACACGCGCGCGCATGCAGGCACTGGCCGAGGCCGAAGCCGCCAGACACGAGCTCAAGCTGCAAGCCAGTCGTTCATCGATTTACGATCCTGTCGACGCTGACCGGTCTGGAAAATCCGAAACTTGGGCGCGAGATCTCGGTTATCGGCAACGCCGCGATCGAGGTCTATGAAACCGGCGCAGGCTGGCTCGACGCCACCGCCGGGCTCAGCGCGCTGGATCGCGCAACATCGCTGAGCACCGTGGTTGCGACAGGCAACATGCTCGGCGTCGCCATGCAGGTCATGAGTCTGTTCGGTCCGGATCAGCCCGCACCCGATCAGATGATCCTCGAAGAAATCGGCAAGCTGCGCCAGCAGGTCGGCGAATTGCGCAACGAGATGCACGATCGTTTTGACCGCGTCGACCGGCAACTGGATTCGATCTACACCACGATGCAAACGCGATTCGATTTGATCGATGTGCAGCTGGGAAAGATCAACGGCAGCCTGGCAGATATCCAGGACACATTGATGACGCTTGACAACACACTCGCGCGCATCGAACGCAACAACTTCGAATTTCTGGACGCCGGCTTCCGGCGAGATTTCGCTAACGCGCATGAATACCGCACTTGGCTACAAAACGCGCACCGGGCTCGAGTTGCCGTATGAACCGCAGTTCGTGGATATCGAAAGCTATTTCCACACCTGGGGCACCGTGCACGCGTTTGACGCACTGGCCGCCGGGCCGTTTCAGCGCGACTACAGCGACGCACGGTTGCTCGGTGAGTTGAGCACAATGCCGCCCGATGCCAATCTGAACTTTTTGAACGGCTGGCTCTCCGCGCATAATTTGCCGTCAATCGCAGATGAACGCATTGCCAGTCCGCGCGACTGGCTGTTCGCCGTCCGCGCATATGCTCAGTTAATCCAGGAAATCCGGCCCATATGCGCAGGATATTGGACAATGATCCACAACGCATTGCCCAGCTTGACGCTGTCGGCGCCGACCTGGAAAAGGCGCTTCGCACGATCTCGACGATTTCCGCGACCACTCCGACATCGGCGACGCCAAACGTCGGCAATACGGTCGTGTTCTCAAACGTGCTGGCTTTCTACAACGGCAAGCGCGCTGCAATTGCAGACGCGTTTGCAGGCGTCTCGAAACCAGCTTTGTCAGCGATGTGCAAGCGAACGTGCTGGGTCGGACCGTGCCATTCAATGTATTTGGCGGCCCGAATCAGACGCTGAACTACACAATCCCGGCGTTTGCCGATATCAGTTGCAGCGGCAGAAACAACGCCATTGGCGGCGCCAGGCAATATCGCGCGCGCGGTCTCGAATATAGCGACGCGCACATTGGCCGACTATCTCAAAATCAGCACGCACAAAATCTGCGTCAGCGGTGGCTGGAAGTTTCCCGGCACCCTCTGCTATACCCGAGAACGAGCCGCCCTATCAGACGTTCTGCGATGACTATGGCACGCCTACCGCGACACTCGTTGTGTACGACAACGACGTGCCGTTCGCCTCACACACGGTCTTTGCGGACGAAAACACACCGAATCAGGTCACAAATGTGCCCGCGATGTGGGAACGCTACTTCAAACCAAAATTCGAATCGTTGTTTGCGACCTTGACAATGCCAAATGCGCCCGAGATTACGCGGCGTGTCGAAACGCGCCTCGAACAACTGCAGCAGTCGTTATATGCGCAAGTCTCGCGCGAACTGGCGAATGGCTCTCTTGCGCTAGCGGCGAATGAGCTGGCTGGAGCAAAAATGCTGCTCGACGCCTTTGTCGACACTGGATTTAGCAACGCGCTCGACGATGACGATTTCTTTCATGCTTTGCTTTTTGGCGAACAACGCGTGATTGACCGCGAGCAAGTGCAAGCCGCGTTTACGCTGAGCGCAACGCAGCCGATCAGCGGCGCCGCGCTGCTTGTCAACCCGCGTGTGCAATTGGCAATTCTGGGCGAGCGCCGCAACGCCGCATTGCGTGAACGCGGTCTGCGCCAGTTGAGCGCGATCGGGACCAACACGCACACCGAGTTCGTCAGCGTGATCGCGGATACGCGTCAAACGCTGCGCATGGCGATGCTGGAGATGGAAACTCCGGCAGATCCGGGAGGCGCAGCGCTCGGCCGCCGCGTGTTCGCACCAATTGTGTTCGCCCGGCGCTGATGGAGACGCCGACAAGCAGACGACCGCTCAGACGGTTCATGAGATGAACGACCCTATCGCCCTGCGCATCAACAGCGCAACTCTGGATATGGATAGATGCGCCCGCACCTTAGTTTTGCGCGGTCACCAGGTCGATATGCGCAAGTTCGATTTCGTGTAGATCAACAAGTCGCGCATCCAAACCCTTTGCAGCCTCCCGCGTCGCGGCTGTAAATCCGGCTCGGCTAAACAACACATACTGCGTCTGCCAACCTTCTGCAACCTGCGGCATTCGCTGGCTGCGCTCAACCAAATCCGTTAACACATGCTTGGCTACGGGCTCGGTCGTCCATTTGGCTTCACCGATCAGCAGTCGTTTTGCCCGTTGGCTGACAGCTACGACATCCAGTTGCACCGAATTTGCCTTTGTATGTCGCCAATAGGCGCCATATTCCTCAGGCAGCCAGCCAAGTTGATTTTGTTCAGCGCGGATCATCGCCCAATCGCGACACAGTCCTTCAAACACATAGGTGCCGATAAAGCCGCGCAGATCCTCGACGATCGTTTGGACCGTGCGTCCCAGCATCCCCCGTTGAATCGCGGTCCGATTCGGTACGACAAATCGATAATAGAAACGAAGAAACGGGTCGGAGACATAGTAACGACCGCGCCGGCTCTGACGTCCGGACAATACGGGTTCGACGCGCTCGACCATTTCGAGGGACTGTAGCGTCTGTAAGTAGTGCCCGAGGCTGCTATCTCCGACACGGGCCATTTTTGCGATCTCGGACCATTCGTGAAAGCCACTGGCGATCGTAGCGATCACTGACTCGTAGACATGCGGGTCGTCCAACCGCTCACTCAACAGCAGCGCGGCATCCGTCAACACTATGCTGTTAGGTGCAAGCGCATAATCAAGCAACCCACGATCAAAATTGCCGGCGCGCTCAAAGAGATCGAGATAAGCGGGAATTCCACCGCACACCGCATAGATTGCCACGCGCGCATCGGGTTTCCAGGTGGGAAAGAGCTCCGCGAGCGCGCCAAACTCGAGTGACCGAAGCCTGACTGCACGGGCTCGGCCGTAGAGCGGTGCCTGCGCAGACAGCACCTGTTTCTCCATCACACCGATCAGTGAACCGCTCAGGATCAGTCGCAAGTGCTTTGACTTTGACAACGTGTGATCCCAGTTGCGCTGTAATACGCTAACAATGCCGGGATCGCTTTGCGCCAGATAGGTAAATTCGTCGATGACTATCGCCAATGGACCGTGCACAGAGCGTAATTCAGCCAGCTCGGCCATGTATCGAAAGGCTTCATCCCACGACTGTAACGAGAATGTGGGCGATGGCGGATCGCTCCGGCGCGGGTCGGCCGCCGCCAACGCACGCGAGAAGTCGCCCAGCTGATAGTCAGCGCTTTGTGTTGTCGCCGTCCAAAAAACAGCTTGCGCCGACTGATCCCCTGTAAAGCGGTTCTCAATCCAATGCGATAGCAGACCCGTCTTACCCACCCTGCGGCGGCCGTAGAGCACCAACATCGCGGCAGCCGGTCCATCAAAAAATTCGTTCAGGGTGCGCAATTCGCGTTTACGATCGACAAACTTCATTCATTTTACCTAGTCTTGGCTATGATAGCACAAACTAAGTAAAAAATGACTGCGATGCACCGTAACCTTGCCTTCACGAGTAACGAGTTTCAAAGCGTAAGCGCAGCGCGGATGCAAAACTGCCCTTGTCACGCATGGGTGTTGGCTGCAATTTTGTGCGTTTCAAGTCACACGGAGCGGCGAGATCGATACGCGAGCACGGTGCAAAATGCCGCACCCACATGACACACTATCAGGTACCACATTTTGCCAGCAGTCTGAACAAATCCTGGAATCTGGATTTGCCCAAGCACCGGCATCAACATTTCTTCTGCCAGCATTGTCGGAAGAAGAAATCCAAATCCCCACAACATGCGCAATGCGACACACAGACCGATCCACTTCGTGACGCTATTGCGAAAAAAACTGTGACAGATAGCGCGCTTCGGATATGAATGCCCACAGGCGTTTGACAAGTTTCTGTCAATGTTGATTTCGAGCGAAGCAATAGCAGCGACAAGAAGCAGGGCGAGGCAGGCTGCTGCTGTCCGTGTCTCGGCGAGTGTCGCCGGCGAAAACGTTGGCGAAGTCATGTGCCCAATCCTCTGGTATGCGCGCCAGCGCAATTCTGCGTGAAGTGAGGAAGACTTGCTCAGCTGCACACCAATCAGCTCGTTGGTGTTAGCGTATGCAATGGCAACAAAAGGATGAACCGGTCCGAGCAATATGCCGCTCAGTCCGCGAAACAGGGAGTTTTGCCGAACTGCTTCAGGATGAGCATCGTCCTGCCGCGGCACGCGCACATCAAGCGCGAGCGAGGAGAAAATAACAGCACGGGCGCGAGTAGTAACGCAAACGTCCGCAGCAGAAAATGCCTTAGCCACGTTTTGCCACAGACCGAACGCCCGGCGCTACCTCGCATCACCACGAGTTGCACCGTGACAATGAACGCCGAATGCATCACCACGGCAAGCAAAGAAATCGGCGCACGCAACAGCTTGCGTTCAAACATATTGATCACGGCCAGGGTTACTGGCGTTATTGCAAGGGCGGTACTCGCCACCACGATTGATACATAATCACAAAAGACATTCGTGGATTTGCACACCAGCGCTTCTGGTCGCATACTCCGTACGCTGAAATCGGTTTGTAGTGGCATGTGTCCTGTTCTTGAACTCACTCAGGGTCACATAGAGACATTGCCAATGTCAGCCCTGTAAACTGCCAAGTTTGGAAACCGCGTCTGTAAATGCTATTGACAGCGAGGAGAAAACGCCGATGCCAAGTCATCCGTTTGGCGATCTTGTCAGCCAACACCTGCACCGTAAGCATGGACTCAGCCAGTCAAAACTTGCGGCGGGCATCCTGCAGGATCCGGCTGTAATTTCCGAAATGTGCCGCGGACGCCGGCTGACAGGCCCACAGGCGCGGACCCGTGTTATTCAGATCATCGATTGGCTGAGAGGGCAAGGGGCTCTGAGATCGGCGAGCGAGGCCGACGCCATCTTGATGGCCGCGCGCATGGCGCCGCTGAATGCGAACGACTCGGCGGAGTGCGCATTGCTCAGTGGTTTGCACCCAAGCCACGCGCCGCTTACGGATGCGCTAACCACAGGAACAGCGCTGGCGTTTCCCAGAATTCTGCCGCCGGATCCGACGCCGTTTATCGGCCGCGAGCCTGAGCTGGCAGAGTTGCTGACGCGTATTTGCAGTTCGAATTGCAGATTACTGACCTTGCTTGGTCCTGGTGGCGTCGGCAAGAGTCGCCTGGCAATCGAAGCCGCACGGCGCATTGAAATGGCTCTGGTTCCGGACGGGGTTTACTTTGTTGAATTGGCGTCAATCGAAACGGAGGCGGAATCTGTGGCGGAAATCGCTCGCGCGTTACGGTTTAGTTTCTGTGAACGCGAAAGTCCGCGTCAGCAACTCATTAATTTTTTGCGTGACAAGCGATCGATTTTGATCCTGGATAATGTCGAGCAGACAAATGCTGGCGCGCTCTTTAGCGCGTTTCTTGCACAGGCGCCAGCGCTAAAGCTTCTCGTGACATCGCGAGAAGTGTTGAACTTGCGCGAAGAATGGGTGCTGCCAATTCAAGGACTGAGCACATCCGCAGACCATGGAAATGACTCAGATGCGATGCGCCTCTTTATTCAGTGCGCGATACGCACCGGAGCAAGTATTGCCCATCCAGAAGCTCTCGCTGCTGCGCGACGCATTTGCACACTTACCGACGGGTTGCCGCTTGCGATTGAGTTAGCCGCAAGTTGGTTGCGGGCTTTGCCCATTGAACGATTGGCAGAACAAATCGAACGGGGCATTGATCTATTGGAATCACACGCCAAAAACGTTGCTGTGCGCCATCGAAGCATGCGCGCCGTGTTTGACCATTCTTGGAGTCGCTTAACTGCGCACGAGCGTGAGGTTCTACTGCGCTTATCGGTCGCCGACGGGTGTGCTTTGGAGTCGGCTCAGTCCTTGTGCGGTGCCTCGATATCCACTTTGGCTGGCCTAATCGACAAGTCGCTACTGCGCGCGCCGCTTGGTGGACGCTACCAGATGCACGCGTTGATTCGCGATCTCGTCGCGGAAAAGCTTCGCGATGATCCTGATCTGCACAGGGATGCAACACGCCAACACTGCGGTTATTTTCTTCAGTATGTTGTGGAGCGGGGCAAACGTTTGAAGTCCGCTGATCAGATTGCCGCGATGCATGAGCTGAACGCAGACTCAGGAAACATACCGACTCGCGTGGGACCACGCCGTGCGCGGTCAAGATTCGGAGGCAGTCGCGGCTGCTCTGGATCCTGTCTTTTGCTACTTTTGGCTTGGCTCGCGCTTCGATGAGGGCGAACGCACGTTCGCACTGGCTGCTGAAACATTTCACGATGGTTTCGATGTGCAAACGCTCCATGGACGCCTACTGGCGCGCCAGGCGGCATTCGCAATCGAGAATAGCAATTACCCGCTCAGTGAAGAAGCGCTGGATTGTGCGCTGGAAATTGCGCGTGGCATCTAACGATGCGCGTGAAATCGCGTTTACGCTGGGCCGCACTGGGCGCTTAGCGATGTATCGCGGTAAGCTTGAACGCGCGATAGAACTGCACAAGGAATCCATCGCGATATATGAACTGATTGCTGACGAATTTGCTTTGGCACAGGCAAATTTTGAAGTGGGTCTTGTGCTCGGTTGTGGTGCGGGTATGTGGGCGGATGTTACGCCTTTTCACCGTCGAAGCATCGCACTAAGTCGCAAGCTCGGGCTTGTGATGCAACCGGCTTATGCAATGGAGGACTTGGGAACCAGCTATCTCAATCAGAGGGATTTTCCGGAAGCGGAGCGCCTGTATCGTGAGAGCCGGGAAATCTTTCGCAGTCTGGGTGATTGGTTCGGCTATTCAAAAGCCACCAATGGCCTTGGCGCAGTTCTGATTGAGTCACAGTCTGACTGGGACACCGGCTTCGCGTTGAAGATCGAGAGCATCGCAATACTGCGGCATCACGGGCAGCGTCGACAGTTGGCGCATCAGCTGTTCGCGTTGAGCGTTGACTTGCTTGTTCACGGTCACCATGAAGCTGCTCAGAACCACGCAAGCGAGGCGCTCAAGTTGTTCGAGAATATTGGTGCGGGATTTCTGGCAGGAACACATGCCGTTCTCGCGCATTTGGCGTTAGGTCGCGGCGATGCGATGAATGCGCGCAGACATATTGGCGCCGGCTTGCGGTTGACGCAGCACTTTGACGCCGATTTTTGGAGCGCATGGTGCCTTTCCGCTTGGGTAGCTTTGCGCCTACATGAATCGAGCACTACACCGATAGGCGATGCTGAACGCACCTCACTGCTCGCGTTCACATACAAGATAAACGAGTCCGATCACTATTTTCGTGTTCGAAAACTCAATGAATCGCTGACTGAGAAATTGGAGAACAACCAGCCCGCCGCGCTAATTCATGCCGCGATAGCAGAGCGCGAGCGTCTAAATATGCGCGACATGGCACAAGTGATTTGCGAAACTATGTCTTGACAGCACGCTCTGCAATTGATTTAGCGGCCGCATGCCTATGCGTGAGCAGCTATCGGGATCTTGGCGTAAGCCACTCACTTCGAGGCACGCGCCTACCGAGTAGCCTATCGGCAATAGCTCTGCTACGTTTGCGTTACGCAGCCGCAGCCTAACCCAACAACCACTTCTGCTGGCGAAACCTCGCCTTTCCGCCGGAATCCGCCCCAATCTACGCCATGATCGTCACCATTACCAACACGCGGCTGCCGATTGCCAGGCGCCGCTTGGTCCGGTGACATCCCACGGGTCAACAAACGCCAGGCCGCAGGCAGGTGTCTGGCGCGGTTGTAGCCGCTGAAGAGCGGCTTCGCTGTGGTTAGCCCGGGACCTCGGTCCCGGGGCGCTCACTCACAGCGCAATCTGAGTATCGCCGGAACCCAAGTCCTGCGTGCGCCCACGATAGGTCAGCCTGCCTTTCAGACCCTCCGGAAGATGCACATTGCCGCGCAGTGCATCGGCTTCGAAATAAAAATCCAGCACGAGGCGCCCGCGCGGGTGAACCATCTCACCGGACAGATGTGTCAAGTCACCCGGCATCGGTGCGATCTCGACCGTGTCGAAGCCAAACCCGCCCGGGCGTATTCCGAGCAGCGTGGCAAAGAAGTGATACAGCGGGTGCGCGCCCCAGCCGTGGCAATCCGAACGCGCGGGCTCGGGCTGCTCGGGCGTCGTCTTGAATCCATAGGCGGGCAGGTCAAACCAAAGTGATAGCCGGTCAAACAGGGCCGCTGGATTGTCCAGCATCCGATAGGTCTCAAACAGATAGTGGCTGAAGTAGATCGTCGCACGCGTCAACGACGGATCAGCGATCAGGCTGTGCGCCACACGCGCGAATTGCGCATCGGTCACCACGCCCGAAAGCAGCGCCAGGCACTGCGTATGCTCCGAAAAGCGAGTGTGCGCGAGCTCATCCGCAAACAAGCCGCGCGCTTCGTCCCAATAGGCGGCTGTGGCCGCCGTGCCGAGCGTGTCGCGCCACGTTCGCCAGCGCTGCGCAACGACGGTCTCGCCCACCCATTCTTCAAGACGAACGGCCAACGCCAGCGTATAGATCAGGTGCCACTGGAGCAGCCCACTGTGGCCGCTGAAGCCATCGGGCGGCACACCCAACGGCCAGCCGGCGGTCCAGTCGCTAAAGTTCCAACCGTTTGGTGCTCGCAGCAGGCCATTGGCTTCGACATGCGTTAGAAAGCCATCCAGGACCGCGCGCACGCCTGGCATCATGCCAGCCACAAAGGCTCGGTCGCCGCGCCAGAGCGCGTAGTCGTAGACCATGCCGATCCACCACAGCGAAAATGGCGGAATCACCTGCACGTCCCGGCTCGGATAGCGCGCCTGAACAAAGCCATCCGGCAGGCGCGATGCGTCAAACAACAGGATCGACTTGCGCGGCAAACGGTCATCTGTGCTAATCGCGTAGGTCGTCAACGCCTCAAGCCGCGAATCGCCCACATACATCAGCTGCTCGTAGTACGGGCAGTCCATGTATGTCTCATGCGCGCACATCTGCAGTCCGCGCAAGGCAAGCGGAATCACCACATCAAGGCGTTTGTCGCTGCTGTCAAAACGGCTCTCCATTTCCAACGGATAGCGCGTCTCGAGCAAGGTGAATCGCTCAATCGTCAGGGGCTGGTCGCCGGTTTCGATCAAGAGCTCGACGAATCGGCCCGCGCGCCACCACAATGGCTCAAACTGTCGCTGAGCGCCGCCATCCGGCAGAATGACATCGCGGCTCAGCGCGATAAACGTGTGGCCAGCGACGACATCGCGATGCGCTTTGCGCGTGCCCGAAGCATCCAGATGAAGCGCTTCGGCCCACCCGATCACCAGTCGGCTGCCGCGGCCGCCGGACAGCCGCACTTGCGGATACGCACAGACATACTGCTCAACGTCAATCACGATCTGGCGGCGGGAATGCGGCGGGATTTGAACGGGCGCGGCATCGTCGAGCAGCGCCTGCCAATCAATGACCTCCGAAACAAGTTGCGTTTCCGCAAGCACCGAGACCACTTGTTCATCGCTCCAGGGCGCGCCAGACACATGACGCACGCGACCCGGTCGGACCAACGCCCTCATTTGGGCCGGCAATACTGCTGGCTGAAGCACATGCGCGGCGTGAATGCCAAACGGAAAGAGAATATCCTCGCGCCGCAGCGCCACGGCTTCCCAGGCCTGCTGACCCTCGTCATCCCCGCCCGTTTCGATGCCCCATGGATAGGCGGCGCCGTTGGTGGTCTGAATCGGTTCGACAAACCACGCCATTTGACGCGCGCGCGCGGGCATCTCAAAAGAAATGCCGCTCACCGGCTTTGTTTCCCAGGCACCTGTCCTGGTTGAAAGCAGTTCGGCGTGAACCCCTTCGGCCTCTACAAGCAATCCGCCAGCCAGCCCGACCTGGGCGAGCGGCGCAACATCGCCCAACTGCCACACCATCGCCACGAACTGGTGCGGGCCGGCGAGCAACGCCAGGTCGTATGTCTCATAGAACCAGATGCGGTCCGACCCGCGCTCTGGCCCGCGCCCGATGCATTGCCCATCCACATAGAACGCATAGCGTTCATCGGCACTGACGTGCACGCGGATTGTGGCATTGTGTGGCAGCTCGAACGACAACCGGTAGGCATTCACCAGCGGCGGCGCCTGTGGTCGCGCTGGGTTGATCCAGGCCGGGCGGATTCGAGCCGCGGCCCTGAAATCCGTGGCGGCGTTGCTCGGCGCGAGCGGATTGTGCGTCAAATTGATCTTCATGGTTTGATCCTTGTGCCGCGTCAAGGCAAACAGTTTGAGTGCCGAATTCACCCATCCCGCGCTGCGCGCGGGATGGGTGAATTCGGCGAGCTACAAACTTTGCTTTGACATACTACGAGAGCCGCCCGATCGAACGCCAGAGTGCTAACTCTGCATGATAGCGATCGTGCATCACCTCGCAGCGCGTGTCGATCCGCATGCTCGCGCGCTCAGTCGAGGTTGAAGGCCGGCCACGGCGAGGCGCCGTGCGCTGAGGGCACGCCTGTTCTGGCAAAGCTTGTCCACAACTCGGCCATGTTGCGCGACGCGACAAAGCGATCCGGGTTGTTGCCCGAGAGCGCGCCCGGGCCATTGGCCGGCGTTTCGTTGTTGAACTTGAAGGTGATGTCCATCGCGTGCGGCGTGCCCAACGCATAGTCCGTGCCGGCGATTGTCACCTCTGACTTGTAACCGAAGTGATACAGATAGACCGGCGCGCCCTGTTGCGCCGCTTTCTTCTCGGCGATCTCAATCGAGCCCAGGCCCATCATGGTGATCGACGCAATGGCGACAAAAATCTCAGGCGCAGAGGCATTGGGCATGGCCCGGCGGTATGTCGCGATGATGGCTTCGGTGTCGGCGCCATATTGCGGATTCAGTTTCGCCGACAGGGCTTCAAAATCCAGGGTGAACGCGCTGATATCGCGCATCTCCCAGGCGAAAAACGTGTATTCATCTTCGTTCCACCCGATCAAGAGCGGCTTGTCTTTTGAAATCGCCGGGGCGGCCGGGTCAAAAGGATGCGCGGGCAGCGCAACGCCATCCACCACCGGGCCAAATCCGCCGGCAGCCGGTTCCGTGATGCCGCTGGACCGGCGCTTGCGCTGATGCGGGGGCACACGATGCAAAGCTCGACTGAACGCGCAGCAGTTCCGCGGCGGGAACATCCAGCAGCCTGCGCCAATCTTTTGGCGCAAGATCCAAGGCCTTCAAAACCAACGCCGTGGTCTCCGCCGCCATTTCGGGCGTGCGCATGCGCACACCCGGCCCGCTTTCAATCGACGCCTTGTTGAAATAGGGCGCGGCTTCGGGCATGGCATACAGGCACGACGTCTTGGCGCCGCCGCCCGACTCGCCAAAGATCATGACGTTATCCGGATCGCCGCCGAAGGCGCCGATGTTTGCGTGCACCCACGGCAACGCCGCCACAATATCCAGAACGCCCTGATTGCCCGAACCGGCATAGTCCGGACCGCCCAGGTCATCGAGATATAGAAAGCCGAGCAAGCCCAGGCGATGGTTGGTTTGCACCACAACGACGTCGAAGTTGCGGGCAAGATTTGCGCCATCCTGCACAGCCGCGCCGCCGGAGCCGATCACAAACCCGCCGCCGTGACTGTAGAACATGACCGGCCGCTTTGCGTTGTCGTTGGCCGGGGTCCAGATGTTGAGAAACAGACAGTCCTCCGCCGGGTCAGGTTCGCCCTGCCGGGGCGGCTGAATGGCGGGTGCGCCAAGCTGCAATGCGTCGCGAACACCGGTCCACGGCTGCAGTTCGGCTGGCCGCCGGAAACGTCGATCTCCGGACACGCGCCCGGCATAGGGGATGCCTTTGAAGACATTGACCCCGTTGTCTGCACTGCCCCTGATCTTGCCGTAGACAGTCTCTATTTCGATCATATTCATTGACGCACGCCTTCCTGTGTCGTGCGCGTGCAGTTTGGCGACGCATCTGAATTTGCGCAAACGGGTCTTTTTTTCGGTGACGATCCTTTGTCGTGTCCTGGACCTGGCGACATTTGAGCGAAGCCTGCGCCCTTCCCTAAATGGGAATGGACAGCAGTGTCCATACTTCATACCATGACGCGCATGGAACTACATGCAGAAATTACGATCAATGCGCCAGCTGCCGCTGTCTGGGCGACCATTGGCGAACAGTTTGGCGATATTGCCCGTTGGGCGGCGCCGATTTCGGGTTCTTCGATCGATGGCCTCCCCGCCATCAACGCGGTGCGCAGCTGTCAAATCGGCGATATTGGACCGATCAAAGCCGGCGTCATAAAAGAACGCTTGCGCGTGTTTGACCCGCAGGCCATGCACTTCGAATATGAAGGGGCGTCCGGCATGCCGGGGTTTATCGAGCGCGCGATCAACCGCTGGTCGGTTCAGGCAATCGACGCAAACAGCTGCACCGTTCGCACATACGCCACGGTGCAGCTGAGAGGCCCCATGCGCTTGTTGGCGCCATTAATGCGCTCGCAATTTTTGCGCGACGGGCAGAAGGTTCTCGAAGAGCTAAAACATTGGATGGAAACGGGCACGCCGCATCCTCGCAAACAAAACGTTGTAACAACAAAGATGTCGATATAGTTGAGCCATGACGCAAAGCAGCCCGTTTGGTCGGCAGTTGCGCCGCTGGCGCGTTACGGCAGGCATGTCGCAGATGGATCTGGCGGCCCATGCCGGAACGACACCGCGCTATCTGTCATTTGTCGAAACGGGCCGGGCGCGCCCAGGGCGCGATATTGTGTTGCGGTTGGCGCGCGCGCTTGAGCTGCCGGTGCGCGAACAAAATGCGCTACTCTGGGCAGCGGGGTTGCCACCGGCCTACCCAGAGCGCGCGCTCGATGAGGCGGCCATGCTGCCTGTGCAGCGCGTGTTGCGCCAGGTGCTGGATAAGCATGACCCGTATCCTGGGTGGGTCATTACAACGACCATGCGTGTGGTGGCGGCCAATCGCACCGCACAGGCGCTCTTTCCCGGATTGCTGACAATGCCGCCCGAAGCGCTCGTCGACATGTGGTTTGGCACGGGTCCGTATCGCGACAGTATTGACAACTGGTCGGACGTGGTCTGGGCGGCACTGCACAGCCTGAGGCGCGACTGCGCGCGCAACGACGATCCCACGCTTGTGGCGCTATTGCAGCGTGCCGAAAGATACGTGGAAGGGCTGCCTCCCCCAAAACCTGAGGCGCTGCTCGATTTGCCGGTGATTTGCCCGCGATTGCGCGTGAACGGTCAGCTGATCCGCACAATCACCACGGTGATGCGCTTTGACACCGCTGTCGAAGTGAGCACGTCCGAGCTGCGTGTGGAGCTGATGTTCCCAGCCGACGAGCCCAGCGCCGAAGCGCTGCGCGCACTGACAATATTAGTTGACGCCGATTGATAGCGTTTCGCGCATGAGCTCACAGAGGTTGGACCGGAGAGGACAGCATCCGTCTGCGCTTTGCGCGGACGGATGCTGTCCTCTCCGGTAAAAATCGCCGCAACTTTCGGCACAATTATCGTATCGGCGACGAAAGTGCACCTTACGCATGTGTGGGTAATGCATAGCGCCTCGCGGGGGGCATTCAGAACAGGTTTACACGATGACACTACCGAAACTGGCCGCGATCGCATCGTTCTTGTTGCCGGTTGCCTGGATTGCTCCATTCCTAATTTATCTTTCCGCCAATTTGGAGACCCCGTTGGGGCCAGTGATTTATGGCCTGGCAGATGCACTGTATGGACCGATTTGGGCAGTCTGCATGGTGATTGTCTTTCGGGCACTGCAAGCGCAATTCGGCGAGAGCGCTCCTCTGCGCAGCTCGCTGGCCATGTCGACAACGTGGCTGGCCGTGGCCGCGATGGTCTGTGTTGCTTGCATTCGCTCAGCCAATCGGCAATACCATCTGGCACACCCAGCGTTGCAGCTTGAGAACTCAGCAGTGGTCCTTTCAGTTTGGGCAACGCTGGTAGCCGGTGTGACGGGGGCCGGGTGGCATTTCCTAGGCTGGTCTTTCCTGCTGCTGGCATGGGAAGGTTGGACAACGCGCCGCATACCACGGGTGCTGAGCATGGTGAGCGGCGTCACCGGCGTCGTCTCGCTGGTGGTTTACTCTTTTCCAGAGTTGGAAGGCAGCGCGATGCTGTGCGGCATAGTCGCGAGCGTCGGCCTTGGGCTTCATTTCTGGCGAACGGCAGCGCGCCACAACCAAATTTCGGCGCCAACCGCCTCGCCCGCGTAGGCAGGGGTGAATCGACGCGAGCGGTCATCACCGACAGCCGCATCGGCAATCCCGTCCAATCGACCCGCCGCCGATAGCGTCATGCACCATCCGCCAGCTTGATCGCCAGATCGACCTGCCATTTGGTCTTGCGCGGCTCGTCCCGGTAGTCGGTCAGATACGCCTCGTAACGGCAGGCAAAGGCGTCGCCTGTCGGCTTGGCGTGCATGTCGAGCGGGATGGCGTTGTCCTGCGCCCAAATGCTTAGCGCCTGATTCCCTCGCAGCGCGTAGCGCGAATAGGTCAGATGTGCGTAGCGTCCTGCGGGCAGCACGCCGGGCCGCACCTGACCCTGCGCAGCCTGCGGCTTTCTGACAACAAAGCCAACCTCAATGTCCATGTCGCCGGCCATGTCGATGGTGTGATAGCGCAGAAAGTAAGGCCCCTGCTCCGCGAGCCCATGTTGGTTGACCCATTCGCGCAGCGTTTTGAGCAGGATGTCCACTTGCGCAAACATTCCTTCAAACGGCGTCACGATGCGAATGCCGACCGTGTTCCGCGCCGGGCGGTGCTCGATGCCAGGCGCACCGATCTCGGGCGCGCGGAGTTTCGCGAGAAGTGCATTGTTTGCCATAGGTTGAGACTCCGATTATGCAGCGATCACGGCGTGATCGCTCAACACAAGGCCCCCGGCGGCGTCCCTGCGGCCGGGCAAAAGATAACGGGAATGTCGACCCACCCAGATGTTTGCCTCCAAAGCTTCGGAATTCTTCGTCAGGCATCACGAAATGCGTCGGAATGTTTTCAACATTCCGACTTTTTATAACGCCTGCTTAAGACAGTTGATGTGTAATGGCATTGCCTACTGCATTAGCTGCATTCCGCAGGACGATTGGAATTTCCGTGTCGTCAGCGGCGTGACTTCATCGTTCGTTCTGCGAAACACACATACCCGAAATGCAAGCCATAACCAACCCCACTCCAGGCAGCGCACCGGAAAAGCGCCCATTCGCCTCGCGCGGCTTAATTGCCGCAACATTGTTGCTATCCTCACTTTCATCACTCATCATCGTGACTCCAGCCCCCTCCGCAGCCGCATCAAACACTGCACGGGTTCTCCCGGCTCCGGCTGCCGCGCTATTTGCGCCAGGGAATGTCGTGGTCTACCGGGTCGGCACCGGGGCGGTCGGCTTGTCTAACCTTGGGAATCCGGTCTTTCTGGACGAATACACCGCCGCCGGTGTGTTGGTACGCAGCATCGCCATGCCCACCGTCGCCAGCGGCGCCAACTTGCCGCTGATCTCCAGCGGCACCGCGTCCAGCGAAGGCTTGCTGACGCGCTCTGCCGACAAACGCTTTCTGGTGTTGACCGGCTATGGCATCGGCGTCTGCGCCGCATCGTGCGCAACCACAACCAGCGCTGCCGTCAATCGCGTGATCGGCCGGGTGGACGCGGACGGAATCATCGACACCAGCACCGCGCTGACCGACTACGCCACCGCCACCAACCCGCGCAGCGCTGTGAGCCAGGATGGCAGCGCATTTTGGGTGTCGGGCGGCGCCGGCGGGGTGCGCTATGCACCGCTCGGTGCAACCAGCTCCACCCAGCTCAACACCGATCTTGTCAACTCGCGTCAGTTGCAGATCGTTGATGGACAGCTTTATCTGTCGTCCGGCTCCGGCACCAACACCTTTCGAGGCGTCAATACGATTGGCAGCGGCCTGCCGACGACGGCCGGGCAAACCGCAGCGCGGCTCCCAGGGCTCAGCGACGCCGCCAATCCCAGTAGCTATTCATTTGCGCTGCTGGATCTGACGGACAGCGTGCCCGGCGTGGACACCCTGTATGTGGTCGACGACAGCAACACCGCGGCCGTCGGCGGCATCCAGAAATGGTCGCTGGTCGGCAGCAGCTGGGTGGCCAACGGCACAGTCGGCGTCCCCGCCGATGCGTATCGCGGGTTGATCGCCAGCGCCACTGGCAGCACGGTCTCGCTGTTCGCCACCCGCAGAGGTGGAACCGGCGCAACCGGCGGCGGCGAACTTGTCGCACTGGTCGATACCAGCGGCTATAACGCAGCGAACAATGGAACACCGGCGCTGATCGCAACAGCCGTGACAAATACTGCGTTCCGCGGCGTGGCATTTGCACCAGAGTCACCGGATGTGGCCACCGCAACGCCCACTGCCGTCGGCACCACCACCGAAACACCGGTGCCGCCGACCGCAACCCCCATCGTGACCTGCGACAGCACATTTACACCGATCTATCAGGTGCAGGGCAGCGGGCTAACCTCACCGCTGAGCGGCACAATCGTCACAGTCCAGGGCGTTGTGGTGGGCGATTTTGAAGGCGCCACACCGACCCAGCGCGGCTTCTTCATCCAAGACCCGACCGGCGATGGCGACACCGCCACCTCGGACGGCGTCTTTGTATTCAATGGCAATCTGAACTCGGTCAGCCCCGGCCAGCTGGTGCGCGTCACCGGCCAGGTTCTGGAGTTTCAGGACTTGACTGAGATCGGTGGCACGCTAACCGTTCTGCAATGCGGCACCGGCACCGTGACGCCGGTGGATGTCACACTGCCAGTGGCAGACGCCACCTTCCTTGAGCGTTATGAGGGCATGCTGGTGCGGCTGCCGCAGACCCTCACCGTCACAGACAACTTCCCGCTGGGCCGTTTTGGCGCGGTGGGCGTGTCGGCTGGCGGGCGTTTGAACACCCCAACCAACGTGGTCGCGCCAGGTGCGCCCGCGCTTGCACGACAGGCCGCCAACGAGCTCAACTATTTGTTGATCGATGACAGTCTCAACAACCAGAACCCGGACCCGATCCTCTATGGCAACAATGGTCTGCCGCTCAGCGCGGGCAACAGCCTACGCGGCGGTGACACGGTGGCAAACGCAGTTGGCATCATGCAGTATGGCTGGGGCGGCAACGCTGCCAGCCCGAATCAGTACCGGCTGCGCCCGACCGGCCCGGTGATCTTCACCCCGGGCAATCCGCGCCCGACGCTGCCAAATGTAGGCGGCCGGCTCAAGCTGGCCAGCGCCAACCTGTTAAATTACTTCAACACGTTTGGCAACGGTGCCTGCACGTTTGGCGTCGGCGGCGCGGCGGCGGATTGCCGTGGCGCCAACAACGCAGCTGAGTTCACCCGCCAGGTGGACAAAACGATCAGCGCGCTCTCCGCACATGGCGCCGATGTCATCGGCTTTATGGAGATGGAGAACGACGGCTATGGTGCGTCCAGCGCGATTCAGGATCTGGTCAACCGGCTGAATGCAGTCGCCGGCCCCGGCACCTATGCCTTTATCAATCCCGATGCCACGCTGGGCGCCAACGCTCTGGGCAACGACGCCATCAAGGTCGGGTTGATCTACAAACCGGCCAGCGTCAGCGTCACAGGCACGGTGGCCGCGGAAAATACCGGCGCGTTTGGCCAAATCCCGCTCAGCGCGGGCGGTTCGCAACAACGCAACCGGCCGGCATTGGCCGTGAGCTTCCAGGAGAACGCCACAGGCGAAGTGTTTACCGTCGTGGTGAATCACTTCAAGTCCAAGGGCTCCGCGTGCAGCGATCAGGCTGCGCCCTACGGCCCCGACATTGATGCCGGCGACGGGCAGGGCAACTGCAATCTGACGCGTCTGGCTGCGGCCAACGAGCAGGCTGCCTGGATCAACACCCATCCGACCGGAGTCAACGATCCCGATGTGCTGATCATGGGTGATCTGAATGCCTATGCAAAGGAAGATCCGATCACCGCGCTCAAGAATGCTGGCTATGTCAACATGATTGAGCAGCGTCTCGGAGCGGATGCTTATTCATATCAGTTTGACGGTCAGTGGGGCTACCTCGACCACATGATGGGCACCGCCAGTCTGAACGGACAGGTGACTGGCATCGCCGAGTGGCATATCAACGCCGATGAACCGATTGTGTTGGACTACAACACCGAATTCAAGAGCGCCGGTCAGGTGACCAGCCTGTATGACGGCAGCGCGTATCGCTCGTCGGATCACGATCCGATTCTGCTTGGCCTGAGTCTGAACGTCCCGACGCCCACAGCGACACCGACGCCTACAGACACTCCAACGCCAACTGCGACGAATACGCCAACCGCGACGCCCACAGACACCGCGACGCCGACTCCGACGAACACGCCGGTCTCGACACCCACAGACACCGCGACGCCGACGAACACGCCGGTCTCGACACCCACAGACACCGCGACGCCGACTCCGACGAACACGCCGGTCTCGACACCCACAGACACTGCGACACCGACGCCGACGAACACCGCGACGCCGACTCCGACACCGACGCCCTCGAAGCTAGCGGATCTTCGGGTGTCCAAGTCCGGTGAACGCAGCGAAGGTGAAGGCAGGCGCAATGTGATTTTTGAAATTAGCGTGGTCAACCGCGGTCCAAATAATGCCGAGAGTGTGCTGTTGACTGATGTGCTGCCGGCCAACGTGAGTTTTGTCAGCGTCAAAGCAACTGACGGCGCCAAATGCACGTACGCCAATGCCACGCGCACCATCACGTGCACGCTTTCACAGCTGAGAACAGACCGCAAGTTTATCGTCACGATCAACACCCGGCAAAGTGCCCGGAGCACGGTGACCAACACCGCCTCGGTCACGTCGACGACCAGTGATCCACAGCCAGGGAACAACACGTCAACAACAATTGTTCGCTGAACACTCGGTTGATTGAGCCAAACAAAAACACCTCGATGATGGCGCGTGCGCCATCATCGAGGTGTTTTTGTTTGGCTCCGGCTACGCTGATTGCAACGCAGCCTGCCATGTGGGACACCCGCAATGGGTTAGCATACGGCATGGCAACCCTACCTACACGCACGCTCGGACGCACCGGTGTCACTGTGACCCAACTCGGATATGGCGCGATGGAAGTGCGCGGACGACGCATCTGGGGCGGACGGCCATGCACCAGCGATCAGGCCGCCACGATCCTGAACGCCGTGATCGATAGCGGGATCACCTTGATTGACACCGCCAACGACTATGGCACCAGCGAGTTGTTCATCGGTCGCCATCATGGCGCGAACCGGCGCGACAAATATTTCCTCGCCACCAAATGCGGCTGCCACATGCAGCATGCCGGGGATCACGATGAGACCCCGCACATCTGGACGCGTGAGAACCTGTTGCGCAACATCGCGGACTCGCTGCAGAAGATGGACACCGATCACGTCGACCTGCTGCAGTTGCACAACCCGGACGTGGCCACGGCCGAGAGCGCCGGGCTGGTGGACATCCTGCTGCGAGATCAAAGCCTCCGGCGCAGCCAAATGGATCGGCTGTTCGGCCACCTCGCCGCATCTGACGACCTATATCGACTGGGGTGTGTTTGATGTGTTCCAGATCCCCTATTCTGCGCTTGAGCGCCAGCATGAAAACCTAATCACACGGGCGGCTCAGGCCGGCGCCGGGATCATCATCCGCGGCGGGGTGGCGCGCGGCGAGCCCGGCGCCGGCCTTGGCAACACCGACCGCTGGGCGGGTTTGAGAAGGCCGGTCTGGACGAACTTGCGCGCGCCAGGCGAAAGCCGCACGGCATTTTTGCTGCGCTTCACGCTCAGCCATCCGCACTGCGACACCACCATTGTGGGCACGCTGCATCCGGAGCATCTGGCCGAAAACGTGGCGGTAGCGATGCAGGGCGGGCTGCCGCCGGATGTGTATGCCGAAGCCAAGCGCCGGCTGGATGCGGCCGGAATCGTGCCGGAGGCGTAACAGCGCTGCCCTGGTCGTTCAAGCATCCCTCGGACCAAGCCGCTTGAGCGGACGTCGGATTGATGTGCGATGTGAGTGCGCGAGGATCAATGTCGTCCAGCGCGTGTTGATAGTAGTTGACGGTCGAGATGCGCAGGCGGCGAGCGGATAGGCCTGGTGCTTACGCCCAATTCTCCAGCCGGGGAATGCTCGGAGCTGCGCGTGGCTCATGGGATTTCGATTCCAATCTCGCTCGTGCCGCACATCGGGGCAAACGCGACCAACAGCTCCACCGCCGATCAGAATGGTCTGGCCGTCACCGGATTTTGCGGTGAAAAGCCGCTCAATCAGCGCGATGATTGCGCTATCGCAACTGATCTGCAATCGAGACCAAATGTGCAGCGCCGCTTGCGATGCGGACACATCAGGGTGATAGCGCCATCAGCGGCGGCGAGCGCCGTAATCAACTCGCTCTTACAATCTAGTGAACAGCATATGCCACCGGCACCAAGCAATCCATATGTAGTGGGGCCAGCGCTTCGCACGCGGGGCTTTTGGGGGCGTGACGACGTCTTTCGTTTTGTGCAGAGCGTGCTCTCGCAAGCATCTCAGAACGCGGTTGTGCTTTCCGGTCAGCGCCGCATCGGCAAGACATCGATCTTGCGCAATTTGCAGGAGCGCCTGCCGAACAAGCAGTTTGTGTGCATTTACTTCGATCTGATGAACCGTGCGCGCAAACCACTCGCCGAGGTTTTCTTTGAGCTGGCTGCGACGATGGCCGATGAGCTCGAATTCGAGGCACTGCCGCGCGAAGCGTTTGACCAAAAGGGCTCCGCGTTCGTAAAGCATTTTCTGCCACGGTTTTTTGCAGAATGCGGCGTTCGGCGCCCGGTGCTGCTGCTCGACGAGTTTGATGTGCTCGACGTATTCGTTGAAGAACAACTGCCGGAAGAATCTGCCGCGCGCGCATTCTTCCCGTTCTTGCGCGAGCTGATGACCAGCGAACCTCGTCTGGCCTTCGTGTTTGTGATCGGCCGCAAAACCGGTGAGCTCAGTATCGAAGCAAAATCAACGTTCAAGACTGCACAAACGCAGCGCATCTCTGTGTTGAATGAGGCCGATGCGCGCCATCTGATCGAAACGGCCGAACGCGACGGCACGCTGCACTTCGAGAGCGGCGTCGTCGACCGCATCGTGGCGTTGACGGCATGTCATCCGTTTTTCGTTCAGCTCTTGTGTCAGCTGCTGTTCGAACGCGCCTATGCCACCCAGTCGGCATCGAAGCCATCCGTTTCACTGGCGGATGTCGAAGCGATAGTGCCCAAGGCGCTTGAAGCGGGCGAGAATATCTTCGAATGGATATGGGACGGTCTGCCGCCGGCTGAGCGCGTGGTTTTTTCGGCGATCGCGCAGGGCACCGACGAACGAAGCGTCGTCAGCGAAGATAGACTGCTTGGAATTTTGCAAAATTCTGGTGTGCGTATTCTGGTGCGTGAACTTGAGCTTGCGCCGCGCACCTTGATCGACTGGGAGATGTTGCGTGGCGTCGACGGCGGCTACCGATTTTTTGTCGAGCTGCTGCGGCGTTGGGTGCTCACGCGCAAGCCGCTCGCGCAGGTCAAGGACGAACTTGACCGTATTAACCCGCTTGCCGATGTGCTTTTTCAGGCCGCTGGCGCTTTTTATCACGCCGGCCGGCTGGACGATGCGCACGGACAATTAAAGCAGGCGCTGCGGGCCAATGCTAATCATCTGAAGGCCCGTCTGATGCTGGGCGAAATTTATGGCCGCCAGGGCAAGCTCGACGATAGCGTACGCGAGCTGGCCGAGGCGTATCGAATCGACCCCGATGGCGCGCGCTATGCCTTCGAAAGCGCCTTGTTTGCGCGTGCGGAACAGCACCAACGCGACGACGCAGTCGACAAAGCGATCGCCGACCATGAGCAGGTGCTGACACTCTCGCCTCAACATCGAGCGGCACGTGAACGGCTTGACGAGTTGCAAGCGTTTGTGCGTGACCGGCGCCGCGGCATGCTTTCCGAGCAGGCGCGCGTCGCAGAATCGGAATCGCGATGGCAGGATGCGCTGAATGTCTATACCGAATTGCAAACGCTGGCGCCCGACGAGCCGGCCACACGCAGCGGGTATGCGCGCGCCAGCCGTGAAGCCGACTTGCAAGCGAAGTACGGCGAAGGCGTCGCCGCGATAAACACGCAGCAGTGGGAGGCGGCGACGACTGCGTTGCGCGGCGTGGTCGCCGAAAACCCCGGCTATCGAAATGCGCAGCACCTGCTTGCCAACGCCACAGCCGCGCTTGAACGCGAACGGCGCCGCGGCCCTCAGGGCAATCGCCAGCCGTCCCGCCGCAATCTGTTGATTGGCGCTGGTGTGGGTGCGCTCGCGCTTTCCGCGCTGGCGTTTGTCGCGATCGTGCGCCCCGCAACGCCGACGCAAAACGGCGGCAATGGTATCGCCGGAGCCGTCATCCCGGGCTGGCAAGCCGCATTCAGCCCGGATGGCAAAACCTTGGCCGTCGGTCTTTCCAACGGCGGCGTGCAATTTTGGGATGTGCAAAGCGGTAAATTTGTCGAGGGCTTTGCCGAGGTTGGGCCGGCTGGGGCGTATTCGCCCGATGGCGCAAAACTGGCATATCAAGTGGGGTCGCATGTCGAAGTTCGCGATCTCGCAAGCCAGGTCACTTCCGCCCGATTGAGTGAGCACGCCAGGCTTATCACGGCCATCGCGTGGAGCGGTGATGGTAGTTTGATCGCGGTGGGCAGCGCGGACGGAGTGATTCGCATCTCATCGAGCGGCGATGGCGCTCTAAAAGCGGTGATATTCGATGCGCACACAGTTGCGATTGATCAGCTCGCGTTCCGTGGCTCCGACTCAGAGCTCGCCCTGCTCTCGGCCGCCGGAGATGATGTCGCGGTCTGGAATCCGCAGAGCGGCGAGTTGATCCAGCGCGTCCCCGTCGATAGCCCGACACTCGCGGTGAGCCCAAATGGCCGGTGGGTCGCGCTCGGCGGCAGCGGGGGCATCAAGATAAAGAACGCCGACACGTGGGAGTTTCACGAGCAGTCCGAACAGGCCGGCGTGTTCGAATATTACATCTTTCGCGTCGCATTTAGCGCCGACGGCAGCATGTTGGCCGGCGGCTATGCCGAAGGTCAGGGACAGGGCGGCACTGTCGTGCTCTGGCGATTTAGTGACAATGGCGATCTGACATTTGTCCGATCAATTGATCTGGGCGATGGCAACATGGTCGATCTGTCTTTTAGCCCGGACGGGAAGCTGCTTGCCGCCGCCGGATACGCCGGCAAGATACGGGTGATCGACATTGAGGCGCTCAAATGAACAGCCGCGTGCGCAATCCGTTTATTTATGGGCGGCCGGTGCCGACGGGTCGTTTCTACGGACGTCAGGCCGAAGTGCGCACGCTCTTTTCGCGGCTGTTCAACGGCGAGAGCACGGCCATTGTCGGCGAACCGCATATCGGCAAGTCGTCGCTGTTGCGCTATATCGCGGACGAGAAGCAGCGCCGCGAGTGGATCAGCGATGTTTTTGAGCAGCACATATTTGCCGATTTCGATTGTCATTTGATGTCCGGCGAATTCACGGCGGCCGACTTTTGGAAGCATGTGCTTGAACAGGTGCTGGCCACGACGGATGATGAAGCGTTGCGCAAGCAATGCGAACTCGTCGCGCAAAACAGCTTCGGCTCGCTGACGCTTGAGCGCGTGTTCAAGCTGCTTGGCAAGCGCTCGTGGCGGCTCGTGCTGTTGATTGACGAATTCGACGCGCTGCTGAATCATAGTCATTTCAGCACGGCCGAATTTCTTGGGGCTTTGCGTTCTTTTGCGACGCGCACCGACGGCCTGGCCGTCATCACCGCAAGCAGGCTCTCGGTTTCGCAGATGAACCGGCTCAGCGTCAAGCACAATCCATTTGGATCGCCGTTCTTTAACAACATGACGGAAGTGCGTCTGTCGCATCTGTCCGATGAGGAAGCGCAGCGCCTTATTGGCGAAACGCTGGCCGCAGCCGGGCCGGCTGTCGCGTTTGACGACGAAGATCGCAAGCTGTTGCTTATTCTGGCCGGGCGGCAGCCGTTTCTGCTGCAGGTCGCAGCCGCCTCGCTTTATGACGCCTATGTCGAGCGGCAGGACAAGGCGGGCGCGCATGCGCTGTCGCAAGAACTATTTCACGAACGCAGCACAGCGCATTTCGAAGACCTGCAGCGCACGCTTGAGTCGAACAGCACAGACGTTATCAGCGATGCGGACAGAATAGACCGCGCAGCATTGCGCGAGAAGCTTGTGAAAGCCTTTGACAACAGTGAGTTGCAGACGCTGTGTTTCGATCTCGGTGTCGACTACGACGAGCTTTCCGTCAGTGGGAAGAGCGCGCTTGCGGTGCAACTAATTCTGTTCTGCCAACGGCGTGGGCTGATCGGCCGTTTGCGGGACCTGTGCGAGACGCTGCGACCGGGGTTTTGAACGCCCGGCGCATTGGTATGTCGCCTATCCACGGCAAGCAGTCGCGGCTGCAGCGCGTGTTGGGCGGCGTGCTAATTCGCCCTATCGGCATCCTATATAGGACCGGCCTAAAACACCATCGCTACCGACCCGCAGGGCACCTGGATATTTGTCACCGATTCGCGACGCAACACAGGCTCTCTCTGAGAGAAACTACCTCAAAAGTGGGAGTTTTCCCCTCGACATCAGCCTACGTATTTTTTATGATGGACCCATCATGGTTAATAGCAAGAAAAAGCCGCTTTCCTCCGCGCGTCAGCTGCTGGGCTCGACGCTCCTGATCGTGTCGACCTGTGCTGGTCTGAACTCCGGCGCGCCACGGATGGCCGCCGCCGCCGCGCCGCCGCAAGCCGGCTTGTCGGCATGCCGGTATGGCGGCATCTTGCTGGTGCCCAAGGTCGACGCCGGACATGCCTATGGCTGGGGCTTTGTCGCCAACTTCGACCATGCGCAGTCCGGAACGCTTGTGACCACCTGTCTGGCCGAACGATCGGTTGGTCAGGCGCCATGGCAGACGACCTACACCGTCGCGACGACGCATTGCGGCATCGTGACCAATGGCGCTGCGGCGGCAGTCGGCGGCGGCGTTGCCAACTTTAACGGCAACTTCAAACTGTCATGCTCGCTACCGGTGCCAGCGACTTCGCCAACGTTATTCTGGGTTAAGGCGCGGGCCGCGTTAAACGCGCCATCAAGCACGCATACGTTCATGTCCGGAACCATCATCGGGGCTGGCTACGAATTCGGCGCAACCACTGATGCCGCCTGCGGCGTTACGCTGAACAGCGCGTATCCGGCGATCAGTTTTGCGCATAGCGCGTCGGGCGCATGCGGCGCGATGACTGAATATGGCTCGCGCGTCACGCGCACGAATGTCAACGCATTAAACGGCGCGCACAAAATCGGCGCCGCGGTGCTGGGTCCGGTTAGCGCGTCAGGCGTGTTCGAACTGCCGGGAAACTTTTCGTTTGAGATCGGCGATTTTGGCGAATTGATGGCGCTCGATTGGTTTGTGATCGACCCGACGCCGTCGCGTTGCTGCAGCCCGGGGTAGCGCGCCGGTTGCTGGAATTTGACAACTCCCTGCATGCAAATGCGGGGAGTTGTCGTTTTCCGGCTGTGTGCATGCCGCCGCTTCGCGGCTGTCCGTTGCCCGCAACCTTCCTGTCGATTGGCGGCGTTTCGCGCTAGAGCTCACAGAGATAGTGCATTCCCCGGTAAACATGCCCCTCAATTCGTGGCAAAACGTCGATGCGGGAGTTTTTGCGTAGAACGCGGCAGTATTTGTATTGAGATTGCGCACCAGTCTTCCTAGACTTTTGATCAGGAGGCACCGAGCACAACATGAATACGAGCACGCATCTGACGATAAGGTTTTGGCGACGGCGCATTCGGGCGCTGGCGTGGTTGCGCCTGCTGCGGCAAATGGGCGCTGTGATTCAGGCGCTGCGGCTGCCGCTTTTGTCGGAGCCGCAGATCTATGGCGATCCGCGCTACGAAGCGTGGACCGCCGATGGCGAACCGATCGAGCGCGTCTCACCCGCCCAAGCCGCCAATGATCAACAGTCGCGATATTTGATCGTGCCGCATGGTCGTTCGCGTTGATGGTGACCAACATGAACACCTCTTGCGTCAATTTGTTCTGGAGCGCGCTGCGCGGCGCAACGACCGCCGGACTGTTGCTTTGCGCGATCCTGAGTGCCGCGCCGTTTGCGCGGGCACAATCGTTGCGGGGCGTGAAAAGCGCGCCGATCGTTCAGGCTGCGCAACAGGCGCAGGTCACGATCGGTGCGACCGGCTTCAACCCGCTCAGCGTCACGATCGCCGTTGGCGACAGTGTGCGTTGGACCAACACCGACACGCGCGAGCACGCCCTGTCCGGGCTGAACGGCAGCCTGAACAGCGGCGCGCTGGCGGTTGGCGCGAGCTTTGAGTTCACATTCGCGCAAGCGGGCCGTTTTTTTGTTTTTGACTCGCGCAGCGAACGCAGCATGACCATCATCGTGCAAGGCGCCGAACTGCCGCGCAAACTGCATTTGCCATTGACATCGCGCGGCTGAGCGCCGCGAATTGGAGAACGACATGAACACTTATTTACGTAACCACCCATTGCCGGATGCACTCCAACGGGCTGTGGTGGCCCTCATGATTGGGCTAGTCGGCCTTGCTTCGGCGGCTCAAGCCATTCAGCCTCAGTCAGTGTCAACTGCCTCAGCAGTTGCGCAACAGCGCCTGAGCGACGTGAAAAGCGTCGCCACAGGCGTCAGTTTTGTGTGCGCGCTGTTGAACAGCGGCGCAGTCAAGTGCTGGGGCAGCAACGAGTTCGGGCAGCTCGGTGACGGCAGCACGACGCCGTCGAACCGACCGGTGTTTGTGTCGGGAATCACAAACGCGCAGCAGATCGTTGCAGGTGGTGATTTTGCATGCATTGTCAACACCGGCGGGACGGTCAAATGCTGGGGCCAAAACGACCAGGGCCAGCTGGGCGCAAACCTAATTGACGCGTATGCAAGCACGCCCCAGACGGTTTTGCTGACTCATCCGGCGCTGAGTATTTCCGCCGGCGATAAGCATGTGTGCGTACTTGTTGATGAGGGCAACGGCATCGATGGCCGATGTTGGGGCGCCAACCAAGCCGCGCAACTCGGCTACGGACCGCCACCGTTCAATGCGAACGCGCCATCGGATGTCAATTGGGGGCCATCACCCGCAAATGTGTTTGGGCTGGGCGGTCGCTTCACCTGCCTCGCGAGCACGACGGAGACCGAATGCTGGGGGAAAACCCCTCTGCCCAACTCGGCCGCGGCTACAAGAGCGATTTTGAACCTCCGGCCGGCGGTAGCGTGCCTGGGCTGTCCAACATCGTGTCGCTTGAGCTTGGCTATCAGCATATTTGCGCCAAACAGTTCGCATTGATCTTTATCTTTTCGTGTTGGGGCGGGAATGACAACGGCGAGACGGGCGTCGGCTTTACCTCCGATACCGTGTTTACACCGCAGCCGATCAGCGGACTGCGCACCGCCGCGCGCGATGTATCACTTGGTTATAGCGCGACATGCGCAGTATTGATCGATGACTCCGTGCAGTGTTGGGGATCAGATCTTTCAGGATTGCTGGGAAATGGCTTTTCGGGCGATAGCGTGACACCGGTCGACGCCATCGGCGCGACCAATATCGCACAGATTGATCTTGCGTTCAATCGTGCCTGCGCGGTGACGAATGACGGGGAAGTGATGTGCTGGGGAGCAAACAACTACGCCGGCATATACGGCGTCCTTGGAACAGACTCGTCAGACTCCAGTGTGTTGACAGCCGAATACGTGCTCAATACGACACTGACCGAAGGTCCAATCGACATCGACGATGTGCTGGACGACATACCGTCGTCCGGAGGTTCGCCAACGCCATATGAATATGGCGACGCGCCCGATACGGACCCGCTCACCAGTCAGACGATTGACGCCTATCCCGGCGTGATCGGGCGCTACCCGACGCTGACCGACACCGCCGTCTCCGGTCCGCGGCATGCCGGCAGCGCCCTGTATTTTCTGGGCAATGTCAGCACGCTCGACGCGCCGATCGACGACGATGGCGTGCCGAATCTGAACCACGCCGCGAATGCCGCAAACCTGGACATCGGCGACGACGGCTGGCTGAACCGCAACAACATCGCGCAGGTCGCTGATTGCGCCACAACGACCCTGCGCGTCCGCGTGCGCCGCTCGATCAGCGCGACCAACCCGGCCACCCTGTATCTGAACGCCTGGTTCGATGGCAACCGCGATGGCGACTGGCGCGATACGCGCAACTGCGAACGCGGCGGACCCGGCTACGAATGGATCGTGCAGAACCACAAGATCGATCCTTTGCCGGCGGTCGGCGGCTTTATCGATCTGGATGTGACGACCAGCCGCATGCTGGTTAACTCGCCGACCAACCCGGCCTGGGTGCGCTTTTCGCTCAGCGACCGCATCGCGGTTACGCCGACACTGGCCGGCGCGATGCCCGATGGCCGCGGCCCGGACAACGTGTTTCTGACCTACGGCGAAACCGAGGACTATCTATGGGACCCGGTCACGCCGGTCGAGCGCTATGGCGAGTTCGCAATCTCAAAACGCATCAACCCGGCCGGCCCGTTTAACGTCGGCGACACGCTGGATTACATCGTCGAGGTCACACGCACAGGCGGTACGCAGCTCAACGTGCCAGCTCTGGTGGCCGATGTGCTGCCAGCGCAGACCGAGTTCGTCAGCGGCGTGCTCGTCAATGAGCTGTCACCGGCCGTGAATCCAGCCAGCGCCGTGCATCAGGCCAACTATGGCGGGCCAAACGGGCGCGTGATCTGGGCCGGCACGATGACCGCTGGCGCGCGCTTCCGGCTGCGTTACACCGTGCGCGTCGAAAGCTGCCCGACCAGCCCAATCACGAACACCGCAAATCTGTTTGTGCCAGGCGCGGGGTCTGTTCAGACCGCCACGCATAGCTTAACGATTCCATGCACACCACCGCCGCCGCCGGTTATCACGCTGAGCAAGCAGCTGGTCGGCGCGGTGGGGTCGACCGCGCCGCCCGCGTCGCCGCCGCTGAACGAGGCTGTGTTTCTGCTGACGCTGAACGCCAGCAACCTTAGCGCGGCGCTGCCGGCGGCGATTGAGGACGCCGTGCCCGGCAGCATGACGATCGAACAGATCAGCGCGTCGCGTGGCGGCGCGGTCGGCGTCGGCACGAACACGTTGCGCTGGGTGGGCGCGATCGGCCCGTCGCAGGCCGCGCCGCAGGTCTGGGTGCGCGCGCGGCTGACCAACCTCGCCGACTGCGACATCGTGCTGACCAACACCGCGCGCTGGGCCGCGCGCAACACAGACGGCGCCGTGCTATCCGGCGTCAGCAGCGCGGTGCCGTTTGACCCGGCCTGCGCCGCGCCGACCCTGACGCCGACAGCGCAGGCGACCGCGACGCCCACGCCGCGCGCGACGTATACGCCGGTGCCTGTCGCGACCAATACATCGGTGCCATTGCCGACCGACGCGCCGCCAAACGCGCCAACCAACACACCGGCGCCGGTCGCGACGAATACGTCGGTGCCGTTGCCAACAGTGACGCCGCGGCCGACAAACACACCGGTGCCAGCCGCGACAAACACGTCCGTTCCGCTTGAGCCCGATGGCCCGCCAAACGCGCCGACGAACACGCCGGTGCCGCGAGCGACGAACACATCGGTGCCATTGATCCCGAACAACGAAGAGGCGCCGCTGCGAAATTGGCTGCCGCTGGCCGCGCGCAATTGATTTGTGAGGCGCGCATCGCGCCGACACGGAGAGACAATCATGACACAGCTACCCAATACCCAACTGACACAGCGGGTTGTTACTGCACCGCTGCCCGCGCCGCGAAACCGCGACATGGCCTTTGCCGAGTTTCGCCGCGCGTATCCAGAATACGACAGCACCGTGGCGCTCGACATCCTGCGCGCGCGCGATTTTGGGCGGCTCGATGCGCTCGGGCACGTCTATCTCGATTACACCGGCAGCAGCTTGTATGCGGCGTCGCACGTGGCTTCGCACACCGCGATGCTCAACGGCGGCGTATTCGGCAATCCGCATTCAAAAAATCCGACCTCGTTGGCGATGACCGAACTTGTGGAGCGAACGCGCGCGCAGGTGCTGTCGTTTTTTTGCGCCAACCCGGATGAATACACCGTGGTCTTCACCGCCAACGCCACCGGCGCGCTGCGCCTGGTCGGCGAGGCGTTTCCGTTCGAGCCGGGCGGCGCGCTGTTGCTGGCGGCGGACAATCACAACTCGGTCAATGGCATTCGCGAGTTCGCCGAGCGGCGCGGCGCGCCAGTGATCTATGCACCGCTGCGCGCGCCGGAGTGCCGCATCGACGACGACGCACTGCTGACCGCGTTGGATGTGCCCAATCGCGACGGGCGACGCCTGTTCGCGTATCCGGCGCAGTCGAACTTCACGGGTGTACAGCATCCGCTTGATTGGATCGAAGCCGCGCAGACGCGCGGTTGGACAGTGCTGCTTGATGCCGCGTCGTTTGCGCCCACGAACCGCCTCGATCTATCGGCGCAGCATCCGGATTTTGTATCGCTGTCGTTTTACAAACTGTTCGGGTATCCCACCGGCGTGGGCTGTCTGATTGCGCGCAAACAGGCCCTGGCGACGCTGCGCCGGCCTTGGTACGCGGGCGGCACGATCACGTTTTCGTCGGTCGCCGCGCGCGATCACTACCTGACGCCCGGCGCGGCAGGCTTTGAGGATGGCACGGTCAACTTTCTGAGCATCCCGGCCGTTGCAACGGGCCTTGAAATTATCGAACGGGCCGGTATCGGGCGCATCCATAAACGCGTGATGTGCCTGACCGGTTGGCTGCTTACACAGCTATGCGCGCTACGGCATACAAACGGCCGGCCAGTTGCGCATGTGTACGGACCGCCAGACACGGAAGGCCGCGGCGCGACGATCGCTTTTAACGTGTTTGATCGCGCCGGCGCAATGGTCGATTGCCTCGAGGTGGAGCGCTTGGCCAATGCCGCGAAGATCTCGTTGCGCGCCGGGTGCCACTGCAACCCCGGCGCGCGCGAAGCAGCTTTGGCGCTGCGCACCGACGACCTCGTCGCGTGCTTCGCCAGGCACAATCGCGCGAGCTTTGAGAGCTTCATCGCGGCGATTACAGAACAGAGCACCGGCGTTGCGCGCGCGTCGCTGGGCATCGCCAGCAACTTTGATGATGTCTATAGACTGATCGCGTTTGTGCGCGGTTTTGCGCAGTGAGGGCTCAAACAATTTTCGGCGTAATTGAAGTTGTGTGCAATGTCACGGTCAGGCGCAGAGCTTGGATAGGCTCGGTGCGGAAGCGAACAAACGTCTTTTCTGCAGCCGGGACAGATGTGATGTACGGCGCGTCGCAATCGATTTGCAGACGCATCCCGGGCAGGTCCCAGATCTGCGCACGAAAATCAACATTTTCATAGCCGGGCGCGCAAAACTCAAGCGCAATTTCGCTGTCGCTCTCAACAAGCAGCGTGTGCTCGGTCGCGCGCGCGTCAATCGGACGCCCGCGAAAACACACGCGCAACCAATTCAGCCCGTCCTGTCCATGATGCCGCCAATGCAGCGTAGCCGCATGCAGTTGATCCGAACGCAGCAGGCTGCGGCTGGTGAATTCGGCGCCAAGCATGTAATCGTCCGACAACCACGCTGTCGCCACGCGTTCGGGGTTGCTCGAAATTGTGCGCGTGACAAATCGATCGCCGCCAAAGTTTTTGAATCCAGCCAGCACGTCAGCAGGAATCGCAACGCCAAGCAACGCAACGAGCGGCCCCAACGCAAGATCGTGCTGGTGTTGAAACGGTCCGCTCAGATCCGGCAGCGGCGCAGCATCCAGCCCAAGTTCGAGCGCCATCCACAATCCGAGCGCAGCGATATAGCGGCGCGCATCCATGCCATAGCTGCGGTCATACGGTCCGCAAAAATTGCGCATCCCAGCGTGATAGAACAAAGCGGTCTCGCGCCACAATTGCGCTTCCATGATCGCGCCCAGCGGCGCAAGCACTGCCGATACAGCTGGGTATCGACGCCATAGCGCCAGCGCATAAAAATCGATGCCGTAATATGTCGGCGAGTTGTATTCGTCAAAGGTCTGATTTGGCGCAAACAAGTCATGGATCTGTTGTGCCATGTGTTCTCCACGCGCGATCCAATCAGGCTGCCCGAGACGATTGCCGGCAAAGCACAGCACAAATGCAAACATCAGCGCGATGTTGGTGTAGCCCGGGCGCAGATCACGCGCGATTGAGCCTTCGATGGCGCGTCGCAGCGCGGTGTCGATGCGCGCTTGGAGCGCGGCTGGCAACAGCGCTTCAAATTCGATCAGCAGCACGGCATAAGTGCTCATAATAAACTCGCGCCAGTTCGGGTCGTAGTCCTGCCAGATTTGCGGCAGTGCAGGTGGGTGCGGCTCCTCTGGCGCGCGATAAAACGTGCCGTGAAATGGCATGCCTGGCGCATCAAACTGATAGTCCAGCACCTTGTCCAGAATACGCAGCGCGCGCGCAAGATCGTCATGTTGCCGGCGCATCAACAGGCCTGTGGCGTACCACAGGCTGCTGCGCACTGTGTGAAAGAGGGGCGTTCCAGACGGTGCCGGTCCATCATCGCTTGCCCACAACAACCCAAAGGCTTCATCCCAGTATTCGTCCGCCCATGCCAACGACGCATCCAGCAGCTGTTGGGCGGGTGCAGACTGCGGATGAGCGTTCCAGAAAGTTTTCATGTGATTTGTTCGCTCTCGGCGTGACGGGGGCAACCCAGCCATCCGCATCAGAGTGGTTGAACTCGGACAGGATGATAGCGGAGATGGCGATCGTGTGCATTCGCGCAAGGGCGAATGTACGTATCCTTATCGCATCTTCACGCGTGACGCGCGTTTTACTGTTGCGATGACTGCGTTGCCAATCCGGACTGTGGTGTGTTTGTTAGCACAGGTCTGGCGGTCGACGCCGGGCTGGCCACGACTGCGATCAAGGTGCTCGACGGCAGCATGGAGATTCAGCCTGGTTCGCAGACGCCCAAAATTTAGCGCAGTTGACTGCGCCAGCGAAGGCGGATGCCCTGAGAACACGCTATCCCCCGCGCGGTGCGCGAGGGATAGCGTGTTCTCAGGTAGAATTTCCGCTTAACTCACAGCCTCAAAGCCCTAGCGCCGCACCAGCGGCAATAGCACGCGCCGCGCCTGCTGCTGCGTGGTCGCCACGCCGTTGTTGTTGGCAACCAGCTGCGTCGCCCCGCCGTTGCTCGTCACGGCATACTGAAAGCCCGGGGCCAGACCCGCGATCTCGACGGTCGCAAACGCGCCGCTGCTATTCGGGCTGGTCAGAAACGTGAAGCTGTCGCCTTGTTTGGGCGCATAGCCGTTCGAGAAATTCAAAACCAGCGTGCCATTGAGCGCGCTGTTGCCCGTAACGATTATTTTGTCAAAGTCAGCCGAGCTGGTGATATTGATCGTCATCAGCGCGCCGGCGCGCAAAGTCAGATTGCCGCTGATCGTGAGTGTGCCGGGTTGCACGGCGCTTGCCCGCGCCGTCCGCGCCTGACGCAACGGCTCCAGCGGCTCCAGCGGCGGTTCTTTGGAAATATCAGGGCTGATGGCTCCCCCATCTTCAACGCTCACCCCCTCCGGCCCCGCAGCGATTATGCCATTGCCATGCAGCGCGCCGTTGCGGCCAATTACCACGCCCGTCTCGGCGCTCAACTTGCTGTCGGCAATTAGCCACAACTGGCCGCTTGATCCTTCTGTGCCACAACCGACGCTTGCGCCAATACACACCTGCTTGGCGTCAACGTGCGTTAAAAGCCCATTTCTGTTGTCCCCGCGCAAGACCACGGTTCCCTCACCACCAGCAAGAACACCAATCGTTAAGCCGCCCCGGCACTTCAACGTCCCACCGTCATGCAGTCTGAGTGTTGCGCTGCCCTCAACGCCAACCAAGCATTCACCCGAATTTGCCAATGCCGGATCACCGACTTCAATCTTTGAACTCACGCTTTGTGGCCCGATACCGCTCACGACAACCGTCACGTTGCTATCCGGTGCCTGACCGATTGACATGTTGCGATCGACATCGACACGACCGCCGCGGACGACGTTCATCGCAACTTTCGGATCGGCCAGACCTAACTGCAGATCGCGACCAATATGCAGCGAGCCAGATACGTTCAAAGTCGCCTTCACCCCGTTGTTCGCCGCATTGACTGATCCGGTCTTCAGGTCATTATTAATAACATCAACAGCCCCCGTGTCTTCTATCGATAATGTTGCCGGCATCCGCTCGCCAAGCACGACCGTGCCGGAGATATGCCAGTCGCTTTGGCTGGATACGCGAACAGTGGCCGGGCTTCCGTTCGGTGTCGCGCCAGCGCCGATAACCACGCTGCCGGTAGTAAACGCAATCGCCGTATTGCGAAAATGCAGTGTTGCAGCATGACCTTCTCCGATTGTCAGCGCACCGCTGGCCCAGCTGCTGTTCGGTTGTTCTACCGTGATCGTACCGGCTGCGCCTGCCCCGATTCGTGTGTCACCCATCACGAGCACAGCGCCATTGACACGCAATTCGCCGTCGCCCGCTGTACCGACACGCGTGATGCCCGTGGTCGAGAGCACCGTTCCCGCGCCAGACACGGCGATTTTGGCCGTGACTGCTTTCGCGGGGTCGGTTGGCGCCAGCGCCCCCACACTGATCTCACTTGCGGAGAGCGTGCCTTCGGGAAGCGCCAAGGTCGCGTCGCCACCGACCTCAAGCGGGCCGCTCAGCCTCATGCTTGCGCCGCGCAATCCGACCGTGCCGTTTTCGACGCGCATGCGGCCGGCTTCGAAGGCATCCAGATTGACCAGATAACTTGCCTCCAGATCGAAGAGCGTCTCGCCAGCCGGATCCGGCTGGCTGCCCGAGGACCAATTTGTGGGTGTTGTCCATGCGCCACCGGCAGCATTGACCCAACGCGTGAAAGCGCGCGTGGCGATTGCAAAGCCGTGATTGGCATCCAGCGAATACTTGAAAAGGATCACACGCTGATCGCTCAGCCCTGTTGGCGGGCTGGCGACATCGACAATGCGCATGCCAAATTTCGGGCTTAACAGCGTCCCAATCAAGTCGCCGCCGGTCACAACCCGATCAGCCGTCAGACTCGGCCCAGCCAAAATAGCCGACGCCTGTGACGGCGCCTTTAGCTCGCCATCGAATGCCACACGACCAGCATGATCGATGTGCCGGAGGTCATGCACGACAAAATCGGCAGCGCTCGACGAAAACACTGTTGTGTCCTGCGACCCATTGGTGATGACGATGTTATTTGATTCAACGCCATTTTGAAACACGCGTTGCCACATCGCGATTGTTCCCGACTCATTGATCACGGGGCTAAAAATCTGTGTTTTGTTTCCTGATGTAGAAACAAACATCGTGCTCGTGACCGTCTTGCTGACCGTTCCGCGCGCCAATACTGAGTATGTAGATACCGTAGGTGGCGCGCATGCAGCGCCTTTCTCTGTCACAGAGTGGACGACGATCAGCGTCCCATTCGCAGAAAGATGCGGAAAACCGTAGCCTTCCGTTCGGCAGGTAGCGGGGTTGATCGTCCCGGTTCGCGCCGAAAACACAAGCTGATATCCACTTGTGCTGGCAATGAAAAAGGTTTGACCCGCAAATTGCGGATTGTCGAATTCATCCGCAATCCACGTGCCATTCGGTTGCAGGGTGTTGAGCAAGTGATGTTTGTGCGCATCGCCCGCCAGCACCAAGCTCACAGCACCCTGCGTCCAGCGATACACGCTGAACACGGGCAACACACTGGTCTTGGCTTCAAACCACACCGCGCCGGTTGCATCGACGGCAAGTGAGTTCGCAAACCGAAGCTCCTGCACCGTCCCTAGACTGCCCGGCAACGCAGAACCAACCAGCGCAATAGAGATGACCTGACCGGCGTCAATCGCAAATACGCCCTCGCCCATACTGCTGTGGTTTCCCCGCACTGCGACCGCGCCGTTGATATTGACTGCGCCGTCATAAAGCGTGCGAAACCCTGGGCCGGTGCTGCTGGCCTGCACAATCGGCGTTAGCGTCCAGCCGTTGGCATTTTGCGCATCTGCGGCCGCATCACTATGCCGCTGGATGCCGCCAAGTGTTGCAAACATGGCAACGGCCGCGCAGCACACACGTCGAAAATGGTGTTTAGTCACAGAAATTCCCCCGTTTTGCAGACAATACAAAACTTTCGGCCCTCCCGCCGATACACGACCGATACATGCGCGCTAAACTTGCGCAGATGTCCGAGAAAGCCGTGTCTTTTGGCGAAAGTGTGCGCAGCAATCGGGAGCGCTTGGGCTGGACCCAACGCCAACTGAGCTGGCGCGTCGCGTGCGCCGAAATCACGCTGCGCAAAATTGAATCTGGTAAGCGCAAGGCTTCTGCACGCCTGGTTCAACTGCTCGCCGACGCGCTCAGGCTCGATCCAGTCGAGCGCGAGCGTCACATACAGGAGGCCCTGACCCGCAATGTGCGCCAGATCGCAACTCCGGCCGTAGCTGCCCACGAAGACGCCGCTCCAGAAGCCGCCAGATACCAGGCAGACAGCGCGCAACTGCTGGCGATGGCGCTCGAACTCGACACAATGCATCCGGTTGCCGCAAAAGATCAGCTCGTCATTTCGCTCACACAACAGCTGCCGCGCTTGCGCGCATGTTTGCGCTGGCTGCTGGCCCATAACAGCGATGTCGCGCTGGCGCTGACAGGTGCGCTACGCGAATTCTGGATCAAAAGCGCATTGTTTGGCGAAGGGCGCGGCTGGCTGGAACAGGCGCTGATGCTCGACGCGAGCCCGAATGCCGCGCGCGCCAGCGCATTGCTGGCGGCCGGTTCGCTGGCGTTCTTTCAAAGCGACTATGTCCACGCCGAACGGCGTTTTGCTGAATACGATCTGCTTGTTGCGCGCTTGCCAGACGTGGCGCGCTCGGCCGGGCCTGGAATGGCGCTTGCCATAAAAGGGATGATTGCGGTGAACGGCCATTGGGACATCGCTAAAGCGTTGGCTTGTTTTGATCGAGGCATCGCGCATTTTGAAGCGCTTAACGACCCGGCGCGCGTCGCGAACATGCAGTGCGGCAAAGCGCTTGTGCTGGCCTATGCACCCAGCGGCGAGCCTGGGCAGAATGACGCGCCACGCCAAGCGATTGCGCTGGCGCGGCAAGCGGAAGCGACCTTCGAGCGATTTGGGTTTGCCAGCAGCCAGGCGTACGCGTGGACAGCAGCCGCCAGCGCGCACGAAGTATTGGGCGAGTTTGCGACAGCGGAAAAGCTGATTGTGCGCGCGTTAGAGATACGGCGCGCTGGGACGGATCTGCGCGATCTGGCATGGGCGCTCGCGCAGCTTGCCTATGTGCGCAATGCGCTTGGACGCAGCGATCAAGTTCAGGCATTGCTGGAAGAGGCGCTGCAACGCTTTCACGACATGGGTGAAAAGAAAGCAGTGTGCCATGTGCTGCAAATGCGCGCGCGCATGGAGCGCGCGGCGAACAAGCCTGAGAGCACGCGTCGACTGCTGGCCGCCAGCATCCAAACTGGCGTGGAACTGCACGACGTGATTGTGATTTCGAAAGGCCTGCTGGATGCGGCTGCGCTCGCGCTGGACGAATCCAACTTGCCGCACGCCGCCAGATTGCTGGCAATTGCCGATGTCATTGCGCCTGCCGACAATGCGGCCTTGCGCACGGACTACGCGCGCCTGCTTGCCGCTGTCGAAGCCACACCGTCAGTTGACATACTGCAAGCCGCGCGCGACGCCGCCCAGCGCATCAAGCTCGAGGACATTGCGGAAATGGTGCTGTCACTAGACCACGCGCCACAGCAGTAGCAGGTCTGGCCGCATCCGCGGCAATGATGACGATCCGCCCTGCGCCGTGATGCAAATGGCGGCATGCTGCTGGCAGGCGCGGACGCACTAAGAAAGTGTTTTCAAGCGGTGTCGTGGCGCAATCAATTGTCACTGTAAACGTTGGCGCCGCGTTTGCGCTATGCTTGCCGGAGCATGCAAACACCGCTCCCTCCGCCCGTGTCGCTTGCCGGGTCGCTGCTGATCGTGGACGAGATCCCGGGCCGCATCCATGGCGACGATGACGATCCGCCCGGCGCGGTGTTGCACTTAAACGCGGATGGCGGCGTGCGCTGGCAGACCCGCGCCCACAAGATGCCCTACGACGCCGCGCCACTCGCTGACGATGGCTATTGGGTCAATATCATCCGCGCCCGCGCCGTCTGGCGGCTGGATGCGCGCGACACTGTCGTGGCGCAGGTTGGCGGTGGGAGGCTATCCGTGCAGCCTGCAGCTGCTCACGCAGGGGCACCTGCTTGTGGCGGGTTGGGACGATGACAAGCCCGGATTTGTGCGCGAGTTCGACACGCACGGGCAGATCGCATGGTCGATCGAGAACCTGCGCTGGCCGTGGAAGGCGGAGCGCCTGCCAAACGGACAGACATTGATCGCCGATGCCGGCGCCGGCCGTGTGTTCGAAGTCGACGCGCATGGCGCCACGGTGTGGCAAGCGGATGGCCTCGGCCCGCCGGAGCCACAGTTGTTCGACAGGCTCGGCCCGGTCTACTGCCAACGCTTGCCAACCGGCAACACGCTTGTGTCGATCCGTGGCACGCAGCAGGTTGTGGAGTTGGATCCGGCTGGTCAGACAGTCTGGTCGCTCGGCGCGCCGCTGCTCAGCAACCAGTATGCAGCGATACGGCTGCCCTCCGGCAATACATTGATCTGCGACACCGGGCACCACCGCGTGATCGAAGTGGCGCCGGACGCGTCGATCGTTTGGGAACGCGGCGGCTTTGGGTATCCGGCGAAGGCGTATCGGTATTGACACCCCCTGCCGAATATTGGCGCGCGGCTGTCTGATAAAACAACATCGGTCTTCTCAAAGGCGCGGTCTTCGTGCTCAACGGTGAGCACATAGTCGTAACCCTCCGCATACAGTTCGGCCGCGATGTCAGTTCGTTTTTGCGCGATTTCCTGATCATGCCTGCGAGGATTGCGGACGGTCCAGAACAACGCTGTCTCGTGGCTTGCGCCGATCAGCACCGCGCCGTAGCGATACCAGCCCGTGTGCTCCACCGCCTGTTGATCGCGCACGCGGATGCGATACAGGTAGTTTAAATAATGGCGCCGTAGTTTCTCGACATGCCGAAAGTCGGCGCCCAAACATACTCATAGCTGAGCACGGTCAGGACCCGCCACGCGCATTTGTTCGTCAAACACGCGCCGGTGTTCGGTGCGCTCATCAACGCTCTTTTCGGTCTCGGTGTCAAAATACAAGCGGGTTTGCGTGCTGCTGCGAAAAGCGGGTGGCCAAAGCGGTAGTAACCGGCGCGCGTCTCACCGTTGGCCGCGCGCGCTTCAAAGCGATACAACGCGTTTAGACGCGTCACCCCATAGCGCAGCGTCAGCGCGACCGGCGCGCCTTTGACCAAATCCATGCGCGTCAACGCCAGCCCATCGGCGCGCAGCTTTTTGACCAGCGCAGCGCGGCGCCGCTCCCAACTGCCGAGACCGGCGGAGTCGAAATACAGGTTCCACAGAATCACCACGATAAACGGAAGTGCAGCTAGGATTGGCATAGCAGTTGAAGGTATCTTGACGCGCTGCCTTAGCGCCGCACCAATGGCAGGTGCAACTTGCGCTGCGTGGCTGTGCCGGTGCCGGTCGGCGTCGGGTTCACAGGCGTCGGTGTGGCCGCGCTAATCGCCGCCGACCACAGCACCGTCCCCAGCCTGGGCTGATGCGCGGTCAGATACAGCCGCTGTCCGGCCCTGACGATTTGCGTTGGGTTTGAACCCTCCGGCCCGCCGTTCAGATCCTGCAGCATGGCCGTGCCCTGCGCGCTGCCGTCGCTGCGCCACAGTTCGCGCCCGTGCGCATAGCCGCTGTCGGCCGCGCTGAAATACAGTGCGCCATCAATCACACTAAAGTCATCCGGGTTGACCGGCGCCGCATCGCCCGGCACAACCGCCTGCGTCCCGGCTGCGCTGCCGTCCGATCGCCACAGTTGCGCCGCCCATCGTCGCCCGTCGCCGCAAAATACAGCGCATCTCCCAGCACTGTGATGCGCTCGATATCGCTCGAAACCGGGCCCGGGTAGATATCTTTGACCAGCTGTGTGCCCGCTTCCGTGCCATCGCTGCGCCAAAGTTCGTAGCCAGATGCGTTTGTCGCCACTACGAAATAGACGGCATCGCCCAGTCACGGCAAATGAATCGTCGTCGTTATATGTCTGAAAGTTGGAACCATTTGTCCCCACGGTGATGTCGCGGACCAACTGTGTGCCGGCAGCGGTGCCATCGCTGACCCACAGCTCCTCACCATGAACGTTTTCGTAAGCGGTGAAGAACAGCTTGCTGCCGACGTGCGTCAGGTGGTCCGGACCAGAGCTCGTATTGCCCGGCGAAATATCTTCCACAAGACGTGTGGTGGCTTCGGTGCCGGCGCTGTGCCACAGCTCGTCACCCGCCGCCTGCGTTGACGCCGCAAAATACACCCCGCCACGGCCATCGGGTTCCAAACGAGTGGGATATGAACTCGCGGCGCCCGGCTCGATATCTCTGACCAGCGTAGTGCCCGACCCGTTGCTCTTCCACAGCTCTCTTTCCAGACCGGTCGTGTTCGCAGAAAAGTAGAGTGTTGCGCCAGAAGCAGTCAGATAACGCGGATCGCTTCCGGCCGCACCAGGATCGACATCGGCCACGAGCACGGTCCCCTGCACGGTGCCGTCGGTACGCCACAACTCGCGACCTGCTCCGCCATTAATTTCGTCTTGGCCCGCGAAGTAAAGCGTCCCGCTGAGAACGACCGGGCTGCGCTCACGAGTGCTATCGTTGCTGACGGAGTAAAAATCCTTCAGCACGTGCATCCCGGCGGCGCTGCCATCGCTGCTGCGCAGCGTTGAATCCGCCGAAACGTAGACGGCCTGGCCGCCGATGTCGTAGAGATTCGCCCTGAACAGGCTCGCTGCAAGCGTCGGCGCGATGTCTTTCAGCAACCGCGTCCCCGCCGGCGTGCCATCGCTGATCCATGGCTCTTTTTCAAGCTCTGGCGTGTTCCCGGCGAAGAGGATCGAATCGCCAAACGCCGAGAGATCGCGAATGCCCCCGGTTGGCGCCGGTGCGATATCCGCGATCAGCGTCGTGCCTGCTGCAGTGCCATCCGTCCGATACAGACCGCGAACACCACCATTTGCACCGAAATACACGCCGTCGGCCGCGGCGACAATCGAGCTGATGCCCGAAGATTCGCCGGCCTGCGGCGTCAGGTCTTTGACCAACGTGGTGCCTGCTGCGCTGCCATCGCTCTTCCACAGTTCGATGCCAGCGCTGTCGCTCGCTGCAAAGTAAAGGGTGTTGTCGCGCATGGCGAGCGCTTGAGGGCGGCTGCCCGTCGTGCCCGGTGCAATATCTTTCAGCAATGTCGTCGTCACTGAGGTGCCGTCCGAACGCCACAGCTCAATCCCGTTGACGCCGTTGTTGGCAGTGAAGTAAAGCGCGCCGTCCGGGCCAATCATCAGCTCGCGAATTTCCGAACTCACAGGGCCGGGTTGATGTCTTTGGCAAGAACCGTGCCGGATGCGGTACCGTTTGTCTGCCACAGCTCAAAGCCGTTGACCGCTTCGCCGCCCTCAAAATATGCCACAGCGCCATTAAATATGGCATTCGGCCGCGGAGCAGACTGGCTTGAGCGTGCTGACCTGGCCAAACGCATCGATGCGCTTTAGCACACATGCGCCGGCTGTGTCACCCTGAAAAAGCAAGGCCTGCCCAAGCGTAAAGACCGGCGTGCCGCTCTGACCGGTGCTAAACGTGCCGGCAACCGTGCCATCGCTGATCCAAATCTCGTTTATGCCCGCGCGGGTATTGCGGTAAAGAACAGCGTATCGCCGGTGCTGAAGAAATTCTCGGGGCGGCCCCAGTTCGGCCCCGGCACAAACTCGATGAGCGTTTGCGTGCCTCCGGGTGTGCCATCGCTGACCCACAGCTCGGCCCCGCTTGCGCCGCAATCATTGGCTTGAAAATGAGTCGGCCCTTAACGCGATGCCCTGCCATCCACCACTCGCACCTGGAATGCCAGAATCTTCACCCGGGCAAATCTCCTTGAGCAGGATCGTGCCCTCCGCCGTGCCATCGGTACGCCACAGCTCATGGCCGGTGTCGCTGCGATAGGCTGCAAAATACGCATAGGGCCCGATCACGATCGGCCGCAAATTCGGGGCGATTCCGCTTTCTGTCTGCGCGACCCGCTGGGGTCTTCGATCGCTTCAAACCGGCCAATCGTTTGCGCGGCGGCCGGCGCCGGCGGTGTTGCGCGCAACGTAAACGATGCGGCGCACAGCAACAGCGCGAGTCCGCCGCGCCAGACCAAATTTCAATTTTTCATGATGCTGACTCCTTTTTGTGTGATGTGTTGTCGTTAACGGATGGTTGTCTGCGATGGGCCGTGATTCGGGCAGCAATCTGCTACACATGCTAGCGAGATCGCCCACCCTTGTCTGTAGGCATGTGACCCGGTTGGCCGGGACATTTGCCCCGGTCGCGCGCGTCGCATCATGCCGGCTGAAACACGAGCGCGCCCGCAACCATGTCGCACGTCGCCGCGATATAGCTGTTACAACTATTGGCCTCGCATGTGTTCAGCCATTCGTATGAGGCGTTTAGCCACGTCGACAGTTTTCAACTTGGAATAGCGCGATGTGAAACAGCGCGGCGCGATGGTAATAACGCAGCGCGCGCGCATAGCGCGGGTCGGCCGCGGCGCTGAACTCGCCCGTGCGCATGTAGCACGACAGCGCGGGCAGCGCGATCGGTGCGCTTGCGCACAGGAAGATCAACTGCATATAGCGCGACTTGGCAAACCCCGAGAATCCAGGGCTGCGCATCGCACAACACTCATCCAGCCTGTAGTGCGCGATCGCCTCGGCAGCAGCCTTGAGCAGCTTGGGGTTGCGCTGGCCTAGCGCAATCAGGCTGGCGATGTCTTCGGCGCTGAGCGACCCGGCGCGCAGTGCGTCCAGCGCGGCTTCAAGCACAGGCTCATTGAAATAGCGCGCCGCTTCGGCCTGAAACGCCGGATCATCGTGCAGCGCCAGCAGCAGCACGGCGTGCGGTTGCAGCGTGCGCATTTCCTGCAACAGGCGGTTGCGGTAGCCGCATTTCAACAGGATATCGATCAAAATCATCGGCGCCGATGTTGTTTGGCACGCCGCTCTCGACGCGAGCGGGCCTGGATACGCGATCCGCTGCAGCGCCGTTGCGAAAGTCAAAGTTCAGCAGCAGCGCGTGATAAGCCAGATCGAAACCATATGGCCGATTTGCAAAATCCATCGGGCAGTAGTGATTGGTCAGATACAGTTCGTTATAGGCGCGATACAACGACGACGCCTTGAAACACGCGGTGTGGCTAACCCGGCGCAGCTCCGGCGCATCCGCAAAGAACCGATAGACAAATACCGCGGCGCCGGCGCGCACACCGCGTCCGCACTGCGCGCATGCGCATGTTCCGGCACGCTCGATTTAAGCACGCAGATGGCGAGCACGTCATTTTGGGCGATTGCGGCTGTTTGGTTCATTTCGGGTTCTCCTGTGGTCCTGCGCGATCGGGCTTGTTTCGTTTCGATGATCGCGCTGGATGAGAACAGATTAGGACAGGAGAATGGCGCCGATGGACCAAAGTTTTCGTTTGGCGCGCAAAAAGTTCGCGCCCGCGCCGCGCAGCGGCATTTGCATCCCAAATCTCGTTGTGCTGAAAGTCTGAATGTGCGACATGCTGCGCAACAATGACGCGCAGCGGTGCTCCCTAAACTAAATGTATCGGGGTGAAACCAGCATCCCTTTCGCTAAACGCTCTCAATTGCACGCAGTTTTCTGCCGATTGATGGCGTTTGGCGCCAGAGAGCTCACAGTGGTGGCATTCCGCAGAGGTGCAGCATCCGTGCGCGCAAAGCGCAGACAGACGGTGCTCACCTCTCCGGTAGAAATTGCCTCAACTCGCGATAAAAGCGCGCTTTGCGAACATTTGCGCGCCGATGGCTGGCAAGTTTTCAGAGTTAACGGGCAGGTCATGCTCAATACGCTATTGGCATGACACACGTGTCCCTGCTCTGACCTCTCATTTGCGCTCGCCGCGGCGAGCTTCATTGCGGCCGCCGGCCTGGCTTTCCAACACCGCATCGCGCTAAACATGTTTCGGCGCTGGGCAGCCAAAAACGAGCTGCATATCGCGTGCTATTTCAGCGGTCGCTGGCGCCTTGTGCGCAATCGGTCACACTTTGGTTTGCTGCGCAAGATTCGAATGGCCAGGTGCTCTACGGAAAGGCCTCTTGCAACACGTGGCTGGCGCATTCATTCGAGACGCCGGTGCTGGTATTTTGGGATGGCTCTGCGCATCAGGCGATTTCGCAGCAGACAGCGCTGCAGTGCGATCAGGCCATCAACGTGTGATTCAACCGGCCACATGTCGTCCTCTCGACCGGAGGCGGCCCTGGTCTCGCTGGCCACGAGCGGTACGTAAATCAAATTTGTAATAATCCAACGACCGATTCTCGCCCGAATGCGCGGGATGGCGTAGATGACATGTCGATCAGGTCTGCGCAGCGAAGCGGCGCAGATGCGATTGCGGTAATTCAAATGAAGCCCGAAGTGGAGATTCTGCCTTGTTACGCAGGATCGGTCGTCACGGTGGCGAGAGATGCGGTGCAGGGCTTTTTGATGCTGGCGCGTGACCAAAACGCGCTGCACTTAGGGCGCTTCCACGGTGACGCCCTCGACAAAATACTCGACCGCGGCTGGCTTTTCCAACAGCAGGTTCATCCCAAGCTGAAACGGCATGGTCGCCCCGGCCGCGAGCGGATCAGTGTTCACCGTATCGGTCCGGGCCGCGATGATGTTGCCAGCCGCGTCATAGGCCAGCGCCCCAACGCGCATTTCTTGATCGTCTGATCCGATTTGTTGCTGACTTTGCCCAGGATCACGCCGCCAGTCCCAGACGGCGTCACTTCAGATCGCTGAGCGCCACATCGCGCGTCACGCTCGGTCCGATACAGTGAGGAGTTCATCGCGCTTTCTTGTGCTGATATCGATCGTGACGCGCGCGAATTTCTGATCCGGCGTCAGTTGTTCGGTGCCCAGCGAAAATTGCACGCGCTTGCCCGGAAGCACGGTGACCATGGTGCCGAACAGCTGATTGCCATCCGCAACCGACGTGGACAGCAGCTTGTCCGCGGCGTCGTAGACCTTGACAATAATCTTGATATCGCCGCGCAATTCGCCCGTGCTGTTGCAATACACGCCATACAGGTTGTAACCGACGGTTGACGGCAGCACCGTGTGCGTGATCAAGGCGAGTTCATTTGACTTGACCGGAATGGTTCGACCTTTGCACCGGGGATCGGGCTTTCACAGGCGGTAATTTTCGGGCGGCTTTGTCGCCGCGGGCGCAGCTGTCTGCGGCGTTCGGTCGCCGCCAGCGAGCCGACGACGAAAAGCCCAACGCATAGTAATAACGAGATGCCGAATAGGATGGCGAGAATTTTGATTGTTTTCATGATGTTGAAAATAGGGCAAGTGGCCGTTTGCTTTCAGGCGGAAAGTTCTGGCTCCGTATAAAAATGTCCTAGTTTGTCCGCTGCCAACATGACCAAAAGCAGTCATTTTGATCGCACTTACGGCGCGATCCCGTCATACTCGCCAAAATTCTGGGCGTTTGTCCCGAGTCAAGCCTCGATACCCGGGTTGTTTGCCTCAAGACAAGTCCACACCGACCGCGTACGATCCAAACGGATATTTTCGACGACAACCGGAACTTTTTGGAACGTCGCAGCACAGGCGCTGAATTACCCTGATTAGGGCGCACACCCCATCGCATCCAGCACCACCCATCATGATCACTTGCAACTATTTAGGCCGTAGTGCCGTCAAAATCGTGACTTTCGAGTCTGTTGTTCGCATCGGCCGCGTTTCCGCGACAGGCTCATGCTGAAACACGCATTGAGCTGGCGCGCCCGGTCGGCAGCGTCAGCTTTGGCGAAAAAGTCTCCGTGTTGCCAAACGGCAACATCGTCGTGATCGACTCGAGCTATGTCCCGGCCGGGTCGGCGGTGCTCGCCAACGTTGGCGCGGTGCATCTATACGATGGCGCGTCTCTCGCGTTGATCAGCACGCTGACCGGCAGTCAGTCGGAAGACCGCGTTGGCTCGGGCGGTTTCACGGTGCTCGCAAACGGCAACTTCGTGGTCTCGAGCCCGCATTGGTCCAATCGATTCGGCGCGGTGACGCTGATCAATGCCGTCAGCGGGCTGGCCGGTTTTGTCGGCCCGAATAACAGCCGGGTTGGTTCGACATTCGACGATCACATCGGCGCGCGGATCGGACGCGACGGCGTCACGCTGGAATCGACGGTTGTGGCGCTGCCCGATGGCGCGTTTGTGTTTACCAGCCAGGCCTGGGATCGCGGCGCGCTTGTGAATGCCGGCGCGGTCAGTTGGTCTGACGGCGTGAATACGCTCAGCAACACGATTTCGCCGACAACCGATTTTGTAGGCGCGCGTGCGCGCGACCGGGTTGGTTTTGGCGGCATCGTGCTGCTCGCGAACGGCCACTATGTGGTGGCCAGCCCGGAGTTTGACGACGGCCTCGCTGTCGACGCAGGCGCGATCACCTGGGCAGATGGCCGGGCGCCGCTCACCGGCAGCATCGATGTGTCCAACAGCCTGATTGGCAGCCATGCCAACGATCGCGTCGGTGCAGTCAATATCAGGTACTTTTAAGATTTCGGGCCAGGAGATCGCACAGCCCGCTGTGACCGCGCTGCCAAATGGCAGCTATGTCGTCGCATCGCCATACTGGCAGAACGATACCGTGCAGTTTGCCGGGGCGGTCACATGGGTCAACGGCGCGGCGCCTGTAGCCGGGCGCATCGGCGCGGACAACAGCCTTGTCGGGACTGGATTTAACGACAGCGTCGGCTCCGGCGGTGTGTTTGCGCTGAGCAACGGCAACTACGTCGTTTCGAGCCCCAACTGGGACAACAACGCCGTCAGCAATGTCGGCGCGGTGACATGGGTCGACGGCGTCACAGGCTTGATTGGGCCGATTTCGGTTGTTAACAGCCTGCTTGGTGTGTCAGCGCAGGATCAAATCGGTAGCGACGGCATCACACCGCTGCCGCACGGCGACTATGTGATCGCATCGCCACGCTGGAGCAGCCCCGACGCGCGCAATGTCGGCGCGGTGACGTGGGCCAGCGGCACAGCAAAAGTGACGGGGTTTGTCAGCGCAGCAAACAGCACGACCGGCGCGCTCGGCTCCGACTACGTGGGATCGGGCGGTGTGTATGTGGTTGGCGGCGGAAATTATGTCATCGCCAGCCCGTCGTGGAGTCTCGGCGCTGCTTCTGATGCCGGCGCGGTCTCGTGGCGCGATGGGCTTCGCGCCGACGAGCGGGGCCGTCAGCGCAGCCAACAGCCTGGTGGGTGGACAAGCGAATGACTCGGTCGGTCTCGGGCGCGCCGGGTACGTGACGACGGGTTGGGTCGTCGAGGTCAGTCCGGTAACCGTGCTGGCCAATGGCAACTATGTCGTGGCGAGTCAGTATTGGGCAAACGGCACGCAAAGCAGCGCCGGGGCGGCGACATGGGGCAGTGGCGCAAGCGGCGTGGTCGGCTTGGTCAGTTTCGCCAACAGCTTGGTCGGCTCACACACAAACGACAGAGTCGGCGATGACGGCATTGTCTGCTCTGCACAATGGCAACTATGTTGTCAGCAGCGGCAACTGGGATAACGGCGACATCATTGATGCCGGCGCTGTCGTGCTGGGGGACGGCACGCTTGGCGCGCGCGGCGTGATCTCGGCCGGTCGCGCGCTCGTTGGTGCAAAACAAAACGACTCTGTCGGGAGCCCGGGCGTGGTCCCGCTCATCGGCAGCGCTAGTGGTTTTGTCGTGGTGAGCCGGAATTGGTCTGCGCCAGGTCAAAACCCTGGAGCGATCACCTGGCATCCCGGCGTCGGTGTCCTGGCCGGCAACATCAGCCCGGAGAACAGCTTGACGGAAGTTGCGATGGATCTGGGGGATGCACACGACATCGCTTCAGCGCAGTCGGATGGCTCGTATGTCGTTTGCGGCAGCGCGCCCAGTTCGGCCTTGCCGATGACATGGTCACGCTTGCGCGCCTCAGTCACCGGCACATTCGCCACAGCACATTCATTTTCTGGCGCGTGGGCTGGCTAAACAAGTATGGCTGGCGCGCAATTGCGATTGACCGCGTGCGTCAGCGCCTGGTTGTTGGCAACCTCCTTCACCGCAGCGTGACCGTGATCCAGCTCGATCCAGCACTCGCGGTTACCGGCAATGGCGTGTTGATCACCGCCGGCGCGCCAGCGGCGATCGACACCGGCGCCGATTTTGGTTCGGTTGCGGTCGGTGGCACAATCACGCGCACGTTTACGATCAGCAACGCCGGTGACGGCAGCCTGCGCATCGACACGGCCACGATCGACGTATCCGCCTTTGCCGCGCGCGGCTCTGCAGGCATCAGCCTTGCCAACGGCGCGTCCCACACGCTGACTGTGGTGTTCAACCCGGCGGCGAGCGGCATGCATAGCGCGACGATCGCGATCGCAAGCAACGACCCGGCGTGCGGCGGTTCGAATTTTCCATCCGCGGCGAGGCAGATTTGCACGACCCGGCGCACAACCCAAAATTCTCTTTCTGCCAGCAATACGTAATCTGTTCAAGTGTG